>NZ_ACZO01000007.1 GCF_000176155.1 Vibrio metschnikovii CIP 69.14 | reverse complement strand
GTCTGACAGGGTAAAGGATCGTTCAAGTCCTTTATCACGATCATGGTATTGGCTCACACTTCAAGGCCATATAAGGGCTGATGAGCTTTAGGGTGTTCCAGATTAAGCCCAGAGAGTAACCATTGAAGTTGCTGTCTGGAGATAGCGACATGACCAGATGCATTGGGTTTAGGCCAGTTAAAACGACCTTTTTCCAGTCGGCGGTAATAAAGCCAAAAACCATTAGTATCCCAGAACAAGATCTTAATTTTGTCTCGGCCGCGGTTGCAGAAGATAAACCAGGCTTCACTGAACGGATCCATTTCCAACACATCAGCCACAATCAATGACAAACCATCAATAGACTTGCGCATGTCAGTTATGCCCGAGACCAGGTAAATACCCAAGTTCGGTATTAACACGTCAGAGCCTGTAACCAGTTTTGGATTTGGTGTGCTGGCATGTTAGAGGGAAATTCAACGGTCATTCCTGTTGGTAGTGAAAGCATAACCGACTGGCGTTCCCCTATGCTTTTCGGGCTATCTTCTATCAGGACAGGATGCACCACTTGTTGCTGTTCGCCCCCATAAAGCTTTTTGCGCCAGTAGTAAAAGGTATTTACCGTCAGTTGGTTTGCCTTGCAAAACGCGACAATGGATAACTCACTTTGGCTCTGTTGCTCAATGATTTCTGCCCAGAATTGAGTTTTGTTCGATTGGTTCATAGTGACTCCTTGGTTGCGAAATCACTATGCCTAGAATGCTGAGTTATTGGTAGGTGGGTTTAAATAGACGCTTACGGCTTAACCATTTGATGCAATCGAAAAGCTCCCAAATCAAACCTTTGTCACCATGAACATAAGTTGGGAAATCTTCGTGTTTCGGCGCAGGAATGTCAGTTAATCGGCTTTCAACCATTCCTGTTTTATCAAACAGCACCTTAAATGGCTTTGATATCTCGAAAGGCTCACTTAAATCTAGGCAATGAATTTCAGCACTTGTCAGGTCACCAAAAATGTACTTTCTGAAATAAGCATTTTCGTTGTGAGCCCCACTTAAACAATAGAAAATCTCTTTTCCCGACTCGAACGTCTGAAAGCAGCGATTAGAGTCATTATGAAAGTTGTTTTGAGTAAAGATAAGAACATCCGCATCGGAAACTCTATCGCCAGTACCTGCTGCAAGTGAACCAAGTAAAACACCTGCAACCACATTTTCTTCATGCATAAATGAGGATAAAACAGACTCAATCAGCTCTCTTTGAAGTGGCAACGTTTCAAGTCCCAAGTCATCCAGATTCAAAGCTACCTCCGTTTGTATAACGCCCGCTTAAGGGGCAGCCAACGCTACTACCAACTTACCGCATAACACCGTAACCAAAAAAGCCAACGCATAGTAAAAATGCCACGCGTTGGCTGTCCCTCTTGAAGCGTTTGTTAGCCGTTTAGTTTGAAGTGTGGTGATGAGCTACATTTTCAAGCCTTTCAGCTAGCCAAATCTTGATTATCGACTGTCGTGTAACCCCTACTCGGTTAGCTTCACGATCTAGTGAATCTAACATCCATGCAGGGAAATCAACATTTACCCGTTTCTGCTTTTGCATTGGACGCTTAACTTTAGATAAATCTAGATCACCTAAAATGTCATCGTCACTTTCAAACTTGGCATCAAACTCATGCGCTTTCATATAAGTTCACCTCCGCTTTACGTGAACGTCTGACTGAAATGATCCTAATATTTAGTCCACGGTATGTAATGACGCCAGACCAATGCTTACCATTTAACATGCCGATGACCAAATACCTAGGTTCATCACTTGTGTTTGCAGGGATCTCGATAAGATCAGAGTCATTCCACAAACCTTGAGCTGTATAGAAATCAATTCCATGTTTCTCAAAGTTTGACCTGCTTTTATTTTCATCAAATTCGAATTTCGTCATGAGTAAAAATTACACCCTTTTTACTCATTTTGCAACTTACACTTTGGCTAATGATTATGAAAACGGCTAACGCCCGCCTAAGGGGCTGACAACGCATTACCACTAAACTCAAACACAACAACTGCAACCACCGCGGCTCATTGGGACTGGAAACGCCGCGCGTTGACAGTCCCTCTTGAGGCGTTTGTTAGTTTCGTAGCCTATTGTTTAACAATGACTTTTTAAACTCATTTGCTTAATAGTGATTTTACGCAAAAGTATCACGCAAACACACTTCCAACGCCAAAAGCTGTGAAGTTGGCTGCCAAAACTCAAAACAATAAAGGTTAAGTTGGCCACGGTAAGAGTCCGCGACAAAGAAAGCAAGATCACAGCGATGATGCTGCCTTTTGTGAAACCAAACTTTCCGAGTAGAACATCTAACAACGTTGGAGCATCGAGGCTTTTGGGCTTTCAGCGACTTTGAAACTACTGAACTTTCAACGCTTTCTACCAAATCAGCATCAAGCCAAACTTAAAAGTCCAGTTGTGCAGTTTGAACGCCAAAAGCTGAATTTTCAGAACCTTGGGCGTAAATTTTTGATGATCTTTCCTGAGAGAAACTAACGCCGCGTTAAGGGGTGAGCAACGCAACTACCAACTGACCGAATTTCACTAAAAACTAATAAAATCAACGCATAACGAAAATGCTACGCGTTGCGAATCCCTCTTGAACGCCTTGTTATAGCGTGGTTATTTGCTCTCTGTAGACAAAAAATGGGTTGCACAAAGTTTATTACCTGAAGGATCTCGTAAATAAGCTAAATAGAGCTTTCGGTCTCCACTGATTCGGATCCCTGGTGGATCCTCACAAGTAATGCCTCCATTCGCTATACCTGCTGCATGCCATGCATCAACTAATTCAGGACTACTAACTTTAAAACCAATCGTTATGCCATTACCATGAGTAGCTGGTTCACCATTTACTGGCTTCGTAATGCCTAAAGTACTTTCTTTATTACGATAGAAACAGCGGCCTTTCGCATCAATAAAACCATTCGAGTAACCAAGAACGGCCATAATGGCATCATAAAAAGCCTTTGATTTCTCTATATTATTTGAGCCGATCATTATATGACTAAACACAGTAATTCCCTTTCTTAAATGAAGTTATGACATACTCTGCAACATCGAATCATCTCTGTCTATGCCAAAATGAACAGTAAGCTATAACGCCGCGTTAAGGGGTGAGCAACGCAACTACCAACTCACCGCATTACACTAAAAACTAATAAAATCAATGTATAACGACAATGCTACGCGTTGCGAATCCCTCTTGAACGCCTTGTTATGTACGTTGTACCGAATGCACTGGAACCCAACCAATTTCATCCGTTGACCTCGAAACTCGATACCAAGAATTGAGTTCAAAAAGCACTGACAGTTTTTCACCGATGGTAGTATTCAGCTCAACATTATCATAGTCTTCAAGCATGATACCTACGGAATCACTTTCAATCTTTTCTATATACTGAATTGGAGCCCAACCTTGCTCACCTAAATTATTGGTAATAAAAATCCAATTGGGAAATTCATCATCCATTTCACCAAGAGTCACTCTATCGCCTCGTTTCAAATAAAATGGATTTGGATATTCTGAGATATGATTTTCAAGAGCAACTACTTCCATATTATCTCCATAGTACATAACGCCGCGTTAAGGGGTGAGCGACGCAACGACTAACTTACCGCACAACACAGTAACCACTGAAATCAACGCAAAACAAAAATGCCGAGCGTTGCGAATCCCTCTTTAACGCTTTGTTATGTGATTGTTGCTTCAGAATTACATTCTATTACCGATTACAATCATATGCGCCCCGTTAACTATTATAAAATGGATAGCTCATGAAAGCGCTTATTTATGAAACCCTTATTAAACTTGCTAGCAAAGATCCTGAACAACATGCCCAAATCCGACAAAACCTTTATGATCACTTAGGCTTACCTTTTGAAAAACAACTTACTTTATATTCTCAGGCGCTTGGACCAGCTGGTTCAGGTAAACTTGAAAATGAACAGGCAATGAGTAATGCCGTAGAAAGCGTAATCAAATTACTTGAAACTCCTGAACACTAAACCCTTTCAATTAATATTCGGCCCATTCGATTAGGGCCGTTTTCAATTTACGCCTAATCACATAACGCCCAATTAAGTAGCCCGAAACGCTACTACCAACTTCCCGCACAACACCGTAATCACTAAACTCAACGCATAATAAAAATGCCACGCGTTGAGGGTCTGCTTGAATTGTTTGTTATGTGCCGGGGTCATTATTTACTCCGATCATCTATTTCGTCGAACGATTCCACCGAAATTCGTTCAGCGATTTCACGCATTTTCTGCATTTTTCCAGGATTACTATTTTCCCAAAATAACTCCCAATCTTGTCGAGAGCGCCACTTAGCAATCGTTAGTACCTTTTCAGGTTTATCAAAGGAATGAAGCATGAAACTGCCGAGAGCACCCTCGACTGTATGATGAATAGAGTCAGTTGTAGAACTCCAAACCTTTTGAAATTCGTCCATTTTATTAGTTGGCACTCGCCACTCATATATGACTCTAAACATATGATTTCCTTGTAATATAACTAATGTAGACGTTGAAAACTATTAGGCACATAACGCCCAATTAAGTAGCCCGAAACGCTACTACCAACTTTCCGCACAACACTGTAATCACTAAACTCAACGCAGAATAAAAATGCCACGCGTTGAGGGTCTGCTTGAATTGTTTGTTATAACGCGCTTTCTACGGAACTTAACCAAGAAGGCACGTTCTTTTTATACCAGTCTATATATATGGCCGCTTCCGGTTTATTACGACTAATCAGTATATTGACGACCTCAATAACTATCCAACATTTTGCGATCACCAAATGCCTCGTTAACTCGTTCGAAGTAAATGATGAATAGTATTGACTGTATTGCTCGACAATCGAAACGTAGTCATGAATTGACCCCATACCTTGAACTAAAGGAGCCAGATCAATTGCTGGGCTTCCATAACCAAAGCGCTCCCAGTCAAACAATACCAGTTCACCATTATTTCTCATCCCCCAATTCCCATCATTCGTATCACCAGAAATTAATCCAGAATGGTCAAATAGCTGAGATAAAGCTTGTATTGAAGTTATCGTATTATGAGAAGAACACGGAAGCTTTAAAGCTTCAAAAGCCAACTCTGTCGAAGTTACCGACCAACGATGTTCTTTGGGACTAAAAAAAGGTTTGTATTTTGAGCAATGAATGCTAGCCAATTGTTCAAAAACGCTCGAATTTTTTCGTAGTTCTTTTAAAGTTATGCGATTAGGAATGAACTCAATAAACAGATCTTTCTCTTGTACCTTATAAAGTTTGGGGATATTTACGCCATTTAGCTTTGAAGCTGCATGCTGGTAAAAATTCACCTCAACATCGGAAGCATTTTGCTTGCGGACACAAAAAGAGTTACCGAATTCTTCGATAGTAACTCGCGCTGCACCCATTTTAGATAGATCTTGTGTACTCATAACTATCCCGCGTTATAACGCCCTGTTAAGGTGTGAGCAACGCAATACCGATGCTACTGCATACCACCTTAATCACTTAAACCAACGCACAGTAAAAATGCCACGCGTTGCGAATCACTCTTAAACAGTTTGTTATGTTTAAAAATCACCCAACGCATCTATTAACTGCTCTGCACTAATATTATTTTCAACTACACGTTGTTCTATCCACTTTCCGAAGTCATCAGTTGAAGCCTTTTCATATATAATTGAGTTAATTATTTCTATTTTTTCATTAGCAGTGGCATTGAGGTTTATTTGGTAAAACTTCAAAAGAGAATTCAAAATAACATATGATATTCTCTTATTCCCATCCATAAATGGATGGGAGCGGCAAAATCTATGTACGAACATCGAAATGGAAGATGCTTGTACATTTATAGGATTTCGGTTTGACAACAAATAGGATTTGTCAATCCACTCCTTTATTTCAAAGAGTCCATTAACATTGTTTCTAGGTTTGATAAATTTGGGTAACTCAAAATTTGTAGACTTGAGTTCAAATGCTACTGTGTTAAATATTCGATCTAAATCATACTGTTCAAAAAAATGACAACCATGACTTGCAATCAGTTCTTTTGCCGAAGGTCTCATGTGAGGATTTTGAGCAGTCATCCATTTAACTATTTCATCATAGTGGGCATAATCACTGTGAATAGAGCCTATACTTTTATAACTAGTTCCAACTGGAATTTTACCTGTAAACATCTCTCCTAATACCAAGCCCAAAGAGTATATATCGGAACTAAATTCAACTTCGTCATTATTCTTTTGTTCAGGCGAAGCATATTTAAAATTAGCCAATCTTGTTCCATTCTTAGTCTTAACATTACAGAAATTGTACTCTTCAGAAAAGCTAGCAACTCCCCAATCGGCGATTACCAACAAATCCCTTTCAGAATCCAACAGAATGTTTTCAGGCTTCAAATCTCGATGATAGACACCTCGACTATGGGCGTAGTTTAATCCGTTTAATATTTGGAAAAAATAGTTTTCTATTTTCTCTCCGGAAAAATTGGAAAAATCTAAGCATTTTAGAGTTCCAGAAAAGTAAGGCATTACATAGAAATTATGGTTTATGCCATTGATCGTACAACAGCCATCCATAAAAACAGACACAATATTATTACAATCAATAGCCTTGCAAAACTCCAACTCGTTGATGAAACGAGACTTCTTCTCTGTTATCGCATTAGGTTTCAGTAACTTTAAAGCATATAACTTTTTATGCGCATCTTCTATCTTAAAGACTACGCCAGCACCTCCCTCGCCGAGAGTCCCAAGAACTGTAAACTCGGTTCCATTTAATAGAATTTTAGTATTTTTCTTTATCACTATTAACCAACTTTTAATTTAAACATAACGCCGCGTTAAGGGGTGAGCAACGCGACTACCAACTCACCGCATTGCACTAAAAACTAATAAAATCAAAGCATAACGAAAATGCTACGCGTTGCGAATCCCTCTTTAACGCCTTGTTAGATTAAATTCCACAACATTCCTTCGCATGTTCAAGAAGCTCTTTAGTTGAACCTACAACTCGCTCTTCTGCTTGAAGAGTAATCTGGCGATTGAATTTATCTACTGTGAAACCATTGTTTAAAGCATTGGACGCAATAATAATATTCTTCGTTAATGGAAAAGCGAATGACTTAAAACAAAATAGTTGATTTAGATCTTGGTAAATAACTGGGTTATCACAAGTTAATACATAACCACCATCCTTGTCAGCAACAAAGAAACTAAAGTCAATTAAGGTGTCATCGTACATACGAAATGTTAATAAAGGTAGAACCATATTCTGTATTAATTTTCGATGCGATTCATCCCCCCTGTTTTGATACAGATAATCAATAAAGTACGCATTGAGTCCTATTGTTTTACCAACTTCATTAGGCAAACTATGAAAAATTGATGGCAGCATCTCGGACATTTTAATAGCTAGTGCTTCTTGTGTGGGAGAACGCCAAAACTGAAAAGCTATAATAGACTTAACTAATTGATGAAATGATGCTTTTTGTTTTAGAGCTACATATTCACTCGGATTATTCCTAAGATAGGTGGCAACCTCAAATGCACTTGAAAGCTCGCTTTCCACTTCTTGGTAAAAGTCTTCGATCATTTGAGGATTATCGAATCCTTCGACAGTGTATAGGTGCTTCTTGTACATCATCTGAGCAGGATGCATTTGACTAATGCTTCCGTAAGGCTTCCTCAAAACAAACAACTTATCATCACCCTCGGGCGTAAAGCCTTTTAGATACACTTCGGGTAAAAAGTGATGCTTAACTTTCTGTTGTTTTGTCAAATGTAACTCCTTTAATCTAACGCCCTGCTAAGGGGTGAGCAATGCACTACAAAAGTTACCGCACACCACCTGAATCACAAAACCCAACGCATGCTGAAAATGCCACGCATTGCGAATCCCTCTTAAGCAGTTTGTTAGGCAAATTTATAGTAAGTTCACAGGATTACTCACCCTCCATTTCTCCATATACTTCTTTCCATAACTACATTTGTAATAGATCTCAAACTCTGGAAGTGATTCAATTATTTTTCTATTTTTTTCTTCGTCTAAGATCGGGGTACTATCGTAGTTAAAAAACTGCAAAAAAACAGCTTCTCCTTGTGAGGGTACAACGACTGAAGAAATGGAAAGATTACACATTATGCTGAACTCAACATCTTTCAGTCGCAGAGCTCCCATGGTCTTTACCAAATCATCGTAACTACTAGGAGATGATATAGGATATTTTTGTCCATTAAACTTGTAGTAAACAGCTTCAACAAATGCAGGCCCTTGACCATGATTTCGAAAATTTATGGAAACACCATCTCTTGGGGACAACATACTTTCAAAAAAAAGTACAGGTTTTAAAGTAAGAACATTATGCTTCCTTGCGACAACACCTTGAATTATGGCAACTACTAAAGCTATCAACGCAATAAAAACAGATGAAAAGGCGATCACATCGCTATTTGTTATTTCTACGAACACATACCAGCTCCTATGTTATTTGCCTAACGCCGCATTAAGGTGTGAGCGGCGTTTGGCTATACTTGAGCGAAGCGAAACTGCCAAGCGTTGCGAATCACTCTTAAATGCTTTGTTATGACTATTTGCCAAATTTATCTTCGATTTCTTCAAGCTGTGCCATAAGAGCATCGTAGTAGTCTTCAAATGCAGTAATGAGACGAGATAAGTCTCGACTGGAAAGTTCATTTTCTTCCATGTGCCACTTAATTTCTAGCCACGTATGCTTTAAATGTGAGGCATTATTTGCCCAAAGAAACTGATTTTTAACTACAACTTGGTCCAACTGATGAAATTCATTACTTAGTTCATCGAAATCATATTCTAACTTCTTAAGTTTGGTTTCCAGATCTGACTTACGTGATTCTGATGGACTCTCGAGATAAGTATAATTTGCAATATACCAATCCATTTCACTCGCATGAACTTTTCGTATAGCGACTTTAGCAGACCAAATAACATCCAGGTATTTCCCACATTTAAGCTGGTTAACCCAACTATCGACACCAATAGCCGCTGCTGCTGCTGCTACTACAGTTCCAAGTCCAGAAAGAAAACTACCGAAAGAACCCAGATCACTTATCAATGACGAAAAACCTACTTTATCTTCTACATATAAATGAGCCAATGTGAATAAACCACATAATCCGAAGCCTGCCCATAGAAAAACAAATCCATATTTAACGAATAATTTCAATTTATTACCTTATAGTCATAACGCCGCATTAAGGGGCAGACAACGCAAACAACTAAACTAAAACTAGCCAGCCAAAACCTCAAATGCCAACCAAACAAAAACTGCCAAGCGTTGACTGTCCCTCTTGAATGCTTTGTTATGTAACTTTTCTAACCATTTCAAAGCATTACAAAGAAAAACATTGCCAAATATCGTTTAACTTACATGAAAAGTTAGCAGTAACCCAGTAGAATTTGCGTGACAACGACGAAACTGCGAGCCCTAGTTCAAAGAAAAAAAATGACTGCCACCAAACTTATCGCAAACTCACTGAACCATTGAGAAAAGACTGAAAACTCGAAGAACAAAAAGACGAAAACCAAATCAACATGAATAAGACTAATTTTACAAACCGTATAAATAACCAATTAAAACAATAAGTTAAAATCATAAAACATGTAAAATAGAAGCTAACTTAAAAATGCACAAGCATAAAAACACTTTAAATTTCAACATATTGCGGTCTTTTTCTCTACGGTTACATAACGCCCAATTAAGTAGCCCGAAACGCTACTACCAACTTCCCGCATAACTCCGTAATCACCAAACTCAACGCACAACAAAAATGCCACGCGTTGAGGGGCTGCTTGAATTGTTTGTTAGCTATTTTTTCCCAGTAACTGATTTGAAGGATTCAAAAATGAATGTCGCTAATCCACCTGAAGCACTGGAATTTGCATAATCTTCTAAAGGCTCACAGAAATTTAATTTGAATTTATCAATTGCTTCTTCTGGAGTAGAAGCTTGTATCGTATCGCCGTCTACTTCTAGTCCCGAACTCAAGAGTTCTTTTTTTTCAAACAGATAAGTTTCTGAGCCCATATCCAGATAAGTAAATTCGGTACGATTTGAATTTGGTTTACAGAAAAACTGATACTTTGCCATCGTTAATTTCCTTGCTGCTGAATAAAATAATAGCTAACGCCCAATTAAGTAGCCCGAAACGCTACTACCAACTTTCCGCAAAACACCGTAATCACCAAACTCAACGCAAAACAAAAGTGCCACGCGTTGAGGGTCTGCTTGAATTGTTTGTTATATTTCAGTTCCAGACAGCTACTGAAACACCAAACAACTTTTGAAAATAGCAAACAACATCAAAAGCTTAACGTAATTGAGCTAACTTTTGACACAAAAAAACGTTAATTTTTAAATCAGCTTAAGCTTACTCATTGATTCAGATGATGAATATCAGAACAACATACAACTAATGCAAACCAAATTAAAATAGCTGCCAAATGCGATTAAACGATAATGTTTGTTAGTCATTGATATACTTGATCAAATCAACAGCTATCCATCACAAGAAATCATCAACCAGCAAAAATCCCACATTACCACTTAACTTTTAAATTTGTAACACGTTGAATTTAAGAGAAATATAACGCCGCGTTAAGGGGTGAGCAACGCAACTACCAACTCACCGCATTACACTAAAAACTAATAAAATCAACGCATAATGAAAATGCTGCGCGTTGCGAATCCCTCTTGAACGCCTTGTTATATTCGTTGCCTATTGATTAAAAAGCTGTTCTACCGTTTTCATTGGTAAGAACATACGAATACGCCCATTATGTTCGCACAATACTTCAAAGCCGAACTTCGTATAGAACGCTTGAGCCGAATCTGTCAGACAGTCCACAACAATTGCGTATACCCTCATGTGATGATTCACTTCCCACAAGTACTTCAGTGCGCGAATTAGACTAATTTTTCCGAGCCCAGAGCCATGATACTCTTTGTGTACAGCTAATTGAGCCAAAAGAAAAACAGGGATTGGATACCTAGGAAGTTTCTTTGCTAGTTGGGCCGGCAATGTTTCTCGACTGATTGAACTCGGTGCAACACTATAAAATGCACAAATAGCGAATTTTTGATTTAACAGTGGTTGAGCACTAGGTAAAACCATTGTTCGGCTAATACCTGCTTGCATGTGCTTTGCAGCTTGAGTTTTGATAAATGTGTTTAGCTCTTGCTCACCACAGTCAAATGAGTCGCGGTCATGCTTTGATTTACTAAGTTCTACAAACTCTTTACCCCAACTCACTTGATACCACTCTTATCTGTAAATTTAACCGCTTCAAGCAAAGCTTGATTCGGTGCTTTTACTTTATTACACGCAGCCATAAACTCGTCAAAGACACTGTCTTTAACCATAATACTTTCATGCTCCTCAATAACATGAGTCGCATCTTCGTCCATAAGTCTCACTACATATTCAGTGAGACTTTTTAAACCAAGTAAAGCCGATGCTTTTTCGGCCTTTGCCTTGATCTCTTCATCAAGGCGAATATCTAAACGTGCCGTAGCCATAACCCCTCCTACGTACGGATGTATTCCGTAACTTGAAAGATTATAGTGCAAACTTAAAGCACATTCAATTAGTACGGAAAGTTTACGGAACGAGAGAGAATATAACGCCGCGTTAAGGGGTGAGCAACGCAACTACCAACTCACCGCATTACACTAAAAACTAATAAAATCAATGCATAACGAAAATGCCACGCGTTGCGAATCCCTCTTGAACGCTTTGTTATACAAACATTCACAGTTTTTCTGATAGCTTTTTTAAATAGTTTTTAGCCAGTTGATTGTTATCTCGACTTAGCCACTTGATGCAATCGAAAAGCTCCCAAACCAAACCTTTGTCACCATGAACATAAGTTGGGAAATCTTCGTGCTTCGGTGCAGGAATGTCAGTTAATCGGCTTTCAACCATTCCTATTTTATCAAACAGCACTTTAAATGGTTTTGATATCTCGAAAGGCTCACTTAAATCTAAGCAATGAATTTCAGCACTTGTCAGGTCACCAAAAATGTACTTTCTGAAACAAGCATTTTCGTTGTGAGCGCCACTTAAACAATAGAAAATCTCTTTTCCCGACTCGAATTTCTGAAAGCAGCGATTAGAGCCATTATGAAAGTTGTTTTGAGTAAAGATAAGAACATCCGCATCGGAAATTCTATCGCCAGTACCAGCAGCAAGTGAACCAAGTAAAACACCTGCAACCACATTTTCCTCATGCATAAATGAAGATAGGACAGACTTAATCAGTTCTCTTTGAAGTGGCAACGTTTCATCAAGTCTCAAATCATCTAGATTCAAAGCTACCTCCGTTTGTATAACGCCCGCTTAAGGGGCTGACAACGCTACTACCAAGTTTCCGCATAACACCGTAACCACCAAAATCAACGCATAATGAAAATGCTGCGCGTTGGAAGTCCCTCTTGAAGCGTTTGTTATGTTTCATTACCTATTGATTGCATTGGATTTTTACAATGCTTATTGGTTCAAGCAACTTTAACTCAAAATGATAAACTTGCCTACTTTCAGCAATCATTGGTGCAGATAAGATCCCAAATAAGCTGCAGCGAATTAGCCTGCGGAATCAAGGGACAAACAACACCAAAGGAAGAGACCGTTCAGCAAAAACAGAACCTTTTGCGTACACAATTTATCAGAGCAAAACCCGACAGAAACACAAAAGTATCGTTCAACTTTTAATAGCCACCAAAAAGAACAATAAACTCATAATATCAACAAATTAGAACAGAGAGCCTCTTAAATCAGACCAGATTTTTCCATTAAAACTTGTGAATTGATCTTGCTGAGGCTCAATAAAACATAACGCCCGCTTAAGGGGCAGACAACGCTACTACTAACTTTCCGCATAACACTGTAACCACAAAAGCCAACGCATAGTAAAAATGCTACGCGTTGGCTGTCCCTCTTGAAGCGTTTGTTATACGTGAATTCACAGTAACTCATTGTTATAATACAAAAAATAATGCTACATTAGCATTAATATCATGTTGAATGCCAATGGCAAACAAATAGCTAAATTACCCATTTTAGTGTTTGAGACACTTTTAAGCAGTGTAATAATCACTACCAACACCCAGATTGATGTAGATATGTAGCCTAAGTTATCATCCAAATTGCGGTAATATTGAAAGTTATCAAGTGACACTAGGATATTTGAGTCTTGTGCTTCCACTGCAGCTTGTAACACGCTATTCGCAACGAAACCATAATATTTCGATAAACTCAGAAGAACCAATTGAGTAAGTGTTGCTGTTATTAAAAATATCTTCATCATCTTCATACTTTAATTACGTATAACGCCCAATTAAGTAGCCCGAAACGCTACTGCCAAGCTTCCGCACAACACCGTAATCACTAAACTCAACGCAAAACGAAAATGCCACGCGTTGAGGGTCTGCTTGAATTGTTTGTTATATTTTCATTTCTGAGGAAAACTTTTTCTCAATACTAGTCAATAAATTAGAGACGAACTTTTCACTCCAACCAGAAACGAAAGATATAAGATAAATTAAATAAACCTCATGAGTGTTTAAGAAACCGAAGATCAAATTTGAACGTATTACAAAGTAGACCAGCATACCTGAAATACTTGTTACTACAATCTTAACAAGTAAATCAATAATCAACTCAACTTTACTGTAACCTCCCGACTGCTTAAAATAACCAATCGTAGAAAATAAAGAGAAAAAGCCGCCTAGAACACTAAAAAATACTACGTATCCTAACCCTTCCATTACTCTTGAAATATGGTGTTCACTGAGGAATTTAGTCGTGAGAACAATCAAATAAATCATGAACCCAAGCAAGGTATTAAAAATCACCTTTTGATTATAGAGTTGCTTAGTTGCTGATTGCAAAGATTTTTTGGCAATATCGAAATGACCTTCAAACACATCTCTTAAAGCAGTAGCATAAACTATAGTATACTTTTTCCTCAACTTATGATTAGTTAGAAGAGCTTGGAGATTATCTTTCTCTTGAGATAATAGTGAAAGCTGATTAAGAACATCTCCATTAGAAACACCATTAGTTGTTATCTTTACATGGTAAGCATAACTAACTTTTCCATCTTCCTCTTCGAATATTGTATAGTTAGCATTTGAAAAAATTGGAATTTTCTTTCCTTTAATGATCTTTTCTTCAAAGTTATACAGAGGTACATATGTTATTTGTGGAGAAATCATTTCAATAGAATCATCTATTGATTGATAAACATTTGCAGATATTCCTTTACATCTAAAGGAATCAACTAATTTTGGATAGGACTTACTATTTGAGTTAGTAATAATAAATAACTTCCTTGTAAAGTGAATATCCTCACCACTAAGAACCGTATCCTTCAAGTTTTTAACATGCTTATCCGCTATAAATAAAATATTGTCTAGCTCATTAATAAACTGGTCATTTAAATTATCAACAGCAACAGAAATATGAAAAAACATGTGGGAATAGTCGACAAGAAAAGTGATTTCATACTGTTCTGAATGCATCTCACCATCAGCATCTACATATTGAAATTTATTATCCCAATGTCCCGCTACTTCCCTAAATGGAAAAGAAGCGTTCAATTTCATTAAAATATCGATTAAGTTATTCACTAGTTAATAGATCCTTATTGAAAATATAACGCCCGCTTAAGGGGCTGACAACGCTACTACCAACTTTCCGCATAACACCGTAACCACAAAAACCAACGCATAATAAAAATGCCACGCGTTGGAAGTCCCTCTTGAAGCGTTTGTTATGTTTTATTACTTATTGATTATATTGATTTTTTACAATTTGCATTTGTTTCGGTCACTTTACCTCAAAATGATAAACTTGCCTACTTTCAGCAAGTATTGTTGCTAATAAGATCCCAAATAAGCTGAAGCGAATTAGCTTGCGGAATCAAGGGATCAATAACACCAAAGGAAGAGACCTTTTAGCGACAATTGAATCTTTTACGAACAAAATTTATCAGGGCGGAGCCGGAAAAAGCACAAAATCATCGATAAACTTGCGCTAACAAAACACTGTCAGCAAACGATGTGTCCATGAGATCCCAAACATGCTGAAGCGAAATAGCCTGTGGAATCAATGAGCAAACAACACCAAAGAAAGAGACCTTTCAGCAACAGTTTAATTTTTTGCGTACACAATTTATCAGAGCAGAGTTGGCCGAAAAAACACAAGCATCGTTCAACTTTCAATAGCCACGGAAAAGAATAATAAACTCATAATATCAACAAATTAGAACAGAAAACATCTTAAATTAAACCGGATTTTCCCATTAAATTTTGTGAATTAAGTTTGCTGAGGCTCAATAAAACATAACGCCGCGTTAAGGGGTGAGCAACGCAACTACCAACTCACCGCATTACACTAAAAACCAATAAAATCAACGCATAACGAAAATGCTACGCGTTGCGAATCCCTCTTTAACGCTTTGTTAGGCTATTAATCCACTAGTTCAATACCCAGACTTTCTAGTAAGCTTAACGCTTCATATCGTGAAAACTTTGCCTTTTTAACGTTATTTTCTAATACGTCAATTGAGTATGCTGTAGATTCACTGAAATCAACACCTTGCAAATTTGTTCTCATAAATAAACTGTGGCTAAAATCGCTATAAGTCATTGTTGAACGAGCAAAGTTACCTTCACGGAAATCAACATCATGCAGCTTGCACTCATCAAAAACCAATTCATTTAAGGTCAAGCCAAAGAAAGACGAGTCGTTTAAAATACAACGCTTAAAACTTAGCTCAAAGTCTGAATGATAAACTGGCCATGTCGCTTTCGTCCAATCAACACCAACTAACTTACTGTCTTGAAATTTAAGCTCAAATAACTTTGAGTTAGCAAAATCGACCAAGCTCAAATTACAGCGTTCAAATGTGCAGTTTGTGAACTTACATCTATGAAATTTAACCGATGAGAAATCGCAATCAGAGAATTGGCAATCTTCAAATTCAACGTCGGTATATTGCTGCTCAGGGGTAGCAATTTTCTCAAATGAAACGTCGAAATATTGCTCATTATTTTTTAAATCGGTCATAGTATCCTCTGAATAGCCTAACGCCCAATTAAGTAGCCCGAAACGCGACTACCAGCTTCCCGCATAACACCGTAATCACCAAAACTCAACGCACAACAAAAATGCCACGCGTTGAGGGTCTGCTTGAATTGTTTGTTATGTTTGTAGCCATTTATACATGATCAAACTATCAATATAACCTAAACGACCATGTTTATACCCTTTGGGAATGCGACCTATTACTTCAAACCCTAAATTTTGCCAAAGGTTTACTGCAACTTCATTTGTCGAAACAACACTATTAAATTGCATTGCTTCAAAACCAAGCTCCACTGCAATTTTCTGAGAATGCTCGCACATTTTACGAGCAACACCTTTACCTCTTGCTTTACTCGATACCATGTAACCACAATTGCATATGTGACTACTCGGTCCTGTTGCATTTGGCTTGATGTAGTAAGTTCCGAGAACCACATCATTTTCAATGAAAACAAACGTTTTTAAAGGCAATTCACACCAAATTGAATAAGCTTGTTCTAAAGTCATTGTAGGCTCAAAAGCGTAAGTTTCTTGAGCTTGGATTACATCTAAAAATGTTGGCCAGAATGATTCAAAATCTGACTTCGTAATTTCTCTGATCATAATTTTCCTGAAAAAACATAACGCCGCGTTAAGGGGTGAGCAGCGCGACTACCAACTAACCGCATTGCACTAAAAACTAACAAAATCAATGCATAACGAAAATGCTACGCGTTGCGAATCCCTCTTTAACGCCTTGTTAGGAGATTGTTCTCGACATGCTATAAAACCTGTCATCTTCACTATCGACAACAAAACCTGACCTATCATAAAGGTGGTAAGCTGGACTGATTTTAAACACCCGCAATCTAAGACGATTTGCACCTGAATTAATTGCTAAACGTTCACATTCAGCGAGTGCGTCTGCTCCAAACCCTTTATTTTGATGATTATGAATAACCTGTAAATCACGGATATAACAACCATCATTATCAAATGCTAAACGAATTGCACCGACAACTTCGTCTTTCAGCAACATGTCGAAATTGACCAAATTACTAATTTGTTCTTCAATTTTTGAACAATCCCAATCAACAGCATAGTGCTCGTAATATGAGCGCATATTTTCATAAGTAATCTGAGCTGAAGATGTTAAATTTTCTGTTCGCTGAAATGAAATCATGAAATCTCCTAACGCCCGGTTAAGGGGCAACCAACGCCACTACCAAGCTTCCGCATAACATCGTAACCACAAAAACCAACGCATAATAAAAATGCCACGCGTTGGTTGTCCCTCTTGAACCGTTTGTTATGTGTTTGTTTCAATTGGACTTTCACATGATCACTAAAATAATTACCGACCATATTTTGAATAGTGAAAAGCTCTACCTCGAATAGTGCTCTTTTCTTTTTTGGCATAATGATAGAATTTCAATCCTTTCTGCTATCGTTGATGATTGCCATTTGAGTATGTCATTGAGTGTTCTGAAACATCCTAAACAAATGTCATTTTCATCTAGACTGCAATGCCTATTACAAGGTGATTTAGGATCTTCACTTTCGGTTTCATTTACATTAACCATAGTTAATATCCCTTTATAAACAACATCTTGTGACAGAAAAAGTTATTGGGATTTGGCCTTACACATAACGCCCGCTTAAGGGGCTGACAACGCTACTACCAAGTTTCCGCATAACACTGTAACCACCAAAATCAACGCACAATGAAAATGCCGCGCGTTGGAAGTCCCTCTTGAAGCGTTTGTTATGCTTTATTACTTATTGATTAAATTGAACTTTTTCAAAACTCATTGGTTCAATCCACTTTAATTCAAAATGATAAACTTGCCTACTTTCAGAAAACATTGTTGCCGATAAGATCCCAAACAAGTTGAAGCGAATTAGCCTGCGGAATCAAGGGGTCAACAACACCAAAGGAAGAGACCTTTCAGCGACAATTGAACCTTTTACGAACACAATTTATCAGAGCAGAGCCGGAAAAAAGCGCCAAATCATCGATAAACTTGCGCTCACCAAACACTTTCAGCAAACAAGATGTTCATGAGATCCCAAACATGCTGAAGCGAAATAGCCGGTGGAATCAGTGAGCCAGCAACACCAAAGAAAGAGACTTTTCAGCGATAATCGAACCTTTTGCATACACAATTTATCAGAGCAAAACCCGACAAAAACACCAAAGCATCGTTCAACTTTCAATCGCCACAAAAAAGAACAATAAACTCATAATATCAATAAATTAGAATAGGAAAACTTCTAAATCAGACCAAGCTTTCCCATTAAAATTTATATATTGATTTTGCTGAGGTTCAATAAAGCATAACGCCGCGTTAAGGGGTGAGCAACGCAACTGTCAACTCACCGCATTACACTGAAAACTAATAAAATCAAAGCATAACGAAAATGCTACGCGTTGCGAATCCCTCTTTAACGCTTTGTTAACTGGCCGATCCCAAATGCCAAAATCACCAATTTCTTAAGCTGCCTATACGGCAGTAAACTGGTTGCTTGATTTGGATTAGAGCGAGTTTGTTTCTAAGCTGCCTGTGCGGCAGTGAACATGAAGACGAAGGCATCCAGTTCGACCAAGCATTTCTAAGCTGCCGGTGCGGCAGTGAACGTCTGGATTCACTATTAACGATATACCAGATATTTCTAAGCTGCCTGTGCGGCAGTGAACCAAATGACTGGACAACGATCGGAAGAATTACTTTTCTAAGCTGCCTGTGCGGCAGTGAACTTGATAAAGACGGCCAAGCAGTCGCCAAAGGCTTTCTAAGCTGCCTGTGCGGCAGTGAACAAACCCGAAGCGGACGCGCTCTGTCTAGGTCCTTTCTAAGCTGCCTGTGCGGCAGTGAACCCGATGATGTTTATGAAATGAGTCGTAAGCATTTTCTAAGCTGCCTGTGCGGCAGTGAACTGACGCTGTCATTTCTGTACGGTGTATATACATTTCTAAGCTGCCTGTGCGGCAGTGAACGTATAAACGTTAAGTAATTGGATAAATCAAAATTTCTAAGCTGCCTGTGCGGCAGTGAACGACTTGTAACTGAACCTTTTCAATGTCAAGAATTTCTAAGCTGCCTGTGCGGCAGTGAACTATGAAACTGTATCAGTAACCTATTGTTAATAAAAGTAATTACATCAAATTTCTCAAAATAACCTTTTATTTTTAACTCGATTTATTATTAATATAAATCAATAACTTAAAATTCAACGAAAAAAGATGGGTAATTTCATTGCCAGTTAACGCCCGCTTAAGGGGCAGCCAACGCTACTACCAACTTTCCGCATAACACCGTAACCACCGAAATCAACGCACAGTAAAAATGCCACGCGTTGGCTGTCCCTCTTGAAGCGTTTGTTATGTGATTAGATTACACCCAACTCTTGGGCTTTAATATTCGAGGTATAGAAAAACTCTTCAAACTTCAAGCCAAATTTGTCTTCACATTTCTTTCCTTGCCAAAAGCGAACATTTGGATTCTGACCTTGTAAAATGAGACAAATAATTTCAATGCACGCTTCATCAGTTTCAGAACCAAAATAAACCCCGGTTAAAGATGCTTGTTCGTACATATATGCCAATGGAGCTTCATTATGTATACAGCGCCATTCATTTTCATAGCGCCAAGCTGCCGACTTGGTATGAAGTAACTCGAGAACTGGCTCATAATTGCAATCAACAACCATGACTTCTGCGTCTAACTTAGGGAAATCATCAACGTATTTAACTTTTCTAGCTTTGCTAAATGGCTCAAGTGAAGTATCAAACTCTAAACAAAAGCCAGTATGCTTTGCTCCATAGTGAGACCACATCAGAAGGTTATTAAAATCGCTTGAGAAACATGACACTCCCTTGCCTTTTAAGTTAGTACCTAAAATGTCATACATTGCTCTATTTAACATCTGAGACAAATCACTATCACTCATGTTATTAAGCTGTTTGAGACTAAGCTCAGGTAAGTTTCCACGACCAAGGAAACTCTGCCGAAACCTTGATAACGACTCGACTCTGAGATCTAGACTGATCGGAAGTGAGCAATCAAATGGGTCATTAAATTGGCTTGGAAGAGAAAAATATATTTGACCATTTTTAAGATTAGCTAAAGCTTGCGTGGTAACGCTCTCATATTTGTATAATTTTTTCGGAATACTCATTTTTGTCCTAATCACATAACGCCCAATTAAGTAGCCCGAAACGCAACTACCAACTTCCCGCATTACACCGTAATCACTAAACTCAACGCATAATAAAAATACCACGCGTTGAGGGTCTGCTTGAATTGTTTGTTATATTTCAGTTCCAGACAGCTACTGAAACACCAAACAATCTTTGAAAATAGCAAACAACATCAATCACTTAACGTAACTTGAGCTAACTTTGGCACAAAAAACAGTTAATTTTTAAATTGGCTCAAGCTTACCCATTGATTCTGATGATAAATCTCAGAGAAACAAACCATTAATGTAAATCAAATCAAAATAGCTGCTAAATGCGCAAAAACGATAACATTCGTTAGCCATTGTTATACTTAATCAAATCAACAGCTATCCGTCACAAGAAATCATCAACCAACAAAGATCGCACATTACCACTTAAACCACTTAACTTTTAAATTTGTAACACGTTGAATTTAAGAGAAATATAACGCCCGGTTAAGGGGCAACCAACGCTACTACCAACTTACCGCATAATACCGTAATCACCAAAAACAACGCATAGTAAAAATGCCACGCGTTGGTTGTCCCTCTTGAACCGTTTGTTATGCATTTACCCTTTTGCACGCTTATCTATGACACACGCATTTATAAACTGTCTGCCTATGCCAGTAACGGCGATAAATTTTTGATCAAAACCAATTGAATGAGTCTCGTTATTTTCAAATTGCTTTTTGAGCATTTCAATATCTTGGGAGCTAGTAATAGCTTCGTATGCTTTAGGATCGTTCAGCCTTCGTCCTGAAGGAATTTCGAGAATTCCTAGCCTGCATAAGTTATCCAAGTAGTTAGGCGTAAGCTGTTGGTGCGTACAGCCGGCGATAGCCCCAATTTTTGAGACATTTCTATGGATAATGTTGAAACCTCTATCTTTTTTGTTTTGTAATTTAATGTCTACCATTGGAAACTGTTGCGCTGCCGCGAAGACTTTCAAGATTAAGCCTTCGTCGGGAGATAAGCTTTTAATAATATCTACGAATGACGGGTGTGCTTCTAAAACTGTTTTCGAATCTAGTGAATTCGCAATAAGGTTGGCAAACATATCCTGCAACGTTTCGTCCTGACCTGTAAATTTTAGTGCTTCAATAGCAGGGCCAGCAACATTCGGGGGTGGGGTCGTTATTCTATCTTGAGGGACGTTCTCTAATTTCTCTGATACTTTATTCTCCAGAAAATCCCTCATTTGGTCATAACCCCAAACCACTAAAGATATAGGTGCCAGTGCTACATTCACTGCTTTTCCTATAGTGCCGAGAGCCTTACCTGTTTCCTTGGCCAATGGCTGTAAAGCATCTTCATATATCGGTATAGCCTTCGTTAAAGCCGTGGCAGAGTCAATTGTCTGCTTAATAATTCCACCAGGGCTTTCGTTTTCCGTTTCTTCACTCATACTCGTTCCTTATGCATAACGCCCAATTAAGTAGCCCGAAACGCTACTACCAACATCCCGTACAACACCGTAATCACTAAACTCAACGCATAATAAAAATGCCACGCGTTGAGGGTCTGCTTGAATTGTTTGTTATATTTCAGTTCCAGATAGCTACTGAAACACCAAGCAACCCTTATAAAATAGCAAACAACATCAAATACTTAATGTAAAATGAGCTAACTTTTGATACAGAAAAACCGTTAATTTTTAAATCGACTCAAGCTTACCCATTGATTCTAATGATAAATATTAGATAAATAAGCAATTAATGCAAACCAAATTAAAATAGCTGCCAAATGCGATTAAACGATAATGTTTGTTAGTCATTGATATACTTGATCAAACCAACAGCTATCCATCACAAAAAATCATGAGCCAGCAAAGATTCCACATTACCACTTAACTTTTAAATTTGTAACACGTTGAATTTAAGAGAAATATAACGCCCGCTTAAGGGGCTGACAACGCTACTACCAACCTTCCGCATAACACTGAAACCACCGAAATCAACGCATAATAAAAATGCCGCGCGTTGGAAGTCCCTCTTGAAGCGTTTGTTATGCTTTATTACTTATTGATTACATTGAATTTTTTCAACGCTTATTGGTTAAAACAACTTTAACTCAAAATGATAAACTTGCCTACTTTCAGCAAGTATTGTTGTCAATAAGATCCCAAACAAGTTGAAGCGAAATAACCTGTGGAATCAATGAGCCAGCAACGCCAAAGGAAGAGACCTTTCAGCAACAATCAAACCTTTTTGCACACACAATTTATCAGAGCAAAACCCGACAAAAACACAAAAGCATCGTTCAACTTTCAATCGCCACAAAAAAGAACAATAAACTCATAATATCAATAAATTAGAATAGGAAAACTTCTAAATCAGACTGAGTTTTCCCATTAAAATTTATATATTGATTTTGCTGAGGTTCAATAAAGCATAACGCCCGCTTAAGGGGCTGACAACGCTACTACCAAGTTTCCGCATAACACCGTAACCACACAAACCAACGCATAGTAAAAATGCCACGCGTTGGAAGTCCCTCTTGAAGCGTTTGTTATGTGCGTACTAACGATGATCGCTGCTTAATTGCAACAAATCCCACTTATTTCCATAAAGATCCTGAAATACTACAACCGTTCCATACTCTTCAATTCGTGGCGCTTCGTTGAAAACAACACCATTCTCTTTCATCAGCTCATAATCTCGCCAAAAGTCATTCGTTTGTAGAAATAGGAAAACTCTACCGCCAGTTTGATTACCGATAAACTGAGTTTGTTCATCTGTACTCGCTTGAGCTAACAGTAAATTTGTCCCATTCGAATTGGGTGGTGAAACTTGAACCCAACGCTTACCGCCACCTAAATCGGTATCTTCAACTAGCGTAAACTGAAGCTTTTTAGTATAGAAATCAATGGCATCATCGTAGTTTTCGACCACCAGGGCGATATTGCCAATTTGCTGTTGGACGACTTTAGGCATAATTGCTTTCCAATAGTTTAAACACCTGATTCTATACTACTTTTGAACGTTTACCGAAAGCACATAACGCCCGCTTAAGGGGCAGCCAACGCTACTACCAACTTACCGCATAACACCGTAACCACAAAAACCAACGCATAGTAAAAATGCCACGCGTTGGCTGTCCCTCTTGAAGCGTTTGTTAGGAGTTTTCAATCTCCGCATCCCACATGTCGGTATCGCCATTAAACCTTTTGTACCAACTCCGTAGCGATACGTTGGATACGCTATTACTTTGTGCCCCCAACATTAGTGCTTCTGATATTTCAGCAAGCTCTGTATGCCTTTCAGTCGCATATGGCAATAATTTTTCAATTAAAAACAGAAGTCTAACAATGTTTCTCTGTTCTTGAGCTTGAAGTTTCTCTTGGGTTAGCAAATGCAAAACTTGAGCAGTGAGAACAGGTAAAATTATATTCAAATTCTTCTTTCGCTTAAGCCAAATTCCTTCGACTAAACTAATGCCTATTGTTCTAGATTGAGCACCTTGATTAAAATAATTGAGAGTCTTTTCTAGCAACTCGGCTTCATTTTTATCTTTAGCTTCCCTGAAGGTAAATACAAATGTAAGCGCCTAGTTAACCAGTGAGACCTTATTCAGCCTCGCTGATTTCTACATTCCATGGCATAAGATCAGTTAAATCATCGCTTGGTGAACGCTTCGGTAACTCCCTGAACAGGTGCACGAAGTAGAAGTAGGGATTGATGTCGTTGGCACGGCAAGTCATGACCAGGCTATAGAGGTTTGCGCTGGCCTTTGCTCCGTCTACTGAAGTTGAGAACATCCAATTTTTGCGCCCCGTGGTAAACGGACGCACATCTCTCTCAGTCACGTTATTATCGATGCTGATATGACCGTCTTCAAGATACGTAAGAAGTTTTGGCCACTGGTTTATCGCATAGTTGATGGCGATCCCGAGCTTACCTTTCGGTAGTTGTGTTTCCTTAATTCCGACCAACCATTGATGGAACTCATCGAGTATAGGCTTGGCTTTTTGTTGCCTTATCTGTCGCCGCTTTTCTGGGCTTAGTTTTCTAGTCTCCCGTTCTATACCGTAAAGCTTCCCGATATAGTTCAGCGCTTTTTCTACACGGCCAACTTTCTTGGTCGGTTGAGCTTTTTGAGCATCGGTGAACTTACGTCTTGCATGGGCCATGCAACCCGCTTGCGTGACATCTTTAAGAGTGTCATATGCGGGATACCCATCCGACAGCAGATAACCAGAGTAATCACCAAGGAAGGTGTTGAGGCAGTTTGCCCCGCGCCCTGGCTGATAATCATAGATAACCACAGGTGACTTATGGAACTCGCCACTGCGATAGACCCACATATAGGACTTGCTTTGCGCTGTTTTCCCTGGCTCTGACAGTACCTGTACCGTGGTTTCGTCTGCGCAGATTAAGCTTTCAGATAACAAGCGTGCTTTCATCTGGTCGATAATGACGTCAACGTTGTTCCCTAGCTGAACACACCAGTTGGCCAGCGTACCTCGGCTAATATCGATGTCGCCTCGCTTAAGAATATCAACCTGACGGTATAGCGGTAGCGCATCAACGTATTTGGCAGTAACGATGGCGGCGAAGGTTTCTGGACAACCGATACTTTTCGGGATCATGCTGGCGGGTTTGGGGGCTGTGACGATCTTGCTGCTGGTTTCGGTGTGTTCACACTGACGGCAGGCATATTTGGTTCGTTCATGGCGGATCACACTGATTTTCTGAGGGATGATCTTCAGCTCTTCAGAGGTTTCCACCCCACATTTATGTAATTCGTGCCCACAACATTTGCAGTGTGGGGCATTCAGAGTGTGAACCTGAACTTCTCGCTCCAGCTCTTCAGGTAGCGGTTTACGTCCTTTTTTATGATGAGCTGGCTCTGGTTTGTGCAGTGCATTTTGCTGCTCGGCTTCATTGAAGGTACCTTTAACCACCTTTTCACTCTGGGAAGAGAACCGTTTGGATTTACTGAGGTTGAGTTGCTCAAGCAGGAGTTCCACCCGTGTTTTAAGCTCAGCCATTTCTTCTTGCTGGGCCTGTAGTTGCCTGTCCTTCGCTTTGTTTTCTTCCTGAAGTGCTAACAGCATCGCTTTCAGTTGTTCTACATCGTCAGGAAGGTGATTCATCGGTCAGGCTGCTCTTGGTCAGGATTATGCTGTTAGTCTGACAGGGTAAAAGGATCGTTCAAGTCCTTTATCACGATCATGGTATTGGCTCACACTTCAAGGCCATATAAGGGCTGATGAGCTTTAGGGTGTTCCAGATTAAGCCCAGAGAGTAACCATTGAAGTTGCTGTCTGGAGATAGCGACATGACCAGATGCATTGGGTTTAGGCCAGTTAAAACGACCTTTTTCCAGTCGGCGGTAATAAAGCCAAAAACCATTAGTATCCCAGAACAAGATCTTAATTTTGTCTCGGCCGCGGTTGCAGAAGATAAACCAGGCTTCACTGAACGGATCCATTTCCAACACATCAGCCACAATCAATGACAAGCCATCAATAGACTTGCGCATGTCAGTTATGCCCGAGACCAGGTAAATACCCAAGTTCGGTATTAACACGTCAGAGCCTGTAACCAGTTTTGGATTTGGTGTGCTGGCATGTTAGAGGGAAATTCAACGGTCATTCCTGTTGGTAGTGAAAGCATAACCGACTGGCGTTCCCCTATGCTTTTCGGGCTATCTTCTATCAGGACAGGATGCACCACTTGTTGCTGTTCGCCCCCATAAAGCTTTTTGCGCCAGTAGTAAAAGGTATTTACCGTCAGTTGGTTTGCCTTGCAAAACGCGACAATGGATAACTCACTTTGGCTCTGTTGCTCAATGATTTCTGCCCAGAATTGAGTTTTGTTCGATTGGTTCATAGTGACTCCTTGGTTGCGAAATCACTATGCCTAGAATGCTGAGTTATTGGTAGGTGGGTTTAAATAGACGCTTACATACAAATTGAAGAATGGCTAAAAACCAACCAGCAATTGCGATTAAAATTGTCCAGTTCATATAAGTTACCTGAAACTCCTAACGCCCGCTTAAGGGGCAGACAACGCTACTACTCACTTTCCGCATAACACCATAATCACGAAAACCAAAGCATGATAAAAATGCCACGCGTTGGCTGTCCCTCTTGAAGCGTTTGTTAGTTGCGTTGCACATTTATCATTGAAAGCCCCCATTACAGTACCAATCACTTGATGCCAAAGCTTGATACATTGCAGTTCTCCACCAGTTCAAATGAACACAAGCTGAAGCATCTTTCTTGCTATTTAAAAAATCTCTAACGCCCACCTTAGAAGAAATATCATAAACTTTCTTTAACTCATATTTCAAAGGAGCGAGCTCAGTCGCTACTTGGACAGAAAATCTAGTTGCCAATTTGAAATCGTCAAAGTGTGCTTTGACCCTATCTTTATCAATTTGATGCCAGTTATCTGGAGGACTAACATAAAATGTTACTGAGGCTGGCGATGTCTGTTTCACAGATGCATACAACCACTGTTCATTGAACAACTTATGATCAAAATATGGATGAATTACCTGACTCTTTTGGTCAGTGGCCACACCTTCGTTCTTACCTCTATTACAGTCACTACATGCAGGAACTAAGTTTATTGGGATTATCGAAAAGCTCGGATATTTTTTCTTAGGCATATAGTGGTCTAGGGTGGTTGCCTGAGAAAAACCACAAAAAGGGCATATACCATTAGGTGCCAAGCTTAAGAGTAAGTCATACTTTACTCTACCTGCCTTATTTTTGACAAGTTGCTGCTCATATAGTTTAACTAACTCGTCTTTTAGAAGCTTACCAGTAGCTTCATACTCGTCATTTAGCTTATACAGTAAAGAATAGCCTGCATGTATTTTATATACTTTGTAACATGCTCTAATATATGATTTTGAATTAGACAGCCTTACTCTGTTTTCATTATTTTGTATACCTTTAATGCAAGCATCAAAAATTTCATCTGCATCTAAAGTTGGCTTACAGATTGTGAACATACTTAATCCTCTATATTCGCAATTAGTGCACGAAGAATAGCTTGCCCCTCGTAACCAATTTGGTTTCGATAATCCCTAAGAATTTGATCGTAACTTTTTCCTTCTTTTACGCTTTTAGCTAGTAAATCATAAAAGCCAGATTTTGACACTTCGAGGCCAAAAATCTCTCTTGTCAAAATACCTACGTTCTCACCAAAAGTTTCACTCTTAGGCCGAGTAACAGTACTAACTGTACGATTTCGTCTTAATATTGACACACAAGACTTAGGTATTTCCTGCAAAACCACAGGAGAATGAGTTGCGATGATAGCAACACCATTACGATTCAATAACATGTCCGAAAGCGCACGTGTGAACGCAGAAAGTAAAGGAGGATGAAGGTGGCTTTCAGGTTCATCAATCAGTACAAGAGTTTTCTCTTCTAAACATTCAACTAAACGAGTTAAGATTAATAGCACAATCGCGTGACCTGAGCTTAGGCTGGTGAATTTTTCGATTGCTGCCAGACCTAAATTACGTCTATCTTCAGTTAAATCACCTGCTTCGATTTCAATAAGCGAATCTAGATCCATGTTTGAAAAATTCACATCTGACTCTAGTTTATGCACAGCATTTAACCAACGTTCTCTTTTACCACTTACAGACAAACAAACCTTCAGGCTATCCAGCAGTTCTTGACATAGTTCATCCTTAGTTTTGAGTCTATCTTCACCGTTGTAGCTAGACTGATTTATGGTTTTTAAGCCAATATAATTGAAGTCTATATTTTTCAAAGTCTCTTTAGGTGGTGGAGTAAAAGGATCAAAGGCACTAAATGAAACTGAAATTACACCTCGAAAATAATCATCTTCTAAGTCAATAGGACCAAAAATACTTGGTTGATAGAAATGCCCGACTTTAGACCTTTCACTATTTCCATTTGAAATTATAGCATTAACCATATTATTCAAAATGGTTGTTTTTCCTACTCCATTTCTACCAATCAATGCGTGTATATTACTAATGGGTTTTGATTCAGGATCAATATTAAATTCCAAGATTATTCCTGAACTAGTATCATCGGCTTCTGTTTCATAGTAGAAATCATATTTTGTAAGAGGAACTCCTCCCTCAATAATCCTTTTAAATTGACTAGTTATTACACTCAAAGAAACATTACGCAATAATGAAGCATGAAATACTGAATCCGCCCCCCTTGAGCCATCTCTTTCCGCGATAGATAACCTCTTACTACTGAAAACAATATCTCCCAATCCTGTCAGTAAAGCACTTTTAAATTCGCTAGTTAGTGAGTTATTAATTTTTTCATAAAACTCAGGCTCTTGACCCACTGAGAAAAATTCATTTGGCAATGAACGGAAATTTTTATCAATTTTTTCACTAGTCCAACCCTCAGACTGACCAAAGTAACCAATCTTTGTGACACCCAAGTCATACCGATTGCCTAACTCATCAAAAACGATTATCGTAAAGATAGTTTTAAAGCCAAAATCATCCCAGTTATCCTCCTTTAAATACACTGTATTCTTAGCGATCGCGGGTATAGGTTCACTTCTGGTTGATTTAATAAAAATTAACATAAATTTCTCTACTCTATTTTTTGGCACTTTACACATGGAAAACAATTTAGCAACTAACGCCCGCTTAAGGGGCAGACAACGCTACTACCAAGCTTCCGCACAACACCGTAATCACAAAAACCAACGCATAGTAAAAATGCCACGCGTTGGCTGTCCCTCTTGAAGCGTTTGTTAGTTGGCTTTTCGCGTACTAACCGCCTTCTTATTTTTGCGTCGGAGTCGATAACTGTCATACTTGGTAAGAACTGAACCAATTACTCTATACGTAAACCAATTGTAATATTCTGCTTCAAAACTCTCTTTGTGCTGAATATCGTAGTTTTCTTGATTCCACGACTCAATGTCATGCACCGTGATTTCCGAACAAACTAAATTACCTAAACCAACTTGCTCATACAAAAAATTTTCTAACTGCTCTTTTGACTCCAAGCTTTCTTTCGTCAACCGAAAGCCCTTGAAACACCTTATTTCATAGTCGCGAGGATAAATAGCAACAACCTCCTCTTTACCATTTTCAAGCTTAATATCAACTATGAACTTTGTGTTCCCACCATACGACTTTCCTTTGTATGTCCCACGGTTAATTCTTATCACCGCGGTAAGGTAGTTTTTGAAAAAGTCTACAATCGGATTCCATATACGAATGTAGTCATTTACTACGTACTTGCCGTCTGATGTTGAGAGCAATAACTGTTTTTTTACTTTTTTGTTATCAAATAAGCTATCCAGTCGAATTCTCTTCATATTCACGCTGTATAAGTCAACAGCATCGTATTCTTTTCGATAAACTTCGAAAGGCTTTAAAATTAATGGAGAGCTTTCGAAATTTTCTATTTCTAGAAAATAGTTATGCCCTATTTTTAGGTAAATACTAAAAATGACCGTAGAGCGATCTTTCAGGTTTTCTAATGTAACACTAGAAACATATTTATCTTCGCAAAAAATACTGGAGCAAGTGACATACGAACCTCTAACACTTGAACCTGATTTAAGAAGGTAGGTTCTAACTGTGTAAATAAGAGCAATCACAGATATAATAAACGCTACGATCGAGTTGATTAGCGATATAAAATTTCCAATTTCTTCACTCATTTCAATTCACTTCCATCATACATAGTTGCACTGCCAACTAACGCCCACTTAAGGGGCTGACAACGCGACTACCAACTTTCCGCACAACACTGAAACCACCGAAATCAACGCATAATGAAAATGCCGCGCGTTGGAAGTCCCTCTTGAAGTGTTTGTTATGCTTTATTACTTATTGATTAAATTGAACTTTTTCAACATTTATTGCTTACGAATACTTTAACTCAAAATAATAAACTTGCCTACTTTCAGCAATCATTTGTGCCGATAAGATCCCAAACAGGTTGAAGCGAATTAGCTTGCGGAATCAAGGGGTCAACAACACCAAAGGAAGAGACCTTTCAGCAACAATCGAACCTTTTACAAACACAATTTATCAGAGCAGAGCCGGAAAAAAGCGCACAAACATCGATAAACTTGCGCTAACCAAACACTGTCAGCAAGCAAGATGTTCATGAGATCCCAAACATGCTGAAGCGAAATAGCCAGTGGAATCAATGAACCAGTAACACCAAAGAAAGAGACTTTTCAGCAACTGTTGAATCTTTTGCGTACACAATTTATCAGAGCAAAGTTGTCCGAAAAAACAGAAGCCTCGTTCAACTTTCAATATCCACCCAAAAGAACAATAAACTCATAATATCAATCAATTAGAATAGAAAACCTTTAAATCAGGCTAGGTTTTCCCATTAAAATTTATATATTGATTTTGCTGAGGCTCAATAAAGCATAACGCCCGCTTAAGGGGCTGACAACGCTACTACCAACTTTCCGCATAACACCGTAACCACAAAAACCAACGCATAATAAAAATGCCACGCGTTGGAAGTCCCTCTTGAAGCGTTTGTTATAACAACATAACCACTTTCATTTGATATATCAATTAATTAGCTCTTGAGAGAAGAAGAGCGTCTTACCACATTGTGAACAGAAGTGTTCTCGATGATAAGTTCTATTTAATAACGCTCGTACATTGACTCGTGAATTTCCGCATGAATAACAAGAAACTCGGTTTTCTCGAAAATTGTTGGGATATAACTCCCGATATCGTTCGTATGTCATTTTCTCAAACATAGATAATTGGCTAAGTCGTGATTTCATAATAAGAAAAGGGATAGCAACAAACATACCTCCCCAAACCAGACCAAATAAGTTAAACCCTAATGCAATTGAAATTATGATTGCACTGCAACCAATCAGCATAAACAACGAACAAAATACAATTATTGAAATTTTTGAAGTTTTATAATTCATAGGACTCCCCGTGTGAAGAATTAGTTATATTGACAATTTAGTTATTTTTAATGATGCGATTACTAGCGCAATAATTAACTGTTGTTATAACGCCCGCTTAAGGGGCTGACAACGCTACTACCAAGCTTCCGCATAACACCGTAACCACAAAAATCAACGCATAATGAAAATGCCACGCGTTGGAAGTCCCTCTTGAAGCGTTTGTTATGTTTTATTACCTATTGATTACATTGGATTTTTACAATGATTATTGGTTCAAGACACTTTAACTCAAAATGATAAACTTGCCTACTTTCAGCAATCATTGGTGCCGATAAGATCCCAAATAAGTTGAAGCGAATTAGCCTGCGGAATCAAGGGACAAACAACACCAAAGGAAGAGACCGTTCAGCGACAATTGAACCTTTTGTGTGCACAATTTATCAGAGCAGAGCCGGGAAAAAGCGCAAAATCATCGATAAACTTGAACGAACCAAACACTGTCAGCAAGCAAGATGTTCATGAGATCCCAAACATGTTGAAGCGAAATAGCTTGTGGAATCAATGAGCCAGCAACGCCAAAGAAAGAGACCTTTCAGCAAAAATAGAACCTTTTGCGTACACAATTTATCAGAGCAGAACACGATAAAAACACAAAAGCATCGTTCAACTTTTAATCGCCACCAAAAAGAACAATAAACTCATAATATCAACAAATTAGAACAGAAAGCCTCTTAAATTAGACCAGATTTTCCCATTAAAATTTGTGAATTGATCTTGCTGAGGCTCAATAAAACATAACGCCGCGTTAAGGGGTGAGTAACGCAACGACCAACTCACCGCATCGCACTAAAAACCAATAAAATCAACGCATAATGAAAATGCTACGCGTTGCGAATCCCTCTTTAACGCTTTGTTATGCGCGTGCTTCAGACCAAACAGCAAATTCATTACCACTTGGCTCTATAAAATGAAAACGACAACCACCAGGAAATTCAAAGATTGGACGGATGATATCGCCGCCATTTTTCACAACTTTCTCCAATGTGCTTTCAATATCTGAACTATAGAAAACTAAGAGTGCGCCACCATTTTCAGTCCGACTAGAACGCTCAGATTTGAAAAAACCACCATCTAAACCTTCATTTGAAAAAGCTGCGTATTCAGGCCCATAGTCAACAAAGCTCCAGCCAAAAACCTTTGAAAAGAATGCCTTCGTTGACTCTAAGTCTTTCGCTGCAAATTCTACATAATTGAGCTTTTCATGCTGATTCATTCTTCTGTCATTTTTCCAATTAGCGCATAACGCCCGCTTAAGGGGCTGACAACGCGACTACCAAGTTTCCGCATAACACTGTAACCACCAAAATCAACGCATAATGAAAATGCCACGCGTTGGAAGTCCCTCTTGAAGCGTTTGTTATGTGCGTACTAACGATGATCGCTGCTTAATTGCAACAAATCCCACTTATTTCCATAAAGATCCTGAAATACTACAACCGTTCCATACTCTTCAATTCGTGGCGATTCGTTGAAAACAACACCGTTCGCTTTCATAAGCTCATAATCTCGCCAAAAGTCATTCGTTTGTAGAAATAGGAAAACTCTACCGCCAGTTTGGTTACCGATAAACTGAGTTTGTTCATCTGTACTCGCTTGGGCTAACAGTAAATTTGTCCCATTCGAATTGGGTGGTGAAACTTGAACCCATCGCTTACCGCCACCTAAATCGGTATCTTCGACTAGCGTAAACTGAAGCTTTTTAGTATAGAAATCAATGGCATCATCGTAGTTTTCGACGACAAGGGCGATATTGCCAATTTGCTGTTGGACGACTTTAGGCATAATTGCTTTCCAATAGTTTAAACACCTGATTCTATACTACTTTTGAACGTTTTCCGAAAGCACATAACGCCCGCTTAAGGGGCAGACAACGCTACTACCAACTTACCGCATAACATCGTAACCACAAAAGCCAACGCATAATAAAAATGCCACGCGTTGGCTGTCCCTCTTGAAGCGTTTGTTATGCCGCTAGCTGAAGCGTGAAGCCAGCTTCTTATAAACAGCGTCTTTGTCTCGTTTACCAACAGCGAGTACATAAACGACAACTTCATTATCGATGACTTCATAAGCCAAACGATAACCAGATGTACGAAGTTTGATTTTGTAAACAGAATCATAACCTCGTAATTTTGATGATGGGACGTGGGGGTTTTCTAGCCTTTCTTTGAGTTTCTTTTTAAATTGACTCTGAATCGTTGGCGCTAGCTTACTCCACTCCTTTTGGGCTGCTGGCAAAAACTTTAACTTATAAGTCATCAATATTGATTTCCACAGCTTGCGACAAATCACCACGACGACTATCTACTATTTGGGAAAGCTCATAATCATCAAGCATATCCATCAGATACTCGTAAGTTTCAGCCGGTACAAGGTAAGCTGCGGGTTTGTTGTGGTTAAGGATCGCAATAGCTGAACCATCTGCCTCGTTCAAAAGAGCAGTTGGATTTTTCTTTAACTCTGAAATACTGGCAGAGCAATTCGCTAATACCTGTCTCATAACTTCACCATATAAGCATTAAAATCAGACCTAATTTTAGACCTTAATTTAAGCAATTGCTAGAGATTTACAAAAGAGGCATAACGCCGCGTTAAGGGGTGAGCAACGCAACTACCAACTCACCGCATTACACTAAAAATCAATAAAATCAACGCATAACGAAAATGCTACGCGTTGCGAATCCCTCTTTAACGCTTTGTTAGGCTATTAATCCACCAGTTCAATACCCAGACTTTCTAGTAAGCTTAACGCTTCATAACGTGAAAACTTTGCCTTTTTAACGTTATTTTCTAATACGTCAATTGAGTATGCTGTTGATTCACTGAAATCAACACCTTGCAAATTTGTTTTCATAAATAAACTGTGGCTAAAATCGCTATAAGTCATTGTTGAACGAGCAAAGTTACCTTCACGGAAATCAACATCATGCAGCTTGCACTCATCAAAAACCAATTCATTTAAGGTCAAGCCAAAGAAAGACGAGTCGTTTAAAATACAACGCTTAAAACTTAGCTCAAAGTCTGAATGATAAACTGGCCATGTCGCTTTCGTCCAATCAACACCAACTAACTTACTGTCTTGAAATTTAAGCTCAAATAACTTTGAGTTAGCAAAATCGACCAAGCTCAAATTACAGCGTTCAAATGTGCAGTTTGTGAACTTACATCTATGAAATTTAACCGATGAGAAATCGCAATCAGAGAATTGGCAATCTTCAAATTCAACGTCGGTATATTCCTGCTCAGGGGTAGCAATCTTCTCAAATGAAACGTCGAAATATTGCTCATTATTTTTTAAATCGGTCATAGTATCCTCTGAATAGCCTAACGCCCGCTTAAGGGGCAGACAACGCTACTACCAACTTTCAGCATAGCACCGTAACCACAAAAACCAACGCATAGTAAAAATGCCGCGCGTTGGCTGTCCCTCTTGAAGCGTTTGTTATATGCGTACTCAAGTTTTAGCTGAGGACTGCTCAGTTGCAACAATTTGGTCATGCTGCATTTTTGTCGACCATACTGTTACTGCTGTATAAATAACAGTACAAAGCGCAATAACGACCGTTAAAGCTACAATAGACTTTTGATGCTTATCTTGAACTTTAGAGCTTTCTTCTATGGCTTTTTGATGCAATTTTTGATTTTCAGCTAGGGTATCAATTGCTGAAATCAGACGATTGCCTACCCCAACAACACGATCTGTAGATTGGCTTATTTGATTGTATTCCAATATCTCATCTCCATATTTCGTAAAAGCATATAACGCCCACTTAAGGGGCTGACAACGCTACTACCAAGTTTCTGCACAACACCGAAACCACCGAAATCAACGCATAATGAAAATGCTGCGCGTTGGAAGTCCCTCTTGAAGTGCTTGTTATGCCTTATTACTCATTGATTACATTGAATTTTTACAATGATTATCGGTTGCAGCCACTTTAACTCAAAATGATAAACTTGCCTACTTTCAGCAATCATTGGTGCAAATAAGATCCCAAATAAGTTGAAGCGAATTAGCCTGCGGAATCAAGGGGCAAACAACACCAAAGGAAGAGACCTTTCAGCGACAATTGAACCTTTTACGAACACAATTTATCAGAGCAGAACCAGACAAAAGCGCACAACCATCGATAAACTTGCGCTAACCAAACACTGCCAGCAAGTAAGATGTTCATGAGATCCCAAACATGCTGAAGCGAAATAGCCTGTGGAATCAATGAGCCAGCAACACCAAAGAAAGAGACCTTTCAGCAAAAATAGAACCTTTTGCGTACACAATTTATCAGGGCAAAGTTGGCCGAAAAAACAGAAGCCTCGTTCAACTTTCAATAGCCACGAAAAAGAACAATAAACTTATAATATCAATAAATTAGAATAGGAAAACTTCTAAATCAGACTGAGTTTTCCCATTAAAATTTATATATTGATTTTGCTGAGGCTCAATAAAGCATAACGCCCGGTTAAGGGGCAGCCAACGCCATTACCAAGCTTCCGCATAACACCGTAACCACAAAAAACCAACGCATAATAAAAATGCCGCGCGTTGGCTGTCCCTCTTGAACCGTTTGTTAGCTTACAGTTTTCCACAGAGTCTTTGATTGCTCTGCAAAACCAAGTTTTGTATAAAATTTTTGTGCATGACCATTGAATGCCATGACCTCAAGCTTTATTTGCTCTGCACCTTGAGATTTAGCCCAATCGCTACATTTAGCCATTAGTTGTGTCCCAATACCGGAAACTCGGACACTTTCATCGACTACAATCGTGCCAACACGACAAATCGGTATTTTAACTAGAAATGGAACTACTTCATTTTTACTAATAGTGGCAGTAATAAACCCAACTACAGCACCGGAAACTTCCGCTACAAGAAATAGCCTTGATTGATCATTTAAGGCACTAAGAAGAAACTCTTTTTCTTCGAAAGACGGTTCAACAAATGCTTCCGGAGCATTTTCAAAATGCATTATTCCTATTTGATAATTTAGACGCAAAAGTGAGTCTATATCTGATGCTTGAGCTTCTCTAATTTCCATTTTCGTTCTCTGAATATGATATGTAAGCTAACGCCGCGTTAAGGGGTGAGCAACGCAACGACCAACTAACCGCATTGCACTAAAAACCAATAAAATCAATGCATAACGAAAATTCCGCGCGTTGCGAATCCCTCTTTAACGCCTTGTTAGCACTTTAACTGTTTCCCACTTAACTACCAACATTTGCATACTTTTACCTGCTAATACAATCAAAATTGCACCTAATAAAACTGGCGTAATTAGAAAACCCCAACTTTGTCCCGATAGCATGATTAACAACGGATTTGCTCCTGCTGGGGGATGTGTCGTTTTTGTCATTAACATTGCACTCACCGCTATTCCCGTTGCTAGCGCCAATGTAACTGGTGATACACCAATATACTGCGTAAAAAACACCCCAACAAAAGCTGTAATTAAGTGTCCAAAAATAACATTTTTAGGCTGAGCAAGAGGGCTACTTGGCACCCCAAACACAAGTACCGCTGTAGCACCAAAAGGAGCCATTAATAAGGCAACTTCATTCAATGTTGAATCTAGAAAAGAGAGTAACCCTATGGCTAAAAAAGCCCCGACACCTGCAAAAATCGACATGACCATACTATTCATAAATACACTCCAAGAAAGTAGACCAATCTGTCTACACAAGCAGAGTAGACAATTCGGTCTACACATGTCAATATCTATTTAAAGGAGAAATAAAATGAATCCAAAACGTCAATTACTGATAGATACAGCATTAGACCTTTTTTATAAAAATGGAATAAATTCAATTGGAATCAATGAAGTAATCAGTGTTTCTGGTGTAGCAAAACGCACTCTCTATTCTCATTTTGAAAGTAAAGAAGCCTTAATTATTGCATCTTTACAAAAACGACACGAAATATTTACTTCGTGGTTAGAACACAAGCTCTCAGGTTCTAACTCAAATCAGGATGTCATTCACCGTTTATTTTTATCGCTAGCAAGTTGGTTTGAGCACAAAGAGAATATGTTAGGTGATTTTAGAGGCTGCTTTTTCATTAATACTTCAGCAGAATTTAGCAACATGAACAGCGAAATATTTCAATTCTGTCACTTCCACAAAGAACAAGTACGGGAAATTATTAGTCGCCATCTTATAAGTACCGATAACACATTACTCGATGCTATCTGTATTATGAAGGAGGGAGCAATAGTTACCGCACATCTCGGTGGAAATGGAAATTTGGTGACATCAAAATGTATTCAAATACTGGAATCGTTTGAGTGCTAACGCCCACTTAAGGGGCTGACAACGCTACTACCAAGTTTCCGCACAACACGGAAACCACCGAAATCAACGCATAATGAAAATGCTGCGCGTTGGAAGTCCCTCTTGAAGTGTTTGTTATGCTTTATTACTTATTGATTAAATTGAACTTTTTCAACGTTTATTGGTTAAAGCCACTTTAACTCAAAATGATAAACTTGCCTACTTTCAGCAAGTATTGTTGCCGATAAGATCCCAAACAAGTTGAAGCGAATTAGCCTGCGGAATCAAGGGGCAAACGACACCAAAGGAAGAGACCTTTCAGCAACAATCGAACCTTTTACGAACACAATTTATCAGAGCTGAGCCGGAAAAAAGCGCACAAACATCGATAAACTTGCGCTAACCAAACACTGTCAGCAAGCAAGATGTTCATGAGATCCCAAACATGCTGAAGCGAAATAGCCAGTGGAATCAATGAACCAGTAACACCAAAGAAAGAGACTTTTCAGCAACTGTTGAATCTTTTGCGTACACAATTTATCAGAGCAAAGTTGTCCGAAAAAACAGAAGCCTCGTTCAACTTTCAATATCCACCAAAAAGAACAATAAACTCATAATATCCATCAATTAGAATAGAAAACCTCTAAATCAGGCTAGGTTTTCCCATTAAAATTTATATATTGATTTTGCTGAGGTTCAATAAAGCATAACGCCGCATTAAGGGGCAGCCAACGCTACTACCAACTTACCGCATAACACCGTAACCACCAAAACCAACGCATAATAAAAATGCCACGCGTTGGCTGTCCCTCTTAAATGCTTTGTTAAGCAGCATTCTATTTACGTGCGCTGACTAACGTAAACAAATTTCTCTTGTTGACCATATACACTATTGGCTTAGACTACATGCAATATGAAACTCAAGTCCATACAACATAATGAATACATGCATTGAAGTGCTTTCATCCGAACAGCTATCGGCAGTTTATGCGCAGCAAACGTCTGGTTTGATGGCTCAAACCTATTCTTGTGGCATAAAGTGGAACGATGGGAAAAGTTCTAAAGCGTTTATCAAACGCTTTAGCAAAACACGTACGCTAGCTCTAGTAAACGAAATCACTGGGTATATTATTGCCAAACACTGTGGATTGCCCGTTCCTCAACATGCAGGATTGATTAGTACGACTCCACAACAATTTGATGACGATACAAACCAGTATGAAAACTGGGCATTCGTTGTTAGTAGCCTTGATGGTGCGACCCCTGGTAGCTTTTACGAAGTCGACGATATTAAATCATGTAAAACCTTAATGAATTTGGTTGCTGGCTGGGATAAAGTTTCTGACGCAATTGCATTTGATGATTGGGTAGCAAACGAAGACCGACACTTAGGTAACATTATGGTTGCGGGGAAAAACCGAATTTATCTTTTTGACCACAGCAACTTGCCTATTAATTTGAACTGGCAAGCTGACCAATTGGACCCGAACCACGTGGCAAAGAATGTTTTAACGAACAACCTCTACGCTTTAAACTGTACTCCTCTACCTGTAAAGTCAATGGTTGCTCATGCAACTAATGCTCATGAAGATGTCTACTATGCTACAAAGCAGGAGTTATGTTATTGGTGGGACGTTTTACTTAGTAAAGATCCTGAAAGACGCGCTGCCCTCGAAACATTTATTGAAACAAGGGCGACTTTAGGTAATGAACGCGTTTGCGAAAGCTTGAGAATGTTGGCATAAATGATGGATACGTTAAACGATATTTTAAACTCCACCACCCGAGTTACAAATGTTTCAGGTAACTGGTATCAGTTTCAGTGGACTCCCGATATATCAACGGGTGAGACACTGAACATTGGTGTAGGCTTCAAAGAGCAATCTGGTGAGTTCAGCTTACAAATGCTTGACTACTACGAGCGTATTAATTGTTTTTACGGCAAAGAAATGCAATTTCAGCTCGAGCTAGCATGCAACATTGCACGAGAATTAGTCTTTAAAAAAGAGCTAAACGACACACAGAACCTGACACCACAAATAACGTTAAAACGAATTGGTTTTGCTCAAGGGAGAGACGTTGCCGAAGTACTGAATAATTTGTATAAGAACACTATTCCACTGGGTAAAAAAGTACGAAAAGCAGCCACCAATAGATTTTCGTCTACTTCAAGAGATCATGTTTACAATAGCTTAAAAGAAAAACTTAAAGCGAATTTGGATGTAGCATATTCACTCCACGTGCCAGAGAACCCTTATCAAACGGTTAGTGAAGGAAACGTAATACATAATCTGTTTTTGCCTTATAAGAAAACAAATGGTGTAGCTACTCTTGTATCTACTGCCTATTCAGATGTCCAACGAGTAAAGTGCAATTTGTTTGATGGATATAGAGACATAGATATCGCATCTAATCACCTAAAAACCAAAGCGAATGCCGTGTTCTTAATGCTGCCTGACGACTCATTGAAAAGAGATGCACAGATTGAAATCGAGAACGAATTAGACAAGTTTATCTGGCTCTTAAAACCACATAACTTTCACGTTGGCTCGCATGTAAAGATAGATTCATTAGCGGATGAAATTGCCGAGTGGTGTAACATCCAAGTTGCTTGATATGTACTCTCAGTAGCTTGTATACAAGTTATTGTTTACAAGCTGCTGCTTAACGCCGCGTTAAGGGGTGAGCAACGCGACTACCAACTAACTGCATTACACTAAAAACTAATAAAATCAATGCATAACGAAAATGCTACGCGTTGCGAATCCCTCTTTAACGCTTTGTTAACTGGCCGATCCCAAATGCCAAAATTACCAATTTCTTAAGCTGCCTGTGCGGCAGTGAACATGATCGGCATACAAACGATGCAACTGACCAATTTCTAAGCTGCCTGTGCGGCAGTGAACAGAGCAGGAGCTTGATGCGGCAAATGCACGCTTTTCTAAGCTGCCTGTGCGGCAGTGAACGGGCGAACATTGCAAAAAAGTTTAACGGGTTATTTCTAAGCTGCCTGTGCGGCAGTGAACACATTCTCCGGCTCATGTATGGGACGCCGTGATTTCTAAGCTGCCTGTGCGGCAGTGAACAATGTGTAAGACGTTTTATTCAATACGTTCTCTTTCTAAGCTGCCTGTGCGGCAGTGAACTATGAAACTTTAGCAGTAACCTATTGTTAATAATAGTAATTACATCAAATTTCTCAAAATAACCTTTTATTTTTCACTCGATTTATTATTAATATAAATCAATAACTTAAAATTCAACGAAAAAAGATGGGTAATTTCATTGCCAGTTAACGCCCACTTAAGGGGCTGACAACGCGACTACCAACTTTCCGCACAACACTGAAACCACCGAAATCAACGCATAATGAAAATGCTGTGCGTTGGAAGTCCCTCTTGAAGTGTTTGTTATGTTTTATTACTTATTGATTAAATTGAACTTTTCCAACATTTATTGGTTCAAGAAACTTTAACTCAAAATGATAAACTTGCCTACTTTCAGCAATCATTGTTGTCGATAAGATCCCAAACAAGTTAAAGCGAATTAGCCTACGGAATCAAGGGGTCAATAACACCAAAGGAAGAGACCTTTTAGCGACAATTGAATCTTTTACGAACAAAATTTATCAGGGCGGAGCCGGAAAAAAGCACAAAATCATCGATAAACTTGCGCTAACAAAACACTGTCAGCAAACGATGTGTCCATGAGATCCCAAACATGCTGAGGCGAAATAGCCTGTGGAATCAATGAGCAAACAACACCAAAGAAAAAGACCTTTCAGTGACAGTTTAATTTTTTGCGTACACAATTTATCAGAGCAGAGTTGGCCGAAAAAAACAGAAGCCTCGTTCAACTTTCAATCGCCACCAAAAAGAACAATAAACTCATAATATCAACAAATTAGAACAGATAGCCTCTTAAATCAGACCAGATTTTTCCATTAAAACTTGTGAATTGATCTTGCTGAGGCTCAATAAAACATAACGCCCAATTAAGTAGCCCGAAACGCAACTACCAACTTCCCGCACAACACCGTAATCACTAAACTCAACGCAAACCAAAAGTGCCACGCGTTGAGGGTCTGCTTGAATTGTTTGTTAGCAAAATATGAGGTGCATCGATTAAATTTCTGAGTTTTTCTAAACAGTGCAGCCATATTACTAGCAGCATTCACATATCCAGGTTTTCAAGTCGCCAATTCCATTCACCCTCATATTTAACGGTACAAATGAACTGAGTGCGGACCTCTGCACCAAAGGCATTCTGAGCATCGACATACGAACTTATTCGATATCTTCCACCCTCTAGGTCAGTTGTATGACGACTAGTAGCCACAAGAGAAGGAAAATTAGCAGTTCTTGGGGAGAGCAGTCGTTCACGTACGAATTGCTGACAAATATGAGCGGCCTCAACTGAAGAATGTGAATCTTTTGACGTATTTTTTATTCGATCTGGGGAGGAGTCATTGATGGGAAGCAACCATATGATGCATAAAATTATCATAATGGCTATAATCCAGCCGCCTTTACGATTTTTGACTTTCTCATTATTAAACGTAGTTTTTATCGTCCCAGCCTCCCATATATTTGCTCCACAGTTAGGACAGGCTTCCACCTTCTCTGAAGTCTCTTTCTTACAAATCGAGCATATAAATATAAATGCCATGAATTTTTCTCCTTAAAAAATAACATAATCCCTTTGCTACCTACTTTTTCTGAATTTGATTAACTCATTTGTACAAACTGTGGTAACGATAGTTTGCTAACGCCCGCTTAAGGGCAGGGAAAAATCATGAATATCCTTGCTACATAAGGGCTCAAAGCTGGTCAAAAACTTTACAACGAGCCTATTAGATAAATAGCCAAAAATTGTAACTCATTGATTTTAATAAACCATGAAAATCAACTCGATTCAAACTATTCAATCTATCCGGATTTTTCACTTTCGAATTCTTTATCAGAATGCTGCAAACCCTTTAAACATGGGCATGTTCATGATTTTTCCCTGCGCTTAAGGGGCTGACAACGCTACTACCAAGTTTCCGCATAACACCGTAACCACAAAAACCAACGCATAATAAAAATGCCGCGCGTTGGAAGTCCCTCTTGAAGCGTTTGTTATGCTTTATTACTTATTGATTAAATTGAACTTTTTCAACATTTATTGGTTAAAGCCACTTTAACTCAAAATGATAAACTTGCCTACTTTCAGCAAGTATTGTTGCCGATAAGATCCCAAACAAGTTGAAGCGAATTAGCTTGCGGAATCAATGGGCAAACAACACCAAAGAAAGAGACCGTTCAGCGACAATTGAACCTTTTACGCACACAATTTATCAGAGCAGAGCCGGACAAAAGCGCACAATCATCGATAAACTTGCGCTAACCAAACACTTTCAGCAAGTTAGATATTCATGCGATCCCAAACATGCTGAAGCGAAATAGCCATTGGAATCAATGAACCAGTAACACCAAAGAAAGAGACTTTTCAGCGATAATCGAACCTTTTACGTACACAATTTATCAGAGCAAAAGCCGACAAAAACACAAAAGCATCGTTCAACTTTCAATCGCCAAAAAAAAGAACAATAAACTCATAATATCAATAAATTAGAGGAGGAAAATTTCTAAATCAGACTGAGTTTTCCCATTAAAATTTATATATTGATTTTGCTGAGGTTCAATAAAGCATAACGCCCGCTTAAGGGGCTGACAACGCTACTACCAAGTTTCCGCATAACACCGTAACCACCAAAATCAACGCACAATAAAAATGCCGCGCGTTGGAAGTCCCTCTTGAAGCGTTTGTTATGCTTTATTACTTATTGATTAAATTGAACTTTTTCAACATTTATTGGTTAAAGCCACTTTAACTCAAAATGATAAACTTGCCTACTTTCAGCAAGTATTGATGCCGACAAGATCCCAAACAAGTTGAAGCGAATTAGCCTGAGGAATCAAGGAGCAAACAACATCAAAGGAAGAGACCTTTCAGCAACAGTTGAATCTTTTGCGTACACAATTTATCAGAGCAGAGCCGGACAAAAGCGCACAAACATCGATAAACTTGCGCTAACCAAACACTTTCAGCAAGTAAGATGTTCATGAGATCCCAAACATACTGAAGCGAAATAGCCTGTGGAATCAATGAACAAGCAACACCAAAGAAAGAGACCTTTCAGCGACAATCGAACCTTTTGCGTACACAATTTATCAGGGCAAAGTTGCCGAAAAAGCACAAGTATCGTTCAACTTTCAATCGCCACCAAAAAGAAAAATAAACTCATAATATCAATAAATTAGAATACAAAAACGTCTAAATCAGACTAAGTTTTCCCATTAAAATTTATATATTGATTTTGCTGAGGCTCAATAAAGCATAACGCCCAATTAAGTAGCCCGAAACGCGACTACCAACTTCCCGCACAACGCCGTAATCACCAAACTCAACGCACAACAAAAATGCCACGCGTTGAGGGTCTGCTTGAATTGTTTGTTATATTTCAGTTCCATACAGCTACTGAAACACCAAGCAACCTTTAAAAATAGCAAATAACATCAGTTATTTAACGTAAGTTGAGCTAACTTTTGGCACAAAAACAAACAGTTAATTTTTAAATTGGCTCAAGCCTGCCCATTGATTCTGATGATAAATCTCAGAGAAACAAACCATTAATGTAAACCAAATCAAAATAGCAGCTAAATGCGCCAAAACAATAATGTTCGTTAGTCATTGATATAATTGACAAAACCAACAGCCACCTGTCAAAAAATCATCAACCAGCAAAGCTTTCACATTACCACTTAACTTTTAAACTTGAACACGTTGAATTTAAGAGAAATATAACGCCCACTTAAGGGGCTGACAACGCGACTACCAAGTTTCCGCACAACACTGAAACCACCGAAATCAACGCATAATGAAAATGCCGCGCGTTGGAAGTCCCTCTTGAAGTGTTTGTTATGATTTATTACTTATTGATTAAATTGAACTTTTTCAACATTTATTGCTTACGAACACTTTAACTCAAAATGATAAACTTGCCTACTTTCAGCAATCATTGGTGCAAATAAGATCCCAAATAAGTTGAAGCGAATTAGCCTGCGGAATCAATGGGCAAACAACACCAAAGGAAGAGACCGTTCAGCGACAAATGAACCTTTTGTGTGCACAATTTATCAGAGCAGAGCCGGAAAAAAGCGCACAAACATCGATAAACTTGCGCTAACCAAACACTGTCAGCAAGCAAGATGTTCATGAGATCCCAAACATGCTGAAGCGAAATAGCCAGTGGAATCAATGAACCAGTAACACCAAAGAAAGAGACTTTTCAGCAACTATTGAATCTTTTGCGTACACAATTTATCAGAGCAAAGTTGTCCGAAAAAACAGAAGCATCGTTCAACTTTCAATATCCACCAAAAAGAACAATAAACTCATAATATCAATCAATTAGAATAGAAAACCTCTAAATCAGGCTAGGTTTTCCCATTAAAATTTATATATTGATTTTGCTGAGGTTCAATAAAGCATAACGCCCGGTTAAGGGGTGAGCAACGCAACTACCAAATCACCGCACAACACCATAACCACTGAAATCAACGCATAATAAAAATGCCGAGCGTTGCGAATCCCTCTTTAACCGTTTGTTATGTGCGTGGTTGAGAGTGCGATTTGACATACTTTTTCACCTTTTTCATCGCCATTTGACGCTTTAACGGTGAAATATAATCAATGAATAAATTACCAGAAAGATGATCAATCTCATGCTGCATAACGATAGCCAGAAAATCATCACTTTCGATCGTGATTCGCTGACCTGTTCGATCTAACGCCGATACCACAACTGATGTATAACGCTCCACCTCTGCATAATAATCTGGAACTGAAAGACACCCCTCTTGACCTAAAGCTTTGTTGCTACCACTCACTACTTCAGGGTTAATCAATATCAATGGCTGATCTCGATTATCTGAAAGATCGATAATAACAACCGCTTCTTTACGACCCACTTGAACTGAAGCTAGACCTATACCATTATCAGTTGAATATAGGGTTTCCAACATATCATCGATTAATTTCTGAACCGATTCAATATCCTGAACTTTCTCTGCTGTAATCTTAAGCCTTGGATCTGGTGCTGTAAGAATTTCTAAAACTGCCATATTTACCTTTATACTTTAAGCACATAACGCCCGCTTAAGGGGCTGACAACGCTACTACCAAGTTTCCGCATAACACTGAAACCACTGAAATCAACGCATAATAAAAATGCTGCGCGTTGGAAGTCCCTCTTGAAGCGTTTGTTAGCATGCTTAAATTTCCCACTCGGCTAAATCTCGTACAATAGACTTAGCTTCTGAAGGTGCCCACTCCATCATTTTTGCCCAAAGGATTTCATCAAAACGCTCATCTAAGTACGCATACCGTAAAATAGTAATCAACTTTCCTCTATGACATCTACCTCCAAAATGAGTTTCGAGATCGTAGAAACTATAAAGACGATTTTCTAGCCATTCTGCATCTATGTAATTAAGCACTTCACTAATGTCATTTTCTGATATTCGATAACAATCGTAATAAGGATCAATCAAATTTTCTTCTGGTATATGCACTGCCTGAAAAATGGGATAAAGATCATTTGCTACTGCATAAACATATGATGGACTGAACCCACAAACATCACCGTGAATACGATAATTTAAAGTAATTATCAATTTTCTATTTTCATAAAGAGCTAGTAATTGTAAATCGTTAGTCATTTTTATTGGCCTCATGATCAATTGCTACTGCTATGGTGTTTAGGTTTTCAATTAAGCTACTAATTGCATCAATTCTTTCGTTTTCTTCTGCTTTGTTAAAATCAATAGTTATTAGAAGATTAAATATTTCATCAAGTTCTTTCTTAAATGTTTCAGAGTGCTTATATGTCGCTTTGAAGTCATTTCTAAAATCTGTAACTTCAGCAAGATCATCTTCAATTGAAAGCCCCTGTCGACTAATATTCTGACCTCGCCTCACATACCGACCAAGTTTTTTCACTAGAGCCTTAATCTTCTCGACTTCTTTTACCAAGTCTTTCTGCTTCATTACATCCATTAGACGTAATTCGATTTTAGATGCTTCGCTAGCACTATCTCTCGCTTTTCGGTATTGAAGCCAAGCAACACCTGCACCAAAAACAGAGCCAATGGCTCCTAGACCTGATACAAAGCCTAAAATATTGCTGCTTTCTTCCACTTAATACCTCGGAATCATAATTTTTACTCTGCATGCTAACGCCCGGTTAAGGGGTGAGCAACGCAACGACCAACTCACCGCACAACACCGTAACCACTGAAATCAACGCAAAACAAAAATGCCGAGCGTTGCGAATCCCTCTTTAACCGTTTGTTAGGCTTTGCTTGCCTCAACCATTATGTAATAGCACTCATACCCTTTACTGGAAACGTAACCGCGTAGTGTTTCTAATTTAGTGAGATTAAAGCCTGCTCTTTCAAACATACTTTTTACCTCAGCTTCTGTGTATGCGTTATGCACGACTTCACCACTATGGGTCATCCTTGGCAACTTTGCATTACTTGGATCATGCAACTGAAACGACATAAAACAGATACCATTTGCGCTTAACAATTGGTGAACTTCTTTCAAGAGCTGTTCAGGGTTTGATAAAAATTCGCTAAAACCGAGTGCAGTAACAACATTTATATCATTAGAAATAAGATGACCTAAAGGTTCATCAAGGTTATGAACATGTAGACTTTGGTAAATATTTCGACTCTCAGCAATACGTATCATTTCAGGTGATACATCAATTCCAACAATACTTGAATTTGGGATTAGCTCAGAAATAATAGTCCCGATAGTGCCAGTCGCACACCCTAAATCTAAGTACTTCCGAAATGGTAATTTCAAAGAATGTAGCTTTTTTTCTATCCAAACAGGACCAATGTATTGTGAATCTAAAACTAAATCTTCATACCTTACAGCAATTTGATCGTACATATTCGATACGCTCATACTCATTACTTCCTTATAATCTGTGTAAAGCCTAACGCCGCGTTAAGGGGTGAGCAACTCAACTACCAACTCACCGCATTATACTAAAAACCAATAAAATCAACGCATAACGAAAATGCTACGCGTTGCGAATCCCTCTTTAACGCTTTGTTAGGCTATTAATCCACCAGTTCAACACCCAGACTTTCTAGTAAGCTTAACGCTTCATAACGTGAAAACTTTGCCTTTTTAACGTTATTTTCTAATACGTCAATTGAGTATGCTGTTGATTCACTGAAATCAACACCTTGCAAATTTGTTTTCATAAATAAACTGTGGCTAAAATCGCTATAAGTCATTGTTGAACGAGCAAAGTTACCTTCACGGAAATCAACATCATGCAGCTTGCACTCATCAAAAACCAATTCATTTAAGGTCAAGCCAAAGAAAGACGAGTCGTTTAAAATACAACGCTTAAAACTTAGCTCAAAGTCTGAATGATAAACTGGCCATGTCGCTTTCGTCCAATCAACACCAACTAACTTACTGTCTTGAAATTTAAGCTCAAATAACTTTGAGTTACACGGAAAAATCATGAACATTCCCGTAAATAAAGGCTTCCCAAAACCTTCAAAAGATACTCTGGATCCATCGCGCACATCGCTCGTTTGTGTTTAATGCTCGCTTTCAGCGTCGTTTCACTTTTTAGCATGTTTAAGCACATCTGTCTGATCCTTGCGAAATTCTCTGCTCGTGCTTCCGCTCGTTTACGGCAAGCATCTTCACCAAATTCTGTATCCAACATCCAATGCATCGACTCAACTAACCAGTGCGAGCGCGAAGCATTTAACAATTCTTTAGCACTGAGCGCTTTCGAACTAATATAATATCGAACCGTTACATCCGATTCTTGAGCCACTGCTGATTCTTGACGAATAGATACCACAATTCCCATCGTTTTAAGCCCCGGCCAATCAAATTCAAGATCACCCAAAACACTTAAATCTTCGTTCACTAAGGCTAATCGTGTTTCTTTTCGGCCTCGCGATGTTTCTTGAGTACTGTAAGAATCACCGTCATGTTGTTGCAGCATGCCCATATTGAAATAATGATTAAAAGCTTGCTCAAGACGACCTTGGTTTCTTTTTACTGCCAGCAAGTAATCTGCGTTCTTTTCAAGGATTTTTCGTGCGATTTTCTTTTGGCAACCCATCGCATCAATGGTCACTAAACAACCTGATATATCAAGCACTTGAAGCAGATCAGGGATGGCGGTTATCTCATTAGATTTCTCGTAAACTTTATGCTGTCCCAGACACACGCCATTTTCTGTGGCAAACGCATTAACCATATGAATCGCACCAAGCCCACGAGAATCATCATAAGACCCTCGAACAGTTTTACCGTCTATCGCTATCACTTCACCGTCAGTGAGTTCACAGCACGATTTCATCCATTCGATAAAACACTTTTGTAAGCGTGTCGCATTAATCATGCCCATCACTCTAGCTATGGTCATAGCAGAAGGAACACCATGACTAAAATCACCAAAGCGTTTGAGGAAATCTAGCCACCTTGTGCCGTAAAGATGAATGGCTTTCCAATCATCCTGTCCGGAAAGTACTGCACAGATTGTTAACAAAATGATATCCGTTAACTTGTGTTCGACTTTACCTTGTTGACGGTAATCTGGGATGACATCGAAATGCATAAATGGGTGCTGGTTACTCATCGTTTTTGACCTCCATTTTGTCTATGAAGGTATTAGAAAACACTGAAAATGATCGTCAAATTGATCATCGGTTAATTGCTTGTTGTGTGATAGCGTTATCGATCGGAACAAGAAAACCGTGAACTTACTATGCCATAAACCCTTTAAACATGGGCATGTTCATGATTTTTCCCTGGATAAATATCAGATAAATAAGCAATTAATACAAACCAAATTAAAATAGCTGCCAAATACGATTAAACGATAATGTTTGTTACTCATTGATATACTTGATAAAACCAACAGCTATCCATCACAAAAAACATGAACCAGCAAAGATCCCACATTACCACTTAACTTTTAAATTTGTAACACGTTGAATTTAAGAGAAATATAACGCCCACTTAAGGGGCTGACAACGCTACTACCAAGTTTCTGCACAAAGCCGAAACCACTGAAATCAACGCATAATAAAAATGCCGCGCGTTGGAAGTCCCTCTTGAAGTGTTTGTTATAAGGTGGATAACTACTTAATTAAATTGAGTATTTCTTTAAACTCTGGCTCTCGGCAATCTTTAACTAGTTCATAAAGACTCATTTCCAAACCAGTTATATCAACTCCAGAACCTGCTAACTTTCTGATTGCTAGCTTTTTGTTTAATTCATCACGTGACGCAACACAATCGCTTACCAAGTGTATATCGTAACCCAGATTTTTTAGATGAAGTGCCGTTTGATAAACACATATATGAGCTTCGATCCCACATATTAACCAAGAAGCTTTATCTGATTTTTGGATTGCCTCAATAAAACGAGGCTCACTACAAGCGTCAAAACTGAACTTGCCAATAGGCTTTTGATTACTCAATAACTCATTTATCTCTTCGATAGTTTTACCTAATTTATCAGGATTCTGCTCAAGCCAAACTATTGGTAAACCAAGAAATTGTGCTCCTTTAACTAGTTTTGTACAGTTTGAAACGAGCTCGTTACTATTAGATACCAATCGGGCAAGCTTACCTTGAATATCAACGACAATCAGGCCAGTGTTTTCCTTATTAAGCATACAAACTCCTTTGCTAAACCACCTTATAACGCCCACTTAAGGGGCTGACAACGCGACTACCAACTTTCCGCACAACACTGAAACCACCGAAATCAACGCATAATGAAAATGCTGCGCGTTGGAAGTCCCTCTTGAAGTGTTTGTTATGCTTTATTACTTATTGATTAAATTGAACTTTTTCAACATTTATTGCTTACGAATACTTTAACTCAAAATGATAAACTTGCCTACTTTCAGCAATCATTGTTGCCGATAAGATCCCAAATAGGTTGAAGCGAAATAGCCTGCGGAATCAAGGAGCAAACAACGTCAAAGGAAGAGACCGTTCAGCAACAATCGAACCTTTTACGGACACAATTTATCAGAGCAAAGCCGGACAAAAGCACAAAATCATCGATAAACTTGCGCTAACCAAACACTGTCAGCAAGCAAGATGTCAATGAGATCCCAGACATGCTGAAGCGAAATAGCCTGTGGAATCAACGAGCCAACAACACCAAAGAAAGAAACCTTTCAGCAACAATCGAACCTTTTGCACACACAATTTATCAGAGCAAAAGCCGACAAAAACACAAAAGCATCGTTCAACTTTCAATCGCCACAAAAAAGAACAATAAACTCATATTATCAATTAATTAGGATAGAAAACCGCTAAAACCAGACCAAGCTTTCACATGAAAATTTATATATTGATTTTGCTGAGATTCAATAAAGCATAACGCCCACTTAAGGGGCTGACAACGCTACTACCAAGTTTCCGCACAACACGGAAACCACCGAAATCAACGCATAATGAAAATGCTGCGCGTTGGAAGTCCCTCTTGAAGTGTTTGTTATGCTTTATTACTTATTGATTAAATTGAACTTTTTCAACGTTTATTGGTTAAAGCCACTTTAACTCAAAATGATAAACTTGCCTACTTTCAGCAAGTATTGTTGCCGATAAGATCCCAAACAAGTTGAAGCGAATTAGCCTGCGGAATCAAGGGGCAAACGACACCAAAGGAAGAGACCTTTCAGCAACAATCGAACCTTTTACGAACACAATTTATCAGAGCTGAGCCGGAAAAAAGCGCACAAACATCGATAAACTTGCGCTAACCAAACACTGTCAGCAAGCAAGATGTTCATGAGATCCCAAACATGCTGAAGCGAAATAGCCAGTGGAATCAATGAACCAGTAACACCAAAGAAAGAGACTTTTCAGCAACTGTTGAATCTTTTGCGTACACAATTTATCAGAGCAAAGTTGTCCGAAAAAACAGAAGCCTCGTTCAACTTTCAATATCCACCAAAAAGAACAATAAACTCATAATATCCATCAATTAGAATAGAAAACCTCTAAATCAGGCTAGGTTTTCCCATTAAAATTTATATATTGATTTTGCTGAGGTTCAATAAAGCATAACGCCGCGTTAAGGGGTGAGCAACGCAACGACTAACTTACTGCATTGCACTAAAAACTAATAAAATCAATGCATAACGAAAATGCCGCGCGTTGCGAATCCCTCTTAAACGCTTTGTTATGTGATTTTACGCTTGAGTTCCATTTCTTGCTCTTTGAACAATACATAATCACTAGACTTTCGACTTTTTGCTGCCGTAAACCATTGAATCCCTGTTTCATCTAAGTGATTAAATTCCAAACGAAACTCGTATTTGTTACTGCTAACAAAACCTAAAAAAGCACCGAACAAAAACGCTACCAATGGCAAAAAAGACGCAAAAGCTAATCCATATTCGTGATGTTCTGATGGGATAAAGATAAAAAGTAAACTCGATGAAATTGCACCCAAAAGGAGCATTCTCAAAAGATGGTCTTTGAACGTCAAAACTTTTACTTCAACACCAACAATTCGGCTTAAATCATAAGCATCCGAATTTACTTTCAATTGATTATTTGATTGTTGAATTACCACTGAATTAGCCACTAAATTCTCCTTTTTGTAGCCGAATTTACAATATCACATAACGCCCAATTAAGTAGCCCGAAACGCAACTACCAACTTCCCGCACAACGCCGTAATCACTAAACTCAACGCATAATAAAAATGCTACGCGTTGAGGGTCTGCTTGAATTGTTTGTTAAGCAAAATATTCACCGCCCCACCTTGCGCTGTTTTCGCTAACTTCTTTATAGGTAGCTACTTCTCGATAATATAAATGCCCATGCCCCATATCGACTTCTTCACAAAATACAATTTCTGCATAAGGTTCGCCTTTGTTAGCAAAATGACAATAGATATGCGGAAAGTAGTAATATTCATCTCCATCAAAATCAACATCTTCGATGAACTCATAAGGGATTTTCCCTATCATGTAGACCCTTATGTCACCTGTTTCGTTTTCTTTATAGTTAGTATATCGCCAGCCATCAGGACCTTCAGATAAGGTACCAAACCTTAAAGCAACATAGATTCCTTTATGGTAGGTATCCAGTAAACCAACTCTAAACCAAGGTGAGATACCTTTAGAGTCAGGATCAACATCAGGGTAAGAATCTAGTCGATTCACATGGCGGATTATTACGTCTTTTCTAAGGTTGTCTCTGCGACATTTGAGAACTTCAGCTTCAAATTTCTTTTTTAAATTTTGGCTATGCTTAATTAGTTCGCCAGGAGTGAATGACTTACCCTCACGCTTAATAAAATGAACCTCGTAGCGACGAAATACCTCTAGTGCAACAAAAGATAAGCCACCGAGATACAGAGCAGGTTCGTAATTACCCTCTGGAAATTTGACCCATTGATATCCAAAATACGCACAACTTATGAGAGCAACTATCTCAATAACGCCTAATACTTTTTTTACCACTGAGGTTCCTCTATTTTGCTTAACGCCGCGTTAAGGGGTGAGCAACGCAACTACCAACTGACCGAATTGCACTAAAAACTAATAAAATCAACGCATAACGAAAATGCTACGCGTTGCGAATCCCTCTTGAACGCCTTGTTATAGCGTGGTTATTTGCTCTCTGTAGACAAAAAATGGGTTGCACAAAGTTTATTACCTGAAGGATCTCGTAAATAAGCTAAATAGAGCTTTCGGTCTCCACTGATTCGGATCCCTGGTGGATCCTCACAAGTAATGCCTCCATTCGCTATACCTGCTGCATGCCATGCATCAACTAATTCAGGACTACTAACTTTAAAACCAATCGTTATGCCATTACCATGAGTAGCTGGTTCACCATTTACTGGCTTCGTAATGCCTAAAGTACTTTCTTTATTACGATAGAAACAGCGGCCTTTCGCATCAATAAAACCATTCGAGTAACCAAGAACGGCCATAATGGCATCATAAAAAGCCTTTGATTTCTCTATATTATTTGAGCCGATCATTATATGACTAAACACAGTAATTCCCTTTCTTAAATGAAGTTATGACATACTCTGCAACATCGAATCATCTCTGTCTATGCCAAAATGAACAGTAAGCTATAACGCCCACTTAAGGGGCTGACAACGCTACTACCAAGTTTCCGCATAACACCGTAATCACTTAAGCCAACGCATAATGAAAATGCCGCGCGTTGGAAGTCCCTCTTGAAGTGTTTGTTATGCTTTATTACTTATTGATTAAATTGAACTTTTTTCAACATTTACTGCTTACGAATACTTTAACTCAAAATGATAAACTTGCCTACTTTCAGCAATCATTGGTGCCGATAAGATCCCAAACAGGTTGAAGCGAATTAGCCTGCGGAATCAATGAGCAAACAACGCCAAAGGAAGAGACCGTTCAGCAACAAATGAACCTTTTGTGTGCATAATTTATCAGAGCAGAGCCAGGCAAAAGCGCACAAACATCGATAAACTTGCGCTAACCAAACACTGTCAGCAAGCTAGATGCCAATGAGATCCCAAACATGCTGAAGCGAAATAGCCTGCGGAATCAAGGAGCAAACAACGCCAAAGAAAGAGACCTTTCAGCAACAGTTGAATCTTTTGCGTACACAATTTATCAGAGCAAAACCCGACAAAAACACAGAAGCATCGTTCAACTTTTAGTTACCATAAAAAGAACAATAAACTCATAATATCAATCAATTAGAACAGAAAGCCTCTAAATCAGACTGAGTTTTCCCATTAAAATTAATATATTGATTTTACTGAGATTCAATAAAGCATAACGCCCGCTTAAGGGGCAGACAACGCTACTACTCACTTTCCGCATAACACTATAATCACGAAAACCAACGCATGATAAAAATGCTACGCGTTGGCTGTCCCTCTTGAAGCGTTTGTTATGCTAATTGTCTTGCAATGACCTTACTGATGATTTTCATCAATTTTTTCATATAACTTAGCGATATGTTCATTAGTTTCAGTTGCGTTTAATTGCTGGCGACTCTCGATTACTTGGGTATTGTACTCAACAAGCTTTTGAATAAAGACGTCAAAAAATCCAAGCGGTACTATTAGTGTAACAACAATGGAAATCAACATAATCTCAAGAAGCCAAGCTTTAAAGAAAAAATATGACAAGACAAGAGTTAAGGCCATAAAGATCTTAAACAGCTTCGTAAACTTGCTTAATTTAAGTGCTAATTCAATATCACCAGTTAGTAACTTTTCAGCATATTTATTCATATTGGATCCTTACTAAAAATTAGCATAACGCCCACTTAAGGGGCTGACAACGCGACTACCAAGTTTCCGCACAACACTGAAACCACCGAAATCAACGCATAATGAAAATGCTACGCGTTGGAAGTCCCTCTTGAAGTGTTTGTTATGCTTTATTACTCATTGATTACATTGAATTTTTACAATGATTATCGGTTGCAGCCACTTTAACTCAAAATGATAAACTTGCCTACTTTCAGCAATAATTGTTGCCGATAAGATCCCAAACAAGTTGAAGCGAATTAGCCTGTGGAATCAAGGGGTCAACAATACCAAAGGAAGAGACCGTTCAGCGACAATTGAACCTTTTACGCACACAATTTATCAGAGCAAAGCCGGACAAAGGCGCACAATCATCGATAAATTTGCGCTAACCAAACACCGTCAGCAAGTAAGATGTTCATGAGATCCCAAGCATGCTGAAGCGAAATAGCCTGCGGAATCAATGATCCAGCGACACCAAAGAAAGAGACCTTTCAGCAACAGTTGAACCTTTTGCGCACACAATTTATCAGAGCAAAATCCGACAAAAACACACAAGTCTCGTTTAACTTTTAAGCGCCACCAAAAAGAACAATAAACTCATAATATCAATAAATTAGAATAGGAAAACTTCTAAATTAGACTGAGTTTTCCCATTAAAATTTATATATTGATTTTGCTGAGGTTCAATAAAGCATAACGCCCACTTAAGGGGCTGACAACGCTACTACCAAGTTTCCGCACAACACTGAAACCACAGAAATCAACGCATAATGAAAATGCTGCGCGTTGGAAGTCCCTCTTGAAGTGTTTGTTATGCTTTATTACTCATTGATTACATTGAACTTTTACAATGATTATCGGTTGCAGCCACTTTAACTCAAAATGATAAACTTGCCTACTTTCAGCAATCATTGGTGCAAATAAGATCCCAAATAAGTTGAAGCGAATTAGCCTGCGGAATCAATGGGCAAACAACACCAAAGGAAGAGACCTTTCAGCGACAATTGAACCTTTTGCGTACACAATTTATCAGAGCAGAGCCGGACAAAAGCGCAAAAAGCATCGATAAACTTGCGCTAACCAAACACTGTCAGCAAGTAAGATGTTCATGAGTTCCCAAACATGCTGAAGCGAAATAGCCTGCGGAATCAATGAGCAATCAACACCAAAGAAAGAGACCTTTCAGCAAAAATCGAACCTTTTGCGAGCACAATTCATCAGGGCAAAGTTACCGAAAAAGCACAAGTATCGTTCAACTTTCAATCGCCACAAAAAAGAACAATAAACTCATAATATCAATAAATTAGAATAAGAAAACTTCTAAATCAGACTGAGTTTTCCCATTAAAATTTATATATTGATTTTGCTGAGGTTCAATAAAGCATAACGCCGCGTTAAGGGGTGAGCAACGCAACTACCAACTCACCGCATTGCACTAAAAACTAATAAAATCAACGCATAACGAAAATGCCACGCGTTGCGAATCCCTCTTTAACGCCTTGTTAGGGCGATGCTAATTTGACCGCTTTTTCTACTATTTCACGACAATGAATTTCTGTTGTCGAAAATAACGGTATACCATGATAGTTAGGACAATTAAGTAATAAAGGGATTTCAGTACAGCCTAAAATAACACCTTGTACATTCTGCTCAACTAATTCGTCGATAACCGATAAAAAACCATACTTTGTTTCATCCTTGAATTTATTTAATACCAATTCTGATACGATTTTCTGATGGATATACTTTCTAGAGTCCAACTTAGGTACTACAGCTTCAATACTAAAACTGTTAAGAACGCCTTTATAGAACTCCGTCTCCATAGTTTTCTGTACACCGATGAGTCCAACACGATCCAAGCCAAAGCTTTGAATAGCCTTAGCAGTAGCATCTCTTATATCTACAAATTCGACATCATATTTATCTTTCATAGCTGGCATGAAACGATGCAATCCATTTGCACATAAAGCGACTACCTCTGCTCCTCCCGATACAAGCACATCAACAGCATCGACAATCATTTTCTCACACAGTTTTTCTGTTGGATCATTATTTTGATTATCGAGAAATAACCCTTCATCAAGACTTTCAATTAGGACGTGAGCACTTTTATGGCCGCCGAGACTCTGATTAGTAAAAACATTAATAAGTTTGTAGTATTCAAGAGTCGATACCCAGCTTAACCCACCCACTAATCCAATTTTCTTCAACGTAATGCTCCTTTATATCTGTAAGCCCTAACGCCCGCTTAAGGGGCAGACAACGCTACTACCAACTTACCGCATAACACCGTAATCACACAAACCAACGCATGATAAAAATGCCACGCGTTGGCTGTCCCTCTTGAAGCGTTTGTTAGCAAGCATTTATCATTCATCATACTTTGAAAACTGGACTCTAACATAACTGACTGAAAATATGATTAAACTAACATGTAAAGGCCAGCCTAATAACAAGTTAAGTATAACCAAAGTATCTGCATCAACTGGATAGAAAAACAGAAATATTAATGCCTTAACGAAATATATCGATATCCAAACATACGATAGCCGTTGCCAGATACTAAGATAAGTCTCCGTTGAACTAAATTCCCAGTTTTTTAACTCAGGAAGTCCAGCTTCGGCAAACAATTGGGGGATGGGCTTTTTTAATATGGAAAAAATTAAAAAGGCAATCGCAACTTGCAACGCACCAATCAATGATTTTATGAATAGAGTGTCCAACAACCAAGCATCAGGGATCAACCACGCAATACAAATTTCAATTAAGCCTAAAAAAGCAAAGAAAAATGCTATATATTTTGTCGATTTCAGGAAAAAGCTCGCAATAATGGCATAAGCTCCGGAAGCAACTACAGCGAAAACCAAACCGAACTTCCAATAACTCACTGCATATATTATTGCGGGAATGATCATCGAGACAATTGCTTCTCGGTTAAATAACACTCGTTTTACTATATCGAGATTTTCTTCATTCATAGATAACTTACCTATGCTTGCTAACGCCCGGTTAAGGGGCAACCAACCACGGAAATCGCATGAATACCCCCGTCATTCAAGGGCTCCAAGTACCTTACCTAAGTACTCCACATCCATCGCGCACTTCATTCGTTTGCGTTGAATGCCTCCCTTAAAGCTCGTTTCTTGCTTTAAAAGGTTCAAACATACTTGCCTGATCCTTGAAAAAGCCTCTGCGCGATCATCGACTCGAATGCGACATGCATCTTCTCTAAAAGTAACATCAAGTTGCCAGTGCATCGACTCAATTCCCCAGTGAGAACGCGTTGCATCATGTAACTCTTTCGCACTGAGTTTTTTCGAGCTGATGTAGAAGCGGACAGACATATCTTGCTCTGTCGCACGCTCTTCTGTTTTACGCATGTTGACCATGATGCCGACACTTTTCAGGTTTGGCCATTCAAGCTCTAAATCACCTAAAAATGACAACTCATGCGTGACTAATGCACAGCGTGTTTCCTCGCGGCCATGCCCTTTTTCTTGGCTCGCATAACTGTCGCCCTCTGCAAACTCCTGCAACATCGAAGGGCGATAAAACTCACCTATTGCTTTCTCTAACGAGCCTTGGTTTCCCTTTACAGCAAGTAAGTAATCGGCATTTTTATCGATTATCTTTTGCGCGATTTTTCTTTGACAACCCATAGCATCAATCGTCACCAAACAACCAGAAATATTTAGCAATTCCAACAACTTAGGTATTTCTGTGATTTCATTGGTTTTTGCATTCACCTTAGATTGACCAAGACAAAGCCCTTGTGCGGTTGCAAATGCATTGACCATATGAATTGCAGAGCGTTCTTCAGATTTGTTATAAGAGCCGCGAACGGTTTTACCATCGATTGCAACCACTTCGCCATCTGTGATTTGATGACAATCTTTCATCCAACTAATGAACGCTTTTTGCATCGCTGACGGGCTCACCATCCCCATAACGCGAGCGATGGTATCTGACGACGGAATACCATTCTCAAAATCACCCAATGATTTAAGAAAATCGGTTCGGCTTTCACCAAAATCACAGATACCTTCCCAGGTATCAAAGCCGGAGAGCACACCACAGATCGTCAACAAAATAATGTCTGACAATTTGTGTTCTACCTTAGCGGCTTGACGGTAATCTTTTATCACTTCGAAATGCATAAATGGGTTCGTTATTGTCGTCATAATTTGGCTCCGTTTAAGTACAGAACCATTAAAAAACACTCAAAATGATCTACAAATTGATCCTTAATGAGTTTCCAATATTGTGATGGATGCTAAAGAAATACCTTGTAAATTAGAAGGCACTAATTTGACGAAAACCCTTTAAAAATAGGCATATTCATGCGATTTCCCTGGGCAACCAACGCTACTACCAACTTTCCGCATAACACCGTAATCACAAAAACCAACGCATAATAAAAATGCCATGCGTTGGTTGTCCCTCTTGAACCGTTTGTTATGTTTTATTGCAACCAGCTGATTTTATTGAAAATGTTCTTAGGATCATCAACTGGTTTAAGACATTATTGCCTTACTTCTAAAAAGTGTTTTTTTGCAAGATAAGCAAATATGTTTATAACGATGATCTGCATGAGCTGTTAATGGTTGAAAAATCACTTTATCTGAACCACAACTAAAGCATTTCGCACTTTCTGAATCTGCCGTTTTACATTCTGGATGCTTTATAAAATAATCCTCAAGTGTCGGTAATTTGTGCCAATCATCATCCTGTGGCTTCGAATATGATACGAAATAGTAGAATGCAGCAGCAGAACCCAAAACTAAAACCAACCAAATGAAATCCATTTCTGTTCCTCAAGTTATCCCGAAAACATAACGCCGCGTTAAGGGGTGAGCAACGCGACTACCAACTCACCGCATTGCACTAAAAATCAATAAAATCAACGCATAACGAAAATGCTACGCGTTGCGAATCCCTCTTGAACGCTTTGTTATGTAACTGCCCAATTTTAACTGAGTTTAATTTGAGGTCTCATCACTATGGTTTGATTTGACTCACAACCCAAACATCGAATATTTAGTTCTTGTTCGAATTTTAATTCTTTAAACGTATTTGTGGGAACTTCTAAATAATTTTCACAACTTTGGCATCTAAATTTAATTATACGCCTTGTAATTATATGCTTGTGATTCCCATCAGGCTCTACAAGATAACTTTCACTACACTCTGGATTAATACAATTAACAACCACCGGAGATGTCAAAACTTTAACTGGTTTTTTAATAATCACATCACAAACACAACAAGTGAAAGAAAAAACTTTACCAAAAGAACCACCAACAAGTAAGTTTCCAGATTTATAATCAGATAAATAGTCAATAAATAATGAGATTTTTTGCTTTATCTTTTCTTTGTCGCCATAAATATTAATGTCACCTGACTTAATGGTTGGAACTGGTATATGGAGAGCAACATTTGAGAATGCATGCCAGAACTTGTGTAACTTATTTATATTTAGTTCAGCTTGATTTCCGATCGAAGTATAATTGATTGATTCAAACTCTTCTTTGGTTGCGGGAGTTCTACCATCGACTTTGTCATTAGAGATAGATAAAGAAAACCCTTTTGTAATATATTCATTAATATCATCAGATACTTGTTTTACGACCTGTTTAGGCTGCCAACTTTTTAGATCTTCCTCTGATAAATATGAATACGATAACTTAAATCTTTCATAACAAAGTAACTCTATAGTTAATCGTCCTTCTAATGCTGCGTAAGTCAAACTCTCAATAGTGTCTTCCAGCAATAGTGCTTTAATCACATCAATTCTTTTAGAAATATCTAACAAACTTAAGTCTCCAAACAGTTACATAACGCCCGCCTAAGGGGCTGACAACGCATTACCACTAAACTCAAACACAACAACTGCAACCACCGCGGCTCAATGGGACTGGAAACGCCACGCGTTGACAGTCCCGCTTGAGGCGTTTGTTAGTTTCGTAGCCTATTGTTTCAAAATGACTTTTAACCACTTTTTCTTGAAAGGCATTTTACGCAAAAGCATCACGCAAACACACGTCCAACGCCAAAAGCCGTGACGTTGGCTGCCAAAACGTTAAGTGTCCGTGACAAAGAAAGCCAGATCACAGCGATGATTCAGCGATTTTGAAACCGCTGAACTTTCAACGCGTTCTACCAAATCAGCATCAGGAAAAACCAAAAGCCAAATTGTGCAGCTTGAACGATAAAGGCTGAATTTTCAGAACCTTGTGCGTGAATTTTTGATGATTTTTCCTGAGAGAAACTAACGCCCGGTTAAGGGGCAACCAACGCTACTACCAACTTTCCGCATAACACCGTAACCACAAAAACCAACGCATAGTAAAAATGCCACGCGTTGGTTGTCCCTCTTGAACCGTTTGTTATGTACGTTCTTCACCTTTACCCAAAAGATAGCCAGTCAATAATGCATCTAATTCTTGAAGACTCATATGACCAAAATTTTTCACTAAATATTTAGTTGCTTCAGACGAATTTGATGGGTTTGTAACACCGAACTCAGACTTATAGTTGCCAACTTTTGCTTTTACCGATTCAAATTTAAGACCTGTAGATTCAGAAAGAACAGAACATAAATCACTTTGTAACCCTCTCGGAAACTCAAGTTCTGCGAGAGTTTTATAAATGATTAAACATCTTAGTTCAGTCTCGAAATTCCAACCTGAGTCAGCTTTAAATGAGTACATTTTTTCTCCTGAGTACATAACGCCCACTTAAGGGGCTGACAACGCTACTACCAAGTTTCTGCACAACACCGAAACCACCGAAATCAACGCATAATGAAAATGCTGCGCGTTGGAAGTCCCTCTTGAAGTGTTTGTTATGCTTTATTACTCATTGATTAAATTGAACTTTTACAATGATTATCGGTTGCAGCCACTTTAACTCAAAATGATAAACTTGCCTACTTTCAGCAAGTATTGTTGCCGATGAGATCCCAAACAAGTTGAAGCGAATTAGCCTGCGGAATCAAGGAGCAAACAACGTCAAAGGAAGAGACCGTTCAGCAACAATCGAACCTTTTACGAACACAATTTATCAGAGCAAAGTCGGAAAAAAGCGCAAAATTATCGATAAACTTGCGCAAACCAAACATTGTCAGCAAGCAAGATGTTCATGAGACCCCAAACATGCTGAAGCGAAATAGCCAGTGGAATCAATGAACCAGTAACACCAAAGAAAGAGACCTTTCAGCATCAATCGAACTTTTTACGCACACAATTTGTCAGAGCAGCGCTGGCTAAAAAAGCACAAATATCGTTCAACTTTCAATAGCCACCAAAAAGAACAATAAACTCATAATATCAATAAATTAGACTGAGTTTTCCCATTAAAATTTATATATTGATTTTGCTGAGGTTCAATAAAGCATAACGCCCACTTAAGGGGCTGACAACGCTACTACCAAGTTTCCGCACAACACTGAAACCACAGAAATCAACGCATAATGAAAATGCTGCGCGTTGGAAGTCCCTCTTGAAGTGTTTGTTATGCTTTATTACTCATTGATTACATTGAACTTTTACAATGATTATCGGTTGCAGCCACTTTAACTCAAAATGATAAACTTGCCTACTTTCAGCAATCATTGGTGCAAATAAGATCCCAAATAAGTTGAAGCGAATTAGCCTGCGGAATCAATGGGCAAACAACACCAAAGGAAGAGACCTTTCAGCGACAATTGAACCTTTTGCGTACACAATTTATCAGAGCAGAGCCGGACAAAAGCGCAAAAAGCATCGATAAACTTGCGCTAACCAAACACTGTCAGCAAGTAAGATGTTCATGAGTTCCCAAACATGCTGAAGCGAAATAGCCTGCGGAATCAATGAGCAATCAACACCAAAGAAAGAGACCTTTCAGCAAAAATCGAACCTTTTGCGAGCACAATTCATCAGGGCAAAGTTACCGAAAAAGCACAAGTATCGTTCAACTTTCAATCGCCACAAAAAAGAACAATAAACTCATAATATCAATAAATTAGAATAAGAAAACTTCTAAATCAGACTGAGTTTTCCCATTAAAATTTATATATTGATTTTGCTGAGGTTCAATAAAGCATAACGCCGCGTTAAGGGGTGAGCAACGCAACTACCAACTCACCGCATTACACTAAGAACTAATAAAATCAACGCATAACGAAAATGCCGCGCGTTGCGAATCCCTCTTGAACGCTTTGTTATGTGTTGGCTTAAATCATACCAACGTAACTTTTTTGTTCTTTGACCCTTTCGCACCACGATTGGATATTGGGATAATGAGATAAATTAAAACCACCTTCGTCAGCAACATGTGTATAAGCGTACAGAGCAATATCAGCGATCGTTAATTGGCAACCAACAAGATAATCTGTTTCAGCCAATCGACTGTCCATTATTGATAAAGCTTTATTACCACCAGGTTGTAAAGAATAATACTCTTCCAACCTGGAATCTGGCATACCTTGATATTTTTGGATAAAACGTGCCACAGCGATAAATGGCTCATGGCTGTATTGTTCAAAGAACAACCACTCGTACATTTTAGCCTTTTCATATTTATCACTAGGGATCAACGCCGTCCCATCCGCAAAATAACCAAGAATTGCGTTCGATTCTGACAAACAGCGGCCATCATCCAAAACAACAACCGGTATTTTACCGTTTGGGTTAATTGATAAAAACTCAGCCGTTTTTGTATCACCTTTTAAAATATTAACGTCACACCACTCATGCTCAATGCCCAAAAAAGAAAGCAAAAGCTTAACCTTGTAACAGTTACCAGATTGGATATCTCCATAAACCTTCACTACAAATCTCCTTTTGTATGCTCAAAAACACATAACGCCGCGTTAAGGGGTGAGCAACGCAACGACTAACTTACTGCATTGCACTAAAAACTAATAAAATCAATGCATAACGAAAATGCCGCGCGTTGCGAATCCCTCTTAAACGCTTTGTTATGTGATTTTACGCTTGAGTTCCATTTCTTGCTCTTTGAACAATACATAATCACTAGACTTTCGACTTTTTGCTGCCGTAAACCATTGAATCCCTGTTTCATCTAAGTGATTAAATTCCAAACGAAACTCGTATTTGTTACTGCTAACAAAACCTAAAAAAGCACCGAACAAAAACGCTACCAATGGCAAAAAAGACGCAAAAGCTAATCCATATTCGTGATGTTCTGATGGGATAAAGATAAAAAGTAAACTCGATGAAATTGCACCCAAAAGGAGCATTCTCAAAAGATGGTCTTTGAACGTCAAAACTTTTACTTCAACACCAACAATTCGGCTTAAATCATAAGCATCCGAATTTACTTTCAATTGATTATTTGATTGTTGAATTACCACTGAATTAGCCACTAAATTCTCCTTTTTGTAGCCGAATTTACAATATCACATAACGCCCGCTTAAGGGGCAGCCAACGCTACTACTAACTTTCCGCATAACACCGTAACCACAAAAACCAACGCATAGTAAAAATGCCACGCGTTGGCTGTCCCTCTTGAAGCGTTTGTTAGAGCGCTACTAGCTCCGCAAGTTTGCTAGCAACATTATCTATTGGATCTTCTGCTGTATCTAAGCCACTTCGCGAGCCGAGTAACGGGCTTACATCGCGAAGATCGTCATACGTAGTGTCGTGGACAATTGGTACTAGCAAATCAGTGGAGAGTAAAGCCGACAGCTCTTTGTCAGCAACACCTTCCCCAGCTATGCGTTTCAAAAATGATGGAGTTACCATGACAATTCCAATTCTCGATTTAGCTAAACCTTTATCGATTTCACGCATTAAGTTTGAGCCGAGCAAAACATCTTTTTCACTAAACCAAACTGAAACACCTTTAGCTTCGAGTAAGTCATGCAACTCCTTAGCGATTCCTTTACGGTCATCCCAAGCGTGACATAGGAAAATATCACGAAGATCTGGTTTAGAAGCTCGTCTCTCTACATTTTTTCGGACTGGAGTAAGAGTTCTGATTTCAGCTTGAGTATAAACCACAGAAGAGCCAGGACTTGACCAACTTGGCCTAGTAGAACTACTTGAACCACCTGAACGATGACTACTTCCGCCGGACGGAGAGAATGAGGACGATGGGTATGATGAATATGAACTGTAGCTACCACGACTACTACATGCTGGACAGTTAGCTCTAGCACTTGCTGTACGATGGCCATTTACTGGTGCTGTACATCTTGCCATATAATAATTCTCCAATTATGAATTTAACTCAATGGTAAATGATTGAATGCAATATGAAACAATAACGATATGGCATTTTAAACACGGTCACAGAATGTGATTATAGCCGGTGCGCTCTAACGCCGCGTTAAGGGGCAGCCAACGCAACTGCCAAGCTTACGCATAACACCGTAACCACAAAAACCAACGCATAATAAAAATGCCACGCGTTGGCTGTCCCTCTTGAACGCTTTGTTATAAGCAAATAACACATTGATTTAATTGATTTTCAACTGTTCTACGCCATATAGAACCCATGCACTATTAAGAGCTTCAAAACCAATTTTCGGATAATAACCTTGTGCTTTCGGTGCTGACAGTAAAACCAATTTACAGCTTGGGCTCAGCTCTTCTTTGGTCACTAAGATCAGATATTTACCTATACCATTGGATTGAACACTTTCATCAACAGCTAAATCAGACAGATAGCAGCAATAATGGAAATCTGTCACTGAACGAGCCACACCGACAAGTTGATCGTTCAGCCATGCGGTCACAATTAAATTAGAGTTATCGAGCATACCCTGAATAGTTGACTCATTATCCAAAGGACGCCGCTCACCCAATGATGTTTTCTTCAGTAAACTCACGAATTGTTCAACTGAGATTGGATGGTTTACTTTGTACTCGATTTCCATTTTTCATCCTCTGGAGCTGAATTTGCTTATAACGCCCGGTTAAGGGGTGAGCAACGCAACGACCAACTCACCGCACAACACCGTAAACCACAAAAATCAACGCATTACAAAAATGCTGCGCGTTGCGAATCCCTCTTGAACCGTTTGTTATATTTTCGTTCTCAACCCTAATGTGACCGAGAGCTTAAGATCAACAAAAAACCATTAACAAACTGATAATTCTCGATTTTCTAAAACCGTAGCAGCTTCGGCTCGCTCAATAATTTTCAACAATACCGATTGAATGGCTTCATCTTCACGAACATCTTTATTACTCGTAAATCGCTGAATTTGCGGTTCAGCATTTTCTTCAGACAAAAAGGTAATGACCACTTCGGTAGCGAAATCTGTCGTTTTACCGAAATACTCTAAAGATATTTGTGGATAACCTTTGAAACCTCTTTGTACTCGTTTCAATATGCGTTTTTTCGCCTTATCCACGTTCATCATGAATCCTTTTGATTGCTGAACTTAAAAAAAATATAACGCCGCATTAAGGTGTGAGCAACGCTATCACTAAACTAAACCATACCACCGTAAACACGAAACCCAACGATGACATCAAAAATGCCAAGCGTTGGGAATCACTCTTAAATGCTTTGTTATGCCTGTGCTGACAGTTGCTCCAAAACAATTCTATAACACGACTCAAACTCACTTTCTAAGCCTGGAGATGAATACTTTTTTAAGTGAATACGATAGTCCGCTGTGCCATTATCTTGTACTTCAAAAGTAGACAGGAATTCACTGTGATCAGATAAAATCACAGATGGATTCTCATAACCATACTCATTAAATTGGTCTGCTGTAATGTCAATATGCAGCCCATTCAAATATAGCCAAACATGGGAGCCTAATTCTTGCCCAAAACCGCCATTTTCACCTCGGATTAACTTTGCCTGAGGGAAACCGTTATCAGTTAAATAAGCCGCCAATAACTGTGAGCAATCATCACAACACGCATGAGGAAACTCGCTTACAGCAAGAGAAGTCCCATCAAAGTCATGTGGGCTAAGAGCTTCCATAGCCAGCCGAAACTGCTCTATTAAAGACCTGAGTTGTTCCATTTTTCCTCCAAAGGCATAACGCCGCGTTAAGGGGTGAGCAACGCAACTGCCAACTCACCGCATTGCACTGAAAACTAATAAAATCAAAGCATAACGAAAATGCTACGCGTTGCGAATCCCTCTTGAACGCTTTGTTAACTGGCCGATCCCAAATGCCAAAATTACCCATTTTTTAAGCTGCCTATGCGGCAGTGAACCGTTTGAAAACGTAGTCAATGCAAGCTTTGACTTTCTAAGCTGCCTATGCGGCAGTGAACAGCGCTCGGTTATTTACCTAATGATATTCGTTTTTCTAAGCTGCCTATGCGGCAGTGAACGTCGCCAGAGCAGCGATAGAAAAATCTTACAATTTCTAAGCTGCCTATGCGGCAGTGAACGTTCGCCTTCACATGAACGAGGGTCTGTATTATTTCTAAGCTGCCTATGCGGCAGTGAACCCGTGATTTTTAAGCTAGAATGAAAAAAAAGATTTCTAAGCTGCCTATGCGGCAGTGAACTGCCTGACAATTCCGTATCCGTCTATATGTTCTTTCTAAGCTGCCTATGCGGCAGTGAACGTTATATGCTAACGACAGGAACTGAACTTAGATTTCTAAGCTGCCTATGCGGCAGTGAACAATGAAACTCTATCAGTAACTTATTGTTAATAAAAGTAATTACATCAAATTTCTCAAAATAACCTTTTATTTTTCACTCGATTTATTATTAATATAAATCAATGACTTAAAATTCAACGAAAAAAGATGGGTAATTTTATTGCCAGTTAACGCCCGCTTAAGGGGCTGACAACGCTACTACCAACTTTCCGCATAACACCGTAACCACAAAAACCAACGCATAATAAAAATGCCGCGCGTTAGAAGTCCCTCTTGAAGCGTTTGTTATGCTTTATTACTTATTGATTATATTAAACTTTTACAATTTTCATTTGTTCGAAGCAGCTTAACTCAAAATGAAAAACCAGCCTACTTTCAACAATCATTGTTGCCGATAAGATCCCAAATAAGTTGAAGCGAATTAGCCTGCGGAATCAAGGGGTCAACAACACCAAAGGAAGAGACCTTTCAGCGACAATTGAACCTTTTACGAACACAAGCTATCAGAGCAGAGCCGGAAAAAGCGCAAAATCATCGATAAACTTGAACTAACCAAACACTGTCAGCAAGTAAGATGTTCATGAGATCCCAAACATGCTGAAGCGAAATAGCCTGTGGAATCAATGAGCAAGCAACGCCAAAGAAAGAGACCTTTCAGCAAAAATCGAACCTTTGGCACACACAATTTATCAGAGCAGAGTTGGCCGAAAAAGCACAAGCATCGTTCAACTTTCAATAGCCACCAAAAAGGACAATAAACTCATAATATCAATAAATTAGAATAGGAAAACTTCTAAATCAGACGGAATTTTCCCATTAAAATTTTTGAATTGATCTTGCTGAGGCTCAATAAAACATAACGCCGCATTAAGGGGCAGCCAACGCTACTACCAACTCACTGCATAACAGCGTAATCACAAAAACTAACGCATAATAAAAATGCCACGCGTTGGCTGTCCCTCTTAAATGCTTTGTTAGTTGGCTTTTCGCGTACTAACCGTCTTCTTATTTTTGCGCCGGAGTCGATAACTGGCATACTTGGTAAAAAACCCAATTACTCTATACGTAAACCAATTATAATACTCTGCTTCAAAACTCTCTTTGTGCTGAACATCGTAGTTTTCTTGATTCCACGACTCAATGTCATGCACCGTGAATTCCGAACAAACCAAATTACCTAAATTAACTTGCTCATACAAAAAGCTCTCTAACTGTTCCTTTGACTCCAAACTTTCTTTCGTCAACTGAAAGTCCTTGAAACGCGTCATTTCATAGTCGCGAGGATAAATACCAACAACCTCCTCGTTACCATTTTCAAGCTTAATATCAACGATGAACTTTGTGTTCCCACCATACGACTTTCCTTTGTATGTCCCACGGTTAATTTGTATCACCTTAATGAGGTTGTTTTTGAAAAAGTCTAGAATCGGATTCCATATATGAATGTAGTTATTTACTAAGTACTTGCCGTCTGATGTTGAGAGAAATAACTGTTTTTTTACTTTTTTGTTGTCAAATAAGCTATCCAGTCGAATTCTCTTCATATTCACACTGTATAAGTCAATAGGGTCATATTTTTTTCGATAAACTTCGAAGGGCTTTAAAATTAATGGGGTAGCTTTCGAAATTTTCTATTTCTAGAAAATAGTTATGCCCTATTTTTAGGTAAATACTAAAAATTACCGTAGAACGATCTTTCAGGTTTTCTAATGTAACACTAGAAACATATTTATCTTCGCAAAAGATACTGGAACTAATACCATACGAACCACGAACACTTGAACCTGATTTTAGAAGGTAAGTTCTAACTGTGTAAATAAGAGCTATCACAGATATAATCAACGCTACGATCGAGTTGATTAGCGATATAAAATTCCCGATATCTTCACTCATTTCAATTCACTTTCATCATACATAGTATCACTGCCAACTAACGCCCACTTAAGGGGCTGACAACGCGACTACCAAGTTTCTGCACAACACCGTAATCACTTAAGCCAACGCATAATGAAAATGCTGCGCGTTGGAAGTCCCTCTTGAAGTGTTTGTTATGCTTTATTACTTATTGATTATATTGAACTTTTTCAACGATTATTGGTTAAGACCACTTTAACTCAAAATGATAAACTTGCCTACTTTCAGCAAGCATTGTTACCGATAAGATCCCAAACAAGTTGAAGCGAATTAGCCTGTGGAATCAATGAGCAAACAACACCAAAGGAAGAGACCTTTCAGCAACAATCGAACCTTTTGCGTACACAATTTATCAGAGCAGAGTCGGAAAAAAGCGCATAACCACCGATAAACTTGCGCTAACCAAACACTGTCAGCAAGTAAGATATTCATGAGATCCCAAACATGCTGAAGCGAAATAGCCGGTGGAATCAATGAGCAAGCAACACCAAAGAAAGAGACCTTTCAGCGACAATTGAATCTTTTACATACACAATTTATCAGAGCAAAACCCGACAAAAACACACAAGCATCGTTCAACTTTCAACAGCCGCCAAAAAGAAAAATAAACTCTAATATCAATAATTTAGAATACGAAAACTTCTAAATCAGACTAAGTTTTCCCATTAAAATTTATATATTGATTTTGCTGAGGCTCAATAAAGCATAACGCCCGCTTAAGGGGCTGACAACGCGACTACCAAGTTTCCGCATAACACTGAAACCACCAAAATCAACGCACAATAAAAATGCCACGCGTTGGAAGTCCCTCTTGAAGCGTTTGTTATGCAGTTTTTTAGCCACTACAGTAGATATTTTCACGATGCCATGACATATATTTTTCGTGCTCCTGAGCTAAATCAATTTTGATAGACTTAGATATACCAAGTGCATTTAAATCAACTTTCGTAAGATCTTTGGAAACAATTATCCCCCCAAATTTATCGAACGAAATCAGCCCTTTGTCAAATAGCGCATCTAGGTTTGGGGTTAAAAGCAAGCCATTGAAAACATCGAGTCGTTCATTGTGATTGCTATCTTTCCACGGTTTGATGTGAGAGGCTCTTAAAATGTCGACTTTCCCACAACCAGTAATACTGCACTTCTTCCAATACTTAATTAATGACTCTCTAAACTTTCCTTGCCCAATTCTTGACTTTATTAATTGCTCTCTCTCAGTGTTAGTAAGAGATGGATCTTTGTTTATTTCATTCTCGATAATACTATCCAAAAACTCATCAACATCTGTTGTTCGCCAGTACTTTCGAGCGGCTCCAAAGCTACCTTTTTCATTTGCGATAAAGCCTAGTGAGCTACAGTATGAAACATAAGCACTTTCAAGACTAGAATTACTCGACGCTACCGTATCTAGTACTTGATCTATGGCTTTATTCGTTACCCGCCCATCTTTATTACTGTTTTTCTTATGTTTTTCTAAAGAATTGTCTATATATCCTACGAAGCGTGAAGGAGCAAAATACAATGAACCGGCAAAAATATAGGGCACAAAGCAAGTGCCTTTTTTTATTAAAGATAAGAACTCTTCCCTCTCTGACTTTGAACCAGAAGTTCTGATTCTTTCAAGTTCAGAAATATTTGCTTGAAGCTCTTCAAGACTTTCGACCAACTTCATACACTCTCCAACTGCATAACGCCGCGTTAAGGGGTGAGCAACGCAACTACCAACTCACCGCATTACACTGAAAACTAATAAAATCAAAGCATAACGAAAATGCTACGCGTTGCGAATCCCTCTTTAACGCTTTGTTAACTGGCCGATCCCAAATGCCAAAATTACCAATTTCTTAAGCTGCCTATACGGCAGTAAACTGGTTGCTTGATTTGGATTAGAGCGAGTTTGTTTCTAAGCTGCCTGTGCGGCAGTGAACCCTTGGCGAGTGTTTTGCGTTTTTGGCTGCGCTTTCTAAGCTGCCTATGCGGCAGTGAACGACGTTTGGTTCTCGTCAATCCAATGTCTATTTTTCTAAGCTGCCTATGCGGCAGTGAACAAACGTTCGGGTCCTTACCCTTTGGTATGACTTTTCTAAGCTGCCTATGCGGCAGTGAACATTACTATACGGGGTTCGCTGAACGCACAACTTTTCTAAGCTGCCTATGCGGCAGTGAACCCGATGATTGTTACGCCAGCGCCAGCAACGAATTTCTAAGCTGCCTATGCGGCAGTGAACTATGAAACTTTAGCAGTAACCTATTGTTAATAATGGTAATTACATCAAATTTCTCAAAATAACCTTTTATTTTTCACTCGATTTATTATTAATATAAATCAATAACTTAAAATTCAACGAAAAAAGATGGGTAATTTCATTGCCAGTTAACGCCGCGTTAAGGGGTGAGCAACGCAGCGACCAACTCACCGCATCACACTAAAAACCAATAAAATCAAAGCATAACGAAAATGCCACGCGTTGCGAATCCCTCTTGAACGCTTTGTTATACAAACATTCACAGTTTTTCTGATAGCTTTTTTAAATAGTTTTTAGCCAGTTGATTGTTATCTCGACTTAGCCACTTGATGCAATCGAAAAGCTCCCAAACCAAACCTTTGTCACCATGAACATAAGTTGGGAAATCTTCGTGCTTCGGTGCAGGAATGTCAGTTAATCGGCTTTCAACCATTCCTATTTTATCAAACAGCACTTTAAATGGTTTTGATATCTCGAAAGGCTCACTTAAATCTAGGCAATGAATTTCAGCACTTGTCAGGTCACCAAAAATGTACTTTCTGAAACAAGCATTTTCGTTGTGAGCGCCACTTAAACAATAGAAAATCTCTTTTCCCAACTCGAATTTCTGAAAGCAGCGATTAGAGCCATTATGAAAGTTGTTTTGAGTAAAGATAAGAACATCCGCATCGGAAATTCTATCGCCAGTACCAGCAGCAAGTGAACCAAGTAAAACACCTGCAACCACATTTTCCTCATGCATAAATGAAGATAGGACAGACTTAATCAGTTCTCTTTGAAGTGGCAACGTTTCATCAAGTCTCAAGTCATCTAGATTCAAAGCTACCTCCGTTTGTATAACGCCCGCTTAAGGGGCTGACAACGCTACTACCAAGTTTCCGCATAACACCGTAACCACCAAAATCAACGCATAATAAAAATGCCGCGCGTTGGAAGTCCCTCTTGAAGCGTTTGTTATGCTTTATTATTCATTGATTACATTGAACTTTTACAAAATTCATTTGTTCTCAGAAGTTTAACTCAAAATGGCAAACCAGCCTACTTTCAGCAATCATTGTTGTCGATAAGATCCCAAACAAGTTGAAGCGAATTAGCCTGCGGAATCAATGAACCAGCAACACCAAAGAAAGAGACCTTTCAGCAACAGTTGAATCTTTTGCGTGCACAATTTATCAGGGCAAAGTTACCGAAAAAGCACAACTATCGTTCAACTTTCAATAGCCACAAAAAAGAACAATAAACTCATAATATCAATGAATTAGAATAGGAAAATTTCTAAATCAGACTGAGTTTTCCCATTAAAATTTATATATTGATTTTGCTGAGGCTCAATAAAGCATAACGCCGCGTTAAGGGGTGAGCAACGCAACGACTAACTTACCGCATTGCACTAAAAACCAATAAAATCAATGCATAACGAAAATGCTGCGCGTTGCGAATCCCTCTTTAACGCCTTGTTAGGCGGCGGTTCTCTGCATTATATGTTGAGGACCAACTGGACCACCTAAATATAAATTTCCTGTGTCTTCAAAACCACATTTAAGATAACAATTGTACGCGGCTTTATTACGGCAATTTACCGTCAATTGTAACCGTTCAAACTCTGGATAGGTTGAAGCAACATAGCTTGGTAACAAATTCATTGCTCTACTCGCAATACCTAAACCTTGATGATTATGATCAATCAGCAAAGCTCGAACGCCTAGCGCTTTTGGATCACTAAAACTATAAGCGTCAGAATAAGACAGATCTAAGACGAAAAAACCAACAACTTGATCATTTTCGATGATCAAATGAGGATGTTCATCTTCTTTTAAAGATAAGATGAATTCACCAAGCTTATCGACTGTGAACTGAATTTGTTCGGGTTTTACTCGTAATTTTTCAACTTCATCATCACGACTTTTATTATATTTCTCAATAATTAACATGTTACCTCGATCTCAAATGACGCCTAACGCCCGCTTAAGGGGCTGACAACGCTACTACCAACTTTCCGCATAACACCGTAACCACCAAAATCAACGCATAATGAAAATGCCACGCGTTGGAAGTCCCTCTTGAAGCGTTTGTTAGTTTTTGTGCTGCGACAAGAACTGCTCTAACATTTTACCAACCAATTCCGGAGATTCTTGATGCGAGGAATGTCCTGTCAATGGGATATTGGCAAAACTACAACCTGTAATTTTCGACTTTAAAGCCGCAGCCTCATCCAACGAAAACAAGAAGTCATTATCACCTCGCATTACTAATGTCGGGCAACCAATTTTTTCAACTAATTTATGTGGATAACCAGATTCTGTTGTATCAAGCCAGACGGCTTTCACAGCGTCTACGAGTTTAGGGAAATCCGGTTTAGGATTTGACGCCTCATATAAAGCAACATCATCGGCAAACCTTGATGACCAAAATTCAGCCGTCAAACCACTTAGTAATTCAACCGATGGATCATCTGCCTCTAATCGCCACTGCGAGCCAAGTGTCACCAAACAAGATACCTTTTCCGGCTCTTGTATTGCTAACCGATAACCTACGATACCACCGTCACTAAAACCAAAAATTGAATATTTATCGATACCCAAATAGCTCAGAACATGCTGAACGTCTTGCTGATATTGCATGTAATTAAGTGGACGTTCACCTAAAAGGGACTTCCCGTGACCACGGAAATCTATACTTATCAATTGATAGTCAGCAGCAACATATTTATGAATTGAACTTAACTCATTCAATGAACCAAGACCGCCATGAAGCATCAATAAGGGCTTGCCATCATGATTACCTGAAAGCTCGTAATAAATCTCGGAGCCACTAACACTTACATACCCATTTTTATTTTTCATTTTATCGACCAACTACGTTTGTATTGATTTGACCTGAAAAAACTAACGCCCAATTAAGTAGCCCGAAACGCTACTACCAACTTCCCGCATAACACCGTAATCACCAAACTCAACGCACAACACAAATGCCACGCGTTGAGGGTCTGCTTGAATTGTTTGTTATATTTCAGTTCCAGATAGCTACTGAAACACCAAACAACCTTTGAAAATAGCAAATAATATCAAACGATTAATCTAAAATGAGCTAACTTTTGATACAAAAAACAGTTAATCCTTAAATCGACTCAAGCTTACCCATTGATTCTAATGATAAATATCAGATTAATAAGCAATTAATGCAAACCAAATTAAAATAGCTGCCAAATGCGATTAAACGATAATGTTTGTTAGTCATTGATATGCTTGATCAAACCAAAAGCTATCCATCACAAGAAATCATCAATCAGTAAAGATCCCACATTACCACTTAACTTTTAAATTTGTAACACGTTGAATTTAAGAGAAATATAACGCCGCGTTAAGGGGTGAGTAACGCAACTGCCAACTCACCGCATTGCACTAAAAACTAATAAATTCAACGCATAATGAAAATGCTACGCGTTGCGAATCCCTCTTAAACGCTTTGTTATATGCCTGATTCACGAAAGTCTTTTTCAATTAAATTAATAATTTCCGCGATAACCGGAATTTCAATGCCAAGAATCTTAGCATGCCCTTTATGACTCTGTTCTACGTCATAACCATGATGCTCTAAGAAATTTTTTATTTCCTCAAAGAAACCTTTACTTCGGCCAATAGATAAATGATGCTTCCCTGATTTTCGAGCATTTACATAATATGTTAATTCTTTATTAGCACTAAAAAACGTTGGTCCTGAGTTTCTAGAACTTGATCGAAGTGGCGTATCTAATAGATCTGAAACTTCACCTAATAAGATGTGATCTGATTTTTGTTTCGCTTCAACCTCTTTCTTGATTACATTTTGTGTATACGAATCTTCGCTTTTTTCAATTTCAATAGGAGTTGCACCAATCAATGACATTATTGGTTGCATCCTTTCAACTAGCGTATCTTCTTTATCTAGAAACCACTCACCCTCTACACGGCTCTCCTCCATGAAGGCATGGAGTGCCAGTTCAACAGCACGAGCATCACTATGCTCCCAAGCAGCTACACATTGTGCTTTTATAGGTGATTTAGTATTACTAATTTGCTGTAAACGTGAGGATAATGTTGCGTTTCCCGAACCCGTAATACCTACTTTTTTATACGGAATATCGATATGACCACCAACATCAATATGCCTCATGATATAAATTATAGAATGCATAAATTATTATTTCTCCGATACTTGCCTAAGGCATATAACGCCGCGTTAAGGGGTGAGTAACGCAACTACCAACTCAACGCATTGCACTAAAAACTAATACAATCAACGCATAATGAAAATGCTACGCGTTGCGAATCCCTCTTGAACGCTTTGTTAAATGCCTTGCACTAAACTCAAATTGCTTTAACCTTTATCACACTTTTTGTTTCGTCATCTATGGATTATTAGTATTTGGCTTAGCTTTACTACCTAACCAAGAACCATTATGACAACTACACTTCGCATTCGTTACCAAACTATTGTCATTGGAAACAATGATATACATCTATGCACTTTACGTGATAAACAACAGTTTAGCGACCCTAAAAATACGGCACAAAACTTAGGTATCTCTTCTGCTTCATGGCCAATTTTCGGGGTGGTTTGGCCATCCAGCTTAGTTCTAGCACACCATGTTCTTAACTTAGATACCAATAACAAACGAATTCTTGAAGTCGGTTGTGGCATTGGATTATCAAGCCTACTTCTGAATGAGCAAATGGCAAACATCACCGCCACGGATTATCACCCTGAAGTTGAGACATTCCTAGACAGAAACACTCAACTGAATAATCGGAAAAAAATTGCTTTCGAACGTGTCGACTGGGCAGATGCGAACAGTCAACTCGGCCTTTTTGATTTAATCATTGGTAGCGACCTTTTATATGAAGACCAACACATCTCATTGTTGGCTCAGTTCATTCAAACTCATGCTAATCCAACATGCGATATTATTATTGTTGACCCAGACCGAGGTCGGAAAAACAAACTTAGCTCGAAAATGAGTGAATATGGATTTACGAGTGATCACATAAGACCAGACAATACCGATTATTTAGAGCAAAAATTTAAAGGTCACATACTCAGATTTTCGCGTACATCTGAAAGCATTTAACGCCCGGTTAAGGGGTGAGCAACGCAACGACCAACTCACCGCACAACACCGTAACCACTGAAATCAACGCAAAACAAAAATGCCGAGCGTTGCGAATCCCTCTTTAACCGTTTGTTAGGCTTTGCTTGCCTCAACCATTATGTAATAGCACTCATACCCTTTACTGGAAACGTAACCGCGTAGTGTTTCTAATTTAGTGAGATTAAAGCCTGCTCTTTCAAACATACTTTTTACCTCAGCTTCTGTGTATGCGTTATGCACGACTTCACCACTATGGGTCATCCTTGGCAACTTTGCATTACTTGGATCATGCAACTGAAACGACATAAAACAGATACCATTTGCGCTTAACAATTGGTGAACTTCTTTCAAGAGCTGTTCAGGGTTTGATAAAAATTCGCTAAAACCGAGTGCAGTAACAACATTTATATCATTAGAAATAAGATGACCTAAAGGTTCATCAAGGTTATGAACATGTAGACTTTGGTAAATATTTCGACTCTCAGCAATACGTATCATTTCAGGTGATACATCAATTCCAACAATACTTGAATTTGGGATTAGCTCAGAAATAATAGTCCCGATAGTGCCAGTCGCACACCCTAAATCTAAGTACTTCCGAAATGGTAATTTCAAAGAATGTAGCTTTTTTTCTATCCAAACAGGACCAATGTATTGTGAATCTAAAACTAAATCTTCATACCTTACAGCAATTTGATCGTACATATTCGATACGCTCATACTCATTACTTCCTTATAATCTGTGTAAAGCCTAACGCCGCGTTAAGGGGTGAGCAACGCAACTACAAACTCACCGCATTACACTAAAAACTAATAAAATCAACGCATAACGAAAATGCCACGCGTTGCGAATCCCTCTTAAACGCTTTGTTAAATGCCTTGCACTAACCTCAAATTGCTTTAACCTTTATCACACTTTTTGTTTCGTCATCTATGGATTATTAGTATTTGGCTTAGCTTTACTACCTAACCAAGAACCATTATGACAACTACATTTCGTATTCGTTACCAAACTATTGTCATTGGAAACAATGATATACATCTATGCACTTTACGTGATAAACAACAGTTTAGCGACCCTAAAAATACGGCACAAAATTTAGGCATCTCTTCTGCTTCATGGCCAATTTTCGGGGTGGTTTGGCCATCCAGCTTAGTTCTAGCACACCATGTTCTTAACTTAGATACCAATAACAAACGAATTCTTGAAGTCGGTTGTGGCATTGGATTATCAAGCCTACTTCTGAATGAGCAAATGGCAAACATCACCGCCACGGATTATCATCCTGAAGTTGAAACATTCCTAGACAGAAACACTCAACTGAATAATCGGAAAAAAATTGCTTTCGAACGTGTCGACTGGGCAGATGCGAACAGTCAACTCGGCCTTTTTGATTTAATCATTGGTAGCGACCTTTTATATGAAGACCAACACATCTCATTGTTGGCTCAGTTCATTCAAACTCATGCTAATCCGACATGCGATATTATTATTGTTGACCCAGACCGAGGTCGGAAAAATAAACTTAGCTCGAAAATGAGTGAATATGGATTTACGAGTGATCACATAAGACCGGACAATACCGATTATTTAGAGAAAAAATTTAAAGGTCACATACTCAGATTTTCGCGTACATCTGAAAGCATTTAACGCCGCGTTAAGGGGTGAGCAACGCAACTACTAACTCACCGCATAGCACTAAAACCAATAAAATCAACGCACAATGAAAATGCCGCGCGTTGTGAATCCCTCTTTAACGCCTTGTTAGGTGAAATTACTGGTGCCCAACTCTTATTTTTTTAATTATTTCTTCATTATGCAATTTAAATTGGGTTTGTCTGTAAGTATCATTAGTTTCTCGTACAAAGGAGCAATATGTTTCTCTACCAAAATCAAAGCTCCACTTTTTGATGTTAGAGTTATCACTAGATTCGATAATATTAACCATTCCAACTTTTGCATATAGCCCGACAGTACTAATTGTACGCATTATATAATCGAATTGATTTCTCTGTTTTTCTCCATTTTGGTTAAGGTACTCATTTTTACCTTTATTAAAACTGCGATTACTAAAAATCATTGTGTAGAATGGTTTTGTAGCACCTTCAATACTTGAAACATTAAAGTTTGCTGTTTTTGATTGATTTAAATAGAACTCACTATCGTTATAACTAACTGCTTGCCATAAAGCTTTACTGGGAGCAGATAATTCTTCTCGATGATTTGGAAATAGTTTAACTTCTACTCCAAACCAGCCTTTATAAAAGCCCATATCAGATAATGATGATCTTGGGTAAAGCATAAAGTCCATACGGACTTTCATGTCCTCAACAAGGTGCTTACCTGGAACTTCTTTTGCAATATAGAACCATTCATCAAAAACATTAAAAAACCAATCTTGGACTTCTTTTTCATTCTTGAACAAGGTTGATTTTGGCAAACTATTGTTGCTGACTAAGCTTTGTTGTGAACCAGCCCCTAAATCAACGACTGAATAACCACTACTTTTTAGTTGTTCGAAAGTAGTTAGGCTCAATGCTGCGCCAATATTCGAGTTGCAAGTTACACATCTACGATACCTAGTAGTCCCGCCATTATGATTTTTTTGAATAGTGAGCTTGAAGTCACTTTTTCCACAGCTTCTACATTCCATTTTTACCCTTAAATCATCAATCACTCTATTGCCAAAACTTTCACCTAACGCTTATTACACTGAAACATGCCGTCTTTTCTTCCACGCTACCGCCGCCTTTTTAGAGCAAAGGTCGAACAATCGTAACATAATAACCATCTGATTCATCATGTTATACACCATCGCAATGAGAAGCAGATCTAAATAAACGGCAAAATGTCACTTAGTTATTGACAGCCTATAAAACCCACATCACTGTATATAAAAACAGCAAAGGATTTATGTATGAAATCTCAATTTCTGCTTAGCGTAAAGGAATATATGCAAGTCAGGTATTATGCTAACAAAACTATAGAATCTTATATACATTGGATAACGCAATATGTGGTCTTTCATAATAAAACTCACCCTAATCTATTAGGCTCTCGTGATGTCGAACAGTTTTTAACCTACTTAGCTGTTGAAAAAAAAGTAGCAACCAAAACACAATCATTGGCTTTGAATGCACTGAGTTTTTTGTATAGGGAGATCATCAAAGAGCCATTGACACTGGAAATGAAATTCCAAAAATCTCAATTGGAAAGAAAGCTACCGATCGTCATGACGCGAGAAGAAATAAAACGCTTCTTTAATCATGTTGATCCAAAATATCAGCTTCACATCAAACTACTTTATGGTTCAGGACTAAGATTGATGGAATGCGTTCGCTTACGTGTACAAGATATCGATTTTGATTATGGAGCTTTGAGGATATGGCAGGGAAAAGGAGGGAAAAATCGAACAGTAACACTGGCCAAAGAGTTACACCCTTTAATCAAGGAACAAATATCACTCGCAAAACGATACTACGATAAAGATATGGAAACGAAAGGTTATGGTGGCGTATGGTTGCCTAACGCATTAAATAGCAAATATCCGACAGCACCATTCGAATTTCATTGGCATTACTTATTTCCATCTAACGCATTATCGGTTGATCAGGAAAGCAACTTATTACGTCGGCATCATATTAATGAAACCTCATTACAACGAACCGTAAAAAGAGCAGTAAAAGAAGCTGAAATTAAAAAATCAGTATCTTGCCATACGCTAAGACACTCATTTGCGACCCATCTTCTCGAATCAGGAGCTGATATTCGAACGGTACAAGAGCAGCTTGGTCATGCTGACGTCTCAACGACACAAATTTATACTCATGTATTGGATAGAGGAGCAAACGGGGTATTGAGCCCTTTATCTCGCTTATAAAAAAGGAGAGCCTAAGCCCTCCTTTCGATTAAACAGTTAAAACTCTATTACAGAGCAGCTTTCGCTTTCTCAACAAGAACAGAAAATGCTGCTTTGTCGAATACTGCGATATCTGCGAGGATCTTACGATCGATCTCGATAGATGCTTTCTTAAGACCATTGATGAAACGGCTGTAAGATAGACCATTTTGACGAGATGCAGCGTTAATACGCGCGATCCATAGCTGACGGAACTGACGCTTTTTAGTGCGACGGTCACGGTAAGCATATTGGCCTGCTTTAGTAACGGCTTGGAAAGCTACGCGGTAAACACGTGAACGTGCACCATAGTAACCTTTAGCTTGTTTTAGAACTTTCTTATGACGTGCACGAGCTTGTACACCACGTTTTACGCGAGGCATTATGTCTCTCCTAAACTAAACGATAAATAAACTAAAAAGAATTAAGCGTATGGCAACATGCGCATAACACCAGCCACTTCACATTTCGGAAGGATTGAGTTAGGGCGTAGTTGACGCTTGTTCTTAGTAGTACGCTTAGTCAGGATGTGACGTTTAGTAGCGTGCTTGTACTTAATACCACCAGCTGTTTTCTTAAAACGCTTAGCAGCACCTTTGTTGGTTTTCATCTTAGGCATGATGAATAACTCCGCATTGTAGTAGTTTAATAACAATGTAATTAGGGCGAATAAAACCCAGCTTTTAATCACTAGGTTTTATTACTTGCAATGCCGTTAATTACTTCTTTTTAGGGGCAAGCATCATGATCATCTGGCGTGCTTCAATTCTGCTCGGGAAAGATTCTACTACCGCGATATCAGCCGTATCTTCTTTCAAACGATTCAAAACATCAACACCGATTTCTTGGTGCGCCATCTCACGGCCACGGAAGCGAATAGTTACTTTCACTTTGTTGCCTTCTTCAAGGAAGCTAGTCAGGTTGCGTAGTTTTACCTGATAGTCTCCGATATCAGTTCCAGGACGGAATTTTATTTCCTTAATCTGGACCTGTTTTTGCTTCTTCTTCTGCTCTTTAGCAGCTTTACTCTTTTCAAAGAGGAATTTGCCATAGTCCATCACACGACAAACAGGTGGCTCGGCGTTAGGGCTGATCTCTACAAGATCCATACCAGCTTCTACGGCCGCTTCTAGTGCTTCGCTGATTGATACAACACCAACGGATTCACCATCTGCGCCAGTTAAACGAACTTCACGAACGCCACGAATTTCACCGTTTAAACGGTGCTGGTTTGGTTTGGCCGGCTGTTGGCCACGTCTTCCGCCTTTAATAGTTTATTCCTCCAGATTGAGCTGACGGCTAGAAACTTCGGCTTGGATGTGAGTTATGAAATCATCCAATTTAAATTTACCTAAGTCCTTGCCCTTTCGAGTACGTACTGCAATTTCACCAGCTTCCATTTCTTGGTCGCCACAAACGAGCATATACGGTACACGTTTTAAAGTATGTTCGCGGATTTTAAAGCCTATCTTCTCATTTCTCAAGTCCGCTTTCGCACGAATGCCACATTTTTGTAGCTTTTGTACGACTTCTTGAGCGTAATCAGCCTGTTTATCGGTGATATTGACTACCACGGCTTGTTCAGGAGCTAACCACGTTGGGAAGAAACCCGCATATTCTTCGATAAGAATACCGATAAAGCGCTCAAGAGAACCTAAAATCGCACGGTGAATCATAACCGGGACTAAGCGCTCATTACTTTCACCAACGTAGGTCGCGCCTAAACGTGATGGAAGATTGAAGTCCAATTGAACTGTGCCACATTGCCATGCTCTATCCAAGCAATCATACAAAGTGAATTCAATTTTAGGACCATAAAAAGCACCTTCACCTTCTTGAATCTCATAGGCAATACCCATTGCGTCAAGCGAGTGTTTCAGGGCCTCTTCAGACTTATCCCAAATCTCGTCACTGCCTACTCGTTTTTCAGGACGGGTAGATAGTTTAACCGCAATATTTTCAAAACCAAAGGTATTGTACGTGTCGTACACCATTTTAATGCACGATGTCACTTCTTGTTGAATTTGATCTTCAGTACAGAAAATATGCGCATCATCTTGAGTGAAACCACGCACACGCATAATACCATGTAATGAACCTGAAGGTTCGTTACGATGACACGATCCAAATTCGGCCATACGCAAGGGTAAATCACGATATGATTTCAAACCTTGATTAAAGATTTGTACGTGACCTGGGCAGTTCATCGGCTTAATCGCATATTCACGATTTTCTGATGATGTGGTAAACATCGCGTCCGCGTATTTATCCCAGTGACCAGAACGTTCCCATAGAACGCGATCCATCATCAGTGGACCTTTCACTTCTTGGTAATCATATTCCGTTAATTTATGACGAATGAAAACTTCTAAATCACGGAAGATAGACCAGCCATTATGATGCCAGAAAACCATTCCTGGCGCTTCTTGCTGCATATGAAAAAGGTCAAGTTGTTTACCAATTTTACGATGGTCACGCTTGGCCGCTTCTTCTAAACGAGTTAAATGAGCTTGTAGTGCTTTCTTATCATGAAAAGCCGTGCCATAAACACGTTGTAACATCTTATTGTCACTGTTACCACGCCAATACGCGCCAGCTACACTAAGCAGTTTAAAATGCTGACAAAAACCCATATGAGGTACGTGTGGACCACGACACATATCGATATATTCTTCGTGATGATAAAGACCTGGGCGATCATCACGAGCAACATTTTCGTCTAAGATTTCGATTTTATAAGGTTCACCACGAGATTCAAAAGTATCCCGAGCTTCCTGCCAACTGACTTTATGCTTAACAACCGCGTATTTGGTTTTAACCAAATCTTTCATTCGCTGTTCGATGCGCTCAAGATCTTCTTGTGAGAGTGAATGATCAAGATCGATATCGTAGTAAAAACCACTATCGATGGTTGGACCGATAGCCATTTTTGCTTGCGGATAAAGCTGCTTAAGAGCATGCCCTAATAAATGCGCGCAAGAGTGACGAACAATTTCTAATCCATCAGCCTCATCTTTAACCGTAATAATTTCAAGGCTTGCATCATGTTCAATCAGATCGCAAGCATCAACACGTCGGCCATCAATACGGCCTGCAATGGTTGCTTTAGCAAGGCCAGGACCGATAGATTGAGCGACGTCCATTGTAGAGACAGGGTGATCAAATTGACGCTGACTGCCGTCAGGAAGAGTAATAATAGGCATGAATAATCCTTACAGTGGTGTTGCACACCAAGCAACACGTGTTCAGTACGTTAAAAGTAAACATCGATGGTCACTCGGTAACACGAATACCGGATCATCAACGTTGGACGATTGTACCTAGGTCACATCCTTAATGTAAAGGATGAATGCGAAACCAAATAAATAAGCCCGTAGCATTCCACCACGGGCTTAATATCAGTACTAATTAAGCTTCGCTAGGGCGACGGCTTGAAGTACTTGGGCGATCACCGCGATAGCTGCTACGACCATCTGCGCCACGGTTGCGGTCAAAGCGGCGCTCACCTTCACGAGGAGGACGAGAATCACTGCGTGCTGGACGTGGTGCGCCATCACGAGCACCACGGTAACCACCACCATCACGATTACCTTCTGGACGACGACCACGTGACTCGCGGAAGTCATCAAAATCACACACAACTGCACCCACCTCTTTCTGGCGAATACGTAGCTTACGTAATTTACCCGTCACATCGCTAGACATACTTTTTGGTAACTGAACAAACGTATGACCTTGGGCTAATTTAATCGCACCGATAGAACCTTTGGTTAGACCAAGTTCATTAGCTAATGCGCCAACGATATCTTTAACTTGTACACCTTGATCACGGCCAACTTGTAATTGGTAAGTATCCCAATCAACATTACGCACGTTATCACGGCTACCAAATTCACGACGACCATCACGGCTGTCCGTACGGCCATCACCAGATTCACGGCGATCACGACGACGAGATTTATCACGCTCAATCGCAGCCAACATTGGGTCTTCACCGGTATAAAACAGTGGACGTTTACCTTGTTGACGTTTAAGTAAAATAGCCGCTAGCGTCGTTGCATCAACCTCTAATGAAGCTTGTAGCTTCTCAACCAGTTCAGCAAACTTTTCTAGTGCTGCATGATCTTTGTCTGCTTCTAATTCAAGACCTAGCTGAGTTAAGCGCGATTCAGCAACTTTATCACGATGAGGTAGCTGGATCTCTTCCATTGAAGTGCGAGTTACTCGTTCAATGGTGCGTAGCATACGAATTTGGTTGGTGCGAACCAACAAAATCGCTTTACCCTTACGTCCAGCACGACCAGTACGGCCAATACGGTGGATGTAAGATTCAACATCGAATGGAATATCATAGTTGAATACGTGGTTAATACGTGGCACATCAAGGCCACGAGCCACAACATCCGTTGCGACTAAAATATCAATCACACCTTGTTTGATATGATCAACGGTACGCTCACGCAACGATTGAGGAATATCACCGTGCAAAGCTGCGGCTTTAAAGCCACGCGCAATTAACCAATCGGCTAGACGCTCGGTATCTTGACGGGTGCGAACAAACACGATAGAAGCGTCAGTTTCTTCAGTTTCAAGTAGACGAGCCATGGCTTCGTCTTTCTCTACACCTTTAACAACCCAATATTGCTGCTCAACTTTTGCCACAGTTTGGTTTGAACCGGCCACGTCAACACGTGCAGGATCACGCAAAAAGCGGTCAACAATGTCTTTAACAATCGGGGGCATAGTCGCAGAAAATAATACGCGCTGCGCTGTTTCTGGCGATTGCTCCATGATCCATGTGACGTCATCGACGAAGCCCATTTTCAGCATTTCATCAGCTTCATCTAAAACGAAAGTGTGACACTCGTCCAAATGTAAACGTTCACGCGTGATCAAGTCTTTAACACGACCCGGCGTACCAACAATGATATGAGCGCCAGATTTTAAAGCGCGCATTTGATCGACGATGGAGGCGCCACCGTAAATCTCTAATACTTTTAATCCCTTGATATTTTTACCGAGGGTTTTAATTTCCGCGGCAACTTGAATCGCTAACTCACGAGTTGGTGCCATAACAATTGCTTGTGGCTTGTACTGAGTGAGGTCTAGCTTATTCAGAAGCGGTAAAGAGAATGCGGCCGTTTTACCGGTACCGGTTTGCGCTTTACCTAATGCATCACGACCTGCTAATAAAAGAGGTATCGCGGCAGATTGAATTGGGGTTGGAGTAACAAAGCCCATTTCGTTTAGGGCAGAAAGGAGTGTGCTGTTTAGTGCTAAATCACTAAATTGAATAACGGTTTCTTGCATGTGGATCCCACTAAAAGAATAAATAACTAAGGTCCCACGTGCTATACCATTTCCAACCAATCCTAAAAGAAGAGCTGATTCCGTTCAGATGCGGATGAGTCTCAAAAAGCATCAAGCCACTAGGGACATCTAAGGGAGGCGGATTATTCACTAAAAGCATAAAAAAAGCCAGAAAAAATTGAATTTCATCACATATTTTTTCTTAAAGACGACAAAAAACACAATCTGTATGAACTTAGCGCACCCTTTGAAGAAACTTTACTCACCACCTCCTACTTCTTGTCAAAATGATAAGGGGGCTTTATCTCATCAATCTAGCTTGCCATCTGCACTGATTCTTTAAACCAACAAGATAATCATCAATATATAAGCTAAAAAACAAAACGGATTTTTCCTACACCCGCTGTTTCTTTAACTGATATCTAATCATTCATACTTACCGAATAATGGGCAGGACTTAGCGAAATGGTTGGTCTAATTCCGCATAAAGCAGTGGCAACCTATTATTGAACAGCGTTTTTTAACATGTTCGCTGATAAATAAAGAAATAAGAATAAGTCGTTATTATTTTTAAGGATAAGTAATGAAAAAAAATCTGGTCTCTCTTTCCATCATCGCTGCACTCACAATGACAGCCGTGAGCGTTAATGCCGAAACACATTCTGATTCTGCGATCGATCAATCAGGCTGGTGGATCGGTGCTGCGTCTGGCGTGACAACTGCCGATGGAAAATCCATCACTGGTCACAGAGATAAAGCCGTTAGCCCCAAACTTGAATTAGGATACGATGTCAACCAATACTGGGGGGTTTACACCGGTTATGATTATGTTCATCGTTTAGGTGTTGATAAGCTACATATCGGATCTTTGGGGGTCAAAGGTCAATATGAGCTTATGGATAACCTCTCTGTATTTGGTAAATTAGGCGCATCCTATATCTATTCTGATATCAGCTCATCGAATATAAAAACAGACACGTTTACTGGTTCAGCTGGCATTGGCCTTGAGTATCAATTGACTAACGCGATTTCAACAAAAGTGGGTTACGACTACTATGATCGCGTACAGGTTAAAGAAGGCCGGAATCCACACCTACACCAGATTTACTGGGGGATGGCGTATAAATTTGGTCAACCAGCAACACCAAGAGTCGTAACTGAGCAAATTGAAGTGATTCAAGAACGTGTCATTGAAGTTCCGGTTCAGGTTGAAGTTGCTAAAGCGGCTCGTACTGATTTCCTACTGCCTTTTGCTTTAGGTAAATCTACGCTTGAAGATCTCTCTTACTTCTATCTCAATGAAGTCGTCGATGTGATGCGAACTAATCCAGCGTTGGTTGCCCATCTAGTCGGTCGTACAGATAGCACTGGTTCTGATGCGATCAATAACAAGATTTCAGCGCAACGTGCTCAAGCGGCTTCTCAATACCTTCAATCTCAAGGCATTGATGCAAAAAGAATTAACGTATCAGCGGTCGCAGATTCTCGTCCTTTAACTCAAGGCAGTGCTGATATCGAACGTTCAGTACAAATCATTCTTAAATAGACCTTATGCCCTCTCCTCGGAGAGGGCATTATCCGCACTACTCCATCCTATGGTTGAATATCGTCCAACTCTTAATTCGTCACTTTTCTAGACTGTAAGCTACCCAACTCAAGCAAAAGAGCACGCTATACTTTTATCTTATTGCCAAGTACCATGTAGACCATGGCAGATTGACAAGACTTCCCCACGAATAAACCACCTATTTAACATTCTCAGAATCGCTTTTAGGCAGTGATAGGGAACCCAATCGCACTTTAAGAATTAAAGGGTTACAATTAAACATGTTTCAAGACAATCCACTTCTTGCTCAACTCAAACAACAAATTCAAGAAAACCTACCCAAAAAAGAAGGTCAGATTAAATCGACCGAAAAAGGCTTTGGCTTTCTTGAAATAGATAGCAAAAACAGTGTCTTTATCCCACCACCCTATATGAAAAAATGCCTACACGGTGATAAAGTCATGGCAATCATTCGCACCGAAAATGAGCGTGAAGTTGCTGAACCACAAGAATTGTTAGAGCCGTCATTAACGCGTTTTATTGGCCGTATAAAAATTCATAAAGGTAAAATAAACGTTGCCCCTGATCATCCTCAACTGAAGAAACTCCCGCTGCGAGCCAAAACCCGAAAAGGCATTAATCCACAAGAAATGCAGGAAGGTGATTGGGTAGTAGCTACATTAATCGGTCATCCACTCAAAGGCGATACTGGTTTTTTGGTTGAAATCACTCAAAAAATTACCGATGCTGAGGATAAAATTGCCCCATGGTGGGTCACCTTAGCAGAAAATGATTTACCCAACTGTGAACCTCCCGGTGTGGAGCATTGGTCACTGAACGATGATTCTGCTTTGCAGCGTATCGATTTAACCCATGTACCGTTTGTAACTATCGATGGCAAATCGACCAAAGATATGGACGATGCGTTATACGCGATTCAGCGCCAAGATGGCGGATTTGATGTCACGATAGCGATTGCCGATCCCACTGCGTATATAACCGCTAATGACAGTATGGATAACGTCGCACGCGAGCGTGGATTTACTATCTATCTTCCTGGGCGCAATATTCCTATGTTACCGCGTGAATTAGCGGATAATCTTTGTTCACTGATCGAGAATGAAACTCGTCCAGCTCTGTGCTGTACCTTAACAGTCGATAAAGATGGCGTAATTAATAGTGAGAGTATTCGTTTTTTTGCAGCTTATATCCGATCACAAGCACGTCTTATCTATGATGAGGTATCAGACTGGTTAGAAACCGGTGAATCTCAATGGCAACCAAGCTCTGAAATTGCGCAAGTGGTTCAGGATTTGTATGCCTTTTCTCAAGCTCGCGCCCAATGGCGTGAAACTCATGCCGTAGTTTTCCCAGAAAGGCCAGATTATCGCTTTGAACTCAGCGAAGATAACGATGTTATCGCTATTCACGCCGATAAGCGTCGTAGCGCGAATCGCCTCGTTGAAGAAGCAATGATCACCGCCAATATTTGTGCAGGTAAAATACTGCAATCGTCTTTTTCAACTGGCGTATTTAACACTCATGCCGGGTTTAAAAACGATAAAATTACCGATGTTATTGCGCTTATCAAAGAACACGGTGCTGAGTTTGATGAAGCTTCACTGACCAGTCTAGAAGGATTTTCTGCCTTACGACGCTGGTTAGCCAACCAACCGACCGCTTATCTGGATAATCGCCTGCGTAAATGGCAAACCTACAGCGAGATTGGCAATCAACCTTTACCTCATTTCGCAATGGGGCTGGATATCTATGCGACATGGACATCACCGATCCGTAAATATGGTGATATGGTGAACCATCGTCTGTTAAAAGCTCATATTCTCGGTACAGCTCCCGAGCAATGGCCTGATGAGAAATTGGGTGAAGAACTAGCTATGCATCGTAAACATCATAAAATAGCCGAGAGAAATGTTGCCGACTGGCTCTATACACGCACTCTTGCCGAAGAGCCGAGCAAACAGACCCGCTTTACTGCTGAAATTTTTGATATTAACCGAGCGGGTATGCGAGTTCGCTTACTCGAAAATGGCGCAAGTGCTTTCATTCCGGCCACACTCATTGTCGACAATAAAGAGCGAATCGTCTGTCATAGTGAGCAAGGAGTCTTAGCAATTGATAATCAGCCAACCTATCGACTAGGTGATACATTAGAAGTCGTCTTAACCGAGGTTAATCAAGACAATCGCAGTATTGTTGCGAAACCAACCCAAACCTTTGCTGAGCTAGCAACGTTGGCCGATAACACCGACGTCGAGTCAGTCTAAAAACTAAATCGGTATAAAAACTAAGGGGAAGCATCGGCTTCCCCTTTTTATCACTGTCATATAGGTAGAATTAAAAGTGCAGTTGAATGACCGAAACCACCACGCATGCGGGGCGACGGACGCCTTCTATTTCTACTTTATTTCGCGTTCAATCTCTAAACCTTTTTTCACTGGCGTCACTTTGAGTAAAGTACTGACAGCACGAAGACGATTCCCTGCTTTGACTGGATAAGGGAATCGCACTGAATTCAAACCAATATTGACGACCATTTTCGCCGTCGGAAAAAGCGGTTGATTGACATCAACGCTATCGGTCAGTTTTGGTAATAGGGATAAGGTTAAAAAGCCATGAGCAATAGTCGTTTTAAATGGAGACTCTACGGCAGCTCGCTCTGGATCGGTATGAATCCACTGCTGATCCTCCGTAACGTCAGCAAATTGATTAATGCGCTGTTGATCGACGGCTAACCACTGCCCAGTATGGATAACTTCACCTAACTTATCCGTCAATTCATGATAAAGCGCCTGTGCTTCTGGTTTTAAAACGATTTCAGCGGGTAACTGAGTATCTTCATTCGCCGGCTGATGAAACTCTTTCACCCACGAAAAAAGCTGACGACTGTTCGCTCTATCTAAAAAACCATCCCAGTACTCACGTACCACTGGCGACATCCATTGCTTAAATTCCGTAGTCTTGACTAAATTTTCAGCACGATGCTTTAAAAGATCGCTCACTTTCATCAGAACCTCATTCCTAACAAAGAAACACTGCTAATTCGTTAATTTTGAGGCACTTCACACTAATCCGCAAACACTTTCGAGCGCACACCTGTATGCCATAGCCAATTTATTATTAATAAACAATTACTTATCAATAAAACATTATTTTATTAGCTACCTTAGCTTAGAGTAAATACTTCATCTTGATCCCCATTAACCTATTCGCGTAGATAATGTTTTCAAAAATGCAGGCTCTATCTCTTTTATCCCTTCCGATAACCAAAAACCGTTTCCTTCAGTGACCGCAAATAAAAGGTTTTTCCGCAGCGCTTCTCTGTTTTTCAGTTTGTTATTTTGAAAATGAAACTGTTGTATTTTCTCATACAACAGATCCGCTAACTGTTTCGTTTGCTCATTCGTCAACGTTACTCGACATAAGCCAAGCTGAGGAATATGACAGTTAGTGAAGACATCCTGCTTTAACTTGCTCGTAAACAGTTGATCCAGTTTTGAACCTTCATGAAATGAGTAATAAGGAGGCGTCAGATAATTGATTCCCGAGTTGTGCGGCTTAATCTCTATCAGCCCCATCACCTCTAATGCCCGCAAATAGACATAGACACTTTGATCGGAAAGCTGGTTTTCTTGTTTGACCTGTTCAACGGGTTTGCCCTTTACTCGAATCTCGTTAAAGAAGTCATAAAGAAACGGATATTCAAAGAAAAGCTCATCTCGCTTTTCGCCACTTAAATCCAAAGTATCAGTATGAATTTCACCCGCTAAACGAACCAACTCTTCAAGGTTAGTATCCAGTATTGAAGCGTATTCAAGCAGTTTATCGAGACTGATTGATTGGCTATGAAAATGGCGTTTCAGTGTTGATACCGGAACATTAATTCTCTCCGACAACTCGCTATAAGTGACATTTTTCTCTTTTAATTTTTGGCGTAATGCTTGCAGTAATAAATTGGCGCAGAAACTCATACAACATCCTTGCTTATGTGGTGCGACATTGGCACCTGCTTATTCTTATCGGCTGATCCGACCTGTAGGCAGTTAAGCACAATAGCTTATTTATATTCTGCGGTTCAATAGCTCAATAGATGAAACTTTACGGTATCAATAAATAACACCCCACAAATCACTCCCAAAAATAGATTGCTTGAATTAAGTCAGTTGAGTTACAAGCATGTTAAACAAATATAACAGTCACATGAATCGGTATCACTAAGGAATGGTTTAGCTCACATTGATGAGTAACAACTGGTGAAATACACATGATGAACTGTCACACAACACACATTGCAACATGGAAGTTAATACATGCAAATCTACTCTTTATCACGGATAGTGATGTTATCGTCATTGCTGATGATCAGTCATCAAGCCGTCGCTAACACACAACCTTTCGCTTACCCACAAGAATTAGAATCGGAATCTGAGCAAAGCGCTGATTTTGTACCCAGCTATGCAGCCAGTTTAACTTTTGGCTATGATTCAAATGTTTACAACAAAAATGACTACCGTTCAGAACGTAAGCTATGGTGGAACAGTACACTCAGCCATACCTTTGCTCCTCATTATTCAATTTCGCTTTCAACCGGAGCCTATCGCCCATTACAGCAAGAGCGCGGTGATTTTTTTACCGACACGGCTATCGCTTTACACCGACATTCTCAATTTACTTTTGGCGAAACGGGACGCATTGGCTGGCAAGCTCAATTCACACTGCCAACATCAGAGTTTTCACGCAAAGACAAACTGACGACCGCCCTAAGGTTATCAACCCCTATCCAGTGGCAAGCGGTCAATATAGATTGGCAATTTACGCCTCGCTTACGCAAAAATTTCCACCGCTATGAAACCATGGGCGAGCGTTCGCTAACCGAATGGATTTACGGTTTTCACTTTCTTGGCAGTTACCAGTGGCGCGATTTTACTCTCAGCAGTTCAGTGCTGGGAGGCAATACCATTAGCTACGCTGGTACGCGACGTAATTCATTCGATTATGCAGGCGATGTCAATCTCAGTTACCGCGTAAACCAACATGTGGCCTTTAATGTCGGAGCCTCAAACTCCGGTGTTTATTACGATGCCGCACAGGGTACCTTGGGGAACATCGATCTTTTTGATGCAGATAGAGTGATTTACTCCGCCAGTATCAGTTTGAACTATTAACAAACACCACTCGATTTATAACAAACCATCACACATTCATTGCTTTCATCGGCATAACCCATCATGGGTCATTATTATCCGTTCAATAATGACTCATTGTCTGTGCTTGATGAATCGGTTGATGTGTGCGAGTAAATAAACACAACAAACATAGGTAGCAATACGATGAGAAGACTCTTGTTAGCATCGTCGATTACCGTCATTTTGGCGGGATGCGGCGCAGATAAACAATCTTATGATACGCTTCCCCGTGATATCAAAGAAATCGCGGTAAAAGATCTTAAAACAGAAGGTCGCTGGTTTTACGTTCCGACCACTGGTGCCGCTCCGCGCTTTGCGATTAATCAGTTTCCTTTTTTACAAGGTATGCCGCGTTATGCTGAGCTATGTTTTAGCGAGCGAGGCCTTGAAGTACGAAATTTTGATAGAAATTATCCAAACAGCAATTTGCCAAAAGATCAAAATGGTTTTTGCATTAATCAACCTCAAAATTCGGTTGGTATGGATACACTCACCAACTTCTCCCATATTTTAACCATTCCAGGAGATTTTGCTGCCTACCGCTGTAATGAAGATCGTTATGGTGACTGTACCAATAAAGAAGAAAAAAATACCGATGCAGATCTCCCTTTTCGAGCCAATACCCACTTCACGCCTAAACCAGAAGGTTTATTAGTTGCTGAGTTAAATTGGGAAGACTTTTATGGCATCCGCGATGGTATTTCTGAAGTTGGCAATGCAGAGCTGATCTCTTGGCAATTTGACCCAGCTGACGGGGTGCTTAACTTTGAAATTGAGCGTACTTTCCAAATCGACAAAAGTAAAATCGGCTCTTTCATTAACTGGAGTACCCGAGCTGGCTTACGGGATGCTATTGAAGATGGCGCGTTTAAGTCTCGTTTTCATTACTCATTAGTCCATGAAAGCCAATTGGCTGCTGCTGATTATCAGCCAATACCTTATGCTGTAAAAGATGAAAATGATATCGGCTTTTTTACTACATCATCGAAGGTACTAAACCCAATTACTAACCGTTATGACCGTACAGTCACGTATCTTAACCGTTTTAATCCTAATGCTCCGATCGAATATTACTTAAGTGATAGTTTCTTTGATCCAAAAAACAAACTGTTTTTAGATTCAACCCTAGAAACCATTGACTTAATGAATAAAACCTTGCAACTCATTGAGCCAGATTCAGGCAAACCTGACATCACCATAGTCAACCGTAGCAAACCGATGAATATCCATCCAGGTGACTTACGCTATAACGTGATTAACCTTATTGATGAACCTTTAGCCAATGGCCTGTTAGGTTACGGACCATCGGTCAGCCATCCTTTAACAGGAGAAATCGTCAAAGCTCATGTTAACCAATACTCAGGTGTAGCGCGCGCTGGTGTGCCTATGTATTGGAACAATTTGGTACGTTTTTATAATCGTGGCCAACTAGAAAAAAGCTTAACTGATCGTAAAACCATAGAGCAAGCAACTCAAAATAGTCAACTCGCTATTTCACAAGAGCTTGAAACACGTTTAGCGCAACAAACCGCACTACAACTTGATGCTTCACGTCAACGCGTCGATGTTAATGGCGTTTACATTAACCCACATGATAGCGATTTACATACCACTCAATATAAACAGAAACAAACTCTCCCTGAATCGCCATTTAATATACTGGATGAAGATTTAACGTTCGATGAGCTTATTCAAGCAGAAGAGAGTCGCTTAGCTTCCTGGTCGGAAAATAATATCTACCCTGTTGAGGCGAGTTGGGTTTCTGCTACTTCTAAAACTTTACTGGATAACTTACCACTAGAAGATGAAGGCTTTTACCATACGATCGCAAACGAAGATGGTAAACAAGTTCGTCAATTAAAACGTTGGTCTGAGTTACCAAAAGATCTTCAACAGCAAGCCGCTGATGCCATTACCGTCACCACCTATGCAACGACACTGGTGCACGAAATCGGTCATAACTTAGGTTTAAGACATAACTTTAAGGGCTCTAACGACAGTGATAATTTCTATACTGCTGAAGAAGCTTTTGAATTAGGCTTAAACAATATCCCAGCCTACAGTTCAATCATGGATTATGCGCCCAGTATGTTGGACCAATTGCCGACTTGGGGTAAGTATGATCTAGCGGCGTTTAAGTTTGCCTATGGACGTAAGGTGGATGTTAAAGCTCCAGAAATTGCTCAAGCCCTGTTTTTAAATGATAACACCGAGCAAGCATCAAGCCTGATTGACTGTACTTTAAGTGCCAGTAACACACTCTACACCTGTGATTTATCTAAATTTGATAAGCAACATTATCAAGCGAGCCAATATGGAGAACATCACGAAAAGTTTGAATACGTGCGATATGGAGCGCTGCATTATATTAACGAGCTAACCAAAGCAAACAACATACAAGATGTGACCGCTTTCCCTTATCAGTTCTGTACCGATGGAAATGTCGCATTAAACAGCGATTGTAACCGCTTTGATGAAGGCACCAACTTAACTGAAATCGTTCAATATTCTTGGCAACGTTATCTTGATGGTTATGATACTCGTAATGCAGGTGTCAATGGTGTGACCAGCTTATTTAATAGCGATTATCCACGTTACATCATGAATCGCGCTAGAGAGATGAACCAAATTCGGGAAATGCTAGAAGATTTAGAAAGTATTGATTATCGCTTGCAGCGTTTTGCTCCAGCAGGAGCGAAACCTACTGATTTTATCGCCAGTTATTGTGCAATTGAAGATAATAAAGATGCTTGGTTCTGTGATCGTTCACAAGCCGCACAATTGGCAGCTCAATTCTTCTTAGATGTTCTAAGAACGCCTGAACATCAGTGTGTTATCAGAAATACTGCTGGTACTTCTCGCGTTGAATCTTTCGGAGTCATGCTCAATGCAGCGTCGCATCTAATCCCAGTGAATTACGACATTACTAATGCGTCATGTTTTGATTCTGTTGGTAAACAAGTCATTAGCAGCTATGCGTCTGGTTTTTCTCCGATTGCTGAAACGGAAAATGGGCGTTTCATTAACTCAATCAATAGTTTTGATCCAGATGCACCATGGTCAAACGCCGTCTCTGTTTTAGGGATTTGGCCAGATAAATTAATTGCCAGCCAAATGTTAGCTCGCCGCTATAGTCTGCGTAATACAAATGAAGTGAGTTTTGCTAACTTACTTGATTTACCTGGTGTAAAAGCTCAATTTGACGAAATCATGCTCAACCTTGTTGCTAAAGAGCAACTACTAGAGCCTGTGCGCTTAATCGATGCCCAAGGTCAGGCGTTTAACTTACCTGCCAATAGTAGTGTGACGGTCAACTTACATAAAACAGAACTGATTGAGTCTTTACCTTTTATGACTCCAGGCCTAGCTCGTAGCCTGAATATTTCAATATTCCGCCGTCAGAATTTAGCGGAAGCTATGCTATCTATCGCGGCAGGGAATATGCACACCAATGATTGGGTGCTGCGTTCTCGAGCCACTGCTCAAGCCGATAGTTGGACTAAACAATTGCCACATTTACGTATGAGTAATGAAGGTATTGACTTTGATATTGATGGTAAAACCTACGTTGCCACCAAATCGAATACCATTGCTCAACGATTTGCGAAAAAAATGGTTAATAGTGAGGGTTACGAGCTGAAATTAGTCTTAGATCGAATCGATAATGACATTATCCTTAACCAAGTTGAAAAAATTGAAGCCGCTTGGCAAGGGATCTTGACCAGTATAGATCCAATGTTCCACAGCCCAATAGCAGCGCTCAATCCAGCATTAATTGAAATCTTTTATCAAGCTGAACAAGCTGAAGATGAAACAGTTGCAGGCATGTTCTTGAGATCATTGCTAACAGCAACTGAAACTGAGGTGTTACAAGGCATTGGTAATGCAGATAAAGATGGATTTTATGACCAGTACCAAAATATGACTAACGATAATACATTCGACCTAATGGAGTTATTTACTATTTTCCAACGCAGTCGAACTTTCTATAACTCACCTTTTGTCGAGCAATTTCTTCCTGCTCTTCAGCAGGTATACGCTGGTCATCAAACAGCAAAAGCTGATGAAAAATGGTTTTGGACCACTGACTTTTACCTATTAAATGCATATATCAAAGGTGATCTCGATCAGCTCTTAGGCCAAAACCTTAGAGTGTTAGACTCCTTACCTGTCGCTGGATGGCGATAAGGATAAACTAGCACGCTAATATTTAAGCCTCTTCGCTCATTTTTTGAGCCGAGAGGCATTAAATCTAGACACAAATTCAATCATTCTCTTGGCATCAATGCCTTTTATTGAATGAAAGAAACAAATATGCAACATTACCCATTGATAATTACACATGGAGCCGTGATGATGAAAAAAACACTCTTAGCGGTCGCTTTAAGCAGCAGTTTGCTTAGTGCGGCAACCATCGCCAATGATCTTTCGTTGGGCATTACTCAATTCCCAAGTAACTTACATCCTGTGATTGATTCAATGACAGCCAATTCGCTGATTATGGGGACCGCCTTTCGTGACATGGTCGCTTACAACCATGATTGGCAAAGTTTCTGTATGTTATGTACAGAAACCCCTTCTTTGGATAATGGACGTGCGGAAAAATACACCAGAGAAGATGGCACACTCGGTATCAAACTCACCGTTGAGCTCAAAGATGATTTATATTGGGGAGATGGTACCCCCATCACCACCAAAGATGTGCTCCTGTCTCATGCCGTTCTGACCGATCCTAATGTCAAAGGCATTCCCGGTTTAGAAAGCAACCGAATCATGGAGAAAGTAGTGGCTTTGGATGACAAGACTTTCGAGGTCTATCTTAATAAAGCGCACTTTAAGTACCGTGATTATGTTCCGTCTGTGCTTCCTGCTCACCTAGAAGAAGCGATCTATCGCGAAGATCCAACGACGTATGATCGCCGAACACTATACGTTACCCAGCCCACGCATCCCGGCTTGTACAATGGTCCTTTTCGTATCACGCAAATTTCACAAGGTAGCTTTATCACCTTAGAGCGTAACTCGCATTGGAAAGGGCAAACGCCGGATTTTAATCGCCTGATCTTTAAAGTCGTCGAAAACACGGCAGCACTTGAGGCGCATTTGTTATCAGGTTCTGTCGACTACGTTCCGGGTGAGCTGGGCTTTTCGATTGAACAAGCCTTACAATTTGAAAAGCGTCACGCGAATCGCTTTACGGTCGAATACGCGCCAGGATTACTCTACGAACATCTTGATACTCAAATGGATAATCCGCATCTCGCCATTCGTGAAGTACGTCAAGCGCTGATGTACGGCATGAACCGAGAAGAGCTGGTCAATCGTCTATTTGAAGGACGTCAACCCGTTGCTCACAGTAACGTTCATCCACTCGATGTCACTTTCTTTGATGGGGTACATCAATACCAATACGATCCGGTCAAAGCTCGCCAATTGCTTGAAAAAGCGGGCTACACGCTGCGTAACAATGTCATGGTTGATAAAGAAGGTCGTCCACTCCAGTTAGAATTAATGACTACCGCCGGTAACCGCTCTCGTGAGTTGGTCCAGCAAGTTTTGCAATCACAATGGCGACAAATTGGCGTACGCGTACAAATTAATAACCAACCCGCTCGTGTCTTTTTTGGTGAAACGCTCAATCAACGTAAACATCAGGCATTGGCCATGTTTGCTTGGGCTTCTGCACCTGAAAGCCCACCATTAACGACCCTTCACTCAGCGCAAATTCCATCAGCCGAGAATAACTGGGCGGGTCAAAACTATATTGGTTACAACAACCCAGAAATGGATGTTTTACTCGAAAAAATTGAAGTGGAGCTCGATGATGAGGCTCGTCATCAACTGTTCCACAAAATGCAGTCACTTTACGCAGAAGACTTACCCGCATTACCTCTTTACTTCCGCTCTGATAGTTATGTGATGCCAAAGTGGCTAAAAGGCGTGCGCCCAACGGGTCATAAATACCCCTCTACCTTATGGGTAGAAGAATGGCGTAAAGATGGGGCATAAACCAATGAGCGAAGTATTATTAGATGTAAACCAATTGCGGGTGACCTTCCATGGTCACCCGGCCGTGCATGATATTAGTTATCGTATCCATGCTGGTGAGATTGTTGGAATTGTCGGTGAGTCTGGCTGTGGCAAAAGTCTAGCGTCTTTAACCCTAATGGGGTTGCAACCATCGATTATGCAAGCCTCTGGTTCGGTCACGTTTGCCGGACAAAATATCCTGACCAATACCGCTGAGCAATGGCAAAAACTACGCGGTGAAGGCATCGCGATGATCTTTCAAGAGCCAATGACCGCCTTAAATCCGGTGGTCACGGTTGGCGATCAAATTGCAGAAATGTTTCTTCTTCATCAAGGAGACAACAAAGCACAAGCGCGACAAAAAGCGATTGAAATGCTGGAACAAGTGCATATCCCCGATCCACTGCGTCGCGCCAAAGCTTATCCACATGAGCTGTCTGGTGGCATGCGCCAGCGGGTAATGATAGCCATGGCGCTCGCCTGTCGACCTAAACTGATCATTGCCGATGAGCCAACCACCGCCCTCGATGTTACCGTACAAGCGCAGGTTTTAGACCTGCTTGAAGAGCTGAGAGAAACCACTGGCACCGCCATTCAATTTATTAGTCACAATTTAGGTGTCGTCTCACAACTTGCCGATCGCGTCGTCGTGATGTACACCGGTCGAGTGGTAGAAGAAGGAACCTCTGATCAATTATTTAGCGATCCACAGCATCCTTACACCCAAGGGCTACTCGCTACCCTACCGCGGATTGGCCACCGTCAAGCTCGTTTACCCGCGATTGCTGGGAGTGTGCCTCCACTTGGGCAACGCAGTCTCGGCTGCCCATTTGTCGATCGTTGTCAGCAAGCGAAACCACTCTGCCACCAGCAGATGCCGGCAACACTCTCCCTTTCAAACTCGCACAGCGTTGCGTGCCATCAAGTGGAGTTTGCCCATGCTAGTTAAACTCGATAATGTCAGCCAAGCGTATCCAATTGGCGACAGTGATTTTTTTGGACGCCATCAGCAATATCTTCACGCGGTGGATGATATTTCACTGCAGATTAGCAAAGGCGAAACCTTAGCGATTGTCGGCGAGTCTGGCTGTGGCAAATCCACCTTAGGCCGAATGGTCTCATTGCTTGAAAAACCAAGTAAAGGCGAGGTGTACATCACAGGGCAACCGACCGCTAACTTAAGCAAAAAAGCCATGAAAGCGCTGCGTAAGCAACTTGGGCTGGTCTTTCAAGACCCTTATTCGGCGCTTAACCCTCGCATGACCGTCTCACAACTGGTCTCTGAGCCATTAGAAGTCTATGGTATGGGTAATCGTGAGCAGCAACGCGCTAAAGTATTAGAGGCATTATACTCGGTTGGCTTAAGTGAAGATGCACTCAACCGTTATCCTCATGAGTTTTCGGGCGGACAACGTCAACGGATCTGTATCGCACGCGCATTGGTATTGGATCCGGAGCTGATCATTGCTGATGAGCCATTATCCGCGCTGGATGTCTCGGTACAAAGCCAAGTGCTCAACTTATTTGTTGAGTTAAAAGAAACTCGCCAACTGTCCTTCTTTTTTATTAGTCACGATATGGCGGTCGTCGATCATCTGGCGGATACCGTTGTGGTGATGTATTTAGGGCGTATTGTCGAACAAGCGCCGCGCGAAGCTTTCTTTTCTGCCCCTGCTCATCCTTACAGCCAAGCTCTACTTGCTGCCGTACCCGAGGTCGCTCTGGGACGCAGACGTAAAGGCTTAGCGCTGCAGGGGGATGTACCGAGTCCGATTAATCCGCCATCCGGATGCACCTTTCATCCGCGTTGTGCTTTTGCTGATGAGCTATGCCGTCAGAAGAAACCCGCGATGCAAACACTCGCCCACGCCAAACATCAAGTCGCTTGTCACTATCCGCAATTAGTGACCCGTTCTGATGCGGTAAAAAATGACGCTCATATTGCTGTTATGGAGGTTTCATGAAAACCTATTTAGCTCATCGTTTTATTCAAAGCCTATTGGTTTTGCTGTTTGTTTCCTTCGTTTCTTACAGTCTTATTGGCCTGATGCCGGGCGACCCGATTGATTTGATGTTTGAATCCGATCCGACCATGACACCTGCCGATGTGGCAAGAATGAAAGCGTTATATGGATTAGATCAACCGCTCATCACTCGTTATTGGCACTGGCTAACTTCCGCTTTGCAAGGAGATTTCGGTTATTCAAGACTCTATTCGCAACCGGCGATCGATGTCTTGATCCCAGCGGTGGTCAATACCTTAAAATTAGTCGGCTTCGCGACTTTTTTCTCTTTAGCGATTGCTATCCCCGTCGGTATTATTGCCGCGTTAAAACACCGTAGCTGGGCGGATTATTTAATTAGCTTTGCTGCGTTTGTCGGCTTTTCTACCCCTGCATTTTGGCTAGCCTTAATGCTTATTTTACTCTTTTCTGTCACCTTGGGCTGGTTTCCTGCTGGCGGAACGGGACAAGCTGAAGGGGGCGGGTTTTGGTTAACCGCGAAACATATGGTACTACCGACGATCACGTTAACCGTGTTAAACGTTGCTAGCCACTCACGTTACGTGCGTGGCACCATGCTGGAAGTGATGCGCCAAGATTATATTCGTACCGCTAAAGCTAAAGGGGCAGATAATAAACGGGTGGTGATTCATCATGCCCTACGTAATGCGATGATCCCACTCGTCACTATCGTTGCCCTTGATATTGGCTTTATGCTCTCTGGAGCCTTAATTACCGAAACGATTTTTGCTTGGCCGGGGATGGGCAAACTGATTTTTGATGCCATTATGGGGAATGATTACAATCTGGCGTTGCTCGGTTTAATGGTGATTACCTTTACCGCATTGTTGGGTAACTTAGTGGCCGATTTACTGTACGCAAAATTGGATCCGCGTATTTCTCTAAGCCGAGGAGCGACATCATGAGTCAAGGAACAACGACGATGAGTTCGAATGTTGTGCTTCCTGAGCAGCCAAAAGCTCAGCCTAGTGTTTCACCTTGGCGTTTAGTCTGGAACCGATTTAAGCGCCATAAAGCCGGTGTAGTCAGTGCCATTTTTGTTGTACTGCTGGTGATCCTATGTTTCTCTGCCTCTTTAATTGCGCGTTGGATGGGACATGACCCGTTTGACGTCAATTTCTTTGCTCGCTTAGAACCAGCGAGCAGTACCCATTGGTTAGGAACCGATGAGCTGGGCCGTGATGTTTTTTTACGTCTCTTATATGGTGGACAAATCTCATTAATGGTTGGCGCGGTGGCGGCATTTGCCACAGCGATTATCGGTAGCTTGATTGGTGTTTGTGCCGGATACTTTGGCGGAAAAATCGATGCAATTTTAATGCGGATTGCCGATTTCACCCTCTCACTGCCTACCTTACCATTGATGATTGTTCTGGCCGCCGTGGACTTGCGTAAGTTAGGTCTACCCGATGAATGGGTGCAAGGCGATACCATTAGCCTGTTACGGATCATTGTGATTGTCGCTCTCTTCGGTTGGCCGACTACTGCACGCTTGGTGCGTTCTGGCACCTTATCAGTTCGTGAACGTGAATACGTAAAAGCTGCGGTCGGTTATGGCGCTTCTTCCGCTCGCATCATCCGTAAACACGTATTGCCGAATGTACTATCACCCGTAATCATTTCGACCACCATGGCCTTAGGTGGCGTCATCTTACTTGAGAGTGCTTTATCTTTCCTTGGCTTAGGTATTCAGCCGCCCCTGCCTTCATGGGGTAATATGCTGCAAAATGCCCAAGAAATGATTTGGCAATCTCCGGGACTGGCGATTTATCCAGGAGTAGCTATCTTATTCACCGTCATGGCGTTTAACTTTTTAGGTGATGCGCTACAAGATGCGTTAGATCCTAAAGCTTAAACGCTCATACTTTATCAAGATCATCCACGCCGCCCCTATATTCGAGGGCGGCTTTTTTTCAGTCACTTTTATCCCTAACGATGTTTTATTCGAAATCAGTGAGTGTTAGGGAAGCCAAACACACTATTTTTCCTTATCCCGCTTGAAGTCCGTATTTTTTGCCTTATTTATATGGGTAAGCCACCTACATTGACTGTTAAACGTATTAACGGGGGTACCGATGAATACCTTGCCCAATATCCATTTACAAGTCTCGGAAACTGCCTCGGGAGCAGCAAGTCCCCATTGGCCTGCGGTGATGGCCTTTCCTCAACGTAGCCAAGATACTCTTTTTTTACCGCCGCCAAAACGGGTGTTCGCTTTGATACCCGGTCTTTGGTTATGGCTAGACGTTATGAGATTAGCCAACCTTTGGAAACCGACGATTCATTAATCGCCCAGATCGACGAACCGCTACCTCTATGCGCGATTAACAATCAAGCTTTATTGTTCAACCCAACGGTTAAGGGGCAGAGAAATTGATTGAACAACACCGCAATAAAATACGAAACCGCTACAAAGTCATCAGCTCTGTAGCGGTTGAATGGCTATATAGTTCGCGGATAAACGGCCTAAGCCGCTTTGACTTTGTCGTCCGTTTTCACACTGGTATTTTGGCTAATTAGAGCTTGGTGTAAAGCGCAAATTGCACTGTTATAATCACCGTCTTCCACCACAAATTGCACATTAACATTGCGCATCGATGAGTGAGCAGCCATCGGGTTGACCCCCGCTTCCATTAAAGACTGCATGCCTTTACCGAGCGCGAGGTTAGTATTAATCGAGGCTCCAATCGCCGAGATTAACGCAACCATTTTCCCTGAAATCGACGCATTCGGATAACGCTTCTCTGCTTTATACAGGACATGATTCAAGTTATCGCTCGTGCCACTCAAGAAGTAAGTCATTGAATTTGCGTTCATTTCTTTACCAACTAAATGGACTTTCGCTTCAGCAATGATTTCCATCAGTTCATAGCTGGCATTATCAACATTACCCACCATGCTTTGATCAAACATATGTAAGGCGAACACTTTGTTGCGCCCAGCAATGATCTCGACTTTATTGGCTTCCGGTTGATGATGATTTGAAATCAGCGTACCAGGATGATCCGGTTCAAAGGTATTTTTGACTCGAAGTTCAATGCCTTTTTTACGTAATCCAGCCGCGGCGTTAGGATGAATCGCTTCCATACCCAAATTAGCCAACTGATCGGCCACATCAAAATTCGTCAGTCCCAGCGGGCGAACTTTCTCCGGCCCAACGACTCTAGGGTCTGCGGAGCTAAGGTGATATTCTTTATGAATAATCGCTTGTGAGGCGTCGGTTAATACGGCTATCCGGCTAAAGGTCATTTCGCTGTAGCCGCGATCATAACTCTTCATTAAGCCTTGGTCGCAATAAGCGTAACCGGTAACAATGGGTAACTCTCGCGTCACATCAATATCAGCAAAGGCACGTTCAATCACCTCATCCAACTGGCCACGCGTTTGTTCACTCCACCCCGATAAATCGACAAACCGAGCATTAATGCCCAACGTTTTCAATTTAAGCGTGGTGTTATAAGCACTGTGCGCTTCGCCAATAGAAGAGAGGAACTCTCTAATTTGTGGTAAATAATGACGCAGTGAAAACTGACCATATTGGCAGGTTTCTAAAATGTTGTTGACGCAATTGACCGCTTCAGAGAGACGAGAGCGAATAAACTTATCAGCGCGAATTCGACTCATGGGATCGGCAAACAGATTTTCGTTGATCATCAACATCCGTTGTTCAAGCTCGTGTATCGCGTCTTGCCAGTGTTCATCACGCTTAGCAATCATTTGATAAATACCCGGTTTCCCGGTGCGTTTGCACTCTAAGAGTGCATCGGTCATCCCTGAATAAGCCGATACCACAAATATTCGTCCATACGGGTTAGTCGGCTTTAAAAAAATATTGTCCAGTACAGCATCAAACGCCGACATGGAAGTACCACCGATTTTTTCTACGGTGTAAGACATAAGGTCTCCTTGTATTGAATATCGGTTAGGTGATAAGCAGCGTAATAGACTTTGATTCGTTCAACATCCATTGACGCTGCTTATGGTCAGCGGATTTACTCAACGAGGGGGTAAACGCCATCTTTATCGTGGACTTCCGCTCCCGTAATCGGAGGATTAAACACGCACGCCATCACCATATCGGCCTCTTTATTGGCTCGTAGATAATGCTCATCATGCTTATCCAAAATATACAGTGTGCCTGGTTTGATGACGTAGGTTTCACCGCCGACGACTTCTATCTCCCCTTCACCCGACATGCAATAGACCGATTCCAGATGATTTTTGTAGTGTATATGGGTCTCGGTATTTTGATAAATCGTCGTGATGTGAAATGAGAAACCCATATTATCGTCTTTGAGCAACATGCGAACACTTTCCCACGTTTCGGCGACGACGCGACGTTCACTTTGTTGACATTCTTGTAATGTTCTAACAATCATAATTTTTCCTTAGGATGCTTTTTGAATAAACTGCGGAGCGACGTTTTCCACCGCTTGCTGGAAAATCGTTAAGCCTTGCTCCAGTTCATTTTCACTGATCGTCAAGGGGCAGAAAAACTTCACCACTTCATCTTGTGGCCCTGCGGTTTCAATCACCATGCCTAAGCGGAAACATTCGCGAGCAATCTTATTGGCGATATCGCCATCTTGACATTCAATACCTTGCATCAATCCACGCCCTTTTAAACGCGTAAATAGGCTTGGAAAACGGCGGATGGTCTGCTGAATCGTATGGGCGACTTGTTCAGCTCGGGCTTTAATGTGCTGTTGAAAATCATCATTAGCCCAATAGGTTTGTAATGCTTTCGCCGCCGTCACAAAGGCGTGATTATTACCACGGAAAGTGCCGTTATGCTCTCCAGGCTTCCAAACATCTAACTCTGGTTTAAACAAGACGATCGCGAGCGGTAAACCATAACCACCGATCGATTTTGATAGCGTCACTATATCTGGCTTAATACCGGCAGGTTCAAAACTAAAGAAGGTTCCCGTACGTCCACAACCGGCTTGAATGTCATCGACAATCATCAGTACACCGTGCGTTCGACAAATTTTACTCAGCTTTTGCAACCAAGGGTAAGAGGCCGCATTCAACCCCCCTTCACCTTGTACGGTTTCCAATAGCACAGCTGCGGGTTTATCCAAACCAGAGGAAGGATCGCCAAGCATGGTCTCAAACAGCGCTAGGCCATCGATATCGGCATAACCGTCGTAAGGGATACGAGTCACCCCTGATAGCCCCATACCAGCACCACCACGATGATGTTGATTCCCTGTGGCGGCTAAAGCGCCATAAGTACAGCCATGAAAGCCATTTGTGAAAGCCACAATATTGGTTCGCCCTGTCACTTTACGTGCCAGTTTCATCGCCGCTTCAACCGCATTCGTCCCCGTTGGTCCAGTAAACTGCACTTTATAATCAAGCTGGCGCGGCTCAAAAATGTAGGTTTGTAGCGCATGTAAAAAATCAGCTTTCGCTTCTGAGTGCATATCCAAACCGTGGGTAATACCGTCTTTATCAATGTACTCAAGCAATGCCTGTTTAAAAATGGCGTTATTATGGCCGTAATTTAACGAGCCTGCGCCCGCTAAGAAATCTAAGTAGGCATCACCATCTTGGGTATACAACCAGCTTCCTTTTGCTGTAGAGAACACAACAGGAAAATTATTGGCATAAGATTGAACGTTTGATTCTTTCTTTTTGAAGATATCCATAACGATGGGATTTATCCTTTTTGGTTGGTGGGAAGAGAGAGCGGGATACGGTACAAGTATTCCGTGTCATGCTCGCCATCAAAGTGGCGAGTCTCATCGAGAAAAGTAGACACTTCACCGCGTTCGCCATGTGCTCGATCCAGCTTTTTAAATAATTTCCAAGAACCTTGATTATCACGAGTAATGGTCGTTTCTAACACTCTGATATCGCTCAATTCATCACGAGTCAGCAGCTCATTCAGCATATGGAAAGCCAGACCCATACCTCGCGCAGTGGGACTCACTGCGACTTGCCAAATAAATAACTCATTCGGCTTATCCGGCTTGCGATAGGCTGAAATAAAACCGACCAATTCCTGATCACGCTCAGCAATTACACAAGTGTTTTGAAAGTGGGTAGATTGTAAGAAGTTGCAGTAAGCAGAGTTTTCATCCAGCGGAGCACACTGTGCTATCAGATCATGAACTCGCTTACCATCCGTTCGGTGTGGGACCCGAAAAGTCCACTCATCCTGAGTGTTTTGCATAATTTCTGGGTATGCAACCCAAGGCGATGCTGTCATCATAGTTTGATACATATTATCCATTAGAACTCTAAACAAGTTTCTTTTATAAACTAACAGTCTCAGCGACTTTTTCAAGCTTAAATTTTACCAAAAAGCACAACCACTCCCTAAATTAATGATAAATATAAATAAAAAATAAGAATAAAAATAAACCCATCACAACAAAAAGATTAGATGTGTAACAATAATGACAGTTTTATGAAGATAGAATGAAGGGGCATATGAGGATGGAACTGGGGGAAGATCACTCAGGCGAAGACTCAATATCGCCTGAGGATCATTCACTTAACGAGGCAGTTTGTCACAGCGTGCAGCACAAATAAAATCGTTATTGTGCAGTCCATGAATGGCATGGGTCCACCAAGTTAATGTCGTTTTACCCCACTCGACCGTGATTTTAGGATGATGATGCATCGCTTCAGCAAGGTTTGCTACCTGATCAGAAAACGCCCAAGCCTGCTTGAAATTGTTAAACCGATAGACTTTTTCTAACTGAGGAACACCGTCTCGATGCACCAGTGCCCATCCATCAAGTTCACTCAGTAATGTCTGCTGCTGATCTTGAGTTAAAGCAGTTGCGTTGCTATCACAGGCTTCACAACGTAATTCATCCAACATAGTTTTCTTCCTTTACAGTAAATGGCGCTGGTAGTAAGCCTAGTGCCATGGCTTGTTCAACATAATGCATTAAATCTAATTGACTGAGTGAGTAAAGCTCACCTATCTCTTCCAATACGTAATACACCGGCTGAATATGATCGATTCGATACGGGGTGCGCAGTACTTGCAACAAATCAAATCGCCGATGCTGCGAGTCTGGTTTATCTAGCGCGCAGCGTGTTTCTGCAGGAGAAGAGAGAATACCGCCGCCATAAATTTTGACGACCCCTTGCTCTTTTACTAAGCCAAACTCAACCGTAAACCAGTACAAACGAGCTAAATAAGCCCGTGCTTTAGGAGAAGCCTTCTTGCCTAATTGACCATATCGATGAGTAAATGCCGCAAAATCAGGGTGCGTTAACATGGCACAATGGCCATAAATTTCATGGAAAAAATCGGGCTCCTGTAAATAATCAAACTCTTGTCGAGATCGTAAAAACGTTGCCGCGGGAAATTTTTTATTGGCCAATAACGCAAAAAAATGATCAAAGCTGATTAAGGCGGGAACGGGGGCAATTTGCCAGCCGGTTTCTCGATCTAAGGTATGATTAAGCTCAGACAGTCGTGGGACTCTGTCCGCTGACAGTGCCAATAAATCCAATCCATCTAAGTAAGGCTGGCAAGCGGTCTCGCTAACAATCGACTGCTGACGAGCGACAAGATCGTGCCACACACAATGCTCTTCTTTGCTCCAATCGATCTCACCGTGTTGATTGAGTGATTTAGCAACGTAACAACTCATGACGGAATCTCCGTAACATTATTATTACATTTAGCGTATTCACGGTTGCTTCAATCTGCCATTCCTCTGCAAGGATTGGATCGACTTGTCGGTGTAACACTTTATTTACATTCGTAGATGGCATTCCCCCTATTGAGTATGCCTTAATCTATAATTTTGCTTGTTTATCAATCTTCTTTTTTGACTTTACAGCAATCTATACAACACTTTTGTTATCTAAAATTTGCTAACTTGAGGAAGACATGTCTCACTCTGACCCGATTTGGACACCTAGCCAACAACGTATTCATGCTTCTGAACTGTACCAATTCATTCAACATCTTCATCAACAAGGCTATGCAATGACTCACTATGATGAACTGCATCAATGGTCGGTTCAATCTTCCGAACGGTTCTGGAGTGAAATCTGGCAATATTGTGATGTGATTGGCTTACGTGGAACGTTATTATCAACTCAAGGCGAGGCACGCTGGCCGCCATTCATGCCGAGTCGAGATACCGTTTGGTTTGCGAATGCGGAGCTTAATTACGCAGAAAATTTACTCGCTTATGCCTATCAACAGCCGGAAAATATTGCTCTTTGGTTTCATAATGAGCGCGGCCAAAGTCGCCACTTAACGTGGCAACAACTCTCTGTTCAAGTCTGCATGATTCAGCAGTGGTTGATACAAAATGGTATCGGTCGAGGGGATGTGGTCGCGGCGTATCTACCTTATATTCCAGAAGCTGTCGTGGCCATGCTCGCGACCACCAGTTTAGGGGCAATCTGGACATCAACTTCCCCAGATTTTGGGGTTAACAGCGTGGTTGAGCGTTTTGCACAAGTGGAGCCTAAAATTCTATTTTGCTGCGATGGGTATACCTTTTCAGGTAAAACGCACCAGATGCATGAACAAAACTCCCAAGTAGTGACTCGATTACCGACGCTCAATAATGTCTGCCAAATTGATTATCTGCAAAAGCGCGCCTATAACCCAAGCATCAATGAGCATTTTTCCCATTGGGCATCCATTCTCGCTAGCTATACACCAAAAGGATTAACCTACCAACGCGTAGCATTTAATGATCCTTTGTTTATTCTTTACTCTTCAGGCACGACTGGACAGCCTAAGTGCATTATTCATTCTGTCGGAGGAACTCTGCTGAATCATCTGAAAGAGCACCAATTACATTGTGATATCCAAGCTAACGATCGGGTGTTTTACTACACGACCTGTGGCTGGATGATGTGGAATTGGCACGTATCAACACTCGCGAGTGGAGCGACCTTAGTGATTTTTGATGGTAGCCCAATTTATCCGAATCCCGATGTTCTCTGGCAGTTGGCTGAGCAATCACAAACAACGCTGTTTGGCACTTCTGCTATTTATCTAGAATCATTGCAAAAATCAGGGTTTTCACCCAATCAACATCATCACCTGGCGGACCTTAAAACGATCTGTTCTACTGGTTCAGTGCTCTATCCTCATCAGTTTGATTATGTTTATCAACATATTAAGTCAGATGTGCATCTCGCTTCGATTTCTGGAGGCACTGATATTTGTGGCTGTTTTGTCTTGGGCAACCCACTCTCACCCGTCTATCGGGGAGAATGCCAAGTTGCGGGGTTAGGCATGGACGTAGCGGCGTTTAACTCGCGGGGAGAAGCGGTCATGCAACAGCGCGGAGAGTTAGTCTGTCGCAACAGTTTCCCCAACCAACCGATTGGTTTTTGGAACGATAACGGCGAGCGCTACCATAATGCTTACTGGGCGAAGTATCCGGATACTTGGCACCATGGTGACGATGTCATGCGCTCAGAACAAGGCGGATTTCTCTTCTATGGCCGAAGTGATACGACACTCAATCCTGGCGGAGTACGCATCGGTACTGCGGAGATTTACCAAGCGCTTAAATCGATTACCGAGATAGCGGATGCGGTCGCCGTCGGCCAAAAGCAGCAAGGCGATGAAATTATTGTTCTTTTTGTTGAGTTGTCACAAGGTGCTTCGCTCAACGATCAACTGATCGAGACCATTAAACAACAATTGCGCACCCAATGTTCACCGAGACATGTACCGAAGAAAATCTATCCTATTTCTAAAGTACCGAGAACGCGCTCCGGTAAATTGGTCGAGTTAGCGGTTAAGCAAATACTCAATGGGCAAACAGTCGACAATCGTCATGCGATTGATCATCCTGAAGTGCTTGATGAGGTGGCGAGTTACGTCAACACAACCACCTAATCAACCAACGCCGCACTCTACTCACATCGTCAGAGAGACTCAAACCAGACGTGTACGGCTATTTACGTCCTAGCGCAAAAAAGGCGGCTTGTGGTCCATCCGGGGTATCGATAACAAACGCTTGTGCAACCTCAATGGTCGTAAAGCCTGCTTGGGTAAAAGCTTGTCTGACGTTGAGTTCATGTAGATGGTGATCGGCTAGCGTATTGTCTGCTAACCAATCCCACTGAATAAACAAACCACCTTGATCTAGTAACGAGTAAATAATCTCGACTACTTGTGGAAAGTCATCAACGTAAGCACACACAGAAGCGGCGACGACAAGATCAAACTGCTTTCGAAAAGCTGGATGTTGAGCCACTAAGCCGCGCGTTAAACTATCGACCACAGGCTCGACATTGGGTAGCTCTTTTTTATCCAGCTCCTCAATCATCGATTCTGAGCCATCCAGTGCGACGATAGTTTTCGCCAAAGGTGACATCATCTGACTTAAGAAACCCGTCCCACAGCCATAATCAAGAATATGCTTGCCATCCAAGGACGTTAAGGTCTTCAGTTGCTGAAATACCTGCTGAACAAACTTCGTGTTTGTTGTATTGTTTTCCCAATTTTTCGCGAGATTATCCCAGTCGTGTACCATCATGGTCTCCGTATTACGTCTTGTATTCTGGTAATATGCCAAGATTAAACCAAAATAGAGTCAACTTCATAGCGTTAGCGAACAATCTTGGTTAAGAAAATACAATATTCATCGTAATGCTGAGAAAATCGGCAATGAAAGTGGAAGTTATCAGTCTTGATTAACGTCACTCCCGTTTAATAATGGAACCCTCATGAACCTATCACAAATAGAAGCATTTTGTGCTATCGCCGATGCAGGCTCAGTTTCCGAGGCGGCTCGCCAACTGGAATGTAACCGAACCAAACTGAGTATGGCGGTAAAAGCGCTGGAAAATGAACTTAAGGTTGAGCTATTAGTCCGCAGTGGTAATCAAGTCACATTATCGGAAGCCGGTAAGGCTATCTATAAAGACTGCCAAAGCTTATTAATTACAGCGACCAGAATTAAACGCACCTGCTCGCAGGTGTGTGATGAATTTGCCGCTGAAATGTGGATTGCGCGTGATGACTCTCTGCCTGATGTGTTATGGCAAGATTTGGCTCATTCACTGAATAATTTATTTCCTAATACGTCCTTTAACATCGTCCTTGCCTCGAGTGGTGATCTAGCCAGTTTAGTCGCAACCGAGCAGGTTGACTTCGCGTTTGGTGTCGATTACGAGCGTTTGGACGATCCTCGTATCAGTTACCAGCCACTTGGTAAAATCCGCATGATGTCGGTCTGTAGCGTCAGTCATCCTTTAACTAAACTCAAACGAGTGTCCGATGAAGACTTACGTAAATCGATGCAAGCGGTGATGGTTTACCTCAATGATCAAGATAACTCAAACCTTGAGCCCTTTTCTCGCCGCTATATTGGTTTCTCAAGTTTTGAATATATGCTGGCGACCATATTGACCGAAAGCGCTTGGGGAGTGTTACCTGAGCCATTAATTCGCCATCATCTGCGCGAACAACGTTTAACCGTTATTCGCCACACCTACGGCTTAACTCAAGAAGATTATTGCATGTATACCATCCCTGGTGACGCAGAAAATCCAGCCATGCTTTGGCTAGCTGATAAGCTCAGTGATTACCTATTTGACTTTTAAATAACCAATGGCAGTCAGAGTCAATATTTTTGACAGCAAAAATAGCGCGCAACCTACTGTTTTAAATGGATTTATTTTAAATTCTTGTTTTTTATTTAGATGTGTAAGTAAATTGAGATTGTAATAGACCGATTTTAAGCCAAAATACGTTTAGTTTTTAAATCGGTAGATGTTTTATGTGTGCTCAAACAAGTTTAAATGAAAATCGTGTCTTAACCTTCTCCGCCCTTATCGCATCAGTATTTGCCCTTGGCGGATTAGTGGTTGGTTTACTTGTAGGGTCATTAGTTATTGTCTTTGATGGAGTCTACTCTCTCATCAGTTTACTGTTAACATTATTGTCGCTGGTCGCTTCACGTTATATACGTAAGCCGTCTGATGCGCAGTTCCCTTTTGGTCGTGCGCTATTTGAACCAGCGGTTATTGTTATCAAAGGCAGCGTGATCTTACTACTCGTCGCCTACTCACTGTATTCTGCGATCGGTGCTTTAATCACTGGCGGTAGAGAAGTCGATGCTTCGATTGCAACCCTTTTTGGTACAGTCAATGTTATCGGCTGTGGCTTAGCATGGTGGTATATGGCAAAACTGAGTAAACGCCACGCTTCAGGCCTGATTGGTGCAGAGGTTAAACAATGGCAAATGGATACATTGCTCAGCCTTGCAGTAACCATCGGCTTTATTGTGGCACTGGGTGTAACTTTTACTCCCTTCGCTCACTATGCGGTCTATGCTGACCCGTTGATGATGCTTGCTATGTCGTTTTATTTTTTAAAAGTACCTTTCGGGATGGTGAAAACGGCATTACGCGAAATATTCCTCATGTCACCGAGTAAAGATATTTGTAAGCGCGTTGATCAAAGTATTATCGATGCTTGTAAAGAATCAGAGCAAGATATTGAATTAACCGGAGTGACCAAAGTCGGTCCGGAATTATGGGTAGATGTGGATATCTATCCTGAAGACAACAGCGATGTAATTTTAGTCGATGATATCGAACAAACCAGAAAAACCATCGCTAAGCGTTTATCTGGGTTACCACTGAAACTACAAATTAACGTCAATATCGCGCGTTAATCCCTGCTTATCCTAACCAATAAACCCGCCGTTAATGGCGGGTTTATTTTAGGTGCTCGCTTCAATCAGATTAGGTTTATCACGCGTTAACCACCAGCAGAGTAATGAACCCAACGTCACCATTGCCACCCCTTGCCAAAAGCTGGTATCGAGTATCACACCAAGAATTAACGATGAAAAAAGCGTCGATATTACAGGGGTAAAATAAGAGAGTGTTGCCAATAACAACATATTGCCACGCAAAATAGCGATATTCCATAACGCATAACCACTGCCCATCACCACACCAGTCAGTATGACATTGAAGGTGGTGATTGGGCTAAAGCTCAATGGCCCTTCTTGGCTTAGCGCGTACTTTATCCATAACACTATCGCTGTAGCGATAAAAAACAGAGCGATAGCATTTTGACCTTTTGCAATTAATTTCGTCACGTTGCAATAGATTGCCCAAATCACCGCCCCCATAAAGGCCAGCCCATAGGTCAAAGGATTACTGGCAATATTATTTACCACATGTGTGATAGAGAATCCGGCGTCTCCCGTTAAAGTCCAAACAACACCGGTAAAGGCCAGACCAACACTCGGATAAAGCCAAACGCTGACTGTTTTTTTACTTAAGATAACCGCTAGTACTACCGTGATCGCTGGCCATAAGTAATTAATCACCGCCATCTCTAAAGCCTGATGACGACTATTGGCCATACCTATCGCTAATGCCAAGCAGATTTCATAGCTGACAAATAACCCTCCTCCTATCAATAAATAGCGAAGAGAAAAATGTTGTCGTTTAGGGACACCAAGCACGAGTATTAAAAAGAGAGCGGCAATAGTATAGAGTAAAGCTGCACCACCAATCGGTCCGAAAGCTTCAGCAACAGTGCGCATTAAACCAATCATTGCTCCCCACAATAAAATGGCAGCAATCCCACATCCTGTATATTTAAAATGGCTCATGCCTGTTCCCTTTTATGCTCATTCGTTAAGCATTAATGACTTCCCAGCTGTGGGTGAGCTCAATACTTTCACCAAGCATTAAACAAACTGAACAGTATTTATTGAGTGAATCTGCCACCACTTGTTCAACAATTTCTGACGACACATGGCTCCCTTCAATCGTAAAATGCAGATTAATATGAGTAAAAAGACGCGGCGCCGTTTCTCTACGCTCAGTGATCAACGATACACGACAACCCGTTACCGCTTGCTGAGCTTGCTTTAAGCCATTAACCACATCCACTGAGCTACACCCCCCAGCGGCCATCAACACCATTTCCATCGGGCTGGGCGCAGAGGAGCCTGCATTACCATCCATTACGATAGAGTGTCCTGACGGTGATTGACCAATAAATCTTAATCCATCAACCCATTGTACTTCTGCTTGCATAGAATAACTCCTGTCTTTAGCCTAGATTGGCCTTGCAAAGTAAATATTATCTTTAAGATAAACGGGGGCTTCATCGTGACGACCCGATGACCATCACTGCAATATATCTAAGCCGATAAAAAAAGCCAGTTCGTAGTACAAAAGAAAACCCCACTAAGCTTACGCCTAGTGGGGTTCAGTTCTTACTCGCAGCAATCCGGCTACTAATCAAGTGCTCCCTGCATCAATTCCTTGATAGTCTGCTATATCCGTTAGCACATTCCGTTTCATCGCCATCCTAGCGGTGTCCCTTACTCTATCATCCTGATAGACGTGCCTTATTCCTTTAAGATGTCCATTAACCATCCGTGATAACCATCCTAGTTATTCGCGTCCTGCTAATGTCCTTTGCTTTCCTTGCCGATGTTTCATCCTGAATCATCGAATCTTCGTCCTGAAGATGACCTATCCTTGGGTCTTTCCTGTTCCGTGTCGGCTTCCTGCTGACAAATTCAGAATACGGCAACACTGTTTTTCGGCAAGGTTGTGAATGAACATTTCTATTCAGCCCAGCAACTTATTACATAAATAAGTCATTAAAAACAATAAGATAAAAATAAAATGGCCCTTTTACCCATAACAAAAAACGCACATCTCTCACATTGATTGTAAGAGATCTCTCACAAGGCTTATCGCTAAATCACCCATAGCAATCTAGCGAGGAGCGATAAAAAACGAGAGTTCAGTCTCACTCTAGTAAAGCCAAGCCTAACCAATCAACGTTTTTCTCGCATGACGGGCGCAAAATTTATCTAGACTAAGCTCGACAAAATCACGATCATGACTGACAAATAACGTTACGTTAAGGAAACCAAGATTATGATTTCAAAATGGGCGCAACGCTTCTACCAAATGGCCGAACTGGTTGGTTCTTGGAGTAAAGATCCGTCTACTCAAGTCGGTGCCGTGATCACCAAACAAAATCGTATTGTCTCTGTCGGCTTTAATGGCTATCCCCATGGTATCTCTGACAGCGCAAATACCGATGACCGTGACATGAAATATTTAAAAACATTGCACGCTGAAGAAAACGCGATTCTCTTCGCCAAACGTGATTTGGATGGCTGTGAAATTTATGTGACTCATTTTCCGTGCCCCAATTGCGCGGCTAAAATCATTCAAACTGGTATTTCTGCAGTGCATTGCCCTGAGCAGTCTGACGATTTTCTTTCTCGTTGGGGCGACAAAATAAAAGTTAGCCAAGACATGTTTTTACAAGCAGGGGTAAAAGTAAACTGGTTACCTTTAAATGAGCTCAAACCGATCAGCCAGATCCCACCAGCGAATCTCTAATTAATACCACCAGTAACCACTTAAGAGTGCCTTGTCTGGTAACCACCGTTCATTCACAAGCAGGTAGGTAAAAATTAACCTACCTTGTGCTTGCCAATAACCCTAATCAATTAAGGACTACTTTCAGATAGCGAACACATTCAAACCACATGGATTAAATCACGCTCATCAATACAGATTAACCTGCTGAATAAACAGGAATTTTCGACTGAAATCACAAAAATTAAGTAACTAATTTTTCTTTTTCAAACACAACTATGATTTCAATGCATATCCTCACGAAATAAGTGACATTAATTAAAATTGTCAATACCGACTTAACCCTTAAAAACTCCGCTATAACACCAGAAAACAGTAGAAACATAGCCTAATATATGGCCATTAATTTTACTAGCAGAATAACCGCTCAAGATTTACAATCCCGACACAATCCAATAACAAGCTAGCTCAATACTAAACACAATACAAATTGTGATGGTTGAGCACGTGATGCTTATCGCTTGCGGTGACATCACGTTTAACCCTACGTGAAAGGTCTTAAGTCAACATGAGCCCAGAAAAACATCGCCTCGATTGGCAAATTAGCCAAACCATCGCTGAATCTATGTCGCCTCTGATTGGCAAACTTTACCGACAAGCAGGTGTAGAAATCTTATTGTTTGGTAAAACGCTGATCAATGCGACCACAATTGACATCATCAAAGCTCATAAAATTGCGAGTCGCTATATCGGAGAATCTTTATCTCTTGAACAAACCATACCTTTGCTCACTTCATTGGCAGAGATGACCCTATCGCCTTGTAAAATCGATATTGGCCAATTAGCGCATCGTTATTGGCAACATCATGATGACGCCGATGCTATGCAAGATTACTTGCATACGGCACTTGTTGAAGCTGTGAACGGCGAACCCATGAATCAACCTAAAGATGTTGTGCTTTATGGTTTCGGTCGTATTGGCCGTTTATTGGCTCGTTTATTAATAGAAAAAAGTGGTCCGGGTTACCCATTACGCTTACGTGCGATTGTCGTTCGTGGCGGTAAAGACGGAGATTTAGAAAAACGAGCCAATCTATTGAGACGAGATTCCGTCCATGGCCAGTTCAACGGTAGTATTATTATCGATAGTGAACGCAAGGCACTGATTGCCAATGGCAACTATATCCAAATGATCTATGCTGACTCACCGCAAGAGGTCGATTATAGCCACTATGGTATTCACGATGCGCTTGTCGTTGATAACACCGGTGTGTGGCGCGACAGTGAAGGGTTGAGCCGTCATTTAGCTTCTCCAGGTGCGAGTAAGGTTTTGCTCACCGCGCCCGGTAAAGGCGATATTAAAAATGTGGTTTTTGGGGTGAATGAATCGGTGATTAGCGCTGATGATACGATCATATCCGCAGCAAGTTGTACGACCAACGCAATTACGCCCATTCTTAAAGCGATGCACGATCAATATGGTGTGCTATCTGGGCATATTGAAACCGTTCATTCTTATACCAACGATCAGAATTTGATTGATAACTTCCACAAAGGTGAACGTCGTGGCCGATCGGCCTCTCTGAATATGGTGCTGACCTCGACAGGTGCAGCGAAAGCCGTCGCCAAAGCGTTACCGGAGCTAGCAGGAAAATTAACCGGGAATTCGATTCGCGTACCGACCCCCAATGTATCGATGGTGGTTGCTAACTTAAATCTAGCCAAAGAAACCGATAAAGCCTCGTTAAACCACTATTTAAGACAAATTGCTACTCACTCCCCTCTTTCAGCGCAAGTTGACTATACCGATTCAACTGAAATCGTTTCGAGCGATTTAGTCGGTTCACGTCATGCTGGCGTCGTTGATGGTGCTGCAACGATCGCCCAAGGCAATCGCTGCGTTTTATATGTCTGGTACGACAATGAATTTGGTTACAGTTGCCAAGTCATTCACTGTATGGAACAAATGATGGGCGTGCGTTACAAAACGTATCCCCAATAATCGAAACCGACTCCACAACACAATAATAATAAACCGAATGTGCTGAGCGAAAGGCGGCGGAAAGAGTTACGACGCTTTTATATTATTGGGTAGCCAATAATGTTCAGGACAGATGGATCCATCATCCCCCCTTGCCGCTTATCACGACCGATAGGCGGCTTTTTTTTTGGTCCACTAGCGATACTCTGCTCTCGGGTTACGGCTAACTAATATAATTTATAGTTATTAATCAAAGTCAATCAATACATTGACATAAATACAATTCAGGCTTTCATTGATAGAAAAAGGACAATAGATCAGGAATTATGATTAAGAGATAATCAGAGTGCAGCATTATTAATAAGTTAACACTATACATAACCTCGATTAAGACAATCCCATACAAAAAAGTACACAAACACAATAGCGATGTTCTTGGCTGTGAGTAATAATACTCGCTGAATATTATCTGTATTACAGTAGTGGTAATTCGTGTGCGATTAAAATTAGCCTCGGCAGCTCATGCTCAAAGCCAAAAACATAAATTGAGAGATATCAGTAAGTTTATTCTTAGATCTTATCTCTATCCTCGTCATTTCCAAAAGATGGTAAACTTATTCCATCATAAGCGTCGGCAACATATTTTTATTCGCCAGCCAAATTATATCATGAAATGTATGATTCCATTTCTACATATTGGTTTAAGTAAAAGTGATGTCATACAGTTGCTCAATGACCACCATTCATGGCTAGAAGCTACTTTTTCTCGTGCCGCTATTCTTAAAATACATACTGATAAATTATATTTAGGCAGTATCCATATTGACGATGAAAATTATCAACTTACTTTAAGCTTCGATGGAAGAATACGTAAAGAAGGTGAATTGGCGTTATCACTAGAAGATAATACAGGCTATGCTTATTATACTTTAGGTTTCACGATTCAAAACAACCTATTATTAATTGGCTGCATGCAAGGTGCCGTTAACGATAATGGTTTCAGCCGAACATTCACTAAAGCTATCTATGGTTTAAGACCTAAATCATTTATGGTTGAAGCGGTTCAATTTATCGCTCAATATTTAGACATGAAAGCTATCTATGCGGTTAAAAATTCAGCCCATATTTATAATGCAAAGCGATATGGTAAAAAAAGCGATTCCATCAATTTAGACTATGACCAATTATGGCAAGAACACGATGGCGTTGATCACAACCGTTGGTTTTATTCTTTACCCTTATCTGCTAAGCGTCGCGAAATGGAAGAGATAAAGCGTCCGAAACGCAAAATGTACCGTGAACGATATGTATGGTTAGACGCTTACCAACAGCAACTTTATGCCTTATTACAGCCATCATTACTCTATCCTCATAATCTTAAGATGAGTATTGCTGAACAAGTCGCTTGGTTGACTGATGAGTCAACACAACAATCGATTAGTTAGCGTTCATAATAGGGAGGGAAGTACACTCTCCCTCGGTGAAACCTCTCATCAACATTAATGCGATTTGAGTCAGCATCGTTCATGTTTTCTTCATCACAGATGAGGTATGATAAATTGATATCGATTTTGGGAGACTGTTTATGTATCGAGTATTAATAACCACCTTGACATTAATCTGCGGTTTTTTTGCCTTAATCTTTGGCTTACTGCTCGCGATTCCACTCACCTTGATCGCCATCATCAGTGGTAAACGGTTAGAAAGGCAGCTAAGACGCCGCCCTTTTCATCAAGCTCACAATAACGAAAGTGAACATATTATTGAAGGTGAGTTCGAAGAAGTACCACATCGCGAACAAAATTCCGAACAACGTAGCGATTACCGTCAATAACATTAAGGTGGCGTCGTACTCGTTTACTGTACGATTTCAACTTACTTCGGTTGCTGTGCCAATACGCGATCAATATCTTGTGCGTTATGACGCTCAGCTAACTGCTCCCAAGCCTCTCCCCATGTTCGGTTGACAATTCGACCACGTTGCACTGCCGGACGTTCTGCAATGGTTTTCGCCCAACGTTGCACGTGTTGATAAGATTGCACATCCAGAAACTCAGCCGCATTGTAAGCATTGCCTAGCACTAGATTGCCATACCAAGGCCAAATCGCCACATCAGCAATCGTATATTCTTCACCCGCAATATAAGTCTGTTTGGCCAGTTGTTTGTCTAACACATCCAGTTGACGTTTCGCTTCCATTGCAAATCGATTGATAGGATAAGCAAACTTTTCTGGAGCATAAGCATAAAAGTGACCAAATCCCCCACCCAAATAGGGAGCAGATCCTTGCAACCAAAACAACCAATTCATCACTTCTGTACGTTCGGGCAAAGCTTGTGGTAAGAAATGACCAAATTTTTCCGCAAGATAGAGCAAAATATTGCCCGATTCAAAAACGCGAATCGGCGATGCTAACGAACGATCCATCAATGCAGGGATTTTCGAGTTAGGATTAACCTCAACAAATCCAGATCCGAATTGCTCACCATCACCAATTTTTATCAAAAAGGCATCGTACTCGGCTTGGTGAATACCTAATGCTAATAACTCTTCTAACAAGATAGTGACTTTTTGCCCATTAGGTGTCCCCATAGAGTAAAGTTGGATCGGGTGTTGACCTATCGGTAACACTTGTTCGAAACGAGAACCAGAGTCAGGTCGGTTAATACTTGCCCATTGTCCGCCATTTTCACTCTCCATGGTCCAAACCTTAGGGGGTACATATGCTTGTGTCATAACACTCTCCTTGCTTATTATCTTGTCAGTAAATCTTGCCGAAACATCGTTTATACCCAAACGACTTGAAGTTGCAGGTAGGCGGCAAGTGAGTGAATTCCCCATGAGCATAGGCAAACGATGTGATTGGGGTGAACGAACGTAGCCAACACCGCTGCAGCTTCAAGTAGGGAGAGTATACTCATTGTTAATTAACTAAGATATTGGGGCAGTTTCCAAACGTTCAAGCGATGCAGCGATCATCTTGAAATAAATAAGTCTCGCTATTTACTCGGCAACGTGTATAGTGAAGTTGGCTCTTAAAGCAGAGTTGTTAATGTGACATAAAGTGTAAGTTTTTGCTCAGAAAACCATCGATACCCTTCGTTTAGTGCCTGTACAAGTTTACCTTCATCTACCATTCAATTGCTTATCTATCAGCCAACATTAATTTAGTATCATAAAATATAGAGGTAATTATGTCAGGTAAAGTGACAGGTTCAGTAAAATGGTTCAACGAAACTAAAGGTTTCGGTTTTCTTACTCCAGATAACGGTGGAAGTGATGTTTTTGTTCACTTCAACTCAATCGCATCTGAAGGATTCAAAACTCTCGCTGAAGGCCAAAAAGTAAGCTTCAACGTTGAGCAGGGCAAAAAAGGCCCTCAAGCAGAACAAGTAACGGTTCTGTAATAGAATGTTGATGGCGTGATACTTTATCACGCCATTGTTTTATCCATCACTTCCTTCTCCGCTTTGAGAAAAGCTTGCCACTCACGATACCGCACGACCAATATTTCTCGTTGAAATAACACTGAAATAGAGGTGTTAACGATGATGCACGGATTACATTCACTTTTGTGCAACAAATCTAATAACTCGGTTCTTAGGCTGGCCTTTAATCCTCATTAGTGTACTAATAGGAATCATTTTTTAAATGGATGATACCAACATGGCAAAAGCACCAAAAAAAACCAAGACAGCCGCTCCTCAAGCGGACAGCAATGAGAAAATGCCGTTAACTCAGCACCAAACGCGTAAAAAAATTGAAGATATTCTTGAGCAAAGAGCCTTTGAAAAGCAGTATGGTGGATAAGTTACCGATGGCCGACTGCCTTTTAGCAGCCGTCATACGCTAAAAGGCCAACGCTTAAGCACTTTTCTCTTTATGTAATCATCGAGTTAAGCATTATTGATTCATCAATAACCATCTGTATCCAGCTGTTTCATTCATTCTGTACGATATTTTTTGTCTCCAACGCCATATTTGTAATACCATACCTCCCCTTAGAAACTCGCTATTCCCAAACTACTCGATCTTGTCATCATCAGCCTTGTTCACTATTGCTATTGAACAAACGGATACCAATAATCCGACGTTAACTTCAAGTAGCTAGGGATACCTAATCACTGAGGAAACGGATGAATAACCGACAGCGTATTATTCAACAAACTCATCGCGAAGCATTAGCCGCTCTGATCCTCGCCTTGGGTTACTTTATCTGGTGGTATGTCACGGCTTATGGCTTCTCTGCGCCTTTTGATGATCTTGAATTGCCAGCACTCTACTTCGGTATGCCGTTGTGGTTTTTGCTGTCTTGTGTGGTAGGCCCAATAGTATTTACTCTTCTCTGCGCGTTAATGGTGGCATTCATTTATCGCGATATTAGTCTTGAACCAGATATGACGACCCGTGATGAATAATCAACTTCTCTTGCCTCTCATCATTTATTTAGCAGCCGTATTTGCGATTGCTTTTTTTAGCCGGCGTAGAACAACAGATGGCGGCTTTCTCAATGAATACTTTCTTGGTGGGCGCAGCATGGGGGGATTTGTGCTCGCAATGACGCTTGCTGCCACTTATGCCAGCGCTAGCAGCTTCATTGGCGGGCCAGGTGCCGCTTATAAACTTGGCTTAGGTTGGGTTTTGCTCGCGATGATCCAGTTACCAGCAACCTGGTTAACTCTTGGTATATTAGGTAAAAAGTTTGCGATTGAAGCTCGTCGTCATAATGCGTTAACTCTCAATGATATGTTATACGCTCGCTTTAAAAGTCGTAGTGTGGTTATTTTGGCATCGACGTCTTTACTGCTGGCATTTTTTGGTACGATGGTCGTGCAATTTGTTGGTGGAGCACGCCTATTACAAACGGTTACTGGGCTCTCTTATCAACATGGCTTAATGCTGTTTGCTTTTACTGTTGGTCTTTATACAACCATCGGCGGGTTTCGTGCGGTAGTAATGACCGATACCGTGCAAGGGATCATGATGTTAATCGGGACTTTTGTACTATTAGCAGGAGTGATCCACGCTGGTGGTAGCCTTGGCACACTAATCACGGAACTGCATCGTATTGATCCTGCGTTAATTACCCCCTACGGCCCCGATCAATTCCTCAGCCAGCCATTTATGTTGAGCTTTTGGATACTGGTTTGCTTTGGCGTGATTGGGTTACCCCATGCCGCCGTTCGTTGTATGTCTTATAAAGACAGCCAATCGCTGCACAAGGGTATAGTCTTAAGCACTATTATGATGGCTTTGTTGATGTTTGGTACTCATTTATCGGGAGCATTAGGGCGCGCTATCGTGCCGGATCTTACTAGCCCAGATCAAATCATGCCGACCTTAATGATCACCGTTCTTCCGCCTTTATTGGCAGGGATTTTCCTCGCCGGCCCCATGGCGGCGATTATGTCGAGTATTGATTCACAGCTAATCCAAGCCTCGGCGACATTATTAAAAGATCTCTATCTTAACTATATTAATCCCAGACTCATCGATGAGCCGCAGGCAGAAAGTAAGATGACTCGCTTATCTTTGTGGGTGACGATGATTTTTGCTTTGTTAGTTTTTTTTGCTGCAACCAATCCACCGGAGATGATTGTCTGGCTTAACTTAATGGCACTCGGAGGCTTACAAGCGGTATTTCTCTGGCCTTTGGTGCTCGGTTTATATTGGAAAAAGTCTTCATCGACAGGCGCATTGAGTTCAATGATCGTTGGGCTTTCCACCTACACGAGTTTAATGTGGTTAAAACCTGATTTAGCGGGCATCCATCCCATCGTCCCGACCCTACTGTGTGGATTACTCAGTTTTATTATGATGAGTTATCTAAAACCGGATACAAGGCAACAGCTTAAAGAAAGTATGGTTGAGCGTTAAGTGAAGCCCGGTAATTTGCTGCCGTAACAGCAAACTGTCGACCTAAGCGAGTCGAGTTTCACTATGTTCTTGTGAGGTGGGACTTTTGTCAGAAAGATACGAGTTATCAGTAATGGTGTTTCAATCCACGCGCCTGCGGGAGACGCGACGGGCGCAATGACATACCTATCTTCAACAATCTTGGTTTCAATCCACGCGCCTGCGGGAGACGCGACCAGATATCGTCCTAACCTTGGGCTCATAAACAAGGTTTCAATCCACGCGCCTGCGGGAGACGCGACCTGTCGGTAAAACTAACTCGTTATTTACTAACTTGTTTCAATCCACGCGCCTGCGGGAGACGCGACGACGTTGATTATCAAAATCAATATTAATAACTTGTTTCAATCCACGCGCCTGCGGGAGACGCGACAATATAGCATCCATAACTAATCCAAAGGTAAAAGTTTCAATCCACGCGCCTGCGGGAGACGCGACGATTTGATGAACCAAGATATACAAATCGCTGAGTTTCAATCCACGCGCCTGCGGGAGACGCGACGACGTTGATTATCAAAATCAATATTAATAACTTGTTTCAATCCACGCGCCTGCGGGAGACGCGACTTTACCTTCACTGATTGCCGTATCTATCGCACTACGTTTCAATCCACGCGCCTGCGGGAGACGCGACAAGGTGTTTACAGCCAGTACCAGATATTTGAAAGTGTTTCAATCCACGCGCCTGCGGGAGACGCGACCAAAAAGAGGGCCAACAGCAACTAAATTCAGTCGTTTCAATCCACGCGCCTGCGGGAGACGCGACCATCGTGATGGTGCAACTTCTGGCGTGTTGAAGGGTTTCAATCCACGCGCCTGCGGGAGACGCGACCCATCGCTAGCCGATAAGAGACGTCTTGCAGCTGTTTCAATCCACGCGCCTGCGGGAGACGCGACCTTTTGACTCAATCAAAACCCGCCCATATCTCAACAAGTTTCAATCCACGCGCCTGCGGGAGACGCGACTTTAATGGAACTGGATATACCAGATTGGCTGATTGTTTCAATCCACGCGCCTGCGGGAGACGCGACCAAACCCAAGAGCTATGAAACTGACATCAATAGTGTTTCAATCCACGCGCCTGCGGGAGACGCGACTTCTGTCTCATCGCTGGGCATAAAGTCTTGCGGAGTTTCAATCCACGCGCCTGCGGGAGACGCGACGCGGCTGATGCGTTGTCTATAGCTGACTCGAGCGTTTCAATCCACGCGCCTGCGGGAGACGCGACAACGATGCGGCAAGTGAAATTATTGGCTGGGCAAGTTTCAATCCACGCGCCTGCGGGAGACGCGACGACAGTTTTTACTATCTTTCTTTTGTCTTTCTGGTTTCAATCCACGCGCCTGCGGGAGACGCGACTGCCTATTGTGAAAGGCACGTGTAAACTAGCATATATTATGGTTTGCCGCTAACTTTACGCGGTAGAAGAAAACTATTTTGTGTAAAGCTATAAAAATAAACATTTTCTATATTTTTAAAGAACTTATGCAATCGCTAGCTCCCCAATGTTTTAGTGAGCACTCCAACCTAGCGATTATAAAATTAGGGTATCTCTAAATATATCTATCGCTTCTTTCGCGCCATGGTGCTCTACTTTGTTTTGCCAGTTTTTACCGAGCTTATAAAAACGCAAACTGTCGACTTCAGGATCATAAATAGATAAAAGTTTATCTTTAAATTCTAACCATTGTGTTGAGTCTATTTCACATTCAAACACTGAATATTGCACTCTCATACCATAGTCTAAGCAGACTTTTGCTAATTGCCTGAGACGTTTTTGTCCATCTTCACTAGCAAAAGATACATCGTAGGTGACCAATACCATCATGGCGTACTCTCCTTATTTTTTGATCACAAATGGCGGATAATAGGCTAAGTCACCACGTAAATGCCGGGCTAATAACATAGCTTGGACATGCGGTAATAAACCAATTTGCACCTTTTCTTGCAAAAAAGGGTGTATGACTTCTTCTTGTTTTTTAGCTTGGTACGCCTGAAAAACCAGTTTACGCGCGTCGTCTTTTATGCTGACTCCACCAAGACAATCTGTCTCAAAGTCTTTCGTGGTGAGGCTTTTATTATTAAAGAGTTTTAAGGCAATACTATCGACAACATAAGCTCTAAACTCTTCTAAAAGATCGAGGGCGAGGCTATTTCTGCCCGGACGCTCCTTGTGTAAAAAACCGACCTGAGGATCTAATCCAACTCCTTGTAATGCCCCACTGATCTCTTGCCCTAATACAGAATAAAGCAGTGAAATAACCGCATTAACGGGATCTTTAGGCGGCCTTCGAGTGCGCTTAGCAAATAATTGTTTACTTTCGTTGCCTTTAAACATGTCAGCGAAAGCAGAAAAGTAATGTGATGCGGCCTCTCCCTCTAGCCCTAAAATGGTATCGTAGACAGTCACTCCTTTGAGTTGCTCAATAATTTGTTTTAAACGATCAATGGCTTTTTCTAACTGTGGCGTACTATTGTGATTGCGCCTAAAGCGTAAAAGCAACATACGAGATGAACGTATTTTTGCGGCGACAATGTGCTTGGCAAGTTCGTTTGCAGCCTGCTCCTGAACGCTAAACTGCTGCCTACGCAATAATACGTTGCCCGTTTGTTTGCCAACCACATTGGCGAGAAAACGACCATGCATATCAAAAAAAGCGAGATGTGTACCATTTTCACCACAAAAGCCAAGTAACTGCGGCGAAACCATAATATTACCAAAACAAAATATGCTACCAATAGAATGAATAGGAAGCTGCATCAGTTTTTGCTTTTCTCCATCCACTTTCTGTTCAATTAGTAAGGTTTCGCGTTGCTTATGTAAATAGACGCCATCTTTAGTGATATAAAGTGAGTTTTGCAGTTTTTTCATTCCGCCTCCGTGTTAAACAATCCGGCTACGTAACCGCTTGAACCATCTTTATTGGTTAAATCTGGCTGACAGATCTCAATTAAAGAACATGCCTTACAGTGTTTACCTTTGGTTGGCGGAGGTGTTTTTCCGTTTGCAAACAGCTGTTGCACTTGGGTAATCAAGGCGTTAGTTTTCGTTCGCAGTGGGTTATCGAACTCAACTTCAATGCGTTTGCGTGTTTGCCAATACCAAAGTGCACCATTTTTGACTTCAACGGATAGCATTTCTTCGATACATAAAGCTTGCGCGCACAGCTGTACTTTGTCGATATCGCTGGCTTTTGGCTTCCCTCGTTTATATTCAACGGGAACAAATTGGTTGCTGAGTTTATGGTGCTCTAATAAGTCTAATTTGCCTGTTACGCCTAATTGTGGCGCAGTCACCACTACGCCACGTTCAAAACGCACCCCTTTACGGGTTTCTGGCTCGCCGTTATCAACGCGCTCATGTAACTGCCGCCCGTGTGCCGTTAGGTAGTTTTCTTGCTACACTTGCTCTAAGTGGATCAGCGCACATTGGCGCTGACAAAAAGCAAAGTGTTGTAGAGCGGAGATGTTGATTAGCCGCTGCTCTTCCATGAAATGAACACTCCAGATAAGAGTAAAATCCATGATTCATAGACCTTACTCTCTGATTAACCACCTAGAAATATTGTTTGGCTTCAACGCCCAAAGCATCCAATCCCTCTGCATTAAAATTGATTTTGTAATCAGAAAATGCAGCGGCAGGCGTGCCTTCTTCGCCATTGAGTCTTTCAACTGTAACGCGTTCAAACAATTTATGTGCAGGGGCATTACCTAAAGCGTTTTCATGCTTAAACACAATTAAACTACGTCCGACCATTTCTCCTCTGGCTGCGGAGTGATCATGCTCAAACATCATTTCCAAAGCTTTCCACACTTTCTCTAAATCTCCTTCAGAGAAGCCCGTTTTCTCAGCTAATTTAGCGGAAACAAAGCCATGTACACGATAAAGTCCATATGGAACGATGTGCTTTCGACCCATAGTACGTTCTTTTTCCAAATCCTTCTCGTTGGTGACAGCCATACGTGTAATTGAGATTTCCAGTGGAATAATCGGATCGATGGACTTAGCAAACGCCAACTGTAATGGCCCGCGAACTTGACCAGAGTTCACTTCCGTGGTCATTACCGCGCCAAAGGCACGGACATCAAAGAAGTTAGCACACATCCAAGCCGTTAGTTCTTTTGCCTTAGCTTGATCTTTGGGCAATTTTTTTGACTCAGGTTTAATTTCCAGCGCATCATACGCTTTTTGATTTTGTTGATTTAAAACACTCTTTTCCTGCACGTAAATGTCATAACCTGGTGAGTTTTCTTCAGTGAGCTGAATATAGTTTCTTATCTTGCGTTTAAGGCTTACATCGGTCACTAAACCTTTACTCGATTCAGGATCAAGACGCGGCATATTCCCCGCATCAGGATCTCCATTCGGGTTACCATTTGTTACATCAAAAAAGTAAACAAATTCACAGCGGTTTTGGATGGTCATTAGTCATTCCCTTCTGTCATTGATTCATCGGTTTTTATTTGTTCGGATTGAGAAAAGCGTGCATTTTTTTGATGGTAATAGCCAATCGAAAAGCGGCCTTGGTGCTCAATTGAAAAATGCCGTGGAAATTCTGTTGATAGCATCCCCATAATGTTGCCAAGCTCTTTTTCTAACGTAACGGCTAGACCAGGTTTTTCCTTGCGTAATTTCGACAGGTGGTGTTTGCTACCGGATAATAGCCTTGGGTAAATTGAGTAAGGCACAGTCGATGCTGAGGCATAATACTTGTCTGTAATTGTCGCATTGACTTTGTCACCCAAAGCGTTTCGTTGAATGCTTTCCAACACTGCAAATAGCCTTCCCAACAAATACGCGGGGTTAGTATTTGACTCATCTAAGCTCATAGAAATCTCCTCTTTTCCAAGTAATCTGAGTTCTCTTTGCAATACCGCTTTCACCATCGCAACCCGCAACTCACTAATATCGCCATCAGCCCTGAACCGTGCTAGCAATTGAGCCAATATCGCTCTTGGGTAACGCTGTCCGGTTAAAATAGCGCGCATCAATTCACCAGCTAAATGAGCTGGAGCATCATCAATCTTTGGCTTTTGCCCATCTCGATGAGGTGCCAATTGCAGCAATAAACGCCACACTGACGGCGCTGTTTTCCAAGGCTGTCGATTTAAAGCCAAATCTTGAAAGTGTTCCGCAAATCTCTGCTGAATATGCCCAAGGTCGGTTTGTAGCCAAAAGCGGATAGAAAGACGGGCAGCATTAGGTGCCAAACCTAAGATGAAGAATTGCGTATTGGGATCTAGATCCGGTGATATTTCTGGCAATGGTCGCCCTTTTACCAGCTTTTCTAATTCAGCTCCAAGCGCCGCCACTTCGCTGTCATCGCTTGGCATTGGTGGGTTAAAGCCCCTTAAAAAAAATGCTTCAGCACTCTTGGCCTTGTGCTCACTCTCTGCCAATGCCCAAAACACCACAATGGTGTCGCCTAAATTGACGACCTGATCATTCTCTCGACGTAGCAAGTAATTTAATGCCGTTGTGTAAGCAAAGGCTGCTTGTTCAGATACAGGAGCATTGTCCCCTTGCCCTTTACCAAAAGATTCAAACGATTCTTTATTAAAAGAGACAATGGAAACACCAGAGCTTTGCCCACCTGCAACGCCTTTAATAGCAGGGTGTAATCTGGAGATAGGCGCTTTCTTACCTGTAATTAAGCATGTGGCTTGCTTGACATCATCCGATTGCAGCAAACTACCCCAAATAGTTTTTGCTTCATCTGATTCGTGGATGTATTGACGCATTCCATCCAATTGGAAAACGATATTAGCGTCCAAAACATCTTGAGTAAGAATAGAGTTTCCAAAGTTCTCCGGCTGCCAATTTTGTAAGAATATCGCTAATGCTTTTAATCCCTTATCTTCAGAGTGCTCTAGCAGAGATAAATGCCATTCTCGAAAGGCTTCGAATGTGGGTAGGCTAAAGTCAAAAATTGCCTCGTTTTTTTTGCCCTTAGGCAAAGAAATGCCTAAGACATAAGCTGTTTTGTCCCATAGAAAGTTTGGTTTTATTCCTGACGTTCTTTTCTCAGGACGAGGGACATTCATTAATTTCGGTTTTGGTTTTTTTTCATCCGTTAAGTTAGGAACTATATCGACCAACTCCCCTTGTTCTGAAAGTACTAGAACATAGCTTATTTTTTCTTCGCTAAAGCCAAATGTAGGAACCTTGCTTTGGTTACCGCTATTAAGGCGATCGTAGTATTGATTTAAGGCTGATAAAATCATTACACCACCTTCGAAGATCGAAAAGGAGGCACATCTATCATCCCATCCTTTAATTCTGCTCGAAAAAATCTAGGCTCAGCGCCGTTCGCAAAATCAATATCATGCAGCATCCAGCCGAGATCTTTACTGGCGGTTGCCAATTCTGATTTAGGAAAATCCCATTCATGCTCAATTAGAGAAAAATACGCAGGGAATTCACGGTTTCCTAAACAAGGCTGATGAAAATACTGTCCCCTGCGAGCACGACGGTTAAAAATGTCGAGATGCTTTCCGATGGAATCCTCTGTGCCTGCTTTGTCACTCAACTCAAAATGCGCTTCAATAACGTAACTCACATCACGAAGCAAGGTTGTTGCCCTCTGTTGACGATTATCACCATCATCAATCAGGAAACTTAAATCTTGGGTACTTTTGCGTTTCATTGCACCACTGACTTTGGCACTGGACACTTTGCAATTACCTAATTCATTGCGCCGAATAGACTCAAAACGCACGGGTTTTAATACATGAATACGGTCGATTACCCAAATAATGGCCGGTTTCCAGTGAATAGCTTCCAAAATCCCCCTTGCAGCCGATGGGGTGATAACGTCGTAAGAAACGCGTTCCACCTTCATTTCCGGTCGAGTAAAGCACGCATATTCACCCCAAACATGCAGCTTGATGCCGTAAGCCATAATGCTCTCCTTTTGGCTTCTCTTAATTCATAAATTAATCCACGCCTCTGCGGGAGAGGCGACATCTCCAATACAAAACAGACAAAGTTTCAATCCACGCACCAACAACAGGCGCGACACCAGTCTTTTAGAAGAGAAAATGACCAGTCAAGGCCATCAATACGATGCTTAGGCTCCAGACAATGACTTTGACCGAAAAAGAAAACTGTCCCCCAAATTTGAAAACTAGTTTATTGTTTTCATCTTTCTTAACATAGATCGACCATCGACTATTCACTTTAACTCTCCTCAACGTACCTTAAAGAAAATAGTACGCAGACAAGCACCTGTCAAAAAATGACTTCTTTGTGTTTTTAGTATTAACAAAAAACTAAGTTTTCAGCCTTGATAAAATTAGGATCAGACCAACTGAGTCCAGATTTTGGATGATATATGTCCATGTTCACTAACTCCCAAAACTGTTCTTCAAACCGATACGGTGCAACTGTTTGAATCACTTTTGCCAATCGCAAGCTGTCAAAACCATTTTGTGGGATTTGTACTATATAAGGCTGTAGCTTTCTTAAAACACAACTCACATCATCCGTGCTTTCAAGTTCGTTCAATAGCTTGCGTGCTTCATCGTTATAAGGGATTAAAACCGGGCACATAAAGCTGTCAATCATTCTGAAAACACTGGCAATGCTCTGAAATGGGAAATCTAACTTCGAAGCACCAATTCGACAGGCTTTTAAAAGCTGTTTCTGATCGAGTTCTTCTCCTTTGCGCCAATAAACATTCGAGAAATACTCTTTGATAGCCAGTTGGTCTAATAAATTGTCATGGCCTTTTCGCAGCACCGCTCGCATATCTGCCGAGAGCCCTTTTAATTCAGGTGGGATGGGCCAATCCGGAGATCGAAAAATCCAAACGTGGCTATCTTCTTTTCCCCACAATCGTTCACGATTACAGCGCCCTGCCGCTTGCGCAATTGAATCTAAGCCAGCTTCGGCACGCATCACACAAGGAAAGCTAACATCAACCCCAGCTTCAATCAGCGATGTCGAGATGACTCGGCATGGCTGAGGTTTTTTTGGGTCTAACCGCTTACGAATCTCATCCAAAGTTGCTGTTCGGTGCGCTGGACACATCAAGGTTGTTAAATGAAACACCCCTACTGTTTGCTGCGTATTTAGTGTTCGGAACAGCGATTGGGCATGGCGGCGATTATTAACTATCGTAAGAATTTGATTATTCGCTTGAATACGCGAGACTAACTCATCATCACTAAGTTCGCCCAAATGAGAGACACTCACCAAACTGAGTTCGTCAAAAAGTCTCTTAGGTTCAGGGGCAATCTCGCGCACATTTGTGAATCCGTTAGTAAAATCAGGTTCACACAATGCTGGTTGAGTCGCGGTGCAGAGTACGATAGAACAGCCATAGTTGCGCGCCAACTCATCGATTACCGCCATCACAGGGCGGAGAAATTTAAGCGGCAGAGTTTGTGCTTCGTCCAGAATAATCACACTGCCAGAAATATTATGCAGTTTGCGGCAACGGGAGGGACGGTCAGCAAACAAAGACTCAAAAAACTGTACTGCCGTCGTGACAACCACTGGCATATCCCAGTTTTCCATTGCTAGTTTTAATTTGTCACGGGTTTCTTCAGCACCTTCTTTATCTTTTATTTTGCGATCATCAAAATTACTGTGATGCTCTAAAACAGAGGCCTCCCCCAGCTCGCCAAATGCGTCACGAAATACTTGAGCATTCTGCTCAATAATACTGGTAAACGGAATGACATAAATTACTCTACGCATGTTATGCGCCAGAGCGTGCTCTAATGCAAAAGCCATAGAACTAAGGGTTTTTCCTCCTCCGGTCGGCACAGTTAAAGTGAATAATCCTGGAGTAAGTTTTGCTTTGAGACGGGCTGTATCAAGAATCTCTTTACGAAGTTGATTAACGGTTTTCGTTTGGTCAGTACTTTTGATCTTGTCAGCTAATTTTTGATCAAACTGTATTTTTAACTCTGATAATTGAGGATAATCTCCACGCAATAAGGGCTTACCTTCAAGCCGTTTATAGAACTCATCAGTATCAATAAAATCCGCATCAACCAAACACGAAAAAATCATCCGAATCAAAAACGCGTATTGGAAACCTTGCAAATCGGCATCAGGGTTTGGTGATATCTCTGGAATAAGAGATTCGATTGATGGCAAGACAAGTTCAGACTGCCAAGTCTCACTATCTAGCACAGGTAAGTCTTTGCCAAATTGTAGCTCCAGTCTGTCTTTAAGCGCTCGACGTCCATCTCCTTCACCAGTTCCATTAGATAATCCTGCATGGTGACCTGCTATGGCATAAGCAACAAATTTATAAAATGGAAAATTGTTAAATTTTTCGTCTGGCAAAATTTCAGCCGCGATTTTAGCGCCAGCCGTAGCATGATCTACCTTGCTTGAGGCACCTTCAAGCCTTGCTTGAAATTCTGGAGTATATTTTCCCAGATCATGTAAAAGACCTGCAAGATAAGATAGTTTAGCTGCTTTAAAATATTTTGAGTTTAGTTCTGCGCACAAAGCCACTCGACACAAATGATCTTGTAATGGTTGCCAGTCAGACTTATCTTCTTTATTACCTGAATGTCCAAAGTAGTTACTCATTAATATATCCTTTGCGCTAAAATTAATTCATTTATCACTATCGGGATGGGCCATATAAAACTCAATTGGGCTTATACCATTTTACTTGAAGCTGCTGGGGTGTTGACTACGTTCGTTCACTCTAATCACATCGCTTGCCTATGCTCATAGGTATTATGAGAGCCATCCTTGGCTCTCACCACAGGTAAGCCTAGGGCTGTTCAAATTTATTCCAGACAAATTTTTCGCTCACTTGCCATCTAGCTGCAACTCCAGGTGGTTTAGGTATACATCGGAAAAAATATTGCCAAACCAGTTGATTGTGACGCCATAAAAATCAACTAATTGCAGTGCATAAAAAACCATAATAGCGCTATAGAACCGCACAAACCAGAAAACACGTTGAGTGGACTTTTAAAAATGAGATCTCAATGATTGTTGGCTCAAGTGATTGAGAATGAACGACAAGCCTTGCTCGAACACTTATCTTCACTTCAAATTGACGGAAGACAAAGAAAGATACTGTTATTCTATGATTTTCTGGCGAGTATTGAATGCATATTCGAACGACAAACACAATTGAATCATGTTCGCCACAATGTCAGTGAGAACAAGTAAAAACTACGTTAGTCGCCTCCTAACTATGGCATTCAAGCTAATGAAAAAGGCGGAATCAAAATAGTCAAGACTGAGGAAATTCAACCTACTGGCTGATGTATTTTAGTTTGAGTGATAAAAAGTAAACTACAACGAGTACATGAAAGCAATGTGACTGTTAGAGAAACTGATTTGGTTAACAGCGGTAGCACTCATCTATCTGTGGCGGTGATCGTAATTGCTTTGCTGATATTAGTCTTAACACAAACCAATCGATTATCTTCGCGTGCTTAGCGATGGTCTATCCAACAGCAGAATCAAAAAAAGCGAGCACGAAGCTCGCTTTTTACTATCTTTTTTACTATTAATTACAGTAATTCAATCGACTGCTGAGCAATTACAAATTCTTCATTAGTAGGCACAACAAGGGCCACTGCGCCTAATGGTTCTGATCTGGCGATGATCCCAGCATTGCCGAAACGAGCCTGTTCATTCGCCTGCTCATCTTCTACAAAGCCAAGAATTTTTAAATTGCGTAAGATTTCACGGCGGATAGGCAGGGCATTTTCACCAATACCACCCGTAAAAATAATTCCATCTAAAGAATCTAGGGCAGCAAGATAGGAAGCGATGTATTTAGCCACGCGGTAAGTAAACACTTGGAAGGCTAACGTCGCACCTTCGTGGCCTTGATCCATGGCTTCAAGGATACCACGCGCATCACTGGTTAAACCGGACACACCAAGGAAACCAGACGCTTTATTTAATGAGTTAAATACCTGCTCTTGCGTCCACCCTTTTTTCAACAAGAATTCAATGATCCCAGGGTCAAGGTCACCGCATCGAGTACCCATCATCAAACCAGATAAGGGAGTAAAGCCCATACTGGTATCAACACTCTGACCATCTTTAATCGCACAAACGGATGCACCATTACCTAAATGAACAGAGATAAAACTGCTTTGTTCAATGGGCTTATTGAGCATTTTGGCCGCTTCACGACTGACGAAGTAATGGCTGGTACCATGAAAACCATATCGGCGAATACCAAATTCGGTATAAAGCGATTTAGCAATACCACCGGTGTAAGCCTTCGGTGGCATCGTTTGGTGGAAGGCGGTATCAAAAACCGCAAACTGTGGCAGCTCAGGAAAAGTATGCATCGCTGCACGCATACCAATCGCATGAGCTTTGTTATGCAGCGGAGCTAAATCACTCAACGCTTCGACTTCTTGTACAATTTTCTCATCTAACTTAACGGTTTTTGTGAACTTTTCACCGCCATGAACGACGCGGTGTCCTATCGCCACCACCTCATCGATCAGACCGTAAGTTTTGACTAACTCAACCAGTTTTTCTACCGCTAACTGATGGTGGTTATTTTCACCTTGAATGGTGCAACTGGCTTTTTCTCCGCTACATTTCCAGCTCATTCGAGCATCATCCAGCCCAAAGCATTCACCGAGACCACTCAATACGGCATCACCCGTATTAGAATCAATAACCGCAAATTTCAGTGATGAGCTACCAGAGTTAATAACCAACACGTACGAGTTCGACATGGGGAGTATCCTGTATTCGACTATGAGTTTGAAGCCTGCGCTTCTCTTTTTTCGTGCCACCCATTATTCAATAATTTTTGAATCTTTCAACTTTTGTTTTGTTGTTTTGCTCGGTTAAGCCGCTTCTTTTATTGATCTGTAACAAATAATCTATTCTTTTCTAGCGAGAAATATTTCTCTGCCCTTATCCGCCTCGATAAAAGCCTCATCTTAAGCGGTGTGATAAAGACACATTCGTTTCCCTTCCAGATCTAAGACTCGAAAAGGCGTTTCGTAAATGTCTTCTAGTACCGAAGCTTGGATCACCTCTTCCACCGACCCACTGGCGACTACCATTCCCTTTTTTAGAGCAATAATCCGATCGGAATAACAGGAAGCAAAATTGATATCATGAATGACCACCACGACCGCTTTGTTTAAATCATGCGCCAGACGGCGGATCGTTTCCATAATCTGCAGTGAGTGTTTGATATCTAAGTTATTCAGCGGTTCATCCAAAAAGACACAATCGGTATCTTGAGCCATGACCATCGCAATAAACGCCAGCTGGCGTTGACCACCGCTCAATTCATCAAGGTATTTATGCTCCATGCTTTTAATATCAAGATAGGCAATCGCTTGATCAATGATCGCGTTATCCTCTACCGTGAGCTTACCTTGAGAATGTGGAAAACGTCCAAAAGCAACCAACTCACGCACAGTAAAGCGCATGGTCAGGTTGTTGGCTTGACGTAAAACGGACAATTTTTTGGCGAGGCTTTTGGTATCCCAATCCACCAATTCACGGCTTTCAATCCAAACTTTACCTTCATCACGTGACATTAAGCGGCTTGCCATTGATAACAAAGTGCTCTTGCCTGCCCCATTCGGACCAATAATTGAGGTCACCTGGCCTTTCGAAAATTGCGCGCTCGCTTGATGAACCACAGCTTGAGAGCCGAAATACTTGGTCAGTTTGTCTAATTGAATCATAACGGGCTACACCACTTTATTACGCAAGAGAAGAGAGAGGAAATAAATCCCACCAATGAAGTTAATGATCACGCTCAAGGTAGTACCGAATGAGAATACGTTTTCTACTATCCATTGACCGCCTAAAAGGGCGACGACCGACATAGCAGAGCAAGCGATCAGCAGCACACGATGCTGATAAGAGCGTAACCATTCACGAGTTAAATTGGTCACCAGCAAACCGAAAAACATTACTGGCCCCACTAAAGCCGTAGAAATAGAAACCAACACGGCACTCAGCAACATGACATCACGCGTGGTGCGCTTGACATTAACGCCGAGGCTGATCGCATTATCATTATCGAGCCAAAAAACATCGAGTGTACGATGCATACGGAACAGTAAATAACTCACCACAAGTAATAACGGAGAGACGGCATAAACCAATTTCACGTTAACATTATTGAAGCTGGCAAACATTTTGGCTTGCACCGCCGCAAAGTCATTTGGATCCATCAACATAATGAAAAATGAGGAAAAGTTCGAAAATAGTTGACCTAAAATAACCCCCAACAACAAAAGAACAATAATGTTATTGCGCTGACGGCGAAAATAGAAAGTGAAAAGCAAACTCGAAAACACCAGCATAGCAGCAACCGATAACGCAAAATTTAAATAGCTATTGAGCATAATCACGCTGAAGCTGCCAAATAAAACCACCACTAGCACTTGCACCAAAAGATACAAGGCGTCAAACCCCATGATACTCGGCGTCAAAATTCTATTGTGAGTAATGGTTTGAAAAGCTAAAGAGGATTGAGCAATGGCAATAGCAGCCACCACAATCGCTAACACTTTTGGGATCCGACGAGACAAAAAATACTGATAGTTATCGGCGTTAAGGCCAACGCTAATAAACAGAACCGCAAATAATAACGCCAGTACCATCATCAATAGCGTTTTATGTTTATCTTGCATGCTGAGGACCTCTCAAAATCAACACGATAAACGCAATGCCGCCAATAATACTGATGATCATCGAAATCGGTATTTCATAAGGAAAAATCAGCACACGACTGATAATGTCGCAGAGTAGAACGAGGGAAGCGCCAAACAGCGCAGTACGTGGAATATTTTTACGCAGGTTATCGCCATAAAAATAACTGACTACATTAGGGACGATCAATCCTAAAAAGGGCAATTGTCCAACGATCATCACCACCGATGCCGCCATAATGGAAACCAAACACACACCGAGAGTGAGCACCTGTTGATAATTAAGACCGAGATTAATCGCAAAATCTTTACCCATCCCGACAGCGGATATTCTTGCAGCGTATAAATAGCTCAACATAGCGACCGGAATCGCAATATACAGCAGTTCGAAATCACCACTCAGTAAGTTGGCAAAATTAGCCACCGCCCAACCCGATAAGTTTTGTAAAGCGTCATAACGATAAGCGATGAAGGTCGCGGCAGATTGAACAACACTGCCAAAGATAATCCCGATCAGCGGAACAAACACCACATTCTTAAATTGAATACGTTGGATCAGTTGCACAAACATCAAGGTACCGATCATCGCCGTCGAGAAAATCAGTAATAAGCTCTCGCCATGACCAAAAATCACTAAGCTCAGCACGTAGCCAAGCATCGCACATTCGATCGTGCCGGACGTTGAAGGCGCAGCAAAACGGTTTTGACTAATTTGCTGCATGATAAGACCAGCAATGCTCAATCCACCACCGGCTAAAAGTACTGCCAATAAACGCGGTATACGGCTCGTCAACAACAATTGCCAAGCCACTTCATCCCCTTGCATCAACGCAGAAAAAGACAGTTGTCCCACACCAACAAACAAGGAAACTAAACTCAGGAATAGGAGCACGAGTAATAACTTTTTCAAAGTTAACCTCAAATAACGACAAAAATGAAATCAAATCTAGCAAGAAGGTAAGCAAAGCCTAGAGCATCGATCTTATGATGAGTAGAGAAAACCAGTTTCGTTAATCCACAAGCTTCAATAACGATTGGTTGATGGTAGCTATCTCAGAGCGCTAACAGACTCAGAGCATCAACCAAGTCTGTTAGTGACCTAATGTAAACCATGTGAAACCGCTGGCTAATGACGATTATTGAGCATTAACAAGACAGCAGTCTCACACAGAAAACCGATAGGATTAATGGAGGCTAACTTGCATATCACTTAACATCTGCTCGGTCGCCGTCACACCGGCAATCGATAAATACCAAGCATTCAAATCTAAAAATACCATCCGATCTTGCTTATAGGCATCGGTCGCTTTAATCAATGGATTTTCAAATTCATCACGCGTATGGCTTTGTCCTTTATTGACCAACTTATCGCGGTCGATAATAAACAACGTTTGAGGATTATTTTGACGGATATATTCGTAAGAGACCAAGTTACCATGGTTAGCCGTTTGCTTAACCTGTGCTGCCTCACTGAATCCAAAATCTTTATAAATCGCAGCAAAGCGGGAATTAGCGCCAAAGGTGGTAATATTGCCACCAGAACTCATCACCGTCATCGCTTGTGCGTGATGCTGTTGATTGTAAGCGTTAACCTCAGCGAATTTTTGATCTAACTGGGCAATTTTTTCTTCAACTTTATCTTCAATAGCAAAAATTTTACCTAAATTGCGCCACTGAGCTTGAGTGCTCTGCCAATACGGTTGGTTATCATCCACCGCAAATACTACGGTTGGCGCAATTTTATTCAATTCATCATAAGCCGTTCGTGCAGCGCGCGGACCAGTAATGATCAGATCCGGTTTTTGCATAAAAATACGCTCAAAATCAGGCTCAAATAACGAACCTGCAGGAGCGTAATCATCTCCTCGGTATTTGGCTAAATAATCAGGCAACTCGGCAACTTTTGAGACGGCGACAGGATTAATTCCAAAATAATCAACAGCGTCTAATGGGCCAACACCAATGACCACCACACGTTGAGGATTTTGCGGTAAGGTGGTTTTACCCATTTGATGCTCAATGGTCACATTGGCGGCGTGGACTGACATTGAAGTGAGCAAGCCCAATGCTGCCCAACTGATTATTGATTTCATACGATTCCTTACTGGCGAAAATGACTGCGATATATTTTGATAAGCATTCGCATTAGTGTCGAGAACTATAACCAGTTCTGTTTTCCCTCGCAATAGCCATCGTCCGATTTGGTTAAGATTGAACGCTAAAATCCTTTAACCACAATATTGACCATCGTCTGCCATTCATATTATTGATGATAAAAGACAATTAAAACGCCCCATCAATCGATTGAGAAAATCAACCGGGTTATATTAGACGAAGAGTCAATAAGGTGATGAGTAGGCTAGCAAGCGTCGATCCCAACACACACAGTAAAAAACATAACTGCGCCGTATGCTGACGGGTGAAGCGAACAATAAAGGGGGCTGAAATAAATAACCCGAGACAAACCAAACGTATATCGAACCATGCAAACCACGATAATAAGGTGACCACGCCAATCACACTAATGAGCCAACGTGACGAAACCGCCACTTTCATCCCCATCCCAACTAAAAAAACCACCGTTGCTAACCACGCTAACATAAACACCACACATGATATTGATTCTCATTTAAATAATGTAGAGACTCCAAAGACTGAAAGCAATAGCAAGCCTAAAAAAACCTTATCATTAACGTGGCATTAATTCATATCATCCAATAATAGGTTAAGTTAGCACCATCAACTCAGATTAGTTTATCTAATCATAAGTATAGAATTATATCGTGCTAGCTTCATCACTTTTTGATTGATTAACCGTATACTGATGACTAATATCACGCGCCGTAAACACTGGTTTTCTGGTTATTTTTATTCATCCTTGATATCAATCCTCACGCTTTAATGTTGTTAGGTGGAGAACGTAATGTCTGCAACATTTCCATTAGTCAAATTGACTTTCTTGATCGCGATTTTAGCGGCGGTAGGTCAAATGACACAAACTATGTATGTCCCATCTATTGGTCATATGGCTGGAGAGTTTTTAGTTTCTCCATCAGCGCTACAAGCCGTGATGGCGTGTTATTTAATTCCCTACGGTCTCTCACAGTTTGCTTATGGGCCACTGTCTGATCGCTTAGGCCGAAAACCGATCATCATTGTTGGATTGGTTATTTATATTTTCGGGACTTTGATGGCATTATTCGCTCATCAATACCACTGGTTTTTAGCCGGTAGTTTTATTCAAGGTCTTGGTATTGGCTGTGGTGGCGCGATGTGCCGTACACTCACCCGTGACTGTTTTACCGGTAGTAAACTTCATCAAGCCAACAGCTTGATCAGTATGTGTTTGATTTTCTCACCACTGATTGCGCCAGTATTGGGTGGCTACTTAACCGAAGCGTTTGGCTGGCGATCTAGCTATCTGTTTTTATCGCTCTTTGCAATTGCAGTGCTGATTACAATGCTGACTAGCTTAGTCGAGACCTTACCGAAAGCGAACCGCCGAAAAGAACCTGTGATACGCAGTTATCAGTTTGTGATGTCGGATCACCGCTTTCAAGGCTACTTAATCTGCTTAGTCGCGACCTTCGCTGGCTTAGCGGTCTTTGAAGCTGCTGCAGGTGTATTACTTGGTGGCGTATTAGCTCTGCCAGCGACAACTGTTAGCTTATTGTTTGTAACACCCATTCCGGGTTACTTAGCTGGCGCTTGGTTATCTAGCGTCGTCGCGCAGAAATACAGTGAAAAACAAGCGTTGCGTGTCGGTCTAATGGCGATTTTTTGTGGCTCAATGATTGTCCTCATCCCTGGTCTGTTCGACCAAACGACCGCATTAACACTCATTGGTGGCGCAACGGTGTATTTTCTCGGTGCGGGTATTTTGTTTCCCGCGGCGACAACCGGAGCGCTCAATCCACTGCCTTACCATGCCGGCACTGGTGGTGCGATATTGGGGGGAATGCAAAACTTAGGCGCGGGCTTAGCCACGCTAACCGCCTCTTTGTTTCCTACGACTAACCAGCTTCCTCTGGGGATCATTATGTTATTGATGTCCATGCTGGCGATACTGGGTTTAAAGCGAGTCTACAAGCCGCAAGACCCATCACAGTCAATGCCACTACCAATTTGATATGACCATGTGCTTTCAATTTGAGGTTGTTTGGCTACAAACTCAAATAAATCAGGGGCGTAATCAATACGCCCCTGCTGCTTTGTGATTAATTTTTCAGGATTAAAAAGGGATTTCAAGCTGTAAAAACCAATCGGTTTGCGACATTTCATGCCAACGATAGTCGAGGCGTAAACGAGGTAAACCGTTTCTCTTATCGCCATAAGCCAAGCTAAGCGCGACACCGTGATTTTTTAACCATTCTTCTAAAGTCATTTCCGCTTCTTGCTCAGCAAGCTCATCCGGCATCCAGACACTGACGCCAAAATAACCTTGCTGATAATTAGAACTGACTATCGGGTCAGCCTTGATAACACCATCAGCAACCCAGCCCGTCCAGTAGTCATCCGCTTTCTCTGATCGATTCACCGACAAAGTCAACCCGGTATAATTAGCTTCTCGCCATTCATCACATACCGTTTGATGGCTAAAAATAACCGAACGGATTGATAAAGATTGCTCAACGCCATCGTAAGGTGAACAGTCCATGACCGAGCTGGATAACATCAACCATCCCCACACTACTGGCTGCATCATTTGGCGATGATTCTTTGTGCATTTTGCATACGATTAGCGATACACCTGAAGTTGTTCAAGGAGCGCGGCAACACTCGGAGTGGTTAGACCTTGGATATTTTCCCTCGCGGCGATAGCCTGACGAATATGGGTACTACGAATGTTCACTTTTTCTGGGCAGACCATTACCGACCAATGCCGCACAATCTCTTCTGCTCGATAAAACTCGTGGAAACGAAAGAAGTTATCTGGACCAATCACAAATGTCAGTTCAGCATCAGGCAATTGGCTCTGTAAATGCGTCAACAAAGCATAAGTTGTCACACTCTGATCTGGTTGCCACAACGCTTGCTCTATCGCCAACAACTCGATATGGCTGGTAGTCAAGTCTTTAATAAAAGCGTCGACTAAACGACAGCGTAATGTGTAATCCAGCATGGTTTTACCCCAAGCATGGCTAATGCTGGGTATTAATAATACGCGATCAAAATGGCTCAACGACTCAAGAACATGTTTATGCCCTAGTGACGGTGGATTAAACGCACTACCAAAGACGGCCACTTTTTGCATCGTTTCCTCAATTCAAGACTCAGCCCGTATTCACGGTTTTCTAATTTCATGTTTGCGGTATGATATACCTAAGTCACCTCATTATGCGAGCCTTAGCCACCTCGGTTTAGCAAGCCAGAAAGGAAATCTTATGGAACACATCATTCGACAAGAAATGCGCGTACAACCTAGCATTGATCCTCACTTTGAAATTGAACGACGCGTCACGTTTATTAAACGCAAACTTTTAACGTCTGGCTGTCAATCGTTAGTCCTTGGGATCAGTGGCGGTGTCGATTCAACCACGTGTGGCCGCCTTGCACAGCTCGCCGTTGATCAACTCAATCAAGAACAACAAACGCAAGCTTACCAATTTATTGCCGTTCGCCTACCTTATGGTGAACAAAAAGATGAGCAAGAAGCTCAGTTAGCTTTATCGTTTATTCAACCCACTCATGCGGTCTCGGTCAACATTAAAGCGGGCGTCGATGGTTTACATGCAGCTTCGCATCAAGCACTCGCCAATACTGGCTTATTGCCTAATGATCAAGCCAAAGTCGATTTTGTCAAAGGCAATGTTAAAGCGCGGGCACGTATGATTGCTCAATATGAAATCGCTGGCTATGTCGGTGGCTTGGTACTGGGTACCGACCATTCTGCGGAAAACATTACTGGCTTTTACACCAAATATGGTGATGGTGCCTGTGATTTAGCGCCACTGTTTGGTCTCAATAAACGCCAAGTGCGCTTACTGGCCGCCACACTGGGCGCACCTGAAGTCTTAGTTAACAAAGTCCCTACGGCTGATTTAGAAGAGCTAGCTCCACAAAAAGCCGATGAAGACGCGCTTAATCTCACTTATCAACAAATTGATGATTTTTTAGAAGGTAAACCAGTCCCTAGCTATGTGGCTGAACGTTTGATTCATATCTATCAAGTCACTCAACATAAACGACAGCCGATCCCAACCATTTATGACGAATCATTGTAACCAGCGTGGTGCATGATTCGGATTCGCCTTCCGTTCCCTAAAAACAGCCGAGCATCCGCTCGGCTTTTTCTTGCTTTCCACGTTAAAAACTACACTTTGGCTACATTAACACCTTAAAAAGATTAACTTTTTCGGATTTTAATGGGACAAAGATCACAATAAGTCACTTCCATTTTTAAAATGTAAATATGTGTGAACTTCACTTCATACTTTTTGTGGATGAAATCAGAAAATACGCTGGTTAATCCGTTAATTACGCCAAGATATTCAACTTATTGAGCAGTGAATCGTCTCAGTCACAGAATATTCACCCGACTCACTTAAACAGCAAGATAGAGATGAAATACCGAGCATTTCTAGACACGCTATCCGAGTGAATTGGGATACCCAATTTTAATGATAAGGTCAGGTTAGTATGTTGTATTTGGAATTCTTATTCCTATTAATAGTGTTATACATTGGTTCCCGTTATGGTGGGATAGGCCTTGGTGTTGTCTCAGGCATTGGCTTGGTGGTGGAAGTCTTTATTTTTAAAATGCCTCCGACCTCCCCTCCGGTAACGGTCATGTTGATCATTTTAGCCGTGGTCACTTGTGCGTCGATCTTAGAAGCGGCGGGTGGCTTAAAATACATGCTGCAAGTTGCTGAGAAATTGTTACGCCGTAACCCAAAACAAGTCACTATGATTGCTCCTTTAGTGACCTACACCATGACTTTTCTGCTTGGAACGGGTCATGCGGTTTACTCGATTATGCCGATCATTGGCGATGTCGCATTAAAAAATGGTATTCGTCCCGAGCGTCCGATGGCCGCCGCTTCCGTTGCTTCACAAATCGCCATTACTGCTTCGCCCATTTCTGCCGCTGTTGTTTACTATCTTGCAGAGCTATCGACGATTAATCACAACATCACGCTGTTATCTATTTTGATGGTATCGGTACCTGCGACGTTATTTGGAACCGTGTTGATGTCGCTCTACAGCATGCGTAGAGGTAAAGAGCTCGAGCAAGATCAGGACTATCAAGAACGGCTAAAAGATCCCATCTTCAAAGAGAAAATTCTTAGCACAACCGCCACATCATTAGATGAAGTCCTCCCAGCCGCGGCAAAGAATTCTGTCATGCTCTTTATTCTCTCAATTGTGATCATTGTTTTGATCGCCATGTTCCCTGAAGTCAGAATGATTTCGGGTAATAAGGCGATTGATATGGCGACCGTGATTCAAATGATGATGCTTTGTTTCGGCGGTATTATTTTATTGGTCGCTAAAGTTAATCCAAAAACGGTTCCAGAAGGCGTAGTTTTCAAATCGGGGATGGTGGCTGCAATTGCCATTTTTGGTATTGCTTGGATGTCGGACACCTATTTTCAATATGCGATGCCACAATTTCGCTCAGGGATCATTGATATGGTGAACGCCTATCCTTGGACCTTTGCACTAGCATTATTTATTGTGTCGGTTGTGGTGAACTCACAAGCGGTCGTTGCGAAGATGATGCTACCGGTCGGTGTAGCACTGGGGCTCGAACCTGCGTTATTGATCGGGTTAATGCCTGCGCTGTACGGTTACTTCTTTATTCCGAACTACCCTTCTGATATCGCTACCGTGAACTTTGATATGACAGGAACAACCAAGATCGGCAAATGGTATTTTAACCACTCATTTATGGCTCCCGGTTTAGTGGGCGTGATCAGTGCGTGTTGTGTCGGCTATGTGCTCGGACAAATTGTGATTGGTTAATCACTAATCCACTCAGCTGATAATAACCAGCCGCATCGTTTACGCTCGATGCGGCTGGTTTCTCATTCAGCAAGGTTAATCGATTTAACTTACGGCACATTGTGACCTTTGGATGCCACCCAAACTCGATACCATTGTTCGCGAGTTAACGTCAGCGATAATGCCTCAACCGCAGCTTGTGTACGCTGGATATTGCCGGAACCAAGGATCACCACTGGGTTAGAAGGTAAGCAACGTACCCAAGCATACACCACTTGATCGATACTCTGTGCGCCAATCTCTTCGCGTATTTCTTCAAGCACCTGACGTACTCGGGCAATTTGCTCACTCTGTCCATTAAACAGTTGACCACCGGCTAAACATGACCACGCCATCGGTCTGGTTCGTAAACGTTGTAATTGATCCAAAGTGCCATCATGCGCAACTTGAATATTCAGCGGATTAATCTCAACTTGATTAGTAATCAAAGGCTTAGATAAGCGTGATTGTAACAAATCAAATTGAGCTGGGCTAAAGTTCGATACGCCAAAATGTTTGACCTTGCCAACTTTATGTAAGTCAGAGAACACTTCGGCTACCTCATCGGCGTTCATTAATACATCTGGTCGGTGAAGTAATAACACATCAATTTCATTAACGCCGAGACGTTGTAATGAATGATTGACCGACTGATAGAGGTGCGCTGAACTGGTATCATAGTGGTTGATCTTTTGCGAAGGATAACTATCACCACATAATTTAATGTCGCATTTAGTAATGATTTGCAGTTGGTCACGTAAAGCTGGTTCAAGAGCCAAGGCCTCACCAAATAAACGTTCACATTGATAATTACCATAGATATCAGCATGATCAACGGTACTGATACCTAATTCAAGATGCTGCTTAATGAATGTTAAACGAGATTGCGGCGTCATGTTCCATTCCCCAAGACGCCAGTATCCTTGCACTAGCTCAGAAAATTCTGGACCTTGGGAAGCCATCGTAACTTTCTCAATCATTGTTTCTACTCCTTTACCTTGCTCTCTATTTAATTTTATAGACGAAACTTGCTACGCTACTTCCGATAAGCGATCGGTTAAATTTAATCATTCGATCCCACGGCCAGCCAACGCACTTCAATATCCTTACCATCGGTCAATAACTCAACTTGTCGTCCAGACATCGACCACTGCTGCCGCTTAGGAAAACGATGAGCATGATGGTTAAGAAATAAGATTAACTGGCGATCAACGTCAGAGCTGGTTTTATCGATCCGTTGATCATCAACGGAAAAAATAGCCTCAGCGATCTGGACGCGATCAACTTGAAAGCCATCTCGGCGCAGCGCTAATTGCAATTGACTCCAGTCATGAGCCGAATAGGTTAGATGTAAGACTAACATGACTGGCTGTTCGTTCATAAAACGGATACTTGCCCAAACTAATGTTGAGTAATAATAAAATTCATCACTGCACCATCGATGCTGATCACTCTCCTCAGCGCACTCTAACCACTGGTGACTTTCTTGCCATTCAGACAAGGTCGGTAGAGCGTGATTGGGGTTGAGAAACGGTAACAAAAAATCTTCATGTACGGCTTGAGCAGGTAGGCTAAATAAACCAAACCATAATAGCCATTTACTCATCGTATGTTTCCTCGGCCAGCTCTAGTACAAACGAAAGAGAGCATACCTCTCTTTTCAAAACCACATCATGCCGATTCTTAATCTCAGCAACAAGCGCCTTAGACTCTACGCCCCCAAAGGACAAGCAGTGAAGTGCATCAAACTTTTAGGGCGTAGTCAGCAAGAATGATGTCAAGCGATACCCGACCACTTATGGTTAAGGATGAAATTCGGTTTACTCTCTTCCTCGCCTATCTACCTCTGGCCAGCACAGCGGTGAATTGCCATTGGCAGGGGATATCATCATTCAAGGAATAAAAAGAATGAAACTGCATACGCTAACCTACGCAATGATGCTAGCCGCACCAGCGGTACTGGCCTCACCCAATATCACCATTTCGACCACCACCAATAGTCGAGATTTCCCACTCAGCGCGACATCGCCGTTAGTCATACCGTTAACCAAGGATAACTACACGCTAAAAATCAGTGGTATTGAGGGCGACTGTCACGCTGACAGTGAACAGACTGTTCGTTTTAATACTCCCATCAAGCTTAACTGTGGTGCCGTGACAGAATTACCGCTGAATATCCGCTTTACTGGTGATTATGCGTTCAGTTTTGATGACCAACATAAAACCCTCGCCTTTGTTCGTCAGCCAACCACAGCGAAACAAACCGAATTTCAACGCCCGCTACCTTCGGTTGTTTGTGAGCAATATCAAGGTGGAGAGGTTACCTTGACCTTAGCCGATAGTTTTGCTGAAGGCACCGAATTAAAAGACGCGATGAGCGGTCAAATCGTTACAGTCAACAACGGGCAAGTCTCTTTAACACCCTCCCCAACCAGTGGCGGACTTATTCTGCTTGCTCCGCTAAAGAGTGAGCCACAGCCTTTCACTTACCGTAATGCCAATATCTATTTTGTTATGGTTGACCGTTTTTATAACGGTGATCCGAGTAACGATCACAGTTATGGCCGTAAAAAAGATGGCCAACAAGAAATTGGTACCTTTCATGGCGGCGATCTCAAAGGGATAATTAAAAAGCTCGATCACATTAAAAGCCTTGGCACTGATGCGATTTGGCTCTCGCCTATTGTCGAACAAGTGCATGGCTTTACTGGCGGAGGCGACAGTGGCTCCTTTCCTTTTTATGCCTATCACGGTTATTGGACGCGAGATTTCACCAAAATCGACGAAAACTTCGGCACCGATGAAGATCTCGCCACCTTAGTGGCAGAAGCCCATAAGCGAGGCATAAGAGTCCTACTCGATGCGGTACTCAACCATACTGGCTACGCGACTTTAGCGGATTTGCAGTTCGATGGCATTGACGTTGTCAAACCTAGCACTCTGCCTGAAAAATGGAGCGATTGGGCACCAAAAACTGGCGAAACGTGGCACAGTTTTCATCAATATATTGATTATCAAAACTCAAATTGGCAGCAATGGTGGGGTAAAGATTGGGTACGTGCCGGGCTGCCGGGTTATCCAGCGCCGGGGTCAAGCGATCTTACCTTAACGTTAGCGGGATTGCCTGATTTTCTCACTGAAGCAGACATGCCTGTCACACCACCTCAATGGCTAATCAATAATCCGGGAACACGAGTCCAATCTCGTGACAATTATACCGTCACTGATTATCTCATTGAGTGGCAAACCGATTGGGTAAAACGTTTTGGTATTGATGGCTATCGAATTGATACCGTTAAACATGTCGAAGGGGAAGTATGGCAACGCCTGAAATCAACCGCTAGCCAACGCCTTGATGAATGGCGCGCCAAACAGGGCAAACAAGGTGAACCGTTCTGGATGATGGGCGAAGTTTGGGCGCACAGTGCTTATCGTAGCCCGTATTTTGATGATGGTTTCGATGCGCTGATCAACTTCGATTTACAAAAAAGAATGGACCGCGGCGCCGCTTGTTTAAGCACCATGGAGGATGTGTACCAAGCCTATTCGCAAACCCTCGCCAAACATGCTGATTTTAATCCGGTCAGTTATATGTCATCTCATGACACGGAACTATTTTTTGGGCGCTTTAAATCACTCGAGATGCAGCGTAATGCCGCGAATGTTCTGCTGCTCACTCCAGGAGCAATCCAAGTTTACTATGGTGATGAAGTCGCTCGCGAAGTCGGTCCTTATGCGGATGATTTTCATCAAGGGACTCGCTCTTCAATGAACTGGCAGTGGGATAATGATCGCGCAGCCTTACTGCAACACTGGCAAACCTTAGGCCAATTTCGCCAAAATAACCCTGCAATTGGTGCAGGAGTTCATCAACCAATCCCACAAGACAATGCTTACGTCTTTTCACGTACGTTAGACAATAATCGCGTCGTCGTCGCCTTTGTCGGCCAATAGCTCTGTTTTTAAAACCCACCAAGCTGCTGTTTAGTCTCTAATAAACAGCAGCTTAAACTGCTTTTTTCTGGTCATTTCAAACAAAATCTTAGCCTAACGCTCAATCTCCTACTGGTACAACCACAAAATTTCTATAAGACATTGATGAAATGTACTTTTATAATCCGCCCCTCACACTAATAAAACCAAACATTTGACATTATTAAAACAAATTTTTAACATTAGTTTTTTGATGTTACAGACCTGAACGGCCTGAAGTTTCAGCTAGGTACCCCGTAAGTAAAACCTGATGAACATAAATACACCGTTTGATTATGGTGAACGCATCGAAGCCTACACCGCTGCAACTTCAAGTAAAAAGGGCTGCAATAATACTATGCCGACTAAATAAGAAGTGGCTAATCATCGGTCAAATGGTTGATTCACCCGCACACTAGCTTAGACGAGTGAATCAACCACTTCACCTCAATTGACGCTACCGCACCTTATTTTGGGCGATAATACACACTTAGGAACACGAGAATGAAAACCTTTCCCCGAACTCTGGTTGCACTTACCGTTATAGCCAGCAGCTCAGTATACAGCGCTGGCTTTCAAGTTGCCGAGCATTCCGCCTCCGGTCTTGGCCGAGCTTTTTCTGGTGAAGGCGCGGTGGCAGATAACGCCAGTGTGCTAGCTCGCAACCCTGCGGCAATGACTCGTTTTGAACGTGCGCAATTTTCTGGCGCCCTGAGTATCATCGATCCTGAAGTTGATGTTTATGATCTGAGCAATCAACAAAAAATGTCGGATATCGCTCCTCTCCAAGTGGTTCCAGCGGCTTATTATTTAAGCCCAATTAATGAACAGTGGAGCTGGGGAATCGGCCTTTTCACTACCTATGGTGTAGCAACCGATTACCCAACCGACATTTATGCTGGTGACATGGCAGGCGACACTGCGTTGATTTCGGTTAACCTCAACCCGAGCCTAGCGTACAAAGTCAATCAACATCTTAGTTTGGGCGCTGGGATTAATCTTGTTTATGCCCATGCAGAGCTCAATCGTCACCAAGGTGGCTTAGCGCCCACTTTAGGTGGTCAACCAAGTGATAAGCTGATCTCTATGGAAGGCGATACCTTAGGTTATGGCTGGAATATTGGCGCACTTTACTCAGTGAACGAAAATCACCGCTTTGGATTTTCCTACCGCTCACAGGTCAAACTCGATTTCGATGATGGTACCTTTTCTAGCTATAACTCTGGCGCAGCTAGCAAGCCCGAAGTCGTCGGCCGCTTAAAACTTGATCTACCAGAAATTTGGGAAATATCCGCCTTTCATCAACTCAATGACCAATGGGCGATTCACTATGGCTATCAACGCACCGGATGGCGTTCATTCAAAGAGCTCAAAGCGACTTCAGCAGAGTGTAAAGACGGTGTCTGCTTCCAAAAACCAGAAGACTATAAAGACAACGGCCGCTGGTCCCTTGGCACCACCTATCGCCTTAATCATGATTGGACACTGCGCGCTGGTTTAGCATTTGATGAACAAGCGGGTAAAGCCACCTTGAGCATTCCAGATAGTGACCGCTACTGGTATTCAGCCGGTTTTACTTACACCTTGAATGATGCCATGACCCTAGATGCGGGCTTTGCATTAGTAAGAAGCAAGGAAGGTAACTTCACCGAAACCAACGCCGCAGGCCAAAGCTTGAATTTCAACACCAAAGCCAATGCCTATATCAGTGCCATCCAGCTCAATTACCAGTTCTAAATAGGTTAAGAAACCCATGAAAAAACTACTTAAAATTTCCCTACTCTGCTCGGCTCTATGGTTAGCGGGATGCGGCGATGACACGCAAAGCTCTGGCGCACCGACCATTAGCTATGAGCCACATATTGCCAAGGCATTAACTCGCGAAACACAGATTAAATTTCAGTTGAGCGGCGCGAACCCTTCGGTGCCGCTACCCTCCTATACGTTGATGAACCCGCAAGATGGTACTTTAAACTTACCCACGGATGGTGACAACTCGCCCAGTAATCCACGGGTTGCCATGAATCAGCTCGATGGCTGGTCAACCACTATGCCACTGTATCTGGATTTTACTGGCGGCAATTTGGCTACTGGCGCCATCACAGACGGTGTTTATCTAGTTGAACTGACAGATTCGATGACTGGTAATCCACAACCGAAAGCTAATGTTGACTTTGTCGCCTTTAGCGATGCCGCGACCAGTAAGATCGCCATTTACCCAACTAAGCCATTAAACCCAGCGAGCAACTATATTTTAGCCATCACCAGTGATGTTAAAGACGCACAAGGCGAGCCAATCGGCACCTCGAGTAGCTATGCGACCCTTAAATCTAAGCAGCGCATTTATAGCCAAGGACAATTGGCACAGCTGCAGAAAATCACCCATGGCACGGAAGCTCTGTTTAGCGCGACGGGTGTTAATGCAGAACAGATCGTATACAGCACTTGGTTTAGCACCCAATCGGTCGGTGAAACATTAAGCGCTGTAGCTGCCGCAACGGCCTACGGCGCGGGGCAAGAAAACCCATTAGCGGTTTGGCAGCAAACATTTGTCCATCAAAATGATGCTTATCAAATGACCTTTGAAGATCCCAAGCCTTTTGCTGAAGCGCTTAACGCAGATAAGGCTTTTGAACAATATATCAAGGCTCCCAAGAACCTACTCATTGCAGCTTATGATCAGTCCGTCACTGATACCGGTCAATCGGTTAACGTCACTCATGGCGCGGTGACTCTGCCTTACTACCTTGAAACCGGCGCAAATTGGAACACACAAGCGTTTAGCGCCGCTTCCCCCAGCCTAGCGAAAATCTCAGCAGCGTTAAAAGACCCTGTTGAGCAGGCTCATCTTACCGCGCAATTGATCGGCGCTGGTATTGATCTTACCGAGCTTGCAACCAGTCAAGAACAGCAGATGAAATTAGTCGGTCTTGAGCTCACGAAAACCGATGGCAGCCGATTAGACAGCGAGCGTTTGATCACCCGCTATTCACCGCTGCCCAGCATTAAATCACTGCAAACCGTGCCGTTTTTACTTTTTACTCCCAAAACGGGCGAAGTTAAAAATGTGGTCATTTATCAGCACGGCATTACCTCAGCCAAAGAAAATGCCTACGCGTTTGCGTTTCGCCTTGCTCAAGCGGGTTTAGCGGTGATTGCGATTGATATGCCACTGCACGGAGAGCGCAGTTTAGACGAACAGCGCTCAGCCAATACCAATGTGCTGGCCTATTTAAATTTAGTTAACTTACCCGTGGCCCGTGATAACGTGCGTCAAAGTATTTTGGACGTGCTGGCGCTGCGCGCTGCGCTAACCCTGTCACAATCATCTTTCATCGGCTCTCCCCTTGAGAACGTCAATATTGCAACAGGCTCACAGATTAAACTGCTCGGTCATTCATTAGGTGGTATTGTCGGGCTGTCCGCACTGGCAGCAAGTGAGCAAGATTTAGGTAATCCTCAAGCGAATGCTCTCTATCACTTTAGCGCCGCAGCGATCCATAACTCTGGTGGTCGTATCGCGCCACTTCTGTTTGGTTCTGATGCTTTTGCACCGCAGATCAAACATAACTTAGCGCTGACTTCTGCTCAGTATAAGGCGTTTGCAGACACATACTGCATTGGGCAAACTGACTCCGCGTGTTACGGTATCTTTGAACAAAATGCAACTGAACTACAAAAAGCGCAATTAAACGCACTGTTTGCTCAGTTTAGCTTTGCCGCTCAATCGGTGCTCGACAGCATAGATCCAATGGCGAATTTAGCTTCGGGCATTACAACGCCGTTATTGCTGACTCAAGTTCACAATGACGATACGGTGCCGAATGTCACCAAAGAAGCAGGTATACTGCCATTTGCTGGCACAGAGCCAGTGGCGAGCTTACTTGGATTAACGACGATCAATCGCACGACACCAACCGTGAATGGGCAAAGCAGCGTCTTTATTGAGTATAATGCCACGGCTAAGCATTCAACCTTTATTGCCCCACAGAATGATGATGGGTCTGATGCTCTTCACCATGGTCAAATGCAAGCACAAACCATTGATTTTTTAATTGATAACCAATTGAATGGGGCGATTCCAGAAACCGTATTGCATTAATTAACCAAACCGCAAAGCGGTAAAATAGAAAACAATAAAGGCAGGATTTCCTGCCTTTATTGTTGCTGAGCGTTATCAAGTCAATTTTTTAGAACTTATAACCGCCAGAGATCATAAATACCCAAGGATTAATTTTCACGTCAGTGGATTGGGCATCAACACCCGCTTTATATTTTGCTGTGGTTTCAATATTGGCGTACCAAACTGATGCGTTAAAGAACCAGTTATCATCGAGCATATAGTCGACACCAACATTGGCCGCTAGACCCCAAGAATCATCCAGTTTTAAATCACTAAGCCCGGCTGTTTTTCCAGTATCATTAAATTTTTCATCAAAGAAATTGGTGTAGTTAACACCAGCGCCAACATAAGGACGCCATGTGCTACCCGCTTCGCCAAAATAGTACTGCACCATCACCGTCGGTGGTAAATGCTTAGTTTTACCGATATCCCCTAAACCGCCAAGATCGGTCGAGATCTTATGCGAGAAAGGCGTTGCGGCTAATAACTCAATACTGAAATTATCCGTCAACATATAGCCGAGCGTTAAGCCCAGCTGAGTATTACTGTTCACCGACAGTTCATTTTGCGAACCAAGAATTTTATCACTGCTATCATTGGGTACGACACTAGCAATACCTGCACGCACCAAAATATCCCCTTGCTGATGAGCAAGCACTGAAGTTGAAGCTAAAATGGTAAGGACAGCTAATCCACAGACTGTTTTTTTCATGCTACTTTCCTTTTGTTGGGCTAATTATTCTTTTTGTTGGCGCGCACAGTAGCATATAAAAACCACACTATTTTGATGGAAATCAATTTGTGAATTTTTTTAGTTGAAAAGATGAAAATCTGTAAACTTTGTCACAATAAATGCTCAAGCAACACAATTATCTAATGCAAACTAGGCGTGCCACGCAAAAAGCAAGCTAACCGTAGGAGCATTCGGCGGTGTTGATTGAGTCTGTCACCATGAGTATGGAAACAATATACTTGGCTCGAAAGACGCTGCCGTAGCGCGGCAGCTTCAGTAGAAAAGAGCGGTCCACTACAACACTAGGTACGGTAAAGTACTTTTATTACATGCCAACCAAACTTGGTTTTCACTAATTGCGGCGTCAAAATTTCACCTTGAAAGCAAGCTTTATCAAAAGCAGGGACCATTTGTCCTTGGCGAAATTCGCCTAAATCACCACCACGCTTACCCGATGGGCAAAGTGAATACTTTTTGGCTAAGGTTTGAAACTTAGCGCCTTTTTTTAATTGCTGTAGTAATTCATCAGCTTGCTCTTTGTGCTTGACTAAAATGTGCAATGCAGCGGCTGTTTTCGCCATAGGGAAATACTCGATCTAATAACAAAGCTGCTTATTTTAACCAAAGCCGTAGCCTAATGCATCTTTTCGATATTCATCGCTCATCAAGGAGCTTTAACTGCTAAAAATAGCTCAATAGCGTTACGAAGCGGCAATTTTCAGTTACTATAGAAGGTGTAGTGTGTTTATTTTTGAGTAGTGTGTTATGGCCAAAACCGTCAGTAAAGCAAATCAGTCGCAAGGGATGTTGATGTTTACCCTCAACTCACAGCAACAGCTGTTTGCTATTGGAACGTTAAAAGTAAGGGAAATCGTCCCCTATTTACCGATGACGCAAATCCCGTATTCTCATCATCATGTGGTGGGAACGGTGACGATACGTAATCTAACGGTACCAGTGATTGATATGGCCGCAGCCATCGGATTTAGGCCGATTACTCCTCAAGAATATAAACAGTGTTATTTGATTGTCACTGACTGCCTGCGTACCGTAGTCGCATTTATGGTGCGCGGCATTGAAAAAATCATCGAATGTAATTGGCGCTCCATTGAGTCAGCGCCGGTGACAGCGGGCAATAATGTCTTTGTAACAGGGATCACTCGTTATCAAGATCGTATTGTCCAACTTCTGGATGTCGAACTGCTGCTCTCAAAAATCTACCCACAATACGAATCCACCAAAGTGCCGATGCTGACCGATATTGAACGTGAGCGTCTAAAACCACTGAATATTTTACTGGTCGATGACTCATCAATTGCCCGTAAACAGCTGGCCGATGCGCTAGATAGAATCAACATTCCTTATCAGATTTGTAAAAATGGTTTGGAGGCTATTGAACTAATGCGCCGCCTAGCCGATGAACATAATGCGATTGATCTTTTAGTCAGTGATATTGAAATGCCCGGTCTTGATGGCTATGAGCTGGCTTTTGAGGTACAAAACGATTCTCGCTTAAGTCACGCTTATTGTATTTTGCACACCTCATTGTCGAGTGAAATTTGTGTCGACCGCGCTCATCAAGTTGGCGCACACGAGGCATTAGAAAAATTTAACGCCACTGAACTTATCGAAGCGATGCTCAGAGGAGCGAAAAAACTTGAATCGCAACGCTCGTCATCCCTCTCAATGTAATCCACGATAAGAGCAAGATCAGCGGATTTTTGCAGCAATATGAGCAAAAATCCGCTACGCTTAGCCTATAGAATTGATTAGCGCTTAGTGCCGGTAAACCCATGCCTGATGAAGTTTTTAAAAAATCTACTGCCAACCTTAAAAAAGCGGTTCCTCTGATGATGAAGCATCATGTTGCCGCCACACCTGCTAACTACGCGCTTTGGTATACTTATGTCGATCATGCTATCCCGCAGTTAAATCAAGAAATGGATTCCGTTTTAGCGCATTTTGGCTTATGTCCACCCAGTTCTGGCGACCTGTTATACAAAAATTTCATCGCTTCTAAAGCAGAAACGACCGTCAGTGAACTGCGCGCGAATATGGAAATTTTAGCCAGTGAAGTCGCCAGCTCAATGTCTGATACCATGACTGATACACGAGCTTTTGAAGCCATTATCGATAAAAGCTTTTGCGATTTAGAACGCGTAGAGAAAGAAGATCTTTCTTTAGAGGAAGTAATGGGCGTTATTCGACAGCTAGTCAGTGAGTCACGAGACATTCGCCATTCGACCCGCTTTTTAAACAATCAGCTCAAAACCGCTTGCGATGAAATCTCTAAGCTGAGAAGCCAATTGGCAGAAGTACAGAAAGACGCGCTCTTTGATCCACTCTGTGGGTTATATAATCGACGCGCTTTTAATAACGATCTACTTGCCATGCTTCATGCTCAACAAGCGCTAAGCATTATTTTGTTAGATATCGACCATTTCAAAAGCTATAACGATGATTTCGGTCACCTGTTTGGTGATTCGGTATTAAGAGCGATTGCCAAACGTATTCAAGGTAATTGCCGCGAAGCGATGACTGCCTACCGTTTTGGTGGTGAAGAATTTGTTATTCTGCTGCCTAACATGACTTTACGTAGTGCTCGTCAATTCGCGGAGTCGGTACGTCGATCAATTGAAAAGCTTTCAGTTCGCGATCGCCGCTCAGGTCAACAAATTGGTAATATTACTGCCTCTTTTGGCGTCGCCGAATATCAAAGTTTGGAAGCCGCTGATACTTTAGTTGATCGGGCCGATAAAATGCTCTATCAGGCCAAAAATCTTGGCCGTAACCGAGTAATGCCACTCTAAAATCGCCATCGAGAGTCCATAAAAGCAGGCCATTAATTAATACCCATTCAATCCACTATCAAGGTAGATGGTCAGCGACTTAAAACAAGTCGCCCAACCAACTTATTGATTTTAATGGTAAATTTATAAGTGAAAAGCGTAATTAAGACAGTAGTCTTCACCACTTTTTGCCGTATATTCTTTATCTTCGCTACAGGCTTGCGCTTTACCGTGCGCATTCCCTTTGATCAAGCTTATCCAATGACGAATCGCAGTATTAGCCATTTGATTATTGATTTGCTGGCTAAACGTGGTGCAGGTTTCTAACTGAATATCTTCTATCTCAACCAATTCCACACAGCCAGTACCGCGTAAGCAACCTAATAGCAGTTCAACATGGCTTCCATCCCCTTCTCTAAAGAGAATTGAACAAGGCTGATCTTTACTGCCGGTAAAGGCGACAAACTGTTTCGGATATTGTAAACCGCTGTGACGACCATCTTTAAAATACGCCAGTACATGGTGGTAATCGATCACATAACTGGTGACTTCTTGATGCGAACCACTTTCTAGCGGAAATAAACGATCCATTAATTGCTTAGCTTTGGCTTGTCTTTCTCGTTGTTGATTTGCGCTGGTTGTCTCCACGGCGAAGACAGCTTCAGCGATAAACGGATGTTGAGTTGATTGAATGTTAGTCTTATCGAATGTCAGCATATTCATTGTCGTTCCCTCGTGGATAACTATTTATTGTGTCCTAGAGCCATTACTTCAAACTTATGTTTAATTTTCATTCAATTCTGTGACTGGCTTAGTTTGTAGACTAGCGGATTTTTTACTACAATTTCACAACAAAAATTTTACAATGTGAATTTTACAAAATGGCCATATCAAAAAGCTTAGTCAGACAGTCACATTTTTTAGGCACCAAGGTAAGAAACTTGCGTAAACGCAACCACTTAACCATGGAAGATTTATCAGCGCGCTGTATACGGGTTAATCCTGAATACGCTCCTTCCGTCTCTTATCTCTCTATGATTGAACGAGGCAAGCGAGTTCCTAGCGTAGAAATGCTCGAAGTGATTGCTGAAGTCTTTCAAAAAGATCCGCGTTGGTTTTTAGACGACGAACCCGAACAGGCCGACATTACACCTAATAAGGGCAATCGAGGTGGGATCAGTGGGATGGCACTTGAACCTAGCTTTCTATTTTCTAATGATATTTTACAGATTGCGATTCCCGAAATGCTCTCACAAACCGGGATCACCGGCCGCCAGTTTGCTCATCTGCTGATCCGGGCCCATCAAGAAAGTTTACAAAATCACTTCCCCGATCTAGAACGTGCGGCAGAGGAGGTTGGACTAAAACGTCTTAATTTGGCCGTAGAAGATTTAATCGATATCGCTAAAAGCCTAGGATTGACCATACGTTGGGTGACACGTACACCGCATGATGTGGTCGATGAATTGGGGATCAGCGCCAAACAGTTAGTCACTTCTTTTTTTGAACCACCGGGAAACATTTATCTTAATGAGATTTTAAAACAGTATCCGACACGCCTGAAATACGACTTAGCGGTGTACATTGGCCATAATGTTTTACACAGTAAAGAGGGATTAAAAAGTGTGCTTTCGGTTGGGCATACTCATGGCTGGGAAGCGCAGAGCGATCTTCAGCAAACCTCCGAGCTTAACTCACAAGATATTTTGCAAGCATGGCGTGATTTTGAATCGAGCTTTTTTGCTGGCGCTCTATTATGCCCCAAAGTTCCCTTTCGCCAACTGTTGGATCGTAATGGCTATGAAATCTCCGTACATCAAAAAGCCGGAGTATCCCCTTCGGTTGCCATGCGCCGGATGACCGTCGTCTCTCCCTACCCTCACTGGCACTATTTTGATGCCTATGGCGAAGGCAAACTTAAAGCGGTGTATCGTGGTAATGGCATACCCCTACCTTGGGGGAACATGCGTAAAGTTGATGACCCTTGCCAACACTGGGCGGTGTTTCGTCGTTTGTCTGAGCCTTTACCCGGTAGCTCAGCACAAATTTCCATTTTAAATGTCGGTGATGAACCGCGTATTTACTGTTGTGAATCAATGAATATGTCTGATGCTGCAGGGAATAACCGTGTGCTATGTGCTGGCATTGATCTTAATCCCGCCATTAATGCTCAAGGTGGCGATGCCCGCTCGATTGCCGAAGAACTCAAAGCCTCTTGTGTTCAACAAGGAGGTTCAACCATCATCCCGAGACACATTAAAAAAGATTTGCTAACCATTGCAAAAATTCTCAATATTAATTGGATTGAGCGTGGGATTGATAATCAAGCAAGATTGATTTGTTCACGTGGTGCGGTGTGCCCGAGAGTACCCAGTTGTTACGATAAATGCGCCAATCAAACCGAGCAGCGTTGATCGTTGACAAGAAAAACAACGTAAAAAAAAGCCAACCGCAAAAAGGGGCGATTGGCTATATTTTGTGTGAACAAAGAGGTTCACTAACAACGTCAGTTGGCTAGGTGACCCTCGGCTTAAAAGGGTCATATATTATAAAGCACATAGCGTGCCAACTTTTTCAAACCACTTAATCAAGCAATTCAAGGCGAATATGGCGAAAAAGCGTCCGTTTCATTACAACCGATCTCATAGTGATTTTGCATTTTGCAAATCCAGTGCAAAATGCAATTTCCCTGTAACTCTCTACTTTTCGGTTTCTCTCAACCTTAAAACATCCAACCTATCAAAAAATGATTAACTGAGAATAATGATGCCAACTCCAGTTTCTATCCCTGAATCTACACCAACGCCATCATGGCTAACGATCAATGATGGACAATTACTGTGGATCCCAGATTTTTTATCCATGGAACAAGCCGATAACGCTTATCAACGCCTGTCGCTTGAACTCAACTGGCAACAACAAGCGATCATGATGTTTGGTAAACCAATCATGCAGCCTCGCCTGCACGCTTGGTACGGTGAAAAAGCTTATCGCTATTCAGGCTTAAGTTTAGCGCCACAACCGTGGGCAGCAGCATTACTCCCTCTTAAAGCACAATGTGAACGAGTTGCAAATCAGCCATTTAATTCGGTTCTGGCGAATCTCTATCGCCATGGTCAAGATTCGATGGGTTGGCACCAAGATAATGAACCGGAATTAGGTCACCAACCCGTCATCGCTTCACTATCATTAGGCGCAACTCGGTGCTTTGCGCTGCGCCATATGCAAAGTAAAGAAAAATTAACCTTTGAACTCAGCCATGGCTCATTATTAGTGATGGCTGGAGATACACAGCACTATTGGCAGCACACCATTCCTAAAACTCGTCAATCCTGCCAACCAAGAATCAATCTCACATTTAGACAGATCATTGGTTGATCTGTGTCTCTATGAACGCCAACCTTGTTCTTACGTTCGGAAAAGTACCGAAAGAGACTATTGATCTTCAAAAATTTTGAATGACATCCTCAACTCTCTGTGCTCCTTTTTGAGCCAGCAATCAGTAAGCTATGATCATCCTCTAATGATGGAGCACGATCATGAACACCTTACGAGTCATCGAACAGCTAATTCCCGCCCGAGCGACCTCGGATGGAGACGGAGTGAAAATTCGTCGTGTCGCTGGTTTTAACCATGGCAGATTCTCCCCTTTCCTAATGGTAGATGAATTGAAATCGGATCATAGTGCCGATTACATTGGAGGGTTCCCTCCTCATCCTCATCGAGGCATTGAAACCTTAACCTATATGTTGCAAGGGCACTTTCAACATCGCGATCAAATGGGTAATGTCGGCGAATTACGCAGTGGCGGTGCCCAATGGATGGCCGCGGGCCGAGGGGTTATTCATAGCGAAATGCCAATCATGGAACAAGGTCAATTGCACGGTTTCCAAATTTGGATTAATCAACCAGCGAAAAACAAAATGGCACCGGCTCAATATCATGATTTTCAACCTGAAACGATAACTGAATATTCAGAAGATGCACTGGGTACGCTAAGACTCATCGCTGGAAAGCTCGCTATCAACGGGCAAACGTTGCAAGGTCCGCTAACTCAAACTGGCGTCGCCACTATCGTTGCCGACTGGCGTGCTCAATCATCCAGTGATATCGCTTTAGTCATCCCTGAGCACTACAACGTGTTGCTTTATGCGTATCAAGGCGCGGTGAACGTGGTAGGGAAGAGCTTAAAACAAGGCGAACTCGCGGTACTTTCTCGCAACGCTGCACTTCAATTATCGGTCAACGAAGCCAGCGGTGTATTGATTTTAGCGGGGGAGCCGATTAACGAACCGGTGGTTCATTACGGTCCTTTTGTGATGAATAGTCACCAAGAGATTGAACAAGCGATTGCTGATTATAATGCAGGATTATTTTCCACCTACTAATTGCCTGATAACTCTATACCCAAACGACTTAGAGTTATGGTCAACCCTCATCAACAAACTCGATGACGAAACAAAGACAGCTGCCGCTGTACGTAGAAAGGAAGAGTAAGTTTACTGTCCATTCGACCATAAGGTCGGTTATTAAACAAAAATAAAACCACTGCCGGATATTTTTGTTTTTGCCACACCCATTAATGAGTGTGGCTTTTTTTGGCTTGCTGGAAACGTCAGCGCCTATTATGACCTAAAAACGCACGGCTATAAAAATTCACACAAATAAGCAGTGGCTTGCGACACTTGTAAATCAAACGATGAATGACCATCAACGTCAAAACACTCTCCACTATGAAACGTTAACCAGTGTTGATCGCTCGTGCGTTTAATGGTTAATGACCCTTTGATAACGGTCATTTTCTCCGGAGCATCCGTCGCAAAGGTATACTCTCCAGGAGCCATCACACCGACGGTCATTGACTCGCCATGCTGCTGAAAACCTAAAGATTTCACATTGCCATCAAAGTAGCTATTTTCCTTAATCATGGTATTCCTTTTCTGAGATAAAATAGTTTGAGTGGCGTTTTCCACTCATCACTTAACAGATACTCAAGATATCATTAGCTTAGCTTTAATGACAATATGCTATACTCAGCTTACCTAAAGGCTTTACGTAATAAATCCTAAATACTTTGAGAGAATGATGTGGTTATTAGAAAAAAACCTAGCCGAAAATACCGCCCTGATAGTCAATCGTTTCTATTTAAAGTCCTCTTCTGGCTAATATTAAGTCTATTATCTGTCGGATTTACGCTATTAATTCTCGTTAGTTATCGCGATTACATTAATCCGAAGAACGTGCACGGTTCTTGGATTGAAATCGGTGCACCAAGCCATTTAACTGAAGTTCTCACCTTTAATGAACAAGGCGTATTTCGTGATCATCGTTTAATTGCCACGCAATTTGAATTTGATGGCAAGACCATCGCCATCCGAACTGGCACTGGCGAAACGATTTATCAACTTTCGGGAACCACTGACTCACCGCAGATGCGACGAGTTGAACCTCCGCTGCCTCACCAACGTTTTATACGTGCGGGCTATGAGCACACCATTTCCACTGAACCTGGACCTAGCCGTCGTTCAGCCGTTTCAGAGCATTTTAGGGAACGATAATGGCTCCCGAAGGAGCCATTAAGAAGGTTAAGCGTGACGACCAGCCTATGATTATTTGCGTAGTGCGTTTAATTTAGCCTGAGCCAAACCAAAAATCGTATCCACGGGATAGCTGCCATCTTCTGTTGCAACACCAGCGGGTTTTCCAGTAAAGAGCTCAATCGCTTCTGTCACATGGTCAATCACCCAAATATGGAATTCACCCTTTTCCACCGCTTTGAGAATATCCGCCCGTAGCATCAAATGATGCTGATTAGAACGAGGAATAATCACGCCTTGTTGAGAATGACGGCCTTTAATATTACACACATCGAAGAAGCCTTCGATTTTCTCATTAACACCGCCAATCGGCTGCGCTTCACCAAACTGATTCATTGAACCAGTAATCGCAATATCTTGCCGATTGGGTTGCTTGGAAAATGCTGACACAATAGCGCAAAACTCAGCCATGCTGGCACTATCGCCATCGACCCCACCGTACGATTGTTCAAAAGTAATGGTGGTGGTTAACGGTACTCGCGCCGTTCGGCCAAACACCGAATTTAAATAAGCAGAAAGTATCATTACTCCTTTTGAGTGGATACTGCCCCCTAAATCCACGCTGCGTTCAATATCAATAATATCGCCATCACCAAACGATGTGGTCGCCGTAATTCGGTTTGGTGCACCAAAGGCATGATCGCTGGTCGCTAACACCGATAAAGCATTGATCTGCCCCACCGCAGAGCCTTCGGTCTGCAGTAATGTAGTGCCATTAAGGAAGGTTTCCATTACGCCTTCTTGAAGACGATTGACTCGCATTTGTTGGTTGCACAGCGCTTCTTCCACATGATTTTGGCGAATCATATTAGAATTGGCTTGGCGAGCGACGTAATTAGACTCACGCAATAAATTGGCAATATGCGCGGAATGCAAAGAGAGCTTGTTTTGATCGCTGGTCATTCGCGAACTGTGTTCAATAATTCGCGCAATCGCTTTGCGATCACAATGCAACATATTGTTATCATGGACAATACTTGAAATGAAACGGGCATAATGCAGCTCACTTTCTGGCGTACGCTTCATCTCGTCTTCAAAATCAGCGGTGACTCGAAACAGCTCGCTGAACTCCGGATCGTAATGCGTTAATAATTCATAAGTACGATAATCACCAAATAAGATGATTTTGACATCTAGTGGTATCGGTTCAGGATCGAGCGATACCGTTCCGGTTAAAGTCACTTCTTTTTCTAGCGAGGTGAAGCTGAGCTGACGTGAACGCAGAGCACGTTTTAAGCCATCCCATACATAGGGCTGCTCTAATACTTTAACCGCATCCATTAGCAGTACGCCGCCGTTGGCTTTATGTAAACTACCAGCGCGGATCAGTGAAAAATCGGTAAACACCGTTCCTTTATAGGTCGCCGTTTCAATATAGCCAAACAAGGAGTGATAGTTAGGGTTTTCTTCGACCACCACCGGAAATTCTTGCGACGCGCGACAAACCAGTACATTCACTTTATAACGACGTGGTAACTTTTTATCCAACGCCGCGGTAGCGAGCTCCCCTTGCTCTCCCGTTTCATCCAAAAAGATCTCAACATTTTCGACGATATCTTTTTGTAATTCGGTTAAGTAGCTTTTGATTTCAGGGTACTTAGAATAATCGATTTTAAGCTGTTTAATAAAATGACTGATCACATCGAGCGTCACATCATCATTGAGCTTTTTAATTTTTTCGCTGTACGCTTCCTCCCACTCAGTGAGCTGGCGGACCATATTGCGTAAGCTGACTTCTAACTCATCAATCGTCTGCGCAAAATGCTCTTGCTCTTTTTTACTCAGCGCATCAAACGTTTCTTCGGTATGCATTTCTTCGCCATTCATGGCGACAAACTGATATTCACCTTGGTTAGTGATACTTAAACTAATATCACGCTCTTTGGCACGTAAGGTGATGGCTGCTAATTCTTGTTCCTGCTTTTGGGCTAGTTGGTTTTTTAAGCGGTCCGCTCGGCTAAAGTAGAGTTCATTATCAAACGCTAACGGAATCGCATTGACCAATTTAGTCATCAACTTTTCAATATCTTGACGAAATTTCTGGCCAACACCAGACGGAAGCTTAAGCACTCGTGGTGTACGAATATCATCAAAATTAGCCACATAACACCAATCAAATAGCGCATTATTTTCTGGCTGATGGCGATTTAAGTAACGTAAGATCATGGTTCGTTTACCCAATCCATTACGTCCAATGGCATAAATGTTATAGCCCTTTTCTTTTATCGACATCGCAAATTCAACCGCTTTTTGCGCGCGCTCTTGACCAACAATCTCATCAATGGGAGCTAACTCTTTGGTCGATTTACATGGCAAATTATCTAGTGTTGCAACGTGATAGAGCTGCTCAACACTCAAATTTTGAATCGCCATACCCCCTCCTTATTTTTTTATGATTGTTATATTTAAATTAATTTTCTTTATTTGTAGCTTAAGTGTAGAAGAAAAGCACAATCTTTTTAGTGACTTACTACTAATTCACGCTTAAGTGGACAAATAAGCACCAGTGCTAATGATGAAGACGCAAATGACAACCAGTTGCATTTGATGGCAAGTTGTCTTTAAATAGGGTCCCACAACTTCACCAACACCGGAGTCACGATGGATCTTAATCAGTGCTGGAGCTACTACCAAAAAGCTGAGAAATTGGTCAATCAAGGGCATTGGCCTGAAGCTCATTATCTGTTTGAGCAAGTATTAGCCTACCTCCCACAACATTTGCATTACGCGGCACAAAGTACTCAAACCAAACCTTGTCAGTTGGTGTGTTTAATCAGTGGACTGCGAGACTGCGCAGTCTACCAATCTGAAATTCTTAATACGATGGGACAGCAGCAAGGCGCTTATCAAGTACTCAACCAAAGTTATGCGTTACTGCAATTTTTATCCATCGAAAACAGTCCATTGGTCAGATCCGTCGCCAGTGTCTTAGACAGCAACAGCCACGACTTACTCGAACACATTAATGCTTTTTGCCATGCGCAAAGAGCAGCGTCGTGGCAGTTAGAGTATGCGAATATTGAAAAAGTCCATCGCTACTTTACTCAACTGAAACATCAGCAAGGGCAGTCGACGAGCGCGACACGACTCAACTAAACACCAACCGTCGGGTCTAACGATTAACGGAATAAACACTTTCAGCTTAAAAATAGGGGCGATTAAAAATAGTCAGCAATCGCTAAATAACGCTGGCGGATATGTTCAATCAATAAACGAACTTTATTGGGTGGTTGACGTGTAAACGGGTATACCGCGTAAATCCCCAATTTTTTGCCGACCTGATCTGGAAATAGGTCGATTAATGTCCCTTCTCTAAAATCATGGTACACCAAACAGCGCGGCACATAAGCAATACCGTGGCCACCTAATGCTGCTTTACGTAATGCTGTCGCATTATCGGTAGAAAAGCTGCCCGAAACTTTCACTATCCGGTTACCTGTCGGGCTTTTAAACTCCCAATCACTGGCTCCGGTGGTTTGATAGGCGTATTGTAAACAATTATGAGCCACAAGCTGCTCAGGCATGATCAGCTGACCATGGCGGGCAAGGTATGCGGGCGATGCACAGACAACCCATTGCGAATCCAATATATGCCGCGCGATCAAACTCGAGTCATCCAAATAACCCGTACGGATCACTAAGTCAAAACCACCTTCAACTAAATCAACAAACCGATTATCCAGCGACATATCTACCGTTAATCCAGGATAACGATTACAAAATTCCGCGACCGCATCAGCGAGCAATAAGTCTCCAGAGATGGTCGGCACCGACATTTTAATGTGACCGCTGACATTTTCACCAAAGCCTGACAGGGCATCCATCGCTTCTTGCGTGGCTTGCTTCACATTTCTTGCACTGATCAACAAGGCTTTCCCCGCTTCGGTTAAGGTTAATTTGCGGGTGGTACGATAGAGTAACTGTACCGCCAGCTCTTCTTCTAAACGGGCGATTCTTTTGCTAACTACTGAATTGGTAAGATTATTTTGTTCCGCAGCCTTACTAAAGCTCCCGAGCTCAATGACTTGAGAAAACAGAATTAAATCATCTGCGCGCATTCGATTATACCATTTTAAGAACTAATTATTTTCATTATTTCCCTATATCCTCAAAAAATAAAGGAGTAAATTCACCTACAATTAACAAGACCATCACAACTATAAAAATTAAACAACCCGAGCTTACATTGCTTAACTCGTACCCTACTGCACGTGTTAAGTCATCATTATTAATGAAGAGTTCAAAGGACGAGGAAGTCTTTCATGAGTGACACCCTACTGGCGCTGATTGCGTTTTCACCCATTGTTGTCGCAGCCGTGCTATTGGTCGGATTAAATTGGCCAGCCAAAAAAGCCATGCCGGTCGCATTTGCCTTAACCGTTGCTATCGCTTTGATTTTTTGGGATATGTCGATAACTCGCGTATTCGCTTCAACTTTGCAAGGGCTCGGCATCACCGTTTCCGTGTTATGGATCGTGTTTGGCGCAATATTGCTACTCAATACTCTCAAGCACACTGGCGCCATTACTACGATTCGCAACGGTTTTATCGATATATCCCCCGACCGTCGCGTACAAGCGATCATCATTGCTTGGTGTTTTGGCTCCTTCATCGAAGGCGCTTCTGGTTTTGGTACACCAGCGGCCATTGCCGCCCCTTTGTTGGTTGCGATTGGCTTTCCTGCCTTAGCCGCGGTGTTAATGGGAATGATGATTCAATCAACGCCAGTCTCATTCGGAGCGGTGGGTACGCCGATCATTGTTGGCGTTAACCGTGGACTAGATACCCACAACATTAGCGAAACCTTAGTGGCTAATGGTTCAAGTTGGGACGCCTACTTACAGCAAATCACCGCCGGTGTTGCACTCACTCATGCGGTTGTTGGTATTTTAATGCCAGTGCTGATGGCGATGATGTTGACGCGATTTTTCGGTAAAAACCGCAGTTGGACCGAAGGGTTAGATATCTTACCTTTTGCGCTGTTTGCCGGTTTGGCCTTTACGCTGCCTTATGCGCTAACGGGGGTCTTTTTAGGCGCTGAATTCCCTTCACTGATCGGTGGATTAGTCAGTTTAGCCGTTGTCGTCACCGCCGCGAAAAAGGGCTTTTTAGTACCGAAAAGCACTTGGGAATTTCCGGCTGAAAAAGAATGGCCTAGCGAATGGCTGGGATCATTAAAAATGAATCTTGATGAGATGAAAGCCAAACCTATGGGACTGGCCTTAGCGTGGGCACCCTATGTGTTACTGGCGGTCATTCTGGTTGCTAGCCGGGTCAGCAGTGAATTCAAAGCCATGCTGCTGAGCGTTCAACTGAGCTTTAATAACATCCTTGGCGAGACCGGAGTCAGCACATCGATTGATCCGCTTTATCTGCCCGGTGGCATATTAGTCTTTGTCGCCTTATTAGCGGTGCTTTTACAATCTCGCAGTGTGACGCCATTACTAAAAGCCGTCGGTGAATCGAGTAAAACCTTAGTGGGGGCTGGTTTTGTATTGGTCTTTACTATTCCTATGGTACGAATTTTTATTAATTCTAGCGTTAACGGCGCTGATCTGGCCAGCATGCCTGTGACTACCGCCAATTTTGCTGCCGGGTTAGTTGGGCAAGCCTTTCCTGCGCTTAGCGCCACCGTTGGTGCTTTAGGCGCTTTTATTGCCGGCTCAAACACGGTTTCAAACATGATGTTTAGCCAGTTTCAATTTGAAGTGGCGCAGACACTGAATATCTCTACCGTGGTGGTCGTCGCCCTGCAAGCCGTGGGCGCCGCTGCCGGTAATATGGTCGCGATTCATAACGTGGTCGCAGCCTCAGCCACGGTCGGTTTACTGGGCCGTGAAGGAGCCACCTTGCGTAAAACCATCATCCCGACGGCGTATTATCTCATCGCCACTGCCATTATCGGCATGGTGGTCGTGTACGGGTTTAATTTCAGCGATGTGTTGATGCTGGCTGAACGCTGATGACCGACCGATTCTGCTGTTAATATTTACCGCGGTAGCCAACACACAACGCTCGCTGCCGCGCTTTACTTATTAGGTTATCCATGATCCCGTTGTTATAAGGATACAAACCATGATCATCTCCGCCTCGACTGATTTTCGCGCTGCCGCCCAAGCTAAACTGCCGCCTTTTCTTTTCCATTATATTGATGGCGGATCGTATCGCGAAGACACACTGCGTCGCAATACTACCGATTTAGCCGATATCGCCCTACGCCAACGGGTGCTCAATGACATGTCTGAATTAAGCCTTGAGACTGAGCTTTTTGGTGAATCGCTGGCCATGCCTATCGCCTTAGCTCCCGTCGGTTTAACGGGGATGTACGCTCGGCGTGGTGAAGTACAAGCCGCGCATGCTGCCGCCAATAAAGGGATTCCCTTTACCCTATCGACGGTGTCGGTCTGTCCGATTGAAGAAGTCACCGCAACGCTGACTCGTCCAATGTGGTTTCAGCTTTATGTATTGAAAGATCGCGGCTTTATGAAAAACGTCTTAGAGCGCGCCAAGGCGGCAGGCGTGACGACTTTAGTGTTTACGGTCGATATGCCCGTTCCCGGTGCGCGCTATCGTGATATGCATTCTGGAATGAGCGGTCCCAATGCGGCAAGCCGACGCATTCTGCAAGCGATGACGCATCCTCGCTGGGCATGGGATGTGGGCTTATTGGGTAAACCACACGATCTGGGCAATATTTCGACCTATCGCGGGATGCCGACTAAACTCGAAGATTATATTGGCTGGTTGGGTAACAATTTCGACCCTTCAATCAGTTGGCAAGATCTCGAATGGATCCGTGACTTCTGGGATGGCCCGATGGTGATCAAAGGCATTTTAGACGTCGAAGATGCCAAAGATGCGGTACGCTTTGGCGCTGATGGCATTGTGGTCTCTAACCACGGTGGACGTCAGTTAGATGGCGTACTCTCTACTGCGCAGGCATTACCCAGTATTGCCGATGCGGTAAAAGGCGATTTAAAAATTCTGGTCGATTCTGGCATCCGTAGCGGATTGGATGTGGTCAGAATGCTTGCCTTAGGGGCAGATTGCACTTTACTGGGCCGCGCTTTTATTTACGCATTAGCGGCGCAAGGTCAAGCCGGTGTTGAACATTTACTGGATTTATTTGACAAAGAGATGCGTGTCGCGATGACCTTAACTGGCGCTAAACGGGTGCAAGATCTCTCCCGTGATTCTTTAGTGAATCGTTAATCCTTGGTTAAAGCAGGAGTTCAACATGAGTGAGTTACCCTCACACTATCAGCAACTGATCACTCAACTGGCAACGCGCGTTGCTAGTGAGCGCATCATCACTCAGCCAGCGCAGCGTTTAGCCTATGGTACTGACGCCAGTTTTTATCGCTTGGTACCTAAAATCGTCTTACGCTTACAGTCCCTTGATGAGGTCGTATTTACTATTCAACGTTGCGCTGAGCTGGGCATTCATTTTACTTTTCGCGCCGCTGGCACCAGCTTATCTGGTCAGGCGGTGTCTGATTCTGTCTTAATCACCTTAACCGATGATTGGCGTGAGCATCAAATTCTTGATGACGGCCATAAAATTCGCCTACAACCGGGGGTTATCGGCGCGGATGCCAATAAATACCTTGCCCCTTACCAACGTAAAATTGGTCCTGATCCCGCCTCAATCAATACTTGTAAAATTGGCGGCATCGCCGCTAATAATGCGAGTGGCATGTGTTGCGGTACCGCGCACAACTCTTATCGTACCGTTGATAGCATGAAAATCGTTTTTGCTGACGGCGTCGTGCTTGATACCCGAGATGAGCAAAGTATTGCTGACTTCAAACGCCGCAAAGCAGACTTGCTCGCGGGCATTGAAACGTTAGCCGCGCACACTCGCGCCAATACTCCGCTCACTGAACAAATTCGTCACAAATATCGCTTAAAAAATACCACCGGCTATGCCCTTAATGCGCTCATTGACTATCACGATCCGATCGAGATCATCGAGCATCTTCTCATCGGCTCGGAAGGCACACTCGGCTTTATCGCTGATATTACCTATAACACCGTAGTTGAACATCGCTACAAAGCGTCAGCGCTCTTGGTTTTTGCCACTATTGAACAGGCCTGCCAAGCGGTGACCACCTTGTCCAGTACGCCAGTCGCCGCGGTGGAACTCATGGATGGCCGCGCGCTCCGTTCTGTCGCCGATAAACCTGGCATGCCAGACTTTATTGCCGAACTCGACATCGAGGCCTGCGCTTTATTGGTGGAATCACACGCCAGTCAACAAGTCGAACTCGATAGTCAGTGCCAAACGATTATCGACAGCCTCAGCGATTATCAGATCATTCAATCGGTGCCGTTTACTAGCCATAGCCAGACTGTTGCTACCCTATGGGGCATTCGTAAAGGCATGTTCCCTGCCGTCGGCGCAGTCCGTGAAGTCGGCACAACAGTGATCATCGAAGATGTGGCCTTTCCAGTTGAAAAACTCGCCGCTGGCGTTCGTGAACTGCAAACGCTATTCGATGAGTACGGTTATCACGAAGCGATCATCTTTGGTCACGCCTTAGAAGGCAACTTGCACTTTGTCTTCACTCAAGGCTTTGAACAGCAAGCTGAAATAGACCGCTATGGCGCATTTATGGATGCGGTAGCGGAACTGGTCGCGGTCAAATATCAAGGTTCGTTAAAAGCGGAACATGGTACGGGGCGTAACATGGCTCCTTATGTCGAACTAGAATGGGGCAAAGAAGGCTACGAACTGATGCAGCGCATCAAAAGTCTGTTTGATCCGCAAGGGCTGCTCAATCCTGGCGTCATCATCAACACCGATCCTCATGCGCACCTCAAAAATCTCAAACCCATGCCAGCTGCAGACCCACTGGTCGATCGCTGCATTGAATGTGGATTCTGTGAGCCAGTGTGTCCATCACGGACGCTGACTTTATCTCCTCGCCAGCGGATCGTGCTGTATCGCGAATTACAACGTCGCAGCCGAGCCGGAGAAGAGGCTGCCGCAAGCGAGCTGGCGGATGTTTTCCAGTATCAAGGTATCGATACTTGCGCCGCCACGGGCCTATGTGCCGAGCGCTGCCCAGTGGGCATCAACACGGGCGATTTAATTAAACAACTGCGCCAAGCAAAATACGCCAAATTTACCCCGATTGCGCGCTGGACAGCCGATCATTTCGCCACCACCACCGCACTGGTGACAACAGGGCTTAAAGTCAATCAACTGGCAACAAGCCTCTGCGGAGAAGCGCGAGTCAGTCAGCTCAGTCAAAGCTTACGCAAAATCAGCAAAGGCAAAACACCCTTGTGGACAGCGGAACTGCCTCGCGCCAATCGCTATCCACTGGAAAAACACGCGGCGAATTTACCGAGACGCGATAAAAAAGTCGTTTATCTGCCCTCTTGCGCCAGCCGGACGATGGCGCAAGGCAACGACGCTCTCGATCCACGGCCACTAACGGAAGTGACTTTATCCCTGCTCAACAAAGCCGGCTTTGAGGTTATTATCCCAAACAATGTCTCTTCTCAATGCTGTGGTATGCCTTATGACAGTAAGGGGATGTTTGATATTGCGACCCAAAAAGCGCAGCAATTAGAACAAGCATTGTGGCAAGCCAGTGAACAGGGCCGCTATCCAGTCCTCATCGATACCAGCCCATGTGCAAAACGCAGTATGGATCACTTTACCCAGCCAATGCAGATTTTTGAACCGGCAGGCTTTATCAGTCAGTATGTTTTAGAGCATTTAAGCATTACTCCAAAACAAGAAACGGTCATGCTACACATCACCTGTAGCTCACGTAAAATGGCACTTGAGGATACCATGTTAGCGGTCGCGCAAGCTTGCGTATCAGAGGTGATTGTTCCTGAGCATATTCAATGCTGCGGTTTTGCTGGTGACAAGGGTTTTACCACGCCAGAGCTCAACCAAGCTGCCGTTCACTCGCTAAAACAACAAGTACCCGCCAGCTGCCAACGTGGTTTTAGTAATAGCCGGACTTGTGAAATCGGCTTATCCCATCACAGCGGGATCCCTTATCAATCCATTTTGTATTTATTGGATGAAGTATCGAGGCCAAATAGTTAAGTTGATTCAATAAAATAGGCGCTGATTCAGCGCCTATTTTATTCTTTATACCTAAACAACTTGGCGTTGTAGGTAGGGAGGGTATAGTAACGAAATCCCTTACAGGTTTCGACGCGCTTCCACCGCTTGCGCAAGCTGACGTAATACTTTTTCAGTATCATCCCAACCGATACATGCATCGGTAATCGACTGCCCATAAGTCGCGGCTTGACCATCGACTAAGTCCTGACGACCTGCCACTAAATGAGATTCAATCATCACCCCAAAGATAGCGTGTTCACCAGCGCGCAGCTGCGCACAAACGTCATCTGCCACCACCATTTGTCGCTGATACTGCTTAGAGCTATTGGCATGGCTAAAGTCAATCATCACTTTCTGTTTTAAACCGGAGACTTCTAGCTCTTGTTTAATCGCCGCAACATGTTCAGCGCTATAATTAGGCTCTTTGCCGCCACGTAGAATAATATGACAATCAGGATTACCCGCCGTTTCTACAATCGCCGAATGACCAAATTTAGTCACCGATAAAAAGTGGTGCGAAGCACTGGCAGAACGAATCGCATCAGTAGCAATTTTAATATTGCCATCGGTGCCATTTTTAAATCCCACTGGGCATGAAAGTCCCGAAGACAACTCGCGATGCACTTGAGACTCGGTCGTGCGAGCGCCAATCGCTCCCCAACTGATCAAATCCGCGACATATTGCGGTGTGATCATATCCAAGAACTCACTGGCGGTTGGCATTCCCATATCGGTTAAATCAAGTAACAGTTTACGACCAATGCGTAGACCATCATTAATTTCATAAGAATCATCGAGATACGGGTCGTTAATCAGTCCTTTCCAGCCCACTGTAGTACGCGGTTTTTCAAAATATACCCGCATCACCACCTCAAGATGACCACTCAATTCATCACGCAAGGCTTTCAAGCGCTGGCCATATTCAATCGCCGCTTTAGGATCATGAATGGAGCAAGGGCCAATCACTACCAACAAACGATCATCTTGGTCATGTAAAATGTTATGAATCGCTTCACGGGCTTGAAATGTGGTTGAAGAAGCAGCTTCACTGGCAGGAAATTTCTCTAATACGGCTACTGGAGGCAGCAATTGTTTGATACGTTTTATATTGACATCATCGGTTTGATACATCGCTTACTTCTTCCTATTACTGATTACTGCAGGTGTTCCCATCACTGCTCGGTTATGCTCTGTAAGTAACTTAACCACTTCACCAAGCAATCGCAAGCACTATTTTTAGTAATTTTCAACCATCACCCACTCAATACAAAAACAACAATGTGTAATTTAAAATTTACACCATTAAACATGTTCATATTCAAGTGACTTGAATATACTTTTTAAATCGACTCCAATGATGGCTGGCCTTTTTGCTTGACGCTGCTGAGTTGACTGAACATCCGTTGCTATAGCAAGAAGATAAAGCGTTTAGCGATTGCGCGCCCATTAATGAGAATAAATATTACTTACAATGTCTCCACTGACACTATCTATCAAAGGTGACCACGATGAACAATAACGTCACGCTCTGGTTAGCAAGAGATCCAGACCTCCGTACCCGAAAAGAATTACAAACTTTAATTGATAACCAACAACAGGATGAAATTGAAGATCGCTTTAAATCCCGCTTAGAATTTGGCACCGCTGGCCTACGCGGTAAAGTCGGCTGCGGCCCTAACCGCATGAATCGCTTAGTGATACAAGAAACCGCTGTCGGACTGGGTCATTATCTGATCCAACAAGTCGACAATGCCAAACAACGAGGCGTGGTGATTGGCTATGATGGCCGCCCAGATTCACAGCAATTTGCTCAAGATACCGCCTCAGTACTAACCGCTTTAGGCATTAAGGTGTATCTTACCTATAAAGTAGCGCCTACTCCGGTAGTGGCGTTTGGGGTCAAACATTTACAAGCCGCGGCCGCAGTGGTCGTTACTGCTAGCCACAATCCGCCAGAATATAATGGCTTTAAAGTCTACTGGGAAAATGGCGCGCAGATCATTGCTCCCCATGACTCTGGCATTGCCAATCAAATTGATTTAGCCGCAACACAAAGCATTCCAACTCTAGGATTGGATAAAGCCCAGCAACAAGGGTTATTGGTTTGGCTGCAAGATGATTATTACCAGACCTATCGACAAACCATTAACGCCAGTCCATTGCTACAGCATCACACCGATCCGTCTAGCGTGACCATCGCTTATACGGCCATGCACGGCGTCGGTGCCGAAATGGCAGAAACCCTGCTCGCTGACGCCGGATTTAATAAGGTAATGAGCGTCAAAGAGCAGCGCGAGCCCGACGGCAGCTTCCCGACCGTTAACTTCCCCAACCCTGAAGAAGCCGGTGCGATGGATAGAGTCATCGCCTTGGCGGAATCGGTGAATGCCGAGCTCGCCTGCGCTAATGACCCCGATGCCGACCGTTTCGCGGTTGCCGTGGCCAAACCTACAGGCGGTTATCAAATGCTGACGGGCGATCAGGTCGGTGCATTGCTGGGGGATTACCTGCTCCGGCATACCGCGCACCAAGCACCACTGGTCGGAAATACCATCGTCTCTTCTAGCCTGCTCAGTAAAATTGCCGCCGCTCATGGCGCGGTTTATTACCAAACACTAACCGGTTTTAAATGGTTAACCAATGTGGCAATGGCCAAACAATCAGAGCAACATCCGTTCCTATTTGCTTACGAAGAAGCCTTAGGCTACACCGTCGGTAATAGCGTTTGGGATAAAGATGGCTTATCGGCCATGGTCGCCTTTGCTCAGCTCGCGGCAGAGCTGTATAGCCAAGGTAAAACCATTTGGGATCAACTAGAAGCGTTATATCGTCAACACGGCTTGTACGTAACGGCACAACGCAGTATTGCTTTAGCACCAGACACACCCCCCATTGGCGATCGTCTACGTGCGACGCCTCCGCATACGATTGCTGGTAAGCCTGTCGTCAGTTACGATGATTTAAAACTCGCCGTTCGTCATCATCAAGATGGCACAACAGAACCACTCACTTGGCCAAGTAGTGATGTACTGATTTATCATTTACAAGACGGAGCGCGAGTGATTGTTCGCCCATCAGGAACCGAGCCTAAACTGAAATGCTACTATGAAGTGGTTGGAACATTTGCCGCAGACGAGAGTTTTGCTGAGGCTGAGCTACGTGCTGAAGAACAAATGGCACTGCTGATCAGCGAACATCAAAGCAGCCTAGTATAAATAAATTCAACCCTCGCTTGATAACGATAAAGCGAGGGTTGATAACAAGAGATAATGCTGCAATGGCTTTAAATAGACAGAAAGTTAAGCAATAGGTCACTCAGCATCCATAAGGCGAGCAAGAAAAAGATCCCGCCCATCAGCTTATGCTGATATAAACGAAACTTGGCATTCTCGAGCAAGACATGCCCGCCCCAACCGACTAAACCCACCAACAGTAAATTAAATAGTAACCCACAGATATTGAGTAAAATCCCCAGCACCAGCATCTGTTCACCAGAGCTTGCTGGCACATTGCTCGACACAAACTGGGGTAAAAACATCACAAAAAATACTAACGCTTTGGGATTTAACAAGTTACTCACCAAGGCGCGTTGGTAAAACGTGCTGCTCAAGGTGACTTCTGTTGATAAACTTGGCGCAATACTGGCGCTAGTGCGCAGGCAATCAACGCCCATTTTCAACAAATAACCAGCACCTAATACTTGCAAGATAGTGAGCGCGACTGGACTCATTGCCACCATCGCCGAGACACCAAGGGCAGCGAGTAAAGTTAAAATAACGCCCGAAGTCGCATTACCTAAGCTAGCAAACACCCCGACTTTACGCCCATAGCTCAAGCTAGAACTGGCAATTAACAGCATATCGGGGCCGGGAATTAACAGCAACGCAATCACCGCGGTGAGATACAGCGGTAAAATAGTCAAATCAATCATTATCATCGCTCAATAGCAGCACAAAGTCGCAGATTCTATCTTAAACCCAGTGAGATTGCTATTGAGGTAGCTATTCAGCCAACCATTCCACTTCGATCAAGGTTTGCTCGGCAGATTTTAAACGGCCAAGAAAAACATCGCCGCGATGCACCTCACCAACCCCTTGTGGCGTTCCCGTCATCACCACATCGTTATCCAGCAAGGTAGTATAAGATTGAAGATCGCTTAAAATCTGCGCGGGAGAAAAAATCATCTGCGCAACGCCGCCACATTGTACTCGCACACAGTTAATGTATAGCTCTAACTGTAAAGTGGCGATATCTATCCCTGTTAAATCAATAAAACGACTAAAAACGGCCGAGCCATCGAACGCTTTCGCCCGCTCCCAAGGTAGCTGCTTTTGCTTGAGCTGAGATTGTAAAGCACGCTTGGTTAAATCAAGCCCAAGCCCGACACCCGCATATTCACCATTGCGGATAAGAAAACAAATCTCCGCTTCGTAATGCAAGGTTTCTTGATGATAGGCATGTAATTGTTTTGCAATACTGCTGTTGGGCTTATTAAACACCACCATTTGCTCTGGTAACGAATTATTGAGCTCTTTGATGTGTTCGACATAGTTACGCCCGACACACAGTATTTTTGATGGGTAAACCAATTGTTGTTCATAACGTACCGCGTTCATCGCTCGTCCTTGAATAATGAGTGAGCACAAAGTGTAACCTATCTTAAAAAATCGCCAAGCCTTCGTCGAAAGATAACCATCAAAAAACACGCTATGAATAGATTCACTTCCCGCTTCCAGTGAACGTAAATGAAAACATCGTCGAGTCTTTTTTCTTCAATAAAAACAAAATCTAATCGTCACATTTGAGCAATCAAATCGTCATCTAAACATTCTACCTTACTCTCAAACCAACCATAGAGCATGAAGCTCAATTTACTAAATAGGGTAATAATAATGAAACAAGCAGCAGTGACAACCGCCATTCTCGCCGCATTGGTCTCTGGATCATCTTTAGCCGCAACCGTTTATAGTGCTGATGGCACGGAGTTGAGAATTGGTGGTCGCGTTGAATTCCGTGGTGATTTTATCGGTGATAAAGGCGCAGAAATTGATGGGACGATGAAAGATAGTACGCGTGCTCGTCTGAATGTAAGAGGCTCAACTCAAGTTGCCGATGACCTAAGAGGATTTGCTTTTTACGAAGCGGAACAAAATACCGGAACCAAAGAGTTTACAAATCGCTACATGTATGTCGGTTTTGCAACCAATATCGGTGATCTTTCATTCGGTAAGCAAAACATGGCAGCGGTACAAATTTCTGACCTCACCGATACCACTGAGTTTTCAGGGATCCAACAGTACATTAGCTCAGCCTCTGATAAAACAGACAGTGTGATTGCGTACCGTGGTCAATTTGACGCACTTAATCTGCAAGCAACCTATGCCGCCAGTAGTAAAGATAATGCCGATTTATATGGTATTTCTGGATTGTATTCTTTACCTATCGGGCTAGATCTTGGTGCTGCCTACTCAGCCGGTGACAATGGCGTCGGTAAAGGCAAGCAAAATCAATGGTTACTCGGCGTGGGCTACAAACTTGATGCATTATCGCTAGGAGCAACTTACTCTTTTGGTGATAATGATGATAAAGCCAATAGTGAATTTAATGCTCTAGAGCTTGCCGCCGCTTATAAGCTAAACAAACAGATGACGTTGAAAGGCGTTTATGGCAAAAGTGAAGATAAAGTCTCCGGAAACAAAACAGATAGCGCAGACTTCTTCGAACTTGCCGCTTACTATCAATTCAATTCTGCCTTACGTAGCTACATCTCTTATAAACTGAACAACCTTGATGATGTTGTCGTCAATGGCGTTGAGACTCAGAGTGAAGATACTCTACGTTTTGGATTACGTTACGATTTTTAATGTTTCATAAACTCCATTGCATACTGTCCTTTTTGGCCAAGCTCCGCTTGGCCCTTTTCATTGCTATTACTGCCGTATCCGCATAGATGGCCTCATTTTGTCAAAAATTATCTCTCAACGGCTCCAACCCCATTGGTCGTTTTATTTTTCTGACGATAAACTCTCTGTACCCATAAAAATTCTTATATACTTAAGGGACGTTATTTCTAAGCCGCTTAAAGATACGGTCAACCGCTCACTTCTCTAGCCACCGTCGAGGTTACTTATGGCGACACCAATCAACATCACTCTATACCGTTGGGCTGGTCAATTCGGACCTTTCAAAGTCAATATTCCCTGTGGTGAATGTACGCTTACTCACGATATCCTTGAGGATACTTTTACCCATGAACTGGCTGGAATCGAGATCAATTTACAAAGCAAAGATTGGCTTAGTCATTGGTGGGAACCACTGAAATACGGTGCTTGGCACGCTCCGATTGTCATTGTCGAGGGAAAAGTGATTAGCCAAGGTGAAGCCCTCAACCGAGGGGTTCTCATACAAGCGGTGATCGAACAGTGGGTACAACGTGATACCTTGCAAGGCAATATTGTTTACGGTAAAGCCTCTTGTCCTTATTGTCAAAAAGCCAAGCTCGCATTACAGGAAGCTGGCATTCGCTTTCAGTATTTTGATGTCGTCAAAAATAGTGCTGCTCTCTATCGAATGATCCCTGAAGTCAAAGCCATCATTGGGGCAAAGACTCCAGTCACCGTTCCACAGATCTGGTTAGATGGGCAATACATCGGGGGATACGATGCGTTGCAAACTTGGCTGCTTGAGCATCCAAAAACGCTTTCACCACAAGATGAGCCACTCAATAACGTTATTTCATTAGCGAAAAAATAGCCAAAAGCCCCGAGTCGATGACTCAGGGCTTTTTAATATTCTCTATACCCAGCTTACTTACTGAGCTTTTTCCATACGCTTTTAATGAAAGATTTCTTCTTTGGTTTTACCTTACCGTACAACGCTTCATGCATCATCTGCTTGGCGATAAGTTGACCAATATAGGCTGAACCTAAATCGTTACCCATGATATTACCTCACCCATTTTTGTAATTTAATTACTTAATGCGCTGATAATAGCATAACAAAAAGCCAAAACAAGACTTAGATCACAAATTAATGTTGTTAAATTACTTCACTGTCCGTTTCGGTTGCTGATAGGTTTTTCCTGCAGCCTGGTAAGTCTCTTTGTGCTTAACTGAAAACTGAGACTCAAAAAACCAAGCAATAAACTTAATTACATCCTCACCTTCATTCATCACATGCTCGACAAACTCCTGTTCTTGACCTTGCTCATCAATCTCAGTGGTGACGTGATAGATACGCTGTTCACCGTCAACCTCAGCCAGCGCAAATTGTCCCGTTAACGAAGCGGCGGCCTCAGCAATGTCTTGATCATCCGACTGTTTGAGTACCTCAAGAACTTGAGGAAGCGTTGACCATTGGCAAAGGCTTTCAACCAAAGCCTCAAATTGATTCTGTTGCATGATATTTCCTATAAATTGAGTCAGGTAATTATACCCAAGTCACTACAAGATGCGAAGGTTAGGTGATGGTACTGTTCGATCTCTGCCTCACGACGACTTATGCCATCGTTATTGATTTTTCATCACAAAATACAGCTAAGCAATTACTGATGGCAACGGTGGAAAAATTACCGATCCTCATCCATAGTTGATAGGTTGCAATCAAATGCTATGAATGCTTTTTTATTAATAATCGAATGCGACCATTTATAGTAACCATAAAGATTAATAAAAGTGAGAGGGTTATGGTAGCAACCAGCGTTTTGACTCAAAATACAGCGAGTCTTGATACGATTAATGAGCTTCTTTTACTAGATAGCTCAGACCTTTATCAACGTTCAGTGCAGGCCTTGCATAGCCATTTGAATTCTTGGGCGACTTATTTAATAGAGGTCGATAAATCTCTCTATAAAGGTAGGACGTTGAGCTATGCGGGTAAAGAGCCCCATGCGCTTGCCTGCGATTACTCACTCAAAGGAACCGTTTATGAGCAGTTAATCAGAAGTAAACAAAAGTATGTCATTCATAACGATGCACTTCATCGCCCATTTCACGATAATCATTCGCTCTACCATGCCGCAGTCATCACTTATATCGGTGTTCCGCTTTATGCTGATAATGGCGATATACTCGGTATTCTCCTATCGACGTTTCATGAGCCACCCATAACGCTTGATGCGGCGATTGAGCTTCACTGTACCGTTGCTCGCATTGTTCGCCATCATCTTGTCCATCAATGGATGAACCAACGCTTTAACAGTCTCGCTCAACAGTTGAGTTATGAAATTTCTCATGACAGCCTAACCAACCTTTTCAACCGTAACTATTTATCCGACCAACTAGAATATTTAGTAGATAATAATTATCAATCTTTCACTCTCGCTTATCTCGATATTGATAATTTCAAATCGATTAATGATCTTTACGGCCATTACATTGGCGATCAAGTCATTAAGTTTGTTGCTAATGTCATTTTTCATTATGTGAATAAACAGAATCAAGTTTTCCGAATCTCGGGAGATGAGTTTGCCTTTATTACCTTTTCCAATGATCCGCTCAAAATTTGTCAGCTGATCATCGATACATTGAATCAAGGTTATCGCGATGCCAATCACCATATTAAAATCCGCTTGAGTATCGGTATTGCTAAAAAATCATTGCCGCCGATGACCGCTGATCAATTGATTCTTAATGCTAGTTTAGCCTTAAAAGATTGTAAAAAAACGCGTCTTCAGCAAGTTCGCTGTTATGACACGCACTTAAATGACTATTATTATCGACGAACCCAAGTAGTGAGTGCGTTACGCGCTCAGCTCGATAATCCATTAACAGGTACGTCAGAAATCTATATTGAAATACAACCGATTGTTTTTCGAAATCGGCCTAACTGGTCTTATTTTGAAGTCTTAGCACGCTGGAATAATAAACAGCTTGGTTCGATTTCCCCTTTAGAGTTTATCGAGGTAGCCGAACAATCTGGTTTAATTATTGAACTTGGCGAACGAATTATCGAATTGGCTTGCCAAGCCAAACAAGTACTAGAAAAAGAGCTTAACTATAAAGTCACTTTAGGCATCAACTGCTCAGCCCATGAGTTCGCTCACTCCTCTCACTATTTAAATCATCTCAATTTAATGATTCAACAGTATGGATTCCACCCCTCAGAATTTATTATTGAGATGACCGAAAGCGTGTTACTCACTCAAACAGGTGAGGTATCTGAACGCTTAAATTTATTACGAGAGCTAGGCTTTAAAATTGCATTAGATGATTTTGGCACTGGATATTCGAGTTTAAATTATATTCACAGTTATCCCATTGACTGTATCAAAATTGATGCTACTTTCATTCGTAATCTACTACGCAATAAAACATCAGAGCATGTCATTAGCTTAATCATTCAACTCGCTAAACAATTGAATGTCGACCTCATTGCCGAAGGAGTAGAAAATCAGCAAGAGTTGGACAAATTATATGAGATGGGTTGTGACGCAATTCAAGGTTATTATTTTTCTAAGCCTCAGCAGCCACTGGCGATGATCGGTCATTTACAAAACAATCCCCCCAAGCTGTAATGAAACTACTTGGGGGGATTGATAGCTATTGATTAGACCAATGGCTGTTCATCAATTGAATTGAACGGCCTAATCGTTAGCTATCAGAGTCCGACCCAGCCTTGCTTGCCGCAAGCATACTATCTTGCTGAGCCAATAAACGGTCTAACTCATTACGACGTGCAATAAAGTTCGCCATATCTTGCTTAGGAACCGAAGTGGCCATCGGAATATTGGCCTTCATAGGATCGACAGGTCGGCCTCTAACAATCAATTCATAATGAATATGTGGCCCTGTTACTCGTCCCGTTGCACCCGATAATCCAATACGTTGGCCGCGAGTCACCTTTTGTCCTTTTTGCACTAAAATCTTACTCAAGTGCAAATAACGGGTCATGTAAGTACTACCATGCTGGATAGTAATATAATTACCCGCATAGGGATGATTACGCGTCATCACGACAACACCATCACCAGTAGCAACAACCGGAGTTCCGGTTGGTGCAGCAAAATCAGTCCCATTATGTGGCGCGATACGCCCGGTCACGGGATGGCGGCGATTAGGATCAAACCCGGACGACATTCGCCATTGACCGGTAGTAGGGTAGCGTTGGAAAGCACGTTGTAAACTTTGCCCGTCCCTATCATAGTATTGGCCATCTTTATAAAGATAGGCGGTAATTTCATTGCCACGATTGTAGAGTTTGATCGCTTGTATTTCTCGGTTACCGGTTAATTTTTCACCGACAAACTGACGTGATAATACCACTTCAAAGCGATCGCCAGCGCGAAGATCGCGACCAAAATTTACTTTATCTTTAAGCAGTGACACGATCTGATCAATATCCGCACTGCCTAAACCGACTTGGTTTGCTGACTGAGAAAAGCTGCCTTGTATTTCGCCAATCATCGCAAATTCGCGCCACTGCCCGGGAATTTCAAGCTCAGAGAAATCGTAATTACCATCGTCGAGACGTGTATAAACCGCACGCTTGACGACGTTAAATTCAAGTTCCATCTTGGCAAGGTCTTGACTGCCAGGAGATTTCCAAAAGCGTAAAATATTCCCTGGACGCAAAGTATCAAGAGCCAGATAGTTTAAATCTGTCTCCATGATTTTCATTAAATCTTGGTACCGGAATCCAAGCTGATTAAAAATAGTGCTTAAATTATCACCGGATTTGATTTGGTATTCGTAATCGGGATAAGCCACTTTGGCTTCACTCGCATCCGCAATAATCGTCTCAACAATATGTGATTCAGGAACAGACAAGGCTACCTTTTTCGAATAGGTCGTAGAGTTGATTGAAGATGAAATAGCGGCCAACGCGAGTAGAGGTAAACCGATGACAGAGACTTTCTTACGTTTAGATAAAGCAGAGAAGCGCAAAAAAAGAGACTTGGATAGCACAATTTAACCCGTTGGTACTGTTAAAAGAGACAAAAGAGTAAGACTTTCTCGACAAAAAGTCACCTTTTGTATGGTAAATAATCAGTAAAAGTGTGCTTATTTATGAAAAGTTATTGATTAAAGTTGAATTAATCGACAGAAAAAAAGCAAGACTCAGAAAAAGGAAATCTCCAGACGATGATAACAACGCTCGATTTATCACTGTTTTCTTTCGATGAAAAATCGTTGTTACGCTAAGTTATGCATCTCATTGACACTATCATTAACGTAACAACAATCTTATTAAATCTTCTAAAAAAGCTTAAGCAACTATTGGGTATATTGACTTAAGAGCAAACCGCCATAAACATGAATTAATGAGAGGCTGGCTCATAGGTACGGATAAGACAGTTATCCTCGCCAAATTCATTGGCAACATAATGATCAGCTTGCGCATCATTGAGCCATTGTTGTTCATTGAGTCGGTAACGAAACTGGAATTCTGCATCCTTAGGTAAACGAGCTTTAAATTTATACACATTGGATTTTGCGGTTTTTTTCATAGCTTGAGGCTGCCAATCCAAAAAATCAGCGACAAGTTCTACGCGCTCAGCATCTTGAGGGGCCTCAAGTTCAAAAGTGATTTCCACTTCATTTTTAGTTTTAAAAAAACGTTTATTGATCATGACAAACTCCATTTCTATTTTGTATCAATTTTGAACAACTGAAGAGATTATAAGCGCGCTTGCATACATGCTCAACTACTATCCCCAAACAACGTGAACCATTCACACCGAGCCTACCTGTTTCAATCTTTACAGGAGGGTAAATGAGCGTAGAATCCTCCGCGTCCCTATTTCTCCCTTCTTTTTCTAAGGTGATGATCGATGTTTGCCATTTATGACTCTTATAAAGCTGGGTTATTCAAGCCCAACCAGTGGATAAAAAATATCAGTGCCGGGGTGATTGTTGGTGTGGTTGCCCTACCTTTAGCCATGGCATTCGCCATCGCCTCAGGGGTCAAACCTGAGCAGGGCATTTATACGGCAATCATTGCTGGGTTGATTGTCTCTTTGTTTGGTGGTTCGCGAGTACAAATCGCCGGTCCAACAGGCGCATTCATTGTTATTTTAGCCAGCATCGTCGCTCAATATGGTATTACTGGCCTACAAATCGCGACCATGATGGCTGGTGTGATATTACTCGTTCTTGGTCTTGCTAAACTGGGGAGTATTATTCGCTACATTCCTCATCCGGTCATTGTGGGCTTTACCAGTGGTATTGGGGTCATCATTTGGATTGGACAGTGGCAAGAGTTTTTTGGTTTACCGGCAATTACCGGAGAACATTTCCATCAAAAACTTATTGCGCTTTTTTATGCCTTGCCCAGCCTAGATGTGACGACCACCCTGCTCGCCCTATTTTCACTTGCGTTGGTTATTTGGGGGCCGAAACTTCCGAAGTTAAGTAAGGTTCCTGGGCCACTATTGGCTTTAGTCGTTGTCACTGTATTTCAATATACGATTGGTTTTGATGACGTGCGCACCATTGGTTCTGCTTTCGGTGGCATTCCGCAAGGCTTGCCGGAATTCTCAATACCAAGCATTACGTTTAGTCAAATGCTATCACTGATTGGTCCTGCTTTTGCTATCGCTATGCTTGGCGCTATTGAGTCACTACTCTCTGCTGTCGTCGCCGATGGCATGACCGGCACCAAACATAACTCCAACCAAGAGTTAGTGGGTCAAGGTATGGCGAATATCATCGCCCCACTATTTGGGGGCATCGCAGCAACAGGCGCTATCGCTCGTACCGCCACCAATGTGCGTAATGGTGGCAATAGCCCGTTATCCGGAATCGTCCACGCTCTGACTCTTGTAGTGATTCTATTAGTCTTAGCGCCACTGGCCGTCAATATTCCCCTAGCAACGTTAAGTGCCATTTTATTTGTCGTGGCTTGGAATATGAGTGAAGCACCACATTTTATTAAATTAATAAAACGCGCTCCAAAGGCAGATGTGGCTATTTTGCTGATCACTTTTGTATTGACCGTATTCGCCGATTTAGTGGTCGCTGTCAATATTGGGGTCATCATCGCGACCTTGCATTTTGTTAAACGCATGGCCTCTAGTGTCGAAATTAAAGCCAGTACAAGCCCAGATTTAACTCAAGAACTTGCAGAGCATGGATTATCTCAATTGCCACGTGATATTGCCGTGTATGCTCTAGAAGGGCCATTTTTCTTCGCTGCTGCAGAAAACTTCGAACATGTGATGAGTAATATCCAAGAAACACCACGCATTTTAATCATTCGTTTAAAATGGGTACCTTTTATGGACATCACTGCGTTGCAAACGCTAGAAGCGATGATCAAACGCTTCCAGAAAAAACAGGTCCAAGTACTGATCTCAGGAGCGAACTCTCGCGTGACACTAAAATTGCATCGTTCAGGGATAACGGAGTTAATTGGTGAGCAGAATCTTTATGCTACGTTTTCAGATGCATTAAAAGATAGCTTAGCAAAACAGACTAAACCTACGGTTAATTAAATCGTATCTCAAGTTCTCTATTTTAAATCACGCCAACCATAACAACCCTTATTTCTTGTTGTTTTTCAATAAAATACAAAAAACAATCAACAATAAGGGTTTTCTTCACTCCCTTACACTCCTACAAAACAGTGCTACAACTCACAAAAATAACACCGCCTACTTAAACAATAATTTAACCAATGCAACAATAACAAAACAATTCGCTACTATCTGTTTTTTGATTAGCGCAAACGATTGAATAACTAACCCCATTTATTGAATAGTATTGCAAGCAGGGTTGAAAATAGTTATTCTGCGCACATTGATTAAATAGGGATGTTTAGTGAATTAATATGCCAAGGAATGGCTTTAATTAAACAGTTGTAAACAGGAAAAGTAATGCAAGATAACTCTCAAACTTTACCAGCGCAGGAGAAAAATCTCCCTGCTGCTAGTCTGTGGATGTTCCTCATCCCATCATTAATTGGTGTGTTCCTGTTTATGGCACCCGTTTACTATAATGGTGGATTGACAATCCCTGTCGCCGTGTTAGCCAAATCGATACAAGCCCTGTTCGGTGATTACTTAGTCAGTATTATCACGGTCATTGTCGCTTTTATGTCTATCGCTTCAGTGGCGACTAAACTCTTTAAACCTCGTGTGATTGTTAATTCCCCTTTCCTCAACAATTTATTCAATCCAAGCTGGGTATGGCTGACGGTTCGTGTTATTGGCGGTGCAGCCATCATCATGACCTTTTTTAAAGTCGGTCCAGAACTGATTTGGGAAGAGAACACGGGTGGATTAGTCTTAGAAGGCTTACTACCCACTTTATTCTCGGTGTTCATTTTTGCCGGTTTACTGCTTCCACTACTATTAAACTTTGGTTTATTGGAACTGATGGGAAGTTTACTCAGCCGTGTCATGCGCCCTTTGTTTAACCTACCTGGACGCAGTGCGATTGACTGTACCGCTTCTTGGCTTGGTGATGGCAGTGTCGGCATCTTGCTGACCAGCAAACAATATGAAGATAAATTCTATACTCAACGTGAAGCTGCGGTCGTCGGGACTACCTTCTCTGCTGTCTCGATCACCTTTAGTTTAGTGGTGCTCGCGCAAGTACAATTAGAACACCTCTTTTTGCCTTTCTACGGTGCGATTTGCTTGGCTGGTTTTGTTGCAGCGGTGATTATCCCTCGCTTGCCACCACTCAGTTTGAAGAAAGATGAGTTTATTGATGGAACTAAACCACATAAAGATGCCGATGCTATTCCAGAACAGCACAGTGCTTTCTCTTGGGGTATGTCACTCGCATTAGAGAAAGCCGCGCAAGTGAAATCCGTAAAATCGGTGTTTGGCGAAGGCATCCGTAATGCGGTTGATATGGTATTTGGCGTCTTACCGGTCGTGATGGGTTTAGGTACGATGGCTTTGATCATCGCTGAATATACTTCTGTCTTTGCGATTCTTGGCCAACCTTTCGTTCCTTATCTAGAGTTTTTAGGGGTACCAGAAGCCGTACAAGCCTCACAAACGATTGTGGTTGGTTTTGCAGATATGTTTATCCCTGCAATTTTGGCAGCGTCAATCGATAACGAAATGACTCGTTTTGTCATCGCAGCAATGTCAGTTACTCAGCTTATTTATATGTCTGAAGTCGGTGCATTATTACTCGGTAGCCGAATTCCGGTTAATATCCTTGAGTTATTTGTGATCTTTATTCTCCGGACTCTTATCACACTACCGGTTATTGTCGGTGTAGCACACTTAATATTCTAAGCTCACAAGGCTTGATCAAACAAAAAGCGCCACTCAATAATGAGGGCGCTTTTTGTTTTGACTCTTACTAACTAAGACAGTTTTGACTGCTTGAACAACATAAAGTGAGTAGCGTTATTCGTCATCAGGCTTAGGCGCTGTTTTCTTTTTCGGGATAAATACCGAATCACCCACCGCCACATTCTGATAAAAACTTTTATCGCGTTTCACTGGTTTTTGGGGCAGCGTTTTAACCTGCTTTTTCACTTTACCTGTTGAAACCGTTGCTTTATTCAGAGGCTGACGAGGACGTAAGCCTGTAAACTTACCTTGCAGACCTTCTAACACTTCAAATTGAATATCTTGCTGTAAAAAGGCTTCCACTCTTTTAAAGCTGTCCCAATCTTTAGGACCAACCAAAGAAATGGCATCACCTTGATTACCGGCACGCCCCGTACGACCCACGCGGTGCACATACTCTTCCGTATGTTTCGGCATATCAAAGTTAATCACATGCGTGACGTTGGCAATATCCAATCCTCGAGAAGCAATATCGGTGGTAACTAAGATCTTAAATACCGCACGTTCAAATTGACTCATAATCGTATTACGTTGAGTCTGAGTGAGGCTACCACTGAGGGCAACGACTTTTAAATTTTGCTCATTTAGCTTATTAGTTAAACGTTCCGTATCTGCGCGAGTCGCTGTGAAAATGATCACTTGTCGATACTCAGCATCGTTTAAGATGCGATCCAGTAATGCTTCTTTATGATCAAGATGGTCACACAAATAGAAACGCTGGCGAATGTCTTTATGCTGTTCATTGCCTAAACCAATCGCAATCCGTTTAGGCTCTTTCAACATCTCATGCGCAATGGTGTTCATTTCTGCGTGATCCAACGTGGCAGAAAACATCAATGTTTGTCGGCGACGATGCTTAGCAGCATTGTGGATATGCCGTAACTGTGGTGCAAAACCGAGATCCAACATCCGATCCGCTTCATCCAAAATCAGCGTATCTAACCCTTGTAAGAAAAGAGAGCGATGTTCAAGGTGATCCGCTAAACGTCCCGGCGTAGCAACAATAAACTTAGGACCTCGACGCAAGGCATTCACTTGATCATTGAAGTTTTCCCCTCCGGTGATCAAGGTTGCCGTGTAGCTTAATCCCGCTAATGCCGAACGCAATTCACTGTAGACTTGTTTTGCTAACTCACGAGTAGGGACCAAGATAACACCACGAGGGTCACGTGCAGATAACGCTTTGGTTTTTAGCGCTTTATGCAGCATTGGAAGCAAGAAGGCTAACGTTTTCCCCGAACCCGTTTTGGACGAAGCCAATAAATCTTTACCTGCCATCGCAACAGGAATAGCTTGTCGCTGGATATCGGTCGCTTGCTTAAAGTCATAATGTGCTAATGTTTTTAATAAGCGATTGTCTAGGCCTAATTCTTTAAACTGCAAAGGATTCTCCAATAAAAATAACGCCGCCTGAAAAGTAGGCAGTCAACAAAATATCAAACGTAGTATACCAAATCACTTGCAACGACAGTTAACGAAATGACGCTTCCTTCAATCCGCCTACATATAGGCTCTGTGATAAAGTGAATGCGGCTTCCAACCTCTGATTATAGCGTCAAGTAACGACTGGGTATCAAGTGACATAATAACTTGAATGTGACCGCTATAGATAGCAATCCCATAAAATATTCTCTGTTTTAAACAATACCAAAGTCATAAAACATTGAGGCAAAGCCCAAACAATTGATTAAGGTATAAAATTTTGGGTTATTTTGACTTTTAATCTATAGTCGTGAGTGAAAATAGTGTCTACACTTTAACTCGCTACTATATGGTATACACCTAGGCGGTTGGTCAATGCCTCTCCGGAGCACATGAAGTGGCAGGTCGATGGCAAGATAAGTAAACCCCATTAGCATGGATAGTGTGACTGGGCCAGCTTGTGGAGCCAATACCACGCTAACCTCAAGTAGAAACGGATCGCCAAGGTCAAGTGAACAATAATGTATAGGGCGTATTTGATAAATATCAACAAGGAGTTCAATATGAACAAAATGTTACTTGCCGCTGCAGCGTCTTCTGTACTTCTCCTAGCCGGTTGTGCATCAGGTCCTGACGAAGCAACCACGACTAAGCTAGATCAGTTAAACAACCAAGTCAGTCAACTCAATAGTCAAATTGCAGCACTGAAAAGTGAAAATGCCTCGCTAACTGATGCAGCCCTCGCTGCACAAGAAGAAGCAGCACGCGCGAACGAGCGCATCGATAATATTGCTCAGTCTTACACCAAGTAAGTTGTTCGATTCAGTAAAAAGGGTAAGTGAAGCTTACCCTTTTTACTTTTCCTCATCTCAACCATCGCCTTTCACCATCACACACGACTCTCAATATCGTTCAGCAACCCTCAAGGATTTTCAATCATTGCCTCTAACCAACGTCCGGTTTTGTCGCGTTCAATTCAGCTGCTTTTTGCAAGCTGTACGCCGTCAACGGATCGATGTTTTGCACTAATTTTTCAACCTGTACAATGGCGTCGATGGATGAACTATTTTTTCGATAGCTCAGGTAAATTGGCCAATACCAATCGGCAACGGCAGCCACTCGATACAATTGTCCCGATTGGATGAAGGGAGCAACCACGGATGCGGGTAAATAAGCACTCCCTCCTTTCTCTAAAATAAAATCTAAAGCAATACGCGCCGTCGAAGTCCGTAAGAATGGCGCAGGTGCTCGAGGATGCCTATCGGCATGCTCTGAAGCAAAACGCATTCCCCAGTCAACATAAACATAACGATTCTCAAAAACGCTATCAGCAGTATCTGGTCGAGTTGAAACAAGCACTAACACCAAGTCGGCGACTTTCTTGCATTGCAGCTCATCGGCTTTAATTTGATCAAAGGCAAACGCCATATCCAGCGTGCGTTCAAGTAACTGACGGTTCAGTTGCTCTCTCCCCATCACCTCAGCTTTAAAGCCATAACCACTGAACGCATCAGTCACCGCGCTTAGACAGTTTTGCAAGTACGCATCCCATATGTTAGGTGTTCCGCCTAACGTGAGCTGTAGCGCCTTACCGCTCTCTAAAGAGAGCTCAAGCTTAGCTTGCTGTAACGTTGCGACCATGACCTCTGCATAACCGACCAAACGTTCACCAGCTGACGTCAATTTAATGTTGTTTCGATCGCGGCTAAACAGCTGCGCGTCAAAATAATTTTCTAACTGTTTGATTCGAGCGCTAACGGCAGCTTGAGTCAAATAAAGATTTTCCGCTGCCCGTCCAAAATGACGAACTTTAGCCAGTTCAAGAAAAGTACGAAAGACTTTTACGTCCATTATTGAATCCTCTGCTATGACTGGTGAAGATTAACAAGGAACGACAATTATGACGATAAAAAATTTTTGTTTTTCTTTTCCAGAGTTTGCGCCTAACTTTCGCCGTAATCCACAGCTAAGTAGTGGTGTACCTAAATGGCCTCAGAGATACGCCGTATCACTGGAACATTGAGCCTAAAATACCTTTAAGTACTCCGCGTATTCACACGAGGTTGATATGTCTGAAACAGTCTTTCGTCACGGTAAAAAACGTTTTTACGATACCAAAAAATTTCCCCGCGGTTTTGCCAAGTCTGGTGATTTCACTTTAGGTGAAGAAGAACTGCTGATCCTTTACGGAGATACTATGCTTGGCCTTGAATCCGGTGAGCTAGTCCCAGAAAACGCTGAAGAACAACATTTTGTTGAAGTACTAGCCAATCCAGAACTAGCGAGCAGTAAGATCGAGCGAGTTTGGATGAAGTATGTACGTCTATCACGCGGTCGTAAACGCTTCCATACCCTAAATGGACGTAATAAACCCGATGCGTCCGATGATTATACTGATGATGAACCAAGCTTGGTTGAAGAAGATTAATCGTTACGAATGATAGCAGACCGCTCATCAAATTAAGCCCGTAGTGCGTGTTAAGTCACAGCTCGATGGTCAATGCCTTGCACTTGATGACTCAAACGCTACATTAGTGATTGGTTTTTTAACCCAATGAATCTTTCTCCCAAAGCCCCTAGTCTATTTTTGCTCGGGGCTTTGTTTTTGATATCAATAACAGCCAGTAAGGCATCAATACTCTACCTCTCCCAGATTCTATCCACATTATCGCATCATATACCCAAACGACTTAGAGTTGCAGGTAGGCGGAAAGTGGCTTGATAAAAGAAATCTATTTAGCCAATAGCGCAATTTTTTTCAGAAAACTGTCGCGTAAATGCTCTTGGTCATAATCCAAATGATACGTATTATGGAAACCCACTTTGAGTTCAACACCATTGCCTCGCAGATACACAGTGTATCCATCGTAATCAGAAAAGGCCTCTATGCCTTCATAAATTTTACCAAATTCTGTCGGTGTCCCGTGTTCCATCACTTTTTCGTAAGCGTGCAGTATTTTGCTTGATTCAAGTTCATTTTTCATTGCAGTAGCTCCCTTAAGTGCTCTCCCATTTAGTATGGATAATGGGATGATTTCTTGCCACTCATTCACTCTAAATATCCACATTACCATTCTGCTTAGAGCAATATCTAAAGTGAAGAGACTTAATTCACCCTGTGAATTTTTCCTTTTTATCATTCAATAAAATTAACCCAAACGGTTCATGTAAGTGGAGGACAAACGCATTCATTGGCTGATAAAAAGCAATCCATCTCCCTAAAACAAAAAAGTTTGACCCAAAGCATAGCCGTTACGAACAACTTATTTTATAATGAAAATTAATGTAATTAGCACCGTATCCGTAGCACTGAGAGAAATGGGTGAGCATTACCTCACACCATAACAGCTTTAAGTCGCAGGGGATCAATAAATATAATTAGGGGTAACTGATGAGATTAATTCCATTACAACAAGCGGCACAGGTAGGTAAGTGGGCTGCGGCACATATTGCAAAACGTATCAATGCTTTCAAACCGACTGCCGATCGCCCTTTTGTACTTGGGCTGCCAACCGGAGGAACGCCGCTAGCCACTTACAAAGCACTGATTGCGTTGTATCAAGCTGGTGAGGTCAGCTTTAAACATGTCGTGACGTTTAATATGGACGAGTACATAGGTATTGCTGAAGATCACCCAGAGTCCTACCACTCTTTTATGTACAATAATTTCTTCAACCATATCGACATTCAGCCGCAAAATATTAACTTATTAGACGGCAATACTGACGACCATGAGCTGGAATGCAAACGCTACGAAGATAAAATTAAATCTTACGGTAAAATTAATCTCTTTATGGGTGGCGTGGGTAATGACGGACATATTGCCTTTAACGAACCTGCGTCATCACTCTCTTCACGTACTCGCATAAAAACCCTAACTGAAGATACTCGTATTGCTAACTCGCGCTTCTTTGACGGTGATATCTCACAAGTACCTAAATATGCGCTAACGATTGGTGTTGGTACCTTGTTAGATGCTGAAGAAGTGATGATCCTCGTAACCGGACACAATAAAGCACTCGCCTTACAAGCCGCTGTTGAAGGTTGTGTGAATCATATGTGGACCGTATCAGCGCTACAATTGCATCCTAAAGCGGTGATTGTTTGTGATGCTCCCGCGACTCAAGAACTTAAGGTCAAAACGGTCAAATACTTTACTGAGCTAGAAGCTGAAAATATTAAAGGCTTCTAAGCAAAAATTTAGGCCCGCATAATCGCGGGCCTAATTGTTTAAGCAACCTCAGGAATAGGCTTAGGCGGATCGTCTGGATTAGGTTCTTTCTGTACGGTTGGTATTTGACCTTCTTCAACGGCATGTTGATAACAACCCGTCAACTTAATCGCCAAGTACATATCCGCACGCAACACCAGTCCGCCATCCCCAACAGGGACGCCCGCAGCTTCACACCATTGGCGTAGACTGCGCTTGCGTCCGGCAAGAATTAAACGAATACCACGTTTTTTAAGTAACGTCTGTGTTTCAGCCAGTACCGCCATTACACTTAAATCCAAATGAGTAAAACTCGCTACGGCGTCAATCACCACACAGCTCAGTTCACCTTGATTTTGATCGATCTTTTCTAATAAACGCGCTTTAAAGTACGGCGCATTAAAATAAGTTAATGGTGAATTAAAACGGTACAACAAAAGGCCAGGAATGGCAGACGCTTTACTGGATTCATCCATGGTACGAATTGTACCGTCTTCATCCAAGCCTAAGCACTGATCGCTCGGGCGCATCACCACACGTAAAAATTGGAATAATCCTAATAAGACGGCAAGCGTAATACCAGGAATTACCCCTACGACCAGCACCGCGATCAACGTAATCGACGAGAGATAGAAGGCATCACGATTGCGTTTTCTTAATCCCCAAACCCCTTTGAGATCCAGTAATGACATTGAAGCAATGATCAAGACGACTCCTAATGCCGCACTCGGAATATATTGCAGTGGTTGGTAAAGAAAAATCGCCACAAAACCAATCACTACAGCAGCAATGATTGATACTAATTGCGATTTTCCGCCATTAGCATCGTTCACGGCCGTACGCGAGTCCGCCCCACTAATCGCAAAACCTTGTGAAAAAGCCGACGCTAAATTTGCTAAACCAAGCGCTCGAAACTCTTTATCCGGATTAATATCATAACCATTTTTCGCCGCAAAACTGCGCGCAGTCAGCATCATACTCACAAAACTCACTACAGCTAAGTTAAGTGCAGGCACAACCAGTTCTCGAGTAATACCAATATTAAATGCTGGCGCTTGAAAAATCGGTAGGCCACCTTCGATAACCCCAACAACACTTACCCCATAACGATCAAGTTTAGTGAACCATACCAAAATAGCCGCAACCACGATGGCTAACATTGCCGCAGGCCACGCAGGTCGAAAGCGTTTCGATAACCAATAAACGAGTAACGTTATTCCACTGATCAACACCGTTTGCCAGTGTAAATCCAATAAACGGTGGGGAGCTTCAATGATTCTTTCTAATAGATAACGCTGCTCATAGTTAATGCCGAAGACTTTACCTAGCTGCCCAACAATAATGGTTAATGCCACGCCATTGAGTAGCCCAAGTAAGATAGGACGAGATAAAAAATCAGCAAAAAGACCTAAACGAAAGCGACTCGCAATTAAGCACCAAAAACCGGTCATCGCCGTCATGGTAATGACCAACTGCCAGTGTTTAGTCGGATCACCAGCGGCTAGAGGTGTAACTACAGCTGCCACTACCGCGCACGTCGCCGCATCAGGCCCCACAATTAGTTGTCGAGAAGTACCAAACAACGCATACACCATCATCGGTAGTACGCAGGAATAAAGGCCAACAATCGCCGATACCCCTGTCAATTGAGCGTAAGCAATCGCGACAGGTAGTGCGACTGCCACCACTGAAAAGGCGGCACGAACATCATCCAACAACCACACTTTTTCATACTGCTTAAGCTGATATAACCCAGGCATCCACTGCTTGATTGATATTGACTTCAATGTTGTTTACCCTACCAAAGATTGCCAAATAATAACTCAGAGCTGTTGTTCAGCTTAGAGCGACTGACGATGATACTGAAAAATGGATCGTTATCTATCATAACTCAAGTGTTATAAACTATCTCGGCTAATTAGATGATTTATATAACCAAAAATCACAGAGATAGACTTGGATTTGTTCATAACGTCACTTCAATTAATAAGACGATATCAACGTTTACTATCACATAAAGATAATGATCATTCTTTCACTCTGCCCAAAGGTTTTTTATGAATTATAATGCTGCTATTTTTGATATGGATGGCCTACTGCTTGATACCGAACGCGTGTGTTTAAGAGTATTTGAACAAGCATGCCAGACGGTAGGTGTTCCTTTTCTGCGCGAAGTCTACCTCTCTGTGATTGGCTGCAACGCCGCTGGAATTGAGCAAGGTTTAAAAGCAGGCTATGGTCCCGATCTTGATTATCCACGGTTGCACAAAGAATGGCGCAAAGGCTACGACGCGGTCGTTAAACATCACCCAATTCCCGTCAAAGAAGGCGTAATTGAGTTACTGGAATGGCTGAAGCAACACAATATTCCTACTGCTGTCGCCACGTCAACGCAAAAAGAAGTCGCTACCATTAAATTACGCTTAGCCAAACTTGATCACTATTTTGATTCCCTCACTACGGGTTGTGAAGTTGTCAATGGTAAACCTGATCCTGAAATCTACCTTTTGGCAGCCCAACGACTATCGGTAGATCCTCAACAATGTTTGGCATTTGAAGATTCCAATAATGGTGTTCGCTCGGCCATGGCTGCCAAGATGCATACGTTTCAAATCCCAGATCTCGTCGAACCTAATGACAGTATCCGCGCACTTGGCCACCATATTCGGCCATCATTACAACACGTCCTCAATGAGTTACAAGCATAAAACAAGCAGACGCCAGACGTTAAGCCCTCAGTGTATCGACACTCTGGGGGCTAGTTAACGTCACCTTTAGCGTTTCATGCGTCGCCAAAGCATTTTTTCAAGCTCAATCAATATCATGACTGCAATTCCGTAAGCGACCATCACCACCCAATAGCTAGCCGAAATTGGCGCACTTTGAAATAGCACGTTCATGAACGGCAAATATAAAAATGCCAATTGTGCGCAAATCATTGAGGCAATCCCAACGACAATCCATGGGTTGGTCTGCCATGACATAGTAAAAATCGAACCATTCAAACGACGGCAGTTTAATAAAAAGAAGCTTTGCACCACCACAAACAGAGTAACAGCAATACTGCGCGATTCTTCTAAACTCGCACCTTGTGCAACTGACCACTGGAATAACCCAAACGCCCCCAATAGTAATAAGCTACTGACCGAAATAATCCGACCGACAATTTCTCGGCTGAGAATCGGCTGTTTTAACTCGCGAGGCTGCCGTTGCATAATGCCTTCTTCTTTGGGTTCAAAAGCCAGCATTAAGCCAAGAAAAACGGCAGTGGTCATATTAAGCCACAGTGCCTGTACAGGTAAAATTGGCAATGTTAATCCAAAGACAATCGCCACCATAATCACTAATCCTTGGCCTAGGTTCGTTGGCAGAATCCACGTGATAAATTTGATTAAATTATCAAAAACATTGCGCCCCTCTTCTACTGCCGCTTCAATCGATGAAAAGTTATCATCGGTCAGTACCATGTCCGAAGCTTCCTTCGCGACTTCAGTACCGCTGATCCCCATGGCAATACCAATATCCGCTTGCTTTAAAGCAGGCGCATCATTGACGCCATCACCTGTCATCGCGACAACCAATTGGTGAGATTGTAAAGCATTAACCAATTGTAACTTTTGCTCGGGTGCCACTCGAGCGAATACCGAAACTTCACGACAAGCTCGCATCAACTGCTCGTCATCTAATGCACTCAACTGTTGACCCGTTAATACCGCCCCAAAATCAGAGTGAGTATCACTGGCGATACCGATTTGAGAGGCAATCGCTTTCGCTGTTAGCGCATGATCGCCGGTGATCATCTTGACTTGAACACCCGCTTTTTGACAGGTCTTAATCGCTTCAATTGCTTCGGCACGAGGGGGATCTATCATCGCTTGCAAGCCTAAAAAAATAAGATTCGCTTCGCCTTCATGTTGATTAAAACGCTGCAACGTTTGTTCATGATGATCAACCCACTGCAACGCAAACGCTAATACCCTCAACCCTTGACTCGCCCATTGAGTAACTTGCTCATCCAGCTTATCGTGATCGAGTGTTACGACACTACCATCAGACATCAATTGCTGACGACAACGGCGACTGATTTGTTCTACCGAACCTTTGAGGTAAATCAAATTGTGTTGATCATCAAAAACGATGCAAAGTTGCCATGTATTGACGGTCAGACTCAAAAGGAATGGTATCGAGACGACGGTAAGTTTGCTGGCAAGACGCATTATCTAATCCCGCTTTTAATCCGCAAGCGATCAGTGCCCCCTCCGTTGGATCACCTTCTACCAACCAACGGTCTTCTTTTTCCAACAGCCGCGAATCATTATTTAATAATCCCGCACGTAATAAATGTTGAAAAGCCGTATTCTCTTTCCAAATATCAGAAACTTCACCATGCGGAGCATAACCACTGCCTGTTACTTCAAGAGCAGAGCCTCCCGCATAAAGCTTTTGCACCGTCATCTGGTTTTCGGTCAAAGTCCCCGTCTTGTCTGAGCAAATGACGTTGGTCGACCCAAGCGTTTCTACCGCTGATAGCTTACGAATAATCGCATTACGTTTTGCCATGCGACGTACACCTATCGCTAGCGTAATGGTAACCACCGCAGGAAGACCTTCCGGAATCGCGGCCACCGCCAAAGCAACGGCTGCCATAAAAGTATCCGCAGCAGGTAAACCATAACCAAGCCCGATAAAAAAGGTTACCCCTGCTAAAACTAAAATGACCCATAGCAATAATTGGCTAAATGCATGGATTTTCCGAGTGAGTGGCGTTTCTAACTGGGTGGCTCCGGCAATCATGCTCGCGATTTGGCCAGTTTGAGTGTTATCGCCAGTGGCGACAATAATGCCTTGAGCGGTACCATAAGTGACTAACGTGCCCGCAAAAGCCATATTTTGCCGATCGCCTAATACGGTATCTGGTTCAAGCTCGCCCAACTGCTTTTCAACGGGCACTGATTCCCCCGTTAAGGTCGATTCATCAATTTGTAAATCTCGGCATTGATAAAGACGAATATCGGCAGGCACTTTATCACCCGATGCTAAAACGACAATATCGCCACACACAAGATCCGTGGTAATCACCGACTGTTTTTTACCATCGCGGATCACTGTTGTATTGGAAGACAGCATCTTCTTGAGTGAGTTAATCGCTTGCTCGGCTTTACTTTCTTGCATAAAACCTATCAACGCATTGATTAAAACCACCAATAAGATGACCCCAGCATCAACGTATTCGCCCAAGATGGTCGTGACTAACGTTGCGACTAACAATATGTAAATCAAAGGATTATGAAATTGTAATAGTAAGCGTTTCCATGCTGGCATCATGGCCTGACCAGTAATGACATTTCGTCCATCACGCTCTAGTCTAATTTGAATTTCTTGGGATGATAAGCCATTGTCTGTATTGGTATTGAGCTGTTGGACTATATCTTGCTCAGATTGGCTATGCCAGGCTTGGCGGCGGACTTTCGTTGTCGCGGTGTTCGGTGAGTGTTTTTCCATAATCACCTCCTTTAATGATGACCCTAAATAAAGACAAACGGCTTGGTATTTTTAACCTATAGTGCATGACGAAACAGCATCAAACTCTGCCAAAGCAGGCTCCTATAAAGATAGCGTTTGTGGAGCAAGTTATGAGAATAGCAACAAAAAATTGTCTTAGTGTTCAAAATTTTTCCGTGAATAAACATCAATAAGCACCTGATGCTGATTTGACCATAATAAGAACTCACTCTCATTAAATAGACAACATTCTCATTAGTGAGACAGCATTTTCGCAATATCTGTTCAGATAACACCTGAGGGTAACACAAAGAGTGCTAAAGTAATGTAAACACACGACCGTTTTAGGGATGAAAATCTTGCCAGTCAATCGCACAAGACAACGCACTTTCTCTTTGTTGCTTCTGCCACTTTTGATTTATTTTGCCACTTTTCCACTGATTAGCTCTTACGCTACAAACTTATTATTGACGCAAAAAAATCCCAAATCGAACGTTATTTGACCCTGCGTAGTAACGAGTTACAAACCATGATTCAGCAGCAGATCAAACAACTGCAATTTGACTGTGGCGATCATGACTGGCAAGTGATTCGCGATCCCCACTATTACAGTCGTTATATCCGTTTTATGGGCATCGCAACCAATGAAGGGAAACAGTGCTCAACTCTTGGGTATCCATTAGAATGGACTGCACTGAGTGATCTAAATCATAGTAAAGGAGCAGCGGTATTTTCTCTCGCGGCAACACCAGACATTGCCGGTACAGAAAGTGAACTAATGATCCAATTTTCTCAAGAAGGTAATACAGCAATTTGGGTTTTAGATAGCAGTTGGACACAAAGCAAGCTCAATCAACCTTGTTCCGGCTGCTTTTATTATGAAGCGCGATTTGTCAATCAAGAGCATCTCGTATTATTAGTTCAAAGAGGCAATGAAGCCATTCTCAACGAAACTAATGCTTATTCATTGAACATGTCAGTGCAAGGCATTGCAGCCGCCAATACACAAGCTCTCTGGGCGGGGCAGGCCCTAAAACAGTATGTACAACATAACCTATTGATCTGGGGCACGCCATTGAGCCTTTTATTCGGTGGTTTACTGATGGGCGGTTATTGGATTATGCGAAATTACCGCAATTCAATCGAAGGCTTAATTGAAAAAGGGATTCGCGACAATGAATTTCTTCCCTATTATCAACCCATCATCGATAGCCGGACTGAAAAAATTGTCGGTTACGAAGTACTTCTGCGTTGGCAAAAAGGTCACGAATTAATCGCCCCAGATTTATTTATTCATGCCGCTGAAAGTACAGGATTAATAATTAAAATCACCAATCAAATCATTAAGATCGTCTTACGTGATTTAGACCATTTACCAATATCACATTGGGTCAGTATTAATTTGGTCGCTGAGCATGTTGAAAAGCGTCATCTTTCTACTCTGCTACGTTCTCTGAATTGGCCTCAATCTGAACGCATGAAGTTTGAACTAACAGAACGTATTCCGATCAACGATTTAGCCGTCGCGAGTGAGGAAATTGCCCTACTGATGAACAAAGGTTACCAGTTTAAAATCGATGATTTCGGTACAGGTTATGGGGGGTTTTCTTATCTACAACATTTGCATATTCGTAGCATAAAAATAGACAAAATGTTTGTTGATATGATAGAAACCGATGATGTGAAAAAGAGCGTGCTAGACTCGATTATTGCTTCAGCAAAAGCGGTCAATATTGAGTTAATCGCAGAAGGCGCAGAGACCATCAACCAAGTCGATTACCTTGCTCAACAAGGTGTGTTTTTAATTCAAGGGTATGTCTACGCAAGAGCGATGCCGATTGATGCGATAATCAAAAAACTTGATGCTGAAGAATCAGTCACAGTGAACTGATAATATCTCGCCGTGATGACTTATCATCACTAAATCGGCTTATTGGTAAAAGATAAACTCGACAGTCCTCGCTGTTTATACCCTTCCTACTTGAAGCAGCAGCGGTGTTGGCTACGTTCGTTTCCCCCAATCACATCGTTTTTCTATGCTCATGGGGATTTACTCACTTGCCGCCTACCTGCAACTCCAAGTAGTTGGGTATAGCGAGTATGACGTCGAGGTTAGCGACTCGGTAGACATGATGCTATGGGAAGCAAGTATGTGAATCACAAGCTCAATCAATACGCTTAAAAGCCAATCCCAGCCCCGATAGTAATTGAGGTTGAATCTGCACTTCCTTGGGTGCTATAACCGATTTCTAGAGAAAAATTCGAACCGTCCATATTATTCAGATTGATTCCTACGGCTCCAGTCAAACCAAACCCATCACTTTCAACGTCTTTATAAGTCCGATTGTAGTATTGACCACCCGCTCGTAAATACACATCACCTATCTGCATAGGGTGACGCAGCGTCATAGTTAGCGGGACGGTATAAGCTTTATAAGCGTGTTTATCACCTTCTTTATCTTTTAAATCGGCGTTCGTTTCGCCATAGCCTAAGTTAACCGAACTAAATGGCGTCAAACGGTAGGAGCCTCGAACTTGCCATTGATAACCCGTTGCACTTTGCCCGCCATAAGACACTTGCGTAGGACCAGCACTGGCCGTCATATTAAAAGGGGTAGATTGAGCATAAACGGGGGCAGCAGCAGCCAACAATAAAGCCGCTAAGCTTAAGGTTGGAAAGTACTTTTTCATGAGTATGTCCTTATCTGTCTCTAGAGCGAAAAGTCTTTCTAGTGTAACGGCTAATCGACTAAAAAACTTAGCCCTTTTTATCACGGGGGAGAGCTAAGCCACAAAATCGCCATGTACATAGCAAAATCCAGTCACATCATCTTACTGCACCCTCATAGCTAAACCACTTGGAGTTATAGCTAATCAAGCCATATGGAATAAAAAGTGTAAAATAGGCATACTGTTGCGAAATGATTGAAATAACGAACCCATTTATCTTATATAGGTATTGACGGCATCAAATGCTAGAAAATGCCCATAACCAAACAGAGTGATTGAACACTCAATTTATCATTTTGATTGGAGAACACGATGCGACGCTACATTTTACGCTTGATCAGAATAGCTCTATTTATCAGCGTTCTCTTATCTGGAAGCACAGTCGCTTCACCACGCGCTGAAATTGCTTGGTCCATGATCGCTGAAGGCGCAGTGTTGATTGATGTTCGAACTGAACAAGAATTTATGCAAGGGCATCTTGACTCCGCTCAGCACATCCCACTGAGTGAAATGATGAACTCTGGCTTAACCCAATTTGCCAAAGACCAACCTATCGTGCTTTATTGTCGCACTGGTAACCGCTCTAATATCGCTAAACAACATTTGATTAAACAAGGGTTTACTCATGTCCATGATGCCGGTGGACTGGATGAAATACGCCAATCCATGCCAAATCGAGATTGATTCTATAGTATGAAGACTCACGAATATCAAACGCTTGGCGAGGTCATCGCGGCATTAAAAACCCCCCAGTTTACCGCTCAGTTTATCCAACTGCTTAAGCGCTTTGTCACTTTTGACTGCGCTGTGATCCTAGGCTATCGCCAACATAAGCATCCGATTTATCTCTATGATTCACTGCCCTCGCAACGTCAATTGCTATTTCAGCACTATTTAACTCATTCGTATCGATATGATCCCTTTTACGTCGCGATCGTTGAGCAACAACAAACTGGTGTTTTACAACGTAGCGAGTTTAAGCCTGTCAATCCATTGCAGGAAAATTATCATGTCGATTTTTATCAAAAAACGGGTTGGCAAGATGAAGTCTGTATTGCCGTCGATCTGGAGGATAATCGCTGGATCGTTATCTACTTAGGCATGCTACAAACCGATCAACCTATTTCACAGCAACAAATTAATGGCTTAAAGCAAAGTTTTACGGTTTTGCAGGCTTTATGCCGTCAACATTGGGGATCACAAGCATTATTCCTGGCAGAAAACAGTCAATCAGAGCATGATTTACGCCACTGGGTAGCAGCAGCTATCGCTGATTTTGCCACCGATTGTCTGACTCCTCGTGAACAGCAAATCACTACGTTATTGGTTCAAGGACTCGATTCCCAAGAAATCGCCGCGCAGCTTAGCATTAGTCACGGGACGGTAAAAAACCACCGCAAACGTATTTACCAGCAATTGCAAATCTCATCATTAAGTGAATTATTCCAATTATTTTTAAACCATTTGATCACCAAAGGCTATTGACAGCAGAGTTAACGCGCCCTATCAGCTTTACGTGAGCGATTATTTTCCCTCATCCATAAAATTGCCCTATCTATCCCTTTAGGGACATCGTCTCTGATGGGTTTTATCCGTATTCTGGCCAAATCCAGTCTATAAAAGATGAAAGGCCGTATGAACTCAGCACATTTCCTACATGAATTAGCCCAACGAGGCTTAATGGCACAAAGCACTCCTATCGACGAGCTCAGCGAGCTCTTGAACCGTCCACAAACACTTTACTGCGGCTTCGACCCCACTGCTGGCAGCTTACATATTGGTCACTTAGTCCCTTTATTAATGTTGAAGCGCTTTCAAGATGCTGGGCATACCGCCATTGCTCTGATTGGTGGCGCAACGGGGATGATTGGCGACCCCAGCTTTAAAGCCGCGGAGCGAACATTGAACCCATCAACCACCGTGCAGCAATGGGTCAATGATTTAGCTCAGCAAATTGATCAGGTGATGACACCACATATGACTCAGCCACTTCTTTGTGTCAACAACGCCGATTGGATTACAAAAATCAATGTGATCGACTTTTTCCGTGATATTGGTAAGCACTTCTCCGTCAATACGATGATCAACCGTGAATCGGTCAAGCAACGGTTAAGCCGTCCAGATCAGGGGATCTCGTTTACTGAATTTAGCTATTCCTTGCTACAGTCATTTGATTTCGCCCATTTGAATCAACAATATCAATGCAGATTGCAAATTGGCGGTAATGATCAATGGGGTAATATTGTGAGCGGAATCGACCTTACCCGCCGGCTTAATAATCAAGTGGTTCATGGTTTAACCCTACCTTTGATCACTAAATCAGATGGCACTAAGTTTGGTAAAACAGAGAGTGGGGCTATCTGGCTCGATAGTAACAAAACCTCACCTTATGCCTTTTATCAATTTTGGCTCAATACCGATGACGCTGATGTGTATCGCTTCCTACGCTACTACACCTTTTTGTCACTGTCCGACATTGAAACCATTGAGCAACAAGACAAAGCCAGTACGGGTAAGCCACAAGCGCAACAAGTGTTAGCTGAACAGTTAACTCGCTTTGTACACGGTGAAGAAGGCTTATTAAGCGCGCAGCGCATCACTCAGGCGCTATTTCGTGGTGAGATGAACCAACTGAGTTTAGCTGAGTTGCAGCAGTTGGAACTGGATGGGCTGCCTTGTTATCAAACGGATAATACGGATAGCCTTATTGAGTTGATGTTGGTAACCCAATTAGCTAGCTCAAAACGTCAAGCCCGCGAGTGGTTAGCCAATGGTGCGATTCGTATTAATGGTGAGCGTGTGGAGCAAGAACAGCTCAGTAGTCAATTTGCCTTGTTTGATCGCTATTATGTCATTCAACGTGGTAAGAAACAGTTTGCTTTGGCCAAACTCAATTAAGTTTTACAGTGTAAATAGGCACCATAATTATGGTGCCTTACAACCTCAACCTAGCGAATAAACCTCAGCTCACTGGTAGAATATGATGATAGCTAATCATTCTCTATACTTAGGGTCCGCTGACCTTTTGAGCTGATTTTTCAGCAATTTGTGGCTTCTTTATACAAAGCAGAGAAATGTAGTTATTCTACCTGAGAAACCGATAACGCCGTAGAAAGGAACCATAAACGCAGCCCGAAGGGTTCAGCTAAAAACGTTTTAATCGCAAAGGGTCAACAGACCCTATAAACATTCAATAATAAACCACACGTTAAGAATATTTTTATGCTAATTCATCCCTCTTTATGGATTTGGATACCCTTGTTGCTGGCCGTAATCGTGGGCTTTCAAAAACGTCTTTTACTCACCTTCTCGTTACTTGCTCTCTCACTGGTTGGAGCATGGTTCACAGAACGCCTCTCTAGTCTCGCATTTTTGTATGTTTCACTAGGGCTGATACTCGCGTATTACACACCATCGCTCGCCAAGCGTTGGCAAACCGTAGCACAGTGTACTTTGCTCGTTTGGTGCGGCTTATTGTTGTTACACATTATCCCAGGATTTGAAAACCCTAAAGTCTTAGATGGGGTGCTGGCGGGGCCGAATAGTGTCCCTTTCAATCTCTATCTTAATCTCGATAAACCGATGGTCTTCTTTGCCCTTCTGCTGGCTTATCCTACCCTATTAGGTCATCAGCAGCGCATTCCTTGGCGGCAAGTGGTTTTACTTTCACTACCATTATTCAGTTTGTTATTGCTTGCTTGGGGATTCGGTGCGATTAAACCAGAGTTAACGCTCCCTACATGGTGGTGGTTATTTGCTCTTAATAATGCGTTGTTGACCTGCGTTGCAGAAGAAGCGTTCTTCCGAGGTTATTTACAACAAAAAATAACGGATAAGTGGGGATTTAGTTTAGGTATTATTATTGCGAGTAGTCTATTTGGCTTAGCTCACCTAGCAGGAGGCGTCACTTTAGCACTATTTGCCACTTTAGCTGGTGCTTTTTATGGTGCGATCTATTATTGCAGTGGTCGTTTGTGGGTTGCCGTGCTCTTGCACTTCTTATTTAATTTTATCCATCTTATTTTCTTCACTTACCCAGTAGCAATGAAAATCTCGATATAAGCTAGACAACAAAAATGCCGCACTTGTACAAAGTCGGCATTTTATCAATCTCGATACTCATTACCAGCCTTGAGGCCGATACACTAACTTAGCCACGCAGACGTTGAGAAATAATCTGATCGATACTCAATTTACCCGCACCAGACATCATTAACGACACGCTGGCCGCCAATAAAGCTAATGCAAATTCGTAACCACCATTCGACATGAATAAACCATGCTCAAAATGCACCGCAAAAATAGCTACTAACATAGTTACAGAAAGTACCGCTGCAGCAGGACGAGTCAAAATACCCAGTAAAATGGCTAAACCACCAAAAAACTCACCACTGCCGGCTAAAAATGCCATCAACATACCCGGGCCTAAACCGATCGATGCCATCCATTGTCCGGTTCCCTCTAGTCCATAACCACCAAACCAGCCGAATAACTTTTGTGCGCCGTGTGCCATAAAAACAATCCCAATCGGGATACGTAAAGCCAGTGTACTGTAACCAGATTTTGATTCAACCAGCTTGGTAATGAGTGATTTCATGTCTTTTCCTCAATAAATTTAACGATTCAATTTAGACAAAGAATTATTGTCTTTCCTAAGATAGTGCTTAGTTTAGAGAAAAAAATTGTGATGGAAACCCATATAAACTGACAATAACATACGAAATTTCTGAACAAGATGAATATTGAGCCAATGCTGCTCATCTCAGTCCACACAACCTCCATTCAATTGTCACGATTTTTATCCGAAAGTACCGCTTATACCCCTATAAACTATCCGTGTTTGTACAAGCCATGCTTCGCTATACTACGCGCCAACTCTTTATACGGTTTTTAAAAGGTCCCCAATGAGTCACTATGTTGTCTGTGCTCTGTACAAGTTTGTCGAGCTTAACCATTACCAAACGCTGCAAGCTCCACTGCTTGAGCTAATGGAAAAGCATCATATCCGCGGTACATTATTACTCGCTAGCGAAGGGATTAACGGCACGGTTGCCTCATCACGAGAAGGCATTGATGCTTTAATTGCTTGGCTGGATACAGAGCCTTGCCTCAAAGGAACCGTTTATAAAGAATCTTTGGCTTCAGAGCAGCCCTTTCAGCGCAGCAAGGTCAAACTCAAAAAAGAAATCGTGACGATGGGAGTTGAAGGTATTAATCCTCGTCATGTGGTTGGCACTTATGTTAAGCCGAAAGAATGGAATGCGCTGATTTCCGATCCTGAAGTGCTGGTCGTCGATACTCGTAACGATTATGAGATCCAAATTGGCACCTTTAAGCATGCTCAAAATCCACATACCGAAACTTTCCGTGAGTTTCCCGACTATGTAAAACAAAACCTCGATCCTGAGAAACATAAAAAAGTAGCGATGTTTTGTACCGGCGGCATTCGCTGTGAAAAATCCACCGCTTATCTTAAAGAACAAGGATTTGAAGAGGTTTATCACCTCGAAGGTGGCATTTTAAAATACTTAGAGGAAGTGCCAGAGCAAGAGAGCTTATGGCAAGGTGATTGTTATGTCTTCGATGGCCGCGTCGCGGTTGGTCATGGATTACAAGAAAGTGATTACCAAATCTGTAATGCCTGCCGGTTACCGATTACCGAACAAGATAAGCAAAGTGAACAGTTTGAACAAGGGGTTAGTTGTCCACAATGCTTTGGCACTCATAGCGAAGAACAACTGGCACGCTTTCGTGAAAGAGAAAAACAAGTGCAGTTAGCCAAACAAAGAGGTGAAGCGCACATTGGCAGCGATACAGCGCAGATTATCGAACAAAAACGAGCTGAAAAGTTAGCCCGTAAAGCCCAGCAACGTAACCAAAAAAAACCTCGTTAATCTGCCATTCAAGCTTTAGCCTTAATGATTACCTTCATTAAGGCTAGCTCAGCGCGTTAGAAGTAACGCTAGCGCGCTGCTCGTGCTTTGCGGCTAACCATATAAAAACTCTGAGCAAGATTAATGCCGCCACAGCGCCAATCAGCGAGACATACAGCGTACTGAAATAGTTGAACAGCTCACCCACGACACCCAACGCTACACTCGCCACTAATGAGCTAATACTAAGAATACTGGAAAACAGTGTGGAAGCTGTCCCCAAACGATCAGGCATCATATCCTGCAACACCACCATGCCTAAAGTCGCACAGACACCGATAAAAAAGCCATTGAGGATTTGCGCTAATAATAAAGTGGTGAAGGTCGTATTGGTTAGCATAATCAAATAAAATGCCATGCCACTCATTATACCCGCGCACAGAAGTTGAGTCGTACCAAAACGCTGCGCTAATTTCCCCGCCAGCAACATGATTGGTATTTCACATAACGCTGCCATCCCAAACAGTAAGCCTAACCAATGAGCGGGAACGAGCAACTCTTGTGAAAGATACAAAGGCATGCTGGTAATGTATAAATTATTCGCTGCAAAGGTAAACACCATCGTCATACAATATAAAATGATAAGCCGCTTTACCGCCCCTTGCTTGGGTAATGATAACGCGGCAGCAGGATCTGAGGCTGACGCTTTTTCAACACCTTTCGGTAAATATTTAGCAATCAGCACAATAGCAATCGTCACAATCACAGCAGAAACACTGAACGCCGCATTAAAACCAAAGCTGGCTTTGAGCATAAATGCCAAAGGAGGGCCAAACACCCAAGCAATGGCAATCCCTGCGCGCATCGTGGCAAGAAAAGTAGTTTTATCTGCCACATGGCGATCAGCGTACTCCCGTCCTAGGGCAAACAGTTGACCAAACGATGCACCACTTACACTACCAAATAGGGTAACGACAACAATCGCTAACCAATAACTACGAATGAGGGTAAAACTGACCACAGTGATCAAATAACAGCCAAGTGCTACCAATAAAATCACTTTGCGTTGCCAGTGCCGATCCGATTGTCTGGCTAACCACTGCGACACCACCACGGAACTCACAACCGCCATGACCATATACACACTCAGCATCATCGGCGAAGCACCGAGCGCTTCAACAATAAATAGACTCGATAATGGGTAAAAAAAAGCCCCACATAATCCCGTCACTAAGGCGGTCATGATAAACAATAAGGCGGTTTTATCTTGATACATGTCATGCTATCCAATGGCAGGAAGTAACCCGATACGAGTCACAAATAAAAATTACCATGTTCCCAAGTTGCTTGGCGCTGCCGCTTTAAGTTGTAGGAGAACACGCCGCTAGTGTAATCAATCCTGATAAGATAAATGATGCTATTCCTGCCACTTTTAATACTAAACCGTCAAAATAAATACATCATTTGACAGAAAAGGCTAAGCCTTTATGATCAGAGCCAATAGATGGAGAACAGCTATGCGCCCTTTGATTGAAAATGTACTGCAGAGCCTAAACCATGACTGGGTTATCCGTCATTATCACTGCCAAGCGGATACGGAAGAGTTTTCTTGCCCGTGGCATTATCATACGGAATATGAATTGGTGCTCTATCACAACCCGAACCAAAACTTTCAGGGAAACTATTTTGCAGGGGATGCTAGCGGTACCGTGGACGATCACACCTTATTATTATATGGCCCCGGCTTGCCTCATATGATCACTGGTCGCCTACACCACAAACAAGCGCAAGCACTGCACTCAACGATTGTCTGGTTTAAACCAGAATGGATTGATAAAATTCAAGCTATCTTACCACCGACACAGTCTATTCAACGTTTACTTGAGAATTCAGCCTACGGCTTAAAACTGAGCCACGCAACGGCTCAGGCTATTGCTAACCAGTTGAGTGATATTGAAAAGTTAGCCAGTTCTTATCAGGCGCTACGAATTATAGAGTCGTTATTGATCATGGCGGAAGATCAAGACGCTCAGCGTTTATCAGCCTCTAGCTACCGACTATCGCAATTAAGTGCCAACAGTGAAGCACACAAAAAAGTCCACCTTGCCAAACGCTATATCGAATCTCATTTCGCTGACCCGATAAAAATAACCGATTTATGCCGTGTACTGCATATGAGTGAAAGCTCAACCTATCGCTTATTTGAAAAACACTACTCGATGAGTTTTTCTGAACATCTTAAAAAGTTTCGGATCGGTAAAGCATGTGAGCTGCTAGCCAGTTCTTCGCTTCCCATTGCTCTGGTTGCTGAGAAAACTGGCTTTAGTAATCTATCCAATTTTAATCGCCAATTTAAAGCGATTAAAGCCATGACACCAAAAACGTTTCGCAATCAGTTTCAAACTCTACGTTAATCGTCATCAGTCAAAAGCTGTGTCGCTGCAATGCCATTATCTTGTAAAAATGCCAGTAACTTGACCAAATTCTGTACTTGAGCGGTTTTATCCGCTGCAATCACAATAGGCTGTTCGCTGGTTTTGCTGCGCTTTAATAATGCCTCTGTAAAATCTTGCCAAGCGACATAAGTGGTACCATCAATTGCCCAATACGGCTGTTGAGCCAAAATATTCACCGTAATGGATTGGGTATTGATTTCACTGACCACAGATGAATCGGTGCTCGGTAAAGACACGTCTAATGACGTAAACTTAACCGCGGCAGTCAGCAGTAGAAAGACCATCACAATAAAGATGATATCCAATAATGGCGTTAAATCTGGCATCAGTGATGATTCTGTCGTTGGCGGCGTTTTAATCATGATGGATTGACCGCTGTTTTTTCAACGACATGATTAGCATGGCTGCAACGTCCATTTTTAGTAGTGCAGTCATGCTGTAGCGATACCCCTTCAAGCCATAAATTGACATAGTTTAAAGTATGCTCAAGTTTCGCCATGACTCTATCTGCCCATGCACCAAGTAATTGAGCCGCGGTAATCGCAGGGACGGCAATCAATAAACCTGCTGCCGTCGTGCGCATCGCAATCCCTAATCCATCGGCGAGATCATTCGGTGTAATATTGCCAGACGAAAGCGCGACACCTTTAAACATTTCAATTAATCCGAGTACCGTACCTAATAAACCCAGTAATGGACTGATCGCACCAATCAGGGATAATAATCGTAATCCGGAATGAAGCTGATGGCGCTTATCTTGAAGCCAGATCCCCGCCGTATCTTCACGTAGCCCTTTAGAAAAATCGTGATGAGCCAACAGCATCGCGACCCCTTTGTAAAGTAGTGACCGTCTAGTCGATAACTCCTCTGCTAACGCTTCAATTTGATCGCTGTGCATCGGGGAAATTTGATTAAGCGCCGCACCAATCGAACCTCGACTGGCCCCAAGGGTAAATAACACTTGGATTAGACGTTCAACGATAATCATCGTCGCGAAAAGAGAGCACAAAAATAATGGCCAAGCCATCAGGCCAAGCTCTTGCTCAAGTTGAGTCAGTAGTTCCATTATCCTTCCAATTTAAAACGTACAGGGATTTGCACACGGTGAGCCATGGTTTGCCCATTCACCGTGTAAGGTGAAAATTTCCATTGTTTAATCGCACTCAGCGCCGATTGATCGAGCAATTGAGCTCCCGATGAAGAGAGTAAAATTTGCTTAATTTGTCGGCCATGCTCATCCAGCCACACTTCATATAAAGCCACCCCCTCAATACCACGCTTTTGAGCCAGCCTTGGGTAGTGAGGCGGTGTGGGGCGCGAAAGAAATGAGGGCGTTTCCACAAGCGTAGGTTGATTGGTTATCCCACTACGACTGGGCTCTGGAGCCGGCTCCTTATTCTCTTGCCACTGATTGGTCGGTTCTTCCTTGACTACCGACGATGATGATGAGGGCGCTGTTTTTTTCTCCAATGGTTGAGTCGCAGGAGCAGGTTTATCCGACTTCACTACCTTTTTCGCTTCTTGAGGCTTTCTCTGCTCTGGCTTCGGCGTATTCGGCTTGCTCTGCTGTTTAGGTTCAGTTGGCGATGACACCAGCTGCTCATGACGTACAGTTTGAGGTTGAGCAACAAAGTTGAGCGATACCGAGGTCGATTGATTCCCAGCTGGCATAGCAAAAACTTTGGCTTCATCATCCATCAACAGCAGGGTTCCATGAATGGCAAGTGAAAGTGTCGCCGCAACACAATATCTGGGGAAATTCACGTCGTGCTCCAAATCAAAACTAAGCGCCTTAATGGGGAGATTATTACCCAACAACTAAACAATATCAATTATCAATTGCATTATCATTTACAAAAGATGACAACTTGAGCCGAAGAGGTAAAAATTGCAGTAAAGCTTTATATTTCAATGAATAAGAGTTTAGTTTGAGATAGGTCGGATGAATGTTTTGGGCATAATCAGTTAATGTAATGCCATAGCTTCAGATGTCAGAAGACAATCTAAAACTATGGCAGAGCAAAATCACCTTTTACTTTAATAATTAAAACTCATATTTTGCCGTAATTGCAAAATTACGCTTCGATTGAGAATAATCATTATCTAAAATATTCTTACCTCTAATGTCATTCCAGCGGTAATACTCTTTATCTGCAATATTAAATATACCAGCAGTCAAAGTCAGGTCTTTGATTGGTTTATAATAAGCTGTAATATCAAAAATAGTTGAACTAGATAACTCAACTTGATTCTCTGTACCACCAGTTGCTTTATCATTATTAATATTACGGTTTGATTTTCCCGCAGTATAGTTGAGTTTTAAACTCGTTCCCCATGTCGAATCTGGATCATCAAAATTCAAAGCTGCCACAACATTCCATGGATTGATACTATTAAGAGGTCGTCCATCACCATCTTTACCTTCGGTATAATTCGCTGCTAATCGAGTTGTCAACCCTCGTGGAGCATTCAATAATTCATCTAACTTTAACTGATTAGATAATTCGACGCCCTTAATAGTCGCTTCACGTAAATTGATATAAGAGTGATAGTTTATTTTCGATTCGACCTTAGTCACTACCCGCTCTATAAAATCATCATAGCTGCTATAAAATAGTGAGATATCTGTTGCAGAAAAATCGTTATTGTGACGATAGCCTAGCTCATAAGAAAGGCTTTTTTCAGACTTAAGATTTGGATTAGGCTCAATAACGTAACCATGAGCAAGGTTACTAAAGCTATAGTAAAGCTCGGTAAAGTTAGGTGAGCGCAACCCCTGACTCACTTGCGCGAAAATTGCACTGTTTGGGTCTAAACGATAAAGAGTACCCAACCGCCCGGTTACAGCAGAATCATTAAATTTGGATAGCCCTTTTCCAGCATTATCACCAGGTTCAGTTCTGAATGAATCGTAACGTAAACCAGGTGTTACAATCAAATTACCATTAAGCAAAGCAATTTCGTTTTGAATAAATAAACCAATTTTCTGTTCTTCAGCATCGGGTGTATACACAATCACCTGATTTGGTGTCGCTGGATCAGAATTATATTCATTGTTAATATTTGAAATATCACTGCTTAGCAAATTGATACCATACATAATATTATGCTCACTATTATTTAAAGTAATGAGCTTATCGAACTGAGCTTCTAATTCAATTTTGTCATCGCTATAAAAATAATCTTTCGTTTGATGATTATCATTGTTAGCGGGTTGATAAGGAGGTCTTCCGGCAGAGGCTGGCTGAAAACGCTTAGTTAAACCGTTTTCTTCCTTACTTTGCCATGAGACTCGACTGGTTATCGTATCGGCAAGCGGTAAATCAGAAAACCAAATATGTTTTAATCCAAAACGGTACTGCTTGGTAATATCTCGTCCGGTATAATTTTTATAACTTGAGTGAACAATATCAGAGTCAACCTGATTACGCAGCATTTCTCCTGTAAACTCGATTCGATGCGCTTCAGAAAGTTGATATTGTAGCTTCAATAATAAGTCATTATTCGCGCTGTCTTGTCCAGAAATTGAATAATTTTCTTTGTGATCACCAAAGTTTTTTGGCTCTTGACCATCACGACGAGTAAACGCCACTAAGGTTTCTAAATCACCGCTACGATGAGCAATAGCAACGTGTTCACTGAATGATTTATCTTCCGAAGCATAAGATAATTTAATTTGTCCACCTGTCGTCGCATCCCCTTTTAAAAAATCTCGTGGATCTTTGGTCTCAAAAGCTACAACGCCGCCAATAGCATCACTTCCATGTAAGCTTGATGCCGCCCCTTTAACAATTTCAACACTTTTCAGCATGTCTGGTTCAATGCTAATAGCGCTTGAACTAATAAAAGAGTAAGGCCCTCCGTCATCAAAAGCTTGGCTTTGTGTAACACCATCAACCAAAATTTTAATGCGGTTACCCTCTATACCCCGAATATTAATGGTTTGCATTCCTTGACGTGAAGAACCACTGGTCGTTACTCCCGGCGTGTATTCAAAAATGTCCGCAACGTCTCTAACCATAGTCGCTTCTAATTCTTTACTTGAGATCACAGCTACCGAGGCTGCGGTATTATCAAGACTTTGCGCCGTCCGTGTCGCAGATACGACCACTTCATCAAACTGAGTTGTTTTTTCGGCAAACGCCGCAGGAGAAAGAGCAAGCAATATTGAGGTAGAAAGTAGCGTTTTAGTCAACATCTGAGTGATTACCTTATTCATCAATAACAGATTTACAATGTGCGCAATACTACTTTATACGAATAACAATTACTATCATTTGCATTAACCAGAAATTAAGTTGAGATTGTGCTGAAAATAACCAAAAAATTCAATATGCTTATATTTATTAACACGTTAGATTTAAAAACTATCGTTTAGCCAATACAGTGGAAATCAAAAATACGTGATAAGTATCACAATCAAAGCTGCGCAGTAAAAAACCCAACTCAGTAAAACGCTACCTTTACAACCCCCAAATTTATTTACTTTTGTAAAAAAATGTATATGGTACCGCTCCCAGATATTGATAATAAAAGATGGACAAGGTACTCATATGCAACCACATAAATTCTCAACGTTGGCTGGGACACTGTTACTGATCTCGCTATCCGTGACTGCGTCTGAAAAAGAATTGGATATATTTAACCAAAGCACTAGCGATAAAGCGGCACAGACCTTAGACCTTGATGCGCCAGCAAAAGACAGTTTCATTTTCAAATTGCCACCCACTCATAATCCTTATCTTGATTCTCAAGAAAGCTACGATTATCTGGCCTCTGATGCTCGACCGAGCGTTAACTCACCACTCACGCTAGACGCACCAGATCCTCATTCTTTTAGTGTCAAACCAACCGTTAACAATCCTTATCTTCGTGATGGCCAAGATGATTGCCAGTATGTTGAAATAGTTTTCGATCACCAAGACAAACAGTTATCGGTCGGTTCTGATAACCAAGGTAACCCTTGCAGTCGGTCGCATTTGACTATCTCGGACTATCAAATAACTACACGCTTTAAATATGAAGAGTAAATAAGCGGTTTTCAGCCTTTATAAAAAACAGATTATTGATTAAATGTATGATCGCTCTCAATCGTAGGGGGACATATGTCCTCCCGATTAACACAAAGAACCATTTAAGATAGGCGCATACAATCAATCACCACGGTAATGACTATGGATCTTTTTGCTCTACTCGATATTAATAACACACTGGTTAATATCCCGATTGGCTCTGGCTATGCCATGAGCTGGATCGAAGCTTTTGGTACCGTATTTGGCTTGCTATGCATTTGGTTTGCCAGCCAAGAAAAAACCATCAACTATCTTTTTGGTTTGCTCAACGTCACCCTATTTGCCGTGATCTTTTTCCAAATTCAACTCTACGGTTTGTTATTGCTTCAACTGTTCTTTTTTTGCGCAAATGTCTACGGTTGGTACGCATGGACAAAACCCAACGCGGAAGGTGATATTTTACAAGTTCGTTGGTTAAGTAAACAAAAACTACTGATCACAGCGGGTATTAGTATCGTCAGTATTGGTTTACTGACGGTTTATATTGATCCTTTCTTTTTTGCTCTCGCAAACATTAGTGTCGAAATCATGAATGGATTAGGAGCTGAACTTGCACAACCTGTGTTAGAACCCGATGCTTTTCCATTTTGGGATTCAACCATGACAGTGTTATCCATCGTCGCGCAAATTTTAATGACACGTAAATATGTCGAAAACTGGATGCTATGGATTGTGATTAATATCATCAGCGTCGGTATTTATGCGACTCAAGGTGTTTATGCGATGTCTGTGCAATACGCTATTTTGATGTTTATTGCCGCAAATGGAACTCGGCAATGGGTTCGTACTGCACAACGTAACAGCCAAACCGTAACGTCAGCAAACCAAGTTCAAGAGGCCTCGGTATGATTCAGCCCCACATCAATGTTGCCCATGGCCAAGTCGCCAATCGCGTGATTGTCTGTGGGGAACCGAATCGAGCCAATCGAATCGCAGCACTACTCGATAATCCTGAGCTGATTGCTGAAAATCGTGAATACCGCTTATTCAATGGTCGTTATAATGGGCGAGAGATCACCGTATGTAGCACTGGTATTGGAGCGCCTTCTTTGATCATTGCGATAGAAGAGTTAAAGCAGTGCGGTGTCAGCCATATTGTGCGCGTTGGTTCTGCTGGTGCAATGCAGGCTAACATTCAACTGGGTGATCTGATTGTCGCGGAAGCCGCGGTACGGGATGAGGGCGGGTCAAAAGCCTATATTGCAAACACCTACCCTGCATTTTCCAGCTTTTCGCTTCTGAGTCGCTTACACGAATTTTTAACACAGCAGCCCACAGCGGTCCATTTTGGATTGGTTCGCTCACACGATAGTTTTTATACCGATGAAGAACAAAACCTGTGTCATTATTGGAATAAGAAAGGAGTCTTAGGGGCAGATATGGAAACATCAGCGTTGCTCACCGTAGGGCGATTACGTGGCTTACAAGTTGCGTCTGTACTCAATAATGTCGTTTTGTACCAGCAAGATGTACAGCAAGGCGTCACGCAATACGTTAACGCTGATCAAGCGATGATGGCGGGTGAAACACTTGCCGCAACGGCAGCGTTAGATGCCTTGAGTCACTGCGTTTAATTTTTCCTGCAAGCGCATTAAGCAGCGGTGACTACCATACCGCTGCTTATCTCATCTCTTAGCGCTCATTGATTTTCACATCAGAGAAAGCAAAACTTGCGACCTGTGGCTAATCAAGCTAACGTTGAACATCCTGATTTCTCGTCGATATATTATGAAAATAACCCCCTATTCATCCGGTCGCTTCCACGCCTACTTGGTAGAACAAAAGCAAGCCTTTAAGACATTCATCTATCAGTGCCAAATGAGTACCGCTTATATCGATGCTGGGAGCGATATTCTTAAGCAAGGTGAACCACTAGAGCATATTTACGTGGTTCCCGGCGGGCGCGTTTCAATGAGCATTCTCGCCGCTAACGGGCGACGATTTCAATTAGGAGAGGCTAACTGCGACTATCATATTTTTGGTGAGATGGAGTTTTTTACCGCAACGCCCTGTCAGTGGACGGTCACCGCCGATGAGCATCTACAAGTCGATATTATTTGTCTCACTTCGCTAGCGAAAGCCCTTGAACAACATCCCGAAATGATGGTGTATTTTGCCGCTGCGTTGGCAGAAGATTACCGTGATTCAATGGAGATCTACACTAACCGCCTACTCCATCCTTTGACTTATAACATTGCTTATGACTTACTTTTACGCCAACGCTCAACGATGGCGCTGGGGAGCTTTAGCAAAGCGAGTCAAGAAGCCGAGCGATTTGGTACCTCAGGCAGAGTCTATCGCCGAGCGGTCAACGAATTGATCGCTCAAGGGTTAGTGGAAAAAACCGCGACTGGACTAACTATTGTTGATGAACAAGAGCTGCAACGCTTCTTAAATAGCAATCCTCAATAACTTAATTTTATATACCATCACACTTTAGGGTTTTCGTTTGCATTAGGTTTCTTCGTTTCAGCGATACAATCACACTTTGTGGTTGGCAAAATCGATACACTGAAGTCTAAAAACACACGGAGTACCCCTCTTTATGACACGTCCGATTATTTTAGATTGCGACCCCGGCCATGATGATGCCATTGCGTTAATTCTAGCTTGCGCTTCCCCATCGTTAGCAATCAAAGCAGTGACCACCAGTGCCGGTAACCAAACCCCTGAGAAAACCTTAAATAATGCTTTACGTATTCTTACCTTACTGGGTAGAAGTGATATTCCAGTGGCTGGTGGAGCACTAAAACCCTTAATGCGCGAGTTGATCATTGCTGATAATGTTCATGGTGAGACGGGGCTGGATGGCCCAACCTTACCTGACCCCAGTTTTGCTCCTCAAACGGAGCACGCCGTTGAGCTAATGGCTAACATCCTTAGACAAAGTGAACAACACGTTACTCTAGTGCCAACGGGTCCACTGACGAATATTGCCCTACTGCTGGCCACACATCGTGAGTTAATACCGAAAATTCAAGAAATTGTCCTAATGGGCGGCGGCGCTGAAACCGGAAACTGGTCTCCGGCAGCGGAATTTAATATTTATGTCGACCCGGAAGCCGCTAAGCTGGTTTTTCAATCCGGTATTCCGATCACCATGTGCGGACTCGATGTCACCCATCGGGCACAAATCATGGATGAGGATATCGAACGTATTCGGAAAATTGATAATCCGATTGCTGGTGTCGTGGCCGAACTGCTCGACTTTTTTATGATTTACCATCGTGACCCAAAATGGGGGCTAGCCGGCGCACCGTTGCATGACCCATGCACCATCGCTTGGTTATTGGCCCCTGAACTGTTTAAAGCTCAAACATGCTGGGTCGGTATTGAAACTCAAGGTGAGTATACGCGAGGCATGACCGTGGTTGATCGTTATCAACTAACGAATCAGCCCGCCAATGCGACCGTGTTATTTGATGTTGATCGGCAGGGATTTGTCGATTTATTGGTTGAACGTTTGCACTATTTTACCACTCATTCATCCGCTTCCTAAATGATGTGATATCCAAACGACTTGGAGTTGCAGATAAGCGACTCTCGATCAGCATCAATATTAAAACGAGCTGAACTGACATCGCTGCAACTTCAAGTAGCAAGGGGATAGTGTTAACGGAGCAGAGATAATCAGATAATCATAGGGAAGTACGATCAACTCTGCTAGAATGCGCACCCTCTGCAAGGATGAACAAGTACATCACCAATATCTGCCAAATCCTGCTATACCTACCCTATCTACCGTTTACCCTTAGGAGCCGATTATCATGACTGATCAAGAAAGAATTGAACTACAAAAAAACAACCCATTACACGGCCTTAAGTTAGAAACCTTGCTGCAAGAGCTGGTGGATTTTTACGGCTGGGATATTTTAGATACGGCGATGCGCTTTAACTGTTTTCATACCAACCCTTCGGTAGCAAGTAGTGTCAAATATTTAAATAAAACCGATTGGGCACGAGAAAAATTAGAAAACTTTTATCTGTATCGTTTTAAACGTATGCCCCGCGCTTCCAGTGAAGAGTTCAATATATCGCCACGGGCACGTACCTTCCCTCATGGCCTACAGCCCAAAGAGCCGATGGAATTAACCGTAGACTCGATTTTGAAATCACAAGCTAAAGCGGCTTCCGCTCATAAAGAAAGAGCGGCACGCAGTCGCCAAAGCCGTCGTTAAATTAATATCCGATGCGCTTTCAGGGTAACGATAAACACTATTCACTGACTCGCCGGCGTTGATTGATTTTCTCGACCACTTTTTTCGCGACCAAAGGGAATATCCCTAATAACGCGAACGAGAATAAAATCGCTGGCGATAAAATCCCCCCAAGGCTATCTAGTTGCGCTAGTTGAGTCCCCGCGTTAACGTAGACAAGGGTTCCGGCCAACATGCCCACTTGACTGACCCAGTAAAAGGTTACGGCGCGAAGCGTGGTTAAGCCCATTAAAATATTGATCAGAAAAAAGGGAAAAATAGGCACCAGCCGTAGAGTAAATAAATAAAAGGCTCCGTCTTTTTCTACGCCATTATTCAGTGCTTGTAAGCGCTCACCAAAACGCCGTTGTACGGTTTCTTTCAGTAAATAGCGCGCAACTAAAAAAGCGCAGGTAGCACCGATGGTGCTGGCAAAAGAAACGATCAGTGTTCCCCACCATAAGCCAAATAACGCCCCCGCGGCAAGCGTCATCACCGCTGCTCCCGGTAACGACAACGCAGTCACTAGCACATAGATCGCTAAAAATAGCATCCCCACCAGCAAAGGCGCATCACTACGCCATTGTTCAAACTGCGCTAAATGACGCTGAACGCCGTCTAAGGTCAGCAACTGATTGAGATCGAGTGCAAAAAATGCTACGCCCAATATCGCAATCGTGATCAGTAATAACCACTTTTTCATATTTATATTCCTTATTAATCATCGTGATTGCCAATACAGGCTTTACTCTTTGCATAAGCAACTGACTCGCTATGACAATTGCACCGTTTTCTGAATGATTTCACGCCCTTCTGTTTGCACATAATTGAGAAAAACCTCGGCAATCGGCGATAAGGCGCGCTGCCGAGTCCACGAGAATGACCATCTGGTTTTGATCGGTAACGACTCAACATTAATCACTTGAACACCGTATATATTACCAAACGCCAAGGTATGAGCAGATAAAATAGAGACCCCCAAGCGAGCTAATACGGAATGAATAATCGCCTCATTACTGGCAATCGTCATTTTAATATTAGGCTGATAGGCTTGTTTCTTAAAGAAAGCTTCCGTTGCATAGCGGGTTCCCGAGCCCACTTCACGGATCAAAAAATCTTCCTGACAAAACTCGGCTAATGACACGCTCTCTTGCTGTGTGAAAGGGTGGCTCGCCGCGGCAATCGCCACCAAATCATTGGCCATAAATTCAATCACGTCCAGCTCTAAGCCTTCGGGTAAATGACTAAACACATAAAAATCATCGGCACCATTCTCACAGCGCTCCATCACTTGCTGCCGGTTGGCGATCGTCAATTGAATATCGATGCCGGGGTAGCGCTGACAAAAAGGGCCAAGTAAATGAGGAATAAAATACTTTGCCGTGGTGACCACCGCTAATTTGAGCGTTCCCGACTCAAGGCCTTTTAAACGCGACAGACGCATGTCCAATTCTTCACAGTTTTGGAGAACTTTTTTCGCCGTTTCTACCGTGGCTAATCCAGCATCGGTAAAACGAAGTGTTCTACCAACTTGTTGATAAAGCGGTAAGCCTATCGCCTCAGCAAGCTTTTTTAACTGCATAGAAACCGTAGGTTGAGTTAAAAACAAGCTGTCTGCCGCAGCCGTAATACTTCCGCCATGATAAACCGCTAATAAGATCTCTAGCTGGCGAAACGTGCCAATATGGGCGTGTAATCTCGATGCCACTGCTCACCTCCAACCAAGTTTACCGAGATAATATAGAGCATTATCTATATAAAAGTTAGTAATTATCTATTTTTATCTATTATTAAAACAGCATAACATGCTGAAAAATTTGCAGGAGAGTGTGATGAGATTTCGTACAATGGCACTGCCAATGACCACAGTGATGATGCTAGTAACCTTCTACTATTTAGGTTTGTCCATCGGGCATAACACGTTTAGTTTTCTTGTTTGTGCTACTTTACTAGCAAGTTATACGGCATTCCAAGGGGTTAAAACCGCGTTTAATCGTTCTGGCAAAACAAAAATGCACACCATCAGCTTAACAAGCAAGGAGAGCACTAAACATGGTGCTTGATGCGGTGATTGCTTTTTTTATCCTGGGTATTGTCTGCCAGCTACTGGGCGCAAAAATTCCTTTCCCAGATAACCTGTATAAAACCCTCAGTCTGATACTGATGATTGCGATAGGCCTTAAAGGCGGTATTGCTTTACAAGCACATATCGCGGCCAGCTTAGTCGTGATGGCTTTGATTGTGGTGGCATTCGGTTTGTTGCTACCTCTGATTGCTTACCCACTGCTGAGATATTTTGGTCAATTAGATAAGATTAATGCCGGTGCCATTGCTGCTCACTATGGCTCGGTCAGTGTCGCTACTTATGCCGTCGCGGTTGCTCTACTTGAAGCCAAGCAGATCCCGTATGAAGCTTACTTCCCTCTGTTTGTCGTGTTATTGGAGATGCCAGCGATCATCGTTGGTTTAATTCTCGCCAAAGGCAGTGTATCGCTGATTAATCGTCACTTTCTTAAAAAAGAACTCCTCGCCAATCCAAGCCTGCTATTGATGATCGGCAGTTTAGTGATTGGTTATGTAGGTGGCGATACCGTATACAAGCTTTCGCCACTGTTTATTGACCTTTTCTCGGCTATTTTAGCGTTATTTCTTCTGAAAATGGGCTTAATTGCCGGTCAGCAATTAGCAACGCTTAGAGATAACAGCCTATTTTTAATCAGCTTTGCTATTTTAATGCCGATGATTGGCGGGTTAGCCGGTACAGGGCTCGGCATGCTACTTGGGTTTAGCGCTGGCGGCATCACGCTGATGGCGGTACTTGGAGCCAGCGCATCGTATATTGCTGTCCCGGCCGCGATGAAAGAAAGTCTGCCCGAAGCCAATGCAGGGATGTCGATCACCGCGGCATTAGGCATTACTTTTCCTTTTAATGTCCTATTTAACGTGCCATTTTTTATTGCTCTTGGTCAGGCTGTTAGTTAAATACCGTTCACCGGTTCGAGACCATAGGTATCATCTACACCGAAGAGATAAATACCTGCCTCTTCCTCTATATCACGGGTAAAACAAATCAGAAAAGGCACCCAGTGTGATAAGCTGCTGTGCCTTTTATCCATACATCAATTTATCTTCACACTACTTCACTGACGGCCTTTGGCATCATACGGTTGTGTGGCTGCCATGGTGAGTTGATCGATGGTGGCTGCAATTGAATACGCCAACATTGATTACTCGGTGATAACGAATGGCTCGCTTGCAGTGTCGTTAAGTTATTTACGAAAAGAATATCCCCTGCCACCAAAGTATTTTCAAAGCAAAGAGACGGCTCTGTGCATAAATGGTCAAGACGCTGTTCAATCGGCTCTCCACTTGAACGCCCATCCACTTGCGGTAAGCGTATTGTTGAATGTTGACCACGTGAGTGACCCTGCCAGCGCAAAATATCTTGCCGAGATACTTGGCAATAACGAATCAATGGCGGTAATTCCTGCTCAGCGTAGTCTTGGTGATGCTTTATTGGATATAACATGCTCTTTCTTAGTTGCTCACGTTCTTGACCACGTAAGGTTAACGGCGCTAATCCAGCATCTATCGTAGTCACATGGATAGGCGTTTCTGAATAAGCGCAATACAGAGCATATTCATGAGGAGTAATATCTTCGTAATCGTATCGATAAGTTCGATTAGCCATCGCATCAGATAAAGTAGCGAATTGCCAACCAATAGATTGCTGTAGCGCATCACCGGACAATTTTTCAACAACGCGATCATTATCCAAAATGACAGCAGAACGATGTTGCAGATACCAAGTCGAAAAATCATCTGGATGATGAAAAGGCGCAAAACCATGCAATAACACCGAACCAAACTCTTTAACTAGTTGGCTCAATTCATTAATGTTCAAGACAGACGCCGATAAAGAAGGTGTAGGACTGATTAAACGTAAACCTGCTTTTTCATGATGTAACTCTGCTCGAATTTGGCTGACAACGTGACTCATTGATTGATCAACGCAAGTTAATTGTAAATAACACCATGTTTTATCCTTATAGAAAATAGGTAAAATAATGCCTGTACGCTTGAGATAGTTTTCTTTAGTGTCAATCATCACTTTACCTTGGCTTGCATCAAAAAGTACTGTGCTATGCCAAGGTGTTTTAAATTGTCGCTCTGTAAATAAATATAATGAATACTTTTTTCCATTCATTGGATGTTCATGAATACTCAAACGAATCGAATCGGAAAACTTTTGTTTTAGAAAGTTATCTAGAGCTTTCCCTTGTATCATCATTCCTTTAGCAATTTCAGCTAAACGACGACGACGCTCTTTGTAAGAAAGCGTTGACAATACATATTTTTGATCTTGATTCATGAATTTTTTCAAACCTAGATAGGTTTGATTCATTTTATTATTCCTAAGTTTTAACTCAGTGAAATTTTCCGCATAGCCTGGCTCTGAAAACATATTACGTAATCCAGAAAAATACTCGGTATCACAAAGATGATCAAACTCTTTAAAATCTTCAAAATTAATTATTTTTATTAAATCTTCAGCATGCATATTGACAAGCATTTCTTTTAGTCCATCAGAATACGCATAATGATGAGACAAATCAACGGCAATATAATCTGAGAATGTATGGTAGTCTGAAAAAATATATAAGACGACCCCTGGAGAATAAACCGCTTCAATATCACGAAGACACTGTAAAAAGCGTCTTAACACTAGATATTCACCTATATCTGGCTCATGGCTGATCACTTTATCTAAATTATTGGTTTTACATGGGAATGCAGGTAATAGTAATTTGATTTTTTTCTGTTCTCTTATCGAATCACGCAGTTGCTGTTTTAGTGTGGCAATCCCTTGATACGATGCATCACATTGCGCAATAATTTGGTCAAGTAAAATAAACGTAATTTTATCTATCTCTGTTTCTCGGTAAACATCAAGCATAACCAGCCCTTAATTATTTTCATAATACTGAATAAACGATGACAATTTAGGTTATTGTCAACCCATAAAATGGAACCGCTCCCATGAAAATGGGGTTTAAGAATTTAATTATTATTAAATCGAAACCAAAGCATTCAAATTCTCTCTAATCGACTGTGTCATTATTTAGATGACAACGCAGTTTGACTAGATGACAAAAATAGAACCCAAAGTTACCAATAAGGGAACAGTAATGCTTAATGAATTAAAACGTATTGCCATATTTAATAAAGTGGTCGAATGTGGTTCCTTCACATTAGCAGGAGAGTCACTCGGCATGGGGAAATCCAAAGTCAGTGAACAAGTCACGCTATTAGAAAAAAACTTAATGTGCGGCTACTTCACCGAACAACCAGAAAAATTAGTTTGACCACCGAGGGAAGCACTTTTTATCAATACAGCCGTGGCTTACTGAATATCGCTGATCAAGCACTGGGAGCAGTGAATCATTTAGCGTCAGAGATATCAGGAACAATTCGTATTGGAACGACGATTGACGTTGGAACCTTTCTGATCAATCCATTATTAAATGACTTTTATCAACAGTATCCACATGTCAATTTTGATCTTTGCTTAGATGATGGTCTGCAAGATATGGTCGAATCTAACCTCGATTTAGTGATTAGAATTGGTGAGTTGACGTCATCGTCGATGGTAGGCCGAGTGATTGCTCCTTTTGAATTAGGTATTTACGCCAGTCAAGATTATCTCAATAACGCCAAGCCGATCACTTGCCTAGACGATTTACAAGATCACGACTGGGTTTACCTCTCTCGGCTAAATTTACCGAATAATATTCTTACATTAACTAACCATAATGGGCAGGAGCAGCAAATAAAATTACAACCTAAACACACCAGTAATGCGCCGTTAGGTGTTATGGCCATGATTCAAAATGGATTAGGGATTGGCCCTATCGCTCATTTTTTAATTGATAAAATCCCCGGTCCATCACTCATTCGGTTATTTCCCGATTTTTACCAAGTCAGCACAACGATGAATATTCTCTACCCAAGTCGAAAAAATATTCCGCCTCGTGTACGGTGCTTTATTGATTATTTGATAGCATCACTCAAAGTATGATGGAGAATAAACAACCCGACTATTTTGCCTCATAAAATGAGTCGTCGGTAACATCACTGGCGTTTTAGATAGTCGATGAGTAGCAAAGAAATAAGCAAATCATTTGCGCCACCATCAACTGTCTGTTGGTGAGGACGATCATCGTCCTCACCGCTTAAAGCTCAGGTTGCACTGATAAACCATTCGATATTGCCTCGATACTGGTTGCTAACCACGCATTCAAATCAAGTAAACCATTGATTGAATGAATGTAGCTATCTGGACGTATTAATAACGCTTGGTCAGTGTATGGATTTTGACTTGTCCAATAAGGAGCATACTCTGCCCGCGAGCCAATTCGAATCACCTTAATAAACTCTGGCAGATTCAACTCATAATCGGTATCACTTGCGATCAATAATGTCCATTGACGATAATCCAGCAATGAATAAAGCCGAGTTTTTTGCGTTGGCGTATTGAATACAAAATCAAATATCCGCGTACCGACTAATCCTTGTTCACCATAACGAATGCCCATTCCGGTAATATTGCCCGAACGCTTCTCGACTATTTTCACGTAATCTTGCGCATGAGTATTCGTTGCAGAAAACTTGGTCGAGCGCACTAACTCACCCGAGCTGGCAATTACACTCTGGGCAACGGGTTGACGCTCCTCTTGATAGCTGGTTAGCAGTGACTCATTCGTATGACCTTTTAGGGCCATGTTCAGTTTCCAGATCAAATTAAACGCATCGGCTAATCCGGTATTCAAACCTTGCCCGCCATTGACAGAATGAACATGACAAGCATCTCCGGCTAAAAAGAGGCGATTTTCTATGTCATAACGCTCAGCAACGGACTCTTTAACCGCAAATTGAGAGAACCACACTCTCTTTTTAAACCTTAATTGATGTGGTGCCATGGCACGATTAATTTTTTCAATCACTTGCTCTACGGTAAAGTCATGCGTATCCATTCGGACATAAAAACGGTCGATGTCACCTTCACGAGGAATCCACGCGACATCCGAAGTCTCTGCTTGAAAGACGATGATTTCCGGAACTTTGGGGAAGTCACTGTCAATAACGCCGTCAATCACAGCCCAAATAATTTCCGGACGCACTATCTGGAAGGGAATAGTGAACCGCTGGCGAACAAACGACTGAGCGCCATCGGCACCAATCACAAAACGCGACTCAATGATCTCGCCATTGGTTAACTCGGTCAGGCAATTCTCTGGATGAATAACAATATCCTTCACCGATGTTTGACGCCATACTGGGGCATTCAATGACGTGAGTTTATCGTCCAGTAGCTGCTCAAGATAAGACTGACCAAGCATCAAAAAATGCGGATGCAAGCAGCCTTCCAACGCTTCCCACCATGAAGATTGGCGGGAAATAAATTGTCCATCTGCCCATACGGAACTGGTATTGCAAGGCTTACCCAGTGGATACAGCGGCTCAAAAAGATCGACAATTTCTAATAATTGTAACGTTCTCGCATTAAGCGCATCAGCACGACCAACCTGTAATGGCTCTGACGATTTATCAATGATAACCGTACTCAATCCACATCGCTGCGCTAAGTAAGCGCTCATTAAACCAACCGGACCTGCACCAATAATAACAATATCAACTACTCTTGCGGACATTCGTACGACTCCAAACTAGGGTTATGGTAAGGCGGATTGCTTAAAACCTGCACACGACGAATATGCCGTGGGGTATGTGATGTGAAAGCCTCGCGGCCATGTAATAAAGAGAAGTTATCAGTAATAACAATGTCCCCTGACTGCCACTCATGTGCATAGAAGTTGCGTGGGTCATACAAAGCGCGGCGTAAACTTTGATGGCACGCCATTGCTTCGCTACCTGAAATGCCCGATAACGTAACATCTGGTGGATTAAGTAAATCACCATTGTCGACCACATGGGGTTCGTTATAACGAATGACGTCATAGCCTTTATATGGATGAGGCATCACGATGGGAGAAACCGTTTTACTGTGATAAAACTCCATTTTACGTTGATAGTGTCCCGTCACTTTCCGCCATAATGAGCGCTCCTGCTCCGAAGCATTGTCTAAGGCAAGCATGGTATGACAAAACGTTGTCCGTCCACCATTACCGGGTAAGGGAGCCTCGACACATTGGAAAATCTGATATTCCGGTACTTGCGGACGATACATACCATCCCAATGCATCGGCATGTAACTGCTGTCGAAAATATGATCTTCGGGCTGCTCTTTTTGAATCAGCTCAAGTACTCGGCCAAACGGCCATATGCTCACTTCTCCCCATTGCTCACAATAATCAGCAAAATCTTCAGCCTGTTCAAAAACCGTAAAGCCCCGTAAGAGCACGAGCTGATGACGCTCAAACAGATGACGTAAGCTCGATATATCAAGCTCAACAACATGGGTAGAAGAGTGTTGCGCTTCAACCATAACCCCAAAAGGGTCGAGTGACGTTATTTTATAAGGCATTTCAACGGTCTCCATACTGGGTTAGTCAATACTTCTCCGTCAGATTATTCGCCTTCTGTATCGTATTGACTAGACAGCCAAAATAGAACCCATCGTTACTGATCAAGGAACAATCGCCTGAATATGAACACACGATGCGATTGAGATAAACGACGAGGCCCAAACAACGACGGCTTCAATCAATCAAGTTAACCGCGTCTTTCATCGTTCTGAAATGAAGATGATTTGTTGAGAGCAAACACCAAGTCGCTACTGTATCTGCCTGACAAAAATGGTAGTTGACCGTCACTCTCGAATTGAGAACCTCAAGTAAAAAAGGAGAAAACTGAAATTGTAATGTCTTTTGTTTTTGATCCACAGTAATCAACTGTACACAGTCAAAATCTAAAACTTGTTTTACAAAAGGAAAAATCGCTTTATAAATCGACTCTTTCGCGGAAAAAACAAGGGTTAAGAACGATTGAAATTCGTCAAACTGTTCTGCGAAAACCATCTCACCCTCTGACAACACCTGATTGGTAATTTCTTTAGCAAATTGCGTAGTGATGACTTTCTCAATATCTATTCCAACTGAGATACATTCGTCGCTTTGAAATCCGACGGCTGAAACGGCATAGCCCAAACAATGGGAAATAGACCCAACTATCCCAGTCGGCCACATCGGTTGCCGATGTTCTCCGATTTTAATACTCACTACGCGAGAACCCATCAATTGATTCAGCCCACGTTGTGCACATACTCTACCGGCCAAGAACTCACATTTTCGCTTCAATACCGCTTGATTTAAGGTGTGAGGTAACTCGGTATACTCCATTAACATGGTATTGATGAAGTGATACGAATAATCCACGGTTAAGAAATGGATTTCTAAAAAACTAGGCAAGTTTGGAATAAACATGAGTATTTCTATCCAGCCAGCAAATGACAATGGTTAGTATTAATATTTATAATGCAATAAAAACAATGTGTTATATATACTAGGACGCATTTCCCCATTTTCCTACCTCTTCTGAATATTGACAAATTACCGTTAGTCTCACACTATACCCCAAACGCAATGATAATAGTTATCATTAACAAATGTGGGACAATAGAAAACCACAGATTAGCTCGATTTGGAAACGCCCATGCACTCTATAACCGACGTCATCAATGCTTCAACCTTCTCCCCTTTGCCCGATATTGGCGTATCGTTAACCAATACTTCCGTGGATGAACGACTGTATCGCTTTGTTAAAAAACAAAGAGAGGAAATTAAGCGTATTATCTGTGGGGAGGATTCTCGTCTCTTAGTCATTATTGGCCCATGCTCGATCCATGATCCTAAAGCAGCCCTAGAATACGCGATGCAGCTCGCCAAAATTCAAGAAAAATATCGTGATAGCTTAAAAATCGTGATGAGAACTTATTTTGAAAAGCCACGAACCCGCAGAGGATGGAAAGGATACATCGTTGATCCTAACTTAAACGGCCAATTTGATTTAGTTCAAGGCCTGTATCGCAGTAGAAAGCTGCTGAAATCGATACTTGAACTTGGAATCCCAACGGCTACAGAGTTTCTTGACACCAATATCGCACCTTACATCGCTGATTTGATCTGCTGGGGAGCAATTGGAGCAAGGACAACAGAATCACAACCACACCGCCAACTCGCCTCTGGATTAGATTGCCCAATCGGATTCAAAAATGGGACCGATGGCAATACCGCAATCTCTATTGATGCGATTCACGCAGCACAAGATAATCATGTACTGATTGTGTCATCAGCTGATGGCACCCCAATGGCCGCACACACAGTAGGCAATAAACATTGTCACATTATTTTTCGTGGTGGCTTAACTCCCAATTATTCAAGCGAACATATAAAAAATACAGCTGAACACTTAGAGTCCAACAATCTTAGCCCTAGACTGATTGTTGACTGCAGTCACGGGAACAGCAGTAAAATTGCTAAAAATCAATTGAAAGTGGTGAAAGATATCGCTACCCAGCTCATTGATGGAGAACAAAATATAGCAGGGGTGATGTGTGAAAGTTTCTTAAAAGGTGGAAATCAAAGACTTGATCAGACTCTCGTTTATGGTAAATCGATAACCGATGAATGCCTAGACTGGGAAGACAGCACTGTTTTCCTAGACACACTTGCTCAGGCAGTAGAGTATTATCGTAAAGTACACTGTCTTCAATCAGAAATCGCTTAATAAAACAGGCTCTAAGAGCCTGTTTTATTTTGACTTTTTAATATTGTCGAATAATTAATTATCGAGCGTTGCGCCGCCATCTACTCGTAAGTCATGCATAGTAATTTGACGCGCAGAGTCTGACATGAGGAAAAGCACCGTATTCGCTATATCAGCAGGTTCAGCCATCCTTCCCAATGGAATACCTAGACGATATTGAGCAAGATTTCCTTCAATCACTTGTTGCTCACCGTAACTTTCATTCCAAAGCTGTGTCTGCATTTCTGTTCTCGTAGAACCTGGGCTGACTATATTGCAGCGAATACCGAATTCTGCCAACTCTAATGCACAGCACTTGACTAACAGATGCAAGGCAGATTTTGATGCTGCATATCCACCAATATTCATTCTTGGCGTATTAGCGGAATTTGAACCAATAACCACAATATTTCCCGACTTCCGTTGTTTCATTCCCTTGGCTACATTCTGAATAATGCTCATGGCAGCAAAAGTATTAACCTCAAACATTTTCCTAATTTCTTCAATAGGCATTGAAGAAACACTCCCGATGCTTAATATTCCCGCACAGCTGACTAAATGATCAAAACGATACTGACGACAAAGCTGCGCAACTTTCTGATCTAATTGACTATCAAGCAAATCAATCGCATAACAATCGAGCTGATCAGCATACTGTCGTTGCAGAGAGGCCAAATGTTCATCAAGCTTGTCAATGCATCGATCGGTTGCAACCACTCTATACCCTTCGATGAGCAGTCGTTCCAATACCGCATACCCAATACCTTGGCTTGATCCTGTTAGCAATACTGTTTGATTGTTCTGATTCAACCTAACATCTCCTCTTTTATATTAACCACCCACCAAACAAGATCGATTACCATTTGAAACTGATAATCGTTATCATGTATAATCTTACAATGTATTGCGTATGAAACAAATAGCAAATATTTGCCACCTTTGTGAATGAGGTCATTATGAAACGCGAAGTTGTCGGATTCTCCAGAATGGCTGAAGAACTGTTGAGCCAAGAACTAGAAACTGCCCCTTTTTTCTTTGCATCGCCACATAACTCAATGCTGGGTGTGGGTATTGAGCAACAACTCGATCAAGCTATTCCATTTTCTGAGCTAGCTCTTCGTGCTAACCAAATGCTCGAACAGGTGAAAAAATCAGAGAATGATAATCCTGTATTGTTTGCTATCGTACCGTTTGATGAAAAGACTCCAACTAAGTTTTTTATCCCTGAGAAGCTGTATATCTCCAGTAGTGCACGAGAACGTAAAAATAATAAGGTTGGCGCAAACAAGGCGACGGTCATTTCTCCCCCTACAGGCAACGACTATAAACAGGGTGTCGCAACCTTGTTAAACCTGTTTAATACTACCGATCTTTCTAAAGTCGTACTGTCTCGATCAGTGCGAATAGCCACCGATCAAATCATTGATCAAAACGCATTACTACGAAACTTACTTGCCATTAATTCTCTCGGTTATACTTTTGCTGTCGATATTGGAAAAGAAACTAAGCTGATGGGGGCAAGCCCAGAATTGCTATTGGCGAAAAAAGGTGGGCATGTGGTTTCCAATCCACTCGCAGGCTCACGTCCAAAATCAATCAATGAATCCGATAACCAGATATCTCACACTTCTTTACTCGACACTCAGAAAGACTTAAATGAACATAGCTTTGTCGTGGAAGAAGTTGAAAAAGTACTCAGCGGCTACTGCCGTAATCTCTTTACCCCCATGGTGCCATCTGTGATCGAAACGGAAACGATGCTCCACCTCTCAACGAGATTAGAAGGCCAAGCTATTGATCCAGATATAAACTCACTTCAAATTGCGGCAGAACTTCATCCGACACCAGCGGTATGTGGCTTCCCAAGGCACTCGGCTTATCAAGCGATTAAACAGATTGAAAAGTTTGAACGTGGTTATTTCTGCGGGATGATTGGCTGGTGTGACGCGCGAGGCAATGGTGAGTGGGTTGTGACCATTCGTTGTGCTGAAGTTAGCCAACGAGAAATGTGTATTTTTGCTGGTGCTGGAATCGTCCACGAATCATCGCCACAAAGTGAACTTGAAGAAACAGGCGCAAAAATGAGTACCATTTTAAAAGCTGCCGGGATAAAGATTGACGAATTACTTACGGCATAAGGGCGTTCTATGATTTCTTCGACTTCAACACCATTAGACTTTACACCTTGGCCTACTGACTATGAGCAGTACTACCGTAAACAAGGATACTGGCAAGATCGTACACTATTTGATTGCTTATCGGTAACGACGGTCCAATCACCGGACGCCATCGCCTTAGTATGTCAGGATCAGCAATATACTTATCAACAGCTTCAAAATAATATTGCCCAACTCTCAAAAGGCTTTTCTGCTCTGGGCCTCAGTGCTGGTGATAACGTTGTATTACAGATGATCAATGAAGCTGAATTTTTCTTCTGCTTTTTTGCTCTCACCATGAAAGGGATCAAGCCCATTCTTGCATTACCAGCACATCGTCATAACGAGTTGAACTATTTCTGCCAGCACGCTGAAGCAAAGGCTTATATTTTTTCTGATCAAATCGCAAATGTTGATACACAAAAACAAGCCCTATTGTTACTTGAAACTTGTCCATCACTAAAATTCGCTATTACATCAGGTAAAAGCACTTATAGCGATATTCAATCGCTCAATACTCTTTACTTGGATGCCTGTTACCAACAAAACAGTAAAGCAGAAGATGTCGCTTTTTATCAGTTGTCAGGCGGAACAACCGGCACACCAAAATTGATACCGAGAACCCATAATGACTATGTCTATAGTGTAATAGGCAGCATCGAGATTTGTCAGTTTAACTCAAGTACCAAATACTTATGCGTACTACCTGTGGCGCATAATTTCCCACTGAGCTCGCCTGGCTCATTAGGGGTACTGTTTTCCGGCGGCTGCGTGATACTCAGTCAAGATTCATCGCCTAAAGCCGCATTTGACTTAATAGAACGCCACAAAGTGACGGTATCAGCGCTCGTTCCTCCTTTAGCCTTACTATGGATGCAATACGCACCTTCAGCTAACGAGGACATTTCTAGTTTAAAGCTAGTGCAAGTCGGTGGTGCTAAATTCAGTCAAAGTGCAGCACAACAGTTACCAGAAAAACTAGGTTGTCAATTACAGCAAGTATTCGGTATGGCAGAAGGCCTCGTCAATTACACGCGTTTGGATGACCCCATCGACGTTATTGTTTCAACCCAAGGGCGGCCTATTTCCCCCGATGACGAAATACTGGTGCTCAATGAAGACGGTAAGCCGGTCCCCCCTGGTCAGGAAGGTCAACTCCTGACCCGAGGTCCATATACCATTCGCGGTTACTACCGAGCACAAGAACATAACCAACGCGCTTTCAATCATCAAGGGTTCTATTCTACTGGCGATTTAGTCAAGCTGACTCCAGAGGGTAATATCATTGTCACTGGACGCGATAAAGATCAGATCAACCGTGGTGGAGAAAAGATTGCAGCAGAAGAAGTCGAAAATCTATTATTACAGCATCCAGATGTACATGATGTGGCACTAATTGCCGTTCAAGACGAATTTCTAGGAGAGCGTAGCTGCGCGATTATTGTTTTAAATCAAGAAAAAGCACTTAAACCAATCATGCTCAAACGTTTTCTGCATGCCAAAGGGCTAGCTGAATACAAAATTCCTGATCAAATCCGATTTATCGATAAATTACCCAAAACACCTGTCGGTAAAATTAACAAAAAGCAACTGAGAGAACAATTCTCAACAAACTAAAGAAACACTAAAAAACCGATTTCGGATGAAATCGGTTTTTTATAATAATGGTACGGCTAGGCTATTTCGTAATTCTTAGCTTTTTCAATCGTTTGCCACCATTCTCTCAATGTCACTTTCTTAATAATTTCAGAGAAGGCGATATTGGCGCCTTGATTTCGCCAACCTTCGAATAATCTCATGGCACGAATCGAGTCCAAACCAATCAGTATCAAATTTTCATCAACGTCTACATCTTCTATATCGAGATCTAACATTTCTGCGATATCTTTTTGCATCACTTCTAGACTGAGCGGTGCCACGAATTGAATGCTGTGATGAATTTCTTCAATCACGCGTTGCGTAGACTTCACACTACCAGCTCGGCCAGTAATGTACGCAAGCATCTGCTGGTGCTCTGCCAATGAAAAGTCGGCTACGGCATCACCGACCACAAAAGGCTTAATATCTAGCATAAATGCATCAAGAGCCGTTGAAAGAATACCAATATGAGCGTAAACACCCACGATAATCAGTTGATCGCGACCCGTTTCATTCATCCACTCTAGCAATGGCGTTTTCTTAAAAGCGCTATAACGCCACTTAGTGTAAGTAATATCCTCTTCTTTCGGCGCGACATCTGAAATAATTTCTGTATCTTGGGTCAATCCTGTCCCCCAAAAATCTGTTAATAATGCGCGCTCTTCTGGATCTTGATTCGCTGGCTGAGCCGTGTATACCACGGGAATATTAGCCAAACCGGCGGCTTGTTTTATTAATTGAATATTCTTTATCAACTCAGGGATAGGGGCCTCGGCCCTATCAAAGAAATTAATAAAGTAATTCTGCATATCATGCACCAATAGCACGGCTTTCTTGGCATCTAGCTGCCAGTTTACCTTGTTGGCTGGAAACGAATCACTTGAGGGTATGTGGTACGCTGCTATCTTAGGAATGGCCATTGTTACTATCCTTGTGGAGAAAAGTTGCTGACTTACTGACGTTCAACATACATAGGCATATGAACAAAGTCGTTCTAATTTGTGTTGCACCGCAAAGCAAATGCTAACAATTATCATTAGCGAGATAATAGACAACCATTCCATTTAAATCAATTGATAATGATAGTGATTCGCAATACATTATCGACTATTCCCCCAAACAACCTGACGTGACCGCGAGACGGTCAATCAGTACCGATGAACATTGATAACGATGTGACGAGAACGAACATACCCAACAAGGGGAGAATATAACGGTGTTACTGCTAGACCATATTAAAGAAAACCCTACGCACAATAACCATTGGAGATCCTTATGCGTCGCTTATCATTTCTCATGTTCGGAATTATTGTTACCCTTGGCATAATAGGATGTAACGACAACACAGAAACCCATTTATCTCCCAGAGACCTAACCATTTCCCAGGGCTGGCCTAAAACGATTTCGAGTAGTTATGGTGAAGTTGTCCTTAGCGAACCACCAAAACGAATCGTTTCTACCAGCGTCTCGATAACAGGAACCTTGCTGGCTATTGATGCTCCACTGATTGCTTCAGGAGGTACTGGCCCAAACACTCTCGTAGCCGATGAAAATGGGTTTTTTCATCAGTGGAGCCAAGTTGCTTCCGATCGTAGTATTAAATCTTTGTATCAAGGCGCGGCGAATGCAGAGGCGATCGCCAAAGAGCAGCCTGATTTGATTATCGTTGCCGCAACAGGCGGAGACTCAGCGGTGAAACTCTACCAACAATTCTCAGTCATCGCTCCTACTCTTGTTGTCAATTATGATGATAAGAGTTGGCAAGAACTGGCACGATTATTAGCTTCTATCACCGACAGAGAACAACAAGCTGAAGCCGCGATCAGAAGGTTTGATGCCAAACTTACCGCATTAAGAGATAAAATATCACTACCACCTCAACCTGTCTCAGCGATGGTGTACTATGGCGATGATCGCGGCGGAAACTTCTGGACAGAAAGCTCAGCTCAGGGACAAATTCTAAACGCGTTAGGGTTTATCATAAGCCCGCTTCCAGATAGGCTTAAAAACAACCATCAAATGGGAAAACGTAAAGATATTGTTCCGGTCAACGGAGAACACTTTGCTGATGCCATTACTGGCCGCTCTATTTTGTTATTTTCCGCCGATGACACCGCTATCGAACGAGTAAAAAACAACAAATTCATCGCCTACTTACCCGTGATCAAACAAGGAAATATTTTTCCAATGGGCAATGATTCTTTCCGGCTCGACTACTATAGCTCGATGAATTTACTGACCACTCTAGAATCTGCATTTACTCCCAGAGACTTAGAGATGCCAGTAGGCGGTAAGTGAGTTTATCGCCAATCACATAGACAGACGATGCGATTAACGTAAACGAACGCAGCCAACACCACTGCACCTCCAAGCAAAAAGAGGGCATGCCCTGATATCGCCTCACATAAGGCGGTATCCGTTAACTTGATGCCACTTGTGAGCAATCCGTTAATTTTTCTGGAGGCGCTAAGGCAGGATCAAATAATGTTGCTTGGCGTAGCGAACGAAATGCAATCACCATCAATATACCCATTCCAGTCGCCCCTAATCCAAAACTCAAAATTGACATCGCTGGAGCCATAACTTTACCCAATGCTCCTAGTCCTAACGCACCGACAGAGTCACCACTGACATTTTGTGCCGTCCATAAACTACTGACCCGTCCCAACAAGTGATCAGGCGTATGGCCCTGTACTATTGAATATTGGATCAAAGACGCCACAGAACCTAAATAGCCATAGACCACCAACACCGCGAGAAACAACCAGAAGTTGCCCGCTAATCCCATCAAGACTATCGATAAAAAGGTACCCATTGTCGAATAAACCATGACCATGCCTGGCTTAGGTGACATTTTCACCCATCCAGAAGTTAACGCCCCTATCATTGCACCGAGGGGAATGGCTGAATACATTAAACCGACATTCGTAGCATTACCGGTAAACGTCTCTAAAGCCAAAACTGGAAACATGACTCTAACCGCCGTTGCTAACGTTTCTAACGTACCAAACACCACAACACAGCCAACAACTTTGTTGGAAAATAAAAACCTCACCCCCTCATACAACGAGAGTAATGGATTCTCCGGTGTCTGATGAGTCGCTTTCATTTTAGGCAATTTAAACAAAGGGATTAGGGTACCTAATGTGCCAATAGAGGCGGCTAAGTAGTTCCAACTCACATCACCAAACGAAATGATAAGCCCTCCGATCGCTGGAGAAAGAACCATCCCAATGCGCACAGTTAACATACTCAAAGCCGCTGCGGCGGGTAGGTTTTCTCGACCGACAATCACCGGTAGAGAAGCCATCAAAGCCGTCATACCCATCGCACCAAAAAAACCATCCCACACAGAAAGTATATAAAGCGCAGCCAATGATGAATTAGCCAATAAACTGTTCAGTGCTAATGCACCAAAACCGATTCCGCAGGTCGCGCGGGCAATCAAAATCAATTTTCTTCGGTCGTATTTATCGGCCAGTACACCACCAATGAGTAGTCCGACAAACATACCTATACCATCTAAGGCCATAATTAGACCGACTTGCAGGGTTGACCCCGTCATTTGATGGATCTGGATTGGAACAGCAACGGTCATCATTCCTAAAGCAAGAACTGACATCATTCGAGCAATGAATACCATTCTAAAATGGGGGTTTTCTTTGAGCAGGCTAAAATCTAATAGTAATTGGGAGGTTTTCATATTTTTACGTCGAAAGTTGAGGAAACAAAAAGTAGCTCTGAGCTATAAAAGCTTAAAACTTGAACATTCTAACCACTAGAATATAATAACGCCAATGATAATAATTATTATTGGTATTTGTAGTGAGTGTATTTCCACAATTGAGTGCGAACCAACAGGTTCTCAAAACATCCGTACTGAGTACTCTGTTTTCTAACCGACTATCGAGTCAATTGAGTAAGTTCATTTCTCTTACCGTTGCCCTGTTTATTGTCTGTATAGCGAGTTTATTTATTGGGGCAAAAAGCATCCCACCCAGTGTTGTCATTGATGTATTGCTATCCCAAACTATCTCTACTGACAGCCTTATTATTATAGAAAGCCGCCTACCTAGAACATTGACCGGCTTATTCGTCGGATCGGCTTTGGCTGTCGCTGGCTGCTTGATTCAATCCATCACCCGCAATCCTCTTGCTGACCCTGGGATTCTTGGGGTCAACTCAGGGGCAAGTTTCTTTGTCTTAGTTGGCGTGGTCGTATTAGGCAATCAAAGTATGTCAGAACATCTTTGGTTAGCGTTCTTAGGGGCAATGATCACGAGTATTTTTGTGTATTTAATCGGAACATACAAAGAAGCCAAAGTTAACCCTCTTAAGATGACGTTAGCCGGGGTGGCTATCGGAGCTCTACTTGCGGGCGTTTCTTCTTCAATCACTCTGGTCAATCCCATCGCGTTCGACGAAATGCGCTTTTGGGACGCGGGCTCATTAGATATCCGAGATCTTTCACTCGTCTCAATGGCTATTTTTCCTATCCTAGTTGGCATTATCGCAGCGATAATCATCGCCCCAGCTTTAGATAATATTTCTCTCGGTGAAGACATTGCACAAACATTAGGAACAAACGTCAAGTTCGTACAACTTACCGCGTTATTTGCTATTGCGTTACTGTGTGGAAGCTCGACAGCGATCGCAGGCCCGATCGGCTTTATTGGCCTCATGATCCCGCATATCGCTCGTCGTTTGTCAGGCCCCCATCAGTTATGGTTGACCCTATATTCGATCGTACTCGGACCTTTGCTGATCATCAGTGCCGATATTATTGGCCGAATTATTGCCCCCAATGAAATTCGTGTTTCTATTATGACCGCTTTTGTAGGGGCCCCTGTTTTGATTTATTTGGCTCGTAAAGTCACCACTTTTGGTAAACAATAATGCAACCATCCAATACTATTTTGCTAGGTAGCCAAAATGGCTGGCTGAATATCCTTATCTCAAAACGCTCGCTCAAATGGTCTTTAGTTTTATTCTGCTTCACCATCATCGTCGCAGCTTTTGCGCTCTCAACTGGGCAGTTACAGACCTCCTTTACTGAGCTGTCACAAGTACTTCTTGGCAAAGGGGAAAAGTTTCTTACTGCCGTCATCCTTGAATGGCGACTACCGCGTCTCACCTCCGGACTCATCTTTGGTGCCGCTCTCGGGGTGAGTGGTGCTTTGTTTCAATCCTTAATCCGTAATCCATTAGGCAGTCCAGATATTATTGGATTCAATACTGGTGCTTATACTGGTGCACTTGTTGTCATTATTCTGATTGGAGGCAGTTATTTCCAGATAGCTTTAGGTGCGATTATCGGCGGTATTGTCTGCTCAGGTGTGGTTTATTTACTGGCCTTTAAGCACGGTATCGAAGGTTTTCGTCTTATCATCATCGGTATTGGTATCAGTGCAATGTTAAGCGCTTTGAATACTTGGATGATGGTTTCAAGTAGCCTAGAAACTGCGATGACCGCCGCCCTGTGGGGAGCAGGCTCTCTTAACGGGTTGAGTTGGAAGCAAATTATCCCTTCATTATCATTTATATTAGTGGCTTTGATCGCAGCAGCCATGCTGACACGAAAAATGAACATACTAGAAATGGGCGATGACAGTGCAAAGATTCTGGGAATCAGTAGCGAAAAAACACGCCAACTCGCCCTATTATTCGGTGTCATTTTAACCGCAGCTGTAACCGCCACAACTGGCCCTATCTCTTTCATTTCTCTTGTTGCGCCACAATTGGTGAAAAAGTTGATGAAGGAAGGGGGAGTCGCCCTCATTCCGTCTGCATTAATGGGGGCAATGCTGCTTACTTTATCAGACTTTATCGCTGCTAATTTATTTGCCCCTAATCAATTGCCTGTCGGAGTTGTCACCATCAGTATTGGTGGTTGCTATCTGATATATCTTTTAATTCAACAATCCGGAAGCTGATGTTTTGGTAAATACACTACAATCCATATTTGAAGAGAGCCGTTTGCAAGCCAAAAATATCACGCTCGCTTATCAAGATACTCAGATCACTCATGGACTATCGCTTGACATACCAGATAAGCAATTTACCGTTATCCTTGGACCCAATGGCTGTGGTAAATCGACTTTACTGCGCGGGCTAAGTAAACTGCTCTCCCCCAGTGAAGGAAAAATTTGCTTCGATGGTAAGAACCTCGAACGATATCCACGAAAAGAATTAGCCAAAATACTCAGTTTGCTCCCTCAATCTGCCATCGCACCAACAGGTATCACTGTGCATGAACTGGTCGCAAGAGGACGCTTTCCCCATCAATCTTTTCTACGTCGCTGGACATTAGAGGATGAAAAAGCCGTCAAGGATGCCATTCAAGCGACCAATATAGAGGGATTACTGCAGCAAACGGTTGACTCTCTATCCGGCGGACAACGTCAACGTGTATGGGTAGCGATGGCTTTAGCACAGCAAACGCCCTACTTGTTATTGGATGAACCCACAACATACCTAGATATCGCCCATCAAATCGAGTTACTCAACCTGTTTAGAAAGCTAAATCGAGAAGAGAATCGCACCGTCGTTGCCGTACTGCATGACCTGAATCATTCTTGTCGCTACGCAGACCACTTGATTGTGATGAAGTCAGGCGCGATTATCGCCCAAGGTAGCCCAAAAGAAATCATTAGTGAAGCATTGATCCACCACGTCTATGGGTTACACAGCATTATTATTGATGACCCTCTAAGCCATACTCCCTTGATCATACCCAAGTCTTGATAACGAAAAAAACCGGCGTATGCCGGTTTTTCCTTATGCTTTGAGCGTCTTTTTCTCGGATAACAGTTGGTTAAGTTGCTCACCGATTTTTCCAACATGTTCGGATGTAATAATGTCTTCATGAGAGCAATCAAAGTAATACTTTTCTAGCCCTGTTATGAATGACTGCCAGTGCTGATCAATATCATAGCCTTGGGGTAGCGTTCTTTGAGCGACAAATAACTCCACTCTACCCTGATACTTTAATGATTGAGCCCCAGACAGCAACCGAACCGCATCCTCATAGTTGGCGGTGATGTCCTCAAACATCTTGGCTCTTTGCTGATCAAGTTCATCATCTGTTACATCATTGGTGGTAAGAAATCGCTCTTTCTCTCGTTGGATTTCATCCTGCACCTCTTCATTCATTGGTCCTTCCCAATCCTGCCCTTCGGGTGGATAAGTATCGAAAAGACAAAGAAAGGCCACCTCTTCACCTTGCTGCTGAAGCTGAGCAGCTAAGCTATGTGCCACATTGCCGCCAAATGAATAGCCCAATAGATGATAGGGTCCATGAGGCTGTATCGCCTTTAGGGCTTTCAGGTAAATATCACAAGCTTCTTGCATGTCTGCTCCCACCGCCATGGCCCCAGATGGGCGTGGAGATTGGAGACCAATAATAGGATAATGTCCTTGTAAATACTTCGGTAATCCTGTGTATTGCCAAGCAAAACCCGATGCTGAGTTGATGCAAAATAAAGCAGGCCCATGGCCTGCACGGATAGGAAGTACGTCTCCAAACCCTGCCAAGGTTGGATCATTACGAGCCTTATCATCAAGCAGTAATAACGCCAGTTTTTCCACCGTAGAATTGACCATGATTTGACCGACAGTAACTGGGACATTTAAGACTCGTCGAATGTCTGCTGCTAGCTTCATAGCCATTAAAGAGTGGCCGCCTAACGAGAAAAAATCATCTTCAGCAGACAGCGAGTCAATGCCTAACACATCAGCAAAAATACCTACTAGTTGGGTTTCTAAGCCAGGACGCGCTTTACGGCCTTCCCCTATCAGTATATCGCTAGGTAAAGGCAGCGCCTTACGATCTAACTTACCATTAGCGCTGAGAGGAAATGTCTCCATGATAATGATTGCGATGGGCACCATATGAGCAGGAAGGTAATCTGCCAAAGCAGCTTTAAGCGCTTCACCCTCGATATGGACATCTTCATTGAGAATCACGTAACCAACCAATTGACGCTCATCGGCTCCTGCCATACTTTTTTCTAAGCCGAAGACTTTGGCACAGACCAAGGCTTGCTTAACACTTGGCAAAGACTGAAGGGCGACTTCGATCTCACCGAGTTCAATTCGCTGACCTCGGATTTTTAGCTGCTCATCACTTCTTCCCAAATATTCTATTTTCCCTGACGGTAACCAACGGACGATATCCCCCGTCCGATACATGCGCTCTCCATGAGTAAACGGATTGGCTATAAATCTATCGGCGGTAAGTGAATGTCGATTAAGATAACCAATCGCCAGTTGTTCTCCAGCAAGATACAACTCACCAGGAACACCGAGAGGTGTTTCTCGCAGAAAGCTATCTAAGACATACAACTGCGTATTCCAAACTGGCAAGCCAATCGGTACGCTATTGCCAAAACTCTCGTCCAGTGATTCACCAAACGCTGGACAATAGGTCACATCAACAGCGGCTTCCGTCGGGCCGTACAGATTATGTAACGGTGCGTTAATCCACTTGGCATAGGCCGTCGATAAATCCTTAGATAACGCCTCACCCGAACAAAATACGCGCTGTAAACTTGGGGCGACGTTGCGCTCTTTATCCGAGTTCGCCGCTATCGACGCGATAAACGCAGCAAGCATTGAAGGAACAAAGTGCATCGTCGTGACTTGATAATCTTCAATAATCGACATAAGCCATTCTGGATCTTTATGCGATTCTGGTGGAGCCATAACTAAGGTTGCCCCCTGAATCAATGGCCAGAAGAACTCCCATACGGAAACATCGAAGCTACAAGGTGTTTTCTGTAGTACAACGTCTTTGTGATTAAGTTGATATTCGTGCTGCATCCATTGCAAACGGTTAATGATCGCTTGATGAGAAACCAGCACTCCTTTTGGATTACCTGTAGAACCTGAGGTATAAATAATGTACGCGCCATGTTCTGGGCGTAATGCTTGTTGTCTCGTTACATCGCTATATGGTGTGGCTTGTGGTAGTTCATCTAAGATAAAAAGCTCACCAAGATCGCTAAAACGCTCGCTATAATCAGAGGTAGTGATGATCAGTTTCGGCTTAGCATCGCTGATCATATAAGCCAATCTATCATCGGGGTAACTGACATCTAACGGAAGATAAGCGGCCCCAGATTCGATTATACTGTTAAGAGCAAGACTGAGTTTAACGCTTCTTGGTAGCGCAACGGCAACGATATCACCGATATTAATACCCTGATTAACCAATAAGTTAGTGATAGCAATGACGTATTCACGCATCTCTCGATAGCTGAAACTATATTCATTATCGACCAAGGCAACATGATCCGGTGTGCGCTCTGCCTGCTCGGTCATGAGCATGCCTAATGTACTATGACGAACTTCAGTTTCCGTCCGGTTAATACGCTGCTGAAGGACGGTTTCTTCCTCTAACCGTAAATCCAGTTGTGACAAGGGAATATCGGGCTCATCAATAATGGTTTGCAGTACTCTCTCAAAACGCTGCATGACTTGCTGTGCAATACCAATAGTGTCACGATACTCAAATAGAATATGGATTTGCTCACCAGGGAGAACCAGGATAGTCAATGGGTAGTGGGTATAGCCTCGGTTGTGAATGTGGGTAAGTTTCGCTCCCTGATAATCTCGTTGGTACCAATCAGAATGATCAGGGTAATTTTCCACCACTAATAAGGTATCAAATAATGTTTCGCCCCCCGCCAACTGCTGAATTTCACTCAAACCCAGTTCATCATGCTCAAGAAGCTGAATTTGAGTGTTCTGATGAGCTTGTAATTGTTGCAACAAGCTCTGTTTAGGATTCAGTTTCATACGCACGGGAATTGTATTGCTGAACAAACCAATGTGCTCATCAATGCCCTTTATATGCCCAAATCGACCAGAGATTGGCGTACCAAATACGATATCTTCTCGACCTGTTATGCTCCCCAAAATACATGACCAAATCCCTTGTACCAATGAATTGAACGTCAAACCATAACGACTTAAGCATTGGGTTAATTGCTGGGTTTGCTCTGCGCCAATGATCAATTCCCCCTCTTTTACACTATCCTCAACGGGGATATCTTCGAAGGCAATCGTTGGTGTCACGTCCTTCAGTACCTGTTGCCAAAGTGCTTGAGCGGGGGCTTTATCCCGCAGTTTAAGTTGATTGACGACATCTGCATATTGAGAGGATATCTGTGGCAGGTTTTGATTGTCTTGGCCATAGGCGGCAAGGAAATCAGCCAATAAAATAGGGGTTGACCAACCATCAACAACGAGATGATGAGCAGAAATAAATAAAGTGCTGTGATTGTCACCATGATGGATTAACGTCGCACCCAGTAATGATTCATTAGGGTTATTGAGATCAAATTGACGAACGAGTTCTTTCTTTTCCACTTGCTCAAGATACGCCTGTTGATATTGACGACTCTCTTTACGAATATCGATACACTTCAATGGCCAAGAAGCCATCGCTTGAGGAAGCAATTGAACGGTTCTTCCTAAAATCGAACTGTCGAATTTAGCCAGTAATTGCCGATGACGCATGATCACGGCATTCAGCGCTTGCTGAACTCGCTGCGGTACTATTGTACCGTTGAAGCTTAATCGGGTCGTTGAGTTGTAGTTACTTTTCTCATCTCCCAGTTGTGATTGAAACAATAAGCCCTCTTGCAGCGGTAAAGCGGGAAGAATATCGCTAAATGGGCCAAAGCGATGAGCTAACCTTTCTGCATCGTTGAGTGATACATCATCTTCAGTAAATTCAGCTGGAACCCGAAGGATCGCTTGTGGCTCTTGTTGCGCACTAAACCAATCCAGAATCGCTTCAAGTTGCTGAGTGATATGGTTGCCAATAACGCGAATCTCATCATGACTGAATTGCGCTTCATCCCAAGTCCAATTAAGAGCAAATTTGGTCTCTTGGTCACTCTCATCGACAAAAACATTCAGTTCTAACGGATGTAACAGAGCGTTATCGCTATTTAAAGAGACCGCTAACGTATCGGCAAACTTACCCTGCCGACGAATGGGAGTCCAGTTACCCTGTTCCTGCTCAAAACGTCCTAAGTAATTAAACAATAACGATGCTTGATTACGCTTAGATAATTCTGCAAGCTCATCACGATATACGTTATCTAAATATCTCAAAGACATATAACCTAAGCCTTTATCCTTGATGCGCCGCTTAGATTGTTTTACCTGTTTAAGTAACTCGACAAGGTCGCCGTCTTTAGGTAGAACAACGACGATTGGAAATTCAGTAGTAAACCAGCCTATGGTTTGCGTAAGGTTCAGTGCAGCGTCAAACTCTTCACGACCATGAGATTCTAAATTCAGCTTAATCGCTTCTTTTTGATAACACTTACCTAGTGCAGATGTCACCGCTGCCATCAATATCTCATCAATGTCGAGCACTCGGGATTCTTGGCAATAGCGAATAACATTTTGTGTTAGCTCTGTCGGTAACAATGCCCGATGATGAATAATACGGCCCTTTGCCGTTGACGGTTTTAACGGCTCAATAAAGCAAGACTCCTGCTCAATCCAACCTTTCGCTTGCTTCATCAACTGTGGTAAGTGTTGGTAGAGCGCTTGCGACCAAGTATTCAGTCCAGTAACCTCAAAGTTAAGATCAGGCTTGCTTCCATTGACTTGCGCGCGAACCAACATTTTTAACTGCGGCAATAAAATTCGCCAAGAGACCCCATCAATGATCAAGTGATGAGCAAGGATCATTAATCCACTTCGCCCTGCTCTATCAACAACATGGATCAGTTGGAGCATATTCCTGTTCGGCGCTAACCTTTGACCAAATTGTTCAAACATTTCATCAAGATCAACGTATTCCAGATCTTCAACTCGACTCGTTGTTAACCAAGAATCGGTATTTACCTTCTCCACTGGCTCAATACGGTAACCTTGATTTCGTTTCATCAAGCGGCAGGCAGAATAGTGAGCGACCAATTGCTTTAATCCAGCTTGAAGATGGACTAGCATCACATCGGGTTCGATCTCGACAAATACGCCTTGAACATAACTCGTGTTTTCAGCAAAGGTTTCTTCAAACCAGCGCCACATTGGTAGAGGCCGAATTTCCCCATCCTGATTGAGTGTACCTTGACGAGCAATACTAAGCGGTTTCATCAACGTTGCCATCACGCCTAACTGACGTGCCGCAAATACTTCTTTAGGGCGGAGCTCATAACCCACTTTCCGTAATAATGTGCCAAGGCCCATCGCAGAAATACTATCTCCTCCGAGAGCAAAGAAATCGTCCGACGTTCCAACCTTTGCTATTCCAAGTAGTTCAGCAATCGCATCGCATAAGACTTGCTCTTCTTGGGTAGTCGGAGCCACGCTCCCATGGCTAGACATAATCACAGGTTTAGGTAGTGACTTTCGGTCAATTTTACCGTTCACATTAAGAGGAAATTTATCGATGATCACTAAAGCGGCAGGCACCATGTATTCTGGCGCAGAGGAGGAAATATGGGCCAATAAGAGAGATTCATTTAACTCAGACCGATCCGGATTGACCAATGTACAGTACGCGATCAGTCGGTGAGACTCTCCATAACGCTCTGCCACCACCACGCTTGTTTCAACGCCATCAATAGCACTAATTATGCTTTCCACGTCAGCAAGCTCGATACGGAAACCACGAATTTTGACCTGATCGTCACTACGGCCAACAAAGTCCAACTGACCATTATCACGCCATTTCACTAAATCACCGGTTCTATACATGATTTGACCATGTGCAAAGGGATTAGCGATGAACCGCTCTGCTGTCATTCCAGCTTGATTTAAATACCCTTTTGCCAACCCGGCCCCAGCAAGATACAACTCACCAACCACACCAACAGCAACCGCATTTAATTGCTTGTCTAACACATAAGCTTGAGCGTTGAGTATTGGGCGACCAATAACGGGGGTGTCGTCGACGTTGAGTGATGCACTCACGGCATCAACGGTAAACTCGGTGGGGCCGTAGAAGTTTTCCACCAACAATTGCGGATAAGCTTTCACTCTCGACCAGAGTTTCTCTGGCACAGCTTCACTCCCGATTAACACTAGTGAAGGGACATGCTCAGCTTCCATCAATTGGTTATCAAGCATTTGACCCAATAATAGAGGGGGAAGATCTAATGCATCAATATGATCTTTTTTGACTTTTTCAGTTAATTCATAGGCATCTTTGCGTTGTTCATCATCGTACAGGTACAGTGAATGACCACAGAGCATCCAGAGCACTTGCTCCCAAGACGCATCAAATGAGAATGATGTCGTATGCGCAGCTCTCACTAGCACATCATTCTCAGCACATTGATATTTCTCAGCAAGACATCGAATGGTACGAGCAAAAATGGAATGCTGATGTGAATGTAATAAGTTTAGCAACGCACCATGAGTGTTCATTACCCCTTTCGGTTTACCCGTCGAGCCAGAGGTAAATACAATATAAGCGATATCTGAAGGATCAATATCAACCTTGATACGCTCAGTAACAGCTAGGCTGCCTAAATCAGTCAAAGAGATACAACGGGTAAGGTGATTCCACGGCAAGAGCTCAGCGTTTTCCACCATCACCCCCCATGGTTGGGCTTGTTCTAAAATGGTTTCGATACGTTCCTGGGGATATGCTAAATCAATAGGAAGGTAGACTGCCCCTACTCGTAGGATAGCCAACATTGTGATAATCGTGTCAGCACTACGAGGAATGGCGACACCAATGATATCACCTTTGCGAGCGCCCAATCCCTTAATCTGCTGGGCTTTATTTTCAACAGCTCTGTCTAGCTGAATAAAGCTCCAACTCTGTTGAGCAAATTTTAGCGCCTCGACATTAGGTTTCAATTTAACCTGTTGATCAAATACGGCTAACACTGTCTGAACTTGAGGTTTTTCATTCAGCGTCTTTCCTGTAGACCACCGAGCAATATTCGTTCGTTCATCCGTCGGAATAATATCCAGTGTATGCAAAGCGGTATCTGGATTACGGGCTATCTGTTCGACCATATAAGCGAAACGATGCGCATGCAAGGCCAGTGACTGTTCAGAGTACTTGGCAGCATTCCCGGTCAACGTTAAGCCCAGTTGGTTATTATTTAGCTGGGGAGAAAACTCAATATCATCAATGGGGCCGGCTGAAAGGATGTGCGTCCGGCCTTTTATTCCTGCCAAATGTATGTCTTCTTCAAAAGGTTTGTAATTAAGAATTGGTCCATACAAAACTTGCCCAACTTTGCCGAAATCTCGTTGAATTTGTTCGGCATCGTACATTTGATAACAACGAGCTTGGCGGATAACTTTATTCATCGACCTAGCAACATCAAACAGTGACATTATTGGATCGACGTTTACTGTCAACGGCAGAATATTGACGACGGCCCCTGATGAGCTCGCAGCGCAGCTACCCATTCGACGCATAAATGGGAAGCCCACACCAATATTTTGCTCTCCAGAAACTAAATGTAGGTAAGCAAATACCAATGCCATGGCAAGCTCTGAAGGCAGAATTTTATGACCTCCGCGATTAAGCCAATCGCCACCCTCTAATTCAATGTTGAATTTCTCAACGATATTCGCCGAGCTTTGTCTACCTCCGGTCACTAAACTGAGAGCTTCCGGTAATTGACGTGCCTGTTGTTGCCAAAAATGACGAGCCGCTTGATATTGTTCAGATTGATGAAAGTGCTGATGCTCATCGATAACCGCTTTGAAAGGAGTAAATGGGGTTGGCCCAGCGGTCCCCGCAACTAACCGATTATACTCGCTAACAATATAATCAGTGATGGCGTTAATGCTAAATCCATCAACATCAATATGATGATAACGTTGATACCATAGCCACTTGGTTTTGCTGTTATCACCCACATGAATTAAGCAATGTCGATACCTTGGTTTTGCCTCTTGTAAATTGATCGGAGTAACGAGATCCTCTTTCATCCATTCAAGAGCCGATTCATCAACAGAAGCCGCTTGCGAGAAATCCATGATCTCCAAAACGTTTTGAGCTTGCTTAGGCTCGATAATCCCCTGCTTAATTTCCCCATCAATCTCGAAATAGTGAAAATGTAGTGAATCAGCGGCAAAAATACCGCTATTAACAGCTTGGCTAAAGCATTCTAAATCAATCTCTCCATCAAGCTCGATGTAATGGGCGACGTTAAATTCTTCGGGTCTTAACATCAGTTGCTGCCCAAACCAAATACCCTGCTGAGTACCAATAAGAGGATACTGTTCTTCTGGTACTTGATGTTCTTTCATTCATCCATTCCTTAAAATGATAATCACTTGTCTTTTTTAGTTATTTTTTACTGTACTGAAGGGTGGTTTACACTCGAATGTCATGCCAGTTAGCTTCGATATATTCGATGCAGCGTTGTTTACTGGATGGGCCAAAAGTACTTTTCCAGCCTGATGGCGTAGGCTTAAATTCAGGCCATAAGCTGTATTGACCATGATGATTAATCAAGACGGTGAACTGATTTTCAGTATTATCAAAAGGATTAACGTATTGTTCAGACATGTCTAACTCCGTTTCGGCGGTAATGAAAAAAGGTAAGAGAGTCCATCGATGATGCCACCACGCCAACATAGACGTTCATGCCCGCCATCAAAGACTCGGTATTGAAGATTGTGTCGTTGAGCAGCGAGTTGCTGGTATAGGTCCAAGCTAAGATCGACCATGATGTCTTCGCCACTTCCTACTTCGATAAAAATGTTCAAACAGCAGTGACGACCCAACCCTTGATGTATCTGTCGACTCATATCACTAAGAAGATGCGGTGACTCAGGTGGTACATAGTCACTAGGCGGTTTAACCAGAGAAAAATCTGGCCACCAAAATGATCCAGACTGACACACGACCGCTCCAAAACGCTCAGGCCAATTCAATGCAGCGAACATAGCAGCCAAACCACCGAGACTCTGACCGACGACTACGGTTTGCTCGGGATCTTGACTAATGGTGAAATAACCCGAAATTAAAGGGAATAGTTCTTGTATCAGTGCTTGCCAAAACAGCGGATTACAACTGAGTTCTTCACTTCGCAGACGGCCATCCACTTCATCAATCAACACATACAGAGCTTCTGGTAATACGCCTTGCTGAGTCGCGCATGACAATGCGTCGTATATCGGTAGCGACTCAGACCAAAAACGGCCATCAAGAATAAAAACAACAGGCAATGTTTTCTGCGTATCGCGTGTGGTGGAATACAGCCATACACTGCGGCTGTTATTCAGTATCCTACTCTGCCAGTTGAGGGAGAAACTCGACTTAATGGGACTGTTACCGCCATTCTGATCAAAAATTTGCCAATAGATTTGCGACGGAGCATTAGGCATATGCAGCGGTGTTTTGCTCATTCCCCACAGGCAATGATCCAATCGGTTTCTGCCAAGATCATCACGACAACTCAACGGAAATAGTTTTTTTAACCATTCACGGTGCTGAGCCCTTTTCTCTTGATAACTGCCAACATAACTTGGCTGACATAGTTGATGAGGGACTGGAATAAAAGAATAACCACCGCGCCAAGTGTGCTTAATAGAAGCGATATAAAACCACACGTCCGTACCTTCTATCTGAGAAAGCTTGGCCATAGTAAAACTGTGATGGTCGGTGACACCATTAATATCAATGTACACTTCTCGGATATCTGAACCTCTCGGTTCTCGCCAAATAAAGATCACATCAGCGTATTCATCCTCAGCATTCATCACTATCGGCATCCCTTCAAACGCCATTTGTTGCCACCACCTGTTATCGCCAATATTGCAACCATCGCGAGAAAGCCATCGACAAACCTGATGAAGATTTGGGTTGCTGTGTGCATTGGGTTCTTCAAACAACATGACTATTCCTATTAATCAACCACTCTCTTATTCATCAAAAACAAGCCAGCGGAATAAATTCACACCACCAATAATTGCAAATACTAACAATTATCATTAACATAATCATCCGCAATAATCTTTTACATAAAAACGGTTACAACATCAAACATTTTCCCTATTTTTAAAGGATTTCTTAATATGAAGCTTATGGACTTAAACAGTGGTAATACCCCTCGCTATACAAGGAGTACTCTTTCTACGATGATTGGCCTGATTTGCCTAGGCAGCGCCAGTTCGGTCGTTTACGCTCAAGAACAGCAAGAAGCGAATAATGTTCGGGCCTCAGAAACGATTGTTGTTCTTGGTGAAAAGTTGGGCGGCACGCTGGCGCAGAATACCAGCTCGGTGACTATTTTTACTGCAGAAGCGGATAATGGCGAAGACCGAACTTACTACGATTTACTGGATAGAGTCCCTAACGTACTTAACGCCCCATCAGGAATGCCACACATTCGTGGCGTTGATGGACGAGGTGGAGCTGGAGATGGATTCATCTCATTCATGACCGGAGCCACGCCTCGGGTGAATACCACTGTTGATGGTGTATCTGAATCTTGGACAGGTGAAGCTTTCGGTAAAGCTGGGCTATGGGATACAGAGCAGGTCGAAGTATACAAAGGCCCTCAATCAACGAATCAAGGACGTAACAGCATCGGTGGTGCCGTAGTCATCAAAACCCAAGACCCCACGTTTTACACAGAAAGTAAGTTCCGAGTTGGCTACGAAAATGAGGACAACAAATACCACTTAGCTGGGGTTGTCTCTGCCCCAATCGTCGAAGATAAACTTGCCTTCCGTATTGCCGCTGAAGGGACAACAGGCAATACGCCGATCGATTATTCATTACCAAACAATGATCAATACCCTTGGGATCCTTCAGAAATAAAATCTCATAACGTCCGGGGTAAACTGCTATTTCAACCTTTTGGCACCGATAAACTCACCGCGAAACTCACGGTCGCCAGCCGTAATGAAGAAGGCCAATATACAAACCTTGTCGATAAAGATGGTGGTAAGTTGGAATACACCGATGCCAGCGGTACTCGTCGTCAAGAAACTAAAAGCTGGAACGTTAATCTTGATGTCGGTTATCTCATCAATGAAGAACTTAAAGCCGATTTCCTACTGGCAAGGCGAGATTACTCAACCAAGTTTAAAGCCTATCCTTCAACGAATTGGTGGGGCGATGTGGACGAGGAGAATTATACTGTAGAAGCTAAACTGGCTTATAATTCTTTAGACGAAAAATACAATGCGATTTTCGGACTCAGCAGTTATTTTAAAGATCAAAACACACAAACTGACTCACTAAAACGTATTGATGAAGTCCAAACCCATTCCATTTACTTTGATTCCAAAATCAAGATTGCCTCTCAATGGGGACTGTTACTGGGTGCTCGCTACGAGCATGACAAGCTTGATCGTGATTTTGACCATGCAAGATTGCCTCTCGACTTCAAAGAAAAAGAAAACAACGGTATCTTGCTGCCTAAAGTTGGCTTAACTTACGAGGCCTCTGATACTTGGAACTTAGGTTTAACCGCTCGTAAAGGCTACAATGCTGGTGGCATAGGCTACAACGAGGGCCAAGAGAATCTCTTTGTATTTAAACCAGAAAAAGTCTGGACCTACGAACTCAGTTCACGTTCTACTTTCCTAGAGAACCGGCTTGGTTTAACAGCAAATATCTTTTACAACGATTACCGTAATTACCATACCGTCGTCTATGGAGACAGCGGTAGCCGGTTCGATAATTACGTAGCGAATATCCCTAAAGGTAAAACTTATGGTGCTGAAGTTGAAACGACGTACTGGTTTGATTCTGGGTTAGATGTTTTTGCCTTTGTTGGCTTACTGAAAACAGAAGTCACCCAAGGGCCTAGCGGAACAACCGTCGATCTCACTGGCAAAGAGTTTAGCTATGCCCCTGACCTTTCTGCAGGCTTAGGCTTTACACAAAACTTTGACTCAGGCTTATTCTTTGGCGCACGAGTCAACTATGTTTCAGACTATTATACTAACTTAGCCAACACTGAAAGTACTTCAGCTGGTGACTACACGGTGCTTAACGTCAATGCTGGTTACAACATAAATAACTTAACCGTTCGTGCTTATGTTAAAAATGCGACCAACGAGGATTATGTGTTACGTCACAAGAATGATCTGATCGAAGTTGGCGGACCACGCACATTCGGTATCATCGCTGACTATAAATTCTAAAAGGCGCTATTGATTACCGTGCAAAACCAACACATAAACGTCCGATAATTATCGGACGTTTATTATTTAAGTGGTTGGTCAGCAGCAAGTGAGCTCTGTCGTCGTTTATCTTTTGTTCTAGCAAGGTTTTGCCCAGAAACATGCTGAGAGGTGATCAGCGTAACGCAAAGCTGCTCTAAAAGTTGTTAGCCTAATACTTAGAATTCAACGCTAACGGAATCAAGATACTTGATTGACAGCTAGTAAAATCAACACTTTTCATGCCTGAAGACTGCTTTATGGCATGGAAGTTAGTGTAAACAAAGTTACTGTAACTAATTTTACGGTAACTTTATTTACACTAATTGACTAATGCTCTATTCAATCGTGATGATAGATTCTTTAATATTCAACCTTTGCAACCTTCCTATCTTGCCGAGTAACGCCTCAGTGAAGGCTTGAGCCATATGCAGTGAAAGTTGCACGTACGGTTCTTAGAGGGGCGGCACTTGGTAACAGGTGTCGTCTACTCGACCAAAGTTGCTTAGAGTAAATACGCAACAGTAAATTACACTGACGACTTTTGAATACTTTTTCTCATAACTAGCCAGAACCACTACATCGGGGTCAATATGATTTTTCCATGTAAGGTCGTTGATTTAGACTCGATTAGCTCGATAGCAGATTGAACTTGTTCCAATGGAATACAGCGTTCAACATCTAGTTGTATTTTATTGGTGATGAAATGGTCTAGCATCATCGAAAACTTTTCGCGCCTGATACCTTTACCAACCGAGTTCTCCCAGTAGCGTAAGAAAAATGTGCTGAAGTCTATATTCTGGTTCTTCGTATACTCAAAGAAGCTTGGCTCATAAAACTCCAGAGAAAGCGTTCCATAGTTGATATACCGCCCATTCTTGCTGACGGTAAGAATCAGCTCAGTTCCTGCTTTGCCTCCAATGGCGTCGAATGCGATATTGGGGTTAGGCAAATCAAGTTTCTGTATTTGAGTGAGTAGGTCTTGTTTTGCATCTAGTACATGGTTTGAAGCATATGGATAATTTTCAGGCTTCGACGTTACGACAATGAGAGTGAACCCTAGCGATGAAGATAGCTGTGCAAAAATTTTACCTATTGCAGAGCTTCCCGCGTTGATAATCAGTACATCATCTTTCGTCAACCGAGCAATTTCGGTAGTTAAAACCCACGCGGTTAGCGCATTGATATACAACTGGCACGCATAGCTATTGTCCAGATGTGACGGAATGATGAAGAGGTTATCTGGTGATACATCGATATATTGCTGCCAAGTACCGCTGGTAGCCACGACAACTCTTTGTCCTACAATAAATTCTGCATGGTTAGAGTCAATGATTTGACCTACAGCTTCAAATCCGGGCACTCTGGGCGGTTGATGGCTATGCCTGTATTGACCTACACCATGAATAGACAACAAGTCGCTTGGATTAATATTAGTTGCTTCGATTTTGACTCTGATTTTATCTTTTTCAAGCAAATCCAAAGGTACATGTTCAATTGTCAATGAATCTTGCGGTTGACCGAAACAGAGCTGGTGAATTCTTGTGTTTGTAGTAGCGTTAGACATTAATGGGCTTTTTGGGGTCGATAAATTCTTTAAATATCAGATGTTATGCTGGCATTTTATCATGAATGTCCAGCTTTATGCTGACTCTTCTTTGCCCCATTATGTGTCTCGATATATTGATAATTCATTTCACTTAACCATCATTCACCATATATTTTCTAATTGTGTGTGTAATTAAGTAGGAGTGGTTACATTAAGGAACCTAGCTTTTCGCACAGTTCAAGGCAGTTCTGCTAGCGATTAATAAAACAAGTTATGTATAATGTCACCTATGATATGTATTGTAGTTACAGTAAAATAAGTAAGTAGAGACCATGGCAACGCAAGCATTAATTAATCCCCAGATTGTAACTTGGGCACGGCAACGAGCCGGCTTAAGTGAGGAGGCTTTTGCTCAAAAATTAGGGATTAAAAAGGTTGATCGGGTAGTTGAATGGGAGGCCGGAACATCTAAGCCAACATTCGCTCAAGCCCAAAAAATTGCAAGCGCTACTAATATTCCTTTTGGCTATCTATTCTTAGTTAATCCACCTAAAGAAGAACTACCTATTCCCGATCTTAGAACTATAGGTAATAAGCATCGTGATGAAGTATCTGTTGAGATGAGAGATATCATTAAACAGGTAATGTATAAACAAGAGTGGTATAAAGAGTATTTGCGACAAATTGGTGAAGAGAAATTGCCGTTTGTTGGTCGCTTTTCTACAAAAAATACTGTTTATGAAGTTGCGCAAAACATAAGGGGTGAATTAGAAGTTCCTCTGCCTCAAAAAGGCACCTGGGAAGACTATCAACGTCAACTTATCAGCGCAGCTGAAAACTCTCGCATTCTTGTTATGAGAAGCGGCATCGTAGGAAATAACACCAGAAGAAAGCTCGAAGTCAGCGAGTTTCGAGGCTTTGCCATCTCCGACAAACTAGCGCCTGTAATATTCATTAATAGCTCTGATGCGCCAGCAGCAAGGCTTTTTACATTTGTTCATGAATTAGCTCATATTTGGATAGGCAGTAGTGGTATTTCTGATCTTGGCAACGAACATGCCGAAGAGGAAAAGTTCTGCAATGCTGTAGCCGGCGAATTCCTTGTCCCAGAAAAAGAGTTCCATGAAATGTGGAACCCCCTAGTTAGCCTACTAAACAATGCAGTAGAAATTAGTTCTAGATTTCACGTTAGTAAACTCGTCGTGGCTAAACGAGCTCTCGACTGTGGTGCTATAGACTCTGATACTTATTGGGAGTTTTACCAACGTGAAATGGAAGCGTTCAAACGCAAAAAAAGCAGCGGAGGAGACTTTAACATTACCGCAGGTGCCCGTAACAGTGCTTTATTCTCTAGTGCAGTTGTTGCAGAAGCACTGAGTGGTAGGATGTTACTTCGGGATGCCGGGAGCTTATTGGGAATCCAACCAAGTAAAATTAAAACGTACGCGAGCAAACTTGCCTTATGAATTACCTGCTAGATGCAAATACATTTATTGAAGCGAAAAACCGATACTATTCGATGACAATTTGCCCGGGTTACTGGCAGTGGTTATTGCAATCAAACAAGCAATACGGCGTTGCCAGTATCGAATTCATAAAGAAAGAACTGACAAACGGTAATGATGAACTCGCAACATGGGTTAAAGAACATTCACATTTGTTTGAAGCTAATGATGACGAAGCAACCCAACTTGCCTTCGTAGAAATCGTGAATTATGTAATGTCTCTAACTGAAATGAATGACGGAACACATGAAGAATTTCTGAGAGGGGCAGACCCTTGGCTAATTGCTAAAGCTATAACAACTGGAGCAGTTATCGTTACCCACGAAAAGCTCGACAAAAAAATCAAGAAAAAAATCTTAATCCCAAACATTTGTGAGCACTTCAAAGTGTCTTATATCAACACTTTTGAGCTACTAAACAATTTAGAAGCTCAATTTGTTATGCATGCACCGCCCGCTTAGGCTTTAGAATCCCTCTTATTTCCAAGAAGTGGTGACACGAACACCGTTTCAATACCGTTTAAAAGTAGTAATTTCCGGTTCTCAATTTTCTGATCCGCACCAGTAGAAGCTGAGCTGGACACACATCGAAGCGATGTTCAGATAATTTGCATTTTTCTAAATTAGCAATTTCGCTAAAATAGTTTTTGTCCAAAAGTGAGTTTCAAACTTTATTATCACAAACTTTAATGTCTTCCGACACGTTCATCCCCAATCACATAGATAGACTAGGTAATTGGGGTGAACGAGAACGTGCCTAACATCGCTGCACGTTCAAGTTGGCAAGGTATATTAGAAAGAGAAATTACTTCTCTTTACCAAACACCGTATTCTCTTGCTCCAACACGCGGATAAACGTTGTACGCTTGGTGAGCTCGCGAAGCTCCGCCGCGCCGACATAAGTGCAGGTTGAGCGCACGCCACCGAGGATATCTTGAATGGTGCCGTGGACACTGCCGCGAAATGGTAATAATACGGTTTTACCTTCCGCAGCGCGGTAACCGGCTACGCCGCCAGAGTGCTTCTCCATGGCGCTCTTTGACGACATACCATAGAACTTCATAAAGGTTTCGCCGTCTTTCACCACCAGCTCACCGCCCGCTTCTTCATGACCAGCTAACATGCCGCCTAGCATGACAAAATCAGCGCCGCCGCCAAAGGCTTTCGCCACATCGCCCGGACAAGCGCAGCCACCATCACCGATGATACGACCGCCTAAACCATGGGCAGCATCGGCACACTCAATGATCGCCGAGAGCTGAGGGTAACCGACACCCGTTTTCACCCGTGTGGTACAAACCGAACCTGGGCCAATACCGACTTTAACAATATCCGCGCCAGCGAGGATCAGCTCTTCACACATATCCCCTGTCACTACGTTACCCGCAGAAATCACTTTATCAGGGAAGGCAGCACGTACTTGCTGTACGTAATCGACCAAATGCTCTGAATAACCGTTAGCAATATCAATACAGATAAACAGCAGATCATCCGATAATGCCATAATATCTTGAGTTTTCTGGAAATCTTGCGGTGAAGTGCCGGTAGAAACCATCACCTTATTTAAGGTGTCACCATTCGCCGTTTGCACAAAGTCAGCCCAATCTTGCACTGTATAGTGCTTATGAATCGCGGTCATGACCCCATGTTCAGCAAGAGCTGTCGCCATCGCGAAACTGCCTACCGAGTCCATGTTGGCGGCAATCACAGGCACGCCAGACCATTGACGGCCACTATGCTTGAAGGTAAAATCGCGGGTTAAGTTAACTTGAGAACGACTTTTGAGAGTAGAACGTTTCGGGCGAAACAGGACATCTTTAAAACCTAACTTAAGTTCTTGTTCGATACGCATGGTTATTTCCTTAGTTAATTCACTATCTGTGCCTTAGCGCAAGGGTGCGGCATACCCAAGTTGGCAGACCTGAGTATGTTTCGGACACAAAAAAACCGGAGCGTTGGCAGACGCTCCGGTTTTCAGCATTATAGGGCGTGATTTCTTTCCGGCAAGTCTGATATTTTACTTTTTTTTGTGCTACGCTAGCGAAGATTTCATATCCTTTATCTAACGACACCCTCTACCACGCAAACAAAGTCTATTAATCACGTTAAATCAATAGGTTAACACCAACCTTTCTGAATGTGTTTTATTTAACGCTTTGGGCAACCAAACCCGCCTGTGGCATTTTATGTTTGATCTTTAGTAAAAGTGTGATGGCTGACATCGTTTTGCAAACGGTTGCGACAACGGTTTCTTGAGATGAATGTGACTGAAATGCAGGCTGAGTCTCTCTATCCCAGAGAAAAAATAGGGTTTATTTTTATTACGATTAGGTTTATACCGAGAGCAGCAATGTTCGCAAGCGCGTATTATTTTGACTCGCCTGATCTTATTTGAGGAGACAGCACCATGCTCAATGTCGCTTTTTTTAGCGCGAAAAACTACGATGAACTCTCTTTCAACCGATTTATTGACCCTCAGCAGCTCACCTTTCATTTTCATGATTTTCGTTTAACCCACAAAACCGCACAAATGGCTAAAGATTGCCAAGTCGTTTGCGCTTTTGTAAACGATGAATTGGATGCAGAAGTGCTACAGACACTTTATCAAGGTGGCACTCGTTTAATTGCTATGCGCTGCGCAGGCTTTGATAAAGTTGATTTAGCCGCCGCGAAACAATTAGGTTTACAGGTAGTACGGGTCCCTGCCTATTCACCGGAAGCGGTGGCTGAGCATACCGTGGGCTTAATGATGTGCCTCAACCGTCGTTTCCATAAAGCTTACCAACGTACTCGTGAAGCCAACTTCTCTTTAGAAGGTTTAGTGGGCTTTAACTTTTATGGTAAAACCGTTGGCGTGATCGGTACGGGAAAAATTGGGGTTGCTACCATGCGGATTTTAAAAGGGCTTGGTATGACAGTGCTTTGTTACGACCCTTATCAAAATCCAGCCGCACTTGAGTTAGGGGCAAAATACGTTGAGCTGCCTGAGCTATACGCCAATAGTGATGTGATCACTTTGCACTGCCCCATGTCGAAAGAAAATTATCATCTGCTCAATGAGCAAGCGTTTGATCAGATGAAAGACAAAGTGATGATCATCAACACCAGTCGCGGAGAGCTGCTTGATTCTGCGGCGGCGATTGAAGCGTTGAAACGTGGTCGTATAGGCTCATTAGGCCTAGATGTGTATGACAATGAGAAAGATCTGTTCTTCCAAGACAAGTCTAATGATGTCATTGTTGATGATGTGTTCCGCCGTTTATCATCATGCCACAATGTGCTCTTTACCGGACACCAAGCTTTCTTGACCGAAGATGCGTTAAATAACATCGCGCAAACCACGCTAAATAATATTTTAGTATTTAGCCAAGGTAAGCTATCCGGCAATGAGTTGATCAACGATTAACCAAACGGCGTAAATGGGGAATGAGATCGCTTGCAATTAGCCCTCTTTCCCCATGTTCATGGGCGTTTTGATCCGCCGCTTGACTGTGGATCAAAACCCCTACTTTAGCCGCATCAAATAAAGAGAGTCCTTGCGCAAGTAGTGAAGCTATCACCCCTGTCAGGACATCCCCCATTCCACCACTGGCCATACCAGGATTACCCGCCAAGCATACATACAGGCTTTCGCCGTCATAGACTAAGGTACCAGCGCCTTTTAATACCACTACGCCGCCGTATTTTTGCTGTAAGGCGCGTGCGACCTGAAAACGATCCGCTTCGATAGTTTCAACATCGGTAGCGAGCATTCTTGCGGCCTCTGCAGGGTGAGGTGTGATAATTCGCTGCTGATCGAAACAGGCGGATTGAGCAAGAAAAAACAACGCATCCGCATCCATTATTTTCGGCTTATTGAGGCTTTGAACTTCTCTGATTAGCTGTTGCGCTTTTTCATCTTGTCCTAAACCAGGACCAATGGCAACCACGCTGCACCATGCTAAACGTTGTTCAAGCAAACTGGCATCCGACCAACTGGCGACCATCACCTCAGGGCAACTGACCAACATCGCTGTGGTATTCCCGGGGTGAACCAAGGCTGCGTTCAGACCACTTCCCGTTCGCACACATGCCTGCGCGGCTAAAATGGCGGCGCCACCCATACCACTATTACCACCAATAAAGAGCGCCTTACCATGCAAACCTTTATGAGCGGTCCTTGATCTGGGCTGTAAGTAACGCTGAGGTGACTTGACATCGATAGCTTTCAGCGTAGGGGAGTTTTGCGCATTAAAAGCTTCTTCGATGCCTAACCCTGCAAAATGCAGATGGCCAACATAATCCCTCGCTTTCCCTGTCACTAAACCTTGTTTTAAGCCGACAAAACTCACCGTATGCTGCGCATAAATAGCACAACCAAGCGCACATCCTGTCAAAGCGCATAACCCCGATGGCACATCAATCGCAACGACAGGGGCTGAATGGTCATTAATCGTCTCGATCACCGCTTGCAATTTAGGACGAACGGCTCCCTTAATACCAATGCCTAGTAATCCATCAATAATCACATCGATATGATCTGGAATAGTATCGCTACAAGGAAAAACTTCTCCGCCACTATCTAACCAGTGATAATAAGCTTTTCGTGCATCATCACGTAAACATTCAGGATCACCGAACTGCCATACCGTGACTTGAATACCCACCGATTGAGCCAGTCGTGCAACAATATAACCATCGCCACCATTATTGCCGCTGCCACAACACACTAACCAGTGATGAGAAGCCGGATACTGAGCTAAAGCAATGGTAAATACCGCTTGGCCAGCACGCTCCATCAACCGAAACATTTCTAAACCTTGCGCCTTAGCGGCTAACTGTTCACCTTGTTTGACTTGCTGTGGGGTATAAAAAAGTCTGGGCAAAGGCATGATAATTTTCCTACAACACTAGATGAGACACATCGCGTTAACTTACTGTCGAGATTGTAAAGAGGCCAACGCCTCGGTGGTCGCATCTTGAATAGACAGAAAAAGAGAATTGATTTTTCCTGTCGGCGTACGCATCGGGTTAAGAGTGATATTTTGGTACATAAAATCCGCTTGTTGGGTAATGGGCCGGACATTACGACACTTGAAGAGATAAGGGCGCTGCTGCCAAGTGATGAAACTGCGACAGCCTAAGTCATAAACGGGCTTGGTTTTTAATTTAAACCAGTCTGACGGAATTTCAGGAAAAATAGTAAAGATAGATTTGCCAATCACATCATGACCATGCTTACCACTGTGATGGGTCATAAACCCATTCCATACCTGTACTTCGTAGTCTCGATTTAAGACGATTAATCCCATATCAACGTTCTGGACCATGTCCACCATCCAGTGGAATTGCTCAAATTCAGCAGGGAGAGAAAGCATTAAAAATCCTCCATTAGATAAGCCAGTTTATTATCGAGCAACGGCAACGACTCATCGACAAACATAAACAGCAGATCACAACGAATTGAGGTGCCTTCAATATTGTAGCTGACCTCAAAGGTCATGGTTTTGGTAAATGAACCTGCGGTTGATTGAATCACCGAGTCTATCGAAATATGTTGACCAAGTAAGACGGGCGAGCTTTGAAAAAAGCGCACCTCCGATTGTTGACCGAGCCCATTAAGAAATGAGCCGACCAAAATATTCGAAACGTCCATTAATAATTCAAGCTCTTCCAACTCTTCGCTGTCCACCGGGACTTTCATTAATTTTTTTAAATCCGCGACACTGGAGTCACTGAGTAACACCAAAGCCTCTCCAGCAATCCCTTCGCCACTAAAGCCCTGACAAACACCAGAAACCTGAACATTATCGGCCAGATCACGCAAAGCCATATGCAGTTCACTGACTTCTAAGATATTGATATTAGGTAAAGGTAACTCAACAAATACATCAAAATGGCGTGCCAACGCGTCGGCCGCTTGACCAATCGATACGTTAGCCACTTCCATGTAAACATCACGACGCCGTAAGATAGGCAGATCAATCGAAACTGGCGTGACAATACGCGGCTGCGTCGGCGGCTCAACCAGCTCACGCAGAACATCGTTTAAGATCGTTTTATCAATAGGTTTTTGAATAAATGCGCGAGCCCCGAGCGCCATCACTCGCTCTTTGGCTTTGGGTTGGATATCACCAGAAACCACCACCACGGGAGTCTGATCACCACGCACTCGCATCGCTTCAAGCGTTTCAAAACCATCTAACTCTGGCATGGTTAAATCTAAGAACATTAACTTAAACGAGTGCTTATCAAGCTGCTCCAATGCATCAACACCGTGTACAGCAAAGGTGATGTCTGCATTCAACGAAGCGGGTAAAGAACGAGCCATTTGTTTTCGGGCTAATGCAGAATCATCGCAGATCAACACTGGGTAAGACATACCACCACCTATTGTTAGCTTTTATTAATTAAAAGTGTATACCCAAATCGAATCAGCGTACTAGGTTATCGTGATTTAATTATTGATAAATGGCACTTTTTAAAAACCATTTGATGACGTTACTCGATACGGTTAAGTCATATAGCCAAGCTATCAGTAAGCTTAACATCACGATTTAGTCATTGGCGAAGGAGCGGCCCGTTGACGGGAGCGAAGATAAAAACCTAATGACGTCGCCGCGATAGAGAAAATTAAATACGAGAGTGCAAAGATCGCAGGAGAAGTCATCCAACCCATCGCCATCCCCCAAACGACACCAATAATGGTGATCGCAAACTTAAATAGTAAACCGCAAAAAAGCAGCAGTAATGCTTGTTCGGGAAATCGTGCGCGACTAAACGCCAAGACATAACACCCAACGACGGCCGTGATAGCAGTAAGAGAACCAAGTAAGAACGAAGGAAAGTGCTCGGCGGAGGCGAGAATAGCGACCAATAAAGAGACCGCAGCAATGATTAATATTTTCATCGTGGCCTACCTTAGTGAAAGGAGGAAATATGCCGCTAAAATGAGGCCGTTCTACTCACCTCGACCCACACCTCATATTAACGGTTTATTATGTACGCCTTTGCATAATAAAAGACAAGGTTGATCATTGAACTCTTGAGGTTAGCTCACAGAGCCATTTTCGCGCTATAGCGATAACAAGCCTTTCTTTAACAAGCAATAAACGCTCAAAGATTCCCCCATACTGGAGCTAAAAGTGAACTGAGTACATGATCAATTACACAGAAATGGCACCTAGAGCAAAAAATAATTAAAACTCTTGCAATTCATCGCAAGTTCCAATTGACAACGATACAGATTGATCTAGACTCACTAACAGCTAGAAATGAAGTTCGTTGTATACACATTGTTTCGTTGGATTCCTTGTAACTCCCGTCGTGTCGTACGCAATAGCAAGCTACTTTTCCATGCTATCCGTGCCGAATTCGGCCTATATACAAAATGTTTTTTAGGATTTTTACTATGTCTACTCCTGTTACTGGTACCGTTAAATGGTTCAACGAAACTAAAGGTTTCGGCTTCATTAAACAAGAAAACGGTCCTGACGTTTTTGCTCATTTCAGTGCTATCCAAAGTGAAGGTTTCCGCACTTTGGCTGAAGGCCAAAAAGTTGAGTTTGTGATCACACAAGGTCAAAAAGGCCCTCAAGCTGAAAGCATCAAAGTCCTGTAATAGACGAACCTAATACTTAATAGCCAGCTTTTTAGCTGGCTATTTTCATTTTATATTCTCATATCTTAACGATTCAGCTCGGCATGAGGGCCAAACACTTCATAATGAATCCGTTCCGCATCAACGCCTAAACTCATCAACTGTTTTACTGTATTTTCCATAAAACCAAGTGGACCACAGAGATAATAATCCCCATCATTAATTGGCAAAGTGACGGCTGATAAATCCATTTGACCAGTATGTGTATTAGCGCCTTCACCACATAAATACCAAACCTGCTGTTGCCATTCTTTGCCTGAGTTTTGCTGGGCTGCGATGAGTGTCGCCGTTTCTTCTAAAAAGGTGTGTTGCTGTCGATCATGACAAGCGTATAAATAATGAACCTGATTTTTATCCTGCTCGGCAAGAGTCTGTAACATCGCTTGCATCGGAGTAACACCGACGCCAGCAGAAATAAGTACCACTGGACGCTGACGCTCAACGTAGTAAAAATCACCCGCTGGCGCATATAGAGCAACCGAGTCGCCAACTTGAACGTTATCGTGCAAATAGTGCGAGACTACCCCTGCGTTTTGATTGTCCGCTCCTTCACGCTTAACCGATATCCGGTAATACTCGCCGTTTGTCGCGTGAGATAACGAATATTGGCGGATTTCTTGATATCGATGCCCCGCAGGTTTCACTTCTAATCCTATATACTGACCTGCTTGATGAGTCAGTACTGGTAAACCATCTTTGGGTTTTAGGATAAAACTGGTCACCAATAATGATTCTGGACGCTTGTCTGCGACAATAAACTCGCGCGCATTAGACCAACCGCCGATCGCTTGTTTACGCTGTAAATAGAGCTCACCTTCTCGCTCAATAAAAATTTGTGCTAAGAAGAGATAGGCCTCTGTCCACGCTTGTTCTACTTCACTCGTAAAGGCCTCTGGTGCTAACTCTCGTAATGTTTCAATCAAATGATGACCGACGATTTGATAATGATCCGGTTGGATATTAAAACTAGTATGTTTATGAGCGATACGTTCAACAGCGCTAGTGAGAGCCGCTAAGTTATCGATATTTTTAGCGTAAGCGGCGACAGCACTAAACAGAGCAACACTTTGGCGACCTGTTTTTTGATGGGTCATATTAAAAATATCTTTTAATTCAGGGTTATGAGTAAACATACGCTGATAAAAATGGGCCGTAAGTGCGGGTCCTGCAGACTCTAGTAAAGGAATCGTACTTTTAATGATTGCGATAGTATGGTTGTTGAGCATAAATCGACGTCTCCTGATATAAGATAATTGAAAATAAACTGACTTCCACTATCCCATTGCAGGTTCAATGCCAACACTTAACTTATTGTTATTAAATGATAATCACACAGACACCTATAAAATCATGTCAAATTAACTTCTTTTAAATTGGTCATTTTGACTCTATCATGTCCAAAAGGAGCGATGACCATGCAAGATTTTTCTATTTCCACCGTAGTAGACATGACGATTGGCTTAGCCAGCGGTATTAACGATCAAGATCGTTTTCATCGCTTATTGGATGCGATTCGCAAGACCATTCAATGTGACTGTGTGGTGTTGATGTCACGGCAAAATGACACACTTATTCCACTGGCCATGCAAGGCTTAACCCGAGACACACTGGGGCGGCGTTTTATCATCTCAGAGCACCCGAGACTGGATATTATTTGTCAATCGACTTCTCCAGTGCGATTCGGAGCCGACTGCTCACTCCCCGATCCTTTTGATGGTTTACTGATGGAGCATGACGATGATCTGCCGATTCACGCTTGTATGGGCCTACCTTTGCTCTTTGGCGATGTGTTATTAGGCGTTCTGACCCTCGATAGCCTCACCCCCAACGCTTTTAATGACATCCCCATGCGTAGTCTAGAGGCTTTAGCGGCGATCGCGGCCTCCACACTAAAACTGGCGTTGACGCTCTCGCAACTGGAAGCTCAAGCTAAGTATAGCCAGCAGCGTCTAGAAGCCCTCAACGAAGACGTTTGGCTACGAGAAAAAGGGGATATCATTGGTAATAGTGATGCAATACAGATCATGATATCGGATATTCACGTTGTCGCCCCCTCCGATCTCACCATTATGATTCATGGTGAGACAGGGGTCGGAAAAGAGTTGGTTGCGCGCACCATTCACCAGCTATCTGCTCGCAAACATCAACCTATGGTCTATGTGAACTGTGCCGCCATCCCTGAAAATTTAGTTGAAAGTGAGCTATTTGGGCATGTAAAAGGCGCTTTTACCGGCGCTGAACGTCATCGAATGGGGAAATTTGCTTTAGCCGATGGGGGAACATTATTTTTAGATGAGATTGGTGAATTGCCTTTATTAGCGCAAAGTAAATTACTGCGTGTATTACAAAACAATGAGATTCAACCCGTCGGTCAAGATACGGTACAGACCGTCAATGTTCGCATTCTCGCCGCAACGAATCGGGATTTAAAACAAGAGGTTCAAGCCGGTCGTTTTCGAGCCGATCTTTACCATCGATTAAGTGTTTATCCGATTTGGGTCCCCCCACTTCGTGAACGCACTGGTGATATAGCCTTATTAGTCGGATACTTTCTGGAACAAACCCGGCGTAAACTCGGTATCGTGCAATTAAAAATCGCCGCTCCAGCGCTCAGTTACCTTATCCATTACTCATGGCCTGGCAATGTTCGAGAGTTAGAGCATGTCATTAATCGTTCCGCACTCAAAGCTCGTGCTCTGCAGTCTAACCAATCCTTAGTGACCATTGATTTAATGGAAATCGGGACTCTCGATGAGTCTTTAATCGCGACTCATCCTCCACAAGCTTGTGTCGAGCAAGCTGTCAGGGCGTCAGATCAGAAATCATTAGGCTTACGCACCGCAACCGATGCGTTTCAGCGTCAATTGATCTGTCAAGCTTTGGAGGAAGCAGAATACAACTGGGCCAAAGCGGCACGGAGACTCGATGTGGATCGTGCCAACTTAACTCGTCTTGCCAAACGACTTGGTATACAACTGCACAGAAACCACAGTATTGAATGAATTGACGCGTTAACTCTCACTCTCTTGGGCGGGTTCTTGCGCTACGGCTGGCTCAGGTGGAAAAGCGTTTTCGTACGCCTCCATAAAATCTCGGCGGATCAATTGCTCTAATTGGTTCGCTTTATCGGTTGGGCAAAAGATCATAAAGTGCACCACTTGCTCGCCCGCCCCTGCACTGGAAATTTCAATGTGTGGTTCAGCACTGGGTAAATCAACGCCAGCATGTTTCTCAATCATATTGTTATAACGCCGAGCGACATCAATAAAATGAGCAAAATGCGTTTCCATTCGCTGATACATGATCGGTAACAAGGGATACAAATTGACAAATCGGGGCACAATAATGGTGAAATTATGAAAGACATAACGCTTCATAAAGTTTAAATTTTTCACTGGGTAAGTAAAAAACATACTGTTAGGTAGCGTCGCCGTTTTGCCTGTGTAATGGTATTGACCATGCTGCAAATCAATCTCTTGAATGACGGTCGCCATCATGTTGTGTTCAATCACTTCACCACACAGTTTGCCCACTTCTATCCAATCCCCCATACGAAATGAGCGAGAGCTGGCGCGTTGAATAGAGCCGGTGAAGCAAAGAATGATCTCTTTTGAAGCCACGACAATCGCAATCGCAATCGCGGTTACCGATAATGCAAACTGACTGATCTCCGATTTCCAGAGTAAAAATAAAATTAAAATGGTGGCAACAAAAGCACCATTTTTCGTCCGTGACATCCATTTACGCTGCTCTTCGGTCAAAAAAGAGACTTCACCACGAATTTGCGATAACACTAACCGTTTTAGTGCCATGATCAAGAAAATAATAAGTAGCGTTAATATCAACTTATTTTCTTGTAAAAACGCAATGGCGACGTAGAGATGTTGCATGGTAAAAATTCCTAATCCATTATCTTTTTTATTGAGTGTTTTATACCGTATTGATGGTCTTATGCCTACATGAAGTTGCTTAAGCACCCAAAAACCATAAAAAAACGCTAAAGCGACCCCTTAGCGTTGATTGACAACAACCCGTTATGCGTAACGCTGTGCGGTTTTTTCTGCTAATTTCACAATCACTTGAACCGCTTTCTCCATTCCCTCAATAGTAATAAACTCATGAATACCATGGAAGTTATAGCCGCCAGTAAAAAGGTTCGGGCAAGGTAATCCCATAAAGGATAAACGCGCACCATCTGTTCCACCACGGATAGGCTTAATGATTGGCGAGATACCACACTCAAGCATCGCGGATTGGGCTAATTCAATGATATGTGGGTGCGCCATCACTTGCTCTTTCATATTCGCATACTGATCCGTTATGACTAATTCAATATGGCCTTTGGCCAAACGTTGATTCAGCCGTTGTACTTGTTGCTGCATAAATGCTTTACGAGCGGCAAAGCCTTGACGTGAAAAATCACGAATTAAGTAATCTAACTGTGATAATGCAACGCCCATCTTAGCGGATTTAAGATGATAAAAACCTTGATAGCCATCGGTATGCTCTGGTGTCTCTTGCATCGGCATCATGGCAATGAAGTCACTCGCAAGATACATCGAATTCACCATCTTATTCTTTGCTGTTCCAGGATGAACATTAACACCGTGGCAAATAACCTGAGCGGTGGCTGCATAGAAGTTTTCAAACTCCAGCTCCCCGACAGGACCACCATCAACGGTGTAGGCCCACTCCGCAGCAAACTTTTGCCGATTAAAATGATCAGCACCGCGACCGATCTCTTCATCAGGAGTGAAAGCGATGTAAATGTCACCGTGAGGAATGGAAGGATCGGCAATCATCATCTCAATGGCAGTAATGATTTCGGCAATTCCCGCTTTATTATCAGCGCCGAGCAAGGTATGGCCATCGGTAGTGATTAAGTGATCACCGTGCAGTTGATGCAGTTCTGGGTATTGAATTGGCGATAGAATTTCATCGCCTTTACCAAGAGCAATATCTCCCCCTTGATAATGTTCGACAATTTGCGGTTTGACGTGTTTACCTGAAGCGTCTGGTGCCGTATCTAAATGAGCGATAAACCCGATGGCCGGAACCGTGTACTGAACATTAGAGGGCAAGCAGGCCATTACATAGCCGTATTCATCCACACTCGCCTCACTCAATCCGATTTGCTGTAATTCTTCAACAAGGTGCCGCGCAAAAACCATTTGCCCACTGGAGCTGGGCGTGTGCGTATTTTTCGGCTTAGATTGGGTATCATAAGTCACATAGCGTAAAAAACGCTCAACAAGATTCTGCATAGTAAATACTCACTATTCGGCAAGGCAATTAAAAGCGTACACAACATCAAAGCCCATCTTCGCCCAATAGACGGAGACGATGTGGCTTGATACGCTACTGATTACTCTTGATAGTACGTCTTTGCTAATAAGATAACTTGCTACAAATCAGTTTTTAGTGGATTAGTAACAGGGGATGAATGAGTCAATGAGAGAGAAAGAACAGAAAAAATGAGAGACTGCTCCAACAAAAACCATAAAATGTACATTTATTGAGCCGCTCATTGGCGTTTTTCGTCATCATAGCTAGAATAATAAGGTAACTCGCTTCTGGTTAATGCACTAATATTGACGCTGCAAACGGCTTAAACTCTCTAAAAATCTCGCTAACGACGTCTCGCCTCTTGATATCGATCTATCGATTCAAGAGGCGCTTTTTCCGTATCAAGATGATAAATCATCCACTATCGCTGAACGACCAGCATTCGGCTGCTCATTGCTGGCGTTTCAATAGTCGTCATACTACCTTGGGCTTCAAACGTCTCACTAGTGTAGAGATCGTACAATCCCTTCGTCCATTGCTTAAGCTCAACCGATTGGCTACGAGCCGATTTATTGATGATAACGACCCCTTGTTCGCCACGACGAAAGACCAATAGATCATCACTGGCTTCGATAGGTAACATGGGCAATCCATGCATTTGATTATGAAAGGCAATCCCAGCCAAAATCTTAGGATCACACCAAGCATTCTGCCAACGCGGTTTTCCATTACGAGTACAGAGTCCACTTGGGTTTAAATCCGTGTAGATCAACGGTACTCCGCCATCTCTACCAAGAATATAGCTATACGCCAGCGACTCTAACGTTTCTGGCATCACGAGATCCATAAACACATCGTTATTAGGAATATCATGAGTGATAGCAAACGTGATAGCGCGCTCTTTCGATAACGCTTCACCAAAGCAGTAGGGGTCAATTAACGCTTTTAAACTGCCTTTAGGCTGTAACGCATTAAAGACGGTCTGAAATAAGGGGAAGTCATAAGCTCCCAAACGGGTTTGCTCTAAATAGGGCTCTAAAAACAGTTTGTATTCTGCTTTGGTCGCTCCACCATCGGTGATGATCTCGCCAAAAATATGTACATCATGAGTGATCTCTTCACTCCATACACGCTTGAGATGCTCAATGGTCATATGCTTGGCAGCATCAATCCGAAACCCTTTCACGCCCATTGCTTTTAGCGCCAACAGATAGGCTTGCTGCTGTGCAACGACATGAGGATTATCACGTAATGTAGGTAAACCTGCATCATGTGGACCACCTGAAATACGTCCGTTTTGCACTTGCCACTTATCTTGCCAATCTTTAATACCAAAGGCTTCGACAAAATCATCTTCGGTAAACAGAGGTTGAGATAGATCACCAAACAAACGTTGTTGTTGGTAATACTCATCACGCTGAGCATAGTCGTTAAGATCGTCATCACTTGGATATTGCAAGTCCAAGCGATGCGTTGATTCATTGGCCATGTGATTAAATACCACATCAGCATACACCCATAAACCCAGCGCATCTAAACTCGCGACCATCGCTTGAAACGTGCTGGTATTACCCAATTGATTATCAATCACTCGATAATCTTGTGGCTGATAACGCTGCCACCAAGGAGTACCACTCGGTTGTTGATAGGACTTCATCGGCGGTGAAACTAATACAGCTTTATAGCCTGCTTTGGCAATCTTTGACGCATGCTCGGTGACTTTGGCATAAGGCCAATCAAAAACATGTAAAATGACATCCGTCGGCTGAGAACTGATCATCTTGAATACTCCTGTTTATCTAGCCAGCGAAAGAAAACTTAAAAAATCAATGAATGCAGCTCGCTAGAACGATTCGATTATAGTGACCATGATTATAGGTTGCTGGAGCAAAGCGCCATCCCCCTTTATGGAATTATTGATGGTGGAGACCCAAGGCGTAGAATCACGCTTTAGCTAGGCAACGAAATGTTTAGGATGGATTAAAAAAACGTTGAGAAAAAACGTTTACTTGTCGTATGACTGCATGGTGAGAATCACAAAGACATTGCAATGCCTTTGTGATTGAATAAAAAAACAATATTAATGAACAGACGCATCACTGGCAGCAAAAAACGGCCCAAAATGTTGTTCTAGAATTTCTGGGGTCAGTTCACCCGCCGCTTCTAAACGCTTAAATTCAGCCACCAAAGCACGCTGTTCTTCCAAGCTTGGTAGTGGTGTTTCAGGTTGATCGCTGAGCTGGGCGGTCATGTTCTCTAACTCTTGTTCAATATCGTTCATACTATGCCTCTTCAATTAAAAACCTTGTAGTCTACTTAAGTCACCACAAGGTAGCTAGACTACGTTAGAGTTTAAAGTTACTCACCATCGAATCAAGACGCTGTGATAAGTCACTTAACTCTTGGCTCGCTTGAGCGAGTTGTTCCGCCGTCACGGTCGTTTTCTCATTCACAACATTAATTTCTTCAACATTACTGTTAATGGTATAAACAACCGTCGATTGCTCTTCTGTCGCCGTAGCAACTTGAGTATTTCTATCGGTAATATCTCGGATTTTCAGTAAAATGGTTTCTAGCTCTTGAGCGGCTGATTGGGTGAATTCAACCCCTTCAGTTGAAATACTTTGTCCCATTTCCATCGCTTGTACCGCCTCTTTCGCGTCAGCTTGTAGTTGATGGATCATAGTTTGTATCTCTTCCGTCGAGCTTGCTGTACGACTGGCTAAATTACGAACTTCATCGGCAACAACCGCAAAGCCCCGACCTTGATCTCCTGCGCGCGCGGCTTCGATTGCTGCGTTCAATGCTAATAAATTGGTTTGCTCAGATATCTCTCGGATCACATCTAAAATACTGCCAATATCTTGCGTTTTTTTCGCCAACTCTCCAACGACTTCGCCTGTATTTGTCATATCAATGGCTAAACGATCGATGGTGTCTTTGGCTTGAGTGATCACTTTTTTGCCTTGTAGCGTGCTTGTTGCCGCCTCATTGGCGGTTTCAGCAGCGGTAGCAGCATTAGCGGCAATTTCACTGATCGTCGATCCCATTTGGTTCATGGCTGTCACAACTTGGACTGTCTGTTCACGCTGGTGCTGGCTATTATCAAACGTGGTCTGCGATTTATTCGAGACGTTCGCTGCAGCATGATGCAACGCTCGACTCGTCGCAGAAACCTCTTTCATCGATTGATGAATTTTATCAATAAAACCATTAAATCCTTGTGATAATTGAGCAATTTCGTCAGTGCCTTCAATCTCAATACGTTGAGACAGGTCGCCATCGCCTTGTCCGAGATCGGTAAATCGTTGAGCGATCTGACGGATAGGCTTGGCGATACTATTGGCCAAAATAATCCCAACAACAATGAACCCTCCAGCCACCATCAAGGTTAATAATATCATCCGTTGTCCCATGCTATTCAGATCAGCAAAAACCTCTCGAACAGGCACAGAAGCAACGACAAACCAATCCATACTCGGGATATAGAGACTGGCAACAAATACCTCTTCACCACTGTCTTGAGCCGTCATTAAATTAAAGGTTGATTTATTAAGTAGAGATGAAGCTTGTGGGCCATAAATATGGCTTAATGAACGTTGATGTTTATCCTTTTGATGATGAACTTGAATCTCACCCTGAGCATTCGCCAGATAAACAAAGCCGGTTTGTTCAATCTTAAAGCTGGTCAATAAACGTACCATGTCATCCATTGATTTAGACAAACCCGACATACTAATCCCATTGACAATTTGGTAGTTAGCAAACAGTTTTACCTCTCCAGTCGGCTCTCTAAACATACTGACCATCGTTGGCTGTTGAGAGTCCGTGAAACCAAAAAACCAGCCATCTTGCTGACGATTCAATTGGCGGAGAAATCCATTTTGATTCCAATAAAAAGCCGTTTCTCGATTCGCCACTGAAGCATCATCTAAACGGTATTGCTGACGAATATTGTTGAGCTGAAGAATAAGCTGAGCTTCTTGCTCTGCATTTCTATCGGTGGTCGCAATCACTTCTTGAATAAACACATTGTTTGCAATCTGTTGAGAAGCTTGCAATAGGGTACTAACGTCTCGATCAATTTGTTCCGCAATTCGATGCAGCATCGTTGGGAGCTCAATATCAACTAAACGGTGCTCTAGCGTCTGCCTAGCTTGATGCTGAGCCATTAAACCAAGAATGGTCGTCGACGCTAAAACGGCTAGCGTCATACCGAGCACAACCTTACTTTTTATGGTCATGTTTTTGAATGTAAACATAGTACAACCTTATATAGATATCCCTTCAGGGGGGTAGAACCAACATTATCAAGTCAGGAGTATAATAGAATCGGCAACCAATTCATATTTACGCATATCTCACCATAATGGTAAGCCTTCAATTCATTAAAAACTAATAATTATTCACCAAATATCAATACTCCAATCGCGTAAGGCGACAGCGAGACTGTCAATCAACCATACACTTTTTCAAAAAATTGATGCCGTTGTCGATTGGTCTTTGAGGATCATTGAGAGTAATAATGGTAGTGACTATGACTCGATTTTTAGGTAGAAAAAATATAAAAAAGCCCCTAGTTTTAGGGGCGATGTTGATTGAAAAGAGAGTAAAATTTAAACCTTAAACCGACCGACTCTATTCTGTAGACCCGTCGCTAAACGTGCCAACTCATCACTGGCCGCCGCAATATGGGTTGAGCCATCGGATAATTGCTCTACCCCACCGCTGATTCGGTTGAGTGTTTGGTTTACATCATCAGCCACTATTGATTGTTGCTCGGTTGCCGTCGCAATTTGGATGTTCATGTCATTGATCGTAATGATTGCGGTGGTAATTTCACGCAGCTTTTCCGAAGCCTGTTCGGCCCAGTCGACCACTTCATTGGCCTTACGATAACCACCATCCATGACTTGCGAAGCATTCTTCGACGCTGATTGTAGTTTCTCAATAATGTCACGAATTTCTTCGGTAGAACTTTGCGTACGTGTCGCCAATGTTCGAACCTCATCTGCAACCACCGCAAAGCCTCGGCCATGTTCACCAGCTCGAGCAGCTTCAATTGCTGCGTTAAGAGCCAGTAAGTTCGTTTGCTCAGCGATGCTACGAATCACCTCAAGCACTTTGCCGATAGAATCTGCGTCTTGCTGCAGTTTCTCTATCACATTAACCGCGGTTTGTACTTCTTTCGCTAAGGATAGAACTTCATTAGTGGTTTTCGTCACCACGACTTCGCCTTCTTGAGCAAATTTACTTGAACGGTCCGCTGCTTGAGCCGCATTACCGGCATTTTCTGCAACTTGGTTCACCGTTGCGGCCATTTCTGTCATCGCGGTAGCCACTTGATCCGTTTCGTGACGTTGTTTCTGTACTTGATCATTCGCTTCTCGGCTTGAAACCGCCAATTGCTCAGCCGCGGCACCTAACTGGATGGAAGCTTCAGCCACTTGTTTTACCAAGCTATGCACCCCGCCCACAAACGCGTTAAAGCTGCGCGCCAAATCACCAAACTCATCGTGGCGCTCTTCATTAAGACGCTGAGTTAAATCACCATCTCCCGCGGCAATTTGCTCTAGTGCCTCACGTGTTTCGTTGATTGGTCTGACAATCATTTTGGCGACCAACAGAATGATGACAATTAATAAAATCAAGGTCACCGCAAAAGCCAGTAACAAGGTGACCGTTAATTCACGTGCCGTAGAGATAATATCATCGTACGGTTGAGCAACAGCAAGCGACCAGCCAGGGGTATTCGCAACTGGATGGTAAGCCACCATATAATGTTGCTTATTTTCTAAATACAGATCGGTTAACCCTGATTGACCAGCAACCATTAAGCGACTCATTTGTGCGTAAGCCGCGTTGCTGTCCTGAGTTGCATTATCTTTTAGGCGTTTGGCTGCTGTTTTGTGTGCCACATACACACCGCGCGAGTCAACCAGCCACGCTTCTGAATTATTGGTAGCGACACTATCAACCAGTTGAGTCAAAGTATTGAGCGTTACGGTTGCGGCTAATAAACCAATCACTTCACCACGATGATTTTTTACCACATGAGCCAAAACAATGATCGCATTGCCTGAAGTTCCCGAATAAAGCGGGTCACTGACCAGTGACTGCTGAGTTTTTTGTACCACTAACTGCTGAAAGTAACCACGATCGGCTCGACTCGCAACAACGCCGTTGTGGTGGTAAGCATCCCCTTTTAAATCGACAAAGAACATCACTTCAAATTCTGAACTCATGTTTTTGCCAAAGTGTTTAACGTAGTTAAAAATGGCTTGCGTATCTCCGGAAGCTAACGTCTCGGTTTGTGCTAAAGAGCGGACGACCGCCATGCGGGCTTCTACCCAACTGCTGACCATTTCCGAACTACTTTGCGCCGTACGGCTGACTGATGTTTCTCCTAACCCCACCACTCTGGAGCTGACTTGATTGGTTACTATCCAAGCAGCCAGTAACAAACTGATGGTCAAAGGAATACTGAACACAATGATCAGCCTTGATGTCATTCTTAATTTTTTGAGCATGGGATCCTCTTCACCAAACAATGTCTGCTGAGACTAATAAAATCGAAATTTTGCTACTTAGAGGTTTAGCACAAAACCATTAAAAATCACGAAATGGATTGCAATTTGGTGAGTATTCTTCCAATCATTTATTTATATACCGAACTTAGTCCCATTTCTCATCGTAATGTCGGCGTCGAAATCATCACCAATCGGTTCAAGTACCGCATTTTTTTGCTGTATTGGTGGGAACTTTTCGGGTAATACATTGACCAAAAGCTGATTTTTCTATCGGGAGTTTAAGGTCAATGCAGTTAACTACCTTCCAAACACTACAAGACTATTTAAACCAGCAAGTGATTGGTCAATCTTCATTAATCCAACAGTTGCTAATTGCTTTACTGGCGGATGGGCATATTTTGGTTGAAGGCCCCCCAGGATTAGCAAAAACTCGTGCGGTAAAATCACTGGCTGAATGCATTGAAGGCGAGTTTCATCGTATACAATTTACCCCTGATTTACTGCCAGCAGACTTAACCGGTACCGATATTTTCCGCCCAGAAACGGGAGAATTCACCTTCCAACCTGGGCCTATTTTTCATTCACTGGTTCTCGCTGATGAGATCAACCGTGCTCCTGCCAAGGTACAAGCGGCAATGCTAGAAGCAATGGCTGAAAAGCAGATCACCGCAGGTCGTAAAACCTACCCACTACCGCCACTTTTTCTGGTGATGGCGACACAAAACCCGATTGAGCAAGAAGGGACTTATCCTTTACCTGAGGCGCAGTTGGATCGGTTTTTATTGCATTTAGAAGTTGGCTATCCTGATGCTGAACATGAATTGGCTATTTTGCGTCTTAACCGTGGAGAAGCTCTGGGACAGCGTTCTATTACTCCGCCCGTCTTGAGTCAATCGGATATTTTCTCTGCTCGACAAACCGTACTCAATATCCATATGGCTGAGGCCATCGAGCAGTATATTATCCGCCTTATCATGGCCACCCGTCATCCCAGTGAGTATGACTCAACACTAGCTCAATGGATTGAGATGGGGGTTAGCCCACGCGCAACCATCGCCTTAGACCGTTGTGCTCGTGCTCATGCTTGGCTCAGTGGCAGAGACTTTGTCAGCCCGGAGGATGTTCAAGCGATGATCTATCCCGTGCTTCGCCATCGATTACTGTTAACTTATCAAGCACAAGCAGAAGGCATCACGCCTAACCAAGTTATTGCTCACTTACTGACATTAGTCGGCAGCGCCTAGGATAAATAGATGACCAATCTTTCTCTATCATCATTACCTGAGCACGCCAATGGCGTTACCTTATGCCTTGAAGAACTACTGCCTTACCAGCAACAGGCCGTGAAATGGCTCCCTCCAGCTAAAAGTTTGTGGGCTCCATTGCTCGGTCAGCACCAAAGCCGTCAACTTGGCCGTGGGATGGATTTTGCTGAAGTGCGCCAATATCAGGCTGGCGATGATATCAGAAGCATCGATTGGCGAGTGACAGCAAGAACGGGTAAACCACACACTAAGCTCTTTTGTGAAGAGCGAGAAAAACCCGTTATTCTTTATGTCGATTTTAGCCCTTCGATGCAGTTTGGTTCAACTTTACTGTTTAAATCCGTGCAAGCCGCTCATATGGCAAGTTTAATCAGTTGGTTAGCCGTGGCGCAACAAGATCGAATTGGCGCGGTTATTGATCTTGGAAACCAGTTAATTGAACTAAAACCCACCGCTCGGCGTAATGGCGCATTGCGTATTCTATCTGAACTAGTCAGTAGACAAACACAAGCGCAGCAGACGACCACTGCGTCAAATTTTTCCATGCAGGAAGGCTTACTCACGCTTGATCGACTCTGTCCTAAAGGCAGTGAAATCATTTTACTCAGCGATTTCATACGCTATGACGATACTATGCAGCCACTCTTAAGTCGATTAAGCCGTCACAATCAAGTCCGAATAGTACAGATTGCCGATCCATTGGAGCAAGGGATCACCGCTTTTCGTGGTAGAGAGCGAGTAAGAAATAACCAACACACGCTCTGGCTCAACTTTTCAGAAAATAATACCCGCGACGGTATCAAAAAATCCTTTGAATCTCAGAAACTAAAACTAAAATTATTGAGCCAACGTATGGCAATGGACTATCGCCTACTCTCTTGTGGGCGGCCTTTGTTACCACAACTATCCGGACTCTAAATTAAATGCAGGCAGCCTCATCACTACTCGACCTTAATGCTCTTCATCTTCCTGCTTTGCCCTCTTGGTGGCCATTAGCGTGGGGATGGTGGGTAAGCGCGGCAGCCGCTGTTAGCGTTATCTTGCTGGTTGCTTTTTTGATTCACTGGAAACGTAAGCGCCTCGCTCCGAAGAAAACCGCATTACGATTACTCGGTATGCCTGCGGGTTATCAAACTCCCTCATCTGCCATCGAGTTACTGAGACAAGCCGCGCTGTGTTATTTCCCACGTGAAGACATTGCTCACCTCACGGGCCATGACTGGTACGTTTTTTTAGATAACCAATTCGGGCAACCTCTCTTTGTGCCAAATCTCACGTTATGGCAACAAGCCTTATATCAAAAACAGCCCATCGAGCATCCGGAGCGTTTGGTTGCGGATTGCTACTTGTGGATAGATAAAGCATTGCCCCCGAAAAAGAGGAGTTTAGGAAACCTTGGCAAACGTTGAATTTGTATGGTGGTGGCTGTGGGCTTTACTGCCACTGCCACTGTTGGTGTACTTTTTTTTACCGCCGCAACCACCCACTACTGCAGTACCTCTCACTTATCTTCCTCCGTCCAGTGATAACCACCAACCACAGCAATGGCTGATGAAAGGTTTGGTGCTAACACTTTGGATATGCCTCGTCGCAGCGGCAGCACGCCCTGTTTGGTATGGTGAACCCATTACACACTCTCAGCCTCATAGAGATATGATGTTGGTGGTCGACCTGTCTTATTCTATGAATCAAAAAGACATGCAAATAGGCGATGACTATATCGATCGTCTCACGGCAGTCAAACAGGTACTTAGTGACTTTATCGCTCAGCGGCAAGGCGATCGCCTCGGACTGATTTTTTTTGCGGATCACGCCTACTTACAAACACCGCTCACTCTCGATAGAACCACGGTCGCTCAACAGCTTAATCAAGCCGTTTTACGTCTGATCGGCACTCAAACTGCCATCGGCGATGGTATTGGCCTTGCGACCAAAACCTTTATTGAGAGTGATGCCCCGCAGCGGGTGATGATCCTCCTCAGTGATGGCAGTAACAATGCCGGCGTACTTGATCCTATCGAAGCCGCACACATCGCTAAACAGTATCACACCACGATTTACACGGTGGGCGTGGGGGCTGGTGAAATGATGGTAAGAGATTTTTTTATGACGCGTCGTATTAATACTGCTGAAGATCTTGATGAAGAAACATTACAAAAGATTGCCGACTTGACGGGGGGACAGTATTTCAGAGCGCGCGATAAACACGATTTACAGACCATTTATCAGACGATCGATAAACTTGAACCGATTCAGCAAGCGACTCATGTTTGGCGACCTCAAAAAGAAATATTCAGCTATCCGTTAGCACTAAGTTTGTTACTTTCTATCATTTTGATGATGCTGAGGAGACATCATGTCTGAATTTATGTTTCTTTCGCCCCTATGGTTACTCGGGATCCTACCTGTTGGCCTCGTGCTTATTTGGCTTTTGCGATACGCCACAACCACACCTCTCATTGCCCCCCATTTGGCCCAAGCATTAGGGTTAGCGGGTCGTCAGCGGCAATCACTTGTTTTGGGTGGGCTCGGTGTATGCTGGCTAATCGCCCTCATTGCTTTAGCAGGACCTAGTTTTGAAAAACAGCCTCGGCCAAGTTATAGCCAGCAGAGTGGCCGTGTCGTGGTGATGGACATGTCACGCTCGCTGTATGCTACCGATATCAAGCCAAATCGACTGTCTCAAGCTCGTTACAAAGTGTTCGATTTACTCAACGGCTGGCAAGAAGGCAGCACAGGTTTGGTCGCCTACGCTGGGGATGCCTATATTGTCAGCCCTTTAACTACCGACACAGCCACGATTGCGAGCTTAGTTCCGAACTTATCGCCAAGTATCATGCCATTACCGGGAGCCAATGCGGCGGCAGGGGTAGCACTGGCCATTGAGATGCTCCAACAAGCGGGATTTCAACAAGGCGATATTCTATTAACCGCCGACGATCTTTCCGCCAATGAAGCATCGGCGATCTCTGCTTTAGTGCGTGGTAAACCATGGCAGTTAAGCTTGCTCGGTATCGGAACCGAAAGTGGAGCACCCATTGCTATGCCTGATGGCACACTACTCAACGATCAATATGGCCAACCGGTCATTGCTAAAACTAATTTTTCACTGATGCAAGATTTAGCTAACGAAGTGCAAGGCTTATTCGTTGCTTATCGAGGAGATGATCAGGATGTCACCCGTCTATTAAATGCCACTCAATCTCAGTATCAAGCTTCATTATCCACACCAGCCGAGTCACTCTCGGTGGCAATAAACCAAGGCTATTGGTTGATTTTATTGCTCATTTTACCAGCCGCATTACTATTTAGACGTGGCTATATTTGGATTGCGTTACTAACACTGAGTAGTGGCTTAACCGTTTCACCGGCACACGCCTCTGCATGGCTAAATCAAAATCAGCAAGCGCTGCGGGCTTATCAACAAGGTGATTATCAAACCGCAGCACGGTTATTTTCTCAACCAGAATGGCAAGGTGTTGCGCGCTATCAAGCCGGAGATTATCAAGGTGCGATTGACGTGCTTAGTCAAATCAAGAATCCCAGCGAGCAAGTACAATACAATCTAGCCAATGCTTTCGCCCAAGCTGGTGAGCTGACCGAAGCGCTACAACGTTATCAGCATATACTCGCCAATAATCCGCAGCATGCTGATGCGCAGCATAATTTAATGGTGGTAAAGCAAGCACTTGAACAGCAACAGCAACAGCAACAGCAACAGCAACAGCAACAGCAACAGCAACAGCAACAGCAACAGCAACAGCAACAGCAACAAGAGTCTGACGCTGACGATGCTTCGTCGCAAGCAGATTCTTCACCAACCAACGAAGCCAATCCGAGCTCTGAGAAAGAGAAAAGCTCGCCCAAAAACGATGATGACTCACATTCGTCAGCGCAATCAGAATCGCCCCAAGATAACAGCCCGAATGCAGAGCCTTCGGCTTCGTCCAATACAGATACGTTAAATGCGGATGAAAAGACATCTGACTCAGCAGCAACACCGACCGAGCCGAATGCATTAGAACCAGATTTGCCCCATGAGCCAACGGTGGATCAAACCCCAGCTAGTACACAAGAAAGCGATCCGCTACTGCGCCGTTTAGAGCAAGTCGAAAGTGCTCGCGATCCGAGTCTTTTATTACGTGCACAGCTTTATTTACAAGCTCAAGAGAAATCAACTCCCCAAAATCAAGGTAATCCATGGTGATGAAATTGTTACGACTCAACTTTTCATTTTGGCTAATGATATTGCTCACTAGCATCAGCCTCTCGGCTTATAGTGCATCGTTTTATGCTACGGTCAGCAAAAATAAAGTCGTCCAAAACGAGGGCTTTCAGCTGCGTCTTGTCAGTGATCAACCGGCCAACGCAGAAGCGATTGATTTTAGTCATCTAGAAGAGAACTTTTTTACCAGCCGCCCAAGCTTTGTGTCTTCAGTCAATATCATTAACAATCAACGTAGCCAGCGCAGCGAATGGACATTATCGCTAGCCGCCAATCGCTTAGGGATCTTAACTATCCCAAGCTTTGAGCTTAACGGCCAACGCACCGATCCCATCTCGATACAAGTCAGCGTTGATGAACAAGCACCACAGATGGATGAACTTATTCAACTACAGAGTACCTTGTCACGGGATACTCTGTATCCAGCAGAAAGTACCGTCTTAACAACTCGTCTTACCATCAAAGCGGATCGCCGCCGCTTACAAAACACCCATATCACACCACCGTCCGTAGATGGGATGACCATTGGTCAGATTGGTGAAACTCAACAATATCAGACGGTGATCGCAGGGATAGAAGCGACCATTATTGAGCAGCAGTATCGCTTAACAGCGACTCAAGCAGGGGAATATCGTTTAGTTGAACCTCGTTTTCAAGGCTCATACCTTTTAGGAAATACGTTACATGGTGGAGCGCGCATTATTCCCCTCAAGACTGAACCCAACACTTATTCATTAGTGGTTGAACCGCAGCCGAGTGACTACCAAGGGGCATGGCTACCGACCTCACAGTTGACGCTCACCGATCATTGGACCAACAGTCAAGGCACACCTATCACCGATAGCGTTTATCCTCTCGAAGTGGGAGATACTCTAACCCGAGATATTACCCTGCAAGTGGCTGGGCTCTCTGCAGAGCAGCTGCCCTCTCTTGCTCTGAGTTATCCTGATTCGATTAACGTTTACGAGCAAAAGCCACAATTCACCACTTTAGATAACGGAGATACACTGATGCAACTCAAACAGGTGTTGATCCCACGGCGAAGTGGTGAAATTCTGCTGCCTGATATCAATATTCATTGGTGGAATAGCCGCACTAAACAGGCTCAATTAAGCCAAGCGAAAGGCTTATCCCTTGATGTTTCGGCGACTCAGCCCATCAATGCTATCTCGCCCTCTGATCAGAACCATACGACAGCAGTGTCTGCTCAAACAATAGTTGTTAAAGAGGCGGGATTATGGCCTTATCTGGCCGCCTTATTGGCGACTTTCTGGCTAGTCACGCTCGGATTGTATTGGCGTTTATATCGAAAACATACCCGATTGAATGAACAAGAAACAACCAACATTCAGCCTAGCTCCGCTTGGCAACAGCTACAGAATGCCTTAACCACTCAAGATGCGATGATGATTAACCATGCACTCTCACGCTGGTTAAATGAAAGTCCATTGACTCATGTAGAGCGAGAGCAAGTACGGCAAACCCTGAATACACTGCATGAAAATAAATTTTCACTAAAAAGCCAAACGTGTGACTACCAAGCTCTTAACACGCTGATAAAACGTCTTCAGCAAGAAGCGCTAAAGCGGGCAGCCAAAACTCAGCACCCCTTAGCGAAATTATAGGATTAGACACGTTAAGACTAAGAATACCGACTTTGATATTAAGAGGAGAGGTGTTCAAACGAGTCAGGCGTAGTTGGGGTCAATTCGGCCCCAACCACGGTATTGCGTCCTTGATGCTTTGCTTGATAAAGCGCTTTATCGGCTTCAGCGTACATACGCTCAAATTGAATTTCACTCGGCGTAAAACGGGCAACAGAGTAACCAATCGAGACCGTTAAACATGAAGAAACAGGGCTAGTGTGATGTGGAATATTCTCTTGCTCGACCGCACAGCGAATCGTTTCGGCTAACGCGGCGACTTGCTGAGCATTATGCCTAGTCAGTAGCAAGACAAACTCTTCGCCGCCGATCCGGCAAAATTGCTCTCCAGCAGACTGAGTATGTTGACTGAGCACTTTACCAATCCGCATTAACGCGATGTCTCCCTCAAGATGCCCATAATAGTTATTAAATAAGCCAAAGTGGTCAATATCGAGCAAAATAACCCCATAATCAACCAGCTTAGCCGCATATTGCTCACAGGTTTGTTCTAACAAATGAGTCAACATACGCCGATTGCCTAAACGCGTCAGTGGATCCATTTTGGCCAGCAAATCCAGCTTCTCATTGGCTTTTTGTAGCTCTCGGGTACGGTTATAGATTTCACGCTCTAGGTTTTCATTCAATTCATTGATCGCTTGCTGAGCTTTAGCACGCATCAAGACTTCGGTTAAATTCGAGGCGAACATGCGGATCACTTCTCGTAACTGAGACGTTAACGGAGAGCGGCGGATCAGGTTATCAGCTGAAATAAACGCCAATGGTTTATCGTTATCAGTTAACATCGTCATCGCCGTCCAACCAAATCCAACAATTTGACTATCGTGATAGATGGGCACCGACTCTTTGAACACCACCTCATTTGGTGCTTGTTTGGCCAAAAGGACGATTTCATTATCAATCGCAGAGCTACGAAAATATGCCTCATCGACGATATTCCCTTGAATATCAGTTCCCCAAGTCCCCTGCAAATAACCGCACTGTTCATCGGTCAAAAATACTGCCATGCGATCGATACCCATGCGCTTAATCGCAAAGGCTACCGCCGTTTTACACACTTCACTCACCGTCAAACAACGCGATAATTCGACCATGCTTGCATGTAACATGCGCATGTTTTGTTCCTGCCGTTTACGAATATAAATTTGCGCCAATAACGAAGCAAAAGAACCGAGCATCTGGCGTTGATAATCACCTATCGGTTGACGACGAAAATAGTTGTCCATCGCTATCCAACCAAACACTTCTTCACCATCACGCAGCAATAGCATGCCATTCCATCCCTGCCCGATCACCTCACCTGCGGTATACAACGGCGCATCATCGATGATCACCAACGTTGAGTTTCCGTCGGCGATCGCTTCGATATATCGTGGCTCTAACTGATGTAAATCGAACTGAGTATGATGCTCACTTATCGTTCGTCCTTGCTCATCCGTCCCATAAGTGCCGCTAAAACAGCGTTTTTTGATGTCTAATAAAAATAAAGCCACTCGATCAAACCCCAGCTTATCGCGCACCGCTTCAACCGATGCACGATGCAACTCATCCAAATTGCTCGGATTTGATAAGGTAAGAGCTAATTGATGCACCAGTTTCATGTTATCAATAAAAATTTCACGCTGCGTTAACTCATCGCGATACTTAGCCTCACGGCTATCACGAAGCTTAAACTCTTGCGCAGCGTCCGTTTCGGCGCGGATACACTGCCAACGAGCCGCTATCAGCGGTAAGCATTCAAGCCCCCCCGTCGCCAATAACTGACTCACCCGCTGCTCACAGACTCCCTCAAACAAGAGATAAGTCCGTTTATCGCTGTGGTTATCGAGGGTAAATAAATACGCTTCTGATGGGATGTCCTGCTGATAATCCCAGTTGCAAGTATTAGTAGCGAGAGGGATCAGATTATCGGCACAATCAAATTGGGCGGCCCACAACCAAAACGTCTCTGGATACTGAGCCACTGACAGCGGTTGCCCTACTGTAAAAATACTCTTTGCCTGATAAGGATGAGAAGGTGCATGGAAGATGTGCATCGCCTGAGGTAAAAGTATCTGGCGTAAAAAGGGAAAGATAACCTCAGTCAACATACGATGACTACTGCAAGTCGAGAGCTGTTTTGCTAGGGTACGAGAGAACATGACCATGGCCTAAATAGAGTGTGCCTAGCGTCAAATTAGAGAATCCAGCAGCGTTACTCAATCGAATCCCATAGTCTCTGTTAACCGCGCCGCAAATTGGCTAAAAGGGTTTATGTATCTTAGAGATGAGCTGCATTTTTGAGAGGTTGTTTCCATTTTAGCGGGAAAACACAGTCATTAATTGTGAAAATTCTCAATAGTGAGAATTTTCACAGACAAGATTAACGCTTAACGCGGAAAATGATCCGGATGACCAAATATTATTGCCGATGAACAAAGAACTCACCTCTGCTCTACGGATTCAATGTATTAGGCTTGCTGAAATGGATATAACGACCCGAGGCCCATGATCTGAGTTAGCTCATCAAGTGCGGTTCGATTCTCTATTAATAATTGCGGATCAGCCAAATCCGCTTCAAGTAATCGATCGCGATAATGCTTTTTCACCCATTGATTGAGCGTTTCAAAACGTTGATCATCCATTAAGCATCGGGAGTTAATGGCTTTAAGCTCTGATGCATTGAGGACAACACGCAAACGCAAACAAGCTGGGCCGCCGCCATTACACATACTTTCGCGCAGATCAAACACCTTAACTTCATCAATCGGGCCACCGCTGGTGATCAATTGCTGCAGATACGCCCACACTCGCGGGTTTTGACGAGACTCTTCAGGAACGACAATCAGCATTTTGCCATTGGCTTTGGTTAATAGCTGGCTGTTAAACAAGTAACTGTCTACCGCATCTTGCACCGCAACTAACTCGGTCGGAACTTCAATCGGGATAAATGGGCTGTCTAAGGCATTCAGTTTTTGCTCTAGCTCAGCAAAAGCACGCGCTTGATCGAGAAACGCTTGCTGATGATGGAACAATACCGGTCCATTGCTAACCGCAATCACATCATTATGAAAAACCCCTTGGTCGATCACCGCTGGATTTTGCTGGATAAACACTCGCTGCGCAGCGTTTAATTGATGCAACCGTGCCACTGCTTCACTCGCTTCACGAGTTTGTCGAGCAGGAAAACGCTGTGGTTCAACGGCTCCTCCCCATGCTTGACGACCGTACACAAACAGCTCAACCCCAGGCGCAGTATAATCACGGCATAACCGATTATGATTTGCCGCCCCTTCATCACCGAAAAGAGCTTGCTGAGGCAGCGCAGCATGGTGGACAAAATGCTCAGCAGAAGAAAATACCGCTTGCAGTGCTCGGCGGGTTGTCGTGGCCTCAATTGAACGATGAAATTTATTATTCAGATTAGCAACCGTAAAATGAACTTTGCTATCGGCCGTATCTGCCGAAGGAGAAACCGTCGCAGCATTAGCGACCCACATCGATGAAGCGGAGCTTACGTTGGCTAAAAGCTGCGGAGCTTGCTTGGCAACTTTAGCCAGTATTTGCTCATCGCGTCCACTAAAACCCAATTCACGCAAAGTCGCCATACAAGGGCGTTCTTGGGGAGGTAATATGCCCTGTACAAACCCCATATCATGAAGTGCTTTCATCTTGCTGAGCCCTTGCAGCGCAGCTAGCTGTGGATTAGAAGCCGCATTTTTATTTGAAGTTGACGCAACATTACCAAACGACAGTCCTGCGTAATTATGAGTAAGCCCAACCAGACCATCAAAATTCACTTCATAAGCTGACATAGACAACGTCCTTATTATTATTGATTTTAAAAGAGGAAATTAACAACTCGCGGTCACGCGCGGCTGCGCAAATAATGGGGCAATTCTGACTTTATCACCTTGCTGTACTTGTAATTGATCCGCTTGCTCAGCCGTCAGCGAGATTTGCTGATCAACGTATTGCGCATTACTGATCATCGCTCGATAATGGTGATAATTAAGATTACCAATCAACCATGTAACCTCCCCTTGTGGTGGCGAGTCACTGATCAATACCTCACATAACTCACTATCACGAACCATGCGTAAGTCATCAATGTACGCTTCCAGAGTCGGGCCGGCATCGAAAATATCGATGTAGCCTTCATAACGCATCCCTTCATCTTCAAGAATTTTACGCGCAGGCTCAGTGTTAGGGTGCACCTTAGCAATCACTTGCTGAGCAGGCTCCGATAAAAAATCGACATACAGAGGATGTTTTGGCATTAATTCGGCAATGAATGCCTTTTGGCCAATCCCCGTTAAATGATCCGCTTGGCTAAAATCAATCGAAAAGAATCGTCGGCCGAGGCTTTCCCAGAACGGTGAATGGCCACTATCATCAGAGACGCCTCGCATCTCAGCAATCAATTTATCAGTGAAATGTTCTCGGAAACTGGCCATAAACAGCAGCCGGCTTTTCGATAATAAATGGCCATGTTTACCTAATCGAAAATCAGGATCGAGAAAGAGTGTGCACAGCTCACTGCATCCCGTATGATCATTACTTAAAAATAAGGTCGGCATTTGGTTATAAACATCCAGCTCTTTGGAGGCATGCACCAAAGTCCCAACCCGAAAATCGTACCACGGTTCATTTAAACCAATCGCCACTTCTAAACCACTCACACCAACCACTTGCTGAGTTTCTGTCTCTTCCAAGACAAACAGATAACCTTGATCATGCAGCGGCGCTTCTCCTTGCCAAGTCGCCAGCATTCTTTCAATTCGCTGCGCTAAACGCTGTTCATGATGAGGTAACGAAGTGAATCCCACTCCGGTTTTTTTAGCTAAGGCTAGCAATGCGGGTTTGTCATCCCTAGTCACTGGGCGAATAAGCATCATAACTTGAATCCTTGTTGTGATGGGCTATGTTCTTGTTCGTAAGCGAAGAACATAACCATGCAAAATAGCCACACAAATAATTCTTACTGTCTACTCATCACTAAAAATGCATTATTTTTGACACGTTATGCTAACAAGTAAGGATTATTATCCAAAAGTGCTACTATTTATTTAAAACTTGGTGGTTATTGCTAAACATTGATTAACTTTGTCGTGTTTACATAGTAAATTCAAATAAAGAAAAATATCAACACTTTTAACAAAAAACCAACCATATACAAGACAAAAATTAACTTAATAGACTGAAAAGTAAATACATTATCTCGATAAATAACGACAATAATTTAAGCTATTTATACTTATTTCCCCTCATCTATCTAAATCTATTGGTTCAATAATTACTCTACGGTGAATACAAATCGAACGCTGGAAAAAGAAAAGTTAATCATTATTAATGCATAGCCATGCTACATATTCGTTACTCTCTTCATTGATTATTTTGCTTAGCAAGGCGTTATTTCAGAGATAACGCTTTATATAGAAATATCATAAAATGATGATCCAATAAAAATATGGCAGGGAATGTTCAAAGCAACCGATTACTTAGCTTAATGGGTGAAAGAATCGAAACTGCGCATCCATTAATTGAATAAATGTGATGAAAATCTCTTTTTGTACCGCTATACTCCGCGCTCGGTGTGCATCCGAACTCACCAATACAAGCCGTCATATGGAATAGTGAACGACCCTAGGATAGGACCAGCTCGTTAACTTTGCTTGTAAAGGTGCTTTATGAACAGACAACGGCGACCGCTTAGGTCATTACTTCCCTCCTACACTGCTAGCCAGTGCCGTAGCCTGTTCCCGCCTTTTATAAACATGACACCCACTCTCTTTCCATTCATTCACGACATCGAAAAAAATTATGACGATTATCTTTAGCTTATTGGGCATGCTGGTCTTGCTCGCTTTGGCGTATCTGCTCTCTGAGAAACGCGCGATTATTAATTGGAAAACGGTTTCACGAGCATTATTACTGCAAGTTAGTTTTGCGGCTCTGGTCTTGTACTTTCCTTGGGGACAAGCCGCCCTTGGTGCGCTCAGTCAAGGGGTTGCAAGTCTGTTAGGCTTTGCTGATGTAGGCATCGCCTTCTTATTTGGTGATTTAGCCAATACTGGGTTTATCTTTGCAATTCGTGTTTTGCCGATCATTATCTTTTTTAGCGCGCTTATCTCTGCGCTGTACTATTTAGGCATTATGCAAAAAGTCATCGCTTGGTTAGGCGGCGGGATCCAGCGCTTTTTAGGCACCAGCAAAGCCGAGTCTTTAGTCGCTACAGGCAACATTTTCTTGTCACAAGGTGAATCCCCGCTATTAGTACGTCCCTTTTTGCCTAAATTAACCCGCTCAGAACTATTTGCGGTGATGACTGGCGGTATGGCTTCTGTAGCGGGTAGTGTGCTCGGAGGCTATGCAGGACTCGGTATTGAGCTAAAATATCTGATTGCCGCTAGCTTTATGGCGGCGCCAGGTAGCTTGCTCATGGCGAAAATCATCGTTCCTGAAGCAGGAAAACCGTGCGATCAGACCGATGTACACATTGATGGTAGCGAACAAAGTAATGTCATTGATGCTCTCGCAAGCGGCGCAATGAATGGCATGAAGGTGGCGGTCGCGGTCGGAACCATGCTTATCGCTTTTGTCAGCGTGATCGCGATGGTTAATACTGGGTTAGAGAGCTTTGCTGAGCTGTTTGGTTTACAAGGCATCACTTTACAGCTCTTACTTGGCTATCTATTTGCACCACTGGCTTGGATACTCGGCATCCCGGCCCATGAAATGATTCAAGCGGGCTCTTACATCGGTCAAAAAGTGATCATGAATGAGTTTGTGGCCTTTATTGATTTTATCCAACATAAAGATGCACTGTCTGAGTACAGCCAAGTGGTGATTACCTTTGCTTTATGTGGCTTTGCCAATATTGGTTCTATCGCGATTCAGCTTGGTTCGATTGGGGTTATGGCACCAGAACGTCGAGCAGAAGTGGCTAATTTAGGCCTGAAAGCCGTGATTGCTGGTACTCTTGCTAACCTAATGAGTGCTTGTTTGGCTGGTTTGTTTATTTCACTATAAATCTCTTAATGAAGAAGGGCTTTGCCCTTCTTCATTATCTTATCTCTCTCATTTATTTTTTAATCGCCCCCCTTTGAGAGCAAGTGAGATCTTATCTAATCTTCCCCCTTCTACGCTCAATGATCGGCTGGATTACCCACTGGGTTTTGCCAGCTATTGCATCGAGAACCTCATGATTTACTCTTTTCTACCCTCCATAAATAAACTTTATTGTTGCATAATGGTCTGATAGCCAAGCTCAATACTCGCGACTATTCAATGAGCTAGGTTTGAAGTGTGTGGTTGCCTGTGCGTCTATCGACCTGACGTTGCAGGTAGTTAGCCAGTCTAGTCATTCCCTATACGCAAATCACTCGGTGATTAGGGTAAAGGCACACAGCAAACACCGCTACCGTCTCCAATAGGAAGGGTATATCCTCCAATAATAAAGGACCGTTACCGCATGATAATGCATTCTCGTCAACGTTTAGTCACCGCGCTACTCGCTGGAGCACTATTAAGCTCCTCACCGCTATGGGCTGAAGAGCCTACTACCGATGACTCCATGAGTTACAGCAGTATTGTTGAAACCATGAGTCATAAAGAAGGTTTCCTTACTTTTTATCGCGACCAAACTACCGGTGAAACGTTATTTGCCATCAATGAATCACAGCTCAACCAGCCAATGATTTATCTCGCCCAAAGTCTGGATGGTATTGTTGAAGCAGGACATTTTCGGGGCAACTTTCGTGAAACTCGCGTCATCGAGTTTCGCCGTTATTTCGATAGAATTGATATCGTTGCGTTGAATCCTCGTTTTCAATTTGATCCCAATAACCCTCTTTCCCGCGCAGCTAACGCGAATATTAGTCAAGCGACACTGGCAACCCTACCGATCATTGCCGAGGAAGAAGGGCAAATCCTACTCAGCGCGGATCGATTATTCATCGGCGATGCACTGCATAAACTAACGCCAACTCTCGACAGACGTTCATCAGGAGCAGGGTTCATGATGGGTGAACTGCTCGAACATCGCTCGCGTTTTAGCGCGGAGCGCGTCTATCCACGTAATGTCGACGTGGTAATCGACTATGTATTCTTAAACAATGAGCCACAAGAGAGCTCGGCGGCTCAAGCCGATGCGCGGATCACGCAGATCCGTCTTCAACATTCATTGATTGCACTGCCTGAGAATGACTATCAACCACGCGCTGATGACGCACGGATTGGCTACTTTACTCAATCGTTTGATCGGATGACCGATAGCAGTTGGGCACCTTATGGTGATGTGATTAATCGCTGGCACTTGGAGAAAAAACACCCAGAGCAAGCGCTCTCAGAACCCGTAGAACCCATTGTGTGGTGGATAGAAAATACGACACCTCATGAGTGGCGAGAGGCGATTCGCCAAGGGGTAGAAGGATGGAATATCGCCTTTGAAGCTGCGGGATTTAAAAATGCACTGGTCGTCAAAGAGCAGCCGGATGATGCCGAGTGGGAAGCGGGAGATATTAATTATAACGTACTACGCTGGACCTCTTCTCCTCAACCTCTGTTTGGCGGTTACGGCCCTTCGCTGGCGAACCCTTTAACCGGTGAAATTATTGCCGCAAACATCATGTTAGAGCATATTTTTCTGTCTAATGTTTGGTTAACCGAGCAAGTGTTCGCGCCTGTCAATCCAACTCAGCAAACGCACACTCATACCATTAACGGACAACCAGTGCATTGCTCTGCCGCCCATTCTCTACAGCAAGGTTTAATGATGGCAAGAGCAACTTATGGTTTGCCAACCGGAGAAGCGTTTGCCGACAATGAACGTTTACAGCAAGGATTACGCCATTTAGTGATGCACGAAGTGGGGCATACCTTGGGGCTGAATCATAATATGAAGTCTCATTCTTTATGGGATAATGAACAAATTCACGATAAATCGCTGACTAAAGGGGTATTGTCGGGATCGGTAATGGATTACGCACCGATTAACTTAGCCCCCGTAGGTAAACCTCAAGGTGATTATTACAGTTACTTACCTGGGCCTTACGATATCTGGGCGATTGAATATGGCTACTCAGCAGCGCTGGCTGATCCTGAACAAGAGTCACAACGCCTAGAAAGTATTTTACAGCGTTCCCATCAGCCTGAATTGGCATTTGCTAACGATGCGGATGATATGCGCTTTCCTGGCGTCCACATCGATCCTCGGGCAATGATTGGCGCCCACAGCTCAGACCCTATCACTTATGCGACACAACGTTTTGAGCTGATTAAGCACACCTACCCTCAATTATTGCAAACGGCGCGCGTACCTGGTCAATCCCATCAACAACTGTTGATTAGCGCCAATGTGCTCTTTAATCACTATCTCAATCAAGCCAATGTTGTTTCGCGCTATATCGGTGGTATTTATGTTGAGCGAGCGGTGGTTGGACAAGATCCACAAGTCAAACCATTTACTCCCGTCGCACTTGCTGATCAACAGCGCGCGATGCGTACCTTAGCAAACTATGTCTTTGCCCCCGATGTCTTGCAAGAAATGATGCCGCTACTCAATTATATGCAGCCTCAACGACGCGGATTTGCTCGATACGGTATCAATGAGGATCCGAAACCTCACCAACGCCTCTTTGCTATGCAGCAAATGATCCTCGATCATCTATTGCATCCTAACGTCACGATGCGTCTCAGCGATAGTCGATTGTATGGTAATCAATACAGCGTCAATCAGATGCTCAGTGAATTAACTAACGCCATTTTTGTCGATGCCAGACAAGTCAACAGCATCAGTCAAATGCTGCAGGTTAGCTATGTGCAACGCCTGATTGTGATCGCAAATCTTGATAAAGAGAATGAAAGTGAGCACGATTTTGTGACTCGCTCTGAGGCCTTAGCTCAACTCCACACGATTCGTAAAATGCGCCTTTCAAGACACGTGAGCGATGAAGTGAAAAATCATTATCAGTTTATTAATCAGATAATAAATAACGCATTGAAATAAAATAAAAAACCGCTTCAACGTCGAGTAGACCTGAAGCGGTTATACATGTCAAAGCGGCGAGCATAGGCCCGCCGCTTTATCTCTATTTAGACAAGAGCATCACTCTACGCGATAAATATCAGCTTAAAAAGTCAGCGAAAGGTTAGCGGCAACCCCCATCTGATGTTTACCAGCGTAGTTCCCTGCTAAATCAAAGCGCACCACATCAAACGGACTAAAACCAATACCTGCGGTAATAGCATTATCAAGATTACTTTCTAAATCAATCTCATAGCCAGCTCGTAACTGTGCCCAACGCCATGCATTACCTTCACAATACCAAAGCGTAAGAACTGGGTATCATCTCCTTTGCCGTCAAAACGAGATTGTTTGGTGAGATCTAAATCCACAGCAGCGGTGAAAGCATCGGTGACATAACCACCCGATACGGTAACTTGAGTGTCCAATTTGTATTGATTGATGCCATTAAATGTCGTGATTTTTTGACTAAACAGATCTTTTACCGCCACACCTGCGCGATAGTTATCTTTTAGCCACACGACACCTAAATCGAGGTTAAAAGCGCTGTCACTGGTTTCACTCTGATCATAATCATCTAAATCAAATTCTTTAACACTTAAGCTCTGTTGATAAGTTTTGAGTTGTTGGATTTTCGGCGCCACACCGATAGCCCATTGGTGGCCGCGATACTGCACCATTTTCGCCACTGCAAGCCCGTATTCGGAATAACCAAAAGCCATGAGATCAACACTAGAGTCTTGATAGCGATTGACCGGATCAACATCATCACTGATCTGTGCTTTCGCGAGGATCTCAACGTAGCCGCGCGCAAAAAAGTTTAATGAAACTCGGTTCATCGGAATGGCGACGGCAACACCTAAACCACCAGACACTGCAAAAGGTTTATTGTTATTTAAGTCATCTAAATAACGATTCAATCGATCTTGCGTTGCTTGTGAAGTATCACCAGCTTCAAACGCTTTGATCACATCTTGTAAATCATCAATCGTCGATAAATTATCATCGCTATCGCGCAGGTTAATACCGACCGCGGGTAATAGCACGCCAAAATCATCTCGACTACGATAAACTGCGGTTAACGCTGGGTTATAAAACGGCGCTAATAGATAATCTGAGGTAGTTACCCCAGTATTACCCATTGCATTCCCTCGCGCATCAGCGACCGCATTCGCCGCCAGCGCAGAACCAGAAAAAAACGCCCCAAGCACCACTGCCAGTTGTGTGTATTTTTGCATATCCTTATCACCTTTTACGTGAAAACACTCATCACTAAGGTTAATACACTAAAGGCTAAATCGCTAAATAACCGTCATTTTTTAAATCGCGCACTCCATAAAGTGCAGTGCGCGACTTTCATCAATCGGATTTAAGCAGATCGAGGAGCAGATTTAACGACCGGCGTATTGACTGCTGATGATGGGCGACGAGTACGATGTGACGGACTCTTTTTCGCTGAATTAGGATTGGATTTGTTCGCAGGGCGTCCCTCACCGGACGTTTGACCACGATGACCCGTATTTTGCTGAGTCGCTGTCGGCTTCTTCACTTTTTTGGGTTTTTTAGGTTTAAGCGGACGACCATCTAACTTCGATTCAGGGACAACATTAGTTGGCTCAAAACCGGCCAAACTCATTCGAGGTAACACCGTTTGAATTAAACGTTCAATAGCAAATAACTCCGGTGCTTCCAATTCACACACAAACGAGATCGCTTTACCCACTTCTCCTGCGCGACCAGTACGGCCGATACGATGGACATAATCTTCAGCCACTTTAGGCAACTCAAAATTGACCACTTGTGGCAATTGAGGAATATCAATACCACGTGCGGCAATGTCGGTGGCGACCAGAATGCGGATATCACCCGCTTTAAAATCGGCTAACGCACGGGTACGTGCGCCTTGACTTTTATTACCATGAATCGCCGCCGCAGTTAAACCTTGTTCATTTAAATACGTCGCTAAGCGGTTCGCACCATGTTTGGTACGCATAAAGACCAACACTTGTTGCCAATTACCCTCTTTGACCAATTTAACCAACATGGCTGGTTTCTTTTTCACATCAGCCGGATAAATGCACTGTTCAACGGTTCTTGCCGTTGAGTTGGCAGGGCTGACTGAAATTTCAACCGGGTTATTGACTAAACCTTTGGCAAGCTCACGGATCTCGGCCGAAAACGTTGCCGAGAATAATAAGTTCTGACGTCTTTCTGGCAGTAATTTCAGTATCTTACGAATATCACGGATAAAACCCATATCTAACATGCGATCCGCTTCATCCAAGACTAAGATTTCCAGTTGATCAAACTTGACCGCATTTTGGTTATACAGATCCATCAATCGACCAGGGGTAGCCACTAAAATATCCGCCCCTTTACACATCCGCTGCATTTGAGGGTTGACTTTCACTCCACCAAAGACAACGGCACTGCTTAATGGCAGATGGCGACCGTAGACTAGAATACTTTCTTGAATTTGCGCAGCCAGCTCACGGGTAGGAGTAAGAATTAAAGCGCGCACCTGATTGGCTCGAACCTTTGGACCCTTTGATAAAAGCTCCAAAATAGGCAATGTAAAGCCAGCTGTTTTTCCTGTGCCAGTCTGAGCTGCTGCCATGACATCCTTGCCCTCTAATACCGCAGGAATGGCCTGCACTTGGATAGGCGAAGGCGTGTTATACCCTTTCTCTTCAATAGCTTTAAGGATTGGTGCAGAAAGACCGAGCGAGGTAAAACCCATATATGATTCTCAATAGTAATAAAATAAACAACGCGACACCGCCGCGCAAAGTCCGCCATTTTGAGGCCTTTACTATTGGGTAGCAACCGTTAATTACAAATACCGACCGATTGACGACTCACAACACCTTACGTTGAATGGCGATAATCGGGCTCTACATGAATTAACACCTCAGCATTGGGCAGCACAGCCATGATCGCCGCTTCAATTCTATCGCATTGTTGGTGGGCAGCATCGACACACATCGATTTAGGTACAGTAAGATGAAAATCAATATGACGGTGACGGCCTGAATAACGAGTACGTAACTGATGAAAGCTCATCTCTGGCCCACAAACACTTTTAATGGTTTGACAAGTCAGCGCTAACTCTTGGTCCGAAATACTATGGTCTAATAAAGGGCGAAACGCTTCGCATAACAAGCTCACCCCTTCACGAGAAATAAATACCGCAACAAAGATGGCCACAATCGCATCGACAAAATACCAGTCATAACCTAAGTATCCGGCAACTAGCATCACCGATAGCCCCACCGCAACACCGAGTGAGGTTAATACATCCGCTTTTAAATGCAGAGCATCCGCTTGTAGCGCAATAGACTCTTCTTCTTTAGCCACCCGATAAAGGTATCTTGAAACCAATAAGTTAACCAGAGCAGAAATCAACATCACGACTACGCCTAGCCCTATTGCACTGACTGGCTGAGGATTAAACAGCTTACTGATCGCTTCATAGACAATCCATGCTGCAGCACCCAAAATCAATAACGCTTCTAATACGCCTGAAACGTTCTCAATTTTACTGTGTCCGTAAGGATGGTTATCGTCTGGTGGTAAATCGGAGGTACTAACGGCAAATAACGCAATTAATGCCGCAATAAGATCCATGGCAGAGTGTATGGCTTCTGAAATGATACTCACCGAGCCACTAAAAATCCCCACCGTCATTTTCATCACAATTAACGTGCTATTAGAACCCACCGACATGAGTGCTGCGCTGGTTTTACGATTCATTACAGAACTCCACAAAAACACTCTGCTCATCGATGCGAATCATAGCACAAGTTTTTTACACAATACGTCTATAATTTTTATAAAAAAAACAACCATAATCATGGTAAATGAATAAAATAAAAATCAATAAAAACAACACTATAATGTTAAATAAAAACAATTATCACTACTTGGATTCGTATTTGATTAAAAATTGAATATAAACATAAAGTATCGTTATGTTTAAACAGCAAAAATCAAAAAAGATCCAACTTTCATCTACTTTTTAGACTTATCATTAATCGCTAGAAAACTGGCTGCATATTGGTACAATACGTTAACATTATTTATTCACCCTCATGTCTTTACTCTTATGTCCACTTTACAAAGTATTATCTTAGAAACCCCCAACGTCTCGAACAACGTTTTACTGCACTCTTGCTGCGCCCCTTGCGCTGGTGATGTGATGGAGCGAATAGTTAACGCGGGAATCGAGCTTACGGTCTTTTTCTATAACCCGAATATCCATCCAGAAAAAGAGTATTTGATCCGTAAAGAAGAGAACATTCGTTTTGCTGAAAAACTGGGTATTCCGTTTATTGACGCTGACTACGACGCGCCAAACTGGTTTGAACGGGTCAAAGGCATGGAATGGGAACCTGAGCGCGGCATTCGCTGCACCGAGTGCTTTGACATGCGTTTTGAACGCACCGCTTTATATGCCCATGAAAATGGATTTGATACCTTCACCAGTTGCTTAGGGATCTCGCGTTGGAAAAATATGCAACAAATTAATGACTGTGGTCAACGCGCTGCAGCACGTTACCCAAACCTGGCTTACTGGACTTTTAACTGGCGCAAACAAGGTGGAGCAAGCCGCATGGTTGAACTGGCCAAGCGAGAACGTTTTTACCAACAAGAATACTGCGGCTGTATCTATTCACTGCGTGATACCAACCGCTGGCGGGTGGCTAATGATAGACCACGAATTCAAATTGGCGTGCAGTATTATACTGATGAGTAAAATAAAAGCGAAAATCCCCTACTTAGGCAAGTAGGGGTTAGGTTTAACATAAAAACTACTATTTCGGGTCACAAAAACTAAACTTGGAGCGATAGTAACGAACTAAACCAACAAGGAATAATTGCCATAAATAGAACAGCCCCATACTTCCCCCTGAACTTGATGATAACTCCGGTTCGATAGGGTTCTTGTTTTTCACTTTCTGAGCAAATACATCAAACTCAGCAGCCGAGACGAAGTCACCCACACCGGATAACGCCTCAAATTTCAGGTATTTCGCTTGATACGGTGAAAATTCTAATTTTTGCACGCCATCACGATGCTCAAAAGTTCCTACCGAAACTTCTATGAAGTTCTGACCATCTTCAGACAAAGAGAGACGATAATCACCGATTGCTCCGTTTCCTGCACCGGGTCGTGCAACATAACTAAACCCACTAACCATAAAGTCAGCACTCAAATCGATCACAAAATGTTGCGGCGCTTTTTCAGAATCGTGTTCAGGGAACCATGGTGAATGATAAATACTATTCAGATCACCATCGAAAGCTTTTTCGATTTCAGAACCAGATTGCGCTTTGGGTTTTTCAATAAAGCGAATCGCCGTCCGATCAAACTCATTAAAGGTTGCTGTTTCTGGGCCAGTTAATTTTAAATTAGCCCAGTTGACACAATCCCCCGTCACGTCGTTATCGATATCATCAGTACGCAATATAATGTGTTTGATGTTGTATAAATCCAAATCCGGTTTCACTACCGCTGGACCTTCTAGATCATATTCCCATACTTTTACACCGTCGGCATAAACGCTCGCTTTAACTTTGTTGCCTTCAATTTTACAACTGTCATCGATGCCGACATCCGCTGTTAAGCGCGTCCAAGTTCCATCAAGGCTAAAACTGACGTTTGCTGGTGCTTGCATTCCAATACCGGACTGAAAATTCAATCCATTCATCTGCATTTCACTACCCGTTACCGACGAACCCACTTTTACCTCTCCTTCGATCGTGAGATGATCTTCGGTTAATTCGATCGTTTTGGTTGGCGTGCGCTTTTTCGTTGCAATAATGTCAAACTCTCTCGCACTGACAAAGCCACCCGAAGCGGCAACCGCTTCAAAACGTAAATAACTCGCTTCAGTTTCTGAAAAATCCGCTATTTTTAACGCCTCTGTTTGTGGCCAAGTTCCTTCTGCAACGGGCTCTCCCCAGTTACCATTAGTCGTCGATAGATAAAGACGATATTGAGTAATAGTTCCGTTACCGGCCATTTCATCGGGTAAATAGGTAAAACCAGAAACGTTAAATGTGCCACCTAATTGAACAATAAAATCCATCGGAGTTTGTTCGGATGGTTCTGTCGGCTCCCATGGTGAATGGTATAAGCTTGCCACATCACCATCTAATGCATTCACAAAAGGTGTTCCAGGTTCAGCTGGCATTGGTTTAACAATTTTGAGCAAGCTTTTATCAAATTCCGTATGATAGTTGGGCTGTGGATATGGTAGCGTTTCTGGCCATATTGCCGCTTCATCAATATCAATCATGACTTGCTGCTGCTCATATACGGACTGTTTAGGAAGCTTAATATGTACTACACCATTTTTGTCAGATGAGTCAAAGAACCATCCTTCATCCGCTTGTGCAAAGTTATTTTGAGTCTGATGTTGATTCAACACGAGGTTATTATGCTTAACTAACTGCGGAGCAATCAATGAACTCACTTGAATGTGATAACTGCGCTGATTAATTTGCCCATCATAAGCATGATGTATAACAGCTGGCTCAATCGTGATAGTAATATTACCCGGAGTACCTATATGCGGAGCTTGTACATGGATCTGTGTTTCTGCGTAAGCATTCTGCTCTCGGTAGGCACGGGTTTCACCATCATCTTCATAAAGAGTAAAGTGGCTTTCACCGTGCGGAAAAACCTGCATGATCACATGTGATTGATCTTGTAGTGCATCAGAACGCGCCCCTTGATACATCGGGATAATCGCACCAGCTCGAACTAACACGGGGATTCGATCAATCGTAACGGGATAGTATTCCAACACTTTTCCCCCATCCGGCACAGAGGTACGAGTCCCGTCCCAAAAGTCTATCCATTCGCCTGTGGGCAAATAGAGTTGTTTATACCAACCATTGTTTTTTGCCATTGGCTCGTACACCGGAGCAACCAATAAAGACTCACCGTACATGTATTGATATTTAAACTCTTCACTTTTCAAACGCGCGTCATCAGGAAACTCCCAAGTCATGGCTCGAACGAGTGGCGATCCCGATTGATCGGCTTGATAAGCGTAATGATACATATAAGGCATAAGGGCAGACTTCAACATCAAATAATCCCGATTGATATCCCGATACAATTTGCCATTAAAATCACCATCATGCCACCAAGCATGCTTACGCTCCCCACGATCCCAACCTGACATAGAAATTAATACTGGTGTGAACGTTTTAAATTGGAGATCACGAGTAAAAGTTTCGGCACCCGAACCAAAAATACCATTAACATCTGAAGAGGCATAAGCTTGTCCCGATAATCCAGAACCGATAAATGTTGGAATATGCCAGCGTATATAATCCCAACTTGCCGCTTGATCGCCTGTCCAAGTCACACTGTAGCGCTGTGTTCCTGCCCATCCCATGACGGTCCAAATCATGCCTCGCGTTGTTGAGTTTTCCATCAATCCTATATGAGCATCATTATTCGCTGCCAATGAATAAAGTTTTCCTGGGCCTGTCCAAGCTACATCCAATTTATACACTTTTATGCCATCACTGACTTCTTGACGAATTTGATCCAGTGATTTTTGTGTCCACAACCCCGTTTGAATTCCTAGCTTATCTAGCTCACTCACCGTACCCGCCAGATCAGAATATCCACACCCATAACCATCATTCGGTAAAATCCAACCCACTGGCATGTCGTGATTTTTATAAGGTATTGCGACTTGATCCACCACATCTCTTGTATTTCCTGGCGAATCAGGCCAACCAGAAGGATAAGCACCATTTTTATTTTGATAGCAGTCAGCATCACCTAAATAATAAGCCCAACGAGCCATCAAATGTGGACGTCCAGTTAAGTTTGTATAGTGATCAACTATTTCGTGGAGCGTCTCCCCAACAAAATAATAGGCATCAAAACGGTTTTCATTATAAGAAGATACCGCTTGATCAATACTGCGGAAATCATGCGCACCATTTCGCCAAGTATGGCGTAACACGCCATATCCTTTATCTGAGAAGTAAAAAGGAGCAGGACTCGGGCGATCAAATTCTTCCCAGCCGCCAGAATACGACGCTTTGAGAATTTTACCATTAAATTCAAACTCTCCATTTTGCTGCCCTCCACCGTAGAAATGTTCATCCTTACTACTGGATAACGTTTGTACCGTTTTTAGATTGCTGTTATAAAATTTGAGTTCACTTTGGTCAAAACCATCCACCGAGGCACCTAGGTCTATCGGCTGCAATTCTCTCCATAGCGGTGTCATATTATCGGATTTATATAAAGCAAAAGTTAACGGTGCATGGTAAACACGTAGTGCAAGGGCGTCGGTTGTAATGAGATGATATTCACCTTGTTGTGAAACATTGATCGCGACATAACCTTGTTGATCATTAATAACAATGTTGGGCAGCGCTTCTGCATTAAAATCACTGTTATCACATTTAAAATTAGCACACTGATCGTTGACTGCATCCGTTTTAACATCTGTAAAAATGTCGTTATGGCTGGCTTGTAAACGAAACACGTGACTATTAATAAAATTAATTTTTACATGTTGATTATCAATGGTATGCAAAAAAACAGATTGCCCATTCTGCATGATGCTATCTAGATTAAGATTACTGAGTGGTGCGGCCAAAACATTAACCGACCACGATGTATATATCGCTGCTGTTAATAATATTGGCATCACTTTCAGACGAAAAGCCAAAGGCTTCATTTCATTTCATTTCATATTAAAACCTTATTTTTATGGATTAAACCTTTATATTACAGATAAAGAAAATAAAACGAATGATTTAAGTCACAAATAAAAATATAACGAAATAAAAAAGAAACCAATTTAAAAGTCTGAACCGATTTAAAGTTTTTATTGCAAAGGAAATATCATTTTCATTATTTAATTTCTATTCAAAATAAAAAACCACCTATAAAACAGGTGGTAAACATTGCGAACAATGAAACGCTTTATCCAGTCTTGGTAAACATAGGGGGGAGACCTGAACTAAAAACAAAGCAAAAAATAATTATTATAAAATCAAGTTAAATTCTATTTGCGCTGCCACAAACGTTAATTTTACTAATGACCACCTCTTTCATTGCCTGCATGCCTGGAACTAAATATTGTCGAGGATCATTCGCATCAGGATGGCTAGACAAATACCCTTTCATTGCATCTGAAAAAGCAATTTTCAATTCAGTCGCCACATTAACTTTACAAATACCTAATGCAATACAATGACGTACATCTTCATCAGAAATACCCGATGCGCCATGCAAAACAAGAGGAATATCAACACACTGACGAATCGCCGCTAATCTTTCAAAATCCAATTTAGGCTCTGATTTATATAAACCATGAGCCGTACCAATAGCAACTGCAAGAGAATCTATCCCCGTACGCAAAACAAACTCCTTCGCTGAGCTTGGATCGGTTAATTGTGCATTGGCTTCATCAACAATAAGATCGTCTTCCTGCCCCCCAAGCAGTCCCAGCTCTGCCTCAACAGAGACGCCATGACGATGACACATATCAACAACAGCTTTAACGGTTTTAATATTCTCATCAAAAGGGGAATGAGAGGCATCAATCATGGCCGAACGAATCCCAGCATGAATTTTTTCTTCTATATCAGTAATACTTTCATGGTGATCTAGATGTAATACCAGTGGTAATTTATGCTTTTTAGCGGCAGCTTTACAAATAGAAACCAAGTAATCAACACCGGCATGTTTATAAGTCCCCGGCGTCCCTGCCAAAATAACAGGGGAACGCATTTCAGCAGCGGTTTCAACAATCACTTGTATCGTTTCTAAATTATGAATATTAAATGCAGGGACCGCATAGTTGTTTCTCTGAGCGTCTTTTAGCATTTCATGTGAAGATATTAGATACATAAGGTCTCCTATGGCGTATAAAAACGCCACTCAAATAATATATTATTTATAGTTAATTAAGGATTATTTAAATGATCATCTAAATCATTAATATTTTTACTCTGTGATTTTTTATTTAAAGCACCATACTTTATTCCCATTTACCCAGGTTTCTTTTAATTCAAACGCTGGGTTAACAAATAAAAAATTGGCTTTTTTACCGATGGCGATTGAACCATATGTATGTTCGATACCTAGTAAACGAGCCGGGAATAAACTGGCTGATTCAATCGCGTATTTTAGTTCTACACCCACCATGGTTGATAAATTCTTCACCCCTTGGAATAATGCTAAAGTACTCCCCGCTAACCCCCCTTTTTGAGTTGTCACAATGCCACTTTGCATACGGACCAAATTACCGCCCAAGAAATACTCACCATCAGGTTGACCAGTCGCACACATAGCGTCACTGATCAGCACTAAACGTTCTGCGGCACAACTGACACAAATTTTCATTGCCGCTGGATGAACATGATGACCATCCGCAATCAACTCAATATAAGCTCGAGAGTCACTTAATCCAGCCCCCACAACACCAGGTTCCCGATGATGAAGACCACTCATCCCATTGTAGCAATGGACAACCCCATCTGCACCAGCCTCAAATGCCGACTGTGCTTGGGCGTAACTCGCATTGGTATGCGCCAACATCACGTTGACTCCTCGCCGCTTCAAATGACGAATGGCGTAGCATGCCTGATTTTTTTCTGGCGCTAACGCGACGGCTTTTAATGTATCTCGACTCACAGCGATCAGATGATCCAATTCCTGTGTGTCTAGCTCACGAAATAAACTCGAATCATGAGCACCTTTATGCCTCTCGGTAAAATAGGGACCCTCTAAGTAACTGCCTAAAATCGTCGCCCCAGGAACACCTTGCACCATGGCTTCAGCCACATTAATCAAAGCGCGTTCAATATGTGGTAGCTGATCGGTAACCGTGGTTGCGAGAAAAGCACCGACGCCTTGACTGGCTAAGTGTTGTGATAATTTCGTTAATGATTCGAGCGTACCGTCCATCACATCGACACCAGCGCCACCATGCACGTGTGAGTCTATCAATGCTGGTAACATCACATCCGCTTGCACCATGGTGGATACATCGTCTTCGGGTTGCTTAGGCCGAATTTGTGTAAAACACTCATCTTCGATAGTAATAATGTAATCTTGCTGCCATCCTTGTTCTGTAAGAATCTGTTTTACATAAATTTTCACTTTATTCACTCCTCGACATATCACAAAAGCATTTGGTTAAATGCCTTCACATGCCATTTCGGTCTGTGATTGTTTGGCTAACTCATCAAATAAACATGTCATTCCACGGTGGCCACATAACAAGGCCTGTTCTCTAAACTCGGTAATATTGAGTTCGTCACGCTCCAACATCATCTCCAAAATTAATTGCAGGTTAGCCCCAGTAATGACTTCTATATTACCGTGTTCTAAAGCAAGGGTTGACGCGATACGAAAGGGACTACCACCCAATAAGTCGGTGATAAATACCAGCCCATCTTGTGTACCAACGTTCTCCATTGCGGTTCGAAATTGTTCTTGCAGTTGTTGGGTCGTCGATTCCGGAGGGAAGTCAATCGCTACACATTGCTCTTGTGCCCCAATCACTTGGTGCATAGCCTTTTCCATGCCTGAAGCAAACGTGCCATGGCCAGAAATAATCACACTCAACATCTTCTTTTCCTCTTCTATTGGAGAGGGGGGATCCAGCTGACTAAAAGCATGAGCGAGGTCATGTATTATCCAACGCTCATAGCAATGCTAAGTAGATTGGCAGGAATATTTATCCCTTTGGGCATTCACGCCCCCCTCTGATTGTTCATCTTCTATCTCGGTTAAAATGTTATAAGAAACCGATAAAACGACCCGCAACCGCCATCACAACCGTGACCACAATCAGTTTAATTGGGCTCCAACCACGTTTAACCAGGGCATACATCAACAAGGTATACACTAATGGAAGGAATGCAGGCATCAGCTTATCAATTACATCCGCTTGCAACTTAACCACCGCATCACCAGCATTAATTTCTAGCGTAGTGGATAGGCGTACATACGTCGCGACCAGTGCACCAATCACCGTCATCCCAACAATGGAGGCCGCATGACCTACTTTTTTGGTATTGGCTTTAATCATCGGTATCGCTGCTACGCCCATTCGGTAAGCGTAATGTGCTAAACCAAATCGAAGGCCAAAATGAACCACGTTAAATAAACAGAAGAAAACGACCGCCCCAAGAATCGAGCCTTGTAATGCGAGATCGGCACCAATCCCGCCACAAATCGGCAGCAAAGTGAGCCAGAACATGGCATCGCCAATTCCTCCCATGGGAGCACCAACCGCGATCTTAGTACTTTGGATACTATTCACATTCTGTTTTGAACGCTCCATCGCCAAAATAATGCCCATTACAAACGTGACTAAGAATGGGTGTGTATTAAAAAAGCCCATATGCCCACGCATTGACTTGGATAGATCATTTTTGTTGGTATGAATTTTTTCTAGTGCCGGTAATAGCCCATATAACCATCCTGCGGCTTGCATACGCTCAAAGTTAAATGAGGCTTGTAATAGTAGTGAACGCCATGCCATTCGGTTAATGTCTGATTTGGTTAACTCAGTACCAATCGATTTATCACTATATTCATCTTGTGGGACGTCAGGTGCTTGGTTGACATCGATATTGTGATTAGATTCCATCTTCAAATTCCTCTTGTTTAGTCGCAACAACAGTGGTGTCTGTTCCTTTTTTCATAAAATCAATCAATGCCATCGCCAGTGCTGCAGCGGCAATCGCTAACACAGGAAGTTCAAGCCAAGCTGCCGCGACGAATCCAAGAATAAAATAAGGAATGTAGGCATTTTTCATCATGATTTTCATCAGGACCGCAAAACCAATAGCTGGCATGATGCCACCCGCAACCCCTAAACCATCGATCAAGGTTTTAGGTAGGGCTTCAACAGCAACCTTGGCGTGTTCTGCACCCAAATAGATTGGAAGAAAAGCCCATAAGAAATAAAACGTACCCAATACCAGTAGCGCAAAATAGTTGACGCGTTCAATGCCTTTAGTGTCGGCGTTATCTGCCATTTGGTCACATTTAGACATCATTGGTGCCATCACAGAGAATAAGAAAGTAATCCCCATTTGTACTGCAACCGCAAAGGGTACCGCGACCCCAACAGCGACATCAGCAGGCACGCCAGAACTGATGGCAAACGTCGTCCCAACAATAGTCCCAATAATAACATTGGGTGGCTGAGCACCCGCTAATGGGGCTAATCCCATCCAAACTAGCTCTAATGTTCCGCCCACTAATATCCCCGTAGGTAAATCACCCAAAATCAAGCCGACTAAAGGGCCTAATACCACGGGGCGATGAAAGTGAGTTAAACCGTTGAAGAGATCTAATCCAGCGAAAAATGCGAGTATTCCCAGCATCAACGCTTGCATGAATCCTATTTCCATCTTTCAGTTCCTTTATAATTAAAGTAATTCAAAAATATCCGTAGCAGATTCGGTAGGGACTCCCTGCACACGGCATTTCACGTTATGTTTTTTTAATTGTTGAAAGCTTTCAATATCTTGTGCATTCACGGAAACGGTTTTATGAATTTGTTTTTTTCCATCCACATAATGCATATTACCAATATTAATTTCTTGGATTGGAACTCCCCCTTCGACTATTTTTAAAAAATCAGACGGTGTTTTTGCCACCAACAAAATTTTCTGGCGCTCAGAGGCTTTGTGAATATTATCGATGACTTTTTGTATGCTCCAGAAACGGATCGCAATCCCTTCAGCGATCACCATTTCCATCAAACTTTGTTGGATGCTGTCCTCGGCAACTTCGTCATTAGCAACAACAATAATATTGGCGTCGACAAACCCAACCCATTGCACACCCACTTGACCGTGAACCAAACGCTCATCAATACGACTTAATACGATATTTGGCATTATCTATTCCTTTCTAACGATTAAATGGATAAATAGTGACACCTTGTACAACGCGATTTACTTCACCACTAGGACAAGGATTATCTGGACCAATTTCGAGATCAAACGAGCGAGTAAACGCATAAATCTGTGCAAATAGTAAGAATGGAAAAACCAGTGCCGCATCATCCGCACCCACAAAATCTGGAATTTGAAAATAATCGCCTTCCGCAATCATGGCATCGACTTCCGTTGTTAACGCCACCACTTTCAAGGCTTTATTTTCCGCTCGTAACTCTCTCAAGAGATCTCGGTCATACTGGCGGGTATAAGGATCATTCGAAATAAAAATAAAAATCAGACTAGCATCATCGACAACCGACTTAGGACCATGACGAAAACCAACAGGGGAATCGAACGTGACGGAGAGCTTACCCGCCGTTAACTCAAGCAACTTTAATGCAGCTTCTTGTGCGACCCCTTGTAGGCTACCACTCCCCAAATAAATCACTTTGTTTGCATGTAAACTAGCTAAGGAAATAATGCTTTCTAATTGAGAGTTAAGAATGGTACGACACGCCTGTTCTATCGAGTGAAATCGTTCACTATCAAATTGCTGAGGTAATAACGTGAATAGACAAGCGAGCATCATGCTCGTTAAGCTACTGGTCATCGCAAAGCCTAAGTCATTCGTTTCTGGTGGCATTAATAATGCTAGACTCCTTGAATCACCCATGGCTCGTAAATACAGATTGCCTTGCTCATTACACGTAATCACCAAGTGATAACAGTTATCAAGGACTTGGCTAGCAAGTTCAACTGCAGCAACGCTTTCTGGGCTATTACCAGATCGAGCAAAAGAAACGAGTAAGGTTGGACAATTTTCAGCGAAATACTCATCGGGATCGGCAACAATATCAGTCGTTGCTATCGCATCAATTCGACGCTTTAATTTTCCAGATAGATAAGGGGCAAGTGCTCGTCCAGCAAACGCAGAACTCCCAGCTCCCGTTAAAACAATGCGTCCATTGGGATAAGAAAAGAATGAGTTCATAAAATCATGAATAATGGCTTGCTGAGATATCAACTTTTGCAAAGTTCTTTGCCAGACATCTGGTTGCTGAGTAATTTCTTTAGCCGTGGCTAGTCCATTTTTAGTCGCTAGCTGTTGTTGAGAAATATTTAAATACATAAGGTTAACCTTCTATTTATCACGGCAAGCAGCAGCGTATAACGCAACCACTTCACCAATTTTATTAAGAATGATTGTCTTGGGCTCAGGAGTGAGCCTACCTTCACGGATGGCTTGAAACTGAAGGGGGAGATATTGGCTGATTAACGGCAGAGGAATAGGATGATCTTGTAAGTTTTGTAATAGCACAGCTAAGCCGTCATTGACCTTTTGATCAGGCCAATAGTAGCGAATACGATCAGAAAAACTAAAGCTGCGAGCTAAACGCTGGGTTTCGCTGTCTCCTTCGTAATACCCCTGCCAATACTTAGGTTCAGCATGCATCGCACCTTCAAGCACTTGCCGCAATCCAGAGCAATGCCTTGCTGGAATCAATTCTTCTTCAATACATGAGAGGGAAAATAGCGCTTCACGCAAAGCAAATGTTAAAGCTGGACCGACTTTTAAAATCGCAAAGTGATCGCGAACTAATGCTTTATAAGCCTGTGCGGTTTGATAATCCGTCGAATGAGCTTCAAACACCAAATGAGGATAACGTTCAACGACTTTACTCAGCGCCTGTGCTTTCTCTGGGCAATAATCAATAATACCTTGATGATCAAACTCAACACCCGGCTGCACAACAACACCTATAACACGTGACCAGATATCGCCTAAACCAAGGTCAGAGAATGCTGAATAATGCGTTTCTATTGTATCAATAGCGGCTTGCGGCTGAGTCACTTGTAAACAATCGAGTTCCTCTACTGCACCGCCAGGAACCGGAACCTCCGTTCCTATTACATAAACTAATGATGATTGGCCAAATAAATGACAGGCGGTTTTCTCTGCCACTAATGCTAAGCGAGCAGCACGCTTCGCAACAGTAAAATCAGTTAATGGCTTTTCATCACCGAAGCAACTCATGCTGCAATCTAGATGAATTTTTTGAAATCCCGCAGCGACATACGCTGCAATCTGCTCTTCTGCATAGTTCATTGCCGTTTCCGCATCTAGATGCTGCCAACGGTTTGGCCCTAAATGATCACCACCGAGTATGATACGTTCTATAGGAAACTCAGCTTTGGTGGCTAATTGTTTAACCATTATTTTGAAATCTTTTGGCGTCATGCCTGTATAACCACCAAATTGATCTACTTGATTTGATGTTGCCTCTATCAATAATTCGCTATTGTCACTCTTGGCATACTGAATTGCAGCTTCAATAACCAGTGGGTGAGCTGAACAGATAGAATAAATACCAACAGATTTTCCAGATTTGTGCTTTTTAATGATTTCCACAAGAGGGTTCATTTTCCTTACCTTTCCTTTTCATTTTATGATTTAAACATAAATCAAAACGTAACGAATAAAAACAAAAGAAAACAGCAATTGATAAGTGACTCACAAAAACAAAAAGAAGGAAAACGAAAGAAATGAAGTGTTGAGAGGCAACTGAAGACAAAAGAAACAAAACGAAATATGATAGTCCTTTTGATTCCTACTCATAACAACAATATTGATAAGTCGTAATTATCAGAAAATAGGGTAACTAAAAGTGAAGAATACTAGCGAAAGACGTGAACACACGATTGCACTCCTGAAGAAAAACGGAAGTGTTCAGGTTACTGATCTTTCGAAAAAATTTGGGGTTTCAACGGTCACGATTAGAAATGATCTAGCCGCTTTAGAAAAACAAGGTATCGCAACACGTGCTTATGGAGGAGCATATCTTCAAGATGGTGATATTCGTCTTCATGAGCACTCGGTTGAAGATAAAAATCAACTCAATAAAGTCTTAAAACAAAAAATTGCAGCAGCGGCAGTAACGTTAATTGAGAAGGGGGATACTTTAATACTCGATTCAGGTACGACAACTTACTATATTGCAGAAGCATTAAGAAATGCCCATGATCTAGTAGTGATGACGAATGGATTAAATATCGCCAACGCCCTTTTTTCTGCAGAAGGGGTTGAAGTCATGCTAACGGGAGGAAAACTTCGCAGAAAATCGATGTCCTTCTATGGAATAGAAGCCGATAATATTCTAGAACACTATCACTTTAATAAATTATTTCTTGGCGTTGATGGATTTAATTTAGAAAAAGGCATTACTACCTACAATGAGAATGAAGCAAGACTTAACCGTAGAATGTGCAATATTGCCGATGAAGTGATTGTTGTAACCGATTCATCTAAATTTGGCAAAGTGAGTCTACATAAAATTCTTGAAACCGCCCGAGTTGATAAAATAGTGACTGACGAAGGTATTCCTAAAGAATATCTACAGGGGCTTGAGCAACTTGGCATTACTGTCATTGTAGTGAAGCAATAGCCTTTACTATGAAGGTCTAGGGCAAAAAACTCAAAATTAGCACCAGCTCTTCTAGTGATCGAATACTATCGCTACATCAGAAAAATGACTACCTATAACAATACTGTGTTAGGTCGCTATTCACATCAATGAATTCGACCATCAGAGGAGATCAAAGCATAGCAACGGTGCGTAGTTTCAAATCTGAGAGATATAAAATTTTTTGAATTTGATCCTGATTAGCCACACCATTACACTGACAACGTGACATCATAAGGTTGAGAGAATATATGCAGAATAGTCATGCCAAAATTGATATTCCAGAGCGCTCTGTGGAACGAAAATTTGTGCCCAAGCTGAGTAATTTCAAAGTTAGCGCATCCTATGAGGGGCTAATCGCTAGTGGTAAACCCTCAACTCTAGAAGCCCTAAAGCGCCAATATGCGAGATAAGTACGGCGTCAGTCGGGATCATTATTGCTATCCCGACTCGGAGACACTCGAAAATCAACTGAATATTCAAGGCAGTGATGAACTGCATGAGGCGGAAACCGCCTTTTCTGAATACCGATATATCCACTACGTCAGCCACCTTTCTACTTTAGAGCAATTCGACGTTGAGCACTTTTGAACCCTGCATTGGGTACTTTTTCAAGATGTCTACTCATGGGCTGGAAACTATCGCGATGTTGATATTAGCAAGGGCACGACGCGCTTTTGTAATTGTCTCTATATTGAAAGAGAGCTAAACCGCCAGCTGGCACGAATTCCTCAGCTACGTAACTGTGTCGATAGAGCTGCGTTTGTGCGCCTGATTGCTGATATTTTCTGTGAAATTAATATCGTTCATCCCTTTCGCGAAGGTAATGGCAGAGCAACGCGATTTTTCTTTGAAGAGTTAGTCTTTGTGGCAGGGTATGAACTGGATTGGCCTGAAGTATCCAAAGACCACTGGATTGAAGCCAATATTCAAGGCTATCACGGCAATTTATCGCTTCTCGAAGAACTATTTGATAGAGCGATCAGCCAAACCAAGCTCTTATAAATTGCTTTATTCTCCACCTTCATGATTCACGCAAGGTCAAGTCCTACTCATCATCCAAATACACCAATCAAACATACTTAGTGTCAACTCATGCTGAATTGAATGTAATTTGTCGTCACCACCAGCACGGCAACAACAAATTACACAACGTGTACTTAGCGAGATTCTAGTGGATAAGAACGATAGCTCCACATACCATAAGTTCTTAAAGCATCACGATTGTAATAGATTCCATCTCTTGATCCATTCTTAAAAACGAGTTTATCTTGAACCGCCCTACAAGTTGCTTTTATCAAAATAGGATATTTAGATTTTCTATACTAGGATGAAAATCATCAATGATATTTGTCTGGACTCTACGTAATGAAAGATCGCCTATTTCATTCGCTAAGCTTGGTGGTGTTTCTAGCATTCCTAGTACTCACGAGTTTTTATGCTTGGCAAGATAGTCGTAGAGTTAAACACTTTATCCAACACTATGAATTACCTTCCATAGGTATGGCATTAGCGGCAAGCGTCGATAGAACAGCTGGCGAATATCATCGAATTAGTGGTGAACTACAGCATAATAATTTTATACGTGACTGGATTCTAGCTGGCGAACAAGATATTGATATATTACGTACTTTCTTACGTGACATTAGTCTACGATTTCGTTTAGCGGATGCTAGCATAGTCAGTGATCGTTCCGAGACTTACTATTCAGATGATCAGCGAATCATAAAACTTGATCCCAATAATGTATCACGAGATGGATGGTATTATCTTTATCGTGAAACCTTACGAGATATCAATATAGATACATGGTATTACGCTGAAGAAGATAAGTTGCACATATGGGTTAATGCTCCTCTTTTTGATCATAATGGCGAATTTCTAGGTCTTACTGGCGTGGGAGTCGATACCGAAGATTTTAGTAATCTGCTGATGACTTATGGCCGCCTTAAAGGTTTTGACGTTTATCTAGCACGATTAGATGGTCAACTGGTTTATGCAAGAAACCGACAGTTATTAGCGGACCAGCTTAACTTAAGCGATCTGTGGGATATAGAGTTCAACTTTCTTGATAAAAACAGAGACGGCATAGCATTAAATTTTGCTAATAGAGATGATTCAGAGGTATTACTCTGGATACGCTTTATGGATACTTGGAATACTTGGTTAGTGGTAGAAAAATCTGCCGAATCCATTCAGTCTCGCATCAATGAAAGTTTAAAAAGTAGTGCACTTCTGGGTGGCTCTCTTAGCCTATTACTATTTTTAGTGATTTTTGCTTCTATTATGCTTGCACGGCACAAAGTAGATGAGAAGACACTCCATCTTGAATATCAAGCAGGTACTGATTGCCTAACGGGGCTGTTTAATCGCGCATACCTATCAGGGCTTATTCAGTTAGAATTAACTCGATTACGTAAGGTAGAAGGTGTCTCTGCAATCTTACTGATTGATATCGATTATTTTAAAAGAATTAACGATACATACGGACACCCAATCGGTGATCAAGTACTTTGTTGCGTTGCTCATAGCTTAAATCAAAATATTCGAGAAGGTGATGCGGTCGCGCGGTTTGGTGGTGAGGAGTTTATGGTACTGCTGCCGAATATTTCATTACAAGATGCCGTAGAACATGCAGAAAATCTGCGTTTAGCGGTTAGTGAACTGACCTTTCCATGCCTTCCACAAGAGGTGAGTATTACGGTAAGCATCGGGATTTCATTGTTAGATATAACTAAAGATAATCCAATAGAGACGGCTTATTTTGATGCGGATAGAGCATTGTATCGTGCAAAATCTTCGGGGCGCAATCGTGTAGTGTGCTCATGAACAGTTCGAGTGTTTAGTGTTTATGCTTAAGTGGCTTAACGACACTATCCAAACCTTCGATTTTTAATGCCAGACACAGCTGAAGCAGTTGGCCTAACTCGCCTTCGGGAAAACCTTTGTTGGCGAACCACAGTAGGTACTCTTCAGGTAGATCAATCAAGACCCTACCAGCATATTTGCCAAAAGGCATGGGCATTCTGGCGAGTTTGAGTAGGTTTTCTTTTTCTAACATGATGTCACTTAGGCTCGGTGGGTAATGAGAGGTACAGCATACAAAAAGTCTCCCGAGCAGAGCAAGTGCTGGGAGACTGATAGCTTTATTAGTGGTCTTTAACCACGTAAGATCATTTGCTCACGTTCAGGCCCCACCGAAATCATCGATACCGGCACTTGCAGTAGCTCTTCAATCCGTAGTACGTACTTTTGAGCCGCAAGCGGCAGGCTTTCAAAAGTGCGACAACCGGTAATGTCTTCTTGCCAGCTTTCCATTTGCTCATAAATAGGCGCAAGGGCTGCCGTTTGTGGCCAAATCGGGTTTTCGCTGTGATGACCTTGATAGCCGACACAAATTTTCAGATCAGATAAGCCCGTTAAGCAGTCAATTTTGGTCAAAGCGACTTCGGTGGCCGCTTGTAGCTCAACCCCATTACGGGTTGCTACGGCATCAAAATAGCCCATATCACGTGGACGACCAGTAGTCGCGCCAAACTCGTTGGCTTTTTCACGAAACGCATCTTGCTCTTCCATCGCGGTGATCAAGGTGCCAGTGCCAACCGATGAGCTAAAGGCTTTCGCCACGGCAATAACTCGCTCTGGACGCAATGCGGGTAAACCACCGCCCAAACCTGCGTAAGCGGAAGTTACATGAGAGGATGTTGTCCAAGGATATTCTCCGTACACCAAATCACGGCCAGCACCCAACTGGGCTTCAAACAACAAGTTTCCGCCCTGAGCTTGAATCGCTTTTAGCGGTACGGTGACATTACAAACGGATGCTAACCATGGCTGAGCAACCTCTAGTAGCCATGCTGCCATTTCCGCCGCGCTTTGAGTAAACTCAAAACTTGGGTAAAGGGCTTTGAGTTGAGGCAATTTCCAATCTAACCAAAATTGAATGCGCTCTTGTAATACTTCAGGTTGCTTTAACCAACCGACTAAGATGCCTTTTTTCATCACTCGGTCACCATAAGCCGGAGCAATGCCTTGACGAGTAGAGCCGTAGGCGCGATCGCCTAAACGTGCTTCTTCTAAACTGTCTTCTAAAGCATGGAGAGGCAAACACAAAGTCGCACGATCGGAAATCGCCATGCGTAGCGATACGCCTGATTGCTCAACTTCCGCCATCTCTTTTGACAATAACTCAGGACTTATCACCATACCAGGGCCAAGTACCGCCAAACAATCTGGATTAAACACGCCACTCGGCAATTGGTGTAATTTAAACGTTCCGAATTCATTAACTACGGTGTGACCGGCGTTATTTCCGCCTTGAAAACGAACACTGGCTGAAGCTTGATCGGCAAGATAATCAACAATCCGACCTTTACCTTCATCACCCCAGTTAGCACCAACAACAACAATCGACGACATGAGTTACTCTCCTTAAAAGCAAGTGCCACCATCCTATGCCTAAGATTGAAATATGAAAAATTAATTATTATTATAACTCTGATAAGAATTCCATATCACCTTTACTGAATGCTTTCTCGTTTAAGGATCCATCATGCTTGATATTCACTGGCTCAATACCTTTGTCACTTTAGCGAAATATCAACATTTTGGTAAAACCGCAGCGGCATTACACATGACACAGCCCAACGTTAGCTTGCATTTAAAACAGTTAGAGCAAGCAACGCGAGTCAAATTGATTGAACGTAACCCTTTTCAACTGACTCAAGCGGGTGAGCGATTATTGCAAAGTGCAGAGAAAACCTTACTTGAATTACAAGTCTGCCAAGCCGATCTCAATGCCATTAACCATCTTCATCAGGGCACCTTAACCATTGCAGCCAGCGATATCATCTCTCGCTTACTCTTGATTGGCCCTTTTCAGCTCTTTCGTAAAACCTATCCGGGGATCGACCTGTCATTATTTAATACCACCTCTTCACAAGCGGCAGAGCTGGTGAAAACGGCCAAAGCCGATTTGGGATTTGTGATCGCGCAGAAAGAAGAAGCACCACTCAGTTTTACCGAGCTACGTGAGGTGCAGTGGTGCGCAATCGGCAATGGACTCGCGCAGTGGCAGGCGCAGGCCGCGAATCAAAGCCTAGCGGTTAGCGATCATTCACAAGCTCCTCTCACCGTAGATGAACCGACGCTTATTCTGCTGGGTCATGATACTCGTACTCGAGATTTAATCGATCTCAGTTTGCCGAAACTGAACCTGCCTAACTATCGCATTATGGAAGTCGGTAGTGTGGATGCACAAATTGACTGGGCAGAAGCGGGGTTCGGAGTCGCGATTGTCCCTACGTTTTCAGTCAATCCGCAAAGGACATTACACACAACGCTTACCCCACTGCCCGACTTTTCTTCCACCAGTTTGGGTTATATCGTGCGCCAAAACCAATTGCTCTCAAGAGCTATCAAACAGTTGCTGGTGTGGGTCGATGAAGAAATCCAAAAATCGCAATCGTTGACTTAATGGTAAAATACCAGCATCAAAATGTGATTCAAGTCACAAATTATTTCAGCAAAACGTATTGATAATAATTATCAATTACATCAGTATCCTTGCTCTCATTTTGACAAGGATCAAATTATGCAGTTGAAACCTTTGTTGGCTCTTATTCCTCTTCTGTTGACCAGTGCAACTCAAGCAGAAACCGCCGCTCCATCAGAAACCGATGAAACCATCACCGTACAGGGGCAACCCATTCCTACTCATCAACGATTACGCAGTGATTTAGACAAAATGCGTGGTATCGCCAATGCGGATATCTTTTCTGGGATCACCAGCATACAAAGTAATAATATGCATAATGAAGCTGGCGCATTGGATATTGGCATTCGCGGCTTGCAAGGCGAAGGTCGAGTACCGATTTTTATTGATGGCAGCTTGCAATCTACTCACACCTCTCGTGGTTACCAAGGCGTCAGTGACCGAACTTATATTGATACTGACTTACTCAGCACCTTGACGGTTCATCAAGGTGCGACCATGGATAGTTCACCTTACGCTAGCGGCGCTGTTGGCGGCGTGGTTAACGCCACCACGCTAACCATTAACGATGTAATTAAAGATGACAGCTCTTTTGGTGTGATATTTAAAGCTCGGGCCAATAACCATAATCGTACCCCAGAAGTCAGTGGCGATTACCGTCAACAAGGCCGCTATTTATTAGCGAACCGTGACTCTGAATACAAATTTGAACACGGCTCAGCCATGATTGGCCTTGGTTATCAACATGAGTTATTTAGTACCGTACTCGCCTATAGTAAACGCTCAAAAGGCAACCATTTTTCCGGTAAAAATGGCTATGACGATTATCAAGACCCGGTGGTTGGCCCAGGACAAGAAGTGGTTAACACCAGCTTTGAAAGTGATTCGTGGCTCTTAAAATTAGCCACCAACAATCGTACCGCGCATAATGCCGATCTCACCTATCGTTACCACGAACAAAAAGCCGGTGAGGTTTTGGCCGCTTATTGGTACAAATTTAATTATGACCAAGAAGGCAACCCACTACCCAATGGTCAAGAGATGATGCCTCAGTGGGGATTAGGCACAGCGAAAGTCAATACTTATGCCGCCAATTACTACTATCAGCCTGATCATCCTTGGCTAAATCTACACGCCAATGTGTGGTACACCGATGCGAAGCTCGCTCAATATAACGGGCTTTGGGCCGTCGGCACTAATGCCGAGCAGTATTTCCATGGCTACAGCAACGATCGTTCCGGCTTTAGCGTCAGTAATGAGAGCTTATTGACCGACTGGCCGGTGCGTTTAACTTATGGTTTTGCGCAGCAGCAAGAGCGCTTATCGCCTGAAGAAGATGGACAAACGCGTTTTACCCAAACCGTGACTTCACGTGATGGTAAGCGTCGTACACAAAATATTTTTGCTAATGCCGATATAAATTACGCACCGCTGAAAATAAAACTGGGGCTAAATGTCCACAATGCCAAGTCCACTGACCACCAAACCAAGCAACATCTCGATTACAAAGAAAAAGTGGATTTACTGAGTGAACTGACTTACCAACTCACCCCAAGTACCCAGCTATTTTTGAAATCCTCACGTACTTATCGAATGCCGAGCTTATATGAAACGACACTATCGAATGAGGTATTCAGCTACAATCCTTTCAACCCTCTCAAACCTGAGCAATCGTTCAATAACGAGGTAGGCGTGCAATGGCATAGCACGGATACAATCGCGAGTGGAGATAATCTTCATCTATCAGCGTCTTATTTTAGAAACAGCATTAAAAATTATATTTCTGGTGGGGTATTGCCCAAAACGCCGGGAATGCCTGAATGGCGTTCCAACTTTACCTTTACCAATTACGATAAAATGCAGCTCTCTGGTTGGGAGCTGAGCGCCAAATATCACTATGCTTGGTTATACGCTCACCTTGCCGCTACCTTATACAGTGAAACCAAAATTTGCTCTACAGACCAAGCGGCATATGCAGAAAGCGAGCGCTGTAATTCTATGGGCTTTGCTTGGGGATTAACCCCAACGCGTATTCCCCCCAAAGAAAACATACACCTCAATCTTGGCACGCAATTTTTTAATAATACACTTGATACTGGTATCAAGGTCTCTTATCACTCCGGTAAGTCGAATCCAAGCAATTGGTTAGCGGGCACGGGTGCCAGTGCGATTATCGATATCCCAGCGGATTATAAAATTGATCTCTACTCTCAATATGCCTTAAACCCTAACACACAGCTGTTTTTGGCCATTAATAACCTCACTGACCGTTATCAAGTCCAGCCCGGAGCGGTGATCAGCATGCCCGATCCAGGCAGAACCATTACCCTTGGTGTGGAAGTACACTATTAATCGAGATATCAAATCAAGTGAAGGAGTTACCGCTCCTTAACTTGGCTGTATTTTTATGATTTTTCTACTTGAAGTAGGCAGCGATATTGCTGCCTACTTCAAACAATTAGCAGGAGTCACACTAAGAAGTTAACTCATCTTAGCGCCAAACACCCCACTCTCCGGTGGTTCCCGGCTCTTCTCCTTTCGTCCACCACTGCGCGGTCCATTCACGCCCTTGGTGAACAACAATGTCACCAGCGGTGTATGTTTTGCTCTCTTGCCAAGCGTTATCAGAGTTCACTGGTGGCGGTGTTTGTTTTTGTAATGATAATTGATAGCTAAACTGACCATGCGGCGCAAACACTTGGTTAGTATGGATATTTCGGCTATCAAACATATAGTGGTTCATTTCTTGATGCCAAATACCGATATACCAATCTCCCGCCTGCTGCTGATTAAACTGACCCGCCAGTTCAACAGGCCAAGTGTGTCTGTTATTGGCAGAAATCTCGAGATGAATATCCGTCAGCTCTTGCCCTTGCTGGTTAAAGGTCCGAAATCGGACACTATCGCCGCTTTCTACTGGTCCAAAACCCGTTGGCACAAAATAACCTAATGCCGTTAAATCTGTCGGTTGCTCGGATTCACTCGGCTCAGTAGGCGGCGTTGGGGCCTCTCCGCCCACAAAGGTGATATCACTGCAGTTATAAAACCCTTCGCCCGCCGGATCAATTCGCTGCCAGCGGGTATACAAAATCGCATCACCACTGCGTCCCTCAGGGAAATTGACCGTAAATCGGTATTTTCTATCAGCCCCTACTGCGACATTCCCCGCCTCATCAATTAACTCTAAATCGTCCCATGTCAAAGGTAGACTTGGATCGTACTCTGGTTTCGTTAAGTAAAACTCCCAATAAGAAGGATTATGTGGCACTGCAGCATGAAAAACTAAGTCCAATTGATGATGTTCATTTAGCTGAATCGGTGTTTTCTGCCAATGAGGAGAGACAATATTTAACCCAGCTTTAGCTGCGTGACCGGCAGAACAAAGCTGACCATCCGGTATCACTGCTTTCACCTGCTCGAGATCTCGATAACGAGCCACATTCGCAGCCACTTCATTACGCTGCACAAAAGGATAAGCTCCCGATTGATCATAAACCGCTTGGCAAGCCGCATTAGGTATAGCGTTACTCCAAAACCCACCATCTAAATAGCACGTATTTTGCCGCGCACTGGGAAACTCAACCCAGCCATGTGCAAAAGCTAATGAGGGAATAGATAAACTGATACACAAAGTACTCAGGACTAATCGATGTTTCATTGTTCGGTTCCTTCCACTGACGATGTTAGTAATGACCCATGAACTAGGGCGATGTTTTACGATGATCAACCAACTCAACCATCACCATAAAAAATGGGCTGTCTTTTCAAACCCAATACGTCCTAAAGCTAGCAAGATTCACTAATAACCCAAGTCAAGGACCACTATCGATGATCCAAAATACAACCTGCCTTCCAAATCTATACTGCTCATACTTTGAACGCTCATTTTCCTACGAGGGACATCAAATTTTATTCTCCCGCCAGATCATCAAACTAAATTGGTCATTGATTCGTTGCAAAGAAAGAACTCTCGAACGAGCAGGCATGGCGTCACATTAAACCAATCTAATAAAAACAAAGCTTTATTAGGAAAAACTAAAGATCAAAATGCCATCATTTCGATTATTTATTACTCATAAAAACCAATTAATTATTTGTTTTTATGAGTAAATTAATTGTAACTCTTCATTCATCACAGAAATAATTTGCAACATACCTACAATTCTCGAAAAGTTTCGAACGAAAATAAAACATTATTCGTTCGCTCCATTTTGAATGTTCTATTCCCCCAGCAACCTAATTACATTACGAGGCCATTATGTTTGGGATCTTTAAACCACATGCTCACATTGAGCGGCTATCTTCTGAACGAGTTGATAGCGCCTATTCGCGTCTGCGTTGGCAGCTTTTTATCGGTATTTTTGTCGGCTATGCCGGTTACTACTTAGTCCGTAAAAACTTTAGCTTAGCGATGCCTTATTTGATTGAACAAGGTTTTAGTCGTGGTGATCTGGGGGTCGCACTGGCTGCGGTTTCTATCGCTTATGGACTGTCCAAGTTCTTAATGGGTAACGTGTCTGACCGCTCCAATCCTCGTTACTTTTTAACGGCGGGCCTAGTGTTATCCGCCTTAGTGATGTTCTGCTTTGGCTTTATGCCTTGGGCAACGAGTAGCATTACCGCGATGTTCATTTTACTGTTCTTAAATGGTTGGTTCCAAGGGATGGGCTGGCCTGCCTGTGGTCGAACTATGGTGCATTGGTGGTCACGTAAAGAGCGCGGAGAAATTGTTTCGGTATGGAACGTTGCGCATAACGTGGGTGGCGGGCTGATTGGTCCTATTTTTATCCTAGGCTTATGGGCCTTCAGTGGTGACTGGAAAGCGGCTTTTTACGTTCCGGCTTTCTTTGCCTTGCTGGTGGCGCTATTTACTTGGTTAACCATGCGCGATACTCCACAATCTTGCGGCTTACCACCGATTGAAGAGTATAAAAATGACTACCCAGAAAATTACGATAAATCTCATGAAAAAGAGATGACAGCGAAAGAGATTTTCTTTAAATACGTTTTTAATAACAAACTGTTATGGGCGATTGCGATTGCTAACGCGTTTGTCTACCTCATTCGTTATGGTGTATTAGACTGGGCTCCAGTTTACTTGCAAGAAGCTAAAGCCTTTACGGTGAATAAATCTTCATGGGCTTATTTCCTCTATGAGTGGGCGGGTATTCCCGGAACCCTACTCTGCGGCTGGATCTCAGATAAAGTCTTTAAAGGTCGTCGCGCCCCTGCCGGCATTCTGTTTATGGTTTTAGTGACCCTAGCCGTATTGGTCTACTGGTTTAACCCAGCCGGTAATCCAACCGTTGATATGCTGGCATTAATCGCTATCGGTTTCTTAATTTATGGCCCCGTGATGCTGATTGGTCTGTATGCGCTTGAATTAGCGCCGAAAAAAGCCGCAGGAACCGCAGCAGGTTTAACGGGACTGTTTGGTTATCTCGGTGGTGCTGTCGCCGCTAACGCTATTTTAGGTTATACGGTTGACCATTTTGGTTGGGATGGCGGATTCTTTATCCTTGTTGCATCGTGCATTTTGTCTATTGTTTGCTTGCTCTATGCCTTTGTCGGAGAAAGAGCCTTCCACAAAGAAAAAGACGCACGAGAAGCGGCGGAAGCCGCACAATAAACGCCTTGCAAACCACTTTTCAATACTAACCCTAGCCCGAATATACTTTCGGGCTAGTCTTTTCACGCTAAATCGTTAGGAAGGTGGATCTTTAAAATTTAGAGCGGCTATAGCCAAACTACCTAACACATTGCTATGAGCATTGACAGGCCATATGCTAGGAGCAAACGAACATCGTCAATTCGCTCTGCTTCTTGAAGTAGCAAAGGGATAGATGTTAAAGAAATAATAATACGGAGAAGAAGTGAACCGCACGGTTCACTTTCTATTTTACTTTCACACTCTGACGGACAACCAGTGTTGGTTCTAGTTGAACCACTTGAGGCTCGCGGCTCTGATTTTCAAGCTTATTTAACAGTGTTTCGATCGCTGCCTGACCTAAACGGTATTTAGGCTGATGAATAGTCGTCAAAGACGGCGTCATAAAATTCGCGATATGAATATCATCATAACCGATGATCGAAAGCTGCTCTGGAATAGCAATATCAAGGTCACTGGCGGCATGAATCACCCCCATGGCCATCATGTCATTACTAACAAAAATTGCGCTGGGTAATGGTCCTTTTTTTTGCAATCGATACAGGGCTTGCGCGCCTCCTTCACATTCAAAATCAGACTCAGTAATCCAGTCAGGATTGATGCTTAAGCCCGCTTCTAACATGGCTCGTTTATAACCTTCATAGCGCATTTGTGCTTGATGACGACTCAGTGGTCCAGTAATACAGCCGATGGATTGATGACCACATTCAATTAAGTACTGGGTCGCCATATAGCCACCACGCAGCGAGTTATCTTGGATTTTATCACTGGCAAATAGCATTGGCCCCCAATCCATAACCACCACTGGAATATCAGGATAGCGCTCAAAGACTTCAATCCGTTCGCCTTCTAAGGTCGAGCACATTAAAATTAAGCCATCGACTCGTTTTTGTAATAGGGTATTAATCGACGCTTTCATGCGTTGATTATCCCCTTCGGTATTACATAAGATCAGGCTATAACCTTGTTGATAGCAGCTGCGCTCAACCCCTTTAACGACTTCTCCGAAAAATGGGTTGGTTGAGGTAGTCACTAACATACCAATGGTACGGGTACGATTCATTTTTAAACTACGTGCCAAAGCAGAAGGCGCGTAATTGAGATCTTTCGCGGCTTTATTGACTCGCTCGGCAATATCATCACTGACATAACGAGTTTTATTGATCACATGGCTAACCGTGGAAGTCGAAACCCCTGCAACGCGCGCAATATCTTTCATGGTTGCCATATCATCTTATCCCTTATTGATGCTGAGCTAAAAATTCATCCACTTCTTGGCGAGTCGGAATCGACGTTTGTGCGCCAAAACGAGTAACTGAAATCGCTGCTGCGGCATGAGCAAACTTAATCGCTGATTCTAAAGACATATTCTCTAACAATCCAGTCACAAACGCACCATTAAATGTATCGCCCGCGGCGGTGGTGTCGGTGGCCGAGACGCGAAAACCGGGGATCAGTTGTCCACGCCCATTTTCACTTAACCAAACCCCTTTTGCGCCTAGGGTAATAATAACAATTTCAATGCCTTGCTGATGTAACACTGTTGCAGCTTGCTGGGCTGAAGCATCATCGGTGACGGTAATGCCGGTGAGCACTTGCGCTTCTGTTTCATTAGGAGTGATCACATCAACACAACTGAGCAAACTCGATGGCAACTCACGGGCTGGCGCTGGGTTGAGCACCACATTCGTTTTCGCTTGTTTAGCGACTTGCGCCGCTTTAATGATGCCGTCAATCGGTGTTTCAAGTTGCATTAACAAGTAGCTGGCGGCACGAATACGTGGTAGGTCATCTTCGATCGCTTCTGCGGTTAATCGGTCATTAGCCTCAGCCGAAAGACAAATGCTGTTTTCACCATGGTCAGAAACTTGGATCATCGCAATGCCTGTTGGGCAATCCGCTTGTACTTTCACACCACGAATATCCATTCCATCCAGCTTAAAACGTTCACAACTTTCGATACCAAAGGCATCATCACCCACACAGGCAATAAAGCCAATATCCGCTGTTAAGCGCGCGGCGGCAACCGCTTGGTTTGCACCTTTACCACCAGGGATGACTTGATAATTTCGGCCATGAAGCGTTTCTCCAGGACGAGGAAAAGTAGGGACTTGTAGAACATGGTCAGCATTGACACTACCTAATACCACCAATTGGTTCATAAGAATTATCCTTCTATAAGATAGAAAACCTCGCTCTATACTCAGAGCGAGGTATACGATAGGTGAGTTATTGACTGATAATTTTCAGCGGCACAGGAAGATAAGCCTCAACCGTCTGACCTTTGAGGATCTTATCAGCGGTTTCAACCCCTAAAGCGCCAATCATGTCGGGTTGCTGAGCGACCGTTGCCCCTAACTGACCACGTTTTACTGCGGCAATGCCGTCGTCAGTACCATCAAAACCAACAATCAAAATGTTTTTACCAGACGCTTGCACTGCGCGCAGCGCGCCCAATGCCATTTCATCATTTTGCGCAAAAACAGCTTGCACGCTTGGGTTTGATGCCAGTAAATTTTCCATGACGTTTAATCCTTTGGTGCGATCAAAGTCAGCAGGTTGGCTGGCAAGTAAAACCATATCATGCTCTTTAACTGCGTTCATAAAACCTTGTCCGCGTTCACGAGCCGCGGAGGTGCCGGCGATCCCTTCGAGCTGAATGACTTTGGCTTTTTCACCAATTTTTTCGATGATAAACTGGCCAGCCATCTCTCCGCCCATTACGTTATCCGAAGCGATATGACTGACTACCTCACCACGGCTCGCACCACGATCCAACGTTACCACAGGGATATTCGCGCGATTGGCTCGGCGGATAGCGTTTGATACGGCATCAGAATCGGTTGGGTTAATTAAAATCGCTTTTACACCTCGAACCGTGAGATCTTCTACGTTCGACAGCTCTTTACTCGGATCGTTTTGCGAGTCCAAAACGATCAGGTTATAGCCTAAGTCTTTGGCTTTCGCTTCCGCACCATCTTTCATGGTGACAAAGAATGGATTGTTCAGGGTTGAAACGACAATGGCAATCGTGTCTTTAGCTGAAGCAGAGACCGATACCGAAGCCGATAACAGCGCAGCAGAAATTAACGTCGCAAGTTTTTTCATGTTAATCATCCTTTTTTTGGTAGGGGGAACCAGATGAAAGCAGGCTTGCATCTGGTAGGTTCACGTTTTACTTATTTTTATTGTCCACCAGCACAGCCAGCAATATAACCGCCGCTTTCGCTATCATCTGGTAGTAAGAGGTCACATCGAGTAAGTTCAATGCGTTATTTAAAAAGCCGATGATCAGTGCGCCAATTAAGGTGCCCATAATCCGACCTTTACCGCCCATTAAGCTGGTACCGCCTAATACAACCGCTGCAATCGCATCCAGCTCATAGCCCATGCCTGCCGTAGGTTGCGCAGAAGAGAGCCGAGAAGTAACAATGATGCCCGCCAAAGCCGATAACAGACCACAAATGGCGTACACACCGATTTTGACGCGATCAACATTGATACCGGATAAACGCGCCGCTGACTCATTACCACCCATGGCATAAATATAACGACCAAAACGTGTGTGATTGAGCAAGTACCACGCCGCCGCAAATACCACCACCATCATCCAAACGGGTACAGGAATGCCTAATGCGTAACCCGTACCAAACCAAGCAAACGCATCAGCGGTATCGGTAAAGCCGGTTGAAATAGGACGCCCATCGGTATAAACCATGGTGACGCCACGCAGCAGCGTCATAGTAACGAGAGTGGCAATAAAAGCTTGTACCTTGCCTTTGGCGATAATGATGCCACTGATACCCCCTAGCGCCGCGCCAGCCAATAAAGCCGTTGGTACCGCCACCATAACCGGAACTTCAAGGGCAATCAGACTGGCAGCAAACGCTCCACATAGGGCCAACACAGAGCCAACACTGAGATCAATGCCCGCGGTTAAAATAACTAAAGTCATACCAACCGCAATGATCGCGTTCACTGATGTCTGACGTAAAATATTCAGTATGTTGTCGACGGTAAAAAAGTTGGGATTTAAAAATGACACCACAACGACTAAAAATAGCAGAGCAATCAGTGACTTTTGTTCAATCAACCACGCTTTACTAAACCACTTTTTACCACCGTCTGGCGTCTGATTACTTAGAGTTTTACTATTCATGCTGCTTCCTCGTTCAAGGTTTTGCCAACGGCACACGCTAAAAGATTTTCTTGATTGGCTTGCTTGGCATCAAATTCGCCACTGATCCGCCCTTCATGCATCACTAAAATTCGATCGCTCATACCAAGTACCTCTGGCATTTCCGATGAAACTAAAATGATACTCATCCCTTGCGCTTTAAACTTATTGATTAATTGATAGATTTCTTTTTTCGCACCGACATCAACGCCACGTGTCGGTTCATCTAAAATCAGTACCTTAGGTTTCGTCATTAAGCCTTTGGCGATCGCCACTTTTTGCTGATTCCCACCTGAAAGATGACCAATGATCTGGTTGCGAGAAGGGGTTTTTATATTGAACAGTTGAATGAAATCTTCTACCGCAGTCGCTTCTGCGCCATGCTGAATTTGTATGCCCTTGGTCAGTTTATCGAGGGCACACAGCGACATATTTTCTTTGACTGATAAACCGAGTACCAGACCATCGCCTTTGCGATCTTCTGAGATGTAGGCAATACCATTGGCTAAACCATCTTGCGGGCTAACGGGGTTAATGGTGCGGCCATTAAGATTAATCACGCCCCGCTCAGAAGGCAGCGCGCCATAAATCACCTTCATTAATTCGCTACGTCCCGCTCCCATCAAGCCAGAGATACCTAAAATCTCTCCTCGACGCAGGGTAAAGCTGACATCATGAATCCCCGATCCGGTCAAACCTATCACTTCGAGACAAACTTTATTTTCTGGCTCAACGTCAATACGTGGATACTGCTCTTCTAATTTACGCCCAACCATCATTTCAATCAGACCATCTTCATCAGTCTCACTGACTTGGCATTGACCGATGAATTTGCCATCTCGCAACACGGTAATATCATCGCAAATTTCAAAAATTTCTTTTAAACGATGAGAGATATAAACGATGCCACAACCTTGGTCGCGCAATTCATTAATCACGTTAAACAATGAAGCGGTTTCGGTATCGGTTAATGCGTCGGTTGGCTCATCCATGATGATCACTTTGGACTCAAAGGACAGCGCCTTGGCGATTTCCACCATCTGCTGTTCACCAAGACTCAGCTCACCGAGCAAGGTTTTGGCACTGTGTTTTACATTAAGACGAGCTAACAGTTGATCGGCTTCCGCGTACATCTCTTGCCACAAAATGCGGCCAAAAGCGCTGGTTTTTTCTCGGCCAAGAAAAATGTTTTCTGCAATTGTCAGCTGCGGGATCAGGTTCAACTCCTGATGAATAATACTGATCCCCGCTTGCTGAGAATCCCTAGGACCTTTGAAACTGGCTGGTTGACCTTGATAGTCGATGGTACCGGCATCTTTGCTGTAGATCCCAGTCAATACTTTCATTAAGGTCGATTTGCCAGCACCATTTTCTCCCATCAAGGCCATGACTCGACCGGGATAGACGTTTAAACAAGCTTGATCAAGCGCCTTCACACCAGGAAAAGCTTTATCAATCTGACTGAGAGCTAAAATCGGTTGAGTCATCACTCCTCCTCATCGTTGAATCACAAAATCGAACGCTAAAACACCACACCCGATTGAAAAATCACATTGGCATAGGGTGTACACTCACCAGTTCTTACCACCGCGCGGCTGGCAACCGTACGAGTTTTAAACTCATCATGGCTAAGATACTCAATCGCAATAGGTTGGCCTGTTTTCTGTTGCTCGCGGTGTAACTCAGCGAGTAATTCGCTATGTAAATCAGGGCTGACTTGAGCAAACTCGTTAGCCAATAGCACCGCTTGCACTTGCATTTCGCTGAGGATGGCTCGTACCGTATCCAAAAAACTCGGGATACCCTGTGTTAAAGCTAAATCGATCCGCTGTACAGAATCGTCAATCGGTAAGCCAGCATCGCCAATCGTAATTTCATCGCTATGACCTAACGTTGCCACTAGATAAGAGAGCTCTGCGTTTAGGAGGAGACTTTTTTTCATTATTTGACCTTTATTTCAGTGCACGTTGAGGTGAAGCAAGGACCCATCTCGACAGTTTTTATTGACAAAACACTCATCGAAACGTTTCGATAGCATAATAACGTCACTTTTTTGCTTTGCATCTAGATTAAAATCAGACTGTGAGTTGGATCGTTTTATCGATATTTGATGATGAATAAATAGTGAGAATGATCACTGAGATTTTTATCAGCCAATCAATTATCGGCTGAGTCATAGCGGCAATTACGGTAGGAAAAAAAGAAAAATGACCTGAAAGCATGGCTTGTTCTAGGGCGACTTAGGTATGATGACTTACGTTTTCTTTATCGGTAGATCAACAATGAAAAAATTAGCGTTATTATTGCTCAGTACCTTGGCTCTCACTGCTTGTGAAAGCGAAGTAGGTACTAGCTCTTGGTGCCAAGAGATGCGTGAGAAACCTAAAAGTGAATGGAGCGCACAAGGAGCTGTGGATTTTGCTAAACACTGCGTATTACAAACTGAAGTGGGTAGTCAAGAGTGGTGTGAGGATATGCAAGAGAAACCGAAAGGCGATTGGACAGCCAATCAAGCCGCCTCATACGCGAAACACTGTATCTTTTAGTTTCTCGGACACTAGGGTCTGTTGACCTTTCGCGATTAAATTTTGTTCGAAAGGTCAACAGACCCTAAAAATAGGATGAAAAGATGCTCACTACTGGCGGGCATCTTTTGGAGAATCCATGACGACCATAGTGCTAATGGATTTTACCGTTAGGCATTCACCTAACACATCCGCATGAAAGCGCTTATAAGCACTGAGATCTTTAGTCTCAACACGAAGTAAGTACTCATTCATTCCAGTAATGTTATGACACTCCACCACCTCTTTAGCAAAGCGTACGTGCTCTTCAAAACTGAGTTGTGCCTTTTTGGTATGGCTATTTAAACCAATCGCAACATACGCCACAAACCCAATATCAAGTTGGCTTTTATCGACGATCACTCGATAGCCTTTAATGACTTTCTTGCGCTCAAGCTCTTGCACTCTTCTGAGTGTCGCTGAGGGTGATAACCCTACCCGCTCGGCAAGCTCGACATTAGAGATCCGCCCATCCGCCTGAAGCGCTTGCAATATTCTTTCGTCAAATCTATCCATAAATCATTTTTATTGCTAATTAAGGTCATTTAAAACAAATATAAACACAATATTGCCCAACAATACCATTATTATTTTCTCATCATTTACTTAACAAGAGCCGCTCATGGATTACACACAATGGGGACCACTCATCGCATTCGCCTTTGTTTCTACTTTTTCACCCGGTCCAAACAACATCATGCTCATGACCTCAGGAGCCAACGTCGGATTTGTACGGACCATTCCTCATATGTTGGGCATTATTTTAGGATTCAGTATCATGGTGCTGCTGGTTGGTGTTGGACTCACCGAACTGTTTCATCGTTATCCAATGCTGCAATACGGACTGCAAATCATCTGCACCGCCTACTTAGTCTATTTAGCCGTAAAAATAGCCTTGAGTAACCCCTCACAAACAACGCAGCACTATCAACCGATGACCTTTACTGCTGCGGCACTTTTTCAGTGGGTAAATCCGAAAGGCTGGTCAATGGCACTCACCGCTGTAAGTGTGTTTAACCAACAGGCAAGTTGGATACAATTAATGGTCATCGCCTTGGTATTTGCTATGGTCAATATACCATCGGTAAGCGTCTGGACGGTGGCCGGTAAGCAGCTAAGCCAGTGGATGAATCATCCACGCTATGTCCGTTGGTTTAATGGTGCTATGGGCGGATTATTGCTGTTGTCTGTGTTACCGATGCTATAAATAGGTTGTTTTGCTCAAGCTTAGGGAGAAATACTGACTTTTTACGCCAAGCGCAGTAAACTCTCCCTTGTTTTTAACCACTGTTGTCTTCACTATGCCTGCCCATTGCTTCACTCCATTTGCAACCGACATCACTGCTATCCCGTTACCTGAGCGCTTCACTTATCCGTTTTGTTATCAGCCACATCCTTTAGCACTGATTGCCGCCAAACAGCTACAGATTCATCTAACGACACAAAATCATTGGGTCCACCCTTTTGGCATTGAGCAACAAAGCGACGGTCACGGAAAAATGTTTGGCGTTTTAGTGGTGAAAAATGCTCAACAGCAATTGGGATATCTCGCTGCATTTTCTGGTCAGCTCGCCGAGCAAGATCATCTCCCCGGTTTTGTACCGCCAGTGTTTGATCGTTTTACACCAGCGGCTTTTTTTAGCGCAGAAGCCAACCATATCGCCGAAATAAATCAGCAAATTAACCAGTTAATGCACTCAGAACAGCGCAGCGCTCTTATTGAAGCTTTACAGGCCTGCCAAGAACAAGCGAAGCAAGCGATTAGCACGCAGCAAAAAACAATGATCGACAGCCGAGCGCAGCGAAAACAACAGCGCGCCACGGCGTCTAGTCAAGCAACGACAGCGGAACAACAAGCGCTGTTCAACCAACTTGCCCAGCAAAGCGTGCAAGAGAAATGGCAATTAAAACAACTTAAGCTTGAATGGCAGCAAAAAATCGCCGCGTTAGATGAAGAACTTAACCAGCTCAATCAGACCATAACAACACTTAAGCAAGAGCGTAAGCAACGTTCAGCCCGTTTACAACATCAGCTTTTTTCTCATTATTTTTTTCTCAATCAGTACGGAGAGAAAAGAAACCTTAATGCTATTTTTGCCGAGTGTGCCAACCCCGTTCCACCAGCTGGGGCAGGAGAATGCGCAGCACCGAAATTACTGCATTATGCTTTTCAGCACCAATTAACCCCAATCGCCTTAGCGGAATTTTGGTGGGGTAGCTCACCGAAATCGGAGATCCGCCAGCACGGTAAGTTTTATCCTGCATGCCAAAGTAAGTGCCAACCGATTTTGGCACACATGCTTAAAGGTATGCCGTTAGAAGATAATCCACTGTTAGTGAATCCTGCCGAGGGTAAACAAATCGAGATCGTCTACCAAGACGAGGCGATCGTCGTTATCAACAAACCTGCTGAGTTTTTATCCGTACCGGGAGTGAATATTAAAGATTCCGTCTTCACCCGCTTAGCAGAGCAATTTCCTGACGGTGAAGGTCCGTTTGTGTTGCATCGCTTAGATATGTCGACATCCGGGCTATTAGTCTTTGCCCTAACGCGCCGAGCGAATAAATCCCTACAAAAACAATTTATTACTCGGCAAATTGACAAGCAGTATGTGGCTTTATTAGCCGGTGAGCTTGAGCATGATGGCGGTGATATCACACTACCTCTCGCCGCTGATCGAGACGATCGGCCAAGACAAAAAGTATGCTTGGAGACGGGAAAATCGGCGCAGACACGGTGGGAAAAGGTAGCGATTGAACAAGGCCAAACCCGAGTGAATTTATACCCTCATACGGGACGAACCCATCAGTTGCGCGTCCACTGCGCTCATCCTGATGGATTGGGTTTTCCTATCGTTGGCGATGATCTGTATGGGCAAGCCGCTGAAAGACTGTGTCTACATGCTCAGAAGTTAAGCTTTTATCATCCCTATCATCATCAAAAAATGACCTTTGAAGTGCCAGCAGACTTTTAATTACAGACTTGAGCCTTTAGTCGCGGGTTTTATCTCTTTGTGGATTTTCGTATTTTTGGTTTCCTTGGCGTCAACCGCATCGACTAATTGAGTGACATTTTCACCAGCAGCAGGGTGAGTCATGCCATTAAAACGTCCACCTTGTTCAATACTCAGATCGTCAGTATACAGAGTGCCATTAACTACCCCTTTACTTAAAATCTCGATTTTGTCGGCGTGACAAGTGCCTTCAAATGCACCGTTAATGATCACATGTTGCGCAAAAATATCACCATTTACCGCACCACTTTCACTAACCACAATCGTCTTGATAACATGCAGTTGTCCATCGACGAGACCATCGATTTGAATATTGTCTTCTAACCGGAGTTGTCCGCTAATTGAACAGCCTTTTGCGATGAGAGTTGTAGCTGCGCGCTGACTCTGAGTTCGACTTTGTTTACTAAAGATTCCCATCGAATACCTCTTACTTGACTAAATAAACTTTCAAAATCATTTATACCCCAATCGACAAACGGTTTAGGATCTAATGGTCGACCGACAAAACGTACTTCGTAATGTAAATGAGGCCCAGAAGAGAGACCGGTATTACCCGAATAAGCAATCAGATCGCCCTTTTGTACAAAATCACCACTTTTCACCGCAAACTTTTGTAAGTGCGAATAAGAGCTTGAAAAACCATAAGCATGTTGTAAGCGCAAAAAGTTACCCGAACCTTGGTTACTCGCCCGAGTGACTTCCACTACCCCATCCGCTGGCGCGTAGACAGGAGTACCAATATTGACCGCGAAATCTTGCCCACGGTGGAATAAAACGTTGCCTGTCACAGGATGAGTTCGCTTACCGTATCCTGACGAAATTCGAGCTTCATGAACAGGAGCACCACTGGGGATTTGGGTTAACATCACCATTCTGACCGAAGAGGTTATCGCAGCCGTGTCTAAACGAGATTCTAATTCCGCACCACTGTCTTCTACCCCTAAGACTTTTTCGAGATCGCCTAATCGATCGGCAACCAACTGCATTTTTTCTTCACGCTCTTGTAAATCATGTTCTAGATTATTTTTTAGTTCTTGCAGTGAAGATAGCTCGCCCAGTAATGAAGAAGATTGATTCTCTAATTCTTGCTGCTTTAATTTGGCAAAATCCACTTCACTGGACAAGTAATAAATCACTCCGCCAATGGTGAGCAACGCAGCCAAGGCAGTATAACCCACTGTTTTTAAAACATGCCGATACCACTTACCTAAATGGAAGTGTCGCGTGCCGTGGATAGATGAAACAGAAACAGTAACCTTTTCTTTCATTGATTCTATTAATACTAAGGTGGAATTTTTTGATTCTAGCAGGTAACCCGCAATGACTAAACGTTTTGCTTGATTGGACTACACTAGGTTAAGCAGCTTCTGACATGGATCTCTTTTTTATTTTTATAATAAGTTGCGATAAATAGCCTCTCTATCTGACACTGATATCCCGAAACAACTTGAGATTGCAAATCAACATCAAACGATTCCATTCACCATAAGCATAGATAAAGAAGCAATGAATGTCGCTGTAACTGTGTGCAAAGATAGCGAGCGATACTAACCCTCTTCACCATCCAATAACATCAGATGAGAAAACCATCAGCGAAGGAATATTCTGATAAAACGTCTTCACTCCCTCTTATCAAACTGTACTTAAATTACAGAAATCATTTAAACATCGTCGGTTATTTAGTTTTTTAATAATAGATAAAATCTCGCGCGAGACATAGATCACACAATGATTCACACAGATAAATCATCTTCTCTTGATTGTGAGATTAGTCACTATTTGCAATAAATTTAAATTTACCAAAATGATACATGGCGCAACTAAAAGTAATTGACAAAACAAAAACAAATGAAATGTAAATTAATTACACAGCAAGATGGTGAAGAGGATCACGCAATGAGCGCAGATAAAAGACAGTTATAGCGTGATAGATCACAAAAAACCCGTTGTCAGCTCTAACGTAAAATTGTGTGATAGATTGATTGGGTACTAAGCAACCAACGGTTTTAGACGAACCGTTATCACACTACTTCTTTAGAACATCGAACGGGGAACGGATATGTTATCACCAGATGCTAAGGTCAAGATACAAAATTTTGGCCGTTTCTTATCAAACATGGTTATGCCCAATATTGGTGCGTTTATCGCTTGGGGCTTTATTACCGCACTTTTTATTCCTACAGGTTGGTTACCCAATGAAACATTAGCTTCTTTAGTTGGCCCGATGATCACCTACTTGCTGCCTCTGCTGATCGGTTATACCGGGGGTAAGTTAATCGGTGGTGAACGAGGTGCCGTTGTCGGTGCAATAACCACCATGGGGGTTATCGTCGGTACGGACATTCCTATGTTTATGGGCGCAATGATAGTCGGACCGATGGGCGGCTGGGCCATCAAATACTTTGACAAACGTGTTGATGGCAAGATTAAAAGCGGCTTCGAAATGTTAGTGAACAATTTCTCTGCTGGTATTATCGGTATGATCTGCGCCGTCATCGCCTTTTATTTAATCGGCCCTTTTGTCAAAGTACTCTCGGATGTTTTAGCGGCTGGCGTTAACTTTTTGGTCGCAGCACACCTACTTCCATTAACATCCATTTTCGTCGAACCTGCGAAAATTCTATTTCTTAACAATGCCATTAATCACGGTATTTTCTCCCCACTTGGCATTCAACAAGCCAGCGAAACAGGGCAATCCATTTTCTTCCTGATTGAGGCTAACCCAGGACCGGGATTAGGTATCTTATTGGCCTATATGGTGTTTGGTAAAGGGACCGCTCGTCAAACCGCTGGTGGAGCAACGATTATTCACTTTTTCGGTGGTATTCATGAGATCTACTTCCCTTACATACTGATGAATCCTCGCTTGATCTTAGCCGCGATTGCTGGCGGAATGACGGGCATTTTTACCTTAACGCTATTCAATGCGGGTATTGTCTCTCCTGCTTCACCGGGTTCTATTTTTGCCATTTTATTAATGACCAATAAAGCCTCCATGCTTGGTGTGATCTGCTCTATTTTTGCCGCAGCTGCCGTCTCCTTCATTGTTGCTGCTATTCTCATGAAAGCTCAGCATTCAACCGATGAAGAGGGCGTTCAAGATTCACTCGCCAAAGCTACTGCGCAAATGAACACGTTAAAATCCACAACAACAGAACAAGCTAAACCGTCGCCAGCTAAGCATGATCTCAAACTAAACCATGTCAAAAGCATCATTGTGGCCTGTGATGCAGGGATGGGATCAAGCGCGATGGGGGCCAGTTTATTGCGTAAGAAAGCGCAAGCAGCGGGCTTAAACGTCACCATCACAAATCTGGCGATCAATAACTTGCCACAAGATGTGGATATTGTGATCACCCATAAAGATCTCACCGACAGAGCGCGTAAACACGCTCCTAATGCCCAGCATCTATCACTCACCAATTTTCTTGATAGCGATATGTATAACCAATTAGTCATCCAACTGCTGGCCGCCATACATCCCAAAGCAGCCAATGACAGTTGTCTCATTAAAGCACCGTTAGTCGCCGCTAATGATGAGTATTTTGACCCTCAGCAACCTTCCATCTTTAGCTTACAGAAAGACAATATCTACCTGGGTTTAACCGCCAGCCATAAAGAGGAAGCCATTCGCTTTGCTGGTAATAAGTTAGTAGAACTTGGCTACGTGCACCCGGAATATGTCGATGCGATGCTTGCGAGAGAACAATTAGTCTCGACCTACTTAGGTGAATCGATCGCGGTTCCTCACGGCACGATTGAAGCCAAAGATCGAGTCATCAAAACGGGTATTGTCATTTGTCAGTACCCATCCGGCGTCCAATTTAGCGACGATGAAAACGATATCGCCAAATTAGTGATCGGTATTGCCGCCAAAAATGATGACCATATTCAAGTCATTACTGCCATTACCAATGCCCTTGATGATCCAGAGGCCATCAACACCCTGACCTCGACCAATAACATCAAAGAGATCTTGGCAATTTTGAACAATGCCCAAGCGGCCTAATTGCCTTTGCTCTTGAGGCAAACGAGGTCAGCATCCCCCGCTATTTATGCTGACCTCACCCTAATCTTTGTCAGTCACTATTTGGTAGGTAATGAATTATGAAAAATGCAGTACATTTTGGTGCCGGTAATATTGGCCGTGGTTTTATTGGAAAACTACTCGCCGATGCGCACATTCAAGTCACATTCGCCGATGTTAATGAACCCTTAGTGGATCAACTTAGTCATCAACAACAGTATAAAGTTAAGATTGTCGGTCATGACTGTCAGATTGATACCGTTACTAAGGTAACCGCCGTTAACTCCGCCAGCCATGAGCTCATTGAACGAATGGTTAACACCGATTTAGTCACCACGGCTGTCGGTCCCGCCGTATTGGATATGATTGCAAAAACCATCGCCAAAGGGATTGAAGCGCGTTTTGCGGCCGGTAATCAACAACCTCTCAATATTATCGCTTGTGAAAATATGGTACGAGGCACTAGCCATTTAAAAACTGAGGTGTTTAAGTATTTATCCTCTGATCTCCAAGCCAAAGCTGAACAATATATTGGATTTGTTGACTCAGCCGTCGATCGAATTGTCCCTCCCGCCGAAGCCGCCAACGATGATCCACTTGACGTCACGGTTGAAAGCTTCAGCGAATGGATTGTCGATGAGCAGCAGTTTAAAGGCGAAATTCCTTGTATCAAGGGCATGGAAACCACCCAAAATCTGATGGCCTTTATCGAAAGGAAACTGTTTACCCTCAATACCGGACACTGTATTACTGCTTACTTGGGCTGTTTGAAAGGACACCATACCATTCGTCAAGCCATTGAAGACCCAGAGATACGCGCCGAAGTAAAACAAGCGATGCAAGAGAGTGGCGAAGTGCTCATCCAGCGTTATGGGTTTGATCGCACAATGCATCATGCGTACATCGAAAAAATCTTATCGCGTTTTGCAAATCCTTACTTAGTCGATGAAGTGGATCGCGTTGGACGCCAACCTCTACGAAAATTAGGGCCGAATGATAGATTAATCAAACCATTACTCGGTACAATAGAGTACGGCACAGACAATACAACCTTACTGAAAGGGATTGCCGCCGCCCTAAAATATACCAACCTTAACGATCCGCAATCCATTGAATTGCAAGCTTCACTCAAAGAACGCGGGATCCCAAAAACGCTGGCACATTATTCAGGCTTAAAAGAAAACAGTGTCGAAGTACAAAAAATTGAAGCAATTTATCATCAGCTTTAACGTGACACTAAGATGGGAAGGACACCGCCTTCCCATCTCAACCTTAAATTAGATAGTATATGGCACAGAAAATTGACGAAATCGATATTTTAGAACAACTGAACAACGCCCCCTCTGTGCGTGGCTTTTTTATCACAACCGTTGACATATTAACCCAAGCGGTTGATGCACTGATGCAGCGTATTTTTCGAAAAGATAATTTTGCGGTGCAATCGGTTGTTGGACCATTATTAGACGACACTGGACCACTTGGTAACCTTTCTGTTCGCTTAAAGCTCTTATACGGCCTAGGCGTGGTGACCGACGACACTTATCATGATATCGAAGCCATCATCAAACTGCGTAATCAATTGAATAGTGATGCCATGGAGTACAGCTTTACCGATCCCAAAGTGATTCACGCCATAAAAGCATTAAATCTTGTCCAAAACAGAGGGTTGTTACCCGTGACGATGGTTGATCCTGATGGCGACATCGATCTCGACTTTTATCACTTACAACTACAGCGCCAACAGCAAGTGATCCGCTCTGGACTTTCCTTAGCGATTATTGAGGTTTGTAATGAACTCAATAAAGAAAGTCCGTTTTAAATCATTATGGCCTATTGTATGACTCGTTCTCGGATTTATCTTAGGAATGACAAAGATCGTCTTCCCAATTTCTCGGCAATGCACTTACCGATTTTTAGAGCAAGTGTTAGTCTTGCTCTCATTGTGAAGTGAACCAGTTTAGATAACGATGATCAAAATAGGCATTATTGGCTTGGGGGATATCGCCCAAAAAGCTTACTTACCCGTGATAACCCAACGTCCCGAGATTGAACTGGTGTTTTGCACTCGAAATCAGCACACTCTTGCGCATTTAGCCGCTCAATATCGGATCACTAAAACCTGTACCCAGTATCAAGATCTGCTCAAATTCCAAGTCGATGCCGTGATGATCCACGCGGCAACGGCCGCTCATCCTGAGATTGCGGCTTTTTTCTTACGTCATGGCATCGCCACATTTGTCGATAAACCATTAGCAAACAGCGCGGCTGATTGCGAACAATTGTACGCATTAGCTGAACAGTACCAACAACCGCTTTATGTCGGGTTTAATCGTCGCCACCTTCCTCTATTAAATCAACATTTGGTCGGAGTACAGCAAGGCTTACGAGACGACTTACTCGGCTTACGCTGGGAGAAAAATCGCCATGCTTTACCTGGTGATATTCGTACCTTCTTGTTTGATGACTTCATCCATCCATTAGACAGTATCAATCTCTACGCTAAAGCCGATTTGCAAGACGCTTACATCACCCATCAAATGGCCGGCAAACAGTTAGCGCGTATCGATATTCAATGGCAACATGGAGCCACTTTGTTGCATGCTTCAATGAATCGACAATTTGGTATTACGAGTGAATCTGTCAGTGCGCAGTTCGTTAATCAAAGTTATCAATTTCACTCTTTTTCTGAAGGCATACACTGGCAGAATAATCAGCCGCAACGACTGGCTTCGCCAGATTGGACACCGATGCTGACCAACAAAGGATTTAGCGCGATGATCGATGAATGGCTCAGGGTGATACAACAAGGAAAACTCGCCCACTCAATCATTGAGCGCAACCTCGCTAGCCACCAATTAGCCGAAGCACTCTGCGCGCGTATCACTCAATTAACCGATAGCATCTAAACGCAGACAACCTTTTATCAAACCACGCACAATGACATTAGAATTATGAACCCGAAACAACGCGCAAAATTACTGGCCGCCTTCGAGAGCAAAACCGAAGTGCCAATGCTTATCTTATCGCTTATCTATGTACTATTGGCTTTAATACCCGATGTCGCTCAGCTAGACCAAGAAGAACGCCACTTTATCAATCAATTGATTTGGTTAGTGTGGGGCGTTTTCGCTACTGAATTAGCCATTAAAATTTTGCTCAGCCAACAACGTGGCCGCTATTTAATGCAAAATTGGCCAGATGTCTTGATTGTTGCGATGCCATTCCTAAGACCATTACGTTTTATACGTATTCTGTTTATTTTACCGAGAACCTGGCGGCAAACCAAAGCGGTCTTACGGCAAAAAACCCTCAGTTTTATTGGCTTAACCAGCTTATTAACCGTGATGCTAAGTTCAGCGTTTGTCTATTTGGTGGAGAGAGGCAGCGACAGTCCAATTGAAGATTATAGTGATGCGCTTTGGTGGGCAATGACCACCATTACCACCGTAGGCTACGGCGATATGTATCCAGTGACCGCTTTTGGCCGCGGCGTTGCGGTGTTTCTCATGTTAACGGGCATCACCCTCTTTGGTTTATTAACCGCGAGCGTAGCCTCTTTCTTTGTCGATGATAATCACCAACAGCGCCTAGATTCACAGCATCAACATAGTCATAGAAAATGCGGTCAGCAACCTCGATCCCAATTTCATCTCGCTCGGTTTCGTCAGCAGTTAAAGGAAAAACATCATCTACATCATAGTCATAGTAAACGCCGATAATAGTGTATTAAATGGCCCAAATAGAAAAAGCCGGTCGCATCGCCACCGGCTCTGTATCGAAGCTTAATGGTATTAAGCCTTAAGGTTGATAAGGTAAAGAAGAGTGGTGCAAGACGATACGAAGTTGACCTTGCTCATCTTTCTTAAAGGCCCAGCTTTTATCAACCATCGTGGTTTGCCCTTGCTTATCAACCAATATGACATTGCCCATGGTCAAGGCTAAATCACCATTAATATAAACCGCAGCATTCTCAAAACGGTATTCCTTCCAACCTTTTAAAGCAAAGCCAGAGTCTTGCGCATAATCACTATTGCCACCGACAAAATAGGCTAACGCTCCAGCCACATCGGTACGAAACGTTTGCTGACCACTGGCGAGCGTCGGTTTGAAAAGTACCGCGCCTTGTTGGTAACCATAAGCTTGATCCAACACTTGGCTGGCTAACGTTTTTGCCGCTGCATGGCCTTGCTTTTCATAAGTTTGGCTGATATTGATTAATGCCTCGCCCCATGCCTGTTGAGCATTGAGCACTTCTTGATGAGTAATATTATTGTTAACAACTGGCGAAGAAGCCTGAGCTGCCCACGGTAACACGCTGGATAATAATAGTGCTGAAATGGAAAGTGTTTTATGGATACGTTGCATAGTCTCTGCCTTACTGGTTTAGGTAATTTGAGTGACGACTGTAGCGCGCTTCAATGAACCTAACCCTAGTGCGAAGATTAACCTAAGATGAACATAGTTTACCGTGAGTGCATAAATCGCTTACTCTGCATTTATTAACGCTATGCTGTGAGGAAATGGCTGTGTTTCGCTATCAATTATCGTTTGTTTTGGCACTTTTACTGTCGCTGATTTTGGCTCAGGCAGGAGCGGCTTATTGGTCAAATCACGTCGCGAATGAGCATATTCAGCGTGGACAAATTTCTAGCCAAATTTTGCAAAACTTCATGCAACTGAGTACCGAAAAACAACAATTGAAGATCTGGCTTGCCGAGTATCTATTGATAAAAGATGGCAGTACCTTAAAACGCGACCTACGCTTTGCCAAAATTGAAGATTTACTAGAAAAGCTCAATCAGCTCACCGAGCAAGCTCAGCAACAGAGTTTAACTCAGCAAGACTTTGCGGAAATTACTCAGCAAATTAAAGTCATCTCTTTATTTGAAACCAACTTCGCCAGTTTAAAACAGGCGCTACGCTCATGGGAAATCGCTAAAATCACCGATGATGATGAACGCTGGCTGCTACTTAGCCAGTCGTTTGATCAAGTAGATAACACCGATCTTCGCCAGTTACTCAATCAAGCGATCAGTGTGCAACAACAACGTACCACTCGTTATGAAAGTGCAGCGATGAGCGCGTTATCGAATGTGAGAAGCGTGATCATCAGCCTCGCGGTGATTGGCGTGATTTTAGGCGGATTATTAGGTGGTTGGCTGCTAAGGACCTTATCAAAACCGCTGGCTGAATTGGTCAAAAGCACCACCGCTTTAGAGCAAGGTCAACTGAATCACCGAATTGCCATCAGTGGTCCTTATGAGCTGAAAACCCTCGCTCGCCACTTCAACTATATGGCACAAAGCCTAGAGCAAGCCCAGCAACAGGAAATGGCTTCGCGCCAGCTGATTGAAAAAGAAGTGACCGCGCGCACCCAAGAACTCGCTCAAGCCCTACAAACCCTAGAAAAAGCCAAACATCAGCAAAAAGAGTTTTTTGCTAACGTCAGCCACGAGCTACGCACCCCAGCAACGGCTATTTTAGGCGAAGCGCAAATCACCCTACGCAGTCGTCACAATAGTGATGACGAGTATCGACAAGCCTTACAGCGCATTAATGAGTCGGCGACGCATTTATCTTACCGAATTGATGATCTATTAATGCTGATCCGCCAAGATGAACAATTATTTCAGCCGACTCTCACCGCGATGACACTTGAGACCATTTGGCAAGCGGTTGGGCGGCAAGCGAACTTACTCGCCAACTCGCAACAGGTTATCGTTGAGTCGACTCATCCAGCACAAGCCAATTGGCAAACGCTGATTTGCTATACCGACTTAGATAAACTATTAATGATTATCCGTATTATTGTTGATAATGCATTACGTTATGACCCGAAAAAACAGCCACTTACACTAACGTTAATGCTCGAACCCAACCAAGTATTGTTTCAGCTCAGCGATCAAGGTATTGGTATCGCTAGCGATGACCTTGAGCGTATTTTTGAACGCTATTTTCGCGCTAACAATGGCAAACAATATCGTCCTGACGGACTCGGTATAGGCTTAACCTTAGCTCAGAGCATGGCTAAACAATTAAATGGCGAGATCAAGATCGCTAGCCAGCTTAATCAAGGTAGCCAAGTGACCCTTAGCTTTCCACTGGAAGAGGTTTAGGATGCGCATTTTATTAATTGAAGATGATCCTAGAATCGCAAGTTTTATCGAACGAGGCTTAAAAGCAGAAGGTCATCAGATCCAACACCTGAATGATGGCCAATACGCAGTAGAAACGGTCATCAGCTATGAACCTGATCTGCTGATTTTAGATCGCATGCTACCTCATTGTGATGGACTGACCATCTGCCAACAAATTCGCTCGGCAGGCATTGATGTCCGCATCTTAATGCTCTCTGCCCTAGGCGATGTCGATGAACGAGTCAAAGGCTTGCGTACCGGCGCAGACGATTATCTTGCTAAGCCATTCCATTTTGAAGAGTTACTAGCTCGTTTAGATGCTCTACAGCGACGTCACTCTGAATCCAGTCCATTACCCACACTACAAGTCGCAGATTTAGTGCTCTGTTTGCCAACAATGCAGGTCACACGAGACAATCAACTCATTGAGTTGACCGCCAAAGAGCTGTCAATTTTGGAATTATTGATGAATAAACCTGGGCATATTTTTAGTCGCGAGCGAATTCTGGCTAACGTTTGGGGAATGCATCAAGATCCATTAACCAATGTGGTCGATGTTTACATGCGCCGATTACGCAAAAAAATTGACGACCCTTTTACCGCCCCACTGCTCAAAACCAAACGCGGCATGGGTTATTATCTACAAGCCGATCAGTAAGTGTGGCTTGGCTATGTTTGGTTTTGGCATAAGAGAGGATGGCTCACTCAGTCAATACTCAACAAGCGGTCATTATCCATGCTGACAACTCTTTCAGCTCCTTTGCATACTCTGAGTGTTGCTGTGCTAATTGCTCAATGCACAAAGCAATAGCACAGCGATCATAGGGTATATGAGTCATTTTTTGGGCTAATCGCTCCATCGGGTAAGGATCGAGCATATCACTGAAAATCGTCGCTTGCTGAATGACCCCTTGCTCAACATCGAGAAAGATTTCTACTCCTCCCCATGTAAAACGCTCATCCAAATGATGAGTAAAAGGTGGGGTTTGGCCAAAGTTCCAATCCCAACTGCTTTGTTTCGAAAACTTATCTTCAAAATCAGGCAAATTAGTAAACTGTTCAGGAGAAATATACTCAACTTGGGCATCTTGTTGGTAATGCTGTAAATAAGCGTGGATGATCGCATCGCATACTTGCTGGTGGTCAATATCCGCTTTAACGCTATTAAGGTTAATCACACGAGACTTAACCGAAGTAATCCCTTTCGCCTGCAGTTTTTTGGGATCAGGGTTAAGGTAATCCGCTAAGCGGCTCATGTCCGCACTCAAGAGTAAAGTGCCGTGATGAAAGCCGCGATCAAGCGTTTCTCGATAAGCTGAGCCAGAGAACTTGCGCACCCCGTCTTCATCTTGCAGCACCAAATCATTACGTCCATTGGCCACGCCGTGAATACCCAGTTGTTGTAATCCCGCTAATACAATCTGCGTCGACACCTGTTTATCGTACTCAGGTTTGCCCGCCATAAAAGTAAAATTAGTATTGCCCAAATCATGAAAAACCGCGCCACCACCCGTCTGTCGGCGCGCCAGTTTCACTCCATCGTGTTCCATGCGCTCAGTTCGGCACTCTCGCCATGGATTTTGCGCTCGTCCAATAACGACAGTATCGGCATTGCGCCACAAAAACAGGATACGCTGATCGGCGGGCATCGAGCGGAAAATCGTATCTTCAACCGCTAAGTTAAACCAAGGATTGGTTGATTCAGAAATAAGAATACGGGTACGAGTCATGTCTACTTCACATTGATATTGAACAAACCGTTATCGTACTGAGCATGACTCAAGATAGCGAGCAGAAATCCGTGGGCTCACTAGGAAAATTGAGTTTGTTGAAAACTGGGGCGCTGTGTGATTTGTGCGTACCAGCTTGCTAACTGTGGATAAGAGCGTTGCCAATTCAGCTTACTCAAACGAAAATCGAGATAAGCTAATCCTACTGCAATCGAACAATGGGCAGTGGTGAATGGTTTGTTAGCAAACGGTAAGCATTGACTTTCAAGCTGAGTCAACATTCTCTGTATGGCATGCTGACGACGCAAAGCCAATTCACCTCCATCGGGCTCACCATATTTATTGGCGATCACCGTCTGAAAAGCGCTATCCATTAATGCTTGTCCTAGACCTAACCATTGCATCACTTGCTCATCATCATCCATTCTCGGCGCACAAGGAGAGTGAATATCCAAGTATTGCAGGATAAGTAAGGTTTCACTCAAGGCAACACCTGCGTCCGTGATTAACACGGGAACTTTTGCCGCTGGGTTAACCTGCAAAAGTGTATCCGGTGAACCCCACGGATCGACCATGGCTAAATTTAACGGAATTTGTTTTTCTAGTGCACAAATGCGCACTAACCGCGCATAAGGGGAAGTGGCATTTAAATAAAGCGTTAACATGACTGTTTCACCGATTTTGATCGAAAAAATGGACTTGCCGAAATACAGAGCAAAGCGAATAACATCAATAGTGCCGCCGTGATAAATAGCGGGGCGTACTCACCTACTTTCTGATAATAAAAGGACATGCCCCAACCCGATAATGCTTGTAATAAAGCAAAACCAGCCGTTGCCCTACCCCAATAATATTGATGCCGTGTCGTGCCAACTAACTCAGCAATTCGGCCTGCGGTTAACGCGACAATACCTGGTGTCAATGCTCCGACGATGAAAGCTGAACAAAACAGCAACACTGGCATCGCGGTCAGCACTGGCAAAAGAATGGCGAACGCTTTGAGTGCGTAAGCAACCCAGAGCGCTCTGTGCCAAGATAATTGCGATACCAACCATTTGGCAATCAATGGCCCGCTAAGACAGCCACCGCCAAACGCAAACCACAACCATAACGCTTGTGGTTGCGTGAAGTTCCGCTCACGAACCAAATAATCAACCCAAAAAATGGTGTGCGGAATAATAAAACCGGCGGCATCAAGCGCATAAGCCGCAATCACTAACCAAACAGCACCAATGGCAAAAGACGATGAAGGTTCCGAGGATAAAGATGAGTGAGATATAGCAGGCAGTTGCCGTAAGCCGAATATCATCACAGCACTAATACACAAAGAGAGACTACCGATAGCTAACCAGATTATCGAAAGACTAAAACGAAGTAGGAGCGGGATAATCGCAGAAGAAAGTACTACACCTAAACCTATGCCCATGAAGATCATAGTCATAACCGCATTGCGATAATTTTTATGGCTATGCAGCAAAGCGAATGCTGGGCCAATGACCATTAAATGTCCACCAGCAACACCAGCAAGAACACGCCAACCAGCAACCCACAGATAGTGGATAGGCAAAAAACAGACAAAATAACTAACACTGACCACCAAAGCAGCAACGGTCAATAATAAGCGATCTCCGACCTGCTGCGCTAAACGATGAGCACTCAAGGCACCAATCAAATAGCCCAGTAAATTCAAGCTACCGAGGTAACTGGTCTCAATGACCGAAAACCACCCCTCGCTCGATAACATCGGTATTAAAGGGGTAAATGCAAAGCGAGATAAGCCGATGCCAATCAGCGTCGAATTCATACCAACCATCAATACTAATAAGGTATTCGTTGATCGCATATTAAAGCTCATTCAGCCATTTAATGTTCACTCTGCTCATCGATTCCTTGACTCATGAGTTGATTTGGCCGGTCAGCAATGATGGTTCGATATAATCTATGCTAAACGCCATAAGTAGAAAGCAACCACAAAAAGAAACCATAAGCTAACAAATAACCAACAAATTGGCATCTTGATGATGCAAAGATCTGCCCTACTGCACATTTATTACTAAGCACGCTATACTTGGCAGCTCAATCATCACTTATGCTATTTTTATGCACACAAACGATCCGCATGCGCAGCCGCATAATCCTTTACACGGCCTAACCTTAGAAAAAATTCTGACTCAATTGGTAGAACATTATGGCTGGCAAGGATTAGCGCAACGAATTAGCCTAAACTGTTTTAAAAGCGATCCGTCAATCAAATCTTCCTTGAAGTTTTTACGTCGTACAGAATGGGCAAGAAGTAAGGTGGAAAATCTCTATATTGAGACCTTTCATTAAACCATATACCCAAACAACTTGGAGTTGCAGGCAGGCGACAAGTGAGTGAGTCCCCATGCACATAGATAGGCTATGTGATTGGGTGAACGAACGTAGCCAATACCGCTGCAGCTTCAAATAGGAAGGGGATAGATTAAATAAAGGGCTGAGCAGCCCTTCATCTACTATAGACGTGACATTATGAAAGGATATTGTTGTACAATTTGAATAATTAACAGCTCAATTGCTTAAGTCGCTCACCAATAGCTAACTCTAACTCATCTAACCATTGATAACGTTTGGTATACAGGCGACGTTTATTACGGTTTAAGGTCTCGATCTCTTTACGTGCTGGCATCATCGCAACGCGATACCTATAACGACTGATTTTCTCTGCCTCATATTCTGTCCATAGCTCATCATAATCAAAACTGACTTTATTACGCTTAGAACCAATATAACGCAGCGCTTGGTAAATATGGCCGCGATTAGAAATCGCATAACAGCGATCAACACCCAACTGACGAGATACTAATAAGGCTAACTCAACCATTAATGCTTTCGTCCGTAAGCCGTGTACTGTACGCGTTAAATCTTTAATGATTTGCTGACGATTTTCAATCTTTTCACTTGGGCCTTGCAAAGCTCCAATATACACCGTTTTACCGTGATCAGAAAAATGAAAGCTAATCGAATAAATCGTAGTCCCCGCTTGATTCACTAAGCTTAAACCAATCGATCCCTCACGACTGGCTCCTCGGTTTAAACGGATATCATAGGCTTCGCCATTTTTATCTTCGATAGATAATAAGCTCACACCTTGATCAGACATGATCTCCGTACAACGCTCACCAAAACGCTCAGCGACAAATAAAAAATGCTGCTCAAGGAACTCCACTCTTTGCATTAGCGATAAATCAACACAGAGGTAGGGTTTAAGTGGTCTTTCTAATAGCTGTGGATTGTCATTCAGCACCTTAGCGAGAATAGGCTGCTCAACCAGTGATAACATCCGCCGCACAGCTTGGGGATGCAGCAACGCCCACAAACGAAAACGCCAGTTCTTACGAATACGATCCCAGCCTTTGCTCTCTGGATAAATTTTTGCTGCCCATTCGGGTAGATCGCTTTGGATATTAGTCAACATAGTATTGATTACTCACACTTCGTCAGTGGTGGGATAAATCACTCACCAGAGTAAATAGACATAGAGCACAATTATACAGCGTTTTATTGCTTCATGCTCGGTAACTAATGTATGGGATTGTATGGATAAATAATCCTTATTATACAATATCTTAAAAATAAACCCCCAATAAAAAACCATCAAAAAGACGGAAAATGACCCAATCCTCATATTAATCAAAATCACCAAGACAGAAGGTGACATATGCAGACAGTCATTGGTTCAGGTTTTAGGTAGACTCCATTCATAAGATATTTTTATCTTCATTTCATCGCTGTAGTTAAAGAATAAGAATAGGCTCAACATGTTACAGATTGCTTTACTACTTTTAGGTTCCGACTTTGTTAAAAAACACTCACTTTACCTATGGATTTTCGGAATTTTGTGGGTGATGACTGGTGCTTTTATCTTTTTTGATGGATTGAATCAACAGCTATTATTCCCTAAAAATACCTTTGGTCTTATTTTATTATTTGAAAGCTTAATGACCTTAAGCATTGCTCTATGCAGCATAAAAAATAAAAACCACTTACTATTATGTAAGGGAATTGTTTTTTTATTTTTCTCCTATATTTTATTAATGAATAATGGATACAGTAACGAAATTATCTCAGCGATTTTTGTTCTCGCTTATTTTATTACCGGATCCTTTGCTATGGCTTCTGCTTGGATCGTCCGATTCTATCGATGGAAAATTACTCTTGCATGGGGAATATTCCAAATGTTATTTTCATTTTTTATTTTAACTCATCATCAATCGACACTATCTTTTTTTATCGGCTTAATTATGATTGGGACTGGCGTGAGTGCTTTATCGATTGCTACTCGATCTCGTTATATAGAAAAAGGATTAACCATATTTCAGATTATCAACCCTAAGTTATCTCTCGACTCTATCAAACAGAACACCGTATCGAAGGTATCACATCGAGCCACTCAATCTCTCCAACAGCCTTTAACTATTCATATTTGGACACCTGTCGGTTCAGCAAGCACGCCTCCCTTACCACGTCCAATTATTAATCGTTATATTGCTGCAGTTGATAAAAATGGTACTATTTCGACCGGTCACGCCTCATTAGAGTTACCCTCTAAGCTTTATGTAAGCTTATACCCAGAGGAAGATATCGATCGCAAAGCAGCTGACTTTTTTCGCTTATTAAGAGCAACGCCAGATAATAATGTACCTGGACGGTTTTTATCAGACTATCAAACTGAAGCTGCCGACTGGTGTGAATCCGATCAAAAGATTATGTTTGAACATTATAATCGCGATGCTTTGCTAAATTTTTGGGAAAGTTATCGTCAATATCCGATTTATAATATAACGCATCAAAATTGCTCTAGTACGGTTGCTTATGCTTTAGAAGCGGCCTTAGAAGGTATTCTAGCTCGGCCAAATCAGAATTTCTTATCTCTATTAAAAATAATGTGTACTCCAGAGTTATGGATCGCCGCACAAATAAGAAGACGAGCGCTAATGATGGCATGGACTCCGGGCTTGGTCATGGATTATTCTCGCGCACTACATCGAATGGTTCACGCAACGACGGTTCCGTGGTATAAACGCCGCTTGTGGAAAATGAGGAAACTAAATTTAAATTTATCCACAAAATAAATTCTATTCATTATTTTTATTAATTTCGACAGGCATCAATTTTATGCAGAAAGTATATATTATATTAATGGTTTCTATCCTTGCAGAAACCATGGCAACAACGATGATGAAAGCTTCCTATGGTTTTACTCGATTTCTGCCGAGTTGCTTTGTGGTTATCGGGTATTGCATCTCTTTTTATGGTTTATCTCAAGTCGTACAAACCATGAATATTGGCATCGCTTATTCGATATGGGCAGGGATGGGTATTCTGCTGGTTTCTATTATGTCGTTTTTTATTTATAAACAAAGTTTAGATGTCCCTGCATTAATTGGTATCACTTTCATTGTCGTAGGTATCATGATTATACAAATATTCTCTAAATCCATCACTCATTAATCACCACCATTAATGTGAGCGATAAGGAGTCTTTTTCAAAGAAAAAAGACATCAACAGACATTTCCAGACAATTATCGATGTCAATATTAGGTAAACTTCTCTTAAGTAAGGCCTTATATCTTTATCCACCACGTTTAATAGAGAAAATAAATGAAAAAGAACATCGTAATGATTATCGCAGGGTTATTACTGCTTTCTGGCTGTGCAACACCTTATCAAACAGAAAAAAACTTTTGGTCTTTTGGTAAAGGATTCGATGTACAAGCGCTTGCTCAAGATACTTGGCAAATCAGTTTTATTGGTAATGATTACACAGACAGAGCCATTGCTCGTAAGTATATTTTGCGTAAAAGTGCAGAGTTAGCGAGTCAAGCCGGATACGCTTACTTCACCCTCTTGGATGAGGAAATCAATGTTGATTCTGTTGCTAAAAACCAAATTTCACAGGCTGAAAATAAGCAAAAATGGTTGTATTCAACCACACAGATCACCAGTGAAACAACCATCATGGCAATCAGTAAAGGGCTTCATCAACCTTCAGATGCTTATAAAATGGTTTATGAAAGCCAGTTTATTTTGAATGGCATTAACGTCGAACAATAACGAGCGTGAATAAACAAGACGGATCGTCGCTAAGCATACACTCACTTAGTGACGATCATAAATATCGGCGCTGATAACGATCCGTTAGTAGGCAACTCCAACTCGCTGCTGCGCAAAAGATGCCGTTTCTAACATATCTAGCATTGCCACTGCATAATCACTGACCGAAATCCGACTATGCCCATCTTGATCCGCGAGTAACTGATCACCGCCAATGCGGTAAGCTCCTTGCTTATCACCGGGGAAAATCTCAGCCGCTGGGCTAACAAAGGTCCAATTCAGTGGACTATCGCTACTTCTAAAAACCGCTAAGGCTTCTCCTTGTGCCAGCGCTTCTGGTTTATATTCACTTGGAAAATCCGGTAAAGAGACCAGTGAAACGCCCGGTGAAACTTCTAACGAACCAGCTCCCCCAACCCAAAGTAAACGTTTTACTCCAGCTTGAGGTAATGCACTCAATAACTGCTCAGCAGTCTTGGCAACAATACTATGATCCCCACTTGCTCGACCGCCAATTGACACCATAGCGACATCTATATCTGCAAATAACTGAGCACAATTGGCTTGATTGTGTACATCAAACTGACGTACTTCGACATTCGCATCGGTCATTTTAGCGGGATCACGCACCATAGCGACAACTTCGTGCCCACGAGACAGTGCTTCTTGTACTAAATGACTACCGATCCAACCCGAGGCTCCAACAATAGCAACTTTCATTTTTTAACACCTTAATGTTTAATTTATCAACAGATGCTAGTGTAGTCGCCTCTGAGCGAGTGATAAATGGTAAGAAAGGATGTAGATTGTATCTAGATAAGATACTAATGAGAGAGAAGTATGGATAAATTGACCGCAATGCGCAGCTTTGTAGAAGTCGCCAACATTGGTAGCTTCACTCAAGCGGCAGAAAACCTTAACTTAAGTCGCTTACAAGTCTCACGCCATGTACAAGAAATTGAAGATTGGTTAAAACAGCGTTTGTTGCATCGGACAACACGCAAAGTGAGCCTAACAGCATCTGGGGAAGAAGCGCTAAGACAGTGTGAAAAAATCCTCAATCAAACGGCAGAATTAGAAATACGAGCACTAGAGCAATCGCAGTCATTGTCTGGGCGAATTCGTATTTCGGTACCAATTGGCTTAGCACGCTATCTACTGCTTGATGCCGTAGAAGCGTTTACTGATCTGCATCCACAAGTAACGATTGATATTCTTGCTTCCGATCGCTTAGCTCAACTGGTTGATGAACGGGTGGATATTGCACTGCGTTTTACTACCCAACCTGACGAACAATTAATTGCTCGACGTCTTTTTCAAGTCGATACGGTTGCTTGTGCTGCGCCGACTTATCTTGCTCAACATCAACCGATTGTACAGCCGAGTGATTTAGCTAAGCACAACTGTTTTGTCCATCTTTCACATCATAAATGGGAGTTTCTTCGCCATAACCAAACCTACAGTGTCAATGTCAATGGTACGATTCGAGCCAACGATATGAGCTTAATCTGCCGGGCAACATTACACGGTAAAGGCATTGCCCTGCTCCCTTGTGATTTAGCCAATCGCTACTTAAAAGATCGCGCTCTAATCCAGATATTACCCGACTACCATTTAGCAACCAACGCATTGTGGGCGGTGTATTTATCGCGTAGCTATCAGTCGCCTCTAGTGCGGCAGTTTATCGATTTTGTCAGCACACAATGGGACGATCTAGACATGACGATCCCTTCATGAAAATGGAGGTAAATCAAACCGATGCTCAAGAAAACGCTTTCCTAGACGAGTAAATAAACATAATTTTTCCCTTCCGTTAGCAGTAAATGGAACGCCGACTATACTAAATAGGTAATAGCGTGGATGAGGATTAACTATGTTTAAAAGTATCAAAGTGATCTTTTTTAGCCAAATTGTGTTGGCTATTACTCTGATTCTATTGGGAATGGGCGCAGTAAAATATAATGTTTTCCAAAAGCAGCTCTATCAAAGCCTAAGTGCGAATATTGAACATGCTACTCATCGCTTATCGATCAGTCTACCTAAGCCGATTTGGGACTTCGATTTTGACTCAGCGAAGGCAATTGTATTATCAGAGCTCAATGAGCCTGCGATTAGTGCAATACAGATAAAAGACAATAATGACAAATCCATAATCTTTTATCTCAATCATCCTGAATACCCAGAGATCACCAATATTGATCCCAAATCGTATACGGGGAAAAAAGAGCAGGAATTCTTTATTGATGATTTTGGTAATATCAAAAAAGTCGGTTCGATTGTTTTATATTACAATGATTTTGCTATCGCCGAACAATTATCTGAATTGATGCAAAAAGTTATCATCGAGATACTGATTCTGGATGTTTTGCTCTCTTTAATCACCCTTTTACTGTTGCGTATCACGGTATTAAAACCTCTTGCTAACCTTACCGATAGGGTCATGGATCTTGCTTCTGGAGATGGTGATCTCACGCAACGGATTGAGCCAGCCAAACTCAACGAATTTAAAGATATTACCTTAGGGATCAATCGATTCACCGAGTCCTTAGAAACCATTGTTCAAAAAATCATCCAGTCAACGGAGCATCTGCATCGATCCTCACTCGCCAGCAAAGAAATCGCGAGCGACAATGCCGTAAAACTCAATCAACAACAACACACGTTAGATTCTATCTCACACGCTGCCGTTGATATTCAACACTCAATTCAACAAGTTAATGAGTCTGCTTTAGATAGCGCCCAGCACGCCAGTTCATCCAGCACGTTAACCGACTCGATGCACAGTACGATTGAAACCACGTCGCACGAAATGAAAAAAATGCAGGAGAAAATGCTACAGCTTAACAGCAAAATGACCACCCTTTCTCAAGAAGGTGAAAAAATTAACACCATTTTAAATGTGATTAATGACATTTCAGAACAAACCAACCTACTGGCACTCAACGCTGCCATCGAAGCCGCTCGAGCTGGTGAACAAGGCCGAGGATTCGCGGTGGTCGCCGATGAGGTCCGTAACCTAGCCGTGAAAACGAGCCATTCTACTGAGCAAATTAAAACCAATATCAATGCCCTCAATGAAGCCACCTCAATGGTTGAAAAAGAGTTACATGACATCGCACTGACTCTAGAAAAAACCTCTGAACGCTTTGGAGAGTCTCACTCCGTTATCGAAAAAATGAACCTGATGGCAAAAACCATCAAAGAGAAAAATCAACACGTGGCCGATCTTGCCAAAAGTCAAAATGTATCGATTGCCTCGATTAGCCGCTCATTACTTGACGTCGTTGACGCATCAAAAGCCGTGGCTGATGGTGCTCAAACCAACTTAGGTATGTCAGTAGAGGTGATCAATATTGGAGAAGAAATCAAACAACAAGTCGCTAAATTTAAAACCCATTAATTTCCGGTGAGAGGAGGTAATGGTTCATTACCTCCTCTAGGGATACCACTTCAATCGTCATCAAGAGGGAACACCATGAAGTCAATTATCACCGCCAGTTTATTGGCCGTATCTTCTTACAGTTTTGCATCAAGCTTAAACGATCTAAATTTTATTACTGAAATCTATCCGCCCTTTAATTATGAAGAACAAGGGAGATTAACGGGAATCGCTATTGATGTGCTTGAATCAGCCTCAGAAGCCGTCAATGACCCTGTCAAAGGCGAAAGCGTACAACTTCAACCATGGGCGAGAGGTTACGCTGCGGCGTTAGAAACGCCAAATACAGTTCTATTTTCCATGACACGTACTGAAGCTCGAGACAACCTCTTTAAATGGGCGGGGCCGATTGTCGAAAGTCGAGTCGTGCTCTGGGCACCAAAAGCCAAAGGCATCAAAATTTCCACACCGAGCGATCTCAATAATTATCGCGTGGGTGTGGTGAGAGAAGATATCGGTGAGCAACTGCTGCGTAATCTCGCGGTCAATCCTAATGCGTTAAGACCTTCAGCATCACCGGAAATGGTCGCCAGACAATTGGATGCTAATCGCATCGATCTGTGGGCTTATGGCGATAATGTCGGTGTATTTATTATGCGTGAACAAAATATCGATCCCAGTCTGTACGAAATCGTCTACGTACTACATGAATCGCAAACCTATTTCGCGTTCCATAACAGTACTAACGATCAATATGTTGAAAAACTGCAGAACGGAATTAATCTCATCAAAGAGAGCGGTAAGCTCGATGAAATCATTGCCGGTTACCGTTAATACTATCAATCCGCACTTCATCACTTGAAGAGAATACTTCTTCAATCTCTTCAAGTGATCACCTTTGATACAAAGTGGCGTTTTCCCTACTCAAACGACACCAGTGTTTTATTAGGATAATGAGGTCTTCGTATGAAAGTCACATCACTTTGTTTAACCGTATTACTTACTTTTCTGAGCTGGACAAGCTGGGCGAAAACTCTCACAGCAGCGCAAGATCCATGGCCACCGTTTGTTACCTCAGAGGCTCCTCATGGACTTTCTATTGAATTAGTCAGCGCCGCACTAGAAACGCAAGGCTATCAACTAGAGTTTCAAATTATGCCTTGGGCAAGGGCACTGGCAGAGGTTCAAGCAGGCAATATTGATTTGCTACCAGCAACGTGGTTTACCGAACAGCGAACCAGCGTTCTGGCTTATAGCGATCATTATCTCTACAACCAAATAAAGTTTATTACCCTACCCACGAATGCCTTTGAATATAGCGGTCTTGATAGTCTCGCAGGTAAACGCGTAGGTACGGTTCGAGGTTATGGATATGGCGACGATTTTTTAAATTCAACGCTATTTAATCGCTCAGAAGCCAATGACTTAATTTCTAATTTACGCCGTTTAGAAGCAGGCCGGATCGACGTCACTTTAGAGGATGAATTAGTCGCTCGTTCCTTAATGAGTGATAATGGTTTGAATGCCAATAACTATCGATTTACTACCAATGGGTTATCTGCTAACTCACTCCATGTTACCTCTGGGCTAGCTAACCCCAATGCTCTCGAGTACATCGAAGCCTTTAATCAAGGGTTAGAACAAATCAAAGCTAATGGTACTTTTGACAAGATACTGCTTAAGTATGGGATTGCTCTGGATTAATCTGTCAATGGGTCTGCGTCTAATCATTCAATAACAGAGAGCTCCGATATTGATAAAAATTAAGGCTGGTAAAATCAGTTCACCAGCCTTAGTTTTTTATTCAGTGCGTTTGTGCTTCGGCACGTAATTAAGAATTGATATTGGCACTGGATGTTTAGGCTCAAATCCTGCGATTTCTCGCCGTTCAATCAAATGCCCTAAACGGCTCTCTATCATGCATAAGTTTTTGAAGTTGTCTTTCGATACCAAAGAAATCGCTTCGCCTTGTGCCTCAGCTCGACCTGTCCGCCCAATACGATGGACATATTCATCAGCAGGGAAAGGTAAATCGTAATTGACCACTCGCGGTAATTCATCGATATCAATACCACGCGCGGCAACACCGGTCGCAATCAAATATTTGATCTTTCCGGCTTTAAAATCTGCTAACAGTTGCTCGCGTACGGCTTGGCTACGACCGCTATGAAACGCTTCAGCGGCAATGCCTCTTTTTTCTAATTGCGCAGCCAATTTGGCAGCGCCGTGTTTGGTCTCGATAAAGATCAGCGCTTGGTCCCATTGATATTCATGGATTAAATGACTCAACAATGCTGACTTTTGATCTTTATCGACCGTAATAAGCCACTGGGTAATGTTGGACTTCGAGGCTTGATGAGCAGCAATGCTGATCTCATGAGCTTCACCCACCGCAGTTTTAGCCAGCTCACGAACCTTATTCGATAAAGTCGCGGAAAAGAGTAAAAATTGCGCTTCCGTTGGCAAACGTTGAATGATTTTGTTAATCGCTTCAATAAAGCCCATATCGAGCATGCGATCCGCTTCATCCAGCACAACCACTTCAATTTCATCAAAATGTACCGCTCGTTGAGCGTACATATCAAGCAGTCGTCCGGGGGTGGCAACCAACACATCCACACCGTCAATCAGTTGCTGTTTTTGTGCCTGCTCATCAACACCGCCATACATCGCTAAACTGGTTAACTCCGTGTATTGAGCATACTGTTTGACATTATCCGCAACTTGGATGGCAAGCTCACGAGTCGGCACTAAAATCAGCGCGCGAATACGTTTTTTGCGCTGAGTTTGTCCTTGCATCAATCTATCTAAAATCGGTAGCACAAAGCCGGCCGTTTTACCGGTCCCAGTTTGCGCAGCGGCAATCAGATCTTGGCCTTTTAAAATAACCGGAATCGCTTGCGTTTGAATGGTGGTCGGAGTTTGATAACCAAGCTCAGCGACTGATTTGATCAGTGCTTCGTTTAGCCCAAGTTGTGTAAATGACATAGCAGACTCTAAATAAAATGGCGTAGAGCAAAAACGCTCGACAATATCGTTCATTCTAACATGAAGAATGCGGTGCTGTTGATCTTTCGAGATTAGTGATTTCGAAGCCGTTCAACAGCACCTCGGTATGAACGCTTAACTTGCTTCATACCTCATTTAAGTCAGACATGATGTCGCGTGTGATCACGCCAATTTTTGCTGCGCTATCAAACGGTATTGGACGATGTCTTCGATGGTCAGTACGGGCATATTGTGTAAGTGACCAAAGGCAACAATCTCTGGCGTTTTAGCCATCGTACCATCGGGATTGGTTACTTCACACAACACTCCAGCGGGCAATAATCCTGCCATTTGCATTAAATCTACCGTACCTTCAGTATGACCACGTCGCGTCATAACACCGCCTTTACGGGCACGTAGCGGAAAGACATGACCTGGGCGGGCTAAATCGTCGGGGTTCGCTTGCGGATTAATCGCTGTTTTAATCGTGGTCACACGATCTTGAGCGGACACTCCAGTGGTCACACCATGACGAGCTTCTATCGACACCGTAAACGCGGTTTGGTTTTTGCTGTCGTTGACGGGCACCATCGGTGGCAGTTCGAGTTTATTGGCCTGCTCATCGGTTAAACATAGACAGACAATCCCGCTGCATTCGCGGATCATCAACGCCATTTGTTGGTTGGTTAACTGTTGTGCAGAATAGATAATATCGCCTTCATTTTCACGATCTTCATCATCAAGCAATAAAACACCACGTCCTTCACGTAAAGCGTGTAACGCGTTTTCTACTCGAGTAATTGCATCGCCAAATTCGGCAAGTAATGATAACTGATTCATGGTTACTCCTAATAATGACCAGAATCAGGGCAATGTTATGAGGCAAAACGAAAGGCACCAGAATCACTAGCTGAGTGAGTCCTCGCTAGAGAGTATTGGCGTATTTGTCATTCTCTCTCATCCGGACTATAACCGTCGGCTCTGGCTTCTCACCAGATCTGCTGACCTCGACGAATCGAGCGCTCGTGGGCTGGCCCTAATGGACATACCACCGGTGGGGAATTTCGCCCCGCCCTGAGAATTTTAATGTAATGAGTTAAGGTCAAGCTAAAGGCCTCCTTTAACTTGACGCCTATTATGGTAATACTTCACGCCTCGTTTGCAAAGCCACAAGCGGCCAGATTTGAGACATGCCGACGCAATAAAAAAAGCCCCATGATCAACATGGGGCTGAATAACGTTAGTCTGTACGAAGTTTAATCTAATTCAACTAAATTCTTTTGAAAGGTTTTGTGCTGCGCTTTAACCGTATCTTCTGGCTCGCCAGTGAGCAAACTAACAGCCACAATCGCTAGGGTTGAAAAGAGTATCCCTGGAACGATTTCGTACACATCAAACCAACCGCCAGTCAGCTGTTTCCAAACCACAATTGTCACACCACCAACGATGATCCCCGCTAAAGCGCCATTACGATTCATACGCGACCAGTACAGACTGAGCACTAATGCAGGACCAAAAGCAGCACCAAAACCCGCCCAGGCATAAGAGACTAAGCCAAGCACTGAGCTATCCGGTGTCATGGCCAACACTAACGCGACGATTGATATCAGCACAACGGAAAAACGTCCTACTTTAACGATCTCTTCTGAAGTCGCCTCTTGTTTGAAAACTTGCTTATAAAAATCTTCCGCTAGGGCAGACGAAGAGACCAACAGCTGTGAATCTGCGGTACTCATGATGGCCGCTAAAATCGCCGCTAGGAGAATACCAGCGATGACTGGATGAAACACAGCGTTAACCAGCAGCATAAATATCCGCTCACCATCATCAAGCTGAATCGAGCCATTTTGCGTAACGTAAACTAGGCCAACTAAGCCCACTAACATGGCTCCAAACATTGACAACGCCGTCCACAGCACCGCAATCCAACGGGCAGTAGTTAGATCTTTATTCGAACGCGCCGCCTTAAAACGCGCCAAAATATGCGGTTGACCAAAATAGCCAAAGCCCCACGCGACGAGAGAGAGAATGGCAATACTAGAAAGAGGCTTACCTTGAATATCATCCCATAGAGTCAATAATTGCGGGTTAATCGCGCTCAAATCTGAACTTAATTGACTAAAACCACCATTCATTGCGGTGATCGGGACAATCAGCAACGCCGCTGCCATCAGTAAACCTTGCACCAAATCGGTCCAAGATACAGCCAGAAAACCACCAAATAAGGTATAGGACACCACACAAATCGTGCCAATGATCACCGCGGTGGTGTAGTCAATCCCAAAGACGGTTTCAAATAATTTACCACCCGCGACTAAACCTGAACTGGTATAGAAAAGAAAAAATAACAAAATGAAAAAGGCTGAGATGGTTTGAATCAGTTTCGATTTATCATTAAAGCGCCGCGATAAAAACTCAGGTAAAGTCAGAGCATCGGTGGTAATACTGTAAGTACGCAACCGCTTTGCGGTAATTAACCAGTTAGCCCATGTACCGATGAGTAAGCCACCCGCAAGCCAAAAGGCTTCAATCCCTGCCGCATAAGCGTAGCCGGGTAAACCTAACAGTAACCAACCACTCATATCCGATGCCCCAGCCGAGAGCGCAGCTGGCCATGGCCCAAGGGAACGGCCCCCTAGGAAGTAGTCTGATGAGTTTTTGGTTCGCTGGTAAGCAAACACACCGATCGCCAACATAAAAATCAGATAGATAATGAAGGTGGTCGTAATAGCAAAGCTATTGTCCATTGATATTTCCTCTATTTACTAAGATCGCTTTCCCTCCTGCTCATTAATTTAATGAGCAGGAGGGTCAGGATTAATGGGTTTCGTTGCCTAGCTCTAAGAGCGTCGCGTTACCACCCACTGCTGTTATATTTATAGTGCGCGTACGTTCGGTAATAAAACGTAGCGATAAGTGCGGATCGTGTGCCACGGGAAGGGTGGTGAGATCGGTTTCTGAAACAAGATTAATAATTGCGCCGGAACGCTGAGCAAGTTGTCGATTAAGACTGTGCTCAAGCGATACATTACCCACATAACCAACACTGCGGATGTCTGACTCGATTAATGCCTGATACGCGTCCAAGGCACTAAACTGCAGTAAATTAACCGGTAACGATGACTGCTGGTTAGCCGCCGTTAACGCGGCAACAAGCTCGCGATCATCACTGCAGATAATGACACTATTGCCCGCCACCAACGCACCGCATAACTGAGCCACCAATGCTTGCTTAGCCGTTACACTGGTGTCATTTTGGATAAGTAGAGCAACCCCTCGCCCTGCGGTATACAGTTCATTGGTTTCACCCGTAGGACCAATCAATGAGTGTGAACACGCCAATAATGCACTGGCCTGCTCAAGGTGAAAAGACACCACGTCAGCTAATCCCGGCATACTTTCTTTTAAAGATGATTTCAATGACAGTAAGCACTCACATTTAAAATCAAAATCGGTTAAGTTCCAGTTTTCCCAAGCCGAGCAGGCGTCGGTGAAACGGGTGACTTGATGTACCATAAACTACTCCTTCGCTGGTTAGATTAACCGTATTGCACTTGGGTAAAACGATATAAATAATGCGGCCCACCCGCTTTCGGTCCGGTGCCAGATAGCCCTTGACCACCAAATGGCTGCACTCCAACCACTGCACCAACCTGATCGCGATTGATATAGCAGTTACCGACTCGCGCATGCTTCTCTATCCAACGGTAAGTGGTTTCGTTACGGCTATGAATCCCCATCGTCAAGCCGTAACCAGTAGCATTGATCTGCTGAACTACCTGAGCCAGCTCGTTGGCTTGGTAGCGAACAATATGCAAAATAGGTCCAAACTGCTCCTCACTTAAACAATCAATTCCTGAGATTTCAAACGCCGTTGGTGCTACGAAATCGCCATATTGACAGTCCTCAGCTAACGTTAATTGCGCAATTTTTTTCTGAGTCTGGCTCATGTGAGCAATGTGTTTCTCTAAACCTTGCTTTGCCTTCGCATCAATCACTGGGCCGACATCGGTACTGTGCAAATAAGGCATCCCGACCGACAGCTCCTGCATCGCACCTTGGATCAAACTAATCACACGATCAGCGATATCTTGCTGCACAAACAATACCCGCAGTGCTGAGCAGCGTTGACCCGCCGAAGCAAAGGCAGAACGTAACACATCGCGCACCACTTGCTCGGGCAGAGCCGTACTATCGACGATCATCGCATTTTGCCCTCCCGTCTCAGCAATCAAGGGCACAGGCGTCGACTCTCGCTCAGCCAGTGTTTGATTAATCCGCTGAGCGGTAGCCGTCGATCCCGTAAACACCACACCAGCAATCGCAGGGTGTGAAGTCAATGCATGGCCTATCTCCGAGCCGCGACCAGGTAAAAATTGAATTGCATAGTCAGGGAAGCCCGCTTCAAGCATCAGTTCAACGGTACGCGCGGCGATCAAGCTGGTCTGCTCGGCGGGTTTAGCCACCACCGTATTGCCTGCCACTAACGCGGCCGTGATCTGGCCAAGGAAAATCGCTAACGGAAAGTTCCATGGACTAATGCACACAAACACACCACATCCTTGACGTGAAACTTGACGAGTTACGCCATCAAAACCGTCCATCGTGAATGGAGCTAAGCCGCCAATTTGATTCGCATAATAACGACAGAAATCCACCGCCTCGCGAACCTCATCAATCGCATCATGAATGGTTTTACCTGCTTCTTGATGGCAAAGCGCACACAGCTCGGCTAAATTCGACTCCAACAAATCGGCTAGGTTAAGCAATTTTTCAGCACGTTGCTTAGCTGGCGTTTGCTGCCAATGACTAAAACCGGCTTGAGCAATGGCTATCGCCTCGGAAACATGATCATGGCTTGAATGGTAGACTTGTCCAACATGAACTCGGCGGTCATACGGAGCGGTGACCGCTACAGGAGCCATATTTTCCTTGATCATGCTTTCGATCCGTGACTGACCATTGAGTATCGGTCCTGCTTGCCATTGTTGACTCAAATAACCATGCACTTGATCTTCGAATGGTTGCGCTTCACTTTGAATATCAATATTGATCCCATCTGAGTTTTTGCGTTCAGGGAAAATCTGTGGCGGCAGAGGAATGTTAGTGTTGTGTAACGTCTCAAACGCCAATAACGCATCAACCGGATGCTGAGTTAAGCTTTCAACCGGACAGCGCGCATCGACTAAACGATGGACAAAGGAGCTATTCGCGCCATTTTCTAATAAACGGCGGACTAAATAAGGCAACAGATCCTTATGGCTACCAACGGGGGCGTAAATACGTACCGATTGCTGGTACGCTTTCATGGCATGATGATATAAGCCGTCACCCATCCCGTGTAAACGCTGAAACTCAAATTCTTTATGGCTTGCCATGACCGCAATCGCCGATACAGTGTGAGCGTTATGAGTCGCAAATTGAGGAAAAAGATGTCCGCGAACCCCATCACTCAGTAAAAAACGAGCACAGGCTAAATAGGACACATCGGTCGCTTCTTTGCGGGTAAAAACGGGGTAGCGTTGATAGCCTCGTTGCTGTGACCATTTAATCTCACTATCCCAATAAGCGCCCTTAACGAGACGTACGGGGATACAACAACTGTATTGCTTTGCCAGCGCAGTCAACCACACTAAAGTCGGTAACGCCCGCTTAGAGTACGCCTGTACGACTAAGCCAAACTTTCCCCAACCTTGAATTTGTTCACTGCAATACAATTTTTCAAATAGTTGTAACGACAGCTCTAGGCGATCCGCTTCTTCGGCGTCAATGGTGATCGCCACATCCAATTCCATCGCTCGTTCTAATAATTGCAGCAAAGTCTGGTAAAGCTCATCCATGACACGGGCTTGATTAGCCACTTCATAGCGAGGATGTAAGGCTGATAGCTTAATGGATACCGATGGGGCTGGGCTGGTATCCAAACCATATTGGTCTCGGCCAACCGCCTCAATCGCCATTAAATAATCTTTTAAATATTTATTGGCATCGCTGGTGGTTAACGCTGCTTCACCCAACATATCAAACGAATAGGTGTAACCTTTATCACGCATTACCCGGCCATTTTTTTGCGCTTCGCTGATCGTGCGACCCAATACAAACTGATGACCCATGATTTTCATCGCTTGATGCATCGCCTTACGAATGACTGGCTCAGAAAGTTTATTGACCAAACGGTTTAAGGCTTGAGCCGGACTTTGCGCTTGGTTGTCACCCAAGCCAATGACTTTACCAGTCAGCATCAATCCCCAGGTCGAAGCATTGACAAACACAGAATCCGAATTTTTCAGGTGTGATTTCCAATCGGCGACCGATAATCGGTCTTTAATAAACGCATCCGCTGTTGGTGCATCAGGAATACGCATCAGAGCTTCTGCAAGACACATCAATAAAATACCCTCTTGAGTGTCCAAGCTGTACTCTAAAAGCAGAGCATCGATCATCTGCACCGATTTCTTGTCTTGGCGAATCGCCGCGATCAATTGTGTCGTTTTGGTCGCAATCAACACTTTTTCTTCATCGCTAGGCGTTGCCAAAGGCAGTAATTGCATTAGCCATTGAGATTCGTCCACCATATAAAGTGGCGAGATCTGTGCCCAAAGCGTACTAAGCGGTTGCTCAATAAACTTGGGGTTCAACACATCTATTGCTGTAAACATGCGTTTTCCTCAATCTCCTATCCGAGGGATGTGACTCGGATTTCAGTCAATGGCAAGCAGTGTACTTTGAGCGCAAGCACAATACTTGTCAAAAACTCCGGAGTTTTTGTGAAAATCTCATCTTTTTAACAAAACAAAAACAAAATCACAGCAATTAAGGTCATAAGAAAAAGCAAAACCACTGATAATTTTTCAAAAAAACAACGTCACTATGTCGTCAAGAACACAGCCATCGATGTCAAGAAAAACAATCACCATACAATATCAGATGGACAACACAGAATTCAGCGAGACCAGCGCTGAGGATCACTGATAATAGGCTTGCGGACAAAGAGTCCGCAAAGCGCAGTAAACCATTTATCGACTACACTGCTTTTTGTATTGAGAAGGGGAGATACCTTGTAAACGAGAAAAGGTATGAGTGAACGCACTTTGATTTGAAAATCCTGCCAATTCAGCGACTTGACCCAAGGTAAAACGAGATTGCTCAAGGAGTTGTTTCGCCATATCCACACGTTTACTCAAGACATATTGGTGTGGAGTAATCCCCAATTGCTCTTTGAATAATTGGTGAAACTGACTCTCACCTAAATAAACGCTGCCGGCTAATTGAGCAACTGATATCCGACGACTTAAATGCTGCTCGATATAGCGATCGATCGCGTCTAAATCAAAACGAGCCTCTTTACGATGGACTTCAAACGCCGAAATATGACGCAATAACAAGGCTAGCACGGTATCACTGCACGCTCGACTCAGTAATAAATCGTCCGGACTGGCATGCATCTCCAGCACTAACATCTGAATGAGTTTTTGGATCTGCTTATCGAGTTGAAAATAAATGTCGCTACGCGCTAGTTCATTGATTCTCTGTAACGTTAAAGGATCATCCCCTTGTGGTAAGGGCAAGTTCAACACCAAAATGTCCGACTGTCCTACCGTCGCGCCGAAAGCATGCACTGTACTTGAAGTTACGACACATCCTTGTCCAGGGCCAACAATATTACCGATGCCCGATACCTCAAAATCCGCTTGTCCTTTCAAGCCAATCACAATTTGTGTGTAACTATGATCATGGCAATCCATATAAGCCGGTAAAGTAATTAATTCCGCCGGACGAGGCGACAAAAGTTTGGCTCTTTCTGGGTTATTCACTAAATATTGACTCATGAGCACTGCACCATGGGATGACCTCTTTGCATGTTATAACATTTTTATCAGAAACCAAGCTTGATAGTGAAATAAGTCTCATCTCACTATCAATACCGCCAACAACAAGCAAAATTAGCGCTCACTGAGAGCAATAGCTCCTGATCCGAGGCTTCGGAACAATGATCAAGTGCACATAAATTACGGTCAATGAGTATCCAATTAAAAAACGTTAAAGCAGATCGGAAATCGGTGCTTGCATATTTCAAGAATCTGCTCAAAATGGAGTAAGTACATTTATAAAAGATACAAAATCAGTGACCTACTCACTAGATTTTGTATACAATTGTGCCTTCAGGATGAGAATTTTTTGCGATGAGCCAGCGTATTGATAACGCTGTCAAAAGTTTGTCTTTCTCCACTATAATGTGGCTATGTTAATTGTTGCAGGGACCTAATGATCAAATATCACCTCCCAGCGCTACTGCTTGCGCTAAGCCCTCTGTGGGTATCGGCATCGGTGTTCGCGGAAGAAGTTACACAGGTTGATCCTGTGGCCGCTATCGATGAAAAAATAACCATTAAACAAAGTGAAATTGACACTATCGCTGCGGAATTTGAAGCAGAAGGAGCTCAACTTCAACAACTTAAAAACGAACAGGCACGTTTAAAACGTGAAAGTGATGAGCTTAATGCACGGCAAAACCGGGCAAAATCTGCTCTGGACAAACAGTATAATCGCCTTCTTGAAGATCCAGACACCGATTTAGTCACCTTTCAACAGCGCTATCAGCAAGCTTGGGCCGATGTGAAACAAAACCAATCGGAGCAACTTATTAATCAGCAAGCGATGACAGAAAGTGATATGCGTTTATCTCAAATGAAGCAGCGTCATGCTCGTTTGAAAACCGAATTCACTAACTTGCAAGAGAGCAAGATTGATGCACGAGTTAAACGTCTCGAAGCCGAGCTTCGTCAAAGCCGCGTCTTGGAAGCCAGCTTCCGCACCACCTGTTCTACCAGTATGACTCTGGGCGAATGTGCCAATCAAGGTCAGCAGTTGACTCGTCAGCGTGCCGTGAATACCTTTAGAGAGCAACTGCTTGATAATTTGACTGAATCGGTCATCGCTAAGCAAAATCTGCGTGGCGTTGAACTCAATATTCACGTTCAAGAAAGCCAAGTGATCCGTAGTGGATTTGAAGGGAACAACGAGTATTTCACTCATATTCAGGCTCAGCTACAAGCACGTCCAGAAGCCGTTGCCGCCTGCAAACTGTTAAACGTATCTAGTCGCTATTGCTTAAAAAATGCAACTGAAACCGTCAATAGCAAAAATGAAAAACAGTGGGCCAATGTAACCATTCGTTCAGATCAATATCATGATTCTGTCACTATTAACGGTATACAATACGGCAGTACGCCTGTGGAAGTCGTTTTACCCGCAGGACGTCATCAAATTTCTGTGACTAAAGACGGATTTGAAACCTATAATCAAACCGTCACAATCAACGGAAATGACACTATTTGGGTAAGACTTCGCCCTAGTAGAAACGATTAATTCCTGTAAATCGACTCGTTTTCTGGTCTGATTTCACAAAGCTGTCGTTTAAACGCCGTTTTGGTCCTAAGTTATTGAAAGATGACTTCTGACAAAACGGCGTTTTCGTTTAGAATAGCGACAATAATTTTCAAAAACTTAACTGAAGTAGGCAACAATGCGACCAGGTTTACCCGTTCTGTTATTAGCACTTTTACCTTGCTTAGTGACAGCACCCACGTTAGCTGAAGGCACACCTTCCTCAGTCATGGCGATTGATGACGCATTATTTACGCATCATACCCAGTGGCAAGAAGCGAAGAAAGCAACTCAACATCAGCAAACGGTGGTGGACACTCAGCAAGCTGAACTCGCTCGTTTAACTGCCTTAACTAAACAACTCAATACCGTATTCAATTCAGCGAAAACAGCCCTAGAACGTGATTATTTGAAAATGATTGATGAACCGCAATTAGACATTAGCGGTTCACAACACGCTTACCAAACGGCTTGGTCTGAAGTTAAGAAAAATCAACAAGACACTTTGCTTGCTCAGCAAACCTTGCAAGAAATGCAAAATCAGCTCGTTCAATTACAAGCTAGCCAAGACGCTATCCAACAAAAAATTACTCAATTGAATCAAGATAAACTCCGAGCAAGAGCAGAGCGATTACGAGCAGAATTGAGTCGTGTCGGAGAACAAAAAGTCAGCTTTACCAATGTCTGTCATGCCACAATGACTTTGGCACAGTGTAGCCAACAAACCACTGATTTAGCTCAGCAAAAGGCCGTCAATCAATTTCAAACGTGGTTAATAGAAGAGACCACTGAAGCGCCGTTGATCAAACAGCACCTCGCCGCCGTTTCGCTCAACATTCACTTGCTCAGACATAAAACCGTTGATTCTGGTTTTTATGATGGCAACCGCTTTAAAACGGTACTTGAAGCACAATTAGATGCAAGACCTGCCGAAAACGTGCCTTGTACATTACTCAATATTGATAGCCAATATTGCTTCGCTCCTGGTGATGGTAGCCATCCAAGTCAACAAAAAGAAGTGGCTTGGGTTAATGTCATGATTCGTTCCAATCAGCATAACGATCAGGTCACGATTAATAGTGTCCGTTATGGTAGTACTCCTGTTGAAATCATGCTCCCTACTGGTCAACACCATGTCGTTATCAAAAAAGAAGGTTTCCATCCATTTGATCAACAGGTCAATATCAGTAGCGATCACACCTTACGTGCCGTATTACGTGAAATTGTTAATGAGGTAAAAGCCGGTGATAAGTTCGCCGATACTCTGAAAAATACTCAGCAAGCCCCGCAAATGATCACTCTACTCGCAGGGGAGTACTTATTAGGGGAGAACACATCTCGTCAAGTTCGCCTTGATCATGCTTTCGCTATTAGCGCAACGCCAGTCACCGTAGGGCAATTTAAGCAATTTATTCAACAAACGGGTTATAAAACCGATGCTGAACTGAAAAATATTTGTCTGGCAGTACAAGGAACAACGGTTGCTCCTGTATCAGGAAGCGATTGGAAAAATCCCGGCTTTCAGCAAACAGCTCAATCACCTGCCGTCTGTATCAGTCGTAGCGACGCAAGAGCTTATACCAATTGGTTAACTCAACAAACTGGGTTTCGTTATCGCTTACCGAGTGAAGATGAGTGGGAGATCGCCGCTCGCGCTGGGCGGAGAACTGATTACTGGTGGGGGAATGATTTTGGCGCTGGTCAAGCCAATACTGGATGGAGTGGTACGCCATGGTCAAATAACCGTACATCACCCGTCATGGCATTTTCACCAAACCCATTAGGCTTTTACGATATGGTTGGTAACGTTTGGCAATGGACATCAGACAATCCCGGTATCGCTAAAGGTGGAGCATGGAGTTTTTCACCTGAAATGGCTAAAGCCTACCATCAACTCTTTGTCTCGCCGTCTACGGCGGCCAACTATCTCGGATTTCGCGTCCTACGCGAGCTATAGCGTAAGCATTAAATACAATAAAGGGGGATAAGTCACTTATCCCCCTCTATCATATCTAACCCGTTTTATGGCGCTAAACGCTCTATCTGCCACTGCTGATCAGATTTGCTGTATAGAAAACGATCATGTAGACGATGCTCACCACCTTGCCAAAACTCAATACTTTGCGGTTTGATTCGATAGCCTCCCCAAAATTTAGGCACAGGAATTTCTCCTTTAGCAAATTTTTGTTTCAGTTCGAGATACTTACCTTCTAATACACCACGAGCAGAAATGCGGCTACTTTGCTTACTCGCCAATGCGGCAAGCTGGCTCTCTTTAGGTCGAGAGGTGAAATATTTCATGTTCTCAAAGGCAGTCAGTTTTTCCGCGACGCCAGTAATGTGCACTTGACGCTCTAAAGGATGCCAAGGAAAGTGCAAACTGACTCGATGATTATGTTCAATATGCTGCGCTTTACGACTGGCTAGGTTGGTGTAGAAAACCAAGCCTTGCTGATCAATATTTTTTAGTAAAACAATTCGTTGAAAAGGTTGACCATGTTCATCTACGGTCGCAACCGTCATCGCCGTCGGATCAGCGAGTCCGGCATTAATCGCTTGCTCTAGCCAAAAATTGAATTGCTCGATAGGATCGAGCAATAAGTCCTTACGGCGTAATCCACCTTGTGTGTACTCACGACGAATATCTGAAAGATCCATGTCTACTCCTCTTTTTTGGCTATGATTGTGCGCCGATAGCCTCACGATCTCAAGTAGAACGGATTGATTTCGCCCGTCGAACTCTCACCGTGCAGAGTCTCTGGCTTAAATTCCAATATCCTCTTGATCCAATTTGGAGGAAAACTTAATCTCATGTTGATTAAAAATAATCATCGAAGGCCCATGAACTCGCTTTGTGACCACTTTTTCATCACCATATTGAATCGTCACGTGAGTGAAGACCTTGCCTTTAACTTCAATGGTATTGATTTCCAATCATCTGTTCAAATTCTTCATTTAATAAGTCTACCGCCACCTTCACTTTTTCCATCCGTTCACTTGATTGCGCCTTATGCTGATCAATCTGTGACGCTTCTTCCTCATTACGCTCGGCTTTAGGACGCTTTTTAAACTCTAATTCCCGGCGAATAACTTCCATCGTGCTCTCTTGAGCTTGTTTATAATACTCTTTATGTTTAGCGATTCGGTCACGGTACCATCCATAGCGAGCAAATGCTTCAAGCGTTGTGGCCGCATCGCCTTCTACTCCTAGATTAAAGCACACGACTTTTCCGCCAACTTTCGCACTACCGCCGCTGAGTGTGCCTTGTTTTTCCGCTTTATCTAAAACGGTTAGATCGCCCCCACAGCGAATATCATTGCTCAGACTATGCACAGAAAGCTGGATATTTTCCGCGGCTTGTAACTCAGAAAATTGGGCATAATTGGCCTTAATACTGCCTCCCGATTTGACCACACAGGTTTTCGCTTCATCATCATAAACCGTATGGCCAATAATCCCTTTACCGATCTCGATATCACCTTGAGCTTGTACATCTGCCGATTCAACAAATCCACCGATCACAATAGACCCCGTCGCGCGGACAATCATTCCCGGCTCAACATCTCCGGCAATAACCACACTGCCTTTAAATTTCACGTGACCAGTTGCGACACTGACGTTATTTAGACACAAGGCGCTTTCTACATCGACCGTTTTATTCTTAATGATCGGCATTCCAGATAGACTGGATAACAACAAATTAGGATCATCAGGAGAGATGTGTGTCCCTTTACCCGCAACCAGTACCCCTTCGTTACCCGGTTTAGCAGGAATGACTTTCCCCAACACGGTAAAACCCGGCTCACCCTGAGTTGCAGGCTTACGACGCATCACTGGATCGTTTTCTTCGACGGTGATTGTTTCTCCCAGATTTCTCATATCGACTTTATGCGGATCGGCCGTTTTTTGCGGAGCTAAAATGCGGGTTGTCACATCATCCACTAAAGGGACAAATTGCACGTCTTGACCTTGAATCGGCGCTTTACCCTGAGCAATCGGTTGAGTAAAGGTTTCTCCGGGTTTTAAGGTTTTACTCACCAGTAAGACTTTTTTTAAAGCTTGTTTATTTATGCCTTTAATTACATAAGCTTGCGCTAAAGCATGCACTAACTCACTGCCATAAAGACCACGCCCCCCATAAGCGCCTGTGACCACCATACTGGCTAGCATATCTTGCTCACTCAAGACGACTTCAACAGCCGCATTTCTTTTTTCAGCAATGATGATGCCTTCACGAGCCTCTTTTTTACCTTCTTTGACACAATTGATAAAACGATTCACCGCCTCTTCGAGCAAATAGAATTTCCCTGCTCCTAATCGAGCTAAAGACTCACTCAATCCCGTTTGAGCTAATTCAGGGTTTGCATTGCTATCGCTCGGTAAGCGCGCAATAACGCGACTCTTGTCTTCCGAGAGAGTAATCAGATCCTTCCACATAATACTCAACCTTACCGCATCTCTTTGGGTTAAAAAGCAGTGTATAAAAAATGTCTGAATCACTAAATAATTCGATGTTCAAATTAAGGCCCCCATCACTGGATATCGGCTTTAAGTTAAAAAAAGGCCATATTAAAGACCTAACCTCGACATTCGTTTAATGCTCGTAATCCTCAATGACCACAGAGACGTCTGGAAAAGCGTACCGAGTATCAAAACGATATACGGCTTGAATTTGCTGACCGTGGTTTATATAACGAATCGATTCACATAACTCGGTTGCAAATAGTAAATCTTGATCATCATGCGTCAACTCCGTTTGCTCAGTATTAACGTCTGTCAACGGTCGCCCATTATGTTCGAGAATAAACAACACCCTTTGCTGCTGAGGTTGATAATCGACCTGAAAACGGATCCAGTAATCGTCAGCTAATTCCTCAAGCAACTGCTCTCGCTGTTGGTGGTAAAGCACAAAACCGTCAGGATGACTTTTGAGAGCCGTCGATAAACCAAGTAAACCTTGTTCAATAATCTTCGTAAACAGTTCCGATAAAATTGAACAGATAAAATCCAGATGATCGCCAACTTGAATAATCCCTTTTAAAAATAAACGAACTTCATTCATGACGATGATCTGCTTTAATACCGAAGCGGAAAAATAGAGTTCACTTTTACAAGGAATTAAACTGGGAGAAGCACTGAGCATCGGCTGAGTATTTTGGGCATTAATGATCGGAAAAGACATGGCAAGGATAGAGAGATCTTCATCTTGCCCTGCTGGTGAAAAAGCGTGCACCGCCGAATCAATCAGGCTGATGAACGATTGAGTCGATGCTTGTGTCAATAATGTTTCCAGCCGTTGTCGACCAAACACTTCGCCGTTTTGATGACGAGTTTCAATAACCCCTTTCGTGCAGCAGACAATACTCTGCCCTGGTGAGAGTTTAAAGTGTTTGATATCACAACGAAACATTTCACTCGGTAGAACACCTAAGGGCTGATGTGTCGATGCCAAGCGTTTCACCAACTGACGATTCGGCGATAATATATAACCGTCAGGCATTCCTCCCCCCCACCAAGAGATTTCAAAACCGTTGGAGTGTATTTCAAATAAATGAGCCGCAACATGAATACTTGGGGGCAAAAACGTTGCCAATTCTTGATTAAGCTCGACAACCATTTCGCTTAATGCACAACCTCGTTCCGCCAATGCAAAAAAAGCGCGAGTCGCAGGAATATTAGCAATCGCAGCAGGCAAACCATCGACACTAGAGTCGGCGATCATCACATAAATTCCACCATAAAGACGCCGAGCCACCAAGATCAAATTACCGTTAAAAATCGTTGAAGGCGTAGAGATGTAATGAATACCATAAATCGGTTCGATTTGTGCGCTCATCTCTTCGACCAAATTACTGAAAATCGACTCTGCTACCGAGTAATCATGCTGGACTTGATCTTGGAATATTTGTAACTGATCACGCTGCAAGATCAGTTGCTGATGCATTTTGACAATCCGATAGTGCGCCTGTATTTTGGCTAATAAGACACTTTTTTCGATTGGTTTAGGAATAAAATCATCACCGAGAGCAAGGCAGCGAGAAAAAGAGTCTTGATCATCCAATGCCGTGAGAAACAAAATAGGAATATGCTGATCAGGAAAAGCCGTACGGATCTCTTTTGCGGTAGTAAAGCCATCTTTTACTGGCATGATCACATCGAGAAGAATAATGTCGGGTAAAGGATCCATCTTTTTCATTGCCGCGACCACTCCCTGACCATCGGCAAAAAGATCAACATGCGGCGTAATATGACTCAGCATAATACGGCACAATTCTCGGTTGGTCGCATGATCATCGATGATCAACACTCTCATACTCGGCCTCACTGACTGTGCGTGTTATTCATTTTTAGACGATTAAGGTCTGTTAGCCTTAGCTATTTCATCGGCTCTATCGATAAAAATGAGCCGAGAACATCGCAAGAGTAACAAACCCTATGCATAAAAATATAGTTCAGTTTATGAGTTAGAGCGAATAGCTTTGCTGATCAAAAGAAGAAGCCAATGATCTATCAACCAACAATAAATACATCAATGCCCAAATCAAACTTGTAGAATATTTTGTTTGGGCATGATGCTGGGCTTTCGATTGTGTTGTGTTGTCCTCCCATCATCGATGATGGCTGAGAGTCGTTAGCGGTAAAAATCAGTCCCTAAGAGCTTTGATTAAAACCGAGGTATCCATCCGGCCAAGCCCCTGAGCAGACAAATCACGATAACGTTGCGCCGTTGCTTCCGTCATCGGTAAAGACAAGCCATGACGCTCAGCCTCATCCAGACAAAACTGCAGATCTTTGATCATCCAATCAATAGCAAAACCAAAATCAAAGCGGTTCTCAGCCATACTGATTGCACGATTCTCCATTTGCCAAGAGCCTGCGGCGCCATTTTTTAAACAAGCGATCATGGTTGGAACATCCAAGCCTGCTTTTTCAGCTAATAACAAGCCTTCAGACAGTCCATTTAAGATGCCAGCGATACAAATTTGATTGACCATCTTAGCACTTTGCCCTTGACCAACCTCCCCCATGCGTATTGCAGAACGACCATAAGCGGCAAAAACCGGTTGTAGCTTTTCAAATAGCGTTTGCTCTCCGCCACACATAATGGTCAATTGCCCATTCTCAGCGCCAGCTTGTCCACCAGAGACCGGAGCATCCATAAAGCTTATTCCCTGCTCTTTCGCCACTTGTACAAGCTCTCGGGCAAGCTCAGCGGACGTCGTAGTGTGATCGACTAACATAGCATTTGGCTTCATTGCTGATAGCGCGCCATGCTGGCCGAGCGTAATGCTACGGACATCATCGTCATTACCGACACACATCAGCACGACATCAGCATCAGCGACACATTCAGCGATGGTCATTGCCGCGCGGCCAGAGAATCGCTGAGACCAAGCAATGGCTTTTTGCTGATTACGGTTAAAAACACTCACCTCAAAACCTGCATTGGCTAAATGCCCAGCCATCGGATAACCCATCACACCTAAACCGAGAAAACTGACTTTCATAATAATTTCCCTATATTGAATAAGATTGACATGCTAAGGACGTAAAAAAGCCGAGACAAGCTCGGCTATTCATCATTACTCAACGTCAGCGTTATGGTAAACCTGCTGAACATCGTCACAGTCATCCAGTAAATCGAGGAATTTCTGGAATTTTTCAGCATCTTCACCCGTCACAGCGGTACGATTTTGTGGTACGAAGGTGATTTCTTCAACATCTAAGACTAAATCAGGAAAAGCATTAGCCAATGCCGTTTTTACTTTGAAAAACTCGGTGTGAGGTGCAAACACGGTAATCACATCGTTGTCTAACTCAATATCCGTCACATCGGCGTCTTCCATCATCAGCGCTTCAAGGATCGCCTCTTCGTCACTGCCTTTGAATTGAAAGACCGCTTGATGATCAAACATGTGTGCAACGACGCCTGGAGTTCCAATTTTCGCTCCAGTTTTCACAAAGCATTGACGAACGTCTTGATAAGTACGGTTACCGTTATCGGTTAAACAATCAACGATCACGCTTGCGCCGCCTGGGCCAAAACCTTCATAGCGGGCAGGTTGATAATCTTCACCGCCACCGCCTGTTGCTTTATCCAACGCTTTATCAATAACATGGCCAGGAACTTGATCTCTTTTCGCTTTAGAGATCAGGTGGCGAAGAGATAAGTTCATATCTGGATCTGTGCCACCATTTTTTGCACACATGTAAATTTCTTTACCGTACTTGGAATAAACTTTAATTTTTGCGCCTTGAGTTTTCGCCATAGAGGCTTTGCGCACTTCAAAACTTCTTCCCATCGGGATCTTCTCTCTTATTCAATTAAATACGATGGTTACAGCAATCAAGAGTGATCTTGGCTGTTTAATCATGAACGCTACGCTACGCCCATTACTCGTTTGTACTTATCTACTGACTGTTGAAACCAAGCTTTCTCTTGTTCAGAGTTCAGTTTGGCTAGCTGCTTAGTGATCGCTTCCGGTCCACATTTAGCCTGCTTGATCTGCCAAACTAAAAAAGAGGCCTGTTTATCAAGCTCTATCTTGTTTTTCTGCTCCGCATCCAGCAACGCAAGGTTAAAAGACATTAGTAAACCCACAATCAGTAAAAACGTGATGCGAAATATAGCATAGGAATGGTAAAAATTAAGAGTCAAAATCGCGCTTTGGGCTGCTTTAAGCCAAGAAATCATCAAAAATAAAGGGCGGCCTTAGCCACCCTGCTTTATTAACGGTTTCATGCACTTTAACCGTAAAACCACTTGAAGAGGATCATTCGTCACTCTTCAAACGCAATCATCTTTCGTGATTTAGTGAAGAAGACCTAACTCTTTGGCTTCTTCAATCGTTAAACCACTTTCACGAATATCGCGTAGCATTTCAATACGACGACGAGCCTGCGCAGACTTCAGCGTTTTACTAGGACGCTGCATTTCTGCTTCTTCCGTAACCTCAACATCCCATTTATTGGCGATGTTAGTCATTTCATCATGGTCAATTGAATTTATAGACATTGCAACCTCCGAACAAACCATGCTAGGAACCAGTTATCTGTAACAAAAGGCCAAAACCTTGTTAAGCAGATTTTAGCGAGAGTGTGACTTAAGCAATGGTTCATTTATCATAATCGATAAATGACTCAATTATTTTCTGCTCACCCTGAGTATAGAAGTACATCGAGCGGATTATCGGTAAAAAATTCACTAAATCAACTAGTGCGGAAAAATATTTTACTGATCAGTTCGTTAAATAGGCGGTCATCGATAGTTCAATCATTGATAAGTAATGAAAGCATGATCAAGGCGGGTTGCTGTTGTTCTCAGTGGTTTGAAAGTCTTCGAGCTCATCGGTGAACTCTATTCACTTTACGAAACCATTTCCCGTTATCGCCCAGAAGCGGTAACGAGAGATGGTTTAGGGGACGTGATTGGATAGAGAATAACAGCGGGTTAAACGCCGATAGCCACTTCGTCTAAGGCACGGAACACCGTATCGTCGATATGCTCTTCATAAACTAACTTACAGACTTTACGACGAACTGCTAAGCCAGAGATTAATCGCTCGATTGAAAGGTGCTTATTGCGGTGCTGAGTATTATACAGCTCGATCACCTTACTCAGCGTGCTGTAAGGTACGACGCAATCATCCACTTTTAGCCAATCGAGCTTATCAATCAATTCCTGACACTCTTCACGAATGGATGAAGGGGCATGCCCAGTCATGGCTGCTAAAGCCGTTATGCTTCGTTCTAGCGCCTCTGCTGAGGTATATTTGGATAAGGTTATGGTGATTTCATCTGCGTTGATCTCAACCAGATGCTTACGTAACTTCACTCGTCGCCCTAATCGACCACGAGGCGTCGACGGTTTACGTTGTATCGGTTCAAATTCACCATCAATAATTTCGGATAACTCTTGAAGCCTTTGTTTTGAACCCATTTCATTTCGCAATGGGTTCGGTAACGTTGGCGCCATATTACGCTTACCTGCATTAGTGGTCTTGGCGCGAGAATAACGCAGTACCTCTTCTACATCACATTTTATGGCAACTTGATAATCAACCACTTTACTTTGTTCAACCAGCTCACTGATCGTTAAATGGTAACCCCATAAATTAACCGTAAAATCACCGGTTTTATCTTGATCGTTGGACAATCGTCTTAACTCGCGGATCAGATCCATCGAAAAACGCCGCCATTCGATATTGCGAGCTAATTTCTGATTAAGCTCACTCAACATCATGGTATCGGTATGGCGACGTGACATTCTGCTACGAAAATACGAATAGAGTTGGAAGACTAATGTATGTTGTTTAAGAATTTCAGGTGGAAACAAGAAGAAATAGTCTTTGGTCATCAATTCTTCAAAAAATGAGGGCTCCCATACCAAAATATACAGATTGGGTTTAATGCGAATTTTACCATCGCTGCCTTCTGTGGGTGCTTCTTCAGACGCGGTGATCGTGCGTGCTAGAAAACGAAAACGATCACTTTTAAAGCCTTCAGGCATGTTCTCACTCAGCCAGCGACCGGTTAATTCGTGTAACTGAAAATCGGTAAATTCAATACGATCAATACTATCACGAATCGAGTCTCGCGCTGGACCACTGTCTTTTTTACCTCTTAACGACAAAATGTCTGTGATATACAACGGAGTTTTATTAGGAACGTATTTCGCATTGAGCTGATAATCTTCTTGATGATGATCGTGATATTGTACTGTTAAGGTAAACAGAGCAAACAGGGTCATAAGATCATCGACCGTCATGATGTTTTTAGATGATCGCGTTTCAATCACAGCACGAGTTCCTGAGATAGATACCATCGATTTTTGATAACTTTTGCGTGTGCGTGGTGGTGCTAATGCTTGATCAATGATCCCAGCCCAGTTGGTTGGAGAGACAACAAATTGCTCAGCTTCGTCTTTCATTGCTGGAGGCGTATTAAGACCATGCTCATGCAACAAACGTTGGTTAACTTGTGTTTGTGCTAGTGCCTTTGAACGTTTACGTTTTTCACTTTGTTTTACGGATTCGGTGATGAGACTGGTTGAACCTAATACGGAGATCAGCTGATTAGGATTAACAAACTGATGGAGCATGGTTTTGCCTGCCAGACCTTCTTCAAAACGAACTGGGATCTGTTTAAATAGTCCAATGGCAACAGCGGCACGTAACCTTTGTTGAATAGCCGCTCTGGTCAACTGACCATCCGTTGCTTCGATCAATTCTGTTGTAGACACTAAACCATCTTTGCTGCGAAAGCCTCTAAGCGAGATTAAGTTTAACAATTCAATGATACTTTTAGTGACACCCTTGAAATGTTGATACTGTTCGATCCAGTCTACCGCGGTTTCTGAGACGACAAAAAGATGCCCATCTTTGTGGCTTCGTGGTGCTTTGATTAACAATTTTTCTTCTGATGCCATGATTAGTTCCGTATCACACAAGCCGTAATATCGCCATAGTTCCAAGAGCATAATCAAAAAAAGATCATAAATAAAGGAAAATTTCTGTTTTTTAAATAACTGATCTTTTTGATTATTCTGATCTATATTGATTAGTATGATCATATGATCATATGATCTGGCAGGATTTTTACGGCTAACCTATTGTATTTAATTGATAAAAAAATAGTTCGATAAGAAGCATGATCATGACTTATTCGCAACGATGATCAATGGTTATTAGAAAGCATGATCAAACGATCACTGAAGCGTGATCATGTGATAGACGAATCAATGATCATTATGATTTCGGATCAATGATCACGGTTTCTCTACAGGTTATCCACAGGCAGCTTATCGTTGAAGTCTCTTTTCTCAAATTGATGGCTCATTGATACGTAAACATGACAGGAAGCATGATCATCAAATCGGTATTTTGAGATCTTTGATTAAAGCGCGTATCTATTTTCGATTCGGTTTTGCCTTTTGGGGTCATCATTTTAACGGTCAGTGTTTATTTGTCTATTTTCCGGTGTTACGAAAGCATGATCATGTTGATTATGATGATTTTGCACGGTTTCTGTTGTTGATTTTATTGGTCATCATGAAAGAGAGATAATCGATAAAGCCTGATTGCAACTGACGTCTTCCGTAAATTATCTGGTATTTATCATGCTTCCGGTGATTTTTCTTCACTTGATCATCTTTCCGATCTTGGATCCTGCGATTAACGGATCCGAATAAACGTGATTCGTCGATTTTCTTCCTTGATCATGTTTCCATCATAGGGGTTTTACCTAGGAAGCATGATCATCATTCAAGCCATGATCATGCTTCCTATTTTCTCCCTCCTCTATTCTTAAGATCGTACACAGTATTTAAGATGGATTTGAGTCTCGATAACCTTACTCAGTGGTTTTTGGTGAATATAAACCGAAATATTGAGAGTATATATCTGCAAATAGCCTTGTAAGGTTGGTAGAGTTATGCTGATGACCACATTGACGGGTTGTTTCACTATTTCAGGTTATGATTGAAATGACACCAACCGTAATTTATCGATGATGGATAATCGTTCCGATGATTACTAATCTTCAATTTTTAGGTCAAGTTTTATACGAAAGAGAGGTTTTATTATTGTGATAAGTCTATCTTGATTATTTTAAAGGGATTTTTAATGGTTTATATCCCTCCCCTCGCGGGTGGTTAGAAAAATGCGTGGTTTTATTACCTGATTAGGATGGTTTCTTTTGTGATATTTTTGTTGATGACGTTCCTTCTTCTTTTGGCTACTGATTGGATAATAATGGATAGCAGAGTTTACATTGTAAATAAGTGACGCTGTGACACTTTTATAATTTTGCTTTTGTTGCCGGGTTATCCGTAGAAATTAATCAAAAAACTGTCAGCATTTTGTCATATGTTTCTCTATTGGTGTTATAAAATCTATTTATTGTGATTTCCGTCCTAAATTGTATGTTCACCTTTTTATTGTATTGTGTGTTTATTGCTGTACAATTGTGGTCAGTAACGGATGATGAGAATGGCTATGAAAAGAGAACAAACGATAGAAAATCTCTACAGGCTCGCCGAGCAAACTCAGCAAGTGCAAGCTGACCGAATAGAGATTGTATTAGAAGAACGTCGCGATGAGCACTTCCCTCCGATGTCAAAAGCATTGATGGAAACACGTTCGGGCTTAACACGACGTAAACTTGATGAAGCGATTGCTAAACTAGAAGCCGCTGGTCATCAATTCACTAAAAATAATGCTAACCATTACTCGATTTCATTGGCTGAAGCACACATGCTTATGGATGCTGCTGGTGTATTGAAGTTTCACCAGCGTAAAAAAAATACTGAGAATAAGCCTTGGATCATTAATGTTCAAAACCAAAAAGGCGGAACAGGTAAGTCGATGACGGCGGTGCATTTAGCGGCTTGCTTAGCACTAAATTTGGATAAACGTTATCGCATTTGTTTGATTGACTTAGATCCGCAAGGGTCTTTACGTCTATTTTTGAATCCTCAAATTAGTTTGGCAGAACACAGTAATATCTATTCTGCGGTTGATATTATGCTCGATAATTTTCCCGAAGGGACCGAGATAGATACGGCATTTTTGAAAAAAAATGTGTTACTGCCCACCCAATACCCGAATTTAAAAACCATCTCAGCCTTCCCTGAAGACGCCATGTTTAACGCTGAAGCTTGGCAATCACTGTCTAAAAATCAATCGTTAGACATTGTTCGTTTATTGAAAGAGAAGTTGATTGATAAAATTGCCGATGAATTCGACATTATCATGATTGACACTGGACCACACGTTGATCCTTTGGTGTGGAATGCTATGTACGCGTCAAATGCATTATTGATCCCTTGTGCGGCAAAACGTCTTGACTGGGCATCAACCGTGAATTTTTTCCAGCATTTGCCAACGGTTTATGAAATGTTTCCAGATGATTGGAAAGGGCTAGAGTTTGTTCGTTTAATGCCAACGATGTTTGAAGACGATAATAAAAAGCAAGTTTCTGTATTAACCGAGATGAACTATTTATTGGGCGAGCAAGTGATGATGGCTACTATTCCACGTAGCCGTGCTTTTGAAACTTGTGCTGATACCTACAGTACCGTGTTTGATTTAACGACGAGTGATTTTGAGGGCGGTAAAAAAACCTTAGCCACAGCGCAAGACGCGGTGCAAAAAAGCGCACTTGAGCTAGAGCGTGTTTTGCATTCACATTGGCTTTCTTTAAATCAGGGGTAAGTAATTCATGGCCATAAAAACATCTGATCTGAACGCTAAATTGTTCGGTAAAGCCGATAAAAGACGGGCCTCTACCCCGCAAGAGGCACAAGCCGCTGCTAAAGCCCAAGCGCAGATCATTGAGTTAACCGTTGCCGGTGAAGCGATGGTAACTTTTGAACTTATTCGTATACCGGCTTCAGAGATTGATAGTCGTACTTCTGTTTTTACTCAAAATGCGCGTGAGCAATCATTCCTTAACGAACATGCGTTGGCCGATATTCTCAATACGTTACGTGAGCGTGGGCAGCAATATCCGGCTGTCGGTCGTCGGCTTGAGAACGGACAAATTGAGATCCTAGATGGTAGTCGCCGTCGTAAATCGTGTTTGATTGCCAAGCAAGATTTTTTAGTTTATGTCGCTGATAATATCACTAGCGATCATGCTAAATTTTTGTCTGATGTAGCGAATGCACATAAGCCCTTATCTCTGTATGAAAAAGGCAAAGAAATGCAAGCTCAGCTTGATAGTGGAGCAGCAGAAGATCAAAAAGCGTTAGCTAAGATGTTTCAGTGCAGTGAGGCGTTAGTCAGCGGAGCGCTAAAGGCGGCTTCACTGCCTCTAGCCCTGTTACAAGCTTACCCAAATGTGGTTGAACTTGGTCGACCGACCATCGTTAAATTACATAAGCAATTTAATGAATTAACACCTGATCAGCAAAAAGAGTTGTTAGATAAATGTCAGCAAGCCAATGGCTTTGTTTGGCAACACTGTCAGTCTCAAGGGGTTACTCGGATCACCAAAGAGGTCACAGAAACGATAGAATCTTGGATAGAGCAGCTTTCGCCACCGAAAAAAACGCTGAATAATAAAATTGAGCTGGTCAAAGGCCGAGTCAACTATCAGCGTAAAGGGCCGCTATTAACGCTGAATATCCAAAAAGTTGATGACCAATTGGCTCAAGAGATTTTAGACTTTCTCGAAAAGAAACTTAGCTAACTCGGTATCGTTTTCTTTCAACATAAAAAAAGACAGCCCATAAAATGGGCTGTCTTTTTTTATGTTAAGTGTATGGACGATTATTGATTACGCAGACGCTGCCAGTAGCGTTCATAAATAACGAGCGCTTCTGGGCCTACATCGTTAATAAATTCGCCTTTTTGCATCTCTTCATCAGAAGGAAAAATCGACGGATTATTACGTAGTTCGTCCGCTAATAAAGCTCTTCCTGATTGCGTTGCGGATGCATAACCTAAACTGTTTACTATCTCGGCTTGATTCTCAGCTTGATACATAAAATTAATAAATTTATGGGCTAGTGCTTTATTATTACTACCGGAAGGAATAGTAAAGTTATCCATCCATAGTACAGCACCTTCTTCAGGCATCACGAAGGTAAGCTCTGGTAGCTCTTCTTGGCCTTGGAATGCGTTGCCATTCCACTGCATGCCTAGGGCGACTTCGCCAGAAACATAAGGTACATGCGGCGCATCAGAGTTATACAGCAATACATTACGTTTTAAGGCAACCAATGATTGATAAGCCTTTTCTATTTCTGCTTCGTTTTGGGTATTGATACTAAATCCATTGAGTTTCAGTGCCATACCAAATACATCACGCATATCATCAATCAGCATGACTTGACGGACATATTTCGGGTCCCACAGATCGGCCCAGCGAGAAATTCCGTTAGGCAAATAAGCAGCGTTGTAGCTAAGGCCAGTAATGCCCCAAATGTAGGGCAAAGAATACTGGTTCTTTGGATCATGCGCTTGACCTAATAACGATGGCATAGCATCTTTCATGTTTGGAATTTGTGCGTGATCCAATTCGCTCAATAGCCCTTCACGAGCCATTTTTTCAATAAAATAAGCGGAAGCAAAAACAACATCATATCCGCTGCCTTTAAGAAGTTTGAGCCTAGTGTACATGGATTCATTATTCTCGAAGGTTGAATAATGGATCGAAACGCCTTCTTGAGCTTCAAACTGTTTGAGTGATTTTTCTGGCAGGTAGCCACCCCAAGCGTAAACATTCAGTCTTTGTGCTTGCGCACTCACTTGAGCAGAAGTAATGACAGCTGCGAGGACCAATCCTTTGATGAAAGATTTCATTGCATTTTCGTTCCTTAAAGTCCAGCCCAATGCTGGTGTTCAGATGCATAATTAGTTAAATCGGTGTTTCAATAAAGCAAATATAATTTATCGTTAAGAACAATTATTTTAACCTTCTCAATTCTTTGGCTTAGCATGATGTTTATTGTGTCGCGCAAGCCGATACCGTATCCACTTTACCTTTTGTGCTACCATTGCCAAATCATGATGAAATGTGAATCTGTATGACGACTTTAACGACCGATTATCTTAACTACTTCCAATCTCTCCAACGCTGTGCACAACAGCGTAATCACCGCTTTGCCGTTTATCTGTCTGGTGAACTACCATGGAGTCGACATGTTCTTCAAGCATGGCTTGCAACAGTAGAGGAACATCGTGTTGTACAACTTGGTGGTGTTCCGTTTTTCGCCGCTTCTTCGTTAGCGTATAACCAAGGACAGCGTCTTTTAGGTCAAGAATGTCATGTATTGATCACGGATTTTAGCCAAGGATTTGATGCTAATAGTTTTAGTGCTGCCTTAGGGACATTAATTGGTGGCGGGCTTCTGTTTATTATCGGTCATCAGGTTAATCCTACCGCCGCTGATAATATTTGGCTTACTCGAGCACTTGAGCAGTTATTGATTGTTACCGAAAGCGATATTCCTGCCCTTCCTAAGTCTTTCCTTGTTCCTGAGTCATGCCATACCCAAGAACAAGCATTAGCGGTTGAGGCGATGCTTCGAGTGGTTACTGGACATCGTAAGCGCCCATTATTACTTACCGCCGATCGCGGTAGAGGCAAAAGTAGCGCTTTAGGTATCGCTGCTGCCAAGTTAATGCAATCGCGAACGCTCAAGATCATCATTACAGCGCCACGCTTATCGGCGATTACTCCGGTGTTTTATTTTGCAGCGCAAGGTTTACCCGGTGCCGAGGTAAGTAAAGATAAAATTGATTATCAAGCTTCTCAATTACAGTTTATTGCTCCAGATGAGCTGGAGCAACATGAGCATGACTGTGATTTATTGTTGGTCGATGAGGCAGCAGCACTGCCGTTACCGTTTTTGTATCGTTTTGTTGAGCGTTATCATCGAGCGGTCTTTTCGACCACTATTCATGGCTATGAAGGTTGTGGGCGAGGTTTCACGCTCAAATTTCAACACTGGTTAGCACAGCATCGACCACAAACGCATTGTCTACATTTGGAGCAACCTATTCGCTGGGCTGCGCAAGACCCTCTAGAGACTTGGCATCGAGAGACCTTTCTCCTCAATTATGATTTACGGTCGGATTTAGCAGCGATCACGCTCGATAATATCGATTATTTTAGTGTATCGAAAACCGAGTTATTGGCGTCACCGGGTTTGTTAAAAGAGGCGTTTGGTTTATTGGTTAATGCCCATTATCAAACTTCGCCGAATGATCTTTTCCATTTGTTGAGTGACGAAAAATTAACGCTCTACGTTGCTAGCCATCAGCAGTGTCTGGTTGGGTGTCTCTTAGCGGTGCAAGAGGGCGGATTGGATCAAGAGTTAATTGAATCGATTCAGTTAGGTCAGCGTCGTCCTCGGGGGCATCTTGCCCCGATTACATTAGCCAATCAGATGGGAATAACGCAGGCAGCGCAGCAGCAATGTTGGCGAGTGATGCGAATAGCGGTTCATCCCCAGCGACAACATTTGGGTATTGGCAGCCAGTTACTGACTCACTTTATTGAACGCCATCCTTGTGATTATGTTGCTACCAGCTTTGGTGCTACGCCGGAGCTTATCCATTTTTGGCAACGCAATGGTTTTCATAGCATCAAGTTAGGTTCACAGCGTGATCAAGCGAGTGGTTGTTTTTCATTACTGATGATCTACGCTCGACACGTAGAATGGCTCTCTCAAGCTCGTCGGCAATTCCAAGCACATTTGCTCTACGAGTTGAAAGATAGTTTGCAGTGCTTAGCTGCAAAGACGGTTTGTTTGTTATTGAGCGAAGCTAAAACCGAGAAGCGAATAACGTTGCCGGTTGATTTATTGACTCGTTACAGTATGGGTGGGGCGAATTATGAAAGTGTCGCTGTATGGATTGAAAAACTCCTCATTCATTCTGCTTTTCAATCCTCAATGGTGATCGAAGATTTATTGATTGAAAAAGTCATTCAACAGCGTACCTGGACAGAGTGTGCAGCCATTCATGGCTATACCGGACGTAAACAAACAGAGCAAGTATTACGTCAGCAGCTCGCTCGGTTATTGAGTGATTTACAGTGTAAACTGAGCCTTCAATAAAACGAGGATTGAAATTTACACTGTAAACTGGAAAGCGTGTGACTGAGTCTACGAATTTAATCAATCCTCATTGGTATTGAGAGTAACTACTGACTACCTTTATAAGGGGTTGCTTATATTCGCTTTCGATAAAAGGACGCAACCCCTTAATCATTAGACGCTCATTTTACTTAACGCTGCTGCTTAGCCATGCTTGTGATTGGTCATTGTTGGGATTACTGTGCTGGTTGCCGACTTTAAGTGTTTGAGCTTGAAATCATGATCGATGATTTCGCTAGACGATAAAAGAAATTATTGTCAAGCGAGAACACCCTAGGAGTCACTATGGCTATTTCACGAAGGACGTTTCTTAAAGCAGGCGTTGGGGTTGGCGCGGTAGGCGCGGTAGGGGTAGGTTATCGGCAGATAAATAAAACCAAAACTCAAGCTAACATTGTCATTGTTGGGGGGGGAGCGGCCGGTATTGGTATTGCCAATCAATTGGGACATTATTTGGACGGCGCAACGATCACCGTGATAGAACCACGTGGTTTCCATTGGTATCAGCCGGGCCAAACGTTATTACTTGCCGGTGCTTATACACAAGTCAGTGATGTGATTAGTCCCAATGAACGTTTTATTGATGCTAGTGTGCGTTGGGTTGAAGATTCCGTGATTGAGTATCGGCCTGAGCGAAATCAAGTGGTGACTGAAAATGGTCTGTTAGTGAACTACGACTATTTGATTGTCGCGACGGGTGTTGAACTTCGTTATGACTTAATTGACGGGTTTGATCCGCAAGAAATTGGCCAAAACGGGATAACGAGTATTTATTACAGCCCGCAGGCCGGAATCGCTAGTCATCAACAAGCTCAAGCATTTGCCCATAGCCAAGGTGGTAAAGCCGTCTTTACTCGACCGCAGGGGGCGATGAAATGTGCTGGAGCGCCAATGAAAGCGACCAACTTGGTGGAATACTTTGTTGCCCAATCCGGTCATCGAGATAAATTTGTTTTTGACTATTTTACGGCAGAGAATTTCCTTTTCTCAGTTAAAGTATTTGACCAGCGGATACGTGAGATTTGGCAGCAACGCAGCATTGAATCACATTTTCAGCATACCTTAACCTCAGTCGATACGAGTAGAAAACTGGCCACATTCCAATTAGCGGACCAATCGACATACACCGTTGATTGGGATTTTATTCATGTTGCTCCGCCTATGACGGCCATAAAAACCATCAGAGAATCGCCATTGGCAGATAACGAGCAATTTAAGGGCTACCTAGAGGTCGATCAATATACGATGCAGCATAAGCGTTACAGCAATATTTTTGGCTTGGGAGATAATGTAGGAACGCCAATCGGTAAGACGGCGGCGTCTGTTAAAACGCAAATTCCGGTAGTGACACAAAACTTAACGGCACTAATAAAAGATAAACCATTAATGGCGAAATGGGATGGTTACACGTCATGTCCGATGATCTTAGATGTGGGTCATGCAATGCTGTGGGAGTTTGACTTCACTCTCCAACCAATGACAGCGCTACCGTTTCAAGTCGTTGACCCTCTAAAAAGCAGTCGCTTTGCTTGGAAGGTAAAAGAATCTGTGATTAAACCGATTTACGACATGATGCTACGAGGTTACACACCGATGTAGATCATTTTCTAGGAAGAGAAACAACTCGCTACGTCTCTTTATCGCAAGACGTAGCGAGTGAGCTTCGGCAAGAATCAACCGGTTATATTCCCTTAAACTGATTAATTTTAGCGGCTAAATGAGTCATCTGTTTTTCTACGCCGATCACCGAATGCTCACCTTGTTGAGTCAGTTGTTCGGTGCGGCTACTTTGTTCATTTAAATTTTCTATGCTTTGATTAATTTCTACTACCGCTGCACTTTGCTCTTCAGCACCTTGAGCGATTTGTTGGTTCATTGAAAAGAGCGCTTGTAGAGTGGTGTTTAATGCTTGCACATCTTTTACTGCTTGATGATGAGTGGTCAAACTGTGTTGGCTATTTTCATGCACGACTTCAATTTGTGTGGTCACTGAATTCGACGCCGATCGAAGCTTATTGATGATGTCTTGGATCTCGGTGGTAGACTCACTAGTGCGTTGGGAAAGCGAACGCACTTCATCAGCAACGACCGCAAATCCTCGACCATGTTCTCCAGCCCTTGCGGCTTCTATCGCCGCGTTTAACGCTAACAAGTTGGTTTGCTCGGAAATAGAGCTAATCACTTCGAGAACGCGAAGAATATTTTCAATATGGTTGTTAAGCTGTTGCAGACTCTGCTGGCTGGTTGCCATATTCGAACCGAGTTGTTCTATATGGGTAAGGCTGCTGTGCATCGCAGAGAGGGCATTTTGTAATGAGCTATTGCCTTGCGCGGAAAGCTCGCCTGCATGGCTAGCGAGTCGTGTCGCTTCTTCGGTTCGTTCGGTAATATGTTGACTGGCCTGAGAAATGGTTCCTAAAGCACTACGCTGTTCCTCGGTGGCTTGATTGGTTTCTTTAGCGTTATGTTTCAATTGTAAAAATGCCACTTGCGATTCCGCTACAGTTTGATTAACAGAACTTAATGAATCTCTGAACCGCTCAATAAAGAGGTTAATTTTCTGCGATAAATTCGCTACCTCTGCACCATCAAAAATATTCACTTTGTGGTTTAAATCAAGATGCTGGGCAATATGATCAATCTCACTGCTTAGTTGTTGAATCGGTTTAGTTAACGCCGTAACGACAAAGTGCATGATCACTAAGGCAACGGCGATAAAAATTAATGTAAACAGGAGCGATTGAATAAATTGAGCCATGATTGGTGAGGTAATTTGAGATTTGGGTATTTCAACAACCACAAAACGGTCTAAATCTGCTAACCAATAAGATCCAATTAAATAAGCGTCTTGGTTGACGGTAAGTTCAGTAATAATGGGAGCGGTTTTACCCGCACTAATGGCTTGTTGCAGTTGCCCGCTGGTATGATTCGCTAACACAGAATCTTTGGGAGCGACTTGGATTTTTCCGTCGCTCGATGCCAGCATGGCTCGCCCATTAGAGCCTATCCTAAAGCTTTCGATCATACTGACCAAGCTACTAACGTTGAAGCCTAACCCGGCGACCACATAAGGTTGATTGGTTCGAGGATTGACTTGTGTACTGCGATAATTAATAAAAATAACGTATTGCCCACCTACTTGATCTTGGTTCATGTTCAATTCAATGGGTTTGTTTTTGCCGAGAAAGTTGGGATAGAAATCTTTAAAGGGGTAATCGGCAAGGCGAGTGGCTCGATGCTGACCATCATAAGTAAAAATATATTTTCCTTCTGCGCTATCTAAGACGGCAAAAGCATTGTCTGCTCCGAGTCGAGTCATCGCATTTTCTAATGCCTGATGAGCTACGGCGGGATTAGCAATGGATTTTTGTTCCGCGCTCCAATCCAGCAAACCTGAATGATGAGCAAGAAAATTCGATCCTGTGATCGCCGGTTGTAGCTGATTACTGATTTCAAAAGCGAGTCCGCGTAATTGACTCGGCAGAGTGTGCGACTTAAGCTCATTCAATTGATCATTTGATGTGCGGATTGCCTGTTGCCCCATGGCAATCAATGTACAAGTCACCAGTATGACGGATAGAACCCAGTTAATTCTGCGACGAATTGATAGCGTTTTCCAATACATAACATAAGCCTCATTTATTATTATTAACCAACCTATAGATAGTAGTGTTTGTTTACTAAAGTGAGTAATAAATGAACGAAAATATAGTTAACTATTCAGTAACATTCTGATGTGACGACGATTTTTAATCATAAAAAGGTTAATCCAACAGCAGTGAATGCTCTTATTCTCTGTATTCGCGTAAAGGTTTAGCTAACCCTATCCATCTCTGAATCAAGGATCTGATCACGGCATGAATTTCAAAACGGTTCGATTAGTATTAGGCGATCAGCTTAATGCTCAACACTCTTGGTTTAAGAAAGCTGATGATGATGTGCTGTACATTATTGCTGAACTTCATCAAGAAACGGGCTATGTGACTCATCACATCCAAAAAGTCGTCGCGTTTTTTTTAGCGATGCAAGAATTTGCTCAAGCGAGACAGGAAGAAGGTCATCAAGTACTTTATCTGACCCTCGATGAGACACAGAATTTTAGTGATCTACCACAATTAATCGCTCACTACGTACAACAGACTGGAGCCATGAGTTTCGAGTATCAGCGTCCTGATGAGTACCGTTTACTCGCACAGCTCGCAAACTTGCGTTTAGCTAATACGGTTATTGGTTGTGTGGATAGCGAGCACTTTTTGCTGCCGTTTGAAGAGATTGAACAAAATTTCCCCAAAGGGAAGCATAAAATGATGGAGCATTTTTATCGGCGGATGCGACAACGTTTTACGGTTTTAATCGAAGATGGCAAACCGCTTGCTGGTCAATGGAATTTTGATGCCAGTAACCGCAATAAATTAAAAGCACAAGATATTGCTCAGTTACCGGAACCTTTGCTGTTCAAAAATGCCCCATCGGACGTTCTTGAACGCCTAAATCGACATGGAGTACAAACGATAGGGCACCTAAAGGGGGATTTATTTTGGCCAATCAACCGCGCGCAGAGTTTGACATTGCTTGCTCATTTTTGCCAAGTGTGTTTACCACGCTTTGGCCAATTTCAAGATGCAATGACCCACTTACATCCTGCGCAATGGAGTCTTTATCATAGCCGATTGTCCTTTGCTCTTAACAGTAAGCTCTTACATCCTAAAGAAGTGATTGATGCAGCGGTTGCGGCTTATCAGCGTGAGAGCCAGATCGATCTTGCCCAAGTGGAAGGCTTTGTTCGCCAAATCCTAGGCTGGCGTGAGTACATACGTGGCATCTATTGGGCCAACATGCCGCACTATGCTCAGCTCAATGCACTTCAGGCCACCTCCCGCTTACCTAGCTATTTTTGGACGGCAAAAACAAAAATGCATTGTATGCAGCGAGCGATCGGTCAATCACTCGATTTTGCTTATGCACACCACATTCAGCGTCTGATGGTGACGGGAAACTTCTGCTTATTAACTGGAATCAATCCCGATGAAGTCGATGCTTGGTATTTAGGTGTTTACGTCGATGCCATTGAGTGGGTTGAGATGCCAAATACACGAGGAATGGCTTTATTTGCCGATGGTGGCATCGTCGGGACTAAACCGTATGCGGCTAGCGGTTCTTATATTAATAAAATGAGCGATTATTGTAAGACCTGTTTCTATGATAATAAAGCCCGCAGTGGTAAAGCTTCCTGTCCATTCAATAGCCTTTATTGGCGATTTATGCATCAGCAGCGTGATCGTTTAGCAGTCAATCCCCGTATTGGAATGTTGTATCGTTCATGGGACAACATGACGGATCAGCAGCGAGCGGATATCTTACAGACGGCAGAATACTACGTGAGTCACCTGGAGGAGTTATAATGGATATTTTGGTGGTTGGCGCAAATGGTGGCATCGGTTTAGCCATCGTAAAGCAGTTATTATTGGCCTTGCCTGAAGCGAATATTCATGCGACTTATCATCGCCAATGCCCCGATTTCACCTCTCAACGTGTCACTTGGTCTCAGTTGGATGTCACTCAAGAATCTGACGTTGCTTTATTCAGTCAGCGTTTTTCGACACTGGATTGGTTAATTAACGCGGTAGGTATGCTGCATGCTCAAGATCAGGGTCCAGAGAAGAATTTGCAAGCATTGAATAGTGATTTTTTTATGCAAAATATTACCATTAACACCTTGCCTACGCTGTTATTGGCCAAGTATTTTTCGCCGCTGATGAAAGCCAGTGATGCTGCTAAGTTTGTGACTATTTCTGCCAAAGTGGGCAGTATTAGTGATAACCGTCTTGGCGGATGGTACAGCTATCGGGCCTCTAAAGCCGCACTGAATATGCTGCTGAAAACCCTCTCTATTGAGTGGCAGCGCACGATTAAACGAGGTGTCGTCTTGGCGCTACATCCAGGGACCACCGATACGCCGCTGTCTAAGCCTTTTCAAGCCAACGTACCCGCCGATAAGTTATTAACGCCAGAGCAGGCTGCACAGCATCTGGTTGAGTTAATCATTCAAGCGAATTTGCAGCAAACAGGACAGTTTTTGGCTTATAACGGAGAGCGCTTGCCATGGTAATCACGTTCTGTCCATTCTACAGACGTTAGGCTGAGTCTTAACGTTTTATCCTAAAACAGATAGAGGGTTTTCGCTATCTTGACCGAGTTGGCGTATGATGCGCTCATCGCCTTTATTATTGACCTTTATGACTAAATCAATTCCTATCCATACCGAACTCAATCCTGATCGATCTTCGCCAATTACCTGTTCCACTTGTCAGGCTTGTTGCTGCCGATTAGAAGTCATGCTCATTAGTGACACAGGGGTTCCTAAGCAGCACGTCGCGGTTGATCGATGGGGCGGAGAAACGATGCGTCGTTTGGATGACGGATGGTGCTCGGCGCTCGATCGTGAAACTTTTATGTGTACTATCTATGAATTGCGCCCTTGGGTTTGTCGTGCCTTTGAAATGGGTGAATATGAGTGCAGAGAAGAAAGAGCTTTATTTCTTTAATGTTTAGCTTATGGATTTAACTTGTTTTTAAACCATAAGCTGAGAAGGTTATCTTAACGTTAACCTTGACCATGCTTGATTGTCACCGTGACTCTCTTAGGTTGTTAAGTGAGGCGGCTTGTAGATCAATTGATTTCTTCCTCGTCGCTTGGCTTCATACAACATGTCATCTGCTCGATTCACCAAGGTGGAAATATCTTGATAGCCACAAAATAGCCCAACACTGATCGTGACTGAGAAGGTGTGTTGATTATGGCTAAAGGATAAACTCGCGACCTGCTTGATGAGTTGTTCGAGCTTCTCAATGACTATCGGAAACGCTTGTTTAGAATAGAGACAAAATTCTTCACCACCAAAACGTGCTACCAGTTCGTTATCTTCATGATTAAAAATGTCTTGCATACATTGAGCAACAGATTGTAGGACTTGATCTCCCATGGCATGACCGTATAAGTCATTCACTTTTTTAAAATGATCCAGGTCTAGCATCGCAATACTGATCAGGTTTTTCGTTGTATAAATATGGTCAAAAAAGAAGCGTCGATTCCACAATCCAGTTAACACATCTTTATTGGCCAGATAGAACATCCGATCGTTAGAATCCTTTAAATTTAATAAATTATTCACCCGACAATAGAACTCATCTTGATTAAAGGGTTTATGCAGAAAATCATTTGCTCCGGCTTTAAGAAATTGTGAGGTAATAGAGCGATCATTACTTGCCGAAACCCCAAGCAGCATAAATTTATGGCGTGGGTACAAGGCTAGAGTTTCTTGGATCATGGTGACGCCATTTTTAATCGGCATATCATGATCGACAATCACGAGCGTGATTTGTGGATGCTGTTTCAGTATTTCTAAGCCTTGTTGACCATTCTCGGCTTCTAAACAATGAATATAACAACGCTGTAATAATTGACACATATGACGCCGTACCATCACCGAATCATCAACCACTAAAGCGGTATGGGTTAAGTTGTTAATCAAGCGATCAATGAGTGGCGCTAAATACGCGACAGATGCAACGCTGTCTTTAAGGATGTAATCGAGTATCCCTTTGTTGACGAGTCGTTGACGAATGTCTTCATTTACATGAGCAGTGAGAACAATGCTAGGGATGTTTTTTTCAATCAGCAGATCGACGATTTCTCCATCTTGCGCATCGGGTAAACAGTAATCTAATACCGCACAGAGTATATTGGTCGACTCTGGAGCATCGAGTAAACGACGTGCCGATTGGTAGTCATCGGCAATCATCAGATCTACTTCTAGTTTTGAAAGAAGGGCAGTTAAGTAATTTCGATAAGCTCGACTGTCTTCAACGATGAGTACGGAATGTTGCACACTATCACTCCCAAAGCGTTTTCATTGGATGATTTTCCCTGTCTATCGGGTATCTATTGAGCCATTGTTCGAAATCAGTCACCTCTGAGGTTCAGAGAGTAAACATGTTATTCGCTATACCCTTCCTAGTTGAAGCAGCAGGGGGGTTGGCTATGTTCGTTCACCCCCATAGCCTGTCTATGCTCATGGGGACTCACTAACTTGCCGTCTACCTGCAACTCCAAGTTGTTTGGGTATATTTATCGTTCCATTATCTACTCGACGCTGTGATAATAATTTTATTATTAATAGACGACTTTTACTCTTAATTGGAGCCGTCTTAACGGAGGTTTCTAGCCCTAATCACTTCGACAAACGAAGTGATTAGGGCGGCTGCTTATCTGCAACGCTCAGCCGTTTGGTTATCGGTGATGGCCAGTGACTCAGTGATGATCAGAGTCAGTAATTTACACTGTAAACACCTTAAACTTTAAAGCGCCCGACCAAGTTATACAGCTCATGCGCACGGCCATTAAGATCTTGGCTACTGGCTTTGTTTTCATTAGCCAGATCGGCAGACTGACTACTTTGGTCAGAAATGACCACAATCCGTTCGGATATTTCTTGGCCAACAATACTTTGTTCTTCAGTCGCGGTGGCAATTAATGAGTTCATATCCATGATCACACCGATCGATTGCTGAATGCTTTCCAGCGCTTTTGCTGCTTCGCTGGCTTCTTTGACCGTCGATGTGCTGCGGTGTTGACTGGAGTCCATCGCTTTCACGGCGTTGTCTGAAGCAGACTTTAACTGCTGAATCATGTTATGGATGTCTTCCGTACTGTCTTGGGTACGGCTGGCCAATTTGCGTACTTCATCGGCGACCACCGCAAAGCCTCTGCCTTGATCGCCAGCTCGTGCGGCTTCAATCGCGGCGTTCAATGCCAGTAAATTGGTTTGTTCAGCAATATCTTGAATAACCACTAAAGAGCTGGAAATATTTTTGACATCGCCTTCGAGTTTAGAAATCACGGTACTGGCTTCGGCGACCTCTTTGGCTAAGGCTTCTACCGAACGAGCCGCAGATTCAACAATTTTATGCGCTTCTTGAGCATTATCTTCCGCTTGTTTGGCCGAATTGGCTGCTTGATTAGCATTATTCGAGATCTCTTGAGCGGTCGTTGTCATTTCTGTCATCGCGGTGGCGACTTGCTCGGTCTCTTCGCGCTGCCCTGTAGCAATAATATCTACTTGAGCAGCGCGTTGCGTCATGGTATCGGTTTCTGCAACCACTTGTTGTCCAAGTTGATGGACGCGTTGGATGATCCCTTGCAGGCTGGCCACAAAAGCATTGAAATTACTGCTTAGGCGGGCAAACTCTGGAATGGTGAAGCTTTCCATCCGAGCGGTGAGATCGGCATCGCCACTGGCAAAAGAGCGAATCGAGTCATCCAGCATATCCAGTGGGCGCATAATGCTGCGGTTTAAGAACAGCGCCATGACTCCGACAATAATGACAATAACAGTGGCAATCGTCGTTAATGTCCAAAGGCTTTGAGTCAGTTGTTGCTGAGCTCGTTTTTCCATGGCAGCAATTTCTGCATCGACATCATCGGTATAAAACCCAGTACCTATGGTTAAATCCCATTGAGGAATATAAATCGAGTAGCTGAGTTTAGGTAAAGGAATGGATTCCCCGGGCTTTGGAAAATAGTAGATGGAAAATTCATCTTTCCTCGCGTTATTAATGATATCTCGGATTAAAAAGTTACCTTGGGCATCGGTCATATTGATAAAGTTATCGCCTAGTCCCGCTTTACTCTGACCAAGGAGAAGGCGAGTCCCTTTACTGTCATAACCAAAAATATAACCATCAAGTCCAAAGCGAATCTCTCGCAAAATCGTCAGTGCCTCTTCTAAAGGCGCTTGACGACGCAGTAATGGCTCGATTGCGGTACGCGAAATCTCCAAATAAGATTTCAGCTCGGTTTTTTTCATCTCCATCATCGCAAGGCGAGTGTTATTCATCTGCTCTTGAGTCAAACTGCGCGTTTCTGCGAAGGTTGAGTAGATCATACTCAGGGCGATCAGTAATAAAGGCACAATCGACAAAATGTAGAGACGCTGGCGTATGGTTATATTCATGGTGTTTTCCATCTTTCATGATTATTAAGTTCAAACCAACTGATACCGTTTGCCTGCTTGATCATCTCGTGGTGTGAGAATGATATTTTTATTTTATCGATAGCATTATCAACGATGCAGACTATTACCATAATACTAGTGCAGTTATTAAACGATGAATGAAAGATTAATCGGTTTTATGTCACATTTTTATGGTTATCAAAGAGCGGTGACTCGATATCACTTGCTCAAGAAGCTGGACTTTGTGGTCATCTGATGTTCACAGCGCTATATGGTGAGAGAAATCCAAGAGCAAGAATCGATGTTTTTGTATTTCAACACTCTGCCTCTCCTATGCTATAATCCGTGCCCATTTATCGGTAAGAGCCTTAAGCCCCATGAGTTTAAAAAACGATCTGCAAAAATTACACAGCCGCCTTGATACTTGTTCTCATAAGTTAGAATCGGCCAAGACTCGCGGTGATAGCGCTATGGTGAGTAAGTTTACGGATGAAGTTGATCAGTTGACCAAACAAATTAATAGTTTGAAGAACAAAGCAGAGTATGAGCTAAACAAAGAGCGCAAAATGCTGGCGGATATGCCGTTTTATCGTGAGTTGACTAAAGAAGAGCAGGCCGATTTAGGGAAACTGAAAAAATCCGTTAAAGGGCTGGTTATTGTTCATCCTACCACCAAAATTGGTAAAGCCTTACGGGTCGAAGTGATGACTGGTTTTGCGCCTAAACCATTTTAATCGACGGTCGGCCTACTTGTTATAATCCAATCAGTAGGCCGAGGTTCGAGATATTTTAATATCCCATTAACTGTAATAAGTTTTCTGCGGTATGCATCGCTTCTTTACGGTTGGCGATATTCAGTTTTTGATACAGGTTACGAATATGCGTTTTGATGGTCGTCCCTGCCACATCAAGCTCTTGAGCAATCTGCTCATTACTAAAGCCTGAATAAATTAACCCAAGCACTTGCCACTCACGTTGAGTGAGCGGACTGGTTCTAACCAGCTCAGGGATATTGGGATGGTTAATCAGCTTTTCGACAAATTCTTCATCAAAATGAATGGAGCGACTGCGCTGAGAGGTTGATATCTCCTTAATCAATAGCTGGGCGCGATGGCGCTCTAAATCCCCTAATTCTCCGCGGTGAACCATTTTTTCCAGTAAATGGCCAATTTTTTGTCCATCGATCAGGAAATTACCCACCATGCCCGTTTGATTGGTGAGGCGTAGAGCCTCTTTGAGCTTATCACGAGCGAGTTCATCATCATTGCCGAGCGCGGCGAGCGTGGCTTCAACAATTAAGTTGCGATTTAAGTCGGTCAGTAGTTGGTACTCACTCGCTTGCTGTTGTAAAAATGCTAAGGTTTGTTTCGCTTCCGGATACTGTTCGAGGCAAATTTGTGCGCGAGCAATATTGCGCCATTGCAGTTGGAAAAAATGGTTATAAGCTTTTTCTGGTCGATGGGTAGTGGTCAACCAATGTTCTATCGCGGTTTTATCCCCACGAGCTTGCCAATACAATAATAACGATAATGAGGCGTTCGCCGTCCAGTCGACATGATACTGTGATTGTTTGATCAGGTGATGGACTTGCTCGATATAACGCCCGGCTTTATCCAGTTCTCCACGGCCAACCGCGATACGTGCCAACATTGAATAACTGTGTAAATGTTGACTCGGTGAATGTTGACCAAGCACTTCTAACCCCTTGTGGGCACACTCTTCTGCTTCATCTAAACGATTCCAACACCAGAGAATTTGGGCGCGAATACGCAGTAAAAACTCATGTAAGGGAACTTGGTGTAAATGCTGCTCCTCCACCAGCTTGAAGGCGTTATCTTGCACTTCGAAAGCCGCTTGCACGTAGCCCTGAGCAATTAAGATTTCGCTCTGTTGCAATAAGGCCCAGAGCGCTTGATGGTAGACTTGATATTGCCGTGCCAGTTTTTCGGTTTGTTGCATCATTGATAGCGCACGACTGAGGTGACCAAGAACGTGGTTCACTTCTCCAACAACCGATGTGGCAACAATGCGGCTTCGATACACGGTGCTGTCTAATTGGCTTAATGCCAGTTCAGCGAGGGTTAAGGCTTTCTCGGGCTCATTTTTGTTGATCGCGACTTGAGCCAATAGCGCATTAAACTCACCTTGCTGTTTACTACTGAGTTCGACGTTCAGCGCTTGCATCTCTTTTTCTGCCTGTTCAAGCATCGCGCCTACGGTATCGTAGCGATGTTGGCTTTGTGCCAACCAAGCTTGCAGTAAACAGAGTTTGGGTTCTTTATAAAGCTGTTGTGGCGCGAGGAGATTAATTGCCGACTCAAGGACATTAAGCTCACCTTGGTTGAACATTTTCCAACCATGTTGAGTCAAAATACTCGCTAAAAGATCGGTATCCTGCGCTAAGTTAGCATGACGTAAAGCTTGATGTGGGGTAGAGGCTTCAAGCCAGGCGCGCGCGGCGGAGCGATGTAATTCTTGCTCTTGCTGAGGGATCCGTGCCATGCGTTGATGGGCAAGAAATTCAGCAAATAAATTATGAAAGCGATACCAGTTGTGATCACCTTCTAATGGATAGATAAACAGACCATACCGATTGAGTGATTCAATCATACTTAGGGCATCGTCTCGTTGTGTTAAGGCGCTGACTAAGCTGTCGTTAAAGTGATCCAATACCGAGCACTGCATCAGAAAGTGGCGTGTTTCTTTATCCAGTAAATCAAACACTTCTTCAACTAAGTAATCCCATAAATGGGCATGGTTAAAATGAGCGACCGATTCAACCGACTGGGCTAAGGTGCGCTTTTGATGTTGTGCTTGTAAGGCGATAAGTTGTAATGCTGAAGGCCAACCTTCAACATAATTACGCAGGTTGAGGGCGGTGACGTCATCAATACCTTCCACGACACGCTGGTTGAAAAAACGCGTGGTCTCTTCGGTATCAAACGCCAGCAACTCATTACCTATCTCTATCATTAAATCACGTACACGCAGATTCGCTGTGCCCAGCGGCGGTGTCATGCGGCTGGTGACGACTAGGGTGAGATTATCTGGCATATGTTTCAGGAAAAAGCGCATCGCTTCGTGAATCTCATCATCACTGATCAGATGATAATCATCCAACACGACAAAGCATTCTTGATCAAACTGAGAAATCTCAGCAAAAACTTCGCTAAACAGTGAGTGGGGCGATGAAAATTGGCGTCGTTCTGCCAATTTTTGCGCATTAGGGCAGCTTTGTTGAGTCGCTTTATTCATCGCTTGCAGTAAGTAATTCATGAAGCGAAAAGGATCATTATCACTTTCATCAATACTGTACCAGCCGACATTCGGTTTATCGGCAAGCCATTGAGCGGCCATGGTGGTTTTGCCATAACCCGCTGGAGAGCGGAAAAGGACCAACTTATAACAAGGGGCCTTTTGCAGGAGTTCTAAAACGCGCGGACGGACAATAGCGTTGTGTAGCCGTCCTGGGCGAGTTAATTTCGATGGAATCCACATGATATTTGTCCCGTCATCGTTAATGACAGGGATGTTACTGGAACTTGCCGCAGACTGTTATTGATCCCAGACGACTTTCTTGCCAAATTCACAGTTCTTCACTAACTACGCCCCTATTATGTGATGCTTGTCACTTATTGGTGAGGTGAATAACCCTGATATTTATCTCTTGCACACGAGATACGCTGCAAATTAAGCAACAGAAAATAATGTCATGTGATCATTGTTGCATTTTGAGTAAATGTTTATCTAGCTGTCCGGGTTTTGTAAAAAGAGACCACTATGCTCACTAAACGCGTTGCTGTGATCGTTATCACTCATCGTTTGTTTCTCTGTTTGATCGATGAGAGACAGATCACCTCTACGAGGCTATCGCTGCATCTACGCCCTTGCTTCTCATCCTAATTTGCCATTTCAGTGGGAGGATGTTTTGCGGAAAGAGGCAATGCACGATAGACCACAGATGGATTAAAACCGAAAAGTGAGATTTCTCAATGAAACCTACGCAACAGAAAACTTTTGATAAAGCATTATTTCAAGCAAACGTGAAACGCCACCTTACCGCGACCTATGCGACGACGATTGAACATGCTTCTAGCCGAGTATGGTATTTAGCAATGGGTCAAGCGCTAGCGGAATTGACCACGTTTGATCTACTTGAAACAGAGCAAGACCCACGAATTGTTAACGCGAAAAGTGTTAACTACCTTTCACTTGAATTCTTAATTGGGCGACTAACAGGCAATAACCTGATCAGCATGGGCTTGTATGAGCAGGTTGGCCAAGCAATGAGTGAACTTGGACAGAACCTGACGGATTTACTAGAAGAAGAACGCGATCCGTCATTAGGTAATGGCGGTTTAGGTCGTTTAGCCGCTTGTTTTATGGACTCGTGTGCTGCGCAAGAGTATCCAACCGTCGGCTATGGTTTGCATTATGAGTACGGTTTGTTTAAACAATCGTTTGAGGATGGACATCAAAAAGAAGCGCCGGATGCTTGGTGTGGAATTGAAGGCTATCCATGGGAAGTCGCTCGTCCTGACATTAAACAAGAAATTGGCTTTTATGGTCATGTCGAAGTCTACCACGATCAAGGTAAAGAGAAGCGCCGCTGGGTACCGGGCATGTTGGTACAAGCGATGCCGTGGGATCTGCCTATTGTGGGCTACCAGAGTGAAACCGTTTACCCGTTGCGTCTTTGGGAATGTCGTGCCATTGCACCGTTCTCATTAGAGAGCTTTAATAATGGTAACTATTTTGAAGCGCAGCACGCGCTGATTGATGCGGGTAATATCACCAAAGTACTTTATCCTAATGACAACCACGAAAAAGGCAAAACGCTACGTTTGATGCAGCAATATTTCCACAGTGCGGCTTCAGTGCGTGATATTTTGCGTCGTCATCAAGCGGCTGGTTTCTCGCTACAAGACTTACCAAAATATGAAACCATTCAGTTAAATGATACCCATCCAACCATCGCCATTCCTGAATTAATGCGCATTTTCATTGATGAGCATGATTTGACTTGGGAAGCGGCGTGGGAAATCAGTTCAAAAACGTTTGCTTACACTAACCATACGTTATTACCAGAAGCCTTAGAAACGTGGAGTGAATCGTTAATCCAACGCTTGTTACCTCGTCATATGGAGATCATTTACGAGATCAACCATCGCTTCTTACAAGACGTTCGTGCTAAATGGCCTGGTGATGTAACCAAACAGCAAAAATTATCGATCATTCAAGAAGGTTTCCACCGCATGGTGCGTATGGCTAACTTGTGTGTTGTCGGGTCGTATGCCGTCAATGGTGTTGCTGCCTTACACTCTGCGTTAGTGCAACGGGATCTGTTTCCCGAATTCGTTGAGCTTTACCCTGGTAAGATCCAAAACGTGACAAATGGGGTGACCCCTCGCCGCTGGTTAAAATTCTGTAACCCAGGATTAACCGCATTGATCACCGAGAAGATTGGTGACCAATGGCCTGCGGATTTAGAACAGCTTAAAGAGATTGCCAAGTATGCTGATGATAAAGCGTTTCAAAAGCAGTTTATGGCCGTTAAGAAAGCCAATAAACAACGTTTGGCTGACTGGGTAAGCGACAATATGGGTATTGAGCTTGATACCAACGCTATCTTTGATGTCCAGATCAAACGTTTACACGAATACAAACGTCAGCATCTGAATATGTTGCACATTCTTTCGCTCTATCATCGCTTATTGAACGATCCAAAATTTGATATGCAGCCACGCGTGGTGTTCTTTGCTGCGAAAGCGGCGCCGGGTTATCACCTTGCTAAAGAAATTATTTATGCGCTGAACAAGATTGCGGAGAAAGTGAATAACGATCCTCGTGTGAATCACAAACTTAAAGTGGTATTTATTCCTGATTATCGTGTCAGCATGGCGGAAATCATTATTCCGGCAGCCGATGTGTCTGAGCAAATCTCTACCGCAGGTAAAGAGGCATCAGGTACCGGTAATATGAAAATGGCACTGAATGGTGCGTTAACCATCGGTACGATGGATGGCGCAAACGTAGAAATTCGTGAAGAAGTTGGTGATGAGAATATCTACATCTTTGGTTTGGATGTTGATGGCGTTGAATCGTTGAAAGCACGCGGCTACAACCCTTACGATTATTATCAAGCCGATCCACTGTTGAAAGCGTCAATGGATTTACTGCTGGGCGATGAGTTTACACCAGGTGCTCCGGGACAGCTGCGCGCGACTTATGACAGTTTACTGGATGGCGGAGACCCTTACCTCGTACTGGCCGATTTTGCTTCTTACATTCAAGCTCATGAAGCGATGGACAAGCAATATCGTGATCAAGCTGGCTGGGCGAAAAAAGCCATTTTGAATACCGCGCTGGTGGGTAAATTCAGCTCAGACCGTAGTATTCGAGATTACGTGAATAACATTTGGAAATTAAAAGCGGTTAAACGCTAATTAACCGACTATCCGGCCAAGGAAACCCTTGGCTGGATAACTCTTTTCTTATACACCCTACATGATTTTTGAGGGGTAAGCAGTCCCTTCGGAGAAAGCGATGAAAGAACATAATGCATTAAAACAAGTCGCAGAGATGGCAAGAATTGCCGATAGCTATGTCAGCGCTTGGGGAGACGAGGCCACCGTTTCAGACGACACTATTCGTCGTCTTTTGGCGTCTTTGGGGTACGATACAACCAATGATCAAACGTTATTAGCGTCAGCTCAGAAAAAACATAAAAAAGATGTCTTGGATCCTGTGTTGGTGATCTCAGAAGGGGATGCGGTTGAAGTTCCACTGTACCTAGGTGTCAGCGCTCGGGAAAGTGAATTTAATTGGCGGATAGAAACCGAGCAGGGAGAAGTACTTGAAGGCTATCTTCAATCACAAATTGTTCGTGATGAACGTGCAGAGGGTGGCCCTTTAGTGTTTGCGTTGCCAAGCGGTTTGGCGTGGGGATATCATACGTTATTGGTTACTCGTAAGCGGCGCAAAGCACCGTATACGATGACGCTGATCATCACGCCGCGAGCGTGTTTTAAGCAACCTGCTTTGGTTCAAGGTAAAAAACTGTGGGGACCAAGCATTCAGCTCTACACCTTACGTACCCAACACAACTGGGGGATGGGCGATTTTGGCGATCTCAAGCAGCTAGTGGCTGATATCGCTTCGCGTGGCGGTGATTTTGTGGGTTTAAACCCGATTCATTCGCTATTTCCTGCTAACCCTGAAGGGGCCAGCCCTTATAGCCCTTCTTCACGTCGCTGGCTAAATATCCTGTATATCGATGTTAGCTCGGTACCTGAGTTTGCACTCAGTGCCGAAGCTCAGCAACAAGTCGGTAGTCAGGATTTTCAGCAACGTTTACAAAAAGTTCGTGAAACTCACTGGGTTAATTATACCGAAGTGGCAGAGCTTAAAATGAGTGTCTTGCCGTTACTGTTTAATGAGTTTAAGCGCCGCCATTTGGATAATAATACCGATCGCGCGCGTGCCTTCTTAGCTTTTGTCGAGCAAGGTGGCGAAAGTCTTGTTCACCAAGCCGCGTTCGATGCACTGCACACGGATTTGCATGCACAAGATAGCCAAGTGTGGGGGTGGCCAGTTTTCCCTGAAAAATACCGTCACTTTGATAATGCGGCGGTGCAAAAGTACATTGAAGAACATCGTGAGCGTGTTCATCTTTATATGTATTTGCAATGGGTCGCCGATACACAAATTAATGAAGTACAAGCATTAGCTGATGAAAAAGGCATGGCGGTTGGTTTATATCGCGATCTCGCCGTGGGAGTCGCTGACTCTGGCGCTGAAACGTGGGCAGATAACGGCAGCTTAGTTTTGGATGCCAGTATTGGCGCGCCACCGGATGTGCTAGGTCCTTTGGGGCAAAATTGGGGCTTACCGCCACTTAATCCACAAACCTTACACGCCACGGCTTACGATGCTTACATCAAGTTGCTCCGTGCCAACATGAAACATTGTGGTGCGTTACGGATTGATCATGTGCTTGGTTTATTGCGTTTGTGGTGGATCCCGAAAGGTGAAAATGCCACTCAAGGTGCTTACATTTACTATCCAGTTAAAGATATGTTGGCTATTTTGGCGCTCGAATCACACCGTCACCAGTGTAGTGTGATCGGTGAAGATTTAGGTACCGTTCCTGATGAAATCGTCGCATTGCTGCGCGATGCAGGGGTGCACTCTTACAAAGTCTTTTTCTTTGAAACGTCAAAAGAAGACGGTGGGTTTATTTCTCCGACTCATTATGCAGAGCAATCGATGGCGGCATTATGTACTCATGATATGCCAACGTTACGTGGTTTTTGGCACTGTGATGACTTAAAAATGGGCCGCGAGATTGGTTTGTATCCTGATGAAGCGCAACTGCAAGAGCTGTTTACGGATCGTTTGAAATGTAAGCAAGGCATACTGAATTCGGTTGATTGGCACGGTTACTTACCAGCAAGCATTGGACGTGATGCTCAGTTAGTTCCTATGGACTCTTACTTAAGTGAAGCATTGCAACTGCACGTTGCGGCGGGTTCTTCCGCGTTACTCAGCGTTCAGTTAGAAGATTGGCTGGAAATGGATAAGCCCGTCAATATTCCAGGTACCGTAAATGAGTATCCTAACTGGCGTCGTAAGCTATCGATGAACTTAGATGAGATTTTTGCCCGCGACGATGTTAATCGTATTGCGACTAAATTGACCCAGATTCGCGCGAAAGCGAGCCAATAATAAACCGGAGTAGCCGCCTTTGGGCGGCGATGATACTGGCGTTGTTCACTCATCACTGTGCCGTTTCTGTCGATAATACGGCATCTTTTTGAGTTAAGGTTAAGAAATAAACGCTAGGTCACTCCATGTTTTTACAGGGTTAGTTAAGATGTATCAGGCTAAATGATCGAATAAATTCCGAGTGTCTACTACAGCACAAATCGGATCTGTCAAACTCAAGGTCATGGATGCCATGCTAGCAAGCCCGCACTTAGCGGGCATTTTTCCTTTTGAGAGTCTTGGTTAGGAGTAAGTATATTGAACCCCGTAAAAAAGAAACCGCTGAAAAAAATCGTTAAGTTACAGCAGACCTATCAACAATTATTGCATGCTGCGTGTGCCGATCCCTTTGCCTTTCTTGGCCCTTATCTTCCACAAGAGCAAGGGGCACTGCGGGTATGGCTTCCTAATGCAGATAAGGTTGAGCTGCTCTTAGAAGGGCAACCAAGAATCGCCTTAGAGCGTGATGAGTTCGATGGGTTTATTCTTAAATCCGATCATGATCTGCGGTTTACCCATTACCAGCTGGCGGTCGATTGGGCCGGCACAGAGCAAATCATTGATGACCCTTACCAATATCATTCCTTATATGCTGAATTTGAACAGCTGCATACGCCCAAGCAGATGTACCATCATATGGGAGCACAATTTGTTACCTTAGAGCGTGATGGACATCAGATCAGCGGCACTCGTTTTTTAGTCTATGCGCCTCATGCTTCAGCTTGCAGTTTAATCGGTGCTTTTAACCACTGGGATGGGCGTCGCCATCCGATGCAACGCCTTGATTATGGTATCTGGGGATTATTTATTCCTAATTTACCCGAAGGAACACAATACAAATTCGAACTGAAAGGTCCTCATGGGGAAGGCTTACCTCATAAGGCCGATCCATGGGGTTGCTATGCTGAGCAGTATCCTTCTTTAGCTTCCGTGACTTACGATCATCGCCGCTATCAATGGCAAGATACTCAATGGCAACAGCGCCCCATTTCCGAAAAGCGCAAACAAGCACTGTCTTTTTACGAGTTGCATCCGGGGTCTTGGAAGCGCGGTGAAGATGGGCGCTTTTTAACTTATCGTGAATTGGCTGATCAGCTAGTACCTTATCTGGTGGATATGGGCTATACCCACGTAGAGTTAATGCCAGTTTCTGAGCATCCCTTTTATGGGTCTTGGGGATATCAGCCGATAGGGTTATTCGCTCCAACCAGTCGTTATGGCACGCCGGATGATTTTAAATATTTTGTCGATCAGTGCCATCAGGCGCAAATTGGAGTGGTGCTAGACTGGGTTCCTGCCCATTTTCCATCCGATTCCCATGGGTTAGCGAATTTTGATGGTACGCCGCTGTATCACGATCCTGATCCTCGCCGTGGCTGGCATCAAGATTGGAATTCCTATATTTATGATTTAGGCCGTGAACATGTGCGCCGCTTCTTAGTGTCTAACGCGCTCTATTGGTTTGAGATGTTCCATATTGATGGCATACGAGTCGATGCTGTTGCTTCTATGCTTTATCTCGATTACTCGCGTAGCCATGATCAATGGATCCCGAACGTTGATGGGGGACGTGAAAATTACGACGCGATTGCGATGTTGAAATGGATGAATGAAGAAGTGTATAAGCATTTCCCTAATGCCATGACCATTGCTGAAGAGTCAACGGCTTTCCCTGGCGTTTCTGCCCCAACCTTTGTTGGGGGGTTAGGCTTTGGCTTTAAGTGGAATATGGGGTGGATGCACGATAGCCTTTCTTATATCAAAGAAGATCCGGTGCATCGTAAATATCATCACAACACTTTAACCTTCCCATTAATTTATGCCTTTAGTGAAAACTATGTCTTATCGCTGTCACACGATGAAGTGGTGTACGGTAAGCAGTCATTGATTTACAAAATGCCCGGTGATGAATGGCAGCAAACTGCGAATATGCGTGCCTATTTGGGTTACATGTATGGTCAACCAGGTAAGAAACTTAACTTTATGGGCGCTGAATTCGCACAAACGGGGGAGTGGAACCACGATGATCAACTGCAATGGTTTTTGTTGGAGTTTGAGCGTCATAAAGGGGTACAAAACTTAGTCCGCGATTTGAACCACTTGTATCGTACACACAGCGCGCTGCACGAACTGGATTGTGATCCTCAAGGGTTTGAATGGCGTCTACAAGATGCGGCTGATGCGAGCATTATCGCTCATGAGCGGATCAATAGTGCAGGTGAGCGCGTGTTGGTGATCACCAATTTTACGCCAGTACCGCACGAAGCGTTTCGTTTAGGTGTCCCTGTCTCGGCCACTTATCAATTGCTCTTGAATACGGATGAAAAGCGATATGGCGGGAGTGGTTTTGACGTTTTATCGGTCGTCAACAGCGATCGTGTGCCGAGCGAAGGGTTAGCACAATCACTGCGGTTACGTATTCCACCGTTAGCGACGTTATTTTACAAACTGAATTAGCAAAAAAAAAAGCCAGTCGCAATTGGGCGGCTGGCTATCTATTTGTGAACAAAATATTCACTAACAACGTCAGTTGGCTAGGTGACCCTCGGCTTAAAAGGGTCACTTATTACAATACAATTACCGTGCCAATATTTTTTGGTGACAAAACCAGCAAAATCGGCTGATTTTCGCAGTTTTATAGCGTCGTGTTTCATAATTGCATTTGCAAATTGCAATTGAGAGGCAGTTCGCAAAAAATCCGCCTCATTCAACATCCTTACATTACGTTCATCAAATAAGCGCCAAGCTTGAGAGTAAGAAAATCCCTAAGGTACAACTGATAAAAGAAAACACCGTCGTTAAGGCGATAATGTTTGCAGCGAGTGGTGCATTTCCTCCCATCGCTCTCGCCATGACATAGCTTGCGGCAGCGGTTGGTGCTCCAGTCATTAATAGAATAATCCCGACATCCATACCCCGAAAGCCAAACCATAATGCAGCGCTGGTGATCAACAGCGGTGACCAAAGCAGTTTGTAGCGAGTCGCAAACCAAGTCGATCGGGAATCATTTTTTAGTGATTGGATATTCAGTGAGCCACCGGTGCAGAGCAAAGCAAGAGGCAGAGTCATGTTGGCAAAATAGTGTCCTGCTTCGCTGATCATAGTAGGGATCGGTAGCGCTATCGCATAACACAACACCCCAAGTAGGATAGCGATAATCAACGGGTTCTTCGTCAATGTTTTGAGTATCGTTGTGAGTGCTTTTGTGCCTTGAGCTTCGCCTTTTGGTGTTAAGGCGATCACCGCTTGAATATTATATAAGACAGTGGTTGTTGCGACATAAATTGCGGCTAATGCGACGCCACTATTGCCGTATAAATTCGCGACGTATGCCAAGCCTATGATTGCGGTATTGGCTCGAAAGCCGCCTTGAATGATCACGCCTTGATCTTGAGGATGATGAAATTGTCGCTGAGTCATCCAGCAGGTAAACAAGAAAAAAATAAAATTGGCAATGAGCCCAAAAACAATCAAGGACAGACTGGAAGAGAAGTCATGCTCGGCTCCGACAATACTGAGAAAAAGCATCGCCGGGAGTGTGACTTGAAAAACCAGTTTTGAGGCAACATCAATAAAATTATCGTTAATCAACTGCACACGCTTGAGTAATACCCCCAACAGTAACATTAAACAAATCGGGCCGGTAATGGAGGCTGAAAATTGCAGTTGGGTGATGAGCGCTTGCATGATGGACCTTCCAATGGAGAGAGTTTTCATTCTTTCATAGATAAGCAAGAGCGAGAATAGCCAATCCATAAAATCTCTCTTTTGCTAAGGGGGAACCTTTGTTTAAGTCACGCTTTGTTGTGCAAACTTTGTTAATGATTTTCGTGCTGAGAAGCGCATTCATTTCAAGCTGTTAAATTGTTGCCCATAGTTTTGATAAGGTTAACAATTTCGCAATAATAATTATCCTCTCGTTTGAATCTATGGGATCATATTGGCTGCCGTTTGGCCCGATAAGGAAAAATAATAATGAATCGAAACGAGAATGTCCCATTGCCCAACAATACCCGAGAATGGTTATTCAACCGCAACAGCTTGATTGTGTTAGCGGATATTGCCCTGTTTTTTATCCTACTGAATACCTTACCTTTTGCCCCTAATGTCGTCCTTGGATTGAGCATTTTAGCGTTTATCGCTGTGCTATGGTTAACCGAAGCATTGCATGTCACGGTAACTGCGATTTTAGTGCCGATATTAGCGGTGATATTTGGAGTATTTGAAACTCAGGCTGCACTGAATAGTTTTGCTAACTCGATCATCTTTCTATTTTTAGGCGGATTTGCGTTAGCGGCCGCGATGCATCGTCAAGGGCTGGATAAAGTCATTGCTGATAAAGTGTTAATACTGGCACGTGGGCGCTTTAGTGTCGCGGTGTTCATGCTGTTTGGTGTCACGGCTGGTCTGTCAATGTGGATCAGTAATACGGCCACGGCGGCGATGATGCTACCTTTAGTGCTTGGTATTTTAAGTAAAGTTGACCAAGACAAAGGCCATAATACTTATGTATTTGTGCTGTTAGGTATTGCTTATAGTGCCAGTATCGGTGGTATTGCAACGATTGTTGGTAGTCCTCCGAATGCGATTGCCGCCGCTCAAGTGGGGTTATCCTTCTCTGAGTGGATGCAGTTTGGTTTGCCGACGACTATCGTCATGTTACCTATTGCTATGTTGCTACTTTATTGGATGCTTAAACCCGATCTAAAAGGGCAGTTCGAGCTCAATCACGAGACAGTGAGTTGGGATAAAGGGAAAGTGGTGACTTTGGCCATTTTTGCCTTGACCGTCTCATTGTGGATATTCAGTAAACCGGTTAATGAACTTCTCGGTGGTTTTAAAAGCTTTGATACGATCGTCGCCTTAGGCGCGATTGTTCTGGTCTGTTTTGCACGAGTAGTTCACTGGAAAGATATTGAAAAAACCGCCGACTGGGGTGTATTACTGCTGTTTGGTGGTGGTATCTGTCTCAGTAATATTCTTAGACAGACCGGAACCAGCGTGTTTCTGGCCAATGAACTGAGCTCGATGATTTCAGAGTTAAATATTTTACTGATTATTATCGTGATTGCGGCTTTTGTGGTGTTTTTAACGGAGTTTGCCAGTAATACGGCCAGTGCCGCGTTATTAATTCCGGTGTTTGCTGGTGTTGCTGAAGCTTTAGGTGTTTCACCCGTGATACTGTCGGTGTTGATTGCGATAGCGGCATCGTGTGCCTTCATGCTCCCTGTGGCAACGCCACCGAATGCGATTGTGTTTGCGACCGGGCACATTAAACAGAGTGAAATGATGCGAGTTGGGATGGCATTGAACATCGCTTGTATTGTGATTTTATCAGCGATTGCGATGTTATTCTGGAATTAATCAGCACCGCTCATCATCTCTGCTGTTGAAAACAATAAAACCCCAAGTTTATCTCTGAATACTTGGGGTTTTATTATGGGCGAATATCGCGATGGTTACTGATTAATAAAGCGTTTGAACTTTTCTTGAGTGGCAGCATCAGCCTTGTTGTACCAGAAATACAGCATCTCTTCGGCGGTATTATCGATCGCCTGTGGGGCTTTTATGTTGTTGGAGACTGAAGTGGTGGTGACGATGGCTGCGGGGCCTCCTGCACGATTGTATTCCAACAATTCTTGTTGATAGTTACGCCCTATTTGCATCCCGGGTTTGATCAGTCGATCTTGCTGGAGAGCAACAGACTGCCCGTTAGAATCTTGCAGTGACCAAGTCAGATGACGGATATTGTTTTCCGCGTCAACGGCGTTACGGTAGGTTGGTAGACCAAAGGTTAGATTGGTCTCTTGCGCAGAAAAAGTCGCAACAATCACTTCACTTTCTACTTGAATACGATCATTACCTTGTGTGAAATAAGGCTGGTATCGGAAGACGATCTGTTGCTGTCCATCTTCTAAGGTTAATGTTTTCTTTGCAGAAAAAAAACCGCCAGAAACTGCAGGTTTCTCTCCATTAACCACCAACATATTAATACTATCAGGAATATCAATGGTGACTTTAGCTAGGGTTGCGGCACTAAAAACAATCGCAAAAAGACACGATAATGGCTTGATGGCATTCATCTATTTTATCCTATTGATTACTTGAAGAAGGGAAGACTGTCAGGGTGCCGCTTGTCCGCGATAAAAGCAAGTTTTCACATCGGCAATCAGTGAGCGTTCATCAAAACATCATCTTTCGATTCGCTTCAATATACGCTCACCGATCCTCAATATGAAACGATGCGAGCATAGTCCAAAATAGCCGTTTTTCTACTCTATACGATAGAAAATCCGTTTTTTTGGCTGAAGATTGCCTTTAGCATGTAACACGTTGAATGTGTTCCATTCATTGCTCGTTGTGCCTCGTAAACTCTGGAACTCCATTTTTCAAACGCTCACAAGTATCAAATACTGTCTCAGATGTTTAATCAACCATAAGAGAGACAGATATGAAGCGTACTATTCTGTGTTCGGCGGGGATGGCTTTTGCCTTATCGCTAAGTAGCACGGTAATTGCAGCGCCAAGCGCGCCAAGTATTGATGTATATGGATCAAATAACCTGCAGTTTTCTAAAATACAGTTAGCAATGGAAACGACCGCGGGCTATCACCAAATGGTGCAATATCGTGAACAAGCGCCGATCTCGATTACCTTTAATCAATGGAGCGGTGAACGCGGGCATACTTATAAAATTTTATTTGATGGTGTGGAAGTGGCTTCTGGGCCGATCAGCGGGAGTCAAACCACCGCCAACTTCACCTATGATAAAGGTGGCCGTTATCAACTCCAAGTTGCAGCCTGTGATGATTCTGGGTGTACGACCAGTGCGCCAGCAGAGTTAATTCTGGCTGATACCGATGGTTCACACCTTGAACCTCTGACCATGAACGTTGATCCGAATAATAAATCCTATTCATTGGACCCAGATACCGTCGTTGGTACCTATTTCGTTGAGTGGGGCATTTATGGTCGTAATTATACGGTGGATAATATTCCTGCCCATAACTTAACGCATATCTTGTATGGTTTTATCCCTATTTGTGGTCCGAATGAGTCGGTCAAATCGGTCGGTGGTAATAGTTATAATGCCTTGATGACCGCCTGTCAGGGGGTACCTGATTACGAAGTGGTGATCCACGACCCTTGGGCGGCATACCAGAAAAGTTTTCCTCAAGCAGGACATCAGTACAGTTCGCCGATCAAAGGTAACTATGCGATGTTAATGGCACTCAAGCAGCGTTATCCCGACTTAAAAATCTTGCCATCGGTTGGCGGATGGACGCTATCCGATCCTTTCTATGATTTCACGGATAAAGCAAAACGCGATACGTTCGTGGCATCGATGAAACGTTTTTTACAGACATGGAAGTTTTATGACGGTATCGATATTGATTGGGAATTCCCCGGTGGCAATGGCGCGGCCCCCGATTTAGGCGATCCGATCAATGATGGACCGGCTTATATAGCCTTAATGCAAGAGCTACGAGTGATGTTGGATGAACTTGAAGCGGAGACCGGTCGTTCTTACGAGCTCACTTCTGCGATAGGTGTCGGTTTCGATAAAATAGAAAAAGTCGATTATGGTCAGGCAATTCAATATATGGATTATATCTTTGCGATGACCTACGATTTTTATGGTGGTTGGAATAACGTCCCTGGTCATCAAACGGCACTGTATTGCGGTAACTTTATGCGCCCAGGTCAGTGTGATGGAACAGGCATTGATGAAAACGGTGAACCGTATAAAGGCCCTGCTTACACCGCGGATAACGCAATTCAATTATTGCTAGCCCAAGGTGTACCAGCCAATAAGCTTGTTCTTGGGGCTGCGATGTATGGTCGAGGTTGGCAAGGTGTGATGCCTGCTTCGTTGACCGATCCTACCGATCCGATGACAGGGGTTGCGACCGGCAAATTAACGGGCTCAACAGCGCAGGGAGTCTGGGAAGATGGTGTCATTGATTATAAGGGCCTTAAAGCGTATATGATTGGTGATAATAACCAAGGGATTAATGGCTTTGAATACGGTTATGATGCCCAAGCCGAAGCTCCTTGGGTATGGAATCGCACCACAGGGGAATTGGTCACGTTTGACGATCCGCGCTCGATTAAAGCCAAAGGGGCTTATGTTCGTCAGCTAGGTTTAGCCGGTTTATTCTCATGGGAAATTGATGCGGATAACGGCGATATTCTTAATGCCAAGCATGAAGGGCTTGCTCAAGGATCGAACCCACCAGTTAATCGCGCTCCGATTGCTGATGCAGGTATGGCACAAACTGTTATCGCTCCAGCGACCGTAACCTTAGATGGCAGCGCTTCCAAAGATACCGATGGCACGATTGCCAGCTATTACTGGGAACAAATTGCTGGGCCAACCGTGCAACTCAGTGATGCGAATCAAGCTCAGGCGAGTTTTTCGATTGGTGAAGTCACTCAAACCGAAACCTTACGTTTTAAGTTAACCGTAACAGACAATGAGGGAGCGAGTGGTTCCGCAACGGTTCAAATTACCGTTAAAGCCGAAGACGGTGGTGTGGAAAATACGCCTCCCGTTGCGATTGTCTCTGCGCCTTCTGAAGTGAGAGCTGGTGAGCAAGTGTTGGTTGATGCTTCGGCATCTTATGATGCGCAGCAAGAGACGCTGAGCTTTGATTGGCAAGTACCAACTGGACTGGAAGTACAGATCAATGGCAGTCAACTGAGCTTCACCGCGGGTTCTTATTCCGTTGATACCACGCTTAACTTTACGGTAACGGTCAGTGATGGTGAGTTGAGTAGCTCAGCATCCGTTTCAGTCATCGTTTTAGCGACCAGCAATAATGATCAATGTGACAATCTATGGAATGCCTCTGCCGTTTATGTCGGTGGCAACCAAGTAACATGGGCTGGTAAAGTGTGGGAAGCCAAATGGTGGACACAAGGGGATAATCCCGCTCAGTCAGGTGCTTGGGGGGTATGGAAAGAGATAGGTGTTGCGGACTGCGCTACCCAATAATGTCTCATTACTTCTCAATGAGTGACATTGATCGGTAGATTGACAGGCTTTGCCTTAGGGTAGGGCCTGTTTCTTTTTTTGCGTTATCTCCTGACAGATGATGCTCAGTTTCTTTACCTCACTCACACAATCGACCCCAATCGCTAACCTTTCTCAATCATGAACTATAATTTTTTGATGCGAATAAACCATTTCGTAGAGAGTCTCTCATTTATTTCTAGCCTAAAAATTATAATGCAGGATGCCGAAAACAAATAAATAAGCGCTTCTCACACGAAGCACGACAAGGTCATAACGGGGATAGCGTATGTTTAAAAACCTTTCACTAAAGAATAAGTTGGCTATCTCAGCCAGTATTGCCATCATCGTCGGTGGCGTATTGGTTGAAGCCGTATCGTTTAATGCCGCACTCGGGCGATTGGATATCGAAATCGAGCAACGTTTGCAAAGTGCGACCTCTTCTTATAATCAATACGTTTCTGATTGGCTGGTCTCGAAAGAGCGAGCGCTGACTTCTTTATCGCAAGAGGTGAAACCAGAGGCGATTGTTACCCACCTTAAACAGGTTAAGCACTCCGCCGATTTTGATAATGTATTTTTGGCTTATCCGGATGGCTCACAACAGAATGCCAATGGTGTGGTATTACCACCAGGCAATAACGATCCTCGTCAATGGGGATGGTACATTAACGCCAAAGCTAACCCCAATGCCGTGTTCATGGATAATCCTACCGTCGCCGCTGCGACCGGAGCCAATGTGGTTTCTCTTGGTAAAGCGATCAATTTACATGGGCAAACATTAGTGCTTGGCGCCGATGTGGAGATCACCGATATTCTCAATAGCATGAAGCAAACCATTTTGCCCGGCTCTGGTTATATGTTTATTGCTAATCAACAAGGCAATATTTTTACTCATGCAAACACTCAGTTATTAAATAAGAATGTCAGTGAGTTGGGACTGAATTTTCGCGATATTCAAACGGCACAGCGCTCTGGTCAATACAGTAAAGTGATGATCAATGGTCAAGAGAATGTACTATTTGCACGTGCGATTGAAGGCACAGCGTTAAGTACGGTGATTGTTATCAATTATTCATCGTTGATTGCTCCTCTCTTTGATGCGCTCTGGGGACAGTTGTTGGTTACCTTTTTAGTTGTCGTGGTCTGTACGGTCTTATTTAATGTGTTGTGTAATATTTTGTTCCGTCCTTTAAATAACGTTTCTCATGCCTTAGAGCAAATCGCCAATGGGAGCGGTGATTTAACCCAACGTATTCAGGTTGAAAACAATGATGAAGTAGGAAAATTAGCAGAGAGCTTCAATACTTTTGTAGCAAGCTTACAACAACTGATTGGTCATATTCGTCAGCAATCCGAGCAATTAACCGCGCAGTCCGAGCATGGTGCGCAGCGAGCTAATCAATCGGCTTCTGAATTGAGCCTTCAGCAGCAAGAAGTCACCATGGTCGCAACAGCGGTGACCGAAATGGCATCGGCGACACAAGAAATTGCCTCTCACGCTGAGCAAACCGCTCAAGCGGCACAGAATTCAGCCACCAGCACCAATAATGGCCGTACTTTAGTGCTTAATACCAAGTCGTCGATTCATCATCTTGCTAAAGAGGTGACGCAAGCCAGCTCGGTTATTTCAGCCCTTAATCAACACGCACAAGAAATCTCCACCGTGTTAGCGACCATTCAAGGCATTGCTGAACAAACGAACCTATTGGCGTTAAATGCCGCGATTGAAGCGGCGCGAGCAGGCGATCAAGGGCGAGGTTTTGCGGTGGTTGCTGATGAAGTTCGAGTATTATCACAGCGCACTCATACCTCAACCGAAGAGATAAAATCGACCATTGATACGCTCCAAGAAACGACTAAACGAGCCGTTGCATTGATGGAAAGTAGCTCAAGTTTGGCGAATAACTCTGTTGATGATGCCGATAAAGCGACACATGCATTAGAAGAAATCAATGCTGCGGTTGCTTTGATCAGTGACATGGCGACTCAGATTGCGACAGCGGCGGAGGAGCAAACGCACGTTACGGGTGAAATTACCCAAAATGTGACGGCGATTAAAGACGTGACTGAGCAGTTAGTAGAAGGGGCTGAAGATAGCTTAAGTCAATCGAATCAATTGAAGCAGCAAGCCGCCGAGCTGAGCGCGAAAGTGGCGACGTTTAAAGTGAGTTAATCGGCGCTTACCGCCTTCGCTTTGCAAGGCATACATTGACCTAATCGGTCATTAAAACGGCCCCTCAGTGTAGACTCAGGGGCCGTTTTATCGTTCGTGTGCTTTTATTTATTGATGAGTTACCGTTTGTGAGTAACGACGGGATGGACGGGTAAAGAAAATCGCCACAATCGCCGCAAAAGCTAATGAAAAGCAGTAATAAGAGTGAGCTACAATCTCCAAGGGAGAGAGTTGGAAAATCGATCCAAGTAAGAGTACTTGTGCCCCATATGGCAGGATACCTTGCATCACACAAGAAAAAATATCCAACAAACTTGCCGAACGACGTGGTGTCACTGCATGCTCTTCGGCTAGCTGACGAGCAATACCACCAGAGACGATGATAGCAACCGTATTGTTAGCTGTACAGGTATTGACCATTGCGACTAAACCAGCAATACCTAACTCACTAGCGCGACTTTGCGCTGCTGGAGTTTGTTTTTTGGCTAAGCGCTGGATCCAACGGCTCACCAGTTGAGTTAAAAAAGCGAGTCCTCCTTGGCGACGCATCAGTTCACTTAAGCCACCAATCAACATCGACAATAAGAAAATCTCCTGCATATTGCCAAAGCCACGGTAAATATCTTGTCCAAAATTGGCTAAGCTATAGTGATCACTGTGCCAAAGCCCGACACTACCAGCCAATACAATGCCTACGGTTAAGACAACAAAGACATTGATCCCCGAGATAGCCAGCACCAAAATCGTCATGTATGGCAATACTTTCAACCACTCAATAGCAGAAGTATCAGGGGTTTGTGTTGCGGTACTGCTAAACGCGAATAAAATTAATGAGAAAAAAGCGGCGGGGAGAGCAATGCGAATATTTTCACGAAATTTATCGCGCATTTCACAGCCTTGTGAACGCGTGGCGGCGATGGTGGTATCTGAGATGATGGATAAGTTGTCGCCAAACATTGCACCGCTCAATACGACTCCAGCGGTTAATGGGAGGCTCATACCGGATGACTGAGCAATGCCTAATGCCACTGGCGCAACGGCGGCAATGGTACCCATTGATGTGCCCATCGCCGTGGCGATAAAGGCCGAAATAAGAAAAATCCCCGGTAAAATCATTTCACTTGGGATGGCTGACAGCCCCAAATTTACCGTTGCATCAACCCCACCAGATGCTTTTGCTACCGCGGCAAAGGCCCCTGCCAATAAGTAAATCATACACATCGCAATAATATCTTGGTGCCCAACGCCACGCAAAAACTGCTCGATAGCGCTATTCAGAGATTCTTTACTCAGCAAGAGCGCGATGATCACGGCAGGTAAAATCGCGATAGGGGCGGGGAGTTGATAAAACGCAAACTCAACTCCTTGAAACGTGAGATAAGCGCCGACACCAATAAAGAGTGCAAGAAACACGAGTAGAGGGAGTAAGGCGATCGCCGATGGTGTAATGGGAGTAGATGAGTTTGAAGACATGGAACAACAACTTTAATGATCAACAACAAGGAGACGCAGCCTAATCGTTCCAGTAGGGTTTGTCAAATTTAGCCATCTAAACATCTAGATTCTTATATGTCTTTCATTGCACTATTGAATGGATAAGATAATGCGATTTTTTCATCTAATTTTCCCATATTTTGAGAAAGCAATGCTTTCAATCGTTTAGAATTCTCGATATATAAGAATGTAAGTTTGAGCGATAAAGCAATAAAGGCTAAAAAGAACAACATGAATGAAGCAAAAACAACAACCAGTCAGGTTAATGAGAAATCGCTGCAGTTATTGATGCAAGTTGCCGTCAATCATGAACCGGTTTCGGCTAAAACGTTAAGTGATCAGCTGCAAGTACCACTAAGTAGCTTATATCGGCATCTGAAACTGCTTAAAGAGTGGAACTTAATAGAAGAAAGCCCACACGACAAAACGTTAATTATTGGCCCTGCTGCCCTGCTGCTTATGCACAGTTATGAGACCAGTCAACATAATTTAGATGCAGTGGAAGCGGTGCTAAGTCGTTTACAGAAACAGACTGGTGAAATGGCGGCCTACATGGTTCCGGTGGGATATCGAGCTTTGTGTGTCAGCCAAAAAGAGAGCATGCAGGCACTTCGATGCAGCTTCGTCCAGGGTCAAAGTCAACCCCTGCTTCGAGGTGCCTCATCTAAAGTGATGTTGGCGTTTATGCCATCTCAGCGCTGTGAAAAAATACTGCGCTATTTTGGTGAAGATCATCAAATGGAAAAATGGCAAATCGAATTAGAGAAAATTCGTCGCCATGGTTATGCCGTGAGCACCTCTGAAATTGATCCTGGGGTTTCTGGGATCAGCGCTCCGGTAATGAAAGGGAGTAAATTGATCGGGGCGATTTCTGTTATGGCACCGGCTCATCGTGTCGAGACCCATCGGCAACGGATCATTTTACATGTATTACAGGCCGCGCGAGCGTTGCCACCAGAGAGGTAATTCATCATGCTCAGTCTATTCAAACGCTACCGTCTCAGTCGTCCTGAGCCTCAGTCGATGTCTGCTTTTACGTTTTGTACTGTGTGCGAACAGATAAAGCCAATGTCTCAAGTAGAATTTGAATTGGCTCAGCAAAGTTTAGAATTTGCCGCCGATTGGCTTTATCAACAAGGTATCCATGCCCACTATGCTGATGCTGGTCATTTAGTCTTACATGATCCTGCCGATACTCGTTTTCGTGACTTGCTCAGTCATCATTTTACCTTGCATTCTATTCCGGTGATATTGGGCAATTGCCATGAATTGTTGCTCAATGCCTTACCGTTGTTAGCGCTCGATAATGACGAACTCGGGATTATTCATATTGGCCATGAATTTGAATTAAAACAGACTTTAGATCGTCAAGTTGGGTCTGCTTATCATTTTGCATTATCTCGTTATGCTCAGACGCGGTTACTCTATTTAGGGATTGATGCCCAGCGAGTAAATAGCCAAACTTTAGATTATGCAGAAGATTTAGGTTGCGATTGGTTAACCGATCAAGAATGTCATTTTCGGCAACGAAACCAAGTCAAAAGCCAATTGAATCATTATATTGAGCACTGTGACCAATTGGTGATTTCTATTGATCTTGCTTCATTGATCCCATTGAATCGATTAGATGAGCATCATGTTATTGATTGCCAAATGGTGCTGCGTATGCTTCGTCAGCTTGTTCTCTCTGGTAAAGTAAAAATGATTCAGTTAATCGGAGCCAAAGATAAGTTGATCTACTCTAAGGAGACGAAAGCGATTATTGATGAGTTGAATCGTTTGTCTGTTGATATGGCTGGTTGAGCGTTTAAAGTGATGACGGTTTGTCTAAGAACAAGTACCGTGATTAGGCGTTGATTATTGTGTAACCGTCGAAGATCGCGTTTTTAAAAAATTGACAAAGAAATGAATAGAGTTTGATAGAAGTGGATAAAAACTCGTTTACACTCCCTAGCTTCAAAGTGGAGGTGTAAACGTGTTGAAGCAACCAATTACTCAATCTAAATTTGGATTGATGCTATTTATAGCGCTCATGCTGCTATTAATCCCCATCAGTCTTGTCGGGACACAAGTCAACTTATTCGCTTTAGACGATGATCGTCTGACCCAATGGCTGGTCTTACTCACTCACTCTGCCGGTAAAGAAGGGTTTTTGCTGACTTTAGTGGTACTGATGGGTTGGACTTGGTATCGCGTGCCTGAGTGTCGACGCCAATGGCTAGATAAAGCGATGCAACTCGGGGTACTGTTAGTTCTGGCGATGATCCTAAAAACAGGCATCAAACACGTGACTCAAAGCCCTCGTCCTTACACTGAAGTGATGACTCAATCACTCACTCTGCCTTCTCCGCAACACTTTTATCGCTTAGATGCCCAGCAACAAGCGTTAGCCATGGAGCAAATGAACGGTAAAGTCTCTTCGGCACGTTTAGCGGTGTGGGAACAAGAGCGAGATTACTCTTTCCCTTCAGGCCATACCGTGTTTGCTGCACTCTGTTTGCTGTTTTTTGGTGGTATTTGGTTAGAGCAAAAACATCGATTAAGCGCTTTGCTATTATTAGCTTGGAGTGGCTCTATCGCTTTTTCTCGCTTATGGGTTGGTATGCATCGGCCTGAGGATTTATTTGCAGCGGTTTTGTTAATCGGTGCCTTGTATCTCTTCGTTCCGAAACGGTATCCTTGGGCTTGGCGCTATTTACCGTCTTTTTTACGTTATCAAAAACAATAAAAAATGGGCATTACGCCCATTTTTTTCGAGTATTAATGGCCTATAGTGCACCGGCCACGACACCAATTAAACCGCCAAATACTCCGCCCCATACAACGAGCCAGCCTAAATGTTGTTTAATCATTTTCTGGACGATTTCTTTAACCATTTGTGGTGTTAACTCGTGCAAACGTTGATTGATGATCTGCTCAATATTGGTTTTGATTTCATCCAGCATCGCCGGAGACTCAAGCTGGGTTTTTAAGGCGTTTTTCACGGAATCGCTCTGACTGATGTCGATCATGGACGCTTGCATCTTTTCAACAAAAGGAGCTCTAAGCGGTTGCAGTGCGTCTGCACCGCCAAACATAGCCAGCATTCCACCAAAGGAAGATTGCTGAATCACCTCAACCAAGGAATCAAACGCTGGATTAAAGTCAACCTGAGCAATTACCGGTTCAAGATTGATGGATTGCGAACTGCTCATTTCTTGATTGAGAAAACGCTCAATATTCGCATCAGTAAAAAACTGCTCCATCATCAGGGTCTTAATCGCGTGTTTAAAATCATCGAATCGCGCAGGGATAACCCCTGAACCATAAAGAAAAGGCACTTTTTCAAATAACATATGAATGGCTAGCCAGTTGGTCACCGCACCAGAAAAAGCGAATAATCCTGCACTAAATATCATAGGATAAGAGAAGTAATAACCACCGATTAATACCAGTAAGGCAATGAGGTTGGTCATAATGCTTTTGTTGTTCATGATAAAGTTACACCAAAATGAAATGTCCCAAAGGGACGAAAGAGATAGAAAAAATTAGCTAATATTGTTGAGTCGACGTCGTATAAACGTTGGTTGCATGGGAGGCAGCCAGCATTCATAACGATGATGATAGGAAGTACTCACTTTATACCTATCGATTACGCCAAATCGTCTTCTTCACCACCAATAAAACCGCCAGTCTGATGTGCCCAGAGTTGTGCATAGATGCCATTTTGTTGAATCAACTCTTGATGAGTGCCCTGTTCAACAATGTGTCCTTTATCGAGTACAATCAAGCGATCCATAGCGGCAATAGTCGATAGCCGATGGGCAATCGCAATCACGGTTTTATTTTGCATCAGCTCATTGAGGCTTTCTTGAATGGCGGCTTCGACTTCTGAATCGAGCGCTGAGGTGGCCTCATCCAACACCAGCAGTGGCGCATCTTTCAGTAGCACTCGCGATATGGCAATCCGCTGACGCTGTCCACCTGAGAGCTTAACGCCACGTTCGCCAACCTGTGCATCATAACCGACGTTACCAAATGGGTCGGTTAAAGTTTCAATAAACTCATGAGAATGCGCCTGACGTGTGGCTCTTAACATCGCTTCTTCCGAAGCATTGGGGTTGCTGTATAAGATATTTTCACGAATCGAACGATGGAGCAAAGAAGTATCTTGCGTCACCATACCAATGGCAGCGCGCAATGAGTCTTGAGTCACTTCTGCAATATTTTGACCGTCGATTTTGATAGCGCCACCTTCTACGTCGTGAAAGCGTAGCAGGAGATTAACCAAGGTCGATTTCCCAGCTCCGGAGCGACCGACGAGGCCAACTTTTTCTCCAGGTTTAATGGTCAGGTTGAGGTGATTGATCACCCCTTTATTTTCACCATAATGAAAACTGACGTTTTCGAACTCGATTTTCCCTTCACGTACTTGCAAGGTTTGGGCATTAGGGCTGTCTTCAATCGCAATCGGTTTAGAAAGCATTTTCATACCATCGACCACCGTGCCCATGTTTTCAAACAGAGCACCAACTTCCCACATGATCCATTTTGACATGCCGTTGATACGCAGCGCTAAACTGATGGCAATCGCAATCGCTCCAACAGTGATCGCACTGCCCATCCATAAATAGATCGACATAGCAGCAATCGTAAATACCAAGACATAATTGGCGATTTCGACGCAAATATTAAAACCGGTCACTAAGCGCATTTGGCGGTGCACCGTATCGAGAAACCCTTCCATACCTTGCTCGGCATAATCGGTTTCACGTCGGCTATGAGAAAACAGTTTTACGGTCATGATATTGGTATAACTGTCAACAATTCGCCCGGTCATTAGCGACCGAGCATCGGCTTGCTCGGTAGAGATTTTTTTTAATTTCGGCACGTAGTGCACTTGAATCGCGATATAAGCGGTAAGCCAGAGCAACATCGGCAGCATAAGTCGCCAATCGGCTTGAGCTAAAATAAACAGCATGGCTGAGAAATAAACAATCACGTAGACAAAGACATCCAATGTCTTCATGACCGTTTCACGTACCGCTAAAGCGCTTTGCATCACTTTCGTGGCAATGCGACCGGAAAATTCATCTTGATAGAAAGAGAGGCTTTGTTTGAGTAAGTAACGATGTGCGAGCCAGCGAATCGACATCGGATAGTTACCCAGCATGGTCTGATGAATTAATAATGAATACACCGAAACGAGCAGCGGCATTCCCACTAAAAGGAGCAGCCCTAGACCTATCAGTGTATTGCGATTCTCACTGAGAAATGTCTCTGGTTGGCTGGTGGATAGCCAGTCGACCAAGTGCCCCATAAAACCAAATAAAGATACTTCAATGACGGCGATTAAAGTACTTAATAGCGCCATAGTGATTAACGGTTTTTCAAAACCTTTGGTGTAGTGTAAGCAAAAAGCCCACAAGGTATTGGGTGGGCGCTGTGGCTCTTGTTTGGGGAAAGCATCGGTCAAACTTTCAAATCGTTTATACATGCAAAAACCTTAATCTACGCTCTATAGTTTGGGAGAAATAGCGTTTCTAATAAATAGGGGACATCAATGAGGAAGCGCTGTTATAACAGAAGTGGTGTGGGAGATCAAAATCGCTATTATCGACAGCAAGTAGGTGGTCGAGCCGATGAACACCTACTTGCTAGAGGCTATTTGTGCGATTTTTTCCGCGGATGGCTGTGCAAAATCGCCATCGACATGGGAAGGAGGACAACCTCATCTTTTACCGAGTCTTGATGTACGGTGCGCATATTCGTATCACAGATCACACACCATTCTTGATCCGTTTCTCCTGGCAGTGTGAAGCGTGTATTAGCGTTGGTTTGATTAATCAAATAAGCGAGCTCTTGGCCATGATCACCAATGCCAATATGCAGTATTACCGAGTTACGTTGATTCCAGTCATCTTGCTCCATTAATGTACCGTCATTACGTCGCCAAAAAACGCGGTTTGAATTGCGAGTTTCACCACTGAAGGCGCGAATAAACGGCACCATATAACGCTGACGAGCAGCAACCATTTCACCGAGCCATTGTCTGAAATATTCTTTACGTTCCGTCAATTGCCAGTTTAACCAACTGATGTCGTTATCTTGGCAATAAGCATTGTTATTACCTTGCTGAGTATGTGAGACGACATCCGCAGTAAGAATATGGGGGATCCCAAACGCAAACAATAAACTGGCCATAAAATTACGTTTTTGTCGCTCACGAATGGTACGAATGACCATATTGTCGGTATCACCTTCGAAACCATAGTTATCCGAGCGATTATCACCATGACCATCACGATTTTGTTCGCCATTGGCTTCATTGTGTTTATGTTTGTAAGAAACCAAATCTTGCAAAGTAAAGCCGTCATGATAGGTGATGTAGTTGACGGTTAATTTATAGGGCCACTGTGATGCGCTGTATAAATCGCGTGAACCCATGATTCGTGTGGCAAACTCTTTTAAAAAGCCTTGATCGCCACGCCAAAAACTTCGCGCAATATCTCGTAATTTATCGTTAGTTTCATTCCAGCCAAAAGGAAAATTACCGACTTGATAACCATTTGGACCAATATCCCATGGCTCGGCAATCAACTTCACTTGTTGTAATACAGGGTCTTGAGCTACGGCTTTAAAGAACGCGGCTTCACGACTAAAATTATCGCCATCACGCCCCAAAGTGGCGGCTAAATCGAAACGAAAACCATCAATCTGATACTCATTGACCCAATAGCGCAAAGTATCCATGACAAGATTTAAGGTGGGCTGATAAGTGAGGTTAAGTGTATTGCCGCATCCGGTAAAATTAGCGTACATTGAGCCGTGCTTGAGGTAGTAATTAGGATCTAGCCCTTTCAGATTAAAAACGGCACCCCCTTCACCGCCCTCAGCCGTATGGTTATAAACGACATCCAAAATCACTTCGATGCCTTGTTTATGCAGTTCGCGGATCACGGTTTTCAATTCCTGTACCGCATCACTTTTGGCGTAACGTGGGTCCGGCACCATAAATAAATAGGGGTTATAGCCCCAGTAATTGACTTTACCCATTTCGAGTAGGTGAGGCTCATGCATACAGGCGGCGATGGGTAGCAGTTGCAATGTATTGATATTTTGTTGCTGATAAAAGCTCAGCATTGGTTCACTAATTAACCCTAAATAAGTACCGCGTTGTGATTTAGGGACATTAGGATTGAGTTTAGTCAGCCCCTTGACATGGGTTTCAAAAATAACCATCTCATCACGTGGCCGTTTAGGGCGTTGCACGCCTTGCCAGTCAAATTGATCATCGACCACGACACATTTGGGCAAATCAAAACTACCATTTGGTGTTAACGGCGGCTGATAGGTCAGTGGGCCATCTAAGGCCTGAGCGTAAGGGTCAGACAGATAAAATAGCTCGCCTTCGACTTGAGTAATAAAACCGTAACGTTGTCCCGCCTTAACGCCTTCCACGTAGGTGTGCTGGATACCGGCATATTCGTGATCCAAAGGATGGGTTTGGTAGCTGCCATCGACATGAAAAAGTGCTAACACAATATCTTTGTTAGCGGGGGCGAAGACAGCAAAATTGCATCCATCGTTATCGAGTGTCGCACCGAGTGGGTACGGCTGAGAGAGCATGGCTTTCATGGTAAGTTACCGTTGTTATTCTATTTTCAGTCACTGACTTATTAAGTAAAAGGCTTTGTCAGCATAAGGTCAAGCGCCTAGTCACAAATATTATTATGTAATTTTATTTCACTCTTGCGGTTAACTTATTGTGAAATAGTGATCGCTCATACATTTTGTATGAATTAATGGTGTTGGTTGGTACCTATCTCCCCCCTAATTCCGTGATCAACCTATTAAAAACACCATTCGGTAAAATCTCTCATCCTTTCTCATCCCCCCTAAATATAGTTAGGGTGGAGGACGTCACCCTTGTGTACTTTTAGTAACCTGCTCAGCAGCTGAAACAACGGGGGATTCATCCCGTCTCACCTCTACTTTTCGTTATTCATTTCTGCCTTTATGAGTCGCGTCATGGTTGAGGATAAAAATAGAGTGATAAAAGAAAACCCTAAATGGAGTTAACAATGAAAAAAGTAAGTGTAATTGCTGCCGCAGTGGCTGCTTCTTTAGCAGCAGGTTCTGCTTTTGCTGTCGATTTTAATGGTTACATGCGTGCTGGTACAGCCATCAGCAATCATGGTACTGGTGATCAAGCGTTTGAAAAAAGTGGCGTAGGTCGTCTAGGTAATGAAGATGACAACTACTACGAGTTTGGTTTTGCTAAAGAGTTAAAAACTGGTGAGCAAACTTGGAAAGTTGAATCAATGATTGCCAGCTCGGACGAAGGTAAGAGTGGTTGGGAAAGCAAAGAAATTAACGTTGCTCAGTTTAACGTGCAAGCAAAAGGTTTGTTTGCCTCAGATCCTGACGCGGTTCTTTGGGCAGGTAAACGCTACTATCAACGTAAAGATATCCACATTACGGATTTCTACTTCCTAAACACGTCAGGTACTGGTGGTGGTATTGAAAATGTTTCGATTGGCGATCAAAAGCTCTCTGTTGCATTGATTCAAGATGGTGCTCATGAAAACTCAACCGGCTATATTTTTGATGCTCGTCTAGCGAATATTGGTGTATGGGATAATGCTTCTTTAGAACTTGCTGTTGCTTATAACTTTGCTACTGATAAAGATAATGTCAGTGAGCAAGCAGATGATGGTGTACTACTCAGTGCGATTTTACATCAAGGCTTAAGCAATGGATTTAACCAAACTATTCTACAATACGGCACTAATGGTTATGGAAAACAAGTGGCAGATTTTGGCTCAGGTGCGTGGTATGACCGTGGTACGTCAGCGAATAATGACGCAAGCGCGTTTCGTTTGATTAACTGGGGTGTAATGAGCCTTGGCGAACAGTGGGAAATGGGCCACCAATTGGCTTATATGAACGGCTCAGATATCAGCGCTGCGAAGTTAAGTACAGACCAATACTCGGCAGTAGTACGTCCGATGTATAAGTGGAATGATACGATGCGTACCGTCTTTGAAGCCGGTTATCACGGCGGTAAGAAAGCTGCAGGTACAGAAACCGAAGACTTTGGTCATGCTAAGTTGACTGTTGCTCAAGCTTGGGCAATGGGTGATAGTTTCTGGTCTCGTCCGGAGTTACGCGTTTATGGTAGCTACCTACACGATACGAAAAATGATGATCGTTTCGGTACAGGTAATGATTCAGAGTTTGTTGTTGGTGTGCAAGTAGAAGCTTGGTGGTAAACTGCTAACAGTTTCACATTATTAAGTCCATAGATAAATAGCTGACTTAGGTCAGCTATTTTTTTAAAGGTTTATGCGAATCTTTAAAAAAATAAAATAGGGGATCCTTATGTATTTTCGAGCATTATTATTAGGAGGCTGCATTGCTTTAGCAGGGTGTCAGTCTAACCCGCTTATCGAACAGACTTCTGCAGATTCAGCAAGACAACAATTTGAAATGGTTGCTCAATTACAAGCTACCAAAGTGAGGTTGCCTAGCACAACAAAGGTCTCTATCACGCCTAGTACACAATATTTAAAGAATGATCTTATTTCTAGCCCTGTCGCGATGTTTGAAATCCCAGCAGATCGAGGCCAACTTTCTTTAACTATAACGAGTGAAATTAAAGATTCTGTTTTTTACCCACACGTTATGGTTACAGATAAGCAAGGTCAAGTGATTGAGTCATTTGATAGCGCGAGTTTTGAGTATCGTAAACCTCGGCTTAATAAAGGAAATCGTTTAGTTTCAGAACTGGATTTTTTTCCACCTCAAGGATATAGCACACTCTATTTAATCGTTTATACAAAATCATCTGATCTTCAAGCAAGTACATATGTTGCACATCCTGGCCGCATTGACGCAGAGGCTCGCGGTAACTATATGCCTGAACTTAAAGATATTCCAATACCTCATCATTTAACGGGGACCATTGAGCTTGATGTTGCCGGTCCAAGTTGGTTGTCATTCAATCGTTCTCCATCTAAAACGTCAGTATCAACCGAAGCAGCAACAGTTCAGCCAGATACTAAAAATTATTATCACACTGCTATCCAACAAGCGGTTGCTGCAAATGATATTCCTAAAGCACTTGGTCTGCTGGATGAAGCTAAAGCCTTAGGGATTGAGAGTGCACAAGCGGTATTTGTGAAAGCCGTTAATAGCAGAACTCACTAATGAGCGCTTTAGAACATTTGGGGTAGCGCTAGGGTTGATTTTTAAGCCATGAACATGCCGCATTTTCTAATGCGGCATGTTCTTATTTAATCATCGAATGTGTTACTCTGCCTTGACTTAATGGTTAAAACCAACGCATAGCTTTCTTCGTTTACTGAACGTTGTCGTCAGGAAGAATCATCAGTTTGATGATCATTAAGGTACTTTTATACACCAGCATCACTATTTTTCACGCTATGATTAGTCACAAACGGATTAAGAACTTTATTACATGAACACCATTGGAATTGCTATTGGCGCTACCGGTCTCTCACTCATCCTGATTTTTATCTGGATGATTTCGTTATCGATTCGTAAAAAACGCCTAGAAGCAGAGAAGAAAGCGCGTGAAGAAGCGTATCGTAAAACGTTAGAGCGAATGCGTGAGCAGGAGAAAAAGGATCGGCTTTTTAAAGCAGAGTCTGGTCATGTACCGACGATGCTGTTCCTTGCTAAAGAAGCGGAACGAAATAACCTTAAAGAAGCGTTATTTTGGTATGAACGTGCAGCGAATTTCGACAATATTAACGGTATGTACGGCGTAGTACGTGTCTGTGGGAAAATGCGTGAAGATGTTCTGATTAAAGAGAAAACTAAGTTTTGGCAGCAATTTATTCGAGCGGTTGAAGGTGATTTGGCAGCAAAACTCGCCACTGGAGAGGCGTTGATTTATGGCCGAGGGACGGAAATTAACGTCGTTAAAGGCGTTGAGCTCATTCAAGAAGCGGCAGAAAGCCAACACATTGACGCCATGCTGTTTATGGGAGAATGGTGTGTTTCAAAAGACAATCTATCACCATCACCACAAGATTCGTTTTATTGGTATTCAAGAGCGGCAGAGCTCAATAGCTTAGAAGCAATGATCAAGCTGGGTCTCAATTATCTTGAAGGTATTGGTGTGGTGCGTGATCATGCTAAAGGTTGTTATTGGTTAGAGCGGGCGGCAGAGAAAGGTCATCCAGAAGCGATGTATCTCGCGGGTAAGGCGTGGATAGAGCACGGAGAGAATGGTAATGAAGTCGCTTATATATGGCTATTTTTGTCGGCGGCTTTCGGTCATAAGCCAGCGATTTCTTTGCGGGATCAGGTGGGTACTAAGATTGGTGTCGACTCGGTTGTTGAGTTGCAATTTCTGGCGAAGCCACTACAAAGAAAAATAGCCACTTATACCGTCAACAATCATGGCATTATTCGTGCACTCAATAAGTTTTATAAGCGTTCGGTTCCCATTCCGAAGAAAGGGGAAGACGTTGGCCCAGAGGAGCGAGTGGAAGTTCCTCAAGATGAGGATAGCCCTCAAGTGAATGAGCTAACCGCCGATGTTGAAACCGATCCAGCACGATTGGACTTCTCACACAGTCCGATTGATAAACCTAAAACTCCTTAATCTTATCAAGCAATACAAAGTGGTCGTTGGCTGACTGAGCCATGCTATTGATTACCTCAGTTGAATAACTTGCCAACAAAAACGCCCCTTAATAAAGGGGCGTTTTGTATTGTGCACAGACGCTTTATCAGATTAAGCTTGGTTCTGTTTCGCCTGACAAACGGCAGCAGTAAACACCACATCGGTTGAGCTGTTGAGTGCTGTTTCAGCAGAATCTTGAATCACTCCGATAATAAAGCCAACCGCGACGACTTGCATTGCCACATCATTCGAAATACCAAATAAACTACATGCAAGTGGTATCAAAAGTAGCGAACCGCCCGCCACTCCAGAAGCACCACAGGCTGAAATTGCCGCGACAACACTCAATAATAATGCGGTGAAAATATCTATTTCAATGCCCATGGTATGAACGGCTGCTAGCGTTAATACGGTAATTGTAATCGCTGCACCGCCCATATTAATCGTCGCGCCAAGGGGAATAGAGACGGAATAAGTATCTTCATCAAGCTTTAATTTCTCACACAGTGCCATATTCACAGGAATATTTGCTGCGCTTGAACGGGTGAAAAAGGCAGTCACTCCACTTTCACGTAAACACTGGAAGACTAATGGGTAAGGGTTGCTTTTGGTTTTTGCATAAACGATAGCTGGGTTGACAATTAACGCAATAAAGAGCATCGCGCCTAGCAAGACAGCCAGCAGTTGAGCATAGCCGATTAGTGCATCAAATCCGGTTGAGGCAAAGGTGGATGCAACAAGGCCAAAAATACCAAATGGAGCTAAGCGGATAATAAAGCGAACAATTTGTGATACTCCGTGGCTAAGATCTTCAAATACGGATTTAGTGGTCGCAGAAGCATGATGATGCAGTGCTAAGCCAAGGCCAACCGCCCACGCAAGAATACCAATGTAGTTGGCGGACATCAGCGCGTTGACTGGGTTATCGACTAACTTGTATAAAAGTGTTTGGATGACTTCGCTAATACCCTGAGGTGGTGTCGCTCCTTCTGCTCCGGCAACCAGTGTCAATGTGGTTGGGAACATAAAGCTTAACAAAACCGCCGTTAATGCGGCCGCAAAAGTACCGAAAAGGTAAAGCACCACGATAGGGCGCATATAAGTGTGTTTGTTTTTCTTTTGGTTAGCGATTGAAGCGGCGACCAAGATAAACACTAAAATCGGTGCAACGGCTTTGAGTGCACCGACAAATAGATTACCAATCAGGCTCGCACTTTCTGCTCTTTCTGGTGAAATAATAGCTAGTGCGATGCCTAGACGATCCCAGCTAAAATTTGTAATACCAGATTTCCACGAGCAAAACGGGCAAGGAGAGAGTTGCTTTGCATAATTATCCCTGTGTTCAAATGTAATTATTAGAGTGTTGAGCCTTGAAATCGAACCAATGGGCAGATCTGATCAGTGTTCAACGACCGATTCGATGCGTTGAGCAGCCAATGTGGTTGGTCATCATCCGTTTCAAGGCATTGTTAGCTTCAGCGATCTTGTTTAGTCAAGATCCATCCGTGCTATTTACTTCAGTGATGATTGACTGAAGGTAGCCAATAATAATCCACCCGATATCTGGTGTCTAGGTTTAATTACTCACAATCATGAAAAATATCGATGTAAAATGAAAGTAATTGCATTGCCTTTATGTTGTTAGATTATCTCGGTTCTGTTGTTGAAGTGTGAATTCAATGGTGAGCACATGAACTCGCTTTAATGGCTCTGTTCACGCTGAGCAATTTTTTCTAGTCCAAGGACGATGATCACCGCACTTAGCATGCATAGTATGGCAATGCCTAATTGTGCTGGTTGAGTGGTGAGTTGCTCGTAATCCCAAGGCAATAGGTTGTGCTGTAATACCGGAACTTCTTGGCCACTGGAGTTGGTTCGCCACGTTAACGTTTCTTTCCACGGCCAAATTTTAGGTAGTGTTCCCATCATCAGACCCGTTAAAAAAGTCAGAGTGACATCTCGATAACGTTTGAGTAGCCATGATAAAAGATGGGAAAAGCTGGTAATGCCTAGGATACAGCCAAACATAAATAAGCTCAGCATATCAATTTGTAACGTCTTGACAGCATTGAGGATCGGAGTATACATGCCGAGTAATAGAAGAATAAAGCTGCCTGAAATGCCAGGTAAAATCATTGCACAAATCGCAATGCTGCCTGCTAGCACGATATTGAATGTTGTCACATCGAGTTGAATAGGATTAATCATGGTGATGGTATAAGCGAAGACACCACCGACGATAAAAGCGAGAAAACGTGAAGCCTGCCGTTTTTCTACTTGCTGCAGCATATGCCACACCGAGACCATGATTAATCCGAAGAAAAATGACCACGTGGGAATAGGTTGGTTAACTAATAGCCAAGAGATGAATTTCGCTAAGGTGAGTATGCTGGTAAAAATGCCACTGAATAAAACCAATAAAAATCCGCCATTGATATGGCGAAAAGTGGAGAGCAACCCATGTTGTCGCCAATGTTGGATTAGGTGTGGGTTAATGCGCCGAATACTTTCTAATAAAGTATCATAGATTCCGGTAATAAAAGCGATAGTGCCGCCAGAGACACCTGGAACAACATCTGCTGCTCCCATAGCGATCCCTTTTAAAAATGTGCTGAGATAATTCATTATACTGACCTAAAGGTGGCTATTAAGCGATGGAGAAGTATAGCGAAGTCCACTTCCCCCTCCTACCGTTGTTATTGCTAACCGCGATTCATCACTGAGCTTGAAGGCTTTAATCGCTGCCGTGTTTGAGTGTGATCTAAACCTTGTTTTTCTGAGTTTAATGATGTTTTTTTGCAATTAACCGAATGAAAATATTAGTAAATATAACGCCAGTCACTGATTGCAACTTTAAATATAATTAAACCTAGTGCATAATTTGTTGCGGCCCTTCTTAAGCCGAGGGCCGTTTTAATCAACTGACGTTGTTAGTGAACGACAATTTGTTCACCCAATACAAGCCAGTCGCCGTGTTGCGACTGGCTATTTTTTTGTTGTTAAGAAAATGATGTTTTATTGAGATGATTTCGTCAGCATCAGTTTAGTACCATTGAATTTCAACTGTCCGAGCAGCGTTTTCGCACTTTCTCTTCCTGACTCGTCAAATTTCAAGCCATACCGAACGTGATGAATCGAGCGCTGTAGATTGCAAATTCGTCCAGTTAGAGGCGAAAAAACTTGGCTATGCTGTCGCTCAGTCGAGATATCAATACTGACATGATCGCCAACTTGCCAATGGCGGCTTAATGGTGGTGTGATAAAACGGCAACCATTTTTCGATAGATCTCTCACCTCACATTCAGAACGCTGGTTTTCACAAGTCACACGAGCCGCCAAATTAACCTCATAACGGGGTTCTTGACGCAATTGCGTCACCTGCATGGTATTGGGGATAGAAAGTACCAAAAGAGCCAAAGGATCTTGAATGGTATGCAGCAGTTGGCTACGGAAATGAATTTTTGCCCCTTCACCGCGCGATGAAATAGCGCGAATATGGATCCAAAAACCTTGCTGGAAGTAATAATTCAAGTCATCGGCTGAAATTTTAGGCGTTTCAATCAGTAAATAAGTGTCTGAATGAGTACCAATAAACGCGGTTTTGCAAAGAAATTTTGTTCCTACCGGTGTGGTAATACTTAAGGTTAACTCACTGCCATGCTCTACCATCGCTAAAGCATCAATACTGTTGACCGTGGTGACGGTATCGGCTGTTGATTGTGGTTTAGGGTGAGCCAGTTTTTCATGATTGATTAATGACGTTGTATGCATAAATGCTCCGCGTTCAGACTCTTGGGTGTAATCGTTGCTTTGTCGATTTTTTATGGGGTCTGAATTCGCTTTTTGTTAAATTTATAAAAATAATCAATGGCCGATCTTAGGTGGATTCGAGGCCTTTTCCAAGCAATTTAAGCAAAAATTAAGCGTTTTAGATCAAGTTTGTAGTTGATGACTATTCACTACAAACTTGATTGCGGCCATTGGCTTTCGCTCTGTAAAGCGCTTTATCAGCACGATAGAAGGTTCGCTGAGTATTTTCACCATCACGATGGAGGGTTATACCAATACTGACGGTGAGACCTCGTTCGCCTAATATGGTTTGCCAATCGTAATTGACGATGCGTTCTCGAAAGGTATCGGCATGCATGATGGCTTGATCTAATGAACAGCCTTCAAGGATGACTAAAAATTCTTCTCCACCAAAGCGCACACAGGAGGCGCCACGAAACTTAAAATAATCGGCAAGCGTTTCAGAAACATGAGTAATCGCTTTATCACCGACTAAATGGCTTAATTCATCATTAATCGATTTAAAGTGATCAATATCCACCACTAAAAAAGCAAAGGACGTCTCGTGGAGCAGTAAATCTTTCAGCTTTATTTCTAACCAACGGCGGTTATGTAATTGAGTCAATGGATCGGTGAACACGTCTTGTTGTAATTGAGCAACGGTGTTTTTTTGATGCTCAGTCGTTTCTTTTAGCTCACGATTTTCTTGTTCAGAGAGAATCAGTTTTAATTGTGGCTCAAAACGAGCCAAGCGGCGCAGTTGAGCCGCACCCAGTTCACCAATCGGAATACGTTTTACTAAATCAGACTCTAAGCGAAAGCCTTTTTTCTCATAATATAAAGCGCGTTGATAGTCGCCTTGGCGTTCACACACTTCACTGAATGCCGCATACAGACTCTGCTCTAAAATCGGTACGTTAAGTTTCTTAAGACGTTTTTCCGTGGTAGTGAGTAGCAACGCGGCCATGTGTGCTTTATCTAACTCTAATAAGCAATAAGCTTGTTCAATGCGTATCATGTTAGATAGCCACATCGAATGGACGTTACCACTGACGTATTGGACATGGGATAGTCGAGTGACTGCTTGATCCAGTTGACCGTGTTGACGACATAACTTCGCTTGATACAGCGCAATTTGCCCCATCAAGGTTTTATCACTGACCAAGATACTGAGCTCTTCGCACTCCTTGAGTAAATCATAAGCCGCCGAAAAACGTTGAAGATGCAGATAGCAGGCCAGCATATGTAATTTATAACGTAAGCGTAACGATCGGCTACTGAGAGCGTGGTCAAGCGCATCGATTTTTTGGTAATAACGCAGCGCACGGTTATGATCGCCGTAGGCATCACATAAGTTTCCCATCCCAAGTACTGATTGTGCAAAGTCATCAATATAGCCATGGGTGACGGCAAGGTGGGAGATAGTCACGTATTCGTTGAGTGCCGCATGGTAGTGGCTAAGCTCAATTAAGCGTTCGCTGAGACTCTGTTTAATACTTAAAATTAGCTCAATGTTTTTGCTGGCACTGAGCAGTTCCAGTGCTGCATTTAACTCCTCAGAGCTGGCTGCTAATTGGTTTAGTTCCGCGCGATACTCGGCACTTAACGTAAGACACAAGGCTTTTTCTTCAGGAGAATTGGCGATATGTTGATAAACATGATGCCAAAAGATGATCGCTTCTTCCCCATTCACGGCGGTGACGTCTAACCCTGCATCCTGAATTTTATTGAGCAGTGTTTCCATTGGCCTCTTCCTGTGCTTGAAGTTGTTCTAATTGTTCTAATTGTTCCAAAGTAAACGGAAAACTCAATATATCATGCCAAGTTAATCGTGGTTTTGGTCCGGTTAAGCCTTTGCGTTGCCATGGATAAACATCCAATATTTGCTCAAGGGTATGATAAAACTGCTGGGCTTGAGGGCCGGTTTCCGCCAACAATAACGCTAATCGTGTTGGGCTTAAACGGGATAATAAATCCGGCGCGACACATAATGAATGGATGATTTCCGTACAGGTATCTCAATAGGAGGGATCGTCATGACGAATGATCAACACGCAATGTTTACTTTGCTTTAACTCTGCTTTGTAAAGCATTAGCTGCTCCCACCAGTAGTTTTCGGACACCACATTAGATAAATGTTTTTGTGGATCATATTCATACTGGGAGCGAATACGGTGAGTGAGTTTTCTAGCCCGCTGCTCCAATTGCCGTTTTGAGAGACGCGCCTTATCTAACCCTAAGTGCGCGGTATGTTCACGCTGCATGCTAAGAGAAAGCTGTCGATATTTTTGAAAGGCGGCCAAGGCTTGCGGATAATTGCCACTCTCTTCCGCGACCAACGATTGTTGATAGCAAATTTGCGAGAGCAGCTCTCGATCATCGAATTTCTCTGCAGATTGTTCGGCCAAAGCGAGTAACTGGCCAGCTTTATCGATGTTTTTACGCAATAATTCTAATCGTGCGCGGCTAATATAAGCGTGAGCTTTCATCCATGGCAGGTTATGTCGCTCAGCTAAATCATGCGCGCGTTGTGTGGCTTGTTCGGCATCCGCTAAACGTTCTAACCCCAATAATGCGAGGCTACGAAAATCCCATATTTCTGCTTGCCAAGTTTGATCGGCATGAGTTTGCAAGGCTTCTTCTGCGCCATCGAGCACAGAAAGCATATCTAAGTAATGATTGAGCAGATAAAGGTCCCAAGCCCATAAAATCCGAGCTTTGCCTTCTAACCAAGCGATTCGACAATTATTGGCGACTTTGACGGCTAATTCATGGGTAGAACAAGCCAGTTGATAGTCATGAGTCATGCGCCAAATATTACCCAGTCCGATAAGGCTTTCGATTAGGATTTCGGTATCATCGACAAGGGAAGCTTGCTCAAGCGCATTAATCCAATACTGTTGTGCGGTGTAATATTTTGCTTGTCCCCAGAAGTGCAGAGCATGAACATGAAAAATTTCGGCGAGATAATCATCATTATCTTGGCTGTGTTGGTGGAGATAAGCTTGCTTAATGGTTTTCAAACCAAGGCGATAATCGCCATTGACCCAAGCGCAACGTGAGAGAATGATCTGTGATTGCAAGATACCCTGAGAATAATCCAACTGCTCGGCTCGAGATAAACATTGCTGAGCGATAGGGATGACCTGTTGAGGTTCAGAATCAATTCTCGATTTTAGTTGTTTAATTTCCTGTTCGAGGAGGCGCTGATGCTTATCCAAATGATCATCCTTATCAGTACCATGCTGATTGATTAACCTTAGGCCATCTTTCCTAATCAAGGATGATTGAACCTTTTTGTGCATGGTCTTTAGGCTTAAGCTTATCTCTATCGACAAGTAATGTACTGTGAATTACTCGATGACACCGTATTTATTGATCTTAGTTCACATTTCTTGATTCACCCCAAGGTGCGGTAAGAAAGTCACTTCCCTCTTAGTTTAGTGTGAATACGTGATGGGGTCGATAGACCTTGTGTTCGAGTCTATAACCTTGATTGAGTACTGAATACCGCCCGCAGGGGATGAAGAGTGTTTTTGCGGGCGGTTTTTAATGCTGCCGGAGGCTGCGTTATGATAAAAGCTCTTTTAATGTTAAAGGATGTTGAGTTACGCCTAAGTTTTGTGCTGCGGTGAAACCATATTTATCTTGATAACAGAGGTTATGCCAAGCACGGAAAATATCCAATAACGGCAAGATGCCGCCGGGACGTAATTTACGACGCGGCTCATTAATCAGCGATTCAAACAGTAATTGGAAGCGCTGTTGGTAGAAAGCTATTTGACGGGTGGAAGCGATCGATAGCCAATGCTCGGGATCGGGCTGATTACCCGCTAAATAACAGATCCCTTTCGCGCTATTCTGATGATTAATAATCGCCCATCGATCTCGCCACCAGCCCATGAGAACGATATCGATTTTGTTGAATGCATGATGGTTTGACCAGGTTTCATCCTCTTCAACGTACATCAGATGTACGGTGTTATTTTGGATACGAGGTAAGCAAACACTCATTGATGCGGAGCGTAATAAGGGATCTTGTGGCATGAAAATCGTCACAGGTTTATCGCTGTGACACAGATCGAGCACATGCAGATAATGAGCATACGCGGTATAGGGCGGGCGAATTAATGCTCCTTTTGATGGATAATCAAAACGCGTTAAATTCCCCATTGGGTCTTCAACATTGCCTCGCGCTAAAATCGTTTGATATTTTTGATCAATCCGTTCCCGTAAAATAGATGAAGAAACTGACAGCGGGAGGTTTGATTCTGAAGAGTAATCTTTACTGACAAAACGTGCAGGTAGATGATAAGGATCGTGATCGTTCGTTCCTTGCGCCTGTTCATGGATTGAATAGTTGACATGCTGACACAAAATATAACCGGTTTTGGCATCACCCGTTGCCATCCACAGCGCGCCATTATTGCTGCGAGGTTGTAGCGGCAAATAATAAGAGGCTAACTGATACGTCTTGGCGTGATTGACCCATCGAGCGTCAATCATGGCTAATTTACGTCGACATCGGCTGGCAATGTGTTCGACGTGATCATAAAAAGTTTTAGGATTGATGTGTAACTTGCGGCAAATTTCGCGCACAGAATATCCGGTAAACAGCAAGCCGAGTAAGCTCTCTTGTAATAAAAGTTTATTATTCGAACCTGACCATTTATCGACAAAAGTCGAGTGGCACTGTTTACAGCGATAACGCTGTCTGTCGCCACTGTAACCAAAAGCGTGATAAAGGTGCTTGTGAGTGTGCACCGATAAGCCAAAATTTTGACAATTATCGCGCCGGCACGCGGGCAAACCATCACTGTGTTGCTGACGTAAGCGATGCAGCTCATTAAGCACATCGCGATTATTAAGTAAGGGGGGGAAAGCTCCACACTCACGACAAACCATCGTTGGCCGCTTTGGGTTCGCATGTTGCAGAACATAATGTTTTGCGTCGCTCAAGCCAAAGTTATCACACGCCAATGTTTTACAAAAGTTGAGTTGCAAACCTTCAGCGGCCGCTGGTAGTTGGTCGTTAGACACGATCTCCCCCTCGGGGTAAAAAATTAAAGGTTGATTGCTGTATCGAGCGCAATGGTCATCATCTCATGGAACGATTTTTGACGTTCTTCTGAGCTGAGTTTTTCACCACGCAAAATATGATCAGAGACGGTGAGAATAGCGAGTGCGCGAGCGCCGTGCTCAGCCGCAACACCATAAATACCAGCGACTTCCATATCGACACCTAAGATGCCTAGCTTTTTCATCTTTTCAAAAATTTCTGGCTCTGGAGTATAGAAGAGGTCGGCAGAGAAAATATTACCGACTTTAACTGGAATTTGATGAGCGCGGGCTTGATTGACGGCGGTTTCTAGCAAGTCATAATCGGCCACTGCAGCAAAATCATGTCCGCCGAAACGGATGCGGTTTACTTTAGAATCGGTTGATGCGCCCATCGCGATCACTACATCCATTAAGTTAACATCATCACGAACAGCGCCACAGCTACCGATACGAATAATATTTTTTACGCCGTATTCAGCCAGCAGTTCGTGTACATAAATGCTCGCGGATGGAATTCCCATGCCGTGACCCATAACGGACAGTTTGACACCTTTGTAAAAACCGGTGTAACCGAACATGTTACGGACATCACAAACTTGGGTCACATCGTCTAAATAGGTTTCGGCGATGAACTTTGCGCGAAGCGGATCGCCAGGCATCAAAATGGTTTCTGCAAATGCGCCTGCTTGTGCGTTGATATGTGGGGTCGCCATCATTTTTCTCCAAGAGTTAATCAGTCACAATAGTTAATTACGATTATTGTTGACTGATGAATGTTCAGTTACAGCAATACTATCTTGTCGTACCAGCACTCCGTGAGAACTAAGTCACAAAAATACCTTGATAATCTTTTGAATGCCCAGTTGATAACTAAATCTGTTTAATTTGATGGCGCAATCGATTTGTTAATCGTTTGAATCACAAAGCACTCGTTTTCTCGCTGTAATTTTAGGCTTTTTAGCTGCTTGATCGAATAGGGAGACAAAAGATGCTCAGTTTCATGTACAAAAAAATAATTTGTATAACTTTGCGGAGCTGTGCTATACCTTATACAAATAAAATAATTGTACAACCATGAGTGATGTTACCCAACATTATCGTCATTAGGAGAAAAAAGATGGAATCGACCCCTATTCGCGTTGGTATTAGCGCTTGTGTACTCGGTGAACCGGTTCGCTTTGACTCAGGGCATAAAGTAAGCAACTTTGTAACCAAAGAGTTAGCCAACTTCTTCGAATTTGTTTCCGTTTGTCCTGAAGTCGGTATGGGGCTACCAGTGCCGCGACCAACCATACGTTTAATATCGAATAATGAACGCATCGCCTTGGTGGAGACAAAAGATGCCAGCCGTGATCATACGGCGGCCTTACTCAACTATTCTGAGCAGAAAATAGAGCAGCTGCAATCTGAACATCTATCCGGTTATATCGTGTGTGCTAAATCGCCGACTTGTGGTATGGAAAGAGTCAAAGTCTACGGTGAACGAGGCGGTGCTGAAAAAAATGGCGTCGGGTTGTACACGCAACAATTAATGCAACGCATGCCTTGGTTACCGGTTGAAGAGGATGGTCGATTAAATGACCCTGTGCTGCGAGAAAATTTTATTACTCGCGTTTTTTGTTTAAATGATTTTTACCAATCGCTTGGCTCACAGCCAACGGCAGGTAAAGTCGTAGAATTCCATTCGCGTTATAAACTCTCTTTAATGGCTCATCATCCGATGTCCTACAAAGCTTTAGGGCGTTTAGTCGCGGAAGTGACCAAATATCCGACCGACACCTTTATCGAGCAATATCGCTTAGGCTTAATGCAAGCACTTACTCACCGTATTAGCCGTAAAAATAATACTAACGTGCTAATGCACATCCAAGGTTATTTTAAACGCTCTTTGACCGCACAACAGAAAGCCGAGTTAGCGCGAGTGATTGATGAATATCGTCAAGGTTTATTGCCTCTGCTCGCGCCTTTAACGTTAATTAAGCACTATTTATCCATGTATCCTGATGAGTATCTTAGTCAGCAGCGTTATTTAGATCCCCACCCACAAGCATTGAGATTACGTTATGGACTATGAGGCGAAGCACTATGCGATTCGTGAAGTTGCGGAGTTAACCGGTGTTAAGCCTGTAACGTTACGTGCTTGGCAGCGTCGCTACAGCTTGTTGCAACCTTTACGTACCGAGAAAGGGCATCGGCTGTATACCGAACAGGATATTCAGACGATCCAAACCATTCAGAGCTGGTTATTAAAAGGCGTCTCGATTGGCAAAGTAAGTCAGTTGTTACACAACAATCAACTACCGGAAAGTGAGGTGCTGGACCCGGGTGGAGAGCTTGAAGCGTGTTCGGCGTTACTGGACGCGTTGGCTAAATTGAAACGAGCTAAAGCCGCGAATGTGATTGCCACGGTAATGAAAGAATACCCTTTGGATATTATTGAAGCGCAGTTTGTGTTGCCGGTGATTGAAGCTCTGGAAAAGGTCAAAGGACCATTACGCTCGCTGCAAAAGGGGCTGTTTAGCAGCCTGATGCTCAGTAAATTATCGAGTATTCTCGAATCGGAAAATAAAGCGGCGCATCGTGGTCCTTGTTTGTGTATCAGCTTTGATGGACACGGTAGCATTCTTGCTTGGCTTTGGGCGGTAATGTGGGCTGAAAAAGGCTATCAAGTGACGTTTATTGAAGGCGTTGACGATATGAGTGGCTTGCTCCAGCACGAAAGTTTGCACGACTGGCAAGGAGTGAGTGTGTTTTCACATCGAAGTTTAGCAGAAGCGCAGCGCTCTGCGTTGGCTCAGTTGAAAACCCAACTGCAGGATCACTTGGTCTTATCCAGTGTTTTGGATGTCTTAACCCATCAGGAGAATGAGTCATGAAACTGGTCTGGTTGCGCCGAGATTTGCGCGCGATAGATAACACAGCATTACAGCAGGCGATTGCCAGCGGTGAATCGGTTTCGGCCCTTTTCGTGGCCACACCTCATCAGTGGCAACGTCATGACTTGGCTCCGATCCAAGCGGATTTCATTTATCGCCGTTTGTTTACTTTGCAGCAAGAATTAGCGGCATTAAATATTCCTTTATTTTACAAACAGGTTGATGACTATCAACAAGCAAGTCAAGTGGTCAGTGAATTTGCACAAAGCTTGTCGGTCAATCAAGTGTTGGTCAATCGCGACTATGAATGGAATGAACAGCAGCGGGATAGCCAAACTGAACAGGCATTAAGTACGCTCGGGATTGATTGGTTAGCTTGTGATGATAAGTGTCTACTTACGCCTGGGCAGGTATTAAATAAACAAGGCGAGTATTTTAAAGTCTTTACACCTTTCAAACGGGCATGGTTGAGTCGGTTTACACCGCCAGTCATCGTTTCAACGCCAACTGCCGCAGTCAATCCGTTGTTAGATTCTGAACACAACGCGTTGTGGAATGAGAGGCAAGACTTTGCTTATCCACGAGTATCGAGTGATCAATGGCCCGTAGATTTTGAAACTGTACGCCACCAATTACGTCAGTTTTGCCAGCAATCGATCGATGATTATCATCAGCAACGTGATTTTCCTGCTCAGGAAGGCACGAGTCGGCTTTCTCCTTATCTGGCGATTGGCATGCTCTCGGTCCGGCAATGTATTGCGCGAATGTATGCGCAATCGCAATCTGGCCTGTTATCTTCTGGCGCGGAAATCTGGTTGAGTGAATTGATTTGGCGCGAGTTTTATCAGCATCTATTGGTGTTTGAAAGTAAATTATCGAAAGGCAAAGCTTTTCATTCATGGGGTGATCAACTGCAATGGTCTGATGATAAGCAAGCTTTTGCTCGTTGGTGTGAGGGTAACACTGGCTATCCGATTGTCGATGCGGCGATGCGGCAATTAAATCAAACCGGTTGGATGCATAACCGATTAAGAATGGTCGTAGCGAGTTTTCTGACCAAAGATTTGCACATTGATTGGCATTGGGGAGAGCGCTACTTTATGCAGCAATTAATCGATGGTGATTACGCGGCGAATAATGGCGGTTGGCAATGGTGCGCTTCCACCGGTTGTGATGGTCAGCCCTATTTTCGAATTTTTAACCCGATCACTCAAGGTGAGCGGTTTGATCCCAGTGGGCAATTTATTCGCCAATGGGTGCCTGAACTGGCCAGTGTGCCTACTGCCTATATTCATACGCCTTGGAAATGGCCTGGTGTTAAGTCTCTGTTATATCCTTCACCGATGGTTGATCATAAAGTAGCAAGAGAAGTAACCTTACGTCTCTACAAAGAAGCAAAGGATAATCCTATTGATGTTGCGTAACGGGTTTCTCATCGGTTTACTCTGGTTAAGTGGGCTTGCCTCTTTGCAAGCGGCAGTCTATGACTTGCCTAAAGAGGGCAGTCGCCTAGTCGGGCGGATGCATTATCATGAAGTGCAAGAAGGACAAACGTTGGCGCAGATAGCAGGCCAATATGATGTCGGTTTTCTGGCTTTAATGGCGGCCAATAAAGGCGTCGACCCGTTTCTCCCCCAAGCGGGTTTGGTGTTGACGATTCCTTCACAGGTCATTTTACCTGAGGTTGAGTATCAAGGCATTGTGGTCAATCTTGCCGAGTTGCGTTTGTATTATTTTCCACCTAATACTCAGCAGGTGCATATTTTCCCGGTTGGAATTGGTCGAATTGGCCGTGATACGCCAGAAATGACCACACAAATCAGCCAAATGCGCCGTAACCCAACTTGGACTCCGCCGCAGTCAGTACGTAATGAGTATTTGCAGCGTGGTATTGAGTTACCCGCGGTGGTTCCCGCCGGTCCAGATAATCCGATGGGTAACTATGCGATGCGCTTAGCCTATGGTTCAGGAGAGTATCTGATCCATGGTACTAACAAAGACTTTGGGATTGGCATGCGCGTGAGTGCGGGCTGTATTCGTATGGATCCGAAAGACATTGAGTGGCTCTTTCATCAAGTGGATCGCGGAGTAAAAGTGCGGATCATCGATGAGCCGATCAAAGTCACCTTAGAGCCTGATCGCAGTGTATACCTTGAAGCTCATGAGTCTCTAACCCGTAGTGATGGGAGTAAAAAATCCCTTGATTTGCCAGTTGAGTTAACCTGGTGGCTGAGCGCCTCTCATCATTCTGACGCACGTGCTCGAGCGGTCATTGCTGCGCAAAATGGTTTCCCGGTACAGGTGGTGGCGCCATCGGTCAGTGATGATTGGTGAGAATTATTTACCTTTGTGATTATCCTAATTCATATTTTTGTCACATATTTGTAATAATGTGCGTTCCGCCAATGGGATAGGGTTACCTAAAATCGTGGTTCCTGTGCTATAGTCCGGCCCGGTTATGGCCATGCAGCCTGTTGCGAACTTGAGTTTTTCCTTGGTTTCGACTCACAACCTATCCATGAGTCAGAGTATTCCACTACGATAGGAACAAGTAAATTGCAGGCTAGGGCGTGTTGATTTTTAGCTGAAAAAACATCGCTAAAGGTCAATTCGCCCTAGGGACATCTTCTCTTGTTCTATCCCAAATGATTTGGCGATAGAGGTTATAGCCACAACGCTATCCGATAGCATCGGTCATTTCTGTTGATGTAAAGGAGCCTATTGGCCCAGAAAGACCCGCTTTCGCGCACGCTCAACAGCAAAAAGGAGCGCAACCACCCACTTGTGGTGTGCTCCTTTTTACATTTTAAAGGGTAAACAGCGTGAGTTAACCATCGCTTATTCCACCCATTAAATCAGCCTAAGGCGCACAACATTGGTTGAGATACGTATCTTTGTGAACGTGAGCTATCGAATAGACTATCCCATTAACCCTCAATCATCATGGAGGATGAAGAGCATATTATGATGAGGTTGTATGAATCATTTAATTTCAGTTGGGGCACTGGAGTCCTTTTTAGTGGCGATCAGCGTACTGTTTTTAGGCCACTTTGTTAATGCTAGGCTACCGATTTTAAATAAATTCAATATACCAGAGCCGATTGTCGGCGGTTTAATTGTTTCATGCCTGATCAGCATGCTGCATTTTTATGGTATGGATTTAGAGTTTGATTTACCGCTGCAAAATACCTTTATGCTGATGTTTTTTGCCACTGTTGGCTTAGCGGCGAACTACACGCAACTTATCAAAGGCGGGGCCAAGGTGTTTCTCTTTTTGGCCATCGCGTCGTTTTATATCATTATCCAGAATGGCATCGGAGTCTCTATGGCGACTGCGTTAGGCTTGGATCCATTAATGGGCTTAGTGGCAGGGTCGATTACGCTTTCTGGCGGACACGGTACTGGTGCCGCTTGGTCGCAAACTTTCCAAGAGATGTATGGCCTTGATAATGTGCTTGAGATAGCCATGGCATCGGCCACCTTCGGTTTGATCATTGGCGGCTTAATTGGTAGCCCGGTCGCTCAGCGTTTGGTAAACAAACACAATATGGAATCTGTGTATGGTCGAAGCTCTAAAACCCATGAACGGCATCCTGAAATTATCACTTATAACGAAAATGAGGAAGATAAAGTCACCGGAAAAAAGGTGGTTGAACAACTGTTCTTTTTGATTGTTTGCGTGGTTGGAGCGCGATACGTTTCACAATGGGCAAGTACTTTAGAAATCCAATGGCTGATGATCCCTGATTTCGTTTATGCTTTGTTTATCGGAGTGATCATCACTAACGTACTCGAAGTGACGAAAGTTCGTAAGCTCGATACTGAAACCATCGACATGCTGGGAACCGTCTCGCTGTCCTTATTTTTGGCGATGGCGTTGATGAGTTTAAAGCTGTGGAATGTGCTCGATTTAGCCATCCCATTTTTAATTATCCTCACTGTACAATCCATCGTCCTCGCTTTCTTTACCTATTACGTGACTTTTAAATTCATGGGTAGCAATTATGATGCTGCGGTGATTGCTGGTGGGCATTGTGGTTTTGGCTTAGGAGCGACACCAACCGCAGTGATGAATATGGGTTCGATTGTCAATCGTTATGGCCCTTCACCACAAGCCTTTATGGTCGTGCCTATTGTCGGTGCCTTTTTTATTGATATTGTTAACCTGATCGTTTTGCAAGGGTATATCAGCATCTTTGGTTAAGTCTCGTTTTGAGACGATGACTGAGGTTAGCGTTTGAATAGCCTTCAATAGAAAGAAAGCCCAAGTCGCTAAACGCCGCTTGGGCTTTCTTTTTTCCTTTCTCTTTTTCCGCGATTGTTTATATCTCCTTCCTACCTGCAACTCTAAGTTGTTTGGCTATAAGCAACCTTTTTCAATCATGATTCTGTTTGAGGGCTGATGCTTGCATTTTTCTCAAATTACGAGAATTAATAGCGATTAATTTGCTTTTTATTCTTATTTTTTGGGAATTAAACAGCAATTGGTTCTAGAAATAGAAGCTATTGCTAGGCACCCTGCCAAAGTACCCATTTCAATTAGGGAATCACCGAAATCATACATGCAGTTGAGAGGTAACATGAATCAGGTTATTGCTATTGGTCCCCTAGAGTCTTTTCTAGTGGCAATCAGTGTGCTTTTTTTAGGGCGTTCTATTAATTTTCACATCCCGATCTTGAAGAAATTCACCATACCAGAGCCGATCGTCGGTGGCTTGGTGGTCGCCAGCGTACTGACCATATTACATTTTAATGCGGTAGATATACGTTTTGATTTGCCGTTACAAAACACCTTTATGTTGATGTTTTTTGCTACCGTTGGCCTTGCCGCGAATTACACTCAATTGGTTAAAGGCGGTCTCAAAGTCTTTTTATTTTTGGCTGTCGCTTCTGTTTTTATCGTTGTTCAAAACGCCGTAGGCATTTCGTTAGCGACTTTGCTTGGGTTAGATCCGTTAATGGGGCTGATTGCGGGTTCGATTACCCTGTCAGGCGGTCATGGGACCGGAGCGGCTTGGGCACAGACTTTTCAAAATGCCTATGGCTTAGATAATGTGCTCGAAATTGCCATGGCTTCTGCGACTTTTGGCTTAATCATTGGTGGGATCATTGGCAGTCCAATGGCGAAAAGATTGATTGATAAACATCATCTACAATCTGACTACGGTATTGGCAATCAAACCCATCAGCGCTTTCCTGAGCTTGTCACGTACAACGAGCATGAAGAAGACCGTGTGACTGCTAAAAAAGTAGTTGAAAGTTTAGCTACGATTTTACTGTGTGTCACAGGGGCACATTATGTTAGCCAATGGGTGGCACATTTTCAGATCGCTTGGTTAATGGTTCCGGATTTTGTTTATGCGCTCTTTATCGGTGTTGCTATCACCAATCTGTTGGAGGTGAGCAAAATGGGTAAGATCGATACCGAAACGGTCGATATTCTAGGCACTGTATCGCTGTCATTATTTCTCGCAATGGCGCTGATGAGCCTTAAGTTATGGAATGTGTTTGATCTTGCGCTGCCCTTTTTAATTATTCTTAGTGTTCAATCGGTGATATTAGCGCTGTTCGCGTATACGGTGACTTTTCGAATAATGGGCAAAACTTATGATGCCGCGGTGATGGCGAGTGGCCATTGTGGTTTTGGCTTAGGGGCGACACCAACGGCAGTGATGAACATGGGGTCGATAGTCAACCGTTATGGACCTTCTCCCCAAGCTTTTATGGTGGTGCCGATTGTCGGGGCCTTTTTCATTGATATTGTGAATCTGATCGTTTTGCAAGGGTACATCACTCTATTGCGCTAATGTTGATTATCCCCTTTCGAGTTAAAGCGGTAGCGTTAAATCGGAAAGGGATAAGTTCCGTAACGCTCTCTCGATGACGATTAACGCTTTTGTAGGGGATTTTACTGACTATTCATTTTGCGTATCTCTAGGTACGATAACCAGATACCATTTGATACTCTCACCGTTAGTGACTGGCGAAAAGGTAGGTATCAGCAAATGGGTTTGGTTGATCACGCGAGGAGTTGGTTAATTAATCGACGATCACGCTAAGGTTAAGTCAGTAAATCGAATCTTGTTCTATACTTATGCATATTGTTCATTACCAAAATATGTGTATTTATTTGAGCGCTAGAGGTTGTGATGCTTGGCTCAACGGAATCAATCAGCGGTCGTCATTCGCAGGATAGTAAGCAGCACATAGCAGGAGGAGAGGAGCATGCATCGTCAGTGGTTTAAAACAGCAATTACCCTGCTGTTGCTTGCTCTGTTAGTCGCTTGTAGCCAAGAAGAATTAGAGCGTCTGGCAGATAGACCGACGTTCTCTTTTGAAGGTAAGTACGATAATCAACACAATCAAGATATGTTGCTCTTCAAAGACGGTGAAGTGGCGTTTGAGTCAAACGGTACTCGTTTGTGGCAACGCAGTTTTATCGTTAAAGATAATCAATTGGCGATACAGTTTCGGCAAAGTTCGAAAGAGAAGCGGGATGATTTAGTTATGCGTATTCACGGTGGCGGGGAAGTTTTAACCTGCAGTGCGTGTGCGTTGTATCAGATGAGCCATGTCTGGGTACGTTTAGATGCCGATCCACAAAACAACTAACGGCAGTGTATGGTTTAGCAGTACTACCGTAAATGCTGGTCGATGATCAATAAAATCAAGGCAGAGGATTTGATGATCATCATCCCTCTGCCTTGGTTTATTGAGCGTTGCTAGCGGTGTCGATGACTGTCTTCAACACCATAGCAATATTGAGACAAGATTAGGTAAATAGTCCTTGGTTGAGCAGTAGGTGCACGGCAATACTCGCTACGTAACCCAGCATGATCACCGGAGCCCATTTTAAGTGGCCGACAAAGGTGTATTTACCGTGTGCTGCCCCCATTAAAGCCACTCCAGCTGCTGAACCAATAGAAAGTAAGCTACCACCAACGCCCGCAGACAAGGTAATTAATAACCAGTTGCCGAGCGACATCTCCGGTTCCATACTCAATACCGCAAACATAACAGGGATGTTATCGACAATCGCCGACAAGATACCCAGCGCAATATTCGCCCACACAGGATCCCACTGGGTATACATCAGCTCCGACATCAGACCTAAATAACCGAGCAGGCTTAGCCCGCCGACACACATCACCACGCCGTAGAAAAACAGGAGCGTGTCCCATTCGGCATGAGAAATACGTCGAAAAACATCGAAAGGAACCACAGAACCGAGACGTTTTAACGCGGCCTCATCATTTTTCGCCATCGCCATTGCGGCTTTTTTAGCTAATGAGCTGGCTAATGTTTTTCTGAGGAAATATCCAAAGAATTGTAAGTACCCAAGCCCCATCATCATGCCAATCACGGGTGGGAAGTGGAATAGGGCATGAAAAGAGACCGCGGTTGCGACGGTAAAAATAAACAGCGCGACAATTCGTCGTGCGCCGCGCTTCATTTCTACCTGTTCATAAACCGCGTCTGGCTGCTCTTTAGGTAAAAACCACGACATAATGAAGGCAGGGATCAGATAATTGACCACTGAAGGTACAAACAGATCCATAAACTGCATAAACGTGACATGACCGGCTTGCCATACCATGAGAGTGGTAATATCCCCAAATGGACTAAATGCTCCCCCTGCGTTAGACGCTAAGACAATATTGATACACGCCAGATTGACAAACTTGGTGTTGCTACCACCAACTTTCATCACGACCGCGCACATCAGTAGTGCGGTGGTTAAGTTATCGGCAATCGGTGAGATAAAGAAAGCCAAAATACCGGTTAGCCAGAATAAAGTTTTAAAATTAAAGCCTTTACCGACCATCCAAGCTTGCAGCGCATCAAATAAGCGCCTCTCTTCCATCGCACTGATGTATGTCATGGCAACCAGCAAGAACAGCAATAGTTCTGCGTATTCCAGCAAGTTATGTTCGAGCGCTGCTCGTGCAATATCAACATTACCATGCTGTTGATAGGCATAGCCAATCATCGCCCAAATCAGTCCGGCAGCAAGCAAAACCGGTTTCGATTTACGCAGTTGTAAGTACTCTTCTAGCATCACCAGCGCATAGGCGAAGCAAAATAAAATTAAAGAGGCATAGCCAATCGTCGAATGAGTAAGTACAAGTGGTGCGTCATGGGTGGCATTACTTGCAGACGCGAGTTGAGGGATCAATAACAAGCCAAAACCGATCCACAGTCGATTCATTATAGGTACTCCAATAGTCAAAAACCGGCAGAGTGTACTGATTATTAGCTAAGTTGAATGTGAGATAGGTTATAAATGTTTAATTTGTTTTGCTTTTGTATCATTTTGTTAAATTTATCAATCAATAGCAGCATCAGCTTGATTCTAAAGCGTTACGTTGCCTTTTCTTGCTAAAATGACACAATACCGATTAACGGCGCTATGAATGCCCAGAAAAGAGAAAAGAGAAAAGAGAAAAGAGATGGCTCGTCCTAAAATTCCCAGACACATTTGTGGTGTGCCTGCACAAACGTGTTTCAAGCCTAACGGTATTCCGATGGCACAATTACCACGCGTCACATTAGCAGCCGATGAGTTTGAAGCGATCCGATTAGTCGATTACCAAGGTTTACAACAGCAAGAGGCGGCGTTGGTCATGGGCGTATCGCGGCAGACACTCGCTAATTTAGTCAAAGCGGCCAGACGTAAAGTCGCGGACTGTTTATTGCATGGTAAAGCGCTGATGATGGAAACGCCCTCTGAATAAGTCGTGGGTATGTTTTCAATCACCAGCGGTTTGATACGAAGTGCAATATCGTCTGAAGTTTAAACAGCTTTAGTGTCGGAAGCGGTCATAACGAAGAAAGTGGTCGATTTGCTCGGCAACGGAATGATTAAACAGCATGCTCGTATGAGTGGTCGATATCGCGATGTGATCCGTCATGCCAGCTATTTTGGTTTCTTGTACGGTAACGGTGCCATCGGAGTCCAGTTGATCACGCAGTAAAAGGCTGCGCAGACCTAAAGGTATTGTGCCGGCAATACTGCCAAGCTTTTGCGGATAGCGCCATTCGTCGTGGTGTTGTTTTAACCCAAATTCGGCAGAATTACCTAATGCTGCCCCTAAACCTAATTGCTCAATTTTATTGACGATCGAAGCGCCTTGCAAAGGAGAGCCAATGGCGACGACATGGGAGACGGTATCACCAGAAGGCGTGCGTGATTCTAGATAACGTTTAATCACCAATCCGCCTAAACTGTGTCCGACTAAAGCATTGTGGGAACCATGAGCGATCGCCCGGTCAAGGCGGCGGAAAATAGTCTCATCATCAATGGCTAGTGAGTTGTAGCTAATGGTTTGAGTACGATAACCCAATTTATGCAGACGATGGCTCAGAGGATGCATTACCAATCCATGCATATAGAGTCCATGAACAAGAATAATCTGCATTGCTTCCTACCTATCTATTATCAGTTGACCTCATCACCGTTACTGTACATGATTTTCGATCGGTTAACCTCGTAAACAGGTTTGAAAATAGGTCACTTCGTGACTAGCCAGACGATAAACGGTGGCTGGCTTGCCACCTTTGCCTTTACAAGAGGCGGCCATCTTATTGGTACTAACGATCACTCCGGTATTGATCAAGCGGCGTTTAATGGTCATACGATTGACTTCGACACCAAATTTGGTGTAGGCGTCAATAATGTCAGCCACTAAAAACTCTTTTTCTAATGAAAATAATACCACCGACGTGTATTCAACCGCAGCGCGTAATTTTTGCCATGCATGCTGAATTTGTGCGACATGATCAAAAGCCAGTGCCATTTCCCCGTTAAGTAGGGGAGGAAGATCAAACCAATTGGCTCGTTCGGGGTCGATGCCAAAATCTTCGATTTGTTTAACATTAGAAGCGTTTAATAAAGCGTAATGAGAAATGCTGACACTCCAGCCATTCGGATCGCGTTTGGGATTACCATCAACCAGCGGATCGCTGATAAAGTTGGGATAGGTATGGACTTTTTGCCGACAAATACGTCGTCTCGCCGCATCAAAATCCTCATCGACCGGTTCACCACCATGAGCGGTCATATCTTCGTCATAGACTATCCCACCGGGCAATGCCCATTTACCACAATCCGGCCGATTTGGATTAGAGCGTTTCACCAGTAAAACCTGGATAGATTTCGGCGCAAGACGCAGACAAATCATATCGATAGTGACAATCATAATGGCTTCCCTAATAAACAACGGGCTTATTTTAGGTAAGTGCATGGTGATGGTCAAATGTAAATAACACTTTGTGACAAACATAACTCAGATAACAAGCGTACTGTAATTGTTGTTATGGCTACGTCCTTACCCCTCAATATCCATAATTATAATAAGGCTAAATAACGACTGACTAGGTTTGTCACAAAAGTTGACAAACTTACAAGGGTACTTTATTGTTCGCCCAAAGTTAGCAACACGTTGTTACTAACGTAATGACTGAATGAAACCGAACGAAAGGATGGCATCATCATGAGCGCTCGCCTATTTTCTCCTCTTTTTATCCGCAGTTTATTGGATCTTGATGCCTATAAAATCAATATGATGCAGGCCGTTCATTCGTTGTATCCGGATGTTGAGGTGCGCTATGAATTGATTGTACGCAGCGATGAAGACATCAGTGGCTTATTAGAAGAAGTTCGCCAAGAAATCAATCATTTGGCTTCACTGCGTTTTTCGGATGTTGACATTGTTTATTTAGAGCAACATGCCCCGCACCTTAATCACACTTTTTTACAGTCATTACGCTATTTCCATTTTCAACCAGAGCGTCAAGTAGAAATGGGGATCATTAAGCAAGAGGGCAAACGCCAGCTACGCATAGCGATTCAAGGTACGTGGCGAGACACCATTTTATATGAAACATTAGTGATGGCTTTGATCTCGGAAGTTCGTAGCCGTCGTCACTGGGCGCAAGTGCCCGCCGAGTTACCGATGCAAGTATTGGCTGATAAAGTGCAAGCTTTAAAAGCAGAAATTGCTCAGCGTGGGATCAGCAACTTCTCATTAACCGAAATGGGTACGCGGCGACGCTTTTCCAGCCAAGTTCAGCGAGATGTGATTGCTTACTTACAACAAGAAATTCCCGAGCAGTTATTAGGCACCAGTAATTATCATTTTGCTCGTGAATTTAATCTCAAGCCGATTGGTACGATTGCTCATGAGTGGTTTATGGGCCATCAAGCGTTGGTTAATGTCGGAGACTCACAACGCGTTGCCCTTGAACAGTGGCTGCGCGCTTTTGATGGTCAGCTTGCTATTGCGCCAACCGACACCTTGAATATTGATGCTTTTCTCAACGATTTTAACGTCCATTTAGCGAAAGCGTACGATGGGGTACGGCATGACTCAGGTTGCCCATTTATCTGGGGTGATAAGATGATTGCTCACTATGAGAAGCTTGGCATTGATCCACGTAATAAGCTGTTTATTTTTTCTGACGGGCTTAATTTTGCGCGAGCACTTGATTTGTGTGAATACTTTGCTGGTCGGGTGCCAGTTTCGTTTGGGATTGGTACTTTCTTGACTAACGATCTGGCGGATTGGAAAAATGCGCAAGGCAAAGTCTATAAGCCACTGTCTATCGTGATTAAGTTAACGGAATGCCGCGGTCGACCCGTCGCCAAAATCAGCGATGAGCCACAAAAAGCGATGTGTGAAGATCCTATCTTCCTCGCCAATCTCAAACAGCGTTTCAATATCGAGGTCGATATTGATGCGTTGATAGCCGAGCTGAAACAAAAAAAGCATACGAAACGACATTACATCGCCGCCGCCTAATTGAGTTCTATTTGCTAACCACTATCTTTTTGATGGTGGTTTTTTCTTTTATGGGCTGCTGACTATCAAATGCTTTCTATGATAAACAAACCTTTACCCCAAGAGCGGCATTGGGCATGATGAAGATAGTCTCGACATACTAAAAGAGAAGATTCAATTATGACTTACCACCCAATAAAAACCGCCGTTATTGGCTATGGCTACTCGGCAAAAACCTTCCATTTACCTTTTATTCAAAGTTTACCTGAACTGACATTGTGCGCGATCAGTTCCAGTCAGCAAGCGGCGGTCGAAGCTGATTGGCCACAAGCTCAGTGGTATCAAGATGCAGAGAGTCTGCTGGATAATAGCGATGCTGAGTTAGTTATCATCACCGCGCCCAATGATGTCCATTTTCCTCTAGCAAAGCGAGCGCTAGAAAACGGTAAGCATGTGATCGTCGAAAAACCATTTGTCACCAGTGTCGAAGAGGGACGGGCCTTGATCGCTCTTGCGCATCAGCAAGGTCTGTTACTGAGTGTCTTTCATAATCGACGTTGGGATGGGGATTTCCTCACCGTGCAAAAACTGATTAAAGAGGGACGATTAGGTGAAGTACGCCTGTTTGAGTCACATTTTGATCGCTATCGCCCGCAAGTACGTCAACGCTGGCGTGAACAGTCACAACAAGGTGGCGGAATATTGTTTGATCTTGCTCCTCACCTACTTGATCAAGCGCTGGTGCTGTTTGGTTTACCACAAGCCATTAATGCCCAATGCCGTATAATGCGTCCCGGCGCGCAAACCATTGATTACTTCAACCTCATCTTACACTATCCCGATCACCTGGTGCATCTGCACGCTAACCTCTACAGCCCAGAGCCTAATTTACGTTTTAATGTGTTGGGCACGAAGGCCAAGTTTGTTAAGCAGGGGCTTGACCCACAAGAAGACTATTTAAAGCAAGGTAGGTTGCCTGACAGCCCCGAATGGGCAAAAGAAGACTTATATCTCTATGGGCAACTATACAGTGAGCAAGGCTCAGAATTAATCGAGACAGAAGTCGGTGGTTATCAACACTACTTTAAAGCCATTGCCGATGCGATTCGACTTGGCAGCGACAACCCAGTACCCGCAGAGCAAGCGCTACAAAATATTCAATTGATAGAGATGGCGCTGCAAAGTAGCGAGACAGGGAATATTCTAATTGTTGATATTTAAAGAATAAATCAGTCTTGCACTGTAACTATTATTTAATTAAAAAGGGGATTTTCTTATCCCCTTTTGATATATAATTCATCATGTATTAACCTTTTTATCACAATCTAATCGTTTTCTTGATCTACTTTATTATTTGCAATGTGAGATAACTCAATAATATTTTTCGCATTGAGTTTTTCTAATATTCTATTCTTATAAGTACTTATTGTTTTGCTACTCAATATCATTTCTTTTGCTATTTCTTTATTGGGCATACCAGAAACCAAATAATTGAAAACTGTCAACTCTCGTGGAGAAAGAATGGATAGATCATTATCTTTTTCTATTTGTTGTTTAAAATTTAACGAATCAGGAAAATATTTATATCCAGAAGAAATAGCTTTAAGAGCCTCAATAACATATGATATATCTGCATTTTTAGATAAAAAACCGGATGCTCCCGATAGAAGGGCTCGATTAGCATAAAAGTTGCTAGGTTGCGCAGTTAAAACTAAAACTTTAGGTGGATTATCAATATTCTCTAGCCTTTTTATAACTTCCAGACCATCTAACATAGGAATACCTATATCTAATAAAAGAATATTAGGTTTTTTAAGTTTAGTTAAATTTAAAGCATCTACACCATTATCAGTCGTAGCAACAACTTCGTAACCATGTTGAGTAAGTAAAGCTGACAGGGCCATTACAATAACTGGATGGTCGTCAACAATAATGACAGTGTTTTTATTCATCATAAGAGAGTAATCATCATAATACAGAAAAAGGATGTAAGAATAAAACAACTATCCCTGATTTTATGTAGGGTAATTCTTATGTCTCATTGGCTTTATTCCTATAGTTTAACTTTTAGCTGTAAACTATATTGGATGATTATTAAGTCACTTGGTGTTTGATATGATTGCGGCTATTGTTGATAATAATAATTCTTATTTCAAATTGATGTTAGAATGTAGAGAGTTAACTAAAAAATTACAGATTGATTCAATAATGTTTTTTAAAGATAAAGCAAGTTTAATGGAATGGGATTCTAATTATACTTATAATGATTCTAAGTTGTTTTTAGTTAATCCTGAGTTTTTAAAAAATGAAGATCTTATATACATGTTAAATAGAGAGGGTGGGGTGAGCAATTATTTGGCAATAATTGCTGGGAGAAGTGATAAAATAGATTTGTCTTGTTATATAGAATATGTGAACTGTAAGTATGTAGGTATGTTAGATAATGATTCAACTTCAATTAAAAAAGTGTTTTTTATATTAAAAAGATTAGAGTTATTACAATGAGAAATGAATGTAAAATTGATCTTAATATAATTAAAGATGGAATTGTCAATAATGAGTTTTTTGGTTTTTTTCAGATGAAAATTGATATTCATAATGATATGATAATAGGTTTTGAAGTTTTAGCTAGGTGGGATTGTAAATGGTTTGGAAAAATATTAGATCCTAAGTTTTTTTTAAATGGAGTTAAAGAGCTGAATCTTCTTGATAAGATGTTTATTTCCATTTACAAGTATGGCCTTGATTTCCATAAAAAATTAAGTTTTATAAAAAAAGACTTCACTTTTTCTTATAATTTAGATATTAGTCAGATAAGAAATAGAGAGTTAATGGAGGAGATTGATTGGCTGGCGGAAAAGTTTAAATTAGATAAAAGTTTAATTGAGATTGAAATAACAGAGGACGAGAAGGATTATTATCCAATTGAAACAAAAGAAAATATTTTATATTTGATTGGTAAAGGATTTAAGGTATCTATAGATGATTTTGGTACGGGATATTCTTCATTGGAAAGACTTTGTTATTATCCATTCTCAGCTATAAAGCTTGATGCTGTTTTTATAAAAAATATAGAAAACAGCACAAAGCAAAAAAACATAGTAAAAAATATATTAAATCTAGCAGATGATCTTGGTGTAGATGTTATATTAGAAGGTGTTGAATCAAAAATCCAGTTAGATACTGTAAAGTTGTTAGGTTGTAAGTATGTTCAAGGATTTTATTATTCTGTTCCTTTGTCTAAAAATAATACTTTTAAAAAAATAATAAAGTATCAATAGAAATTATATTATTAATTACTTCTATCGTTTACGCAGATAATGTTTAGTCTAGATGATGTTGGCATTATTGTACTTTTTCCTGTAAGGAGCAGTCCTTTTTCATCATGCCCCCAATAAGGTAAATCCTTTGGTAACTTCTCATCAATAAAAACTTCAGTTAGTAACAAATTTTTCCATTCATCATGAGATGGAAGTCTCATATTAATATATTCACAGACTTCAGTAGCTTCTACATAATTAAGTCTATTCCATGCCTGATTGTTCTCAACATAAAATGGAATTTTTGTTGATGTGACATAAGGAAGAGAAAATTGTAAATTTTTAACTATCTTAGACATTCTTATGCTTATAGGGTCGCCATTAAAATTTTTCTTCTCACTATTATTTATATTTTTCATATTATTCTTACTACTTATGGTATCTTTATTGGTTTTATTTGAATTTATAAAAACTTCGCGTAAAAACGCATTTTCAAATCCTTTGATTGATTGTACGATTCTTAGTGTGTCTTTAGCTTGGTCATATTTTTCTATTGGACCAATAAGGCATCTATCAGCTTTAAATTTTTCATCAGGTTTTAATAAAATATCATAAGATATTTTATTATGGAAATGACTAAGATCATTCAAAAAGAAAGGTTTTCTGAACATTCCACATTGAATCCAAAATACTGAATCGATATTTTTTGGTTTTTTATCATGCCATAAACCACTACCTATTGGACAGGAAGACTCTAATATAGGGGGTAGATTATTATTTTCTTGGTTAACTTTACAGGGGAAACCATTAGCAAATCCTTGAGTGGGAAGTAGAATGATAATGAATAGAGTTATGTATAAATACATTGATTTATTATTAAATTCCATAGTGTTACAAAATAGTTATTTAAAGAGTTAGTTTACAATATAAACTATAAATTTTATAAAAAAAGTAGAAATAATAAATTTTTAGATAAATATAAACCCAATCCATGCGAGGAATTTTCCTACATTCTACAAAGAATGATACTACATTCGAGGTGTTATTTTTAGTTTATTATATAACTGAATTGGTTAGCCCAATTGAAAAAGCAGTGTAACTAAATGAAATTTAATAATTTAATAGAGAGTAAAATTATGTTTAATAAAAAATCAGTCTTAGCCGTTGTTGTTGGTAGCTTGGTTTCAGGTGCAGCATTTTCAGCAGTGGATGACACTGCTCGTGTTGATAACCTTAAGTGGGTCGCTGATATTACTACTCAAGTACCAAATGGTAACATTGTTATTACAGATATTAATGATAAAATTATTGAAGCTGGTCATGAGTTTGACTTAGGTCGTGTAGCTCCAGATTTAAGTTTTGACTACAACTTTGGTAGTGAAGCGATTCTTAAAGCTTGGGGCTGGGAAGATGCGAATGACGACGGCAAACCACAACAAAATGAATTAACCGATCTTGTATCTGCGGCATGGACTGTGAATTCTGTCCGTTATCACGCTGTTTCAGGTGGTGCTGTTACGCCACTATCAAGCAATATCACTGTACAGATTAATGGTCAAGAGGTGACGTTAGGTGCTGAGGATATTACAGAAGCTTCACAACTTTCAATTCTTCTAAAATCTGATGCTCCAACGGAAGAACTAGAAAATGTCTCTAAAGTTGTGGCAACGATGTCTATTACTGCACGTCAAGACGTTTAATTAGTATAACGTTTCTAATATAGTCTTAGGCTGTATTTAAAAGCCTGCAGTAAAAACTGCAGGCTCTACTTTAGAGGGTGTTATGTCATTATCTATAAACCGCCAATTAGCATATTTTATTACAACTATATTGTTTTTGTTTAATAACTATGCACTTGCAAAACCTATAGCACATAGTATGACAGTTAGCACCTCAATTGACAAAAGTGCATTTTTTAATGGTGATATTTCCATTAAATTCAAAGATGAAATGCTTTATCCAGAGATAAATAAAGATACAGATGAAATAATGCCAGTGATGACACAAGTCTACGTTGAAGCAACATTACTTAATGATTCATCAAGTAAGCAAGTGAATCATGCAATTACATTAACCAGAAATGTGTCACAATGCTACAAATTTAACGAACAAGGGATTAAAACAGGTATTGATGATATTACAGATAATGATAGAAAAGAATTTACCACTGTATACTTAGATGGAATTATTTTAAAAGATAATATGCCATTGGTACTTCATTTTCAAAACAAAAACACAGATGAGAATTTTTCATCTTTGTATGAGTTTAAACTAAAGTTTGGAAAAATTCCTAATGAGGCCATTTCCTGTTCCGGTGATATCCAGTTGATGGTAGGGTTTGATCTATGATATTCAAGAAAACATTTCTCGTTACTGGCTTACTTATAACAAGTTTTAGTTTAAGTTCATCTCCTGTTCCTGATGAATTCAAAAACCTTTTTGAAGTTAAAAATCGTGAAGTTACAGCGGTCGGAATTGATGGAACGGAAGTTACTATCCTAATTTATTCTGGATATGATTATATTCAAATTAAAGATAAGGCATCACTAGAAATCTATAAAAATTTTTTAGAACGTAACGGAATTGAAAAATCGCAAGTAGATAAAATAATCTCTGAATTGAGCTATGGCCGAAAAAATAAACCAGTTTGTTCTGGTCTGATTGAGCGGTGTGTTCACATTCCAGAAAAATATGACATCTACTTTGATTACTATACAAATAAATTTTATTTTTATGCGAACCCAAACATTTTAGTTAAGAATATAAATTTTAGTGATGAAATTATTTATGTCGACCCTTTGAAAGAAAATTGGTCTATCATAAATCATATTGATGCTTATGCTAATGTATCTAAAGATAATGAAAATAGCTTTAGCCTTTATAATAGTTCGGTTTTAGGTTTACCATATGGGAATGTTGTTAGTGATATTTATTATCAAAATGGAACTAATGATATCAAGCTAAATGAATTAAATTATAATTTAGAAGTAGAAAACTATCGTTATGTTTTAGGTTTAACACGCTATGGAGCGAATACAAACTCAACCTCATTTTTAAACGCTAAGAATAATAATAAAGAAATAGGTTTAACGGTCAGTACATCAAAAAACTTGATATCTGGTCCTAAAAACCAGACTCAAAAATTATTTTTCTTTGCTCCTAATGAAGGTGTATTAACTGTATATAGAGATGACAGAATTATTTTGCAGAAAAATGTTTCTGCGGGTCAAGGATACATTACAAATGATGAGTTACCGAGAGGGCGCTATGAAGCTATTTTTGTGATTTCTTCAGGAGGAAGTGAAATATCCAAAGAAGTAAAAAGTGTTTATAACACCAATAGTGATGTACTTGCAGTTGGTAGTTATGACACTTCTTTTACTATGGGAATGTTTGATGGATATGCAAGTACTCAACAAGATGATCATGACTTTTCCGGCAATGGTTTCTTTAGAAGTATGCTTTCTTATCGCCCTTTTGAACCACTAGTTGTTGGAGCTAGTTCAGTTTTTACTAAAACAGACTCTGCTTTTACATTAGGAGCTAACGCCTATTTGCCAATGAATGCTCGCTTAACATTAATCGGTGAATACTTTATTAATGATGCTTATTACTATGACATGTCATTAAATATAATTGGATGGGATCTTTCTTACCAAAAGTTTAGTGGTTCAGAGGAAGCTGATTTTGCACGTTACTTCTATGGAAGAAATAATTTTTCTAGAGCGACGATTGGCAAAGGATTTGGCTTGCCTTACTCTATTTTAGGTTATATGAATTATTCATATTATAGCAATGATAATATATCATCGGAAAAATCAAATAAATTTGAATCATCTCTGTTAGGGTTAGGATTGAGTACCTATATTTTAAATGGGACCTCTTTACAGCTAAATTTAGACTATGACTTCAAACAATCTAATAGTGATAATTTTACAGCACAACTGGCAGTAAGCATTCCGTTCGGTAATGATTTTTCAGTTCGTTCTCGTATGGATACAAGAGGTGACGAACTAAGAAGCTTACGAACAACGGTAAAAAAAGAAAATTTATTTTCTAACACAAATAACATACAAGGTGATTTAACAATTGGTCATAATTACTATCCAGATAATCATGATGAACATACCTATGATATGTCTGTCAATACAACATTAACAGATGATGCTTATAAGTTAACCTCGTATGTGTACGCAAATAGTAATAATAATCTATCGGGAATTGGATCATTTTCTTCAAGTCAGATCATTACAAAAAATGGTTTTGCAGCAACAAAAAATAAATCAAATTCTTATTTAATTATTGATTCTCAAAACAAAATAGACTCTGAACATTGGAAAGAACAAACAAAAGGCTTATTGCTTGTTGAAGAAAATGGTAAAGCTAGAACTAAGAGGTTTATAGAGAGAAATAAAGAGGTAGTACCTCTTCGCGACTACCAAAAATATCGTTCTTTTATTGATAGTGATACAGTTGGTCTTAGAAATTCGGGTGAAAAATTTGCCGAATCCTATTCTTTACCAGGAACAGTAAAATATATTAAAACTGATATGGCGAGAGTATTATCTTTCATATCAGGTTTCAGAGATATTTTCGATAATGAGATTTTAGATATCAATTGTAAAGGTGATGCTTGCTTATCCAATGAGATGATTACTTACGGAATATATAAAGTCTCAGTAAAAGAAGGAGTAGGCTTTCATTTAGGAAACGAACAACTGGTATGTTTTATTCCACCAGTGGAAAAATCAACCATGTTGAATTTTGGTTACAATTATTGTGTGCCAAAATTGGAGCCTATGGAGCAATACGTAAGTAGAAACGAAGATCAATCAATAACACTAACATTTGTCGGTGGATTTAATAAAAAAGATTACAGCCAATTTATTAAAAAACAGATTGAATCAGTTATAGCTAAAAATGAAGATGTTATTGAAAAAGAAATTGGAGAAGTTGTCTATGTATATGTAAATAACCAACATACAGCGATGAGTAATAATAATGTAGAGTTATTGTATAACATACAACGTTTTGCTAAAGATAATGAGCTGTTAAATGGTGAAAGCATTTTCACTTTAGTTAATCTATAATCAATTAATTTAGGAAACATAGATAATGAAAAAGAATTTTATTTTTGGTTTGATTTTTTTATATCAAATATAGCTAACGCCCTGTCAATAGATACAATGTTACTTGTCGGTGATAAATCAGGTAATGGTGTTTTTACATTAACGAATGATGACTCATATACTACCTATGTATCGGGTTCTATTATCAAATTTGATGTTCAAGGAGAAGAAATCATTAGGACTCCATACGATAATTCAAACCTAATGGATTGGGAGATTACATTAACGCATCCACAAGTTATTATAGAATCAGGTTTAAAAAGAAATGTCGGTGTTCGTTCTTTATGTATTGGAGAATGTAATTTTGATAAAGATAGAGTATATCAAATTAACTTTGCTCCAGCTCCATACTCTGAAAATGAAGGGGAAGCTCCAGTCGTAGCATTAAATGTCGGCTATGCACCACTTTATATTATTCCAGCACATGAATCTAAAGTTTCATACAATATAGAAAACAATGGCGAATATCTTTATGTAGAAAATACAGGTAATACTTTCCTTAGAGTAGGTATTGATCAATGTACTAAAGAAATAATTAATAACTGTCGTGCGGCTTTTACTGTTTTAGCCGGAAGAAAGAAGAGCTTTTTGTTACCAGAGGGGATACAAAGCCATACACTGAATGCGGTGATTCTTAATCATGATAGTACTTATGTAAGAAGAGTTAGGCTGACACAATAGTAAAAACTCAGAGGAATTATAATGTATAGATGGCGAATAATAGTATTGGCATTTTGTTTTGTTGCATTTCCTAGTCTATCCGCAACACTAAATATTAGTCTTAACGGTGATGAAATGTTACTCAGAAATGCACAGCAAACATCATCGACTCACCTTTATACTTTGAGTGACTGGCAAGTAGTCAGTAATTTAGCTCCAACTACCCACTGGCAGCCGGGTATGATAATGACAGCGATTAATAAATTTGAACTAGTTGGGCCTGGAGGTAAAGTTGATTTGCCAATAAAATTAGTTGGTATTGAGTATAATACGGCAGGTGTTTCAGGTTTAACTCGTGAGGCTATTCCGATTGTCACTGGATCGGTTTGTAATAATGGTACTTCGTTTTCAGGAACGAGTGTTTCTCTTTCGGTCTTTCCTAACTCATTAACATCGATTGGTTTATCATCAGAAAGTTGTTTTTCTAATACCAGTTTTCTACTTTCAAGTAACGTTCAGCCTTTTTATTTTGTTAGACCTATATTTTATTTAGATAAAGATGCACTTGTCACTGCATTTGAAGGTTTAAGTGACCCCATTGGTGGTATTTATACTGGTAGTATACCTGTTAGTTTAAAATATTATTATAAATCCAATGGTATTATCACTTATCGTAATATACCCATGTCTTCATTTTCTGTACAATTAGAATATAGCCCAGAGTATTTAAAAGAGATCATTGCTGATTCCAAGAAAACTATTGAACCCATTTATGATACAACAAATTATACAGCATCAGGTGAAACACAATTCTCTATTAATGTAAATGGTTATTTTCAATCAGGTATAAGGATGGTTTTTCCGAATAGAGAATATAAAATGAAAAGGCTAATAAAAGATGAAACATTTTTCAAAAAAAGTGAGATAAACTATTACATACGTTGTCCTAGTTGTGAAGTGGTTTCTATTGTTGAAGATGGTCAGCTAACTGCACAAGCAGCTCAACCAGTAGAACGGCGAGTATCAACAGCAACTAATTCATTTGAATATGAGCTTTTAATTGGTTATGAACATGTCTCTGCAGAAGAGCTAGAGTCTGGTGAACATATAGATACGTTTACAGTTATTTTTGAAGAGATATTATAATGACTATACAAAAAAAATTACAATTATATTTTTATCATTTTTATCATTTTTATCATTTAATTTTGCTCATTCTAATGATGATGTTTATAATGAAAGCGAGAGTTATTTCTATGCTGGTCAGAAATTAGGATGGGCTAGGTATAGTAATAATTGTGATGATAAAGTAAATTGTAAAATAGATACTTTCGGATACTCTGTTTTTTCTGGTTTCCAGTTTAATCGTTGGTACGCTCTAGAAGGTTCGATCAGTAATTATGGTAGTCCAGATTATAAAATAAATTCTGATTTTATAGAGAGTAATACGAGTATTTGGGGTGGGGAAATATTAAGTAAATTTAGAGTTCTCGATATAACTAGTCATTTACATGCCTATGCTAAGTTGGGATTGGGGTATCAATACCTTAATCAACCTTCATCATATACAAATAAAAGTCACTATTTTGGCTTATTGGGAGCTGCAGGTTTAGAATATGACATAACAGATCAATGGTCTTTAAGAGCAGAGGTTCAGCATATAGATTTTAAAGAAAAAGAGGACAACTTTAATCAAGGTAAAGATGTTACATTTAGCTCAATTGGTTTGAGTTATAAGTTTGGTCAGTCCAGAACGAAGACAGTTTTTCAAGAAGTTGAAAAGATTGTTGAAAAAACTGAAATTCAGCAAGTAAATTATGAACTTGTTTCAGAAAGTTTTTATAGTAACTTTGCAAATGACAGTTATGAACTAATCTCAGCTAACGACATTGATAAGCTAATTCCTAAAATTAAAAAATCTCAAGGTATGATTACTATTATTGGCCATACTGATAGTATTGGTCGACCATTGTATAATTATCAATTATCGTATAAAAGAGCTCAATCAGTGGCAGATTATCTTATTAAAAATGGTATTAAATCCGACCAAGTTGTTGTTATTGGAATGGGGGAAGATAAGCCAATTGCAGATAACCTAAGCTATGAAGGACGAGCAAAGAATCGACGTGTTGAGGTTATTTTCAATAGATTATTAAAACATAATAATAATATTGAAACCTATTAATTTGATACCCATCATTTAAATGAGTATGTTGATCATGAATGATATAAAAATAATAAGTATTCTTCTGTCTGGATTACTTTTAGCTGGATGCAATGGAAGTGATGATAAAGATATTATCGAGCGGCCTCAATCTTCACCGAGTGCATCAAATATTAACGCCTCTTTGCATAATATAACTAGAACCGTGTTAATAGATAAACCTACGACTATAGCCTTAGCGAAGCGTAATAATGAACGTATTAGTGATATTGAATTAATTGCCGAAGTAAATGAGTTTGACTGCTATAATTTCAATATCAATGATTCAGAATTAGTAATAAATCCAGATACAGTGGGTAACTGTATCTATCAATATCAAACTGAGTCGTTTGATGGATCTTTCGGTAGTCAGGGAATTTTACACCTTGCTAAAAGCGCATCGTTATCAGCTATAAATACTACAGGTTCGTTAAATTCTTTGAATTTTGATGCACCGAGGTTGCCTATTTATAGCTATGCTGTACAAATTCAAGATAACCCTTTATACATTGATATAAATCAACTTCATTCAGATAAAGTTAATCAAGGATTTAGTATTAGTACTGCCGCGTTATCTGGCCCATCTGGTGCGATGTTTGAATTTTTTGAAAGTGGTTTTCGTTTTGCAACAGATCAAACAACTCAACTTGGTGCCTATCGTATTTATTATGGCTTGACTAATGGTATGGAAACCTATCTAGGTCAAATAGATATCGCTGTGGGAAATAAAACGAATATGGGATTTTCTGTACAAAGCTATCGGTATAACACGTCATTAGAGGTTGACCAAACTGTGACTATTTCATTATCACAGTTATCGAGTGTGGTTGATAATCCAGAAGGTGACACGCTTGAAATAGTTCAGGTTTCGACCATTAATGCGAGTGCAAGCACTGATGGTACGTCTTTAACTTTTTCTGCGCCCAGTCGGGGAGATTACAGTTTATCTTATTTGTTAACGGATAACCTCGGTGCTTTTGTAATGGGACAGGTGATGTTCTACGTTAAGGGGCCATTTGAAGATATTAAAACGCCCTTAGGAACTTTGATGGCGCCAATCACATTAGAAGATGCTTTAGAGATTGGTTTTGACTATTCTTCACCAAATGTAGACACGCAAAAAAGTGCCGAAATAGCAACGTTCACTTATGACGTTGCCGAAGCGATTTGTACCTTATATGGTGCAAAATTGCCGAGTAAATCAATCATCGACTCAATATATAAATTGTCGGCTATTAACGACATTAAGACACTATGGCCGATTGATAAGCCATATATTCTTCAGGGAATACAAACGGATGAACAAGGTACTCAAGTCTATACAGGGCAATCTTTTAAAACAGATATTTTGAATACTTTATATGTCGGTGATAATGAAATTATCCCAGAAACAAGTTACTTAAGTTGCTATAAGAATAAAGATAAAGTGTGTGACGATTTAACTGGTCCATGTATTGATATTTTTAATACAGGTAGTGGTAAACTATTTACTAACTCACCGTCTGTAGCCTTCTTTAATAGTATTGGTGGTAGTCAAGATGTAGATGCTATCATAAACAACGACATAGGTGGTAATTTCTACACATTCACCTGGTATAGAGCACGTGATCTATGTGTCAGTTATAACACCAATATTATTGGTGGACGAACTAATTGGCGTTTACCAACAGTAGATGAGTTAAAAAGCGAGCTGTTTAATGTCTTCGGAAATATGACTTCCGCTCGTGGTTGGCCAGTCAGTACTCCCTATTGGACGACGCTATCTGTTGCGGATAACTATTACCATGTGAACCTCGCTGATGGTTACAGTGGTGACATGTCTCCCATCAACAGTTTTTACACGTCCTGTGTATCAGAGCCTTAACATGTAATATGTTAATTTTTAAGTGCTAGAGTAACGGCTAGCACTTTATTTATTAGACGATATTTAATGTTCATATTGAGACTATAATTAGTTGTAGTTATGCTAATACGAAAATTTTTATTAGAAGGTCATATGTCTAAAAGTCAAAAAGGGTTGGTCATTTTATTTTGTTTACTTTTATTCGCTTGTAAACAAGAAGATAGTGTTTCTCCAATAACGCCACCACAACAAAAAGCAGTATCTTTGCATACTCAAGATATTACTCGGATGGTTAAACCTTATTCTCGTGCGGCGGTGATGATTGATCGCGATGTGATTGCATCCGATGTAAATGCAACGGTGACGCTGTTAAGTGTTGAGCCGCTAACGAATCATCAAGGCTGCCAAGTAACGAGTGTTGGTGATACCCAGTTTGAAATTGAGACTAATGATCCAACCACCTGCAGTTTCAAATACACAGTCAGTGCAAATCAAAGTCAAACACCAGTTACGGCAACTGGCTATTCACGTGTATTGGTGCAAGAAGAGGTATCGGTAAATACGGCAAGCTTAGCGTCTTTTACGCTACCACCAAAGTCAATTGCATTGGAAGCTCAAACTTGCTCATCCATTTCTTTGCAAGATGTTATCCCCAATGGGGCGAGCCTTCAGCCAAATATAGACGTGATTGGCTCAGGTGTGGTGAACTCCTTTGATTCCTCGATGAATACACTCAATTATTGCGTACAAGAAGCGGGTTATAACCGATTATTCTATAGCGCGTATAATAGCAATACGAGTCAATATTATATTGGTACCGTATTAGTTGGTGTGTCGGGAGAAGGCAACCAGCCGCCTGAGGTGGGGTCGTTCAGTTACTATTATGACCCAGGTAATATGATTAGAGCTGTCCCCGCTTATGAAGAGATCATCATTGATGTGAGTGATTTTATCTCTGATCCGGACGGGGATCCGTTACAAATTATTGATGTGCAATCAACGAATGCATCAGTCAGCCTCCCATTTGATTCGGAAAAGCTTGATACGATAGATTTTTATAATAAAAAAATTAAATTCTTAGCTAAAGTCCCCGGTCAGTATTACATTAATTATATGATCTCTGATCATAATGGTGGATATGGTGTTGGTGTGATAAATATTCGTGTTTCCTCACCAATAAAAGACTATTACTATGATACGGGTGATGTTAGATCCAGTTTTACTCTTTCAGGTCCTCTAGTGCAGTCGATAAGTGATAAATACGGTTTTAACTATCAAAGCACACAAACAATAGATGGTTTTGTTTCTGAACCACTTAATATCGCACTGTTTGATGCTAAAACAGCAGGAGCTTACTGCAAAGCAAAAGGAGGACGGCTACCTGAAACAGGAGAGATCGAGTTAATTACTAGCAAGCAAGCAAATGCGTTGGCAAATAATGCAGGATGGCCTCAAGGATTGTCGTACTGGACGGAATCTTTAAGTAGTGGGAAACTAAGTGTTTATAACGACATAAATCCAAGTGATGCGAGTGTACCCTCGGTCGCTTCTGTGGCTTGTTTAAACCTCAATTTATTAGATTTTAAAATACGTGATCCTAAATATATAGTTATTGATACCTTCAGGGATCTTGTTGTTAGATATACTAATTCAACGGGTGAACAGAGTATCTACACAAGGCCTCTTCAATGGCATTCAAGTGATCCATCAATTTTAAGTATCGATCGACTAACAGGTCGAGTGATAGGAAAAAGAAAAGGTATAGTTACGGTAACGGCTATTACACCTGATGGTAAACTTACTGATAAAATTGATGTTGAGGTTATTGACGAATTAGTTATTGTCGGCATGGGAACTGGAAATAATGGATATAATCTTGCAGTAGAATTTGGTAGTGGCGGAAGAGTCAATCCAGTAAATGCTGTTTTTAAAAGTCGTAATAATTTTGGTGATGATGGCACTGTAAGATTGCGAGCAACTCTCATTTTTGAAGATTTTGGTACGAATGATTCAAATTTAAGACGAGCTTTAGAAAGGGATCTACCACCTGCTGTTGTGCATATCGGCTACCCTTATTCTCCTAGTTCTACTACGGTTAATTTACTTCGGGACTTTCTCTATGATGGTGGCGTTATTATATACTTTACTGAAGGAGTAACATCAACTAGAAATCTTTTTAGAGCTATATTTGGTGATAGTGTTCAGGTTGGTCGTTTTGCTCGTTCTGGTGCGGTTCATCAATTTGAAGATATTGATGATCCTATAATAAATGGACCATTTGGTGATTTAAGAAAAGAATACTGGGGGCAAGATAGATCGGCTACAGATTATGTGTATAACTTACCAAAAAATTCTTACGTATCTTTAAGTAATGCATACGATTGGTCAGGAATGCGAGGAGCTACTTCTGATGAACAATATAAAAGTTACTCAACAGCTATCAGGCATAAAAGGTATAAATTTGTATGGGCAGGAGATGCTGGTTTCACGTCTTTTTATTCTGCAAATCCTAGATCGTCCATAGCAAATCTTACTGGTTATCCATTTAACGTTAAAAATTATGCAGATAATTTTGATGATATTGTTGCTGATTGGCGACCTGGGACAAAAGAGTTTGGTCATGGAGTTAGGTATGAGGTATCTAATTCCACTATGTTTGCTAATGCAATATCATGGCTTTTTGGCTCAGTTCAATCACAAGATTAAATGAATATATTATTATAACAATAGTAAGTTCAGTCACTACACTTAAGCTTTGCGTTTTCATATTTCAACCACCGCTTAGGCGGTGGTGACCCCTTTTTACTAGTATGAACTAAAGTAAAGGTGTCTGATTGTTAAACATAAACTGAGGTAGTTATGCTGGTACGAAAATCTTTATTAGAAGGTCATATGTCTAAAAGTCAAAAAGGGTTGGTCATTTTATTTTGTTTACTTTTATTCGCTTGTAAACAAGAAGATAGTGTTTCTCCAATAACGCCACCACAACAAAAAGCGGTATCTTTGCATACTCAAGATATTACTCGAATGGTTAAACCTTATTCTCGTGCGACGGTGATGATTGATCGCGATGTGATTGCATCCGATGTGAATGCAGCGGTGACGCTGTCAAGCGTTGAGCCGCTAACTAACCAGCAAGGCTGCCAAGTAACGAGTGTTGGTGATACCCAGTTTGAAATTGAAACTAATGATCCAACCACCTGCAGTTTCAAATACACAGTTAGTGCAAATCAAAGTCAAACACCAGCTACGGCAACTGGCTATTCACGTGTATTGGTGCAAGAAGAGGTATCGGTAAATACGGCAAGCTTAGCGTCTTTTACGCTACCACCAAAGTCAATTGCATTGGAAGCTCAAACTTGCTCATCCATCTCTTTGCAAGATGTCATCCCCAATGGGGCGAGCCTTCAGCCAAATATAGACGTGATTGGCTCAGGTGTGGTGAACTCCTTTGGTTCCTCGATGAATACACTCAATTATTGCGTACAAGAAGCGGGTTATAACCGATTATTCTATAGTGCGTATAATAGCAATACGAGTCAATATTATATTGGTACCGTATTAGTTGGTGTGTCGGGAGAAGGCAACCAGCCGCCTGAGGTGGGGTCGTTCAGTTACTATTATGACCCAGGTAATATGATTAGAGCTGTCCCCGCTTACGAAGAGATCATCATTGATGTGAGTGATTTTATCTCTGATCCGGACGGGGATCCATTACAAATTATTGATGTGCAATCAACGAATGCATCAGTCAGCCTCCCATTTGATTCGGAAAAGCTTGATACGATAGATTTTTATAATAAAAAAATTAAATTCTTAGCTAAAGTTCCCGGTCAGTATTACATTAATTATATGATCTCTGATCATAATGGTGGATATGGTGTTGGTGTGATAAATATTCGTGTTTCCTCACCAATAAAAGACTATTACTATGATACGGGTGATGTTAGATCCAGTTTTACTCTTTCAGGTCCTCTAGTGCAATCGATAAGTGATAAATACGGTTTTAACTATCAAAGCACACAAACAATAGATGGTTTTGTTTCTGAACCACTTAATATCGCACTGTTTGATGCTAAAACAGCAGGGGCCTATTGTAAAGCTAAGGGAGGACGGTTGCCTAGTGCTGAAGAAATTGAATTAATTACTCAAAAACGCTCGAATCAGTTAGCGAAATCTGCAACATGGGCTAAGAATTTAAACTATTGGCTTAAGGATGTTGGGACAGAAGAAATAAGTATCTATCAAGATAATCGCGGTAGTGTGTCTAGTGGAGAAGAAACCCAGCTTGCATCTGTAAGCTGTCTGAATCTAAATATTAGAGATTTTGAAATTCGAGATCCATTCTACATTATTACTGGAACCTATAAAGATCTAGTTGTCACTTATACTAATAGTACTGGTGACAATACGTTCTATACTAAAGGTCTAACTTGGACAACAAGCGATCCATCAGTTTTAACTGTTAATACGATGACAGGAAGAGCAGTAGGGCGAAGTAAAGGCACAGCAACCGTTACTGTAACCAGTCGTGATGGTCAGTATACCTCTTCAAGAGTGATAGATGTCATTGATGAAATATTTATGTTTGGCATGGGTAGCTTAAATAATCAGTCTTATAGTGGATTTAATTCTGCTGCTGAAGTTGATCCTGTATCTAGACGAACAATTGCTGCAAATGCAGTGTTAAAAAGTAAGCTTAACTTTGGTCCGGAAGGTAAAGTGGGTTTGGATGCACAGTGGGTTTTTGAAACTGCACGAGATTATCAATATGCGGTGCTACGCGCTGCGTTAGATAGAGATTATCCACCAGCTATTGTTCATATAGGTTACCCTAATCGACCAGATGCGGTAACCACAAATCGATTAAGAGATTTTCTTTATGATGGCGGAGTATTAATGTACTTTTCACAAACTAACGCATCAACTAGGGATATTATGTTTGCAGTATTTGGTGATCAAGTTAATTATGGAACTACTTCTGCCGCTGGTGGTGTTTTTCAGTTTAAGGATATCGATGATCCACTTGTTAATGGTCCTTTTGGTGACATCAGAAATAAATACTGGGGACTTGATCAATCGAGTGTTTCTTATGTTCATAACTTACCCAAAAATAGCTATGTCGCTTACAGTAATGGATTTGATGTATCAGGCAATACTCAGCCTAGAGAAGGTGATGCTGCCATTACGGCATTAAGACATAGCAAGCTAAAATTTGTATGGACTGGTGATGCTGGTTTTATTGGATTCAGAGTTTCAGGTACTCCACCCAATGATAATAATAGAGCGTATCCATTTTATGTAAAAAATTATAAGATTAATTTTGATGATCCTGAGGCGGATTGGACGCCTGTAGATAAGCCAAACTATGGTAGAGGTGCTCGTTATGATGTATCAAACTCTATCTTTTTTGCTAATGCAGTTACTTGGTTATTTGGTGCTGATCCTCATGAAGAGGATTAATTCCCTATTAATTGATTTTATTTAGAAACATAAAAAAGCCCAAATCGTTGGGCTTTTTTATTGCACGTTAATCAGTAACTGCTAAACTGATAACGAACATAAAAACTTATTATTATAAATGATAATTATTTTCCTTATTCTTTCATTAGGAGTGTTATGACAAATATTATTTTAGTTGATGATCACCCAATTGTATTGATGGCTGCAAAAGTTATATTAGAGAAAAACAATTTTTCTGTTGTGGCTGAAGCTAAAAATGGTGTGGAAGCTATAAAAAAAATAAAAGAATATCAACCACATATTGTCGTTATTGATATTTCTATTCCCTTGATTGATGGGATATCCGTTATCGAACGTTGTACTGCAATGGGGATTACAACAAAGTTTTTGGTATTAACGTCACAGCCTAACTCACATTTTGTGAGTCTATGTATGCAGGCCGGTGCTTATGGTTATCTTTCAAAAGAAACAGGTTTAGAAGAGCTGGTTACTGCAATGAAAGCAATTGCTGCTGGGTATAAATTTTTCCCCGACTGTGTAACTCACTTATCAACTGTACAAGATCAAAATGATTTATCTATCTTATCAGCTAGAGAAATAGTCGTGTTTAACTATCTAGTTTCGGGACTTTCTAATAACGAAATAGCAGAAAAAATGTTGATCAGCAACAAAACTGTCAGCACGTATAAAAAAAGAATTATGGATAAATTAAATGCTAAAAATATAGTTGATCTTATCTCTATAGCAAAGAGAAATAATGTATGAGATTTGTATTATCGATTCTTTCAAAATCTATTTTTATTTTCATTTTCTCTTTTAATTGTTACACATATGAAATAAGTAGTTCAGTTAATTATCAATCTTATGATTTAGATTCGATTTCAAGTTATTTTCTAAACAGTTATTCAGGGTATAAACCTGAAAAGTTGAAAGTAGGTTTTGTTTTAAATGACTTTTCCCCTTATGATACTGTAAGCAGTGGTAGAAATGTTTTTTATGAGGGATTAACCGCTGATTACTTAAGAGTTATTGAATTGATAGCTGGTATTGAAGTGACTTTAATACCATATCAAAATCGAGTGGATGCTATTAATGCCATAAAAAAAAGTGAAATAGATTTATTAACGACCTCTAACTCATATGAAGAATATTTTGGTCTCCAGTTAAGTTTACCTTATAAGCAAGATGTACCATCTTTATTTACTTTGAGAGATTTATCTGAAAATGCTTTAATAAATAAAATAGGTATGGTTAATGAGTATTTAAAAAATGAAGATATATTAAAAATGTTTCCAGATTCAAAATTGACTCTATACAAAACACCATCTGAGGTTATATCTGCTTTGATTCAAGGTGAGGTCGATTATATTATTCTTGATTTATACTCAGCCAATTATCAAATTAACCGAGAGTTTATCGGTAAAATAAAGTTTCATGATTTGATTGAAATTGATTCTAAAGGATTCGCCTTTTCAGCTAAAAAGGAAAATTATCAGTTAATAGAATTTATCGACTTTATTTTATCTAAAATAGATAGTAATTTATCTTATAGACTATCTAACTATTGGAATGGTGGTGGTATGTCTGTTCCAGAAAGAGATACCTTATTGTATGCAAGATCTTTAGCGAAAGAAAATTTTAAGAGCAGTACTATAAATGTTGTACTTTCTAAATATTCAGCACCTATCAGTTATTTAGATGCAAATGAAATTCCGAGAGGGATTATTATAGATGTTTTGGAGCTTTTTAGGCTTCTTAGTGGTATTGAATTTAAATATCAATTTGTTACTAATGAGCGGGAGCAATTAGATATTTTAAATTCAGGTAAAGCTGACCTTACTGTTTTACCAAAGTCTAATTTGAATGATAATACTCAAGTTTTTAATCGATTTGTTGCGAAATCAACTTTAGTTACTATTACTAAAATGGGCTTTAATGGTGATTTTGATATTGTTTTTATTCCAGAATCAGAAAGTTTGAAAAATAGTATCAATGAGTTGTATCCTGATAAAAAAATTGTGATGTCAAAAAATTATTTAGAAGCTTTAACTGATTTAACAAAAACATCGAGTAAAGCCATATCAATAGCGCCTCTAATAACAAGCAACTATTATTTAGATAAATATTTTAGAAATGAATTAATGATAAAAGATTTAGTAACCGAAATTAAACCAGATATTTTTAATTTTGTTATAGATAAAAATAATGAAGAGGTTATTAACATTAATTACGAATTGTTGAAATTAATTACTATTGAAGATATGAATCTTATTGCTAATCGATGGCAAAGAAATGCAGTACCTGTTTCACAAACATGGAGGGATTATCGATATACTATATATACAATGATAGTATCTGTGTTTTTTATTTTGTTAATTATTGTGTTAAGTGGTGTATTTTTATATAGGAGCTATAAGAAAACTTTACTTGTAAAAAAACAGCTTCATCAGCAATTAAACTTTATGCAAATAATAGTGGATAGTATTCCACACCCGATATATGTGAGAAATAGTAATTTGGAATATATTCTTTATAATAAAAGCTATAGTCGATTTATAGATAAGGAAAATGTAAATCTTGTCGGAAAAAAAACTTCTAATAGCTTCATTGCTCATGAAACTAGACAAGAAATTCATAGTGATCATCTAATTTCTATTAATGAAGACTCAGCAATTTTTAAAGATAGAAAAGTTTTCAAAGATAATAAAATACTTTATTTATATCATTGGATACAGCCATTTAGAGTAAAAAATGGAAATAGTGTTGACGGTGTCATTGGTGGATGGATAGATATTAGTGACCGTGCCGAACTAACTCAACAACTATTTGATGCTAAAGAGTTGGCCGATTCAGCTAATATTGCGAAAAGTCGATTTTTAGCAACGATGAGTCATGAAATTCGAACTCCGATTAATGCTATTGTTGGTTTATTAGATTTAGCCTTGAAAAAATCAAAACATCAAGAGTTTGATTTTCACTCTATTAGTATTGCTAATGAAGCTGCACAAGATTTATTAACCTTAATTGGTGATATATTAGATATTGCAAAAATTGAAGCTGGACGATTAACGTTAAAACCTAAAAGGAATAATTTAAAGAACTGTGTTAATTCTATATATAACATATATAGTCATCTAGCTAAACAAAAAGGCATATCTTTAACTCTTCATTTTGATGAGAATATTTTCGAAGATTTTACTTTTGATGAGACACGAGTAAAACAAATACTGCTTAATATTATAAGCAATGCAATAAAATTTACAGATAAAGGTGAGGTTAATGTTAGCATAACACTAATTGATAAATCAGAAGATATTCGCATTATTAAACTTGTAGTCAAAGACACTGGGATTGGTATTCCAGAATCTGAATTAGAAAATATATCTGAAGCTTTTAATCAGGCGAATAACCATCTAGGACGAGGTGGGACAGGGTTAGGTTTAATGATTGTTAAATCGATTTGTAGCTTAATGGAATCTTCGTTTAGTATTGAGAGTACAGAAAATATAGGGACCAAAATTACTATTATTACGCCCTTTATGATAGCAATTGATAATAAAGACGAGTCATCAAAAGAAGTTAGTCATATTAATATGGAAATTAAAAGTATAAACATATTAATTGTTGATGACTATTTCCCTAATAGATTGTTACTATCTGAGCAATTGAAGTTTCTTGGTCATCAAGTTGATGGAGTTGACGGTGGGCGCAGTGCATTGGATTTAATTAAGAATAAAAATTATCAGATTATAATAACTGACTGTAATATGCCAGATATTAATGGTTATGAATTGGCAAGGAAAATAAGAGAATATGAGAATGAAAATAATAATGGTCCAGCTTATATTATAGGTTACACTGCAAATGCTCAACAAGAAGTAGTTAATGAGTGTCTTCAGTCTGGAATGAATGATTGTTTATTTAAACCAATCACAATTGATGGATTGGAAAAAGTGTTACTCGATATTTCCATGGAAAATCAATTATATTATATTCCGGGAAATGAAATTAAGAAAAAAGATGAATTATTAGATATTAATAAGCTTGTATCGCTCATTAATAATGAAGAAGTTGTGCTTGAGATATTAAGACAGTTCTTAATTCAAAATGAAAAAGATATTAATATGCTAACTTCCTTTGTTTCAGATGGAAAAATAAAAGAAAGCCAGTCTTTAGCTCATAAAATGAAAAGTGGTTCTAATATAATAGGATGTATTTCGATGTCTGAAAAATGTGCAATGATTGAACAATCTCAATCTATAGAGGAAGTGATATCTATAATTAATGATTTAGTTGAAATTAATAGTAGTGTAACAATCACGATCAATGAATATTTAAAAAAATAGCTAACAATAAGTATGTTTGATTATGGTCGGTAATGATGCATGAGGGGGACGATTCCCCCTCATTTATTTTAAACCACGCCTTGCTCTATCATTGCGTCGGCAACTTTACGGAACCCCGCGATATTAGCGCCTAGCACTAAGTTATGTGGTTCGCCAAATTCTGCTGCCGTATCACGAGCGCTGCAGTAAATGTTTTTCATGATGACTTTGAGTTTTTCATCGACTTCATCAAAACTCCACGTTTGCATGCTCGCGTTTTGCGCCATTTCTAATTGGCTGGTTGCTACGCCGCCAGCGTTTGCGGCTTTCCCCGGGCCGTAATAAATTTTAGCGGCAAGGAAGACTTCTACAGCATCTTGAGTGGATGGCATGTTGGCCCCTTCAGAGATACCGATAATTCCATTGGCGACGAGGGCCTGTGCATCTTGTTCCGTCAGTTCATTTTGTGTCGCGCATGGGAAGGCTAACTGAGCTGGAAAGCGCCAGACGGCGTGTCCATCTTGTGGATAATCACTGGCTGGGATATAGCAAGCGTCAGGATGCTCAGTGAGATACTCTTCTAAGCGCACTTTACGTACTTCTTTTAATGTTTTTAACGTGGCTAAATCAATCCCGGTTTCATGATAAATCGTCCCGTTAGAGTCTGAGCAGGTAATCGGTTTTGCGCCCAGTTCGTAGAGTTTTTCTATGGTGTAAATCGCGACGTTGCCAGCGCCGGAAACTAAGCAAGTTTTCCCGCTTAGCGAGAGGCCGTTGTCTTCCAACATATTTTGTGCGAAATAAACGCAGCCATAACCGGTGGCTTCCTTACGTACCAAAGAGCCGCCCCACAGTAAGCTCTTACCAGTAAAGACACCATCATAACGGCCAGTTAACCGTTTGTATTGACCAAACATATAACCAATTTCACGGGCACCAACGCCAATATCGCCAGCCGGGACATCGCATGTCGGTCCGATATGACGATACAACTCATTAATAAACGATTGGCAAAAGCGCATGATTTCGCCGTCGGATTTGCCTTTAGGATCGAAATTGGCTCCGCCTTTACCGCCGCCAATCGGTAAACCGGTCAACGCATTTTTGAAAATTTGCTCAAAGCCTAAGAATTTAATGATGCTCGCATTGACGCTCGGATGAAACCGTAGCCCACCTTTGTATGGACCTAATGCAGAGTTAAATTCAACACGATAGCCTTTATTGACCTGAACCTGTCCTTGATCGTCTACCCAAGGCACTCGAAACATGATTTGGCGTTCAGGTTCAACAATTCGTTCAATAATCGCATGCTGTTTGTATTTATCGTTGGTTTCTAGAATGGGCTGTAAAGAATCTAAAATCTCTTCTACCGCCTGATAAAATTCAGCTTGTGCAGGACTTGTTTTTTGTAATTTGACAATGGTGTTGTGAATATAAGTCACGATGTGGTCCTTGTGATGTTATCCCTGATACTGGACGGTATTCGTTGGTCATCAGATGATGATAGCGATACCGCCTCCTCGTCATTAACAGTAACAGACTGAGCTTTGGTTATTTTTATAACTGTCACCAATGAGAAATAATGCACGGAAAGTAGTTAAAAATCTATGGCAAAACAAAGGGAAGAGGAATTTTTTGTGAGGAGGAAAATAAAAAGGGATGCGCGATTACACCCCTTTATTGATTTTTTAGACGTTTAACCTTGATAGGAAGTCAAACGAGGAGCGTTATGACGCTTATCGGTAAGTAGCGCGTAGCATCCATGCGGTTTTTTCATGGACACGCATTCGGTCAGAGACCAGTGAAGCGGTAGATTCATCGTCTGCTGCTTGAGCGAGTTTCAGTACATCACGGCAAGTACGGATCACTTGTTCATGAGATTGAGTAAGGATGTTAACCATCTCCACGCCATCAGTTAGCCCTACCACTTCTTTAATTGAGCTAAGCTCAGCAAATTCTTTGTAGGTTCCCGGCGCCGCTACGTCTAAAGAGCGGATACGTTCGGCGATATCATCCACTGCAACCGCGAGCTCAGTGTAGTGCTCTTCAAACATTAAATGCAGCTCACGAAATTGTGGCCCAGTAATGTTCCAATGGAAATTATGGGTTTGTAGGTACAGGGTGTACGAATCGGCGAGTAACCGTTTTAGTCCTTGGGCAATGTTAATGCGATCAGATTCATTGATACCAATATTCATCTTTATCTCCTTTATTGACTTATACCTTTGCGACTTGAACTTACGTGCTGGTAGCTAGGTTCGCTCGCCCCAATCACATCGTTGTCTATGGGGGCTTACTCACTTACCGTCTTTCTGTAACGCCAAATTGTTTAGGTATATAACTTTTTAGTTGAAGCTGCAGTGTTGGTTTACTTTGCTTATTTCACGCCCATGATCATCTATGTTCATAGGCTAAACTCTCTGACTACCTACCTGCAACGTCAACGGGTTTAGGTATGAGCACCGATACATACTTCACATAATGGGATAGAACTCGTGATAGATGCAATACAGTTTGATTATGGTTAATGTTATCGAATGCCATCCAACTACTATCTACCTACCTTACTGAATCTTCAAGTTATTTGGACAGTTACCTATCAGATTAATCGTTCGAGGCGATTAGCCGCCATAAGCGATATTGTCTATTCTATGCATAACGCACTGAACGTTGAGAAGATTTTCTCTAACTCGTGAAGGTACGCAAGTTTATTGATGGCAGAAGATTCAGTTTGTTCTAAAGTGTACTAGAGCAAAAAGTAACGTAATGAAAGCATAAGATTTTTTGATAGAAATCTACCCGTGAAGATGATGATTCATCGAAGCAATGTGTCGCAAGGAGAAGATAATGGAAAACAATAACACCTCGTCAGGTGGCAAATGTCCAGTTATGCATGGTGGCGTGACGTCCAATGACATGACCAATATGGATTGGTGGCCTAAAGCGCTCAATCTTGACATTTTGCATCAACACGATGCGAAAACAAACCCAATGGGGGCTGATTTTAATTACCGTGAAGAATTAAAAAAACTCGACGTTAATGCCTTAAAAAACGACCTGAAAGCGTTAATGACCAATAGCCAAGATTGGTGGCCAGCTGACTGGGGGCATTATGGCGGTTTAATGATCCGCATGGCGTGGCACTCGGCCGGAACTTATCGTATTGCTGATGGCCGCGGCGGTGCGGGTACGGGTAACCAGCGTTTCGCTCCTCTCAATTCTTGGCCAGATAACGCCAACTTAGATAAAGCTCGCCGTTTACTGTGGCCAATCAAGCAAAAATACGGCAATAAAATCAGCTGGGCTGATTTGATGATCCTTGCTGGTAACATGGCCTATGAATCGATGGGTCTTAAGACCTTTGGTTTTGCTTTTGGTCGTGAAGATATTTGGCATCCAGAAAAAGACATTTATTGGGGTTCAGAAAAAGAGTGGTTGGCTCCGAGTGGCGCTAAAAACAGCCGTTATTCGGGAGAGCGTGATCTGGAAAACCCACTAGCGGCAGTAATGATGGGGCTGATTTATGTCAATCCAGAAGGGGTTGATGGTAAACCAGATCCACTGAAAACCGCTCATGATATGCGCGTTACTTTTGAACGCATGGCGATGAACGATGAAGAGACGGTTGCGTTAACAGCTGGTGGTCATACCGTTGGTAAATGTCATGGTAATGGCGATGCGGCGAATTTAGGCCCAGCGCCTGAAGGCGCTGAACTGGATGAGCAAGGCTTAGGCTGGATGAATCATACCAAGCGTGGCATCGGTCGTAATACGGTGACCAGTGGTATTGAAGGGGCTTGGACAACCCATCCAACTCAATGGGATAACGGCTATTTCTATTTGCTGTTTACTTATGATTGGGAACTGAAAAAGAGCCCAGCTGGCGCTTGGCAATGGGAGCCTATTAATATCAAAGAAGAAGATAAGCCGGTTGATGTTGAAGATCCAAGTATTCGCTATAACCCAATCATGACTGACGCCGATATGGCGCTGAAAATGGATCCTGCTTATCGCAAGATTTCTGAGCGTTTTTATCAAGACCCAGCTTATTTCTCTGAGGTGTTTGCTCGCGCTTGGTTCAAACTGACGCACCGTGATATGGGGCCTAAAGCTCGCTATATTGGTCCTGATGTTCCTAAAGAAGATTTAATTTGGCAAGATCCAATTCCAGCGGGACGTAGCGATTATGACGTTGATGCGGTGAAAGCGAAAATTGCCGCCAGCGGCTTAAGTATTAGCGAAATGGTCTCCACCGCTTGGGACAGTGCTCGTACTTTCCGAGGATCCGATAAACGGGGTGGTGCGAATGGTGCGCGGATCCGTCTCGCGCCACAGAAAGATTGGCAAGGGAACGAACCACAGCGTTTGGCGAAAGTGTTAGCGGTATTAGAGAAGGTTGCTGCTGAAGCAGGGATCAGTGTCGCTGATACTATCGTACTGGCTGGTAACCTTGGGGTAGAAATGGCGGCCAAAGCGGCGGGCGTGGCTATCACCGTACCGTTTGCTTCTGGTCGTGGTGATGCGACACTTGAGCAAACGGACGTTGCTTCGTTTGATGTCCTTGAGCCGGTAGCTGACGGTTTCCGCAACTGGTTGAAAAAAGATTATGTGGTCAAGCCTGAAGAGCTGTTATTGGATCGCGCACAGTTGATGCGTTTGACCGCTCCAGAAATGACGGTACTGATCGGCGGTATGCGTGTACTGGGGACTAACTATGGCGGTACGCCGCATGGTGTATTGACCGATAACGTGGGCGTATTAAGTAACGACTTTTTCGTTAATTTAACCGACATGCGTTATACATGGAAACCGACGGGGCGTAACTCGTATGAGATTTGTGACCGGAAAACGGGTCAGGCGAAATGGACGGCAACACGAGTCGATTTAGTCTTCGGTTCAAACTCGATTTTACGTGCTTACGCTGAGATTTATGCGCAACAAGATAACCAACAAAAATTTGTGCATGACTTCGTTGCTGCCTGGAGCAAAGTAATGAATGCCGATCGTTTTGATCTGTTATGATCATTGATTGATTTAATCTGTAAACGTCAATAGCCCCCAAATCTGGGGGCTATTTTTTTAGTCGCCTTATGGCTAGATGTTAAGAGAATCTGGCTAGGATGAGGCGGCTATCATTGACTGCCAAAAAGCTTGCCACGCTTCAGGTTTACCATAGTAGGCACTCGGCTGTACCGAGCGCCACTGTCCATTTGCCAATTCAATCATCATCGATGGGAATCCCCGTAATTGATACTGAGCCATCAGTTGTTTGCTATTGGCAATCGTGGCTGGTAAATCAGATTTGGCTTGCTGCATGGCGTTGTGCCATTTATCTTGATCAATACCTAATTGACTTGCTAACTGAGCCAATACCTCTGGCTCGGCAACGGTTAATCCTCGTTGATAATGGGCTTGCTGAATTTTTTTCAACATCGCCAACCCTAGGCCTTGCAATGCCTCAGCAGCGATGATGGCCTGAGCGGTAAGGTAAGAGTCAACGATGAGCGGCTGCTGGCTGGCAATTCGCGAGCGGTACGCTTCACCAAAAACTTGTTCAGTCACCAGGCTAATCTGTTGGTCTGCTTCTAATATATGCGCTCGAAACTCGGCGGCCAACTCGGAGCGTGGCAGCATACCTCCAGGATGTAACTTGAGTGTGATAGTCGGCATTTCAGCCAGTGTTTCTAGTAGTGGGCTAGCACCGAAACACCAGCCACACATTGGGTCAAAAAAGTAGTGTACCTTTACCATTGCATTTCACCCATATGTACTTTCGCGCCAATCTCTAATGCCATTGGTAAACCGGCTTCAGGGTAAAGCTTAAGCATACGTTTGATTAATTGTTGGCTATCTTTACTGGTTTGTTTCGCTTGGGCAAAATCCGCTAAATAGCGCTGAGCAAAGCTAATCGCTGAGGCATCTAATGGAGTACCGGCAATCATGTGGCCAGGGATCACCACTTCTGGTTTTAAGGCTTGCATGCGCTCAAGCTGCTGTGCCCACGCTTGACGGCTCGCATCGCTTTGCGCATCGGCCATCCATAGGTGAACGTTACCGTAGACCGCCACATTGCCCAAAATGGCTTTGTTGGCTGGGATCCATAAGTAAGGGCGATGGGCTAGCTCACCTTCTGCATCGTGGATCTCAATAGTTTGTCCATCAATGGTCAGTGTTTTACCATGATAAGCAGTCGGCAATACTGGCTTCACTGGCGCGTTAGTCCCCATTTTCGGAGCCCAGAACGCTAATTTGCCATCGAGCTTCTCTTCAATCGTCGCGCGAACTCCCGGAGTGGTGAGGACTTTTGCATCAGGGAATAGCTCATGCAATACTTCCGCGCCAAAATAGTAATCAGGATCCGCTTGGCTAATAAAAATCGTGGTTAGGTTTTTGCCTGAATCGATGACTTTAGCGGCAATGCGTAAAGCATCGGCTTTGGTAAAGCCAGTATCGATCACCATGGCTTCTGTTGCGCCGTAAACTAAGGTTGAGTTTACATGAAAGCTATTGCCATCGGCGTTGTAAACGTCCAGTGTTAGAGGTTGCTGCGCTGCAAATGCAGTGCTGGTGATCAGTGTGGTTGCGGTCAGTAGAGTGAGTTTTTTCATGATGATTTATCCTAAAATAGAGTATCGAAAGTCGGTTATCGGTTCGGGAGCTATCATACGAATTAGACTTGTTCGGATATATAGCTAATAATTGACATCATTGTTTCTTAATTCGAACTAATAAGATGGATAAACTGACCGCTGCTCAGGTATTTCTCGACGTTGCGATTACGCAAAGCTTCACGGCCACAGCCGATCGACTGGATATTTCGCGCCCGATGGTGACACGGCATATTGAAACCATGGAAAGCTGGTTACAAACGCGATTACTGAATCGAACCACACGTAAGGTGTCGTTAACCACAGCTGGAGAGCAGTGTTTAGAGGCGATTAAACTCTGGGTCGAGCAAGCTCAGCAGTTAGAACATCAACTGATGGATAGTCAGTCGTTAGCGGGAAAAATTCGTATTGCGACCAGCATGTCGTTTGGTTTTGCCCAGCTTATCCCAGCGGTAAAGCCGTTCCTCGCCAAGCATCCGCAAGTTGAGATCGATATTGATGTGCAAGATAAAACGGCGGATCTGATTGCTGAGCGGATTGATTTGGCAATTCGGATTGCCGCCGATCCGGATCCTTCGCTAATTGGTCGCCCGATAGCAAAATGTGATTCGATATTAGTGGCTGCACCCAGTTATTTAGCCGCGCATCCGGCGATCACGCAGCCGAGCGATCTTACTCAACACGCTTGTTTAGGATATAAAAATTTCGAGCGACATATTTGGCATCTCACAAAAGGTGAGACATTACAATCGGTGGAAGTGAGCTGCCGTTTGACCGCCAATGAGGCGACCACTTTGCTTCACGCTGCAGTGCATGGCATGGGTATCGCGTTGCAGCCAACGTATTTAACCAGTGGTGCGTTAGCAAAAGGTGAGGTGGTATCGGTTTTAGCCGACTGGCAGCCAAAAACCATGTCGATTTATGCTTTGTATCCGTCAAGGCGACATTTATCACCGGCGGTCAGAGCATTGATCGATCATTTAGCGGATTACTTTGCTAGTCATGACTGGCAGGATATTGTTTTATAGTTATATCCCCGTCCTACCTGCAACTCCAAGTGATTTGGGTATAGATAAACGTGAAGAGTAAGTAAAGAGAGGTAAGCAGAGCGAGCAATGAGCTGGCTCTGCTTATTGATTAAGCCAGTGCGCCTTGTTGTTGCGCTTGTTTTACCAATGCTTGACGTTGAGCTTCCATTGCTGATTGCACTTCACTCTCCGTATGTGCGTCTTCTTCCACTGCCTGTGGGACAAATACATAGAACTTGTTAATGGTCATCGTTGGATCTCAATGTTGGTGTTGGAAACAAAAAATAGAGGATGTTAACTGAGTTAACATCCTCCTTGATGCTTATTTTTTAGGCGTAGATACTAAGGATGAATTTATCAGTAGTCAACCCTTTCGCTAGCCAATCGTTTAGACATCATACGTCGTGGAAGCGGTGTCACCACCAGTACCAGTCCAGTTAGTATGGAAAAACTCACCCCGTGGGCGATCAATACGCTCATAAGTGTGTGCGCCAAAGTAATCACGCTGAGCTTGCAGCAAGTTCGCTGGTAAACGAGCGGTGGTATAGCCATCGAGGAAGGTTAATGCAGAGGTCATGCACGGCATCGGGATGCCCACTTCCATTGATTTCGCCGCGACTTTACGCCATGCGCCAAGGCAGTTGTCCAAAATACCTTTGAAATAAGTATCAGAGCCTAAGAAAGCAATGTCTGGATTGGTTGCAAACGCATCACGAATATTACCGAGGAAAGCGGAACGAATAATACAGCCGCCGCGCCACATTAACGCTACGTTGCCGTAGTTAAGATCCCATCCATTTTCGTTAGAAGCTTCACGCATCAACATAAAGCCTTGCGCATAAGAGATGATCTTCGATGCCAACAAGGCTTGACGAAGCGCATCAACCCATTCTTGTTTATCACCTTCCACTGGAGTGATGGTTTTTGCAAACAGTTGTTCCGCTGCAACACGTTGCTCTTTAAGTGCGGATAAGCAGCGAGAGAATACGGACTCAGTGATGAGCGTCAGTGGAATACCCATGTCTAAGGCATTAATCCCCGTCCATTTACCCGTGCCTTTTTGACCAGCGGTATCAAGGATTTTTTCCACTAATGGTTGGCCATCTTGATCTTTATAGCCAAGAATATCGGCGGTAATTTCCACCAAATAGCTATCAAGTTCAGTTTTGTTCCACTCGGCGAAGACTTTTTGCATCTCGTCGTGGTTCATACCCAAGCCATCTTTCATAAACTGGTAAGCTTCAGTGATGAGCTGCATATCACCGTATTCGATACCGTTATGAACCATTTTCACGAAGTGACCAGCGCCATCGTTGCCTACCCAATCACAACAAGGTTCACCGGCTTCAGTTTTGGCTGAAATACCTTGGAAAATCGGTTTGACCGCTTCCCAAGCTTCTGGTGCGCCACCGGGCATAATGGATGGGCCAAAGCGCGCGCCTTCTTCACCACCCGATACGCCAGTACCAATGAAGTGAATGCCTTTTTCGCGTAGCGCGGCCACACGGCGGTTGGTGTCTGGGAAGTTGGTATTACCACCGTCGATAATGATGTCACCTTTATCGAGTAAAGGAACTAATTGATCGATAAATGCATCCACCACATCTCCAGCACGGACCATCAGCATGACTTTGCGAGGCGTGGCGAGCTTATCGACTAAGTCTTGTAGTGAGTAAGCACCGACAATCTTGGTGCCTTTGGCTGGGCCTTGTAAAAACTCATCCACTTTCGCGGTAGTACGGTTATAAGCCACCACGTTAAAGCCGTGATCGTTCATGTTGAGAATTAGGTTTTGGCCCATCACTGCTAGGCCGATTACACCAATATCACCTTTCATTTATTTCTCTCCTTTACGCAATCTTTTTCGCTGCGTCTAAATCTAAAAACCACTCTGTTTCACCCGTTATCGACTGAATTTTTGCTGCTGGATAAGGTAAATCCTCGGCAGGAGTAGTGTGAATTTCATGGACGATGTCTGCTTTACCTGCGCCAAGCACAAGATAGCTGATCCGTTTCGCCGCTTGTAAAACTTTGGCGGTTTTTGATACTCGTAACTGACCTGATTGAGGGTGAGTTGCCACTACCGATAAATGTGGATCATGATAATCGGTTACATCAGGGAACAGTGACGCCGTATGGCCGTCGGCACCGACGCCAAGTAATATCCAATCGAAGACGGGAGTACCGTTCTCGGCAGTCATGTATTGCAGCATCTCAGCGGCAAAGCGCTCAGCTTCGGTTTGTGGATCCGCTTCACCGCGAATACGATGAATATTTTGTGCAGGGATCGCGACTTGGCTAAAGAGTAACGCATTGGCTTCACCGTAGTTGCTTTCTGGATCATCCGCCGCAACGCAGCGTTCGTCACCCCACCAAAAATGCAGATTTTGCCAATTAATGGCATCCGCGTAGGGCGCACTCGCTAATCGCTGAAAGAGCATTTTTGGCGTGCTGCCACCAGAAAGGGAGATATGTACGGGGTGGTTTTGCTGGCTGTAGCGCAGCATCTCATCCGCCAGCGTATCCACCACCTGTTGTGGTGTTTGAAAAATTTTATGATTGATCATAGTTCACAATAATCCGTGTCAGTGAGATTCTTACAAGGGAAACGCCATGCGCGACCATCTCGCTCCAGTAGTTGATCGGCCTCTATCGGCCCCCAGGTGCCGCAGGCATAACCAAACAATGCTTGTGGATCTTGTTTAAAATCGAGGATCGGTTGCACAAACTTCCAGCACGCTTCCACTGCATCGGTGCGGGCAAATAAGGTCGCATCACCATTAAGTGCATCCAATAAAAGGCGCTCATAAGCGGTGAGCATTTTGGTTTCGGCCAGTGAGGTGTAATGAAAGTTCATCGACACTTCTTTGGCTTTAAATCCAGCGCCGGGTTCTTTTAAGCCAAAGCTCATTTGAATGCCTTCGTCCGGTTGAATACGAATGATCAGCTTATTGTCAGGGGCATTTTGGCCAAACACTGGGTGCGGGGTACGTTTGAAGTGAATAACCACTTCGGTCACGCGGGTTGGCAGGCGTTTGCCAGAGCGCACATAAAACGGAACCCCATTCCAACGCCAGTTGTTGATGAACATTTTCAGCGCAACATAAGTTTCAGTGCGCGAATCATCGGCAACGCCCGGCTCGTCTCGATAACTGGGCAGGAACTGGCCACGAATGTCTGATTCTGTATATTGACCCAGTACGAGGTTATTGCGTAAATCCGCCTCTGAAAGAGGTTGTAAGCTTTGTAAAACCTTGTTCACTTCATTACGGATAGAGTTGGCATTGATTTCTGCAGGTGGTTCCATGCTGACCATCGCCAACACTTGCAGTAAGTGGTTTTGGAACATATCCCGCACAGCGCCAGAGCCATCGTAATAGCCGCCACGCTCTTCAACCCCTAAAAATTCCGCGCCAGTGATTTCGACGTAATCAATAAAATTACGGTTCCAAAGGGGTTCAAACATGCCATTGGCAAAACGGAATACCAGCAGGTTTTGCACCGTTTCTTTACCCAAATAATGGTCAATGCGATAAATCTGGTGCTCAGCAAAGTGACGATGAATTTCAATATCGAGCGCTTGAGCTGACTGCAAATCGTAACCAAAGGGTTTTTCGATGATCAAGCGCTTCCAGCCGTCTTGTTCATCATTTAAGCCATGAGCTGCGAGGCAGGCAGGAATGACGCCATATAAACTCGGTGGGGTGGCGAGATAGAATAAGGTATTGCGTTGCTGTTGTTGATACTGCTCGGCGAGCTCAGTCAAACGCGTTGAGAGTTTGGCATAATCGTCCATGTCGGACGTATCAAGTGCTTGATAGTGAAGATGTTCACAAAAGGCATCAAGAATAGCTGGCTCGGTTTGCTCTAATTCACGCAGTGAGCGTTTTAATTTTTCACGATAAGAATCGTCACTGTACTCTGTACGACTGACACCTAAAATAGTAAAGGATTCAGGTAGTTGCTTACTTGCATATAAATGATACAGAGCAGGCACTAACTTTCGATAAGTTAGGTCGCCCGATGCACCAAAAATTACGATGCAACTGTTTTCAGGTATTACCATCATCTTTCCCTTAAAAACGAGGTACTTAGCATGCGCCAACCCTAGCAGCGCAATACCAAAATAAAAAGTAGGTTTTGACTATTGTTGGTATCGTCAAAACCGATATACCTGACCACTTGAGGCGATACGTCCAAGTCGTGAGGTATGGCTTAATCACGCTGGCTAGCGTGATTAAGCGAGGAGGGTATTGTCTACGACAATTTGACACACATCAACTATTGATAGCGCAATCGATTAAATATTAACGCTATCTCGTAAATAGGTTTTTACGGTCGTGATGTAGGATGAGGGGTCAAAGCTAGCTAATTCTATGTTGGTTAGAAACTGTTGTGCATAATCGAGATACACGTGTTGTTCTAAAAAGAGCAGATAGAGTTTAGGGTCAATATGCCCGCTGGTGGCCATCGTCGTCATGATTTGCATGGCTTCTTCCAGACTCTTGCCTTTTTTATAGGGACGATCGCTAGAGGTCAGCGCTTCAAACACATCAGCAATCGCCATGATCCGCGCAGGAATCGACAGTTGCTGTTCGTTTAATCCTCGTGGATAGCCTTTACCGTCCATACGTTCATGGTGACCACCTGCAATGTCAGGCACTTGCTTGAGGTGCTCAGGATAGGGAAGCCGTTTTAGCATCACAATGGTTTGTACAATGTGATCGTTAATCATAAACCGCTCTTCTTCGGTTAAGGTGCCGCGGCGCACTCTGAGGTTATACAGCTCACCTCGGTTATAGCGCAGCGGTTTGGGCTTAAGCACAAAGCCTTCTTGTTCTATTGTGGCTAGCGGATCGCTATCCCACGGAATCTGGTGAACGATTTTATCGGCGAGCACGTTTTCCATCACCGGTAAATTGGGCTTGTTGGTGTGGCGCTGTGCTTCTAACCAAGAAATACCAATCTGATCGTCTAAGGTACGCTTCCATTGCCGTTGAGCAATCTGTTCAAGACGGGCGATATCTTGATCCGTCATTGATTCACTGCCGATGTTGCACTGTGCGACAAAGGCAAAATCATCATCAAGGGCTTGCTGTTGCTCAGAGAGCGTTTTTTTAAGTAAATCAGGGTCGCCTCCGGTAGCGAGCCCTTGCCAGTAATCGGCTTCAGCCTGAACTTTAAGTAGTTCAAAGCGCATGCGAACTTCATGAATTCGATCATAAATGGTTTCCAGTTTGGTGGCTTTATCGACCACGAATTCTGGTGTGGTGACTTTGCCGCAATCGTGCATCCAAGCGGCGAGCATTAATTCTTCCCACTGCTCAGTTGATAAGGTGAACTCTGGGAAATAACGCTTATCTTTGGTGGCGGCTTTGGCGAGCATTTTGGTTAATTCAGGTACTCGTTGGCAGTGACCGCCGGTATAGGGAGATTTAGTATCAATAGCTGAGGCGATTAAGGTAATAAACGCATTAAGCATTTGTTTTTGTTGCTGCATTTTATCAATATTATCTTTGGCAATTTCAGCAAAACTAAGCACTTCACGTAGAAAAGCGTGTTTATCCGCTTGAGCCTTAGTGATGGCTCGTTCGTAACCTAAATTCAACACACCAATCAATTGGCGTGATTTATTGAGCAGCGGGAAGAGATAAATGTCGCTGTTATAGAGCTGTTCTTTCAGTGGGAACAACACATTGTCGTTACGATTCAAATGCACTGTTTGTCCTTGGCGAAGTTCAGCCAATAACCAAGGTGTATTTTGCACCAGTGAATTAATATCAATTTTAAACGGAATGATCGCATGGTTGGCCGCCGTGGTGAAATGCTGCTGCTCGTGGTTGTAGGTATAGAGCAAGATCGTTTCGGCTTTGGTGATTAAATAACTTTGATGGGTAATGGTTTTCGCAAATACCTCAAAGTCTTGGTTAGAGGCGGTATCACGCAGCAAGCGCAGTAAATCATGTAAGGTATGTTCCATTAATTCGATGGATTTCGTTAAATCCGCTACTTCTTTAATGATGCTTTTCGGATAGCGAGTTTTTTGGAAATCAAAGCGAGAGATATTATCGGTTTGGACGACTAAGTTACTGAGGGGACGAGCAAGACGCTGAGCAACAAACCAAACGATAATGAAACCTAAGCCGAGCATCATAAAAGCGGCCCCAATTTGTCGATTACGCATACTGAGCAATGCGGCAAGAAGTTCCTTTTGGGGGGTTGCTTGAGCTAACGATAATTGAACGTGTGGACTTAATGCAATAGGGATTAAGGTAACCGACCAGGTTTGCCCACTAAAAGCCACATCGCTAAATATCGCTTGTTGGGTAACACGTTGTGCTACACCAGCAAAGACACTGGTGGATAATTTTTGATTAGTGATCAACGCATCATCGGTTAATGATAGTGGACTATTATGTTCGGCTAAAAGACGAAACTGTTGATCAAATAAGGCTAATTGAGTGTTAGCCGAGTAAGCAATCGTCGCCAATTGTTGAGATAAGCTATCAAGAGTGAAGTCTGCGCCGACTACAGTGCTGTTATCCCTTGAACGACGTGAAAGTGTTACTCCAAAAGTTTGTAGAAAGTGGAAAAAATAGGGTTCCGTTAAACGAATCTGACCATCCTCATGGGCATTTTGATACCAAGGACGCTCACGCGGATCAAAGATATTGTTACCATGTTCTTGACGACCAACGGTGAGAAAATTCTCATCTAAGAAAATAACAATGTCTCGACCATCCATTTTTGTTTGATTTATGAATAGTCTAGCCTGATCAGGTGCTTGAAAGCGTAATCGAGTTTGTGGGTTGAAGAGTGGACGAATCATGGTGAAATCACCCTTGTGATTACCAAAATAGAGGGCGACAAGATTATCGTTGCGTTCAAACACTAAACGTAGTGAAGCTAAAAAATGAGAATTTTCTGTTGGTAGTTGCTCCATTTCAATAAAATGACTTAATGCCATAAAGTCGAGAGTGGTTAAAATAGGGGTAATACTTTGTTGAAAGGCAACTTCAACCTTTTTGCTATTTTCATGGCTGATATTATCCGCGATATTACCCATCAGTTGACGTGAATGGTAATAACTGATGGAAATAAGAGTGATACCAATCAAGCTCACTAACACCATAAATAGTGTGCTGATTTGTATGCTGAGAGAGAAATAACGCTTCACCATGACGATGCCCTAAGCTATGCAATGGAGTAAGTATTGTTCACGTCGATTGACTTGCCAAGGTAGCTGATCGATTGTGTGAATCTAACCTGACTTTCTTGAGTAGGAATTGGATAGATCAATAGATTCGTAGCGAACTCGTATTACAGCTGATTGGTAAGCCGATGGTAGGACTGGTAAACTGTAAGCTCACTAAATAAAGGGAGTTGATTATGAAACTTGCCGTCGATACTCATACCCATACCTACGCCAGTGGTCACGCTTATAGTACCTTGATTGAAAATGCCAAAGCGGCTCAGGAGAAAGGGCTGCAGATGTTTTGCACCACCGACCACGCCCATTCGATGCCGGGCGCTCCCCATTACTGGTTTTTTTCCAACCAACGTATTTTGCCGCGATTTCTACATGATGTGGCGATATTACGTGGCGTTGAGGCGAATATACTTAATCTTCAAGGAGAGATCGATCTCCATCCTTCTGTTGATCAAAATCTCGATTGGGTGATCGCCAGCTTTCATGAGCCCGTATTTAAACCCAGAGATAAAGCAACCCATACCCAAGCGTTAATCAATACCATCAAAAGCGGTCGAGTGGATGCGCTTGGTCATTTAGGGAACCCGAATTTTGATTTTGATTTCGCGGAGGTTGTCGCTTGTGCTGCTGAACATCATGTGGCGATAGAAATTAATAACAGTACCCTAAAAGGCCATAGTCGAGTAGGCAGTGTTGATCGTTGCTATCAGATAGCCGAAGAAGCCAAAAAGCACGGAGCATGGTTAACTACGGGCAGTGACGCCCATTTTTGTCATGATATTGGTAACCTGACATTAGCCAGTGAGTTGTTAGACAGCTTAGCGATGGATAGCGCTAAAGTGATTACTCACACTCCTGTACAGTTTTTAGATTTTTTAGCATTAAGAGGAAGGGCCAGAATTAGCGAATATCAGGATTACTATCGTTAATGATGTGTTGGGATAAGTTGTATGGAGTCATGAGTGGTTTTCGACTTTTGGTGACGTCACTTTTTTCAATCATTGACTATAATGGTGCAGTAGAAGTCTTAGATAGCAAATAACTAATACGATAATAACAAGGAAGCCAGTGATGCAAAAAAGGATCATTCAATCGAGTGTGTGGTTAACAATCGGATTACTGTTGAGTAGTCAAGTATGGGCAGCGGATGTCGATTTGCGCCAAGTGATGCGTCAAATGAGAGCTGAATTTTCTCAGGCGGCGAGCGCGCAAACCGTGCAAGAAATGCAAGTGCCTGTCACTAAGTTAACGGAGTTAGTAAATAAAGCCCAACAAGGTCAATATCCTCCTCGTCGACATGATGTTTATCAAGAAGGATTCACTAAGCTAATAGCGGTGTTGGATCGGTTGAGTGATGAACTTGACAGCGGTCAGTTAGCTCAAGCTAAGCTCACCTTGAGAGAAGTTGATCAATTACGTATGGAATACCATCGAAGACGCTAACGATTTACCTTTTGTTATCATCAAGCCCAAGCTCATTGCTTGGGCTTGATTTATTCGGGCGTCGGCATGGTTAATTTGGGCTTTAAATGGGCTAAGACAAAGTCGATGAAGACTCTTAAGCGCGCTGGCATGTACTTAGTCTGAGCATATTGCATGGCAATCGCCCCGTGGTAGTTACTTTTTATCGTCCAGTTTTGCAGCAGTTGCACCACTTTTCCCTCGGCGATGGCATCTTGAACTACAAAATCATGGAAGATACCAATCCCTAAGCCACTTTTTACCGCATTTAAGCGGATTTGGGATTGATTGACTGCGTATCGACCGGTGACAGCAACGGTATGAAATTCATCCTCTTTAAGAAAATCCCAAATATGATCGCGTTCGGTTTCAGCTAAATAGAGACAGTCGTGCTCGATGAGTTCAGTGGGATGAGCGGGTACTCCACGTTGCTGAAGATAATCTGGGCTAGCGCATAGCACCAAATTTGTTTTACAGAGTTCACGCATCACTAAATTTTCATCGGGTTTATCGGTCAGCTTAAAGGCGACGTCAATATTATGTCGAAATAAATCGATTTCACCATCGGCGGCTCGTAGTTTTAATTGGATATAAGGATATTGCTTAAGAAAAGGCAGTACAAAAGGCTGCAGCACCGAATGCAGAAAAGCTTCAGGGGCGGCGACGGTCAGTGAACCGGATGGCTCACTATGATCAGCATCAGATAAGTCAACGGCTTGTTGAGCCGCGTTAATCATCACTAAGCATTGGTCGTAAACCCGTTGCCCGGCTTGAGTGATCATTAATTTTCGTGTGGTACGCTCAAACAGTTTGACATTGAGAGCCAGCTCTAAGCGAGTGATCAGTTTACTGAGCGCTGAGGGAGTGACCCCAAGCTTATGAGCAGCAGCAGTAAAACTGCCTTCATTGACGACCAGTATAAACGTCGCAAGATCAGGAAGTAGACTGATAAGTTTGGTGTTAAGCATAGTGCCTGTGCTTATCTAATTAAGTGTTAATAATATTAACCTCAACTCCCAACTTAGGAAGGAGGATTGGTTTTGCTTACCGCTTTTAACAACAGTACTTTTAACAATAGTGATCGGTTCATTTTTTCTCGTGGCGACACAGAGACGAAATCATCGGCAATATGGTTGTTTACTTTACAGAGTGCAATGCGGTTATTTTGAAAAAGCGCATCATTTTGGCAGATTAATAACCAAATCGTCGCTATGTATCATTATTAATATTTACTTTTGTGACTTGTGCCAGAGATTTTGTAGGGAGAATGCAGTGTGGGATATATGCCATTGATTAATTAGTCATTATTTATATGAAAGGTGATGTAATCCCCTTCCTTAATAACCCGCTAATCATTAAAAAAGAGAGCGAATAGGAACGGGTTCCGTATATTCAATCGATGGACTATCGTTGAGTAATTCGACAATCGATGATTCACCTTCGACGACGAGCACCTGTTGGTCATCGAAGCTATCAATTAAGGTCAGTTCCAAACTTTTTAGTAATTCGAGCGCCACGGCTTTTTTATCGGTATGGTATTTGACATAAAAACGTGACGTAGATTGATTTTGTTCGATGGTGCTATCCTCCGCAAGAAAATTGGTCTGAGTGGCAGTGGGGAGTGGTGATAAGCTGGTTATTATCAATAGTAAGGATGCTAACATAATGGCCTCTCTTCCTTAATCAATATCCTCTGCCTCTTTAAAGCTGCAGCGGTGTTGGTTTCTCTTTGTTCACCCTGCCTGCAACTTTTAGAGGTTTCGATAGGGTGTCGTCTTATCATCGTTTATATTATTGAAAATAACGATCCCCAAGACAACATGGACAGTAAATCAAGGGGATCGCGCCGTTTGACTGGCTTGACATTTTAAGCCTAACGAGAGGAATTAACCTCGCGGACCATTACACCCCGCATCCAAATAGTTTTTCGCTGCGAGTGCATTCACTAACCCGTAGCCAGTGCGATTATCTCGACCCGGGACATCCAAATCCAGAGCGGTTTGAGTTAATGCTTGGCGGATTTGTTTTGCAGAGCACTGTGGATGATAACTCCACACTAAGCCTGCAACGCCTGACACGTGCGGTGTTGCCATCGAAGTCCCATTATAGTACTGATAATCTTCACCGGTACGAGTGGATACGGTAATGTCTTGCTCGACTAAAGCCGCCAGTTCTTGTCCCACGGTGCGATTAACACTGACAGACAATAACGGATGAGTGTCGTATTGATCGAGAACAAACGGGTTTTGGAGGCCAGGACGTTGCTGATTACTGTAGACAATTGCGGCTAACGCGCCTGCATTGTTACAGGCTGCAACAGCATTAATTTCTGGACGAACGGATGGCGTTTCATTAGCGATTCGTTCAGTGAGACAAATTTTGCCACGCATATCGCCACATTGATAGCGACCAGAGCTCGTATCACATAACGCTAAAGGTGCGGTGTATTGCCCTGCAATCGGTGCCGATTCAAAACCAAAACCATTATTATTTAAGCGATTATGTGGCACGACACCACGGCGAAAATAATCACGATCTTCAGTGATTATTGTTGATAAAACCCCTTCACCTACACTGACGGTAGAGAGTACGGCAACTCCAGGCGCAGCGATTTCTACTTGGTTAGTAGCTTGAGAGAACGAAGCATGATCGTAATTGCTGTCGACGGCAGCGACAGACATCACTGAATCATAAGAGGCAGGATAACTGTGTGCGGTATTACCGGAGTTACCCGCAGCGGCAATCATTAATACTCCTTGTTCATACAATGCATTCATTGCATTTTGTTCGGTGCGGCTTGATTGACTACCCCCTAAGCTCATGTTGACAATGTTTGCCCCATTATCCGCACAGGTTTGAATCGCTCGCACGAGCGTCGATGAATAGCCCCAACCGGATTCATTGAATACTTTGACAATATGTAGGTTAACATTTTGATTTGGTAGTAAGCCTTTTACACCTTCGTTGTTGGCGATGGCGGCAATCGTACCCGCGACATGGGTGCCATGAGCATTGCTGCTACCCGGAATGTACCATTGCCCAGTTCCACGATCGTTCGTCCCTGTGACTCGGTTACCGCTCAAATCGTTATGGGCGAGATCGTAACCAGAATCAATAATACAGATGGTTTGATTATCAGCTTGACTATCCTCTAACTGATCGGCTTTAACGGCAAAGTAACCCCAAGGTGTGGTTTCGCTCATTAAAAAACGCGGTGGGTCGATTTCTACATACTCGACATCGGGGCGTGAACGGAGGGCTTCAACGCGCTCTTCTGCAAGTTTCGCGCTGTATAAAGCATCATGACCAATAGGTTCAATATCACTGGCTTGTACCTGTGATAATAGAGCTTGCTGACCAATTCGTGGGCCCCAGAATGGGTTATTGGCCATCGAGAATGGCTGTTCATCTTGTTTAAATTTGACAATGTAACGAGTAGGAATACTCGCTTCATCAAATGCAAGCGTTGGGTGAGCCATCGCGGAAGTCGCACTACCGGCGACAATCGCTATTGTACCTAGTTTAACGTAACGTTTTAATTGGTTTTTTTTTATCATTTGCCCTGTCCTTTTTGAGCGATATTTTTGCAGGTTGATCATCCTATATTACCCAGTTGACTTGCAGCTACTGCGCTATTTGGTTCACTCACTCCAATCGTGTTGTTACTGATACTCATGGATAATCATGGATTTGTCAGCAACGTCAAGTCGGTTGGTCAGATCGTATAATCAACCGCGAACATTTCATATTTTAATCATGTCACTGCGCGAGATTTCATAATCAAGACTAATGACTTGATCACGTATAGCGCAAAATAATTAAACAGAAAAGAAAACAATTATAATTAGTATTTTTATTGAAATAAGATCACAAAATAAACGAATTAAGTTAATAGGTTCTGATTAACCCACTGATATTTATGTGGTTATTTTGTTTTTTCTTATCAGGATGATATCGGTATGAAAATAAATGACGATAGGAGAATCGCGAATTTGACCTTAGTGCCACAATTTTTATCAGTCACTACTTATTGTCATATAACTCAGGGTAATATGTTTTGATTCACTAATCAGATAATGATGTACCAATTATCTACCGTATACATATGGGGTATAAATATGAATATATCAACGTTTCTTTTAAGTGTAACTTTACCTATTGGTACATCGGTTACTCCTACTCCCACTTTTTCTATTCCTGAAGCTGCGCAGTCAAACTACTCAGTGGCTCCTACAGGTAGACAAACTTATACCTATGTGCGTTGCTGGTATCGCACGAGTCATAGTCGTAATGATCCTGCAACCGATTGGCAGTGGGCGACAAATAATGACGGCAGTTATTTTACCTTGGAAGGTTACTGGTGGAGCTCGGTCGGGTTAAAAAATATGTTTTATACTCAGACCTCACAAAATACCATTCGTCAGCGCTGCGAACACACTTTAAGCATTAACCATGATAATGCGGATATTACCTTTTATGCGGCGGATAATCGTTTATCTTTAAACCATACGATTTGGTCGAATGATCCTGTGATGCAGGCTAATCAAATCAACAAGATTGTCGCCTTCGGTGATAGCTTGTCCGATACGGGCAATATTTTTAATGCCGCTCAGTGGCGTTTTCCGAATCCAAATAGTTGGTTTTTAGGACATTTTTCTAATGGGTTGGTATGGACAGAGTACCTTGCTCAGTCTAAAAACATGCCGGTCTATAACTGGGCGGTTGGTGGTGCAGCGGGGGCTAATCAGTACGTGGCTTTAACCGGTGTCACTGGGCAAGTAGATTCTTATTTACAGTACATGGGTAAAGCACAAAATTACCGTCCAGAAAATACCTTATATACTTTGGTCTTTGGCTTGAATGATTTTATGAATTATAACCGCGATGTTGCTGAGGTTGAGGCAGACTTTACGACAGCGTTACAACGTTTAACGCAATCGGGTGCGCAAAATATTTTAATGATGACGCTACCAGATGTGACTAAAGCACCGCAGTTTACCTATTCGACACCGGCGGAAATTGATTTAATTCGCGGTAAAATTACCGCATTGAATACCATTTTAAAGCAGCTAACCGCGCAATATATCGTACAAGGTTACGCCATTCATCTCTTTGATACTCATGCATTATTTGATTCAATGGTCGCTGAACCTGAAAAGCATGGTTTTACCAATGCCAGTGAACCCTGCTTGAATCTCACCCGTTCTTCTGCAGCAGATTATTTATATCGTCACCCGATCACCAATACCTGTGCTCGTGATGGTTCAGATAAATTTGTATTTTGGGATGTCACCCATCCAACCACGGCGACTCATCGCTATATTTCACAAACGTTGTTAGCTCCTGGTAATGGACTGCAATATTTTAACTTTTAACTTTTAACTTTTAACTTTTAACTTTTAACCTCTTGCGTGTTTTTTAGTCATCGAGTCAGCCTGAAGATGCTTTGTGTCTTCAGGCTTTTTTATTCTGATTGCGTTCGTCGAGCGGTATCGCTTGCTCTTATGCGATGGTTGAGTACATTGGTCGCTAGTTATTAGTCAATGAAGTCTATTTGTGAATTAAGTTCATGAATGCTTTTCCGCAAAGCGAGATAATCCCATTCATAGGCTTCTATTACACTGACTATCTAATTTGCTGGAGATAACGGCAACCAATAAGGAAAATGCAATGTCTTGTGATTTTTATCAACAAATACGCCAACAGCTGGATGATGTTAAAACCGAAGGCCTCTATAAATCTGAACGCGTGATCACCTCACAGCAACAAGCGGCGGTTTCTATCTCAACCGGTCAAGAAGTGCTTAACTTTTGCGCCAATAATTATCTTGGTTTGGCTAATCATCCGGCTTTGATTGAAGCGGGCCAGCAAGGTATGGCGACCCATGGTTTCGGGATGGCTTCGGTACGTTTTATTTGTGGAACGCAAGATATCCATAAACAGCTTGAAGAGAAGCTATCAGCCTTTTTGGGTAAAGAAGACACGATTCTTTATACCTCGTGCTTTGATGCGAATACTGGGTTATTTGAAACGTTACTTGATAAAGAAGACGCCATCATCTCTGACGCGCTCAATCATGCTTCAATCATTGATGGCGTTCGTTTATGTAAAGCGATGCGTTTTCGTTATAGCAATAACAATATGCAAGAGTTGGAGCAGCAGCTGATTGCTGCCGACCAAGCCGGCGCACGCCATAAGCTGATTGTCACCGATGGTGTTTTCTCTATGGATGGCGTAGTGGCGAACTTGCCTGCGATTTGTGATTTAGCGGACAAGTATCATGCTTTGGTGATGGTGGATGACTCCCATGCGGTGGGCTTTATGGGCGAAAATGGCCGCGGGACTCATGAGTACCATAACGTTATCGACAGAATTGATATTATTACCGGAACGCTAGGCAAAGCGATGGGCGGCGCTTCTGGTGGCTATACTTCCGGTAAGAAAGAAGTGATTGATTGGCTACGCCAGCGTTCACGTCCTTATCTGTTCTCAAACTCGGTTGCACCAGCAATTGTCGCCGCCTCTCTGCGAGTTTTAGATCTATTAGCTGAGAGTGGTGAGTTGCGCGATAAATTGTGGAGCAACGCAGCACATTTTCGTACTCGTATGGAAGCGGCAGGTTTTACCATGGGCGGCGCTGATCATGCGATCATCCCGATTATGCTGGGTGATGCGAAAGTGGCCGCTGAGTTTGCTGAGCGTGCATTAGTGAAGGGCATTTACGTGGTTGGTTTTTCATTCCCGGTGGTACCAAAAGGTCAGGCGCGGATCCGCACGCAAATGTCAGCGGCTCATAGTCGCGAGCAGCTCGACAGAGCGATTGACGTCTTTATTCAAGTCGGCCAAGAGATGGGGCTTATCAAATGAAAATTAAAGCATTAGCAAAGCTAAAACCCGAGCAAGGCATCTGGATGACTGAAGTGGATATGCCAGAGCTGGGTCATAATGACTTACTGATTAAAATCAAAAAGACCGCGATTTGCGGTACCGATGTGCATATTTACAACTGGGATGAATGGTCGCAAAAAACCATCCCTGTGCCGATGGTGGTGGGTCATGAATACGTTGGTGAAGTAGTTGGTATTGGTCAAGAAGTTCGCGGTTTTGAGATAGGGGATCGCGTTTCCGGTGAAGGTCATATTACTTGTGGTCACTGCCGTAATTGCCGCGGCGGTCGTACTCACCTTTGCCGCAACACCATTGGCGTGGGGGTGAACCGCACCGGTTCATTCTCAGAGTATTTAGTGATCCCAGCGTTTAACGCGTTTAAGATCCCCGATGGTATTTCTGATGATCTCGCGTCTATCTTTGACCCGTTTGGTAATGCGGTTCACACCGCTTTATCGTTTGATTTAGTGGGCGAAGATGTGCTGATCACTGGAGCAGGTCCAATCGGGATTATGGCGGCGGCGGTGGCGAAACATGTTGGTGCGCGCCATGTGGTGATCACTGATGTTAACGAATACCGCCTAGATTTAGCGCGCAAAATGGGTGTAACGCGAGCGGTTAACGTGGCGGAGCAAAAGCTTGAAGATGTGATGAATGAACTGGGCATGACAGAAGGCTTTGATGTCGGCCTTGAAATGTCTGGAGTGCCAAGTGCGTTTAGCTCAATGCTGCAAACCATGAATCATGGCGGACGCGTGGCTCTGCTGGGCATTCCACCTTCATCGATGGCGATTGACTGGAATCAAGTGATTTTTAAAGGCTTAGTCATCAAAGGCATTTACGGTCGTGAAATGTTCGAAACTTGGTACAAGATGGCCAGCCTCATTCAATCTGGCTTAGATTTAACGCCAATCATCACCCACCACTTCAAGGTCGATGATTTCCAACAGGGTTTCGACGCTATGCGTAGCGGGGCTTCTGGCAAAGTGATTCTTGATTGGCAAGCGTAAATTTTCTTGGGTAATTTTATCCGTATCAACTAAAAAGGAGCTTATTGAGCTCCTTTTTTATGTCGTCATTGAGGCATATCTTTCTATCTATAGTTAGCAAGTACGGCCTCGATATGACCTTGCAGTCGAAATAGCGCCATTTGTCGATTAAATTCAGGGAGCAGGGTGTTAAAGGGTGAACTTTTGCCAATGCATAACGAAAATTCTACTTCAGCCAGTATGATTGGCAGCTCGACAATCAATCCTTGAAGACTTAGTTTAGCCATTAAATAGTCCGCAACGATTTTATCCGTCGCAATCACATCGCCTCTACCATGAGCCAACATAGTTAAGGCATTGGATAAGTTTGAGGTTAACAATCGGCGAAAGTTATCTTCAGGAAAATGCTGATTACCCCAGTTATTACCTTGATAATCGAGGATTAAAAAAGGACTTAGATCATCCGTTGTTTGGACATGCTCAATTTGAGTGAGATTGCTGTTGCTTGGGTTAACAAACAAGTTCATGGGGCCAACAATAACAGGTGCACTCGACACATTAGTGTATTCGCGCCGTGCTTGTGTGGCGACGGTGATAAAGGCGTCAGCTTCTCCCAGTTCAACCATTTTCTGCGCTCTTGCCCATGGATAGCCTTTATGAATAATGGGTAATCCCATCTTTTCTTGTAAAACCTGATCGGCGATATCAATAAAAATACCTGCCATGTTACCGTTTTCATCTCGAAAAGAGTAAGGCGGAAAAGAGTCATAATAAACAATCGTCATTGAAGGTTTGGTAAACGCGGATGTGCTCACCAAGGATAAAACCAGTAGAAACAGCACTCTTATCGACATAATTCACGTTCATTAATAATAGTCTTATTATTATAGTCAATTCTGAGTCACGCCGAGTGCTTTGTTATTCATCATTATCGTGAAGAGGGAAAATCAAACGTTAATAGTTTGAGAAAGAGCGGAAGCATAATGCAATCTGCGTTGCAAAATGAAATTGTTGCATATCGCCTGGTTGATTAAGGAGTAGTGGTTTGTGCTTGAGCTCTATGACTAATGTGCGTTAACCACTCTGTTTTGGTTAAAGCACATCAGCGATATGTGGCTGGTCTCGTGACAATGAATTCGTTAACAAGCGATCTGATTATCCAGCACTTCGAACTGACTTTTATCCCATTCGGTGAGATTATCGGTGACTTTGCCAATCAATGGCAGTAAACGTCCGGCGTCTCTTTCTTTAAAAGGGTGATTGGTGATCACCGCAAACCCTGCGATGCAGCATTTGCCCCCTTTGGCTTGAATGAATTGAGCAAGTGTTCGCACCGCTTCTTCGCTGTAAGATTCAATTTTATAGAGATGGCCCATAATGCTTTCCTCTAAACGTGGTATTCAGCATGATGACAAGTGAGTGCTGAGTTATTTTTATTAAGCATATTTGGTGCCAGTTTATATTGATTGAAGACGATTGATGTCAGGCATTTCTGTTCGTTAGCTAAGAAGATTCAACAATCGCGGTTTCATCAATGTCGTATTTGCGGATCTTACGCCATAAGGTTGTCCGGCCAACGCCCAATGCTTTAGCGGTTTGTTGCAAATGCCCCTGATGATGTTTTAACGCATGAATAATGGCATTTTTTTCCATTAATTCGAGGCTTTGAATGGGTTGCGCTTGGTCGGTGCGTTGGCGAATTCTATCGGGAAGATCGCAAAGGCGGATAACGTGATGAGCCGAACTGAGCAGTACTTTGTCCATCACACTCAATAGCTCACTGCGATTACCTGGCCAGCTATAATCCAAGAGCCTTTGCAAAGCGTCAGCGGCAAGCGTGTAGTTGGCTCGGTGGACAATATGCGAGATAAGGCTACGAGTATAATCGAGCGCTTCTCGCTGCGGAGGTATACACACCTCAATCCCTTGCATGGCGTAACACAATTGACGGCTAAACAACCCTGATTCGACTAACTTGTCTAAATCAGCACTGCTTGTGCTGATCACGCGCACATTAACGGGAATCACTTGCTGACTATGTAAACGAGTGAGAAACCCGGTTTTTAAAATCGCTAATAAGCTCGCTTGTAAGTTAGGCGGTAGATATTCGATATGTTCTAAAATCAGCGTGCCATTGTAAGCCAGTTCAAATTTCGATGGTTGGCTTTGCTGATCATCCCCAAGTAGTGCTTGGGCTAATTGCTCCGGTTGTAAAGCAGCACAATCAATAATCATCAGTGGTGCGAGACGTTGCTGGCTTTTATGATGAATGGCTAACGCGAGAGAGAGTTTACCGACGCCATCTTCGCCTTGCAGTAGTACCGGTACTGAGACTTTGGCTGCCTTTTCAATCCGCTGCTGACAAGGGTGGCCTTCCAGTAACCACAGGTTTTCGCCCGGCTGCCAATAGTCGCCGCCAATAAAGTGACGTTCATGAGGTTGGGTTAGTGGTTCGCTAGGATGAAACAGTGCCATCACTTCACCGCTACTTAGCGGCTTAAGAGAGAGGATCACTTTCAGCAATTGTTGCTGACAATCCACCATGACTTCGACTTTTTCTAGTTTGGTTCTCTCCGCTAAGGCTTGTTCAACCACGGGCGGAAAATGAAATAACGCCTCAATGTGTAGGCCAATATGACTTTCATCTAAGCCTAACCACTGCCGAGCACAGTGATTAATGTATTGCACGTATCCTGACGCTTGCCAAGTGACCACGCCTTGTTCTATTCCCTCTAGCAGTACATCACGCTGGGTCAGTAGCGTATTGGCTTGAGTCAGGCGCTGCTCTGAGCTGAGTAGCGTTTCAATTTCCCGGGCGGCACTTTCCATTAATGCATCGATCATGATGGTGTGTTGTTGGGTTTCCCCAATTAACGTCAAGCTTGCCAGTAACTCGCCCATGGGATCGAAAATAGGCACCGCCGAGAAAAACCAAGGATGCAGCGCTTTACTCAGATGTTCGGCTCCACTTGATAACTGCGCTTGATGAGTGACCAAACAGCGCTCGATAGCGTGATTACCGATCCGTTTATCTGTCCAATCTGCTCCGACGCATAAACCTAGGCTTGATAGCGCTTGGCTAATTGTTGCCGTACCTTGCAGGTGTAAGGTGATCCCTTGTGCGTTAGTGATACAAAATAACCAGGCGGGTGCGCGTAGTTTTTCGGTAATCGCATCTAAGACTCGCTGAGTAAAACAGAGTAGATTTTGTTGTGACTGCAGAGTCTCGTTAAGCGTTGAGCCTCTTAAGTTTTTGGGTGGTTGCCAAGCTTTCGCTTGGCAACATTGGCTGGCTTGCTGCCACTGTTGATAGAGTTCGGTTTGCTGGCCTTTAGTGGGTAACCAGCCAGTATCGACAAAAATTTTCCATTGTTTATAGGTATCGGCAACCATAAATACATCTACGGGTAGGGAGGCTGGGGATATCGTAACAAGAAGCTCACCAAAAAACGAATCCCCCAAGCAAGATGGGGGATAAATAGTACCGTTAGGCGGTGGTTAAGGCATGGGTGGTGAGTATCGCCGCATAGACTTGGTCTGCACTCACTGGGAATGGCATGTTATGGATGGTTTCCCCTTCCGCACAGGCCATTTCTGACACCGCCATGATTTGTGCTAAATCGATAGTGGTGACGCCCATTTCGTGTAAATTAGTCGGTAAGCCTACTTGACGGCAGAAAGCCAACACTTCGGCGAACTCTTCTTTAGGGGCATTCTCTAATACCAATTGAACTAGGGTACTGAACGCGACTTTTTCACCATGATAGAGGTGATGACACTCTTCCAGTACGGTTAAACCGTTATGGATCGCGTGTGCGGCCGCCAGCCCGCAGCTCTCAAAGCCGATACCACTTAAATAAGTATTGGCTTCAATGATGTTTTCCATCGCTGGAGTAACCAGACCTTGTTTACCCGCCATCATCGCGCTGTAGCCGTCTTCCATTAGCGTTTGATAACAGGTTTGAGCAATCGCAAAAGCGGCTTTGGTGGCGAGGCCCCCTGCCATGGTCGCCTTACCAGAGGCAATGGTTGCCCGCGCTTCAAAGTAAGTGGCGAGTGCATCACCCATTCCAGCAACCAATAAACGTACCGGAGCTTTAGCAACGATTTCGCTATCGACCAACACCATATTCGGATTTGCAGGGAAGAATAGATACTCGCTAAACTCGCCTTGTTCGGTGTAGATCACCGCCAGTGAGCTGGTTGGCGCATCAGTTGAGGCGATGGTAGGAATGATCACCACAGGCAAACCTAAGTAGTAAGCGACACTTTTCGCGGTATCAAGCGCCTTGCCACCACCGATGCCCATAATCACTTGAGCCTGATCCTCTTTGGCGACCTGAACTAAGCGCTCAATTTCATTACGGCTACATTGACCATGGAAAGGCGATAGAGTGAGATGCATGTCGAGGCCAGCAAACTGAGTCGCTAGGCTATCTTCAACCAGCGGTAGAACCATCGGGTCGGTGATCGCGAAAGCCCGTTGACCAAAGCCCGTAACATGACGAGCTACTTGATGAATAGCGCCTTTGCCTTGAATGTATTTGCTGGGTGAGATTAAGATTTTTTCCACGTTATTGATCCTTATTATTTGCATGAACCATTTTTATAGTGAGCCTGACGGTGAGAAGAGATGCCGTGCTCGGTTGGCTCTAGTAGTAAGTGGTTAGGCTTGGCTTGGCAATCAGTTTTGCCAATCTGATCGCCAATCAAATCCTTGTTTCACATTTCATTGCTTTTCGCCGCCTCTCGTTAAACAAGGAAAGACACAGTTCACAAATTTAACTCGATTGGTTCATCATGAAACGCTGGGGTAGCCCTGAGAGTTTCATAATGAAACCATTGGCTGATAAATTGCTTAATTTAGCGCTCGTGGTAGAGTTTTGGGCTAAAAATAGCCTGGAGCGATGTCTGTGTATAATGTGTTTGATGGCCACTTTTTGAGCTATTCTCCTTCCCCTGTTGCGGTGATTAGCGGTGGTGGTCAAGGCCACGAGCCTCTGCACAGTGAATTTGTTGGTCGAGGGATGCTGGCCGCTGCGTGTATCGGTGAGCATTTCACCGCGCCATCGGCACTGCAAATTACCGACCATGTGAACGCGCATTTTTCATCGTCAGTACCGATTTTGTTTTTAGTGAAAAATCACACCGGTGATGTGCTGAATTTTCAAATGGCTACCGAGTGGTTAACCGAGCAAGGTTATTGGGTCGATTTTTGTCTGGTTGATGATGATTGTGCCCCTTTGCCAGACCACTGCTCGATGGGGGGCAAAGGACTGGCGGGGATCGTCTTACTACAAAAACTGCTGGGTGCTTACAGTTTACAATTGGCCGGTTCGGGATTGTCTGGTCAACAACAACTCAGCGTTTTGGTGGAGCAGGCCCGGCAATGGACAGCACAATGTCATACCATCAGCGTAGGTTTTGTAGGGGCTCAAGCTCCCGAGCCAGATCAAGTGCTTGAACAGATCAAAGTCGGGGTAGGTCTGCACAATGAACAAGGGATTATGCAGTTAACCTCAGGGACATTTTCCGAGGTGTTGCAACATTTGCAGCAGCAGCTAGCGAATGCGCCACAGCGCGATCGATTACAAATCCAGTGGTCGAGTGCAGCCCATGACTGGCAGCAGCAATTTATCACGATGCCTTTGGTGGCACATCCGCGGTATTTATTATTACTTAATGGCTTGAGTGGGCAAAATCAGCAGCAGTTGGGCCACCTTTGTCGATTGGTCAGTCAGCAATTAGCCCAGTGTGAGATGACTATCGTTGACTCGATTGCGCAAGCGGTATGCCGTGGCGCGCACCCTAATGCTTTTTCTGTGACTTTATTCGCCCTTGATGATCGGGCTTTATCTTGCTGGCAAGCTCCAGTGGACACTGCCTATTGGCAATGGGGGAAATAAACCATGCTCAGCCAAGCGATGGTCTATCACTGGTTACAGTTGCTCAGCCAAAATTTACTCCAACACAGTGAATACCTTAATCAGTTGGATGCCGAAATTGGCGATGCCGATCATGGTGTGAATATTCAACGTGGCTGTACGTTACTGGTCAGTAAGCTGCCGAGTTTAGCAGACATGAGTATTGCTCATTTATTACAAAATTTAGGGTTTGTGTTTCTTTCCGGCGTTGGAGGTGCCAGCGGGCCTTTGTACTACACCTTATTTCAGCGCGCGGCGCACAGCGTTGAAGGTAAAACGGCGCTCAGTGTTGATGATCTCTATCGAGCGTTATTGAACGGCCAGCAAGGGGTAAAAACGCGCGGCTATGTACAGTACCAAGATAAAACCTTATATGACATTTGGTATGTCGCGACACAAACCTTACAGCGCTGTGTGGTTAATCAACAGACGATGGCGCAAAGCTTAATTGAATTGGAGGATGCTTGCCAACAAGCGGCCCGTGATTCGATTGCCCTGCCAGCTAAGCGCGGTAGAGCGGCCTACTTAGGCGAGCAAAGCTGTGGGTATTTGGATCCTGGGATTGAATCAAGCCGAGTGATGATCGCCAGTTTACATCAAGCGTTTGAGCATCTCTCTGCCGCGTAGTTCTGTTTCTTCCCCCTTCTTCTCTTGATCTTGTCTGTTCATAAAGCAGCACCAGTATCGGCTGCTTTACCTTTCTATTCACGCTCCCCACAGTAACGCAGCATTTGGTAAGATTTTTTCGTTACCATGAAAGTGGCAAAGCCCAGTCTTTCTAGTGATTCATCAACGTTTAGGGTCAATCATCTGGCTCTTTTCACGGCATATTGTCTAAGCTCACAATCTAATTTGAGGGACGGTTAACGGTGTTTCATTATGAACCAATCGTGGGATTAATGACGTTTCATTCTGCAACGTGAGATTTTTTTTGCTGATCCCTGTTCTCATACGCACAATCAAGGCTGTTGATTTACTTTCAATCCAAGGAATAACGTGATGACTCAATTTTTTATTAATAATAAAGAGCAATTAGTAAATGAAGCGATTGAAGGGGCCGTGTTAACCAGCCCTTGGCAAAACCTAGAGCAACTGGATATCGACCCACACATTCGCATCGTGGTTCGCCGTGATTGGGATAAAAGCAAAGTAGCGATTATTTCTGGCGGTGGCTCGGGCCATGAGCCCGCTCACGTTGGCTTTGTGGGTAAGAATATGCTGACCGCCGCGGTGTGCGGTGATGTGTTTGCTTCGCCCAGTGTTGATGCGGTGTTCAATGCCATTGTTCAAGTGACCGGTGAAGCGGGCTGTTTGTTGATTGTCAAAAACTACACCGGCGACCGATTAAACTTTGGTTTAGCGGCAGAAAAAGCTAAGCGTCTCGGTTATCAAGTTGAAATGGTGATGGTCAGTGATGACATTGCCTTGCCCGATAATAAGCAGCCTCGTGGTGTGGCTGGTACCTTATTTGTGCATAAAATTGCCGGCTATGCGGCGGAACAAGGTCAATCACTGTCTGCAGTCGCTGAAGCGGCGCAAGTGGCGATTCAACGCACCGCCAGTATTGGCGTGGCCTTATCCAGTTGCCATTTACCGGGTGAAACGCACAGCGAACGAGTCGCTCCGGGTCATGCTGAGCTAGGGTTAGGCATTCACGGTGAGCCCGGAGTTTCGGTCTTAGCAACCCAAAATAGCCGCGATATTCTGGCGATGATGATTGAAAAGCTGCTGAGCGCTTATCCGTTAACGGGTGATGATAAAGTCGCGGTGCTACTCAATAACTTGGGTGGCGTATCCAATCTTGAAATGAGCTTGTTAACGCGCGATCTGTGTCATTCTTCTCTTGCGCCCTCAATCCAGTATTTAGTGGGTCCAGCGCCCTTGATGACGGCGTTGGACATGAAAGGCTTCTCTATCTCATTACTGCATTTAGATGCGCAGCTGGAAGCGGCATTATTGGCTCCAACCGAGGTCAGCAGTTGGCCAACGCCTTTAGCGGTCAATGATGTGGCGCGTCGCGCAGTCGAAAAGCAAGCCGATCAACTGCACTATCAAGCCTCCGAGCATGCTGAGCATCAAATGATCGTTAACTGTATTTGCCAGACCTTGATTAATCATGAAAGTGAGCTTAATCGTCTCGATAGTTTAGTTGGCGATGGCGATACTGGCTCAACCTTTGCTGCTGGTGCACGACAAATCTATCGTGAGAGCCAAGCTAATCAATTGCCATTCGCGCAAGTTGATAAGTTATTAGGCGTAGTGGGTGAGCGTCTTGCCACCGTGATGGGCGGCTCAAGTGGGGTGTTACTGTCGATTTTCTTTACCGCTGCGGGTCAGCAGATGAGTGAAGGGAAACCACTGGCGAGTGCATTAGTGGCGGGATTAAATAAAATGAAACAGTACGGCGGCGCTGAGTTGGGTGACAGAACCATGATTGATGCGCTGCAGCCAGCATTGGAAGCGTTAGTCGCTGGGCAAAGCCTAACCGAAGCAGCAAGCGCCGCTGAGCAAGGCTGTGCTTCCACCGCATTAATGAACAAAGCCAATGCTGGGCGCTCGTCTTATTTAGCCAGTGACAGTTTAAGTGGTGTTAAAGACCCCGGTGCGGTAGCGGTCGAAAGCGTCTTTGCAGCGCTGACCAAGCTGAATCGCTAAGCTTTAGCGATTAACGATTTTTTATCTTAGCCACCGGTTTTCCGGTGGTTTTTTATTATCGAAGCAACTCAATATTCCTCGCATCGTTGTGTTGCGCCTATTATTGACAACGATAACGATTATTATCCTTATGGATTAACATCGTGATTTGTGCGGCTAACCGAGTCTGGTTATAACCCATGGTTCGTTAACCAAGTAGTGAACATCATGGGATTAGAGAAGTTGCTGGACGCGATAGCGGAGCAAGGTTGGTATGTGTGGGATGATTTTTTGACTCCCGATCAAGTCAGCCGTTTACGATCTTGCGCCCCTGAAAGTTGGCAGCAAGCACGTATCGGCCGGCAAGATGAAGCCCAGCGAATTAGCCAGATCCGCAGTGATAAGATTCAATGGCTGAGAGAATCGATGGGTCAGCCAATACAAGATTATTTGGAGCGGATGGAGCAAATTCGCCAGCAAGTGAATCAAGACTTCTTTTTAGGATTATTTGAATACGAAGCGCATTTTGCGAAATACGAAGCCGGTGATTTGTATAAAAAACATCTCGATGCGTTTCGCGGTAATGAAAATCGTAAGCTAACGACAGTGTTTTACATGAATCCCAATTGGCGCGCCGCCGATGGCGGAGAACTAAAACTTTATGATTTGAACGATCAGCTGATTGAGACGATTGCGCCTATCTCAGGTCGCTTAGTCGTCTTCTTATCGGAAAAATTCCCTCATGAAGTGCTGCCGACCCAAGCGGAGCGGATCAGCATTGCGGGTTGGTTTCGAACCAACGGGGTGACGGAAAACCGTTTGGATATTGCTCGTTAATCCACTCGTCATTTACCTGTCTGCTGCCTCAAGTGATTTTTGGATAATGATTGTAAAAAAGTGGAAGCTTACGCCTCCACTTTTTACGTTATTTAAAATTATCAGGAAGATCTGCGATATAAACCGCAGGAACGCCTTGGAAATCACTGGTAAAAAGCACTCCGGTATCATTAGGAGTAAATGATGGGTGTGGATGAGTGATCTGACGGTCACCGTCTAAGACCTCCCAAGATGTACTGTGTTTCGCTAACTTGGCATACGTTTTCTCTTTGGTATTGAGAATATACAAGAAAGGGTCGTTTTCAATATCATAGCTCTGGGCATCTGCAACATCGACGGGCGCATCACAGCCATCACCAACCATTAATGATCCATCAAAATTACTCATTAGATGTGAACAGGGGGGCATGACCATGATTGCTTCATTTTCTAATGTTTCTGGATTTGCTTTATAGATAACGCGCTCAGTTTGACCTTTAAAATAAGAGACATAAGCCATTGCGCTACCATCCGGGATCCAAAACTCATGTGTACATGACTCTCCCGGATCTTGTGCTTTAATTTTACGTACATGACGACCATCTTCGTTGACTAGCCACATGCGTGCATCGACTAAATCGTGCGGACCTTCATGACAAAAACCGATGGTTGAATCATCAAACGGACGGTAAATAGGGTGGCCTAACCAAGCGTTATCTTGATGAACTACCTCTAACTCTCCACTTTGAATATCCACTTTGATCAAACGGCACGTTGGCTTGGTGTGATAAAACTCAGCAAATTTTTCCCAAGAGGTTAATGGTTGCCAATCACGTTTAAGAATCTCAATGCCCACTAACTTTGTGCACTCTGAATTTGCGACCCAAGTTCCATAACCTTTCCACTCATCATCCACGGTGTAAATGATCTGCTCTTCTAGGCTGTCGAGATCAACTTTAATTAAATTAAGCTCATTTTTTACATAGAAAAAGGCGCGGTCATCGTGAGAGATAAAACCACCAAAAGTATTATCGCCTTTTCCTTCTGTAAGCTGAGTTGCTTGTTGAGTGGTAAGATCGACTAAATAATAATTACGGTTACCATCAAAATCTCCGGCAAACAATAAGTTATTACCATCTTGGGTAAAGCATTTTTGATAAAAGTAGTTGCGGTGACAAATCACATCAATAGGAGTAAGACGGGTGACTTTGACTTGTGTATCGCTATCGATAAACGTATCAAATTTAAGTTGGACTATATCGCCTTTGGCCATAAAAAATCTCCGATAAAGGTGCTGCCAAACCAGTTGGCAGCAAAAATGAATCGATACTCTTTCAACGTGAAGCGGTCGTGGGAACCCCAATCACATGCTTGTTTTCAATTTGGGGGTATCGATGAATAACGAATATCGATTAACGAGACGTCGATATCACTGGTTTAGTGAGGCTGCTTTCCAGCCCAGCACTGCGCTTGAGGGCGTAACCGACAATCCCAATAGCAACCGCGCAGCCTAAAAACAGCAAGCGCCCCCATAATGGATTAGGGATCAGCACCATTAGCGTTAGACCAGCAGCCATGTAGATGACTAATGTCCCTAGTTTATTACGTTGCAAACGGTCAACAATGTCTTGCCCCTCTTCAGCAATACACTCGGTGTTGACGTCTTCAAAGAAGCGTGTTGTTTGCTCTTTATAGGGGTCATTGGCTTCTTTGTAGAACAGTGTGGTTAGGCAGAAAAAACCTGCTGTTAAGAATAAATGGGCAGCGATGGTGATCATGGTGCGCATCTCACCAATTTCACGGCGAGTGAGTTCTTCCATATTGAACCATTGCCCCACGGTTTGTGGTGTAAATACATTAACCACTAACCACGAGACGAACATACCAAAGACAACGGTTGCCCAAGGTGCCCATTTAGGCGTCTTGCGGATGATAATGCCCAAAAACAACGGAACTAGGATTGGAGATTGCAATAGCGTCGCGACTTGCATCATCAAATCAAACAAGCTGAGATGTTTCAGTGAGTTGAAAAATTGCGCCATAAAAATGACCAAAATACCATTCACTAAACAGGCAACTTGCCCAGCACGGAGTTGCTCTTTATCGGTGGCTTTCCCTTTGCGTAAAATAGGTGCGTAGAAACTGCGGACAAAAATACCAGAGTTGCGGTTTAATGCTGAATCCATTGACGACATGGTCGCTGCGAAAAGGCCTGCCATCAGTAGGCCAACCGTGCCTAACGGCATAGTTTCACGAGCAAAAACAAGGTATACCGCGTCACTGGCTTTTGCACCAAGTGCTGAGTATTCCGATGCCGCATCTGGATAAAGGATGGCTGAAGCCCAAGGAGGAATAAACCAAATTACAGCACCAATCACCATCATGCCTAATGCTAACAATGCTGCTTTGCTGGCATTTTTCGAGTCTTTCGCATTTAAAAATCGGTAAGACTCTTGCATGTTATTGATGCTTTGTAATTGTTTGACAACAAAGAAGATAAAGGTACAAACCAGTAACAATGGGTAGTTCATGTCTGGCCCCATCACGAAGCCACCGGGGAAATTATTAATAATTTCGCCAGGCCCACCCACCGCATAGAGTGCCACTAACGCACAGGCAACGGAAATGACGGCAACTACTAATGTTTGAATGAAATCTGAAGCGACCACTCCCCATGCACCACTTAATAGTGATATGGCGAGTACGGCTAAGCCAGTAATCCAAATAGTCGTGACGATATCGGCATTAAATACGGCAGAAGCAAATACGCCCAAACCGTTGAGCCATACCCCAGCGTTGATCACGCTTAACGGAATAATTACCCAAGTGAAAAATTGTTCGTTAACTTCTCCGAAGCGGCGTTTTACTCCTTCGGTTGGTGTATCGACTCGCATCTGACGGAAACGGCGAGCAAAAAAGAAATAAGCAAACACATAAGCGACCATATTGCCGATAAATACAGCAAGTACAGCAAAGCCATCAGTAAACGCTTTGCCGGCTGCACCGGTAAATGTCCAAGCTGAAAACTGAGTCATAAAGGCGGTTGCTCCTACCATCCACCAGAGCATCTTACCGCCGCCACGAAAGTAATCACTGGTACTGTTACTGGCCATCTTTTTGAAGATTAAGCTAATCGCTATCATTAGGGCAAAATAGCCCGCAATGACAAGATAATTGTATTCCATGTATAAACCTCGAAACGGTGTTTTGATTTATATTTAGTATAAACAAATAACATGAAACGATATGTGATAAAAATCGAAACAACGGTTCATTTTTTTATTTTTTTGCCAGTTGGTGATCTATATCATAAATTAATCCACTTGACTGATGATGGCAGGTTCGATGTGTTTTGAGAGTAAGAAAGAGTGTGTGAGTATAAAATCGCTTTTCAGCATAAAGGAAAAGACGATTTATATTCATAATATAAGGAAGAAAATAAGAAATTTGTGACCCCACCCAATGCATCAAAATGCATTAGGTGGGTTTAATTATCCAGCTTTGCTGTTCACGGAGCTAGCTTACATGATACATAAAATCGGATTAAGGGTAACGCTTCGGGCATTTCAAATGGTAATAAGATTACACAATACATTAACGGTCTCTATGGGAATAGAAAACGTGTAACCAACGTTGGGTAACCATACGGTATAAAAACAGTAAGCCTCGAATCCACCAATCGGCAAACATGCCAAGCCAAATGCCATAGATACCCATTTGCCAATGGATCCCGAATAGATAGCCTAAAACAATTCGCCCCCCCCACATACTAAGAATGGCTACCCACATACTGTATTTTACATCTTTGCCACCTTTAAACGCTGAAGGTAAAACAAAAGAGGCCGCCCAAATCGGCATCATCAAGGCGTTGAGGAAAATAAGGTTGACGACTACATTAATCACGGCTTGGTCATCCGTGTATAAATGGGCAATCGCACTAGCAAAGGGGAGGCAGACTAACGCCAGCACGATTAACGCTATACTGGCAAGCCAAAACAGCAACTGCATTTCTATTTGTGCGGTCTGACTACGGTTTTGGCCGAGTCGTTGCCCAATTAAGATAGTAGCAGCGGTCGCAAGAGCATTACCGGGAATATTAATGAAGAGTAGCGCCGAGAAAGTGATCACATTACCGGCCATCGCGACTGTGCCCATTCCTGCAACCATAACTTGAGTAATGAGTTTACCAATATTAAACATTAATGATTCGATGCTGGCAGGAATGCCAATCGCAAGGATTTCTCGGGTGATCAAAAGGCTAAATGGCTGTATAAAAGTGTTGATAGGCATACGTAATGAAGGGTTACGCGCCAGAGAAAATACAATCATTATTGCCCCTAACCACCTTGAAATCGTCAAACCTAAGGCCGCCCCTTGCATATTTAAACCAGGCCATGCTAGTGCATCAACGCCATAAATAAGCGGGTAACTGAACGAAATATTAACCAAATTCATAACAATATTAATTGTCGCAGGAGAGCGAGAGTTACCCACTGCACGTAAAATGCCGCTGGCAGCAAGAGTGATCGCCAAAGCGGGGTAGCTCAATAGTACAATGAGTAAAAAGCGTTCGGCTAAGACAATAACCGCCGGCTCAGCACCATATGCGACGATCGTCAGTAAAGGGTGAGCAAACATACTCATGATGAGTGAAGTCATAATGCTTATAGCCAAAGCTAAATGCATGGTGTGACTTGCTCCACGTAGAGACTTAGTACGATCCCGACGGGAAAAAGCTTGTGCGATCATTACCGATCCACCTAAAGCGACGGCAGTTAAAAGAGAAAGCACAATGAATGTGATGCTCTCTGTAATACCGACTGCAGCGGTAGCGTCTTTACTGATGCGACTGACTAAAATAGTACTGACAATCCCCATGAATACCACACCAATCAATTCAATAAGGATGGGTAAAGTAAAGGGAAGAATACGTCGGATTATTAAGACCTTGTGACGGTAACGAACCCTAGCTAAGACATTTACTTTACGCCATTTTGCTAGGGTTTTAGATGGTTTTTTGGTCAAAGTGGTGCCTTATTGCGCTGATACTACGTTGTAAATTACCTCATAGTCATAGACGGTTTTGAGTTCATCACCGTATAGCCATTCACCATGTAAGTAGCCTCCTTTGGAAATGGCGAGAGGAATCTGGTTATACTGCCCGGCATAAGCCGCTTCCAGCGCTAATAGAGCATACGGAATAGGATCATCAATACGTGCATAACGGTGCGCTGCGCTGGGTAGGAAAAATCCATGATGGTAGTGTTGCTCGATTAAGTTATGAGCAATCACGTCGGCTAATTTGAGTAAGCGTCGATCTTGGTTGAGTTGGTATAATTCAATTAAGGCTAATAATAAATAGGCTGAGCAAAGAGAGCTATGCTCAGAGATCGATTCTATCTGTAAGGTATCAGGGTCAAGTGCACCTAATGAAAATCGATGAAACATACGACACAGTAACTGACGTAATGTTGGGTCGGGGTGGATAGCATAAGCTCTCACTAACGGTAATAAGTAAGCTGGGTCTGCCGCTTGTCGAGTGAGTTGGGTTCCTTTATCACCATAATAACCATCACGAACAAACCGGTAGTTGGTCATATCTTGGCCATTATTCCACATCGGAACGATTTCATTGTTTACTTCATCCCACGCATAATCGAAATAAGCAATGATGCCTTCAATGGCCCATGTCGCCATTTCATCATCGTCAAGGAGCTTGGCGCATTCAAGGATAGCTAGTGGGTTATCGACCACCACAGGCCAGCTATCACGAAACAGAACATTAGCCTCTTTGGCAATCTCTCCAAATTCTGGCCCAAACTGGCGTTTCGCTCGGTCTCCAAACCATGAATAGGTTAAACGATCATCCTCGGGGATTGGTTGGCGTTGTAAAGGTGATGAAAATTGATAGACCGGCATCCGTGTTTGTGGATGACGCGCGAGTACAAACTGATGATAGAGGTGTTTTGCCCACCGTTTTGCTTCGTGATCACCCGTATATTTGAAGTAGTGGCTTGCGGCGTAGATAAGGTCGGTAGAGGCATTAACAAAGGTTAATCCTATTGTTTCTGGTAAATTTGGCCAGCAGGATGGGTCCACTACGGGGTTGGGTATATGTAAAGAAAATAACGCATCAGGAAAAGACTGCTGATATTGGCCGTGGCGGCTTAAATCAAGGCGCTGCCAGTCGGTGACATGCGCCGCCCAAAATCCGGTCAAGAAACGTTCGGTGGCCTGAGGATTAACTTCATGAAGTAAGTCATAGAAAGGAAAATGATGCTTGAGTTCATGCACGCACTCTTTACTCGCGGGCCCCTCTATGGTGCCGTCTTCAAGATGAATAAAGCGATGCCCGCCCCAATGAAGTAACCCACTGATCGGGTCAACATAGTGGGTTAAAAAATATTGACTTAATTCGGTCGCTTGACGTTGATAAGCAGGGTTTTGGGTTAAGGTAGATAAGGCGACTAAACCGCGTAAGAAATTTTGTTGGCTGGCAAAGTTACTCATTGGTACGCGACTCCCATCAGGGTAAAGCCAGCAGACAGGGAGCAAAGATTGGCTATCTAAGCCATCGGCCAGCAGAGGTGAGCGTGTGGAACGCGCATGTTGTAAAATACGTTGGTAATAATCGAGCAGTAATGGAAAGAAACTTGTGCGCAAAGCTTTCATCATACACCTCCAAAAATATTGATAAATCTAAATAAACTTGCCATTTTCCCAAAGGAAATTACCCTCCAGAAGAAAATAAATGGAGGGCTTATTGTTCCTTAAGGGCACTATCCCTCGCGGCTTGCTGTGGCAGTGATATTGGCAAACCGCGTGGCTATTAATGGGTTAGTTCATACGAGCCAGCACTCGATTTCCACGGCGCAAGAAGTTTTTCGCGGCTTGCTCTACGTTAGACTTTCCGTAATCCAGATGCTGCATCTCTTCACTAAACAGCTCCATTAATTGAGCGTTATCGGTATAAGTTGTTGGTAAGACTACTTGAGGCAGTTGCTGGGCTTGCTCATAGCCTAGGAAAGACAAACTCTCTTTCTCAATGTGACCTGCGGCTTGTAGGGTACTTAAACCTTTTTGACTCATAGGTATACCGCGAGTTAGGCCTAGTGCTTCAATACCTTGAGGATCATTAAGTAAGAAATTTACTAATTTTGCTGCCGCTTCCGGATGTCTGGTATTACGTCCAATAGAAAACATCATCGATGGACGAGCCAATAAACCAGCATCTTTGGCATTTGGCAGCATTGGATAGGGGCCTAATTCTAATGACATTGGCGGTTGAAGGTTATCCGCGTATTTTTCTACTGCGGTATCCCACATGTATAAGCCACCAAATCGGCCATCAATCCAAGGGCGCATTTCATATAGGTTGCCTTTACCATAAGAAGAAAACTCTCTGGTGGATGGGAATACATGGTTATTGATTTGGTCCACATACAATTGGAAGAACTCAATCATTTCTTGCTCATTAAGATTGAGTAAATTAGTTTGATGGTTGATGATGTCTTTACCGTGTTTTTGAATATAAAGAGATCGGTTCATGGCAAAGATATCACGCGCTTCAATCACCAATGGGTAATGGTCATTGCCTAATTTTTCTTTAAAGGTTCGCCCTGCCGCCAGTAGATCATCCCATGTAGTTGGGTAGGCCACTCCCGCCCGGCTCCAAATCTCTTGGTTATAGTAAAACACACGAGAGGTCATACTGACCGGAATGCCATTGACCTTGCCATCTATCGTTGCCATATTGATCGCTTGGGTAGGGAACTCGTTCAATTGCAAAATATCAGACTGATTATTCATATCGTAAAAGCCGCGGCCATCACGAGAGAAAATGGGTAACCAGTTCCAATTAGTTTGCATTACATCAGGCTCAGTATTGCCAGCGACTTGAGTCGTTAGGCGTGATAAATGCCCATCCCACCCCGTGTATTCGCCTTTAACGACAATATCGGGGTATTGATCTTGAAAGCGTTTGAGTGCTTCTAAGGTTGCCTGATGGCGAGCATTTCCTCCCCACCAAGACATACGAAGTTCAGTTTGAGCATAAGCAGTGACAGAGAGACTACCGAGCATCATTGCGGTGATGGTAGCCAGTAGGGTTTTGTTGGTCATAATAGCCTCCGAGCTATTTTATTGTTGTAGAGAGATGTTTTTTTCTGTGTCTTTATCAAAGATGTGTGCTTTGGTCATATCGATCATGAACGTCACTTGCTTCTTTAACTCCATATTCAGCTTGGCTTTTACGTCATCCACAGGCACTCGAGCGGTAAATTCATTCACGCCAACACGGAAATAAACGAATACCTCATGCCCCATATTTTCCATACGGATAATATCTCCGGTGAGGGTTTGTATGCCTTCAGGATGATCGTCAGTTAATGATAGGGTGATATTGTCGGGACGAATGCCTAGTACTGTATTGCGATAGCCATGAGCTCGAATGTTGGCGACCTTTTGATCAGGAATGCGCAGGTGCTGCCCATCCAAGTTAACCAACAATTCATCACCGACATCTTCCAGCTTAATATCGCGAAGGTTCATTTCTGGTGCGCCAATAAATCCAGCAACAAACATATTGACTGGGTTGTTATACAGCTCTTCAGGTGTATCGACTTGCATGATTTCACCCAGTTTCATTACGCAGATACGATCACCCATGGTCATGGCTTCAGTTTGATCATGGGTTACATACACTGCCGTCGCGGGGCGTTTTTCCGCTTTCAAGTGCTTATGTAAATCGGAAATTCGTACCCGCATCGAAGCACGTAGCTTGGCATCAAGATTGGAGAGTGGTTCATCAAATAGGAATACTTCTGGCTTTTTAACAATCGCTCGTCCCACAGCGACTCGCTGTGCCTGTCCGCCAGATAACTGCCGAGGAAGGCGATCCAGTAACTCTTCTATTTCCAGTATTTTTGCTGCTTCATTAACGCGTTGCTCAATTTCTTGTTTAGGGAGTTTTTGCAGTTTTAAGCCAAAACCTAGGTTTTCCCGTACGGTCATATGAGGATAAAGAGCGTAGTTTTGAAACACCATAGCAATACCACGATCCTTGGGGGCCAAATTATTGACGACTCGTTTACCGATAGTAATTTCACCGCCAGAAATATTTTCTAACCCAGCCAACATACGTAACGTGGTCGATTTCGCACAGCCTGATGGACCAACGATAACCAAGAACTCACCATCACGAATCGTGAGGTCAATACCGTGTACCGCTTTAAATCCGTTTGAATAGACTTTTTCTAGTTGTTTAAATTTCACTTCAGCCATTGTCTTTACTCCAAAAATTAACCTTTAATACCGCTGTTATTGACACCTTCAACGAAATATTTCTGAGACATGAAGAACACGATGATCGATGGAATAATCGCAATCGAAGCCATCGCTAAAATTTCATTCCAACGTGCGCCTTCGGTGACGTCGATAGACATCTTCAGTGCGAGCGCAATTGGGTATTTCTCGACACTGGAGACGTAGATCAGAGGTCCCAAAAAGTCGTTGACAGACCACATGAATTGGAACAACGCGACTGAGATAATGGCCGGACGAATAACGGGCACCACCACATACTACAACACTTGGAAAGAGTTACAACCGTCAATCATCGCCGCTTCTTCCATATCGGTTGGTACTCCACGTAGAAATTGCACCAACATAAAGACAAAGAAGCCTTGGGTAGCAAAAGCCAGTGGTAAATAAAGTGGTAAGTAGCTATCAAGTAAACCCATCTCGCGGAACATTAAATATTGCGGGATCAATAGAACGGATTGAGGCAACAAAATGGTACCAATTAGAGTCGCAAACCAAAACTTCTTCCATGGAATCTCAAAGCGTGCAAACGCATAAGCAACAATGGTTGAAGAGACAACGGTAAAAAAGACTTTAGGAAGTACATACAAAAAGGTATTGATGATGTAATGACCAAAAGTAAATTCAGTGCCGGTTTTCCATCCATTAATAAATCCTTCTAAGCTCCATTGACTTGGAATCAAGCTCATTGAAGAGAATATTTCATGATTAGGTTTCATGGCTGCAGAAAACATCCACAACAGTGGATAGAGCATAAGAATGCCAACAATGATTAATACCGTATAACGAATAAAAGCATTGATTTTTTCTCGACGTAGCGTGCGTTCATTTTCAAGATTATTGATTAAGGAATCTTGAGATTGAGTAGAGACTGTTGTTATGCTTGAAGACATTATTATTTACCTCCCTTATCGCCAGAGTAAAACACCCAATATTTTGATGAACGGAATGAAATAGCAGTAAAAATAGCCACCACAATAAACAGTGACCAAGCCAGAGCACTGCCATAGCCCATATCGAAGAACTTGAATGCCGTCTCATAGATGTAGAGTGAAATCAAATAGGTTGATTTCATCGGTCCACCTCCTGTAACCACATAAGGCGCAGTGAACTCTTGAAATGCTTGCGTCGTTTGCATAATAAAATTGAAGAAGATAACCGGCGTGATCAAAGGAATGGTGACTTTCAGGAACATTTGCCATTTACTGGCACCGTCAATCATCGCCGCTTCATATTGTGATTGCGGTACGTTTTGTAAGGCGGCCAAAAAAATCACCATCGCAGAGCCAAACTGCCAGGCTCGTAATAATGTGATGGAAAAAAGGGCAAACGCGGGTTCTCCCAGCCAGTTGATGGGATCAATGCCAATAAAGTCCAGCATGCCATTGAGTACACCATCAATGGCGAACAACGCACGCCATAACACTGCGATTGCAATGCTACTGCCTAAAATAGAAGGGATGTAATACGCGGTGCGGAAAAAGCCGATGCCTTTTAGCTTAAAATTAAGAATAAAAGCGATAAAGAGTGCAAAGGCTAACTTTACTGGAATGGTCAAGAAAACGTACAGAAACGTAACGCTCATTGATTTCCAGAACAGATCATCTTCGCTAAGCATATAACGATAGTTCTCAATGCCGACAAATTTCGGTGCCGTCATTAGGTCATAATCGGTAAAGCTCATTAAAAATGATGATACAAACGGAAAAGCGGTAAACACTATCAACCCTATAATATAGGGCGACAGGTACGCTAGTCCCAGTTTACGACTTTCATACATTTTCTCATCCTCATAAAGTTTTGTTGTTACGGGAGAGTTGAATGCCTTTTACCTTGATAACTCGCCCGCTTCTGATTTTTATTTAGCCTATGATTTCTGACTATTACTAGATGATGAAAAGATATTTGTGATCTGAGATATCATTTTTTAATATTTAAATATAAAAATGTGAAACATCGTTTCTTTTTTGTGTTTTGGGGTTATTTGACATATGCATATTGTTTTTTTATGCTGTAAAGCATTTTGGATTGTGTTTTAATTTATTGTTTTATAAGGTTTTTATTTTTGTTTGCTAGTGTTTTTCTGTAAGGTTTTGGTTTTCAGTTTTCTTGGTTAAAAATTGAAACGATATTTTATTTTGATCACATAATTGATATTAACCCGAGATTAACTTGACTGTTGGATCACGTTTTTATTTTTGTTGTCTTTATTGTTTTGAGTTGAATGTGTAACTTGAAAATCAATTCACAATAAAACAAAACGGTGTTTCAATATGAAAAATAAGTTATTATATTCTGCCATCCTACTTGCTTTTACCTCCACAGCCGTTAGCGCAGCTACGGTTAACGTCCGTCATGAATACAAGCCAAAATTTGGTGAGCAAGGCGCGAGTAACGTTGACCGAGTTGCAGTGAGCCATCGTTTTAAAAATGGCATAGGCTTTGAAGTCGAGGCAAAGTGGAAGTCAAATGTTAAGACGGGTAAAACCAACGCTGCACCTCTTGATTTTGATCAAATGTCGGGCAATGGGCAGCAAGCCAACATCAGTTATGCTTATAAATTGTCAGATTCATTCACCTTAACTCCCCAATATAAATGGGAGTCGAATGACAGTAAATTCGGTCAACAATTTAACCTGACCTTAGGTTATCGAGTGAATAGTGATTGGAATGTTTCATTCCGTCAACGTTATCACTATGAAACTAGACCGAATAACGATAAAAGCTCTCACTATAATCGTTGGACATTTGGTGCAGGTTATCGAGGCTTAGAGAGTTGGAACTTAGGTACCAGTGTCGATTATACCTTTAAGCAAGATGGGCAAGTGGTTTATAAAGATAAAGATGCCTATTTTAGTGAAGTGAATTTCACCTTTGAATATACCCAGTTAGAAAGTGGCTTCCGTCCTTTCGGTGAAATTGGTTTTAACCCATCAAGAAAAGACACGAGAGAAGTTGACGCTTGGCGTCCGATGTTTCGTGTGGGCGTGAAATATAGCTTCTAAGTATTCCCTTCCTGTTTACTGTCGTTTATTAGGGCTAGCTGAGGGTGACCACAAGTTAGCCTTTTATTTATTAAGGTGATTATTATGAAAATAACCCCCGCCGCGCTGTGTCTTTCATCCTTTATCGCGATGACCGCATGTTCATCAACCGTGTTGGATAGTTATGATGTCAGCCAGCTCACTTGGCATGCGATGACTTTTGGACAATCTACCGACCTAAACTTTGGTTCGACTATCTTGCCTGAAAAAGTTGGTCTAAACCAAGTGACTGTCGAAGGTAAGCTTGTTGAAATTGGCCCTATTGCGGAAACCTTTACCATTGAAAGCCGTGGCGGGAAAATTGCCAATTCTCATGAAGGTGGCACTTTTTATTACACTCAACTACCAGCTGATGTCAATTTTAGATTATCCGCACAAGTGATTGTTGAGCAGCTTGGTCCAGAAACGGGATCAACACCAAATCGTCAAGAAGGGGCTGGGTTAATGGTGCGTGATATTCTTGGTGAGCCACGCTTAGATCCTCAACCTGATGGGCTGGAGGAGTTTCCGGCAGCATCGAATATGGTAATGAACCTTATTCGAGCTAATAAAAGAGAGCACAATGGTTTAGTTGACATCGATGCGACGTATCGTGAAGGCATTTATCAACCTTGGGGTACCGCGGGAAACCGTATGGGACGTGATGCTTTTGTCAAAGGAGTTGAATTTGGGGTCGATAACCCTTATCGGATGACCTTGACTCGAACCGACGCTGGTTATTTAGTGAGTTTTGATGATGGTAAAATATTTCAAAGCCAAGAAGTGAAAGGGGCTCATGCGAATATTGTACAGATGCAGGATCCTCAGTATCAATACGTCGGTTTTTTTGCGTCTCGTAACGCAAAAATCACCATTACCGATGTCGAGCTAACCTTAGCAAAAGCGAACACGGTGAACGCGCCTCGCTATCAAGCGACATTAGAAAAGCCAGTTGTCCAGCAAGCCTCCCCCGAGGTTTCAGCACTAGATAATTATACATTCCAAGCACGAGCGAACTACACGGGTACTTTCAGCTTGACTCAAAATGGGCAACGACAGATTGACCAGCAGCCAGTCTCGGCAGGAGAGATGTTCAGCTTCCCGACCACATTATCGCAAGCGCAAACCGCTTTTGAGATCACTTATATCCCAATTGAAGGACCGGATTTGCAACCGATTAGTTATCAGCAGACGGTCACCAAACAAGCTGTGAATAACCCGATGGAAATCCGAGTCAACCCGCAAGGAGATCAGGGCCGTTTAACCCTAGCCAAAGCAGTAGAGCTATTACCACCGGGCGGAACGATTTTACTTGAAGATGGTGATTATGATGGCTTGATTATTCCTGTATCTGCTAGTGGAACTCCCGAACAGGTTAAAACCCTACAAGCGATAGGTAGTCAGGTTCGCTTTGTTGGTGAATACTTACATCAGGCTAATTATTGGAACGTCTCGGGAATCGAAGTTTTTGGGGCTCGTACCATCGTCCATGGGAGTCATAATCACTTCTCGCAGATGGTGACTCATGGTGCGCCTGATACGGGCTTCCAGATCACCTCACCAGATAAGATAGGCCGTGCATTGTGGGCCAGTTTTAATACCGTGACCGATAGTGAAAGCTTCAACAATATGGATAAGTCACAGATTAATGCCGATGGCTTTGCAGCCAAAATGCGCATTGGTGATGGGAATACCTTTATTCGTTGTATCGCTCATCACAATATTGATGATGGCTGGGACCTATTTAATAAAGTGGAGGATGGAGCTAATGGAGTCGTGACCATTCTGGATTCAATATCCTATATGAATGGCCAAACAATGGAGGTTCCTGCCAAAGGTGGCACGCGCGGTAATGGTTTTAAACTCGGGGGGGAAGGTTTGCCCGTGGCGCATGTGGTCAAAAACAGTATCGCTTTTCGTAATAATATGGACGGATTTAGCGACAACTTTAATCCAGGTGCTTTGATACTAGATAATAATCTGGCCATCGACAATGTTCGTTTTAACTACCTATTCCGTAAAAGTCCTTATGCCGCTGCAGGTAAACAAGGCTCGTTCATCAATAACCAATCTTACCGTTTTTATGTCAATAGCCCTTACAGTGACGTCATTAACGCCGATTACCTTGAAGGAAATCGATTCATTGTTGATGGAAAAACGCGTGACCAACAAGGGCGAGAAATCAGCGCTCAAACGCTGGATCGGTTAAAAGCAGAGGTGCAGACTCAAGAATCAGGGCGTCTTAGCCAAGCACAGCTTGAACAGCTCCAACATCACTTGATGTCGTTTCACTAGCAAGCTGAGTAAGGCTTACTGCGACTTGATCAGTCAGCCTTACTGCTTCTTTTTTATCCGGGGTAGTTCATCGCTTATCACAGCGAAGCAAGGATCATTATGCGCGCTTTTTTTGTTAATCGCAGTGTTGGGTTTCAGTTAAAATCGATTATTCTCGGCTGTTTACTCTTGTCGTTTCTGAGCATTGCCAGTTTTGTGTATCGTCATGCGTCAAATGCGATGCTAGATAACTCATACAATGAGCAATTCTCGAAAATTAATGCGGTCGCTGAAACCGTCAGCGGTCAGTTCAATGCCTATGTCGATACTACACGGGTATTGAGTTCGACTTTTAAAAATGGATATCTGGCGGGTTTTGAAGTCAGTGATCAAGTCGTTGAATACGGTGGAAATCCGATTCGTAATCTTCATCTTTATGGTCTGCCATTGGTTAATAATACCGATATTATCGATATTTTTACCCAAGATACAGGCGCACTGGTCACCATTTATGTTGCATCACGCGACCATTGGGTGAGTATTGCGAGTTCGTTTCGTGGTGCGGATAACCAGCGTTGGTTACAGCGTCGGTTAGATGATACTCATAATGGATTTCAACATTTAAAGCAGGGACAAGCGTTCGTTGAACAATCGACTAACGCTGGTCAAAGTTATATCAGTTATTACGATCCGATCGTCGATTCGCAAGGAGTCGTATCTGCAGTTTTTGCCGTTGCTTTACCGGTAGCACAAGTGACCGCAGATATTTTGGACTCTCTTCAAAATATTCGCTGGGGAGAGACGGGTCAAACCGTAGTGGTGGATCGTAATTCTGAGCGATTAGGGGACTACTTACTTGGCTCTATCGCTGGAAATCAAAATGACCGTAATATTTTCCAATTTCGTGATGAGAAGGGAATTGCTTCTTTTTCTGCTTTAGCCACCGAACAACAAGGTATGATTCACTACCGGACGCTCGTGAATGGAGAACGGCAAGAGCAGTATCGGCTCTACACTTATATTCCCGGTTGGGATTGGATTCTACTGGGAGGAACTTCTACAAAGGAAATGACCGAAAGTAGTCAGCATTTATTGATGTTGATTGGGGGAATTTCTCTGATCGTTGGTCTAGTCACCTATTTAGTGATGACTTGGGTTATTAATCTTATGCTCCAACCTCTTAAACAACTGCATCTTTGTATGCGGCAGCTAGGGAATGGGCAAGTGAGTTTGTCTCTTCCTCGTACTTCGTCAGCAGACAACGAAATCGCTCAGTTGATGGCAGGGGTTGGAGCGATGGCTAATAAACTAGAGCAGTTAGTTGGCGGGATTCGAGAAACCAGCGGTCGAATCAATCAGCAATCACGCAGTATTGCCCAAGATGCGCAAGATAATCTTCGTCAGTCTGATCAGCAACAGCAACAAGTTGAACAAGTGGTGACGGCTATCGAACAGATGGCAACCTCTGCGAGATCATCCGCTAGGCAGGTAGAAGTGATTGCTGAAAATGTGCGTTGCGCAGATGCAGATACGCAAGCGGGATTGGCCGTTGTAGGGTCGGTACTTCGTTACGTTGAAGCCTTAAATCAACAGTTGAACCATTCTACTGCGGCGATTCTCCAAGTGGGTCAAAACAGTGAACGTATTCAAAAAGTCACGCAAATGATTGATGAAATTGCTGAGCAAACTAATTTGTTGGCCCTTAATGCCGCTATTGAAGCAGCACGAGCAGGGGAGCAAGGACGTGGCTTTGCTGTGGTTGCGGATGAAGTCCGTACTTTAGCTCACCGAACGCAAACATCGGTGCAGGATGTTGTGAGTATTATTAATGAGTTACGTGCCTCAACGGAGCGATCCATCCGCTTGACCGAGCAAAGTCAAACTCAGGCAAGCGAAGTATTAATTCATGCCCAAGGCGCAGGATCTGCTTTGCAAGCTATCGCTAAGCAGGTGCAGTCGATAGCGGTTGAATCAGAAGCTATAGCGACGGCGGCGGAGCAACAAGCTCAAGTATCATTACAAATTGCCAGTAATGCGACCCAGATTAGTGAACTGAATAAGAATGGCCGGCAAAGCAGTGTCAAAAGTGCGAAAAGTGCACAATCACTTCAGCAAGAGGCGACGGCTTTGAATGAACAAGTGGCTTATTTTCATTAATCATCAGACGCAATGTGTGATGTGCTTACGCATGTGTCTATCCAATCATAATAAGGGTGAGTATGAATCGATTATCTCAATTGGCTTGGGCAATCTCTACGCTAGTATATGGCTGCGCGTTAATGGCTCAGCCTCTTTATCATGTTGTTGTTGATCAAAGTGGAAACGGTGATTTTACTTCAATTCAGGCAGCGATTAACCATGCTCCAGCGGGCGACTCTCCATATGTGGTTTATATCCGCAATGGTGTCTATCAAGAAAAATTATCTATTGACCGGCATCACGTTTATTTGATCGGTGAAGATAGAGATCGCACCATCATTACCGCGACAACCGCAAATGGCACGGTGGATGATCAAGGTAAAAAATATGGTACGTCTGGGAGTCGAACGGTGTTGGTCAATGCTCATGACTTTAAAGCCCGTTCTTTGACGATTGAAAACGGGTTTGATTTTATTGCAAATCAAGCAAAACGCGATGATGACCCGAGTAAACTCCGTGATACTCAGGCGGTTGCTTTACTGATCGCGAAAAATGCGGATCGGGCTCAGTTCAAAAACGTCAGTTTGAAGAGCTATCAAGATACGTTGTATTTACGAGGTGGCCGCACGGTTTTTGAACAATCTCAGATCAGTGGCACGATTGATTTTATATTTGGTCATGGTACAGGGTTATTCATTAACAGCGATATCATTGCTCGTAATCGTAAAGATGTTGAGCATGGTAATTCTTATGGCTACATCACGGCTCCTGCAACCAATATAGATCAACCTTTCGGATTGGTTTTCAAAGACTGCCGTTTGAAAAAAGAAACGGGTGTCCCCGCAAAAAGTTATGCCCTTGGTCGGCCTTGGCATCCAACGACGACCTTTGCTGATGGCCGTTATGCGGATCCGAATGCGGTTGGTCATGCGGTATTTATCAATTGTGAGATGGACGATCATATTTATGGCTGGGATAAAATGAGCGGTAAAGATATTGATCAACAAACGATTTGGTTTTATCCCGAGGATTCACGTTTTTGGGAATTTTCCAGTCGAGGAACTGGTGGAAGGGGCGAAGATAAACGGCCGCAATTGAATAAAGAAATGCGCCAGCATTATCGGCCAACCACTATATTATCTGGCTGGCAACCGACGCTTTCTCTTGGCGAGCAAAGTCAATTAGCAGGAGAAGTCTTACATCGGCAAATTCAGTTTCCGGCTTTAGTCACTATTCAAGACAGTATTGGGCAAACCGCCGTCACGCAAACTAATCTTCAAGGTCACTATAAGGTCTCGATAGCGAGTATGACGCCGCCGTTATTGGTGAGTGTGGACGATCAAAGTGGTGAGTCGTGTTTATATAGTGATCAAAAACGCTCCGTTTGTTTGAGCGCATTGGTGGTAGAGACTCAGTCTAATCAGACGACCCGTGGTCACGTTAATCCATTTTCTGATTTGATCGTGTCGAATCTTGCCATTCATGAAGGCATTGATGGGCCAGCACTCTTAGGACAACGCTCAGTATTGCCTGCCTTTTCTTATTCGGTGTGGTTAAAGGCTAATCAACACTTTCGTCAACAAATGCTGGGTTCGGTGGAATCTCAGCCAGACCCTGTCAGCTATCTACCAAGCGATCACGTTGTCATGAATACTCTCATTCAGCAGGTTGTACACAATCGCGGTTACAACACCACAACCGGACAGGCATCAAGTGTTTATTTAACTGATTTGTCGTTCCGTCCGATCATCGATCTCAGTCCGATTTCACAGTATTTATCTACAGCGACTTCCTTAGCGGATAGAGCTGAGCGTATTGAGAAGGCCTCAACCCGTTTATTTATTGTCGGTGATTCTACCGCTGCACATTATGAGCCTGAGGTGTATCCAAGAATGGGCTGGGGACAGGTATTAGCGGAACGTTTAGAAGATCATCAAACTCTGATGGTGGTGAATGCAGCGCGATCAGGCCGTAGTTCTCGTGATTTTATTAATGGCCGCTGGCTTGACTATCTGGAGCCTATGGTTCGAAAAGGAGATTATCTGTTGATTCAATTTGGGCACAATGATGCCAAATGTAATGGCGCCGATATTAGCCGAGGAGCTATCGATATTGCTAATTTGTGCACTTATCCTAATGATCAACAAGGACAATTACAGGCACCGGATGGAGCTGAAGAGTACTCTTTTCAATATTCACTACAACGCTATTTGACGTTTGCTCAGCGGCATCAGTTACAGGCCATATTACTGACCTCAGTGCCAAGAGCGAGAGATATAAAAAACCAACCAGGTCTGCCGATTAATCCCAAACAACATGAGACAAGACAAAATAAACAGCAAGGTTACCAGTATGTCGGCAGTTACTATCAAACCGTGTTAGATACTGCAAAGAAAGAGCAAGTACCGCTGCTGGATATTCAGCAACGGATGATAACAGCCGCTAATGAATACGGCGATTGGCGTTCATTGTGGTTAGCCGTTGACCCAGAACACTACCCGTATTATCGAGAGCGTACTGGGAGCTTATCAAAGCCAGATACTACCCATTTTCAGCGTCAGGGTGCCGAAATGGTGGTGGAGATTGTGCTAGATGAAATTCGTCGTCATCCACAGTTGACCCTCCTAGCTGAGCAGTTGCAATGAGTTAAGGTCCCCTTAAGCCTACAGATTTTGCTTGAGATAAAAGGCTAAATTTATATTTGGCCTTTTTGCTTGATGAAGATATTGCGTTGGCGGCTATCACAACACAGGTAACGACTGAGTCGTAAGAAAGAGGCGGTAAGATAAAAAAAGCCCATCGGTTGATGGGCAAGGAGCAACTATGCTAAAACTCTGTTTCTCAGTCAGTATTAACGGCGACTTTCGTTTCAGAGTGAACATAAAAAAGAGTGCTGATCTTTGGTAAAGGGTTAGCGATTAAGCGATGATCGTCGCTACTTCTTTGACTAAAGCCGCCAGTTCATCCCATTGCTCATTGTCAATCAGATCATTCGGGACCATCCAAGTTCCCCCGCAAGCCAGTACGGATGGAATTGCTAGGTAGTTTTTCACATTACTTGGGCTTACACCGCCCGTTGGCATAAAGTGAATAGGGTATACGGCGGTTAGTGCCTTCAGCATACCAATACCGCCGGATGGCTCTGCAGGGAAAAACTTCAGAGTGTTTAAACCCATTTCCATGGCTTGTTCAACTAAACTTGGTGTGTTGACTCCGGGAATTATGGTGATTCCACGTTGTTGACAATATTTTACTGTGGTCGGATTAAAGCCTGGGCTAACGACAAAATCGACACCAGCCTCAATCGCTTGATCCACTTGTGTCGTTGTCAGAACAGTACCAGCGGCAATCAACATCTTCGGGAAGGCTTCACGCATATTCTTCATGGCTAATGCCGCTTGCTCGGTACGAAAGGTTACTTCAGCACACGGTAACCCATTATCAATTAATACTTGCGCTAATTTAACGGCTTTATTGGCATCCTTGATTGCAATCACGGGGATCACTTTAATGTGCTGCAATTGGTCATTCAGGGTCTTCATTTTTCAATCCTTATAGTTTAGGCATAGCATTATGGGTAATGATAGCGCCGCGATGCTGAATCACAGCGCCAGCTAGGGTGTGTCCGGCAATGGCTGATTGCAAAGGATTCCCCCCCGTCAGACGTTTAGCTAAATAGCCAGCACTGAAAGAATCCCCGGCGGCGGTGGTATCGATAATCTTTTTAACGTCAACATCACTGCTTGGTACGGTAAACCAGTCATCGCCGACCACCACATAGCAATCATCAGCGCCACGCTTGATGACAATTTCTGACACAGCAAACGCTTGTGTTCGTTCAATGGCTTGTTGTTCATAGGTATCGCCATATAGCATCTTTTCATCATCAAAAGTCAGAAACGCAATGTTGGTCAGACGCAGAATACGTTCATACGCATGACGAGCCTCTTCGGCAGAACTCCATAGGGCGGGGCGGTAGTTATTATCGAAAACGATCTGTACGCCATCTTTACGGCACAATGTCAGCAACTCAATCAAAGTATCACGACAATCGGCAGGTAAAATGGCTAAGCTTATTCCGCTCAGATAAATGACTTGATGTTGGCTAAGTTTTTGAGCAAGGTTGAGCTGCTTATGCTCGCGCAGCCAATATTTAGCTGCGGAATCGTGACGCCAATAATAAAAACTTCGTTCCCCTTCAGGAGTGGTTTCAATAGCGTAGATTCCCGGTAGCTTAGTCTCAGAGATTTGCACTAGGTCAGTATTAATCCCCTCTTGTTGCCAATTATGGAGCATTTCTTTACTAAACGGGTCAATGCCAAGACCTGTTAAATAAGATGTCGTGATGCCATAGGACTGAGTCAGACGAGAAAGATAAACCGCAGTATTGAGCGTATCGCCGCCAAAACTTTGCTTTAGTTGCCCATCTACTTTTTGCAGCTCTACCATACATTCGCCGATGATGGCGACTCGATTCACCTTCATAATAGAAGTACTCCTCAATGTTTTCTGACGACAGTATGGCAATTATTTAAATACTAAACAATAAAATTAAAACGATGGTTCATTTAATTTGTGAGTTAGATCTTCGTTTTTGTTAAATCAGTTCGGGTGATATGACCTTTTAATCCACAATCATCAAGTTACGGACTGGTCTCTGCGTCTTGGGTTGAGGGATAGATAAGCGGTTCGATGAGTTGCATTAAGCGAATTCTTGATTAGGGTTGGTGGTAAATTAAATGTATATCCTTCCTACTTTAAGCTGCAGAGCTGTTGGCTGCGTTCGTTCACCCAAATCACATAGTTTGTCTATGATCATGGGGATTTATCCACTTGCCGCCTACCTGCAACTCCAAGTAGTTTGGATATATGTAGAGAGGCCAATAGTTAATTGTTTGACTTTATAAACGATGTGTTTTTGTACGGCAACGACGAGACACACTAAGATTCAATTTCTGAATCACTCTTTTCTACCCTAACCACATGCCAAATAGTGAATGAAGCGGCTAAAAATAAACCCAATATCCAAATAAAATACCACATAAAAATTCCTTAATTTTTAATATAACGAATGGTTGTTGCGTTTAATGTATTCACTGTCCAATCGCCCAAACATAGTTCGATAACTGAAAGCGGTATAACACAGAATGATAGGGACCATAACAAACGCAACACCAGTCATGATATTCAAGGTCAGCTCACTGGATGTTGCATCCCACAAGGTTAGACTGTGGCTTGGGTCAAAGCTTGATGGAATAATGAAAGGGAACATTGCAAACCCAGCGGTTAAGATAATGCAGGCGTTGATGAAACTAGCACTAATGAATGCTACAGCATCGAATTTTAATCTTGCACTGAGTAATGCCAATAATGAAATAACGACGCTGCCGATGGGCGCGAACCACATCCAAGGATAAAGCTCGAAGTTAGTTAACCAAGCCCCAACAACCATAATTGCTTCCTTATTTAATGGGTTAGACACTGAGCGATGATCCAATGAACTGATGATTAAATAGCCATCGATGTTGTTCACAATGAATCCTCCGATAACTAACAAAATAGCCGTACATAACGCACTGATTTGTGTAACTAACCGGGCTTTTTCATAGAGTCTATTGGTTGTTTTCATCATTAACCAAGCACTACCTTGTAGTAGCGCCATGACTAATCCAACAAGACCACACAAAAGGCTAAATGGATTAAATAATTGAATAAACGATCCATGATAATCAACCATTAATAGGTTATTGAGTGAAAAAGGTAATCCTTGCAGTAAATTACCAAAAGCCACACCAAATAAGATCGGTGGAAGGAAACCTGAGAACGAAATTGAAAGATCGCAAACCTTACGCCATATTGAACTGTCTATCTTTGCTCGGTACTCAAGAGCTAGAGGGCGTAACCATAGCGCGATCAGTGTCAAATACATTGCGCCGTATAGACTTGAAAATGAGGTCGCATAGACCAGTGGCCAAGCCGCAAATAACGCTCCTCCTGCGGTAATTAACCACACTTGATTACCGTCCCAGTGCGGAGCAATAGAGTTGATCATCACCCGTCTATCCGACTCTGTTTTACCAAGAAAAGGCAATAAAGCACCCACTCCCATATCAAAGCCGTCGGTCACCATAAAACCGATTAGTAATACACCGATTAGAGTCCACCAGATCAAACGTAAAGTGTCGTATTCAAACATGAGTTATCTCTCCTAGTGTTGTGTTTGATAGGCTAGTTTGTCTTCAAGTGAGGCTGGCTGTTGTTCATCATGATAACGACCAGTTTTTAAGCTACTTGGGCCCTTTCGAGCGAAGGTGATCATCAGATATCCTTCAATGATTATGAAAACAGTGTACAGGCTGAGAATAACGATAAGAGATGTAATCAGGTTTTCAACCGGTTGAGAGGATGCGGCAATTGCCACAGGGAGAATTTCACCGATTGCCCAAGGTTGACGACCATATTCAGCGACAAACCAGCCCGCTTCTATAGCAATCCAAGGTAGGGGAATAGACCATAGTGCGGCTTTTAACACCCAAGGTTTTTGAGTGATTTTTTGCCGATACGCCTGTATGAATGCAGCCCCAAAAACAAACAACATGATAAAACCGCAGCCAACCATGATTCTAAATGACCAAAAAAGTGGCCATACTGTTGGAATTGAATCATCCGCGGCTTGCTGGATTTGTTGTTCGGTAGCATCGGTAACGGTATCGGTATAGCGTTTAAGTAATAGACCATAACCGAGATCTTGTTTTTTTTGATCAAATGCTTGCTCTGTTTCGTGAGACTTATCTCCATCACGTAAGCGTCCAAGCAGTTCATAAGCCTTGATCCCATTACGAATTCGAACCAAATGTTCAGATCGCAAATCATGAAGTCCGATTACTGGTTTATCTAAAGAACGAGTGGCGATCATTCCCATCAGATAGGGAATTTTTATTGCATAATGCGTTTCGCCTTTTTGTTGGTTTGGTAACCCCAATATGGTGAACGCTGCAGGTGCAGGTTCGGTGTACCATTCCGCTTCAATGGCTGCTAGCTTGACTTTTTGAACATCACCCAGTTTATAACCAGATTCATCGCCCAGTATGATGACCGAAATTATCGAAGCCATACCGAAAGAAGCCGCTACTGCAAATGAACGCCGTGCAAAAGCGACATCTCGATTTTTCAATAAGTAGTAAGAGCTCACCCCAAGAATAAACATCGCACCACAGGTATAAGCAGAAGTGACCGTATGTAGAAATTTAACCTGAGCTATAGGGTTGAGCACAACTTCGGCAAAGCTGGTCATTTCCATACGCATGGTTTGATAGTTAAACTCGGCTCCAATCGGGTTTTGCATCCAACCATTTGCAACTAAAATCCATAGAGCTGAAAAGCTAGAACCTAAAGCAACCAGCCAAGTTACGACTAAATGTTGACGTTGAGATAAACGTTCCCAGCCAAAAAAGAACAGGCCGACAAAAGTTGATTCAAGGAAAAAAGCGACCAGTGCTTCAATCGCGAGAGGAGCACCAAAAATATCCCCTACATAATGGGAATAGTAAGACCAGTTAGTACCAAACTGGAACTCCATGGTTAACCCCGTAGTCACACCTAATGCAAAGTTAATCCCAAATAGCTTACCCCAAAAACGAGTCATATCTTGATAGATCTGTTTGCCAGTGAGTACATAGATCGACTCCATAATGGCAAGTAGGCAAGACATTCCGATAGTCAGCGGGACGAAAAGAAAGTGAAACATGGCGGTTAACGCGAATTGTAAGCGTGATAATTCAACAACATCAATCATTAAAGCTCCAAACATCATTATGATGGTCTTAATATCAAGAACTGGAGCGCATTTCAGCACAGTTATTGCAAACTAAACTAGAACAGATTGATGGTTAAAAAACAGAACAGAATAACTGAGAGCATGTTTAGTTAATTGGCTCGAGTCTGTACTTCCATTGTTCGAATGAGAGTACCAAGGGTTTTAATGGCTTTCTCTATTTTTTCATCACACACGTATGAACAGTTGAGTCGGATATGATGAGAGAAGCGTTTATCGCTACTAAATATAATCCCGGGTGCAATGGATATGTTGTGCTCTAGGGCTTGTTCATAAAGTGTTTCTACACAAATACTGTCGGGAAGTTCAATCCATATAAAATATCCACCTTTATTTCTGTGAATAATCACACTGGCTGGAAAAGAGGTTTGCAATAAATCAATATGGTTTTTTTTACGGTCATTCAAAATCTTACGTAGCTTTTTAAGATGATTGTCAAAGCTATAAAAGGTTAAGTAATGGGATAAACCGAGCTGAATTGGAATGCTGCTTGAAAGTGTCGAAAAATGCTGCAAGCGTTGTATTTTTAATGCATGGTTACCAGCGACTACCCAGCCAATTCTAAATCCAGGTGACAATGATTTTGAGAATGAACCGCATAACATGATGCTCCCTTCTTTATCATAAGCTTTAGCTGGCAATGAACTTTGATTCCCTGCATAAAGTTCACGATAAACATCATCTTCGATCATAGTGATCTCATGCTGATTAACTAACTCGGCTAAGCGTTTTTTACGATGATTACTCATTGAATAACCAACCGGATTTTGTGATTCTGTCATGAACCAGCAGGCTTTTATATCCATAGAGACAAACACAGATTCTAATACATCAAGATCGATTCCATTTTCAGGGTCGGTGGGTATCTCAACCGCCGTTAGGTTAAGTCTTTCAATCACTTGTAATACGCCATAAAAAGCAGGGTATTCTATGGCGACTAAATCACCGGGTTCAGTACAAGATTGTAAACATAGATTTAATGCTTCCATTGCTCCTGAAGTAATGACAATGTCGTCAGGCAATACATTTAACCCGCTCACTTGATAGCGTTGAGCTATTTGCCGGCGAAGCGTTTTACTACCGGGAGGTAAATTAGTTAACATACTATTACCAAGCATTTGTCGGCTGGCATTCGCTAAGCTACGTGATAGAGCTTGATGAGGAAACAAAGCCGGGTCTGGAAATGCAGAGCTGAATGGGATGATACTCGGGTCTTTGGCTCGCTGAAGGACATCGTATAACAAATCACTGATTTTAACCGGGTACGGCTTTATCACTTTTTGGGTAGAGTTCTCTGAGGTTAGCTCATTTCTTCTAGGGAGAACAAAATAACCTGATTTAGGTTTTGATCGCACATAGCCTTGATCTTCTAGCTGTTGGTAGGCTTGAAGTACAGTTTCAATACTTAGTTTATAGCGTTGACACGCTGCTCTAATGGATGGAATCTTCTCTCCACTGAGCCAAATGTTCTGTTCTATTTGACTTTTAATGGTATTGGCGAGTACTTGTGATTTCTTCATCAAAAGCCCTTCTTGATAAATAGCTTAAATCGATTGAGATTATCTCAACCTTAAAACACAGCTAAGAGAATAACTCAAGTGAGAAATAAAATACCTTCAGAAAAGATCATACTTAAGGTAAGCGATTGAAACACCGCCCATAGCAAAAAAGCCAGCATAAGGCTGGCTAAAGTGACACATTGAAAAAGTAGTGGTGCGGTGATTAGTTAAGTAGTGATTGAACGTATTCTGCAATTTCTGGTACTTGGCAATGCGCGAAGAAACACTCTTGGAAACGCGCACCACCTACCGCAGTTTTGACCAAATCTTGATCAATCGAACGTAGAGCCGTCACCACGTCTTTTGCTACGGCAGATTTCACTTGGCTAAGAATGCCTGCGTTGCGCTGTTGTGGCTCAGCGCGCTCAATGGGGTAGCCTTGACCTCTTTGACCTGTAAAGGCTTTTTCAAAAATGTAGCGAACATTTAATTCGCCCGCCCAACCGAATCCTTTAGCAAAAGCTAATGCGAGAGCATTGCCATTGTTGATCTGGTTAAATAAGAAAGCATCTGAGGGCTCTAAACAGTAACCACAAATAACACCGGGATGAAGGTTACAAGACATCATGGCGCCTTGCCCTGTACCACAACCTGTAACAACAAAATCGACCGCTTTTGAGTTTAGCAAAATACTGGCCATGATCCCTAAATGGATATAAGTCAGGTGATGGTCATTGTCATCGGACATACCGACGTTGAATACATCGTTGCCTAATGGTGTCGCGACGGTGTTCAGTTCATTCAGTACCATAGCATTCTTCGCTGCTTGGCTGTTTTCCATCATCAGTGCGATTTTCATGGTGTTTCTCCTGCGGCTAAGCCGCTTAACATAAGAGTAAAAATAAAGTGATTATTGAATAAAATCTTTGCGCATCGGAGTAAAGTTATCTAACAATACGCCAGCTTCTCGGCAGACACAGCCATGCATAACATTCGGCTCTTTGTATAAGGCATCGCCAGCTTTGACGATTTTGGTTTCATCGCCAATGGTGAATTCGAACTCTCCCGACAGCACATAAGTTAATTGCTCATGTGGATGACTATGCATTGGGCCTACGGCCCCTTTCTCAAAGTACACTTCGACACTCATTATATTGTCACTGTACGCGAGAATTTTGCGTGATACACCTGCGCCGAGATCTTCTAGCTTTACCTCTTTGTTATAGACAAACATCGTATCTCCTTCTTTTATAGAGTTTGGGTTGCGATGATTCGTTTTTGATCACGTAACAGCCGATAAATGGTCACACTATTGACCATGATCACGGTTAGTTCGAGCAGAGTTCCGCCGATGGAACCGATCAAAATATTATTGGTTAGCCAGCAACATGCGCCAATTAAAAAGGCAATGCGCATTGATACACCACGCAACATGAAAATAGCAAACGTACCAATCATAGTGCCGATGACTGGCCATAAATCCGACCAGTGTTCAGCAATCGATATCCCTAATACGCCTCCCGCAATCAAAAAAAGCATCGCAACATATTTGGAGGAGGTATAAATAGAGCTGCCTGTTCTTAATGCAGATAGTGCCGCGCTGAACGCGGATACCATCGAGCCAAGCAAGAAAAAGTGGAGAAGATGATTGAGATTAAAAATCAACATAATGATTTTTAATCGTCGGTCGTCTTTTTGGTAAAAAGTGGAGATCCCTAAAGCAAAACTAACCAACCCTAAAGCTTGAGCCAGTGATAAATCTACCATCATCTTCTCGAATACTTATGTGTGATTAACGTGCTAACCAACCACCATCAACGGCAATCGTGTAACCATTGATATAATCAGAGGCTGAAGAGGCTAAAAAGATAACCGGGCCAGCTAAGTCATTCGGTGTTCCCCAGCGACCGGCTGGAATGCGGTCAAGAATTTCTTTACTGCGTTCTTCATCAGAGCGAAGAGCTGCAGTATTGTTGGTTGCCATGTAACCTGGAGCAATCGCGTTGACATTTACGTTGTGCTGAGCCCATTCATTGGCCATCAGACGTGTAATACCCATTACGCCACTTTTGGATGCTGTATAAGAAGGAACACGAATACCGCCTTGGAAAGAGAGCATTGAAGCGATGTTGACGATTTTCCCGCCTTTACCTTGTGCAATAAATTGTTTGGCTACGGCTTGTGACATGAAAAATACCGATTTGATATTGATGTTCATGACATCGTCCCAGTCTTTCTCGCTGAATTCGATGGCATCATTACGGCGAATGATACCTGCGTTATTAACTAAGATATCGATATGTCCTAGCTCGGTCACTGCGCGATCAACAATTGATGGAATATCGTCTAACACCATGAGGTTGGCACGGATATCGATAAACTTACGTCCCGTTTCAGCCATTTTTTCTATGGTTTCTGTTGGCTCGACAATATTTACTCCAACAATATCACATCCAGCTTTAGCGAGACTGAGCGCCATTCCTTGACCTAAGCCTGTATCACAACCTGTAACGATGGCAACTTTGCCTTCTAAGTTGAATGAATCAAGAATCATAATATTTTTCCTTCATAGCAGTGGTGTTGTGATTCGGCTAGATTCGCCATCTCACCCAGTAGTTGTATCGTCCCTGAAAATTAACCTAAACGCAAATATTTTTGAAAAGCTGTTTTAAAAATATTGATGCCGGTCTTGTTTTTTTGTCATTGAGATTTGCGCGGTTTCAAAATATTGAAAAGGCTTTTTAAAAATAGTGGTTAACATAAAGTGAATGGTTATAATAAAAACACAAAAGAAACAGCAAGGATCAATAATGGAAAAATCAACGCAGCCAGAACCAGTATCTTCTGTTCTGAAAGTCTTTAGCATTCTTCAAGCTTTGGGTGAGCAAAAAGAGATCGGTGTTTCTGAGCTTTCTCAGCGCTTGATGACATCGAAAGCTACCACTTATCGATTTTTACAAACAATGAAATCGATGGGCTACGTGGCTCAAGAAGGCGAAGCTGATAAATACCGCCTCACTTTAAAATTGTTTGAACTCGGTTCTAAGTCACTTGAATATGTCGATTTAGTCGAATTAGCGGATAAAGAAATGCGCTTTATTTCACAGCAAACGAATGAAGCACTGCATTTAGGTGCGTTGGATGGTAACGGCATCATCTATATTCATAAAATTGATTCTGGCTATAACTTGCGGATGCAATCACGCATTGGGCGTCGTAACCCATTGTATAGTACGGCTATCGGTAAGGTGCTCTTATCAGACAGAGAAGAAATGTTTGTTCGTGACACATTAGCGGATGTCGAGTTTATCAAACATACCGAAAACACATTAGAAAATACCGATCAGTTGATCGCCGAGCTAGAACGAGTTCGTGCGCAACATTTTGCGCAAGATAATGAAGAGCAAGAACCTGGTTTACGCTGTATCGCCGCTCCTGTGTACGATCGGTTTGGCCATATTATTGCTGGGTTGTCGATTTCTTTACCAACCATTCGCTTTGATGAACAGCGTTTGGATTATTATGTGGGTTTATTACAAACGGCAGGGCGCAATATTTCCGCACAGCTTGGTTATAACAATTACCCCGCTTAAGGGGACAAATAAAGCAGCCTTAGGCTGCTTTATTTGTCGATGTGTAACTTAATGAAACGTCGTTTTAATATCTAGAGGTTCATATGGGTTCATCACTAACGCCTAATATTTATAATTTTTTAGTCACAATTGACCCGTTTGATAAGCTTCCCAAAAAGATGGTTGAGTCATTAGCAAATCAAGTCAAAGTGCGTTATCTGGCGCGAGGAGAGCGAATTGAGTTTAGCGCACAGTGTGAAGAACGTTATCTGTATATTGTTCGAACGGGGGCAATAGAACAACGCCGCCGTGATGGTGAATTACGTGCGCGTTTAGGAGAGGAAGATCAATTTGGTTTTACTTTTTTAGAGCCGTTGAAAGAAGCTGAAGATGGCTATCAAGCTGAGGCTATCCAAGATTCATTATTGTATCTCGTGCCACATCATAATATGTTGAAAATCAGTGCTGAGCATCCAGAGTTTGCGGATTATTTTGCGGCTCAAGCACGACTACGATTGAACTCTGCGGTGGAACATACCTGTCGAGAAGAAGAAAAGGGGCTTTTCTTTCGTCGAGTCTCGGAAATCGCGAGTGATAACATTACCATCGCCGATGAAAACTTGTCAATTCATCAGGTGGCTCAAGCGATGTGTGGTGAGGAAGGGCGCTTTAGTTCATGCGCGGTGATTACCCGGCAGGATGAAATTGTCGGTATTGTTACCGATCGAGACATGACGCGTAATGTAGTCGCTGCAGCGGTTAATATTACTCAGCCTATTCGTCACGTGATGACCAAAAACCCACAACTTATCCATGCCGATGATAAAGTGATTCAAGCCATTTCTATTATGCTGCAATATAACATTCGTTGTTTGCCTGTGGTCAATGGTAATCAGGTTGTTGGGTTATTAACGACTTCACATCTGGTTCACAATCATCGAACACAAGCGCTGTTTTTAATTGAAAAAATTAAATATGCCAGCTCAGTTAATGCGTTAGCTGCGTTAAAATCAGAAAAACAGGCTATTTTTGAATCGTTAGTTGAAAGCGGAGTGAGCGCTGAGATACAAGGGCGAGTCATGTCGATGATCATGGATGCTTTTACACGTCGCTTACTGCAAATTACCGAAGAGTTGTTAGGCCCACCACCTTGTGAGTATGCTTGGGTAGTTGCGGGCTCACATGCACGCAATGAAGTCCATATGTTATCAGATCAAGACAGTGCCTTGGTATTAGCCGATAATGCAAAGCCAGATGATAGGCTCTACTTTACTCATTTAGCGATGCGTGTTTGTAATGGGTTGGCTGCTTGTGGTTATCCATTGTGTGATGGTAAATATATGGCAGCGTCACCCAAATGGTGTCAACCGCTGAATATCTGGAAAAAATATTATCATAAATGGGTTACGAGTCCAGAATACAATAAGCTGTTGAGTATTAGCGTTTTTCTAGAAGTTCGGTCCATTTACGGTAACAGTGAACTGGTTGAGCAGATGCAGCACTACCTTCATGAGTGTTTACAAAATAGTCCGATTTTTTTACCAGCGTTGGTACGTGATGCTATTGATACTCAGCCTCCTTTGGGCATTTTTAATCATCTTGTTCTCGAAAAAGGCGGAGAAAACAGTAACACTCTTAATATTAAGAAATTTGCTTTAAATTTAATCATCGATCTAGCACGTATTTTTAGTTTAGCTGCAGGAGGCTCGATGACTGGAACGGAAGAACGATTTAGGTTTGCTGTTCAGCAAGGCATGATGTCAGAAGACAGTTGCCAAAATATAATTGGAGCGTTTAAGTTTATTACTCAAGTTCGCTTTCAGCATCAGTTACAAGCCATTCGTGAAGGGAAGGAGGCCAATAATCATATTGCTCCTGACTCGTTCAGCAGTTTTGAACGAAAGCACCTTAAAGAAGCATTTAAAATCATCAGTGAGCTACAGGACGTCGCTAAGATCAGATTCTTAAAGGGATAAACTCATGTTTCAAGCACTTAAACGCCATTTCGAATCGTCAAGTAAACGTTATCAACAGCAACAACATTTAGCAAAGAATGCCGAGTGGTCTCCCGGTTTAGCCCATTATTTGAATACTCCTCTGCCTTGTATTGAGGCTATGATTGTTCAAGTCGATTTCGTTGCTTTCGATTTTGAAACGTCAGGGGTTAACGCTAGACAAGATCATATCTTGAGCTTAGGCTGGGTTGATATGACGCTGGATGAAATCGATCTTGCTGCGAGCGAAGAGTTGTTCGTTTGTCATCCACAATTTATTACCGCCCAATCGGCACAAATTAATCATATTACCCCTAAAATATTATCTGCAGGATTAACGCTGGATGAGGCAATGGATCGCCTTTTTATTCGCTTGGCAGGAAAAGTCGCATTGGTTCATGGTTCGTGTATTGAGCGTGCTTTTGTAGAACGCTATTTACAACAGCGTTATGGCTTAGAGCAGTTCCCTTGTGTGTGGATAGACACATTGCAAATCGAAAAGCAGATGACCTATCAAGGGCAAACGGATATACAACGCAGTTTTCAGTTACATGATGTTCGGGCTCGTTATGGGTTGCCTCAGTATAGTGCTCATTCGGCAGCTATGGATGCTCTGGCCACTGCCGAATTATTTACTGCGCAAGTGAAATCGATCTTTAGAGGGCATATGCCAAGAGTTGAAAAGTTGATGATGTAAATTGAAGAGCACTATTTTACTTAGCAAGCAGAGAGCTAAGCTTAACTCTCTGCTGCGATAGCGTTGATTATTTTGAAAAGGTTTATTCTGGATAGGTTTTTTTTAAATAGTCGCTTTGCAGAATGTACATCCGTTTGACGTCTCGGTAACGACCATTAATGAAAAACTCTTGTACTAAATGCCCTTCTTCAATAAAACCACATTTTTCATATAGATGAATCGCTTTATCGTTTTCAATCGATACATGCAGATAAATTTTGTGTAAATTGAGAATGGTGAAAGAGTAATCCAGCGCACGATGAATTAAGGTGCGGGCAAACCCTTTACCTTGATGCTCTGGGGTAATGATGATTTGAAATTCAGCACTGCGGTGGATGTAGTTAATTTCGATGAGCTCGACTAAGCCAATCAGATCTTTTTGCTGATTCTCAACCACGAAACGCCGTTCGGCGTTGTCATGAATGTGTTTGTTGTACAACTCTTCCAGTTCATCAAACGATTCATACGGCTCTTCAAACCAGTAAGACATAATGTTGCGGTTATTATTCAAATTATGAATAAAGCGCAAGTCGCCGCGCTCTAAAGCTCTAAGAGATAGCTGGTGTTTCATGGATAATCCTTATTATTCTTTTATTGTATTTAACTGTACATCATAGTGGTTAATGGGGGCGGATCTCTGCGAACTAAGATGATTTGCTTCGGTTTATCTTTATTTTAGTTGAGCCGTGATCATCTGTGCGAGAAGATTTAAGCTGGGTTGCCATTTTTTTTCATCATTCAAATTTGCCACGCTAAAGCGAATACAGTGAGTGAATTGATGTTGGGTCGCAAATAGATGCCCTGGCAAGAAGCTGATTTTTTTTGGTAGACATTGTTGGTAGAGCTCGTAAGTATCGATATGAGACGGTAGTGTTAGCCAGTTTAAAAAGGAACCTTCTGGATGACTGAGGTGGTATTGTCCCTGTAATCCTTGTTGGCCATTGAATGCTTGGTTCAACATGGTGGTAAACTTTTGCTGGCGATATTGATATAGGCGGCGCATTTTAGCAAGATGAGTTTTGTATTGGCCTGAAGAGAGAAACTCAGCCACTGCTGATTGTATTAAATTTAGGCTGCCCATGTTCTCACTGAGTAAAATCTTATCTATTTTTTCCATGTATTGTCCAGCAATTATCCAGCCAATTCGAAGTCGAGAATCTAACGTTTTAGACAGCGAATTAATATAAATAACTCTATCGTGGTTATCCAAGCTTTTTAAGCTGGGGATTGGGTCGTTAAATCCTAAATAACCAAAGACATCATCTTCAATGATTGGCAGTGAGGATGTTTTTTCTAGCAGTATTTTACGGTGTAGCAGTGGCATCAATGCCCCTGTTGGATTAGTAAAATTAGGCGTAAGCAATAACGCTTTGATTGGCCAGCGCTGTAAAGCATCAACCAGTGCATCTAGATCAATGCCAGTTATTGTGTGGCTGGGTATTTCCACCACTCTTAACCCTAAAGACTCGATTAACAATAAGGTACCAAAATAACAAGGCGACTCGACGGCCACGATGTCTCCCACTTGAGTGAGCGCTCGAAAAGCTAAGCTGATGGCTTGTTGTGCTCCATGAGTAATGGCAATGTCTCGACTCTGGGCAAAGATACCGCTCTCTTGCGAAAGTTTTGCTAGCTGTTTTACGAGTTGGTTATTCCCCGGTGGCAGTTGATAGTGACTGGGAATATGCGTTTGTTTACGACTGTGACGTCCGATATGTGCATACAAACTACGAATGGCACTAGAGTCGGTATTCGGGTGTGCGGAACCTGCTGACATCTCATAGTGTTTGATTGGATTGGCCAGAATGTCTTTCGACATTGACAACAAATCGACTTGGCGAGGTGTTTGCTCACTGATTTCTAACGATGACGGTGGTGGCGAAACACAGTAACCACTTCTTGGCTGAGCGTACACCCATCCTTGAGCTTCTAACACTTGATAGGCTCGAATGACGGTATTTTTGCTCACCGATAGGGCAAGGGCTAATTCACGAATGGATGGTAGTTTTTCGTGTGAATTAAACAAACGTTGCTCAATGGCATGGCGTAAATACGCTTCAACTTGTTTATATTTGCAAATTTTGACCATTCTGTACCCGTTGAAATAATGGAAACTGTGCCTTTTTGTTTTTCTGTACCCAATTAAAGTAGCGTAATTGTTATCCTCATGGCGAGAGATTTTCTATGTTCATTAAAATGATCCCTTTTCTGTTTGTCATATTATGGTCTTCAGGCTTCGTGGGTGCTCGTTATGGGCTGACTTATGCTGAACCTATGACATTGCTCAGCTTGCGTATGCTGTTAACGGTACTTTTATTCGGAGGTTTGCTGGCTCTTTTTAAACGGCAATCTATCCCAAAAGGGAAAGCACTATGGCACGCAAGTGTTGCTGGTTTACTGATTCATGGGTTGTATTTGGGCGGAACTTATCAGGCGATTTATTGGGGGATGCCGGCAGGGTTAACCTCATTGTTAGTCGGTACTCAACCTGTGATGACCGTTTTGCTGTTGGTTATCATGACGCCACAACGTTTTACTGTTAGTCAATGGATTGGGCTGGGGATAGGATTTGTCGGTATCAGCTTGGTCTTGCTTGGTAACCTTGAGTGGCAATCAGAAGAGAAGCAATGGGCAGCGGTAGGAATGTGTCTTCTCTCTTTGTTTGGTATCACTGTTGGCACTTTGTACCAGAAAAGATTTTGTCAACAGAGTGATCTATTGGGGGGAACCTTGGTGCAATACATGGCGGCTTCCATACTATTTATTCCTCTTGCGCTTAAGGTTGAAAGTATGAGTATTCAATGGACGACGACGTTTGTGTTGACCATGGTTTGGTTAGTCGTTGTTTTATCATGTGTTGCCGTTTTACTTTTGCTGTACATGGTCGAGCATGGTGCTTCATCCAATGTCGCTTCTATTTTTTATTTGGTTCCGCCGACGACGGCGATTCAGGCATGGTTTGCGTTTGATGAATCATTGGATGGATTGGGGATATTAGGTTTTATATTAACCGCGTTAGCGGTGTACTTTGTCGTCAAAAAGCCGAAGCTATGGGGACGAAAACGAAGCTTAATATTGGAAAATTAAGTTACTTTGAATACCGCAGACAACGGTTTCAGACCGTTGTCTGCAAGGACGAGACTTAACGCTCAATCACAACGCCTTTTTCTTGATGTAAGCGTTGACATGCACGGCCGTCACTGTGGAATAAATGGCAGCGATGAGCGGGCAGGCCAATGGTGAGCGTATCCCCGACTTCGATATCGAGCGTGTCTGGCTGGCGGTAGATGATGTCAGAGTCTGAGCCTTTCACATTCATATACACTTGGGTTTCATTGCCGAGTTTTTCAACAATCATCACTTTGCCATCGATGGGCGCATCGCCATCTTCTGGTAAGAGTAAGTGCTCAGGACGTACACCGAGTGACATACGAGCACCGGCGGTGACGGTGGTACCATCAACAGGGATCCAGAAAGAGAAACCGTTAGACAGTTTGACTTTTACGCGCTCTTTCTCTGCTTCTTCAATCGTGACACTCATAAAGTTCATTTTTGGCGAGCCAATGAATCCAGCTACAAAGCGGTTTTTCGGGTAGTGATAGAGCTCAAGCGGTTTACCGACTTGCGAAACAAAACCAGCATCGAGAACGACGATTTTATCGGCCATGGTCATCGCTTCGACCTGGTCATGGGTTACGTAGATCATCGTGCAACCGAGTTTGCGCTGTAGCTTGGTAATTTCAGAGCGCATTTGTACACGCAACGCTGCATCTAGGTTAGACAGTGGTTCATCGAGTAAGAACACATCGGGTTGAGAAACTAGGGTCCGCCCAATCGCGACCCGCTGACGTTGACCGCCAGAAAGTGCTTTAGGTTGACGGTCTAATAGATGGCTTAGTTGCAGGATATCAGCCACTTTTTCTACTCGTTGGCTAATGTCCGCTTTACTGGCTTTGGCTAGTTTGAGGCCAAACGACATGTTGTCGTATAAATTAAGATGCGGATAAAGGGCATACGATTGAAATACCATGCCGACACCACGTTTTGACGGTTCGACATCGTTCATGCGTTGATCGCCGATATAAAGGTCACCAGAGGTGATCTCCTCAAGGCCAGCAATACAGCGTAATAAGGTGGATTTGCCACAACCTGATGGACCTACGAAAACGACAAATTCGCCTTCTGGGATTTCTAAATCAACATTTTTAGAAATCAATACATCACCATAAGCTTTACATACATTTTTTAACGTGACACTCGCCATGTAGCTCGTCCTCGATCAAGATTTTTTAATGATTACTGCCTATCATTATATGAATTATCTTGCAGGCAATAACAGTAGGAATACATTAAGGTGAATCATTTTTCATGGTGAATGCCGATGATTCTGCAGCGATGCTGCGTTACCTCTCATTTCATTAGTAAGAAAAGAAAGGGTGATGCCTACAACGTCATTGACTTGTAGAAAACATCACCCATCAAAGCCAAGAATCAGTTTGCTTCCCCCGCCATGCTCGAACGTCTCCCCCGTACAATAATTACCACGAACGCTCAAGTGATGACAGCAAACCCATTCGGCAATGCAAGCCAGCACTGCAATAGATACTGGAAAGGGTTCTTACCATCCACTCTTGGATGTGCTTAGTTTCCTTGATGATGTGGTTGCTCACATCCTCCCGTTGCTTTTTTTTATAGGGGGAGTAGCCAAGGATGAGGCGGAGGAGGGGATAAAACCATCATATAGATCCAGTTCAAATTATTGATTGTCATGAAGTTGAACTTCATCACAGTCAACGCTTTTTTTGTGACTATGATCGCTAACCTGTGACGATGTAGATCACGAAACTAGGCCATAATGGCTAGGGCGTAGGGAGTAGGAGGATGAGTCACCCCCGTTTTTTGCTGATGATAGATGGCGAAATACGGCAAAACCTCAATCGGTGTTCGCCCTACAACACAAATAACAAGGATATGAAGATGAAAAATGCCCTAAGCACTGTCGCGCTAAGCACTTTGGTTGCGCTTGGCTCATTTGGTGCAAATGCTGCTATTCAAGAAGGACAACTCACAATCTGGATCAACGGTGATAAAGGTTATAACGGCCTAGCTGAAGTTGGTAAGAAATTCGAAGCCGACACGGGGATTAAAGTTACCGTTGCTCACCCTGATGGTTTACAAGACCGTTTCCCGCAAACGGCAGCAACGGGTGATGGTCCTGACATTGTGTTTTGGGCGCATGACCGATTTGGTGGCTATGCCGAAGCGGGTTTATTAGCAGAAATCAAACCTTCACAACGCATTAAAGACGGTATTGTTGATTTTGCATGGGATGCCGTTCGCTATGATGGCAAACTGATTGGTTACCCCATTGCGGTTGAATCTCTCTCGCTGATTTATAACAAAGATTTAGTTCCTAACCCGCCAAAAAACTGGGAAGAAGTGGCTGAGCTTGATGCAAAACTCAAGAAGCAAGGTAAATCTGCGATTATGTGGAACTTAAAAGAACCTTACTTCACTTGGCCACTGATGGCTGCTGATGGTGGCTATGCCTTTAAATACACTGGCGGCGGTTACGATATTAAAGACGCTGGCATTGCCAATAAAGGCGTTAAAGATGCGATGAACTTTGTAAAAGGTTTGGTCGATAAAGGCGTCATCTCTGCCGATATGGATTATTCGGTGTCGGAAGCGGCCTTTAACCAAGGTAATACCGCGATGACCATTAATGGTCCTTGGTCTTGGAATAACATTGAGCGTTCAGGCATCAATTATGGTGTGACCACGCTACCAAGATTTAATGGTCAAGCCTCAAAACCATTTGTTGGCGTATTAACCGCTGGGATCAGCACCGCTTCACCTAACCGTGATCTTGCCGTGGAGTTTTTGGAAAACTACCTGCTGACCAACGAAGGTTTACGTATGGTGGATAACGATAAACCATTGGGTGCTGTTGCGTTGAACTCTTTCCAAAGTGAACTCGATTCTGATGCTCGTATCGCAGCAACGATGGATAACGCACTGAACGGTGAAGTGATGCCAAACATCCCACAGATGAACGCTTTCTGGGGAGCGGCGAAGAGCGCTATCATCAATATCGTTGATGGACGTCAAACCGTTGATGCCGCTTTGGCGGATGCAGAAAGACAAATGACGCGATAATTTTATTCGATAGTACTTTTTGAGGAGAGGGTAACCTCTCCTTATTTTCTCAGTTTTCATTTCGCTAGCAGGTTGTTATATGCAGTCAATTCAAGGTACAGAGGCGATATCAGTTTCAGCCAAAATACGATCAATCAGCAAAGGCTCAATCCTTAAATGGGCCGTTTTAAGCGCAGTAGGTATCGTGAATGGCTATACAACGATTTTAATGTATTCTCGCGGTGAGCTGGCATTCGCTATGCTTACTCTGGTTCTTACTGTTTTAGCTTTGTATATTTTTGGTAGTAAGAAGACCTACGCTCATCGTTATATTTATCCAGGGGTAGCAGGGATGATCCTGTTTATCCTTTTTCCTCTTGCTTATACCGTCAATTTAGCATTTACCAACTACAGCGCTAAAAATCAGCTCTCCTTTGAGCGAGCGCAGACGGTGTTATTAAATCGTACTTATCAAAGTGGCGATAGCTATCCTTTTACATTGCACAAGGCGGATGATGGCTATCGTATCGCTGTGCAAGACGGTGATGAGTGGTATATCACTGAAAGTTTCCCTCTGACAGGTTCTGTCCCTGCTGATTTGTATCTTGCTCCGCTTGATAGTCCACTGGGTGAGCCTGAACCGGTACGCACCATTGTTGGCTATCGCAGTACCTTATCGGGGATTGATTTGCACTTCCCATCAGGCATTGATATTCGGATGAGTGGCTTACGCCAATTTGCCGGTGTAGTCCCTCTTTACACGGTGCAAGAAGATGGTAAGACGCTATTCAATAATCGAACCGGTGAATGGTTACGTCCGAACATGGAGGTCGGCTTTTATCAGGTGATAGACGAACAAGGTGAGTTTGTCGGTCCGACAGTGTCTCCCGGATTTATCGTGTCAATTGGTACGCATAACTTTGAGCGAGTATGGAAAGATGATGGTATTAAAGAGCCATTCATCAGCATCTTTATCTGGACGATTGTCTTCTCGGTTTTATCCGTCGCTTTTACCTTGGTGATTGGTTTGATATTGGCGAGCTTGGTACAGTGGGAGTCGTTAAAAGGTCGTGCGGTGTATCGGGTCCTATTAATCTTGCCTTATGCAGTCCCTGCGTTTATTTCTATCCTGATTTTTAAAGGGTTATTTAACCAAAGTTTTGGTGAAATAAACATGATGCTACAAGCCATTTTTGGCATAAGCCCTGCTTGGTTCTCGGATCCTTTCTTGGCGAAAACCATGGTGTTGATTGTTAACACTTGGTTGGGTTTCCCTTACATGATGATTTTATGTATGGGTCTACTAAAAGCGATTCCCGATGATCTTTATGAAGCTTCGGCGATTGATGGCGCAAACTTCATACACAATTTTACTCGCATTACTTTGCCTTTGATGATTAAGCCATTAACCCCATTACTGATCGCGAGCTTTGCTTTCAACTTTAATAACTTTGTGATGATTCAGTTATTAACTCAGGGTGGCCCTAACATGATTGGCACATCGGAACCTGCTGGTTATACCGATCTGCTGGTGAGCTATACCTATCGTATCGCGTTTGAAGGTGCGGGCGGTCAAGACTTTGGTCTGGCTAGTGCGATTGCGACCTTAATCTTCTTGTTAGTGGGAGCGTTAGCGCTGTTCAACTTACGTTTTGCCAAAGTATCAGAAACTAAATAGGAGCGAAGAAAATATGGCTATGGTTCAAGGAAAGTCGCTCAAATATCGAGTTTGGGCCTCACACATCGCGTTATGGGCATTTTTATCACTGATTATTTTCCCATTATTGATGGTTATTGCTATCTCATTTCGTGAAGGTAACTTTGCGACGGGCAGCCTTATCCCCGATCGGCCGTCACTTGAGCACTGGAAATTGGCATTAGGTATGACGGTTACGCACGCCGACGGCACGGTGATCCCGCCGCCTTTCCCAGTGCTGACTTGGTTGTGGAACTCGGTTAAAGTTGGGGTAATCAGCTCGGTGTTTATTGTGGCTCTGTCGACAACATCGGCTTATGCGTTTGCGCGGATGCGTTTTAAGGGCAAAGAAACCATCTTAAAAGCGATGATGATTTTTCAAATGTTTCCTGCGGTATTGGCTTTGGTCGCCATTTACGCGTTGTTTGATAAATTAGGTCAATACATCCCGTTTTTAGGTTTAAATACCCATGGTGGTTTAATCTTTGCTTATCTTGGTGGTATCGCGTTACATGTCTGGACGATTAAAGGGTATTTTGAAAGTATCGATAGTTCGTTAGAAGAGGCCGCGGCCCTTGATGGTGCCACACCTTGGCAAGCGTTTAGATTGGTTTTACTGCCATTGTCGGTGCCAATTTTAGCCGTGGTGTTTATTTTATCTTTCATCATGGTAGTTGGTGAAGTTCCGATAGCATCTTTATTACTATCTGATGTAAACTCTTATACGTTGGCTGTTGGAATGCAACAATACCTTTATCCGCAAAACTATTTGTGGGGTAATTTCGCTGCGGCGGCGGTATTGTCAGCATTACCTATTACTGCGGTCTTTTTAATTGCACAGCGCTGGCTCGTTGGAGGCCTAACCGCTGGCGGTGTGAAAGGATAACAATAATAAGGGCGACCATCAGGTCGCCCATTTTGTATCGACTCAACACTTTTGGTTTGGCCGCCGATCAGTTGAGTTCGATATGAGTTCTGGCGTTACGCATAGCTGGCTGTTAGCTCTATTCCTTACTAGCTTCATGACTAACAGTTTTTGTAACCGAAACCTGAGTTTAACTCAGGTTTTTTTATGCCTGACGTTTGCCGAGTTCGCTACGGTTGAAGATGATAAACAATAAGCAGAGAACAAACAGCAGAATGCCATTTGGATGCGAGGCAGATCGAAGATTTTGTATCGCGGGTTACAGCTCTCGAGTCGAGGGAGCGCAGCTCATGTACTGCAAAAGGACATATAAGCTTTCTTGCTTTAGAGCCACCTTTCGAAACAGATCGGCAAAGGTGTCATCGCCGCCAAAGCAGGCTTTGATGTAATGGTTAATCTCATCGGCAGAGTAGCCTTCGACATACAATGAACGAACCCATTGATATTCAACGGCTTTTGCATCGAGTAGGGTCGATTCACTGAGCGTAATTTTATCGAGTGTTAAGGACATGGTTTTTCTCGTTGTTATTATTTAACCTCAATCGGGGATAAGAGTATGTTCATCCCACGGGGTAGAACACGGACTCTGCCCAGTTTGGCCGCTTTATGATTGCATGAGATTGGCGTCAGTTGTGCGGGTATTATCGGTGCTACAGACCAATTAAAGCAAAGCGAGATGACGTTTCAATGACAGGAGATGTCGTTATCCCCTTCGTACTTGAAGCTGTAGCGGTGTTGGCTGGGGTCGTTCACCCCAATCGCATCGTTTGTCTATGCTCATGGGGATCGACTCACTTGCCGCTTACCTGCAACTCAAAGTTTTTGGGTATAGAGAGGCAATAGGACTTTGCTTTAAGGTTGAACGAGAAAAAGACGATGAAGCGCTTAGTTACGAAGCTTGGTTTGTGCTTCTTCGACTTTTGAAAAATCTAAGCCAAGCTCTTCGACGGCTTGTTTAATTAACGCTGGATTTTGCATTACTTGAGCGAGCAACAGTTGCAATTTATCTTGAGGTAAGCCCAGTTGGCTGATGGTGGCCATTGCTGCGAGTGGATTTTGTGTCAGTGCTTGAAACACGTCATTGATTTGTTGGTCGCTGATCGCGTGCTCTTTTAAGAGGGCTATAATTGGATTCATAAGATTACCTTTATTTTCTTCTCTTCTCTGGTTTATCCATGCATATCAGGCCCATTGATCCCGATTCGAATTCATCGGGATCAATGTTGCCTTTCTTAACGCATAAATAGCGGGAGTATTATACGTAATACGCTTCTACTGTACCTTTGAGTTGAATCAGCATTGGATTACCGTAACGATCTTTCGCTTTAGGGGAAGGAATTTTAATCCAGCCTTCACTGATACAGTATTCTTCTACATCACCGCGTTCTTTGCCGTTAAAGCGAATGCCAATCGCATGATCAAAGCATTCTGCGACAAAGAAAGGGCTACGAGAATTACTGGCTAGACGATCGGGTAAGGCTGGTTTTGCGGTTGTATCATTCATCATATGTGACCTGAAGTTACGAAAAAGTGCGCTATTGTAGACAGTGCGAGCGGAGTGTTCAAGCCACGTTTATCTCCCCTCTATTTGCAGCTGCCGTGGTGCGTAATGATCGATAACTCGGCAGCATTCCTCCGTCCCAATTAGATGATTATCGATGCTGATAGATGAATGCTCACCATCTACCTACAACACTAAGGTGCTTGGGCATACGACAACGCATAAAGTATTAGCTATCTTTTACCATTAGAGTGAAGCTTAGGTTTTGGGTTTTAGGTATTTGACGTGAGCTTCCATCTCTTCGCCAATTTCGGTACGCATGTTCATTAAACGTATCGCCGACTCACGTAAAGCGATGTCTTCAGCTGAGGTGGGTTGCCATTCTGGTACTGGGGTTGGTTTACCTTGTTCGTCGACGGCGACCATAATAACAATGCAATGTGTTGTGAGGCGATTGTTTAGTGCGGTCGGCTCGCTGGCTTGCACATCGATCGCGACATGCATAGAGGTTTTGCCTGTGTAGATGACTTTAGCGTTGACTTCGACCAAGTTGCCCACATGGATTGGGGCAACAAAACGAATGCCACCGGCATAAGCGGTAATACAATATTTACCACTCCAGCCAGCAGCGCACGCATAAGCGGCAAGGTCGATCCATTTCATGACCGCGCCTCCGTGAACTTTACCGCCAAAGTTAACATCGCCAGGTTCTGCTAAAAAGCGTAGGGTTATCTCTCGTTTGCCAAAACTCATGTATACATTCCTTAATGTGACTATCGCTATCTCGATAAGATTACTATAGATCAAGCAAAGCGTATCTTAACGTCATTTGGCTTTGTGAAGTTGTCGTTATGCAGATAAGGTAAATAGTTGATGCTCTGAGCGTTGTGATGCGCGTTTGGTTGCAATTCCATTCAGTGGAGTATCAATGGATCAACGGGATGCATCTCTCGGGTGCAATAAAAACCCCTCTAAAAGAGGGGTTTTTACACGGTACGAATTAAATTTTTTGAAGTATGTACCTAATCAATTTGCCAACTGATTGTTAGTAATTCAGCTGACCTGATCATAGAGCATCAAGGTGAGTGATGTAACTGTTCGATCGAACAGGTTTCTTGTGCGTCAAGTTTGTATAGCGTGATTTCTCCATTAACCAAAGGAGAAGTCTCATGACCATTTCTATTTACAGTCATTCATTCACGACATTGCCTGAGCAAGACTATGTTGCATTATTAGGCTTACGTTATAAGGTTTTTTATCAGCGTCTTAATTGGCAGTTAAAAACCGCAGGGGGCTTAGAAAGCGATGAGTATGATATACCCCAAGCGCATTACTTATATGCCAAGGGAGAACAGGGACAGATAGTGGGCTGTTGGCGAATTTTACCGACGACCTCGGATTATATGTTAAAAAACACTTTCCCAGAGTTACTTGGGGCGATGACTGCACCGCGAGATTCGCAGGTGTATGAATTGAGCCGTTTTGCGGTGGATAAGGAGTTCTCAGCACTGGCTGGTGGGGTGAGTAACGTGACGATGAAGATGTTTCAATCGCTTTATCATCATGCGCAACAGCAGCGTATTACGCGTTATGTAACCGTAACGTCGGTTGGTGTCGAAAAACTCATTCAACGCTTAGGGATCCCTTGTGAAAGGTTAGGCAATCAACAAGTGCATGTACTCGGGTCAACACGATCTGTGGCGTTATCTATCCCAATGAATGAGCGGTACCGAGAGAGTGTCGGCGCTTAACATTATAAATAAGGGTTAATATAACCGCCTAAAATCGCTTTGGTAATGGCTTGGTAGCGATTCGTCGCACCAAGCTTTTTGCAAGCGTTAGAGAGATGAAATTTCACCGTTCGTTCGGAGGTATTAATAATTTGCGCGATTTCCCAAGCGCTTTTTCCTTCGGCCGCCCAACTTAAACATTGCCCTTCACGACAGGTTAACTCTGCTCTGGGCTTTGCATCACGGTGGCAGCGCACAATATTGTCTATGTTTTGTGCCAATAAGGGTACAAGCAATTGCGAGGCCTGAATAGCCGGCAGGTTAAGGTCGTAATGGCGTGTGTCTGAGGTCGCGAAACTGAGCATCCCGAATTCGCCTCTTAATCCGTGAACTGGAATCGAGAATCCCTCTTTTAAGCCATTAAGGCGAGCTTCTTCAAAAATGATCTGGCTATCTTGATGATGTGCGCGAATCTCCGACCAGCGGATCGGTAAAAAATTGGTCATACTGTAGCGAACAATCGGGTCAATCAACATAAATTGGGATTCGTCGTACTGTTGACGCCAAGCGAGAGGGTAATTATCGGCGATGAGGGTGTCGTTGCTGGTTAATGTCGTCTGTAAAGAAAGGCCAAATAAAAAGTATTCATGCTCAATAAGATGATTCATCTTAGCCAACGTAGGTTGCAGAGCTTGAAAACTATCAATAAAAGGATTTTCTTGGATCAGGCGCAGAATTTTTTGCATAAATGACCATTGACAACAAAGGCGCGAACTGAACTGATAATATACTTAAATAGAGGTGATGTCCGCAATTATCCTTATGGTGTTATCCCTTTTTCTTACTGCTGTAGGGTTAATATTCGATTATCCCAATGACATCGTTTATCTGTGCTTATCGCAATGGTGAGAGCCTACTTTGACTCTCACTCGGCGCTGCCAATCGATAGGTCGATGATCTGTCGTCTATTGCTCATGCAAAGTATTCAGCGATAAACCCTTAGAGCGTAACTTGGATAGTCACTTCGTGCTCTTTGGCAAAATGTTCAATTTCCTTTGGAGGTGCTTGATCGGTAATGATCAAATCGATGTCGGCGAGTGTGCCTAATTTGACCATGGCATTACGTCCAAATTTACTGTGATCAACGCCTAAATAGACGCAACGGCTATTTTCGATGATCGCGCGTTTGACCCGTACTTCATGATAATCGAAGTCGAGCAGCGATCCATCGTAGTCGATACCACTGATCCCCAGAATACCGAAATCGAGCCGAAATTGAGAGATGAAATCGAGAGTGGCTTCTCCGGTCACACCACCGTCTTTATTCCGCACTTCACCGCCTGCCAGAATAATATTGAAATCAGGCTTACTCATCAAAATGGTCGCCACATTAATGTTGTTGGTGACAACGCGTAAGTGGTGGTGCTCTAACATCAAGGCGCGAGCAATCGCTTCTGGCGTGGTACCAATATCAATAAACAGCGTTGCGCCATCAGGAATATGTTTGACTAAAGCCGCGGCGATTTTTTCTTTTTCCGCTTGCGAGGTTACCTGACGAGTATGGTAGGAGGAGTTTTCCGAACTGGTGGCGATGGTGGCTCCGCCATGATTTCGACGGAGTTGGTTAGCATCGGCTAACTCATTAAGATCTCGACGAATGGTTTGCGGGCTCACATTAAATCGTTCGACCAGTTCTTCAGTACTCACAAACCCTTGGGTTTGCACCAGTTCAATGATTTCTTGATGACGTTTAACCGCTTTCACAGGCCTATCCTTATACGTTGAAGTGCGCTAAGTGTACGGTTTAATGGACTAAATTCAATCAACGAGAGCAAATTATTCGTGTTTTTGGTTCGTTTTAAGCTTCGTTTCACACAAAACGAACATGAATATTGGTTCCATCGACCAACGTTCGTTGAGCGAACCGTTGGCTGTGGTTTATGGTGTTGAGGCTTTTTCTATCGGTTCTAAAGTCGAACGACGTCGAATGCGTACTTGGGATAAAATGACTCCGCTAATGACCATTAAACCGCCGATGAAGTGGTATTGATGAATGTATTCACCCAACAAGGTGGCGGCTAATGTCACAGCGACCACTGGCAATAAATTCATAAACATCGCCGATGAATCGGCACCAATGGCATCAATCGATTTTACCCACATCCATGGTGCAAGCAGTGAAGCGGCAATACCAGCGTAAGCGATGAGTGGCAATGACCCTTCGGTAGGCAGAAGTTGTTCGCTGGTCAACCATAATGGAATCAGCATGAATACGGCTAATACGCCTTGTAAGTAGATGATCGTCCAGCTACTTAGTGGCATCTTCCAGCGTTTGAGCAGTACGCAATACAAAGCATACACCAGCGCCGCCAAGACCATTAAACCGTCTCCGGGAGTGATCGATTGATGAAGGAAAAATAACACATCGCCTTGACCGAGCATTAATGCAAGACCGACCAATGACAGCAGACCTCCAGTAATACTCAAGCCAGAAATGCGTTTATTGAGCAAGGGAACGCTAATAAACACACTCAATAGCGGCACCAATGAGGTGATGAGTGACATATTTGAAGCGCTGGTGGTTAATCCCGCGTAATAGCCTAAAGATTGATTCAACACCATGCCCAGTAATGCTAGGCCAGCGAGCTTGGGCAAATAGGGCTGAATGATGTGACGCTGCCGAATAACGGTTGGTAAACAAAAAGGACTTAAGATCAGCATCGCGAGCAACCAGCGATAAAAGCTCATTGCGCTTGGCTCTATGGTACTGGCGGCCATCTTATTGATAATGGTATTGCCACCCCAAATCAGCACGGTGAACAAAGGGAGAAAATAAATCATCGCTGCCTCAGAGTCGGTTATTGTTGGCTATAGTTTGACAGGTCTCTATGATTATATATATCTTTAAAAAGACACTTTGAGCGATAGGAAGACAAGTTTGAATCAACGCAGCAGAAACCTTCATCCCTCCCTGTCTATTGAGCAGGCTCCGTCAGCAGTATTCATGAATTTTGAGGCTTTTCTTTCTAATACGGAGACTCGAGAGCATAGCCATGCTTGGGGGCAAGTGCAGTTAATTTCCGGAGGTATTCTTGAGATGGAGGCAGAAGAAGTACGTTTTTTGGCTCCGCCCCATCTGGCTATTTGGGTACCCGCAGGGATCCGCCATAAAAGTTATAACCGACGTCCGTTAGCGTACTGTTCGTTAAATATTGCGACTGAAATGACCGAAGGTTTCCCACAAAAAACCAGTCTAATTAAAGTCACCCCGATTGTTTCGGCGATCATTGATGACTTTCGTCAGCGCTCAGTGAGTGTCGCAACCCGTCGTGAAGATCAGCGTTTAGTACAAGTGTTACTCGATCAATTAGCCACGCAGGAGACGCAGCACCATTTCCTGCCTTCTAGTCATCACAAATATTTGTCGCCGATACTCAAAGCGATTGAAGAAAATCCAACCGATGAAACAACACTTTCGCAATGGGCACAGCGTATCCATACTACCGAGCGAACGTTAGCCCGTTATTGTCAGGCAGAATTAGGCATGAGTTTTACCGAATGGCGATTGCGAGTGCGTTATTTGCATTCGATGGAGTTATTGCGTCATGGACAATCGGTCAAAGAAGTAGCATTAACCTTGGGCTACAATCAGGCCAGTCCCTTTATTAGTATGTTTAAAAAATACTCCGGACAAACGCCGGAGCAGTATAAGAACCGATTGCTGTCTTAAGCTTATCAAGCCAGTATCCGCTTCCGACTTGAAGTGGCAGCAGTGTTGGCTACGTTCGTTCACCCCAATCACATGATTTGCCTATGCTCATGGGGATTCACTCACTTGCCGCTTACCTGCAACTTCAAGTCGCTTGGGTATGAATAGTTTTTGGGTATAAATAGTTTAAAGCGCCCACGATCGCTGCCACTTGAGCCGCATTACAGTCGTCACTATTGACCCGTGGACTGTCTGGGTACACTTCGGTGGTTGAGCAGTACTGGCTATTTGTGACTGAAGCGCATAAGCCGAGTTCTTTTACTGGGTAAACAATTACCCCTTCTTGGATAACCGGTGAGCCAATAATCTCACCTTGTTGATCGGCGGGCGCGATGTGAGTGACTTGGCGTACCGACTCAATAATTGCAGCTTGAAAATCCAACTGCGGATTCTCGCTGTCTCCTACCGTATAAAAGCCATCAGGAATATGCCCCGGCTGATAATCGACACCATCGCGCGCCGCTAATGCGGGGCGAAATTCGTTTTCATCACTGTCGGTGGTTTCGTGCAAGTCAATATGGGCAAGTATCGCCGGTAGTTTGTCGACCAGCGCCATCAGGGAAGCCGACTCTTCTGCTGGACTGTTTGGATAAAAACAACGATTAGGATCTAACGCATTGGGGTTCCAGCGTTGAATCGTTTCGTACCCCCAAGGACTGACGCAAGGAACTACGACAATATTCATCTGTTCCGCGTAGCGGTAAGCCTGTTCGGTTAAAAATTGTAGAGCACCAAAAACACCACTGGTTTCATAACCATGTACTCCGCCAGTGACTAAAAGGGTTGGTTTATCCGTATGCCAAGGCTGAGTTTTAACACACAGCAGCGGATATCGCTCAGGGTCGTAAGACAGTGCGCCGTATTGCTCAACACAAAATTGCTCCGATAAAGCATTAATCGCCTCCACCACCGCTTGATAAGGGCGCTGAATCTTAGTTTGTGCACGCCAAGCCTGACGTTCTTGTTCGGTCCATGGTTGACCGCGTGTGCCAATGGGGTAACGATAAGCAGTAGTCATGACTTTCCCTAATGAGAGTTAGAAAAGTCATGAGCTTAAGCGTTATAAGCGGGTACTGCAATTGGTGTCTCGGTTTATTTCACCGTCCAGTGAATAGATTCACCAGCTCGTATTGGAACGACCATGTTGTTGCCAAACGGCATCGTATTAGGCACGGACCAAGCTTGCTTAGTTAACGTCACAGTATCCGTATTACGGGGTAAGCCATAAAAATCAGGCCCATTATGACTGGCAAATGCGGCGAGGTTTTCAAGCTTAGCTTGTTTCTCAAACACTTCGGCATACAGCTCAAGAGCGGCGTGCGCGGTGTATGATCCTGCGCAGCCACACGCGGACTCTTTTTGGCCTTGTGCATGGGGCGCGGAATCAGTGCCTAAAAAGAATTTTTTATTGCCAGAGGTGGCCGCGGCAACTAGGGCGTCTTGGTGGGTTGCTCGTTTGAGTATTGGTAAACAGTAGAAATGTGGACGAATGCCGCCGACCAACATGTGGTTACGATTGAACAGTAAGTGATGTGCGGTGATCGTCGCGGCGACATTCTCCCCAGCTTGTTTGACAAAGGCGACGGCTTCTGCGGTCGTAATGTGTTCTAAGACAATTTTTAAGTTTGGGAAGTCGTTGACGATAGGCGCTAATACGGTCTCTAAAAAGGTCTTTTCGCGATCAAAGATATCGACATCCTGTGTCGTTACTTCGCCATGCACCAATAACAGTAATCCTTCTTGCTGCATCGCTTGTAGAACTGGGTAGATTTTTTTCGGGTCAGTGACACCAGAGTCAGAGTTGGTAGTCGCACCGGCTGGGTAAAGTTTCGCCGCTACAATCGCACCGGATGCTTTGGCTTTACGGATTTCATCAGGCGAAGTATTGTCGGTGAGATACAGAGTCATTAAGGGTTGAAAGTGAGCGCGAGGTTTAGCCGCTAAGATGCGTTCACGATAGGCAAGAGCCATATCAGTCGTGGTGACTGGTGGGACGGTGTTGGGCATGATCAGTGCACGTCCGTTATAGCGGCTAATGTCTCGAACCGTATCTTGTAAAACATCACCATCGCGTAGATGAACATGCCAGTCGTCGGGACGAGTCAGGGTAAAGGTTGTCATGAATTGCTCCCACCATGGAAAAGTTGAATGATTGGAGCCTAAACCATGTTCACGTACTTATGACGCAAACGCTTCCGTTTAGGCGACAGGATGATAGAGGAAAAGTGGTTTAATATCATCTTTTTCTTTGTTTTCGGCTTTTTATTTCCCTCGCTTTTCCGTTAGGCTTAGCGTCAATAAAAATACCAATAAGGAATCACCATGTCGGCTGTGCAGCTTTCACAAATTAGTATTTATCCCGTCAAATCGACGGCAGGTTTATCGCTGTCTACGGCTTGGGTTGAAAAACAAGGGTTGATGTTTGATCGCCGTTTCATGGTTGCTTTGGCGGATGGCAGTATGGTAACGGCGCGAAAGTACCCAGCTATGGTGGCGATTCGCTCAGCATTAACCGCCGATGGATTGATTTTTACTGCGCCAGGTCGTGAGCCCTTAACGCTGCGTTATAGTACGTTTAAACGCCAAGTGGCGCAGGCTCAAGTCTGGGATGATAATTTTACCGCTTATACCACCACCGACGAAGCGGATGATTGGTTCAGTGCTGCGTTGGGTCAGCGGGTTGAATTACTCTTTACAGGTGAGCAGTCCAATCGAGTACGCGAGAAAGTCGGCAGCAATGTCAGCTTTGCTGATGGTTATCCCCTGTTATTAATTAGCCAAGCGTCGTTGGATGAGTTGAACCGCCGTAGCCCAGAGCGACATAGCATGACGCAATTTCGAACCAACTTGGTCGTTTCTGGCGGTGAGCCTTTCATCGAAGATAGCTGGAAGCGGATCAGAATTGGTCAGGTTGAATTTGAACTGGTCAAACCCTGTGAACGCTGTATTTTGACCACGGTTGATATGAGTACGGGGCAGTTTCGCCCCAGTACGGAACCGTTAAGAACCTTAGCTCAATTTCGCGCCAATCAACGCGGCGGCGTGTTTTTCGGTCAAAACTTGATTGCCAAAAATGAAGGAATGATCTCGGTTAATGATCCGATCGAAGTCTTGGAATACAAAGAAAAAGAGCACTACCTTGACCAAGGACAGCGCCACTATCAAATGCGTTGCGTTGAACGCGAGACTATCGCCAATAATTTTGTGACTTTTTGGTTAGAGCCACAACGCAGTGATTTCCCCGAGTATTTCCCCGGCCAACATTTACCGATTGAAGTGATTATTGACGGTAAAGTGCATCATCGTCGCTATACGCTTTCTTCAAGCCCTTCTCGGCCGGGGCGTTTAGCGATTTCCGTTAAGGCGATCGATGGTGGGCAAGTGTCTCATTGGTTATTGGAACATCTTCAGGTGGGGGAGAGTTTAGTCGCCCAATCTGTTGAGGGAAATTTTCATTTGCGCGATGAGCATTTATCTCAGCCGCTATTATTCTTGTCTGCGGGCAGTGGCATTACGCCGATGTTATCGATGCTGCGTTATTTAGCGGACCACCAAATGATGCAAGATATTGTATTTTATCACCAATGCCGTAGTGAAGCCGATATTCCCGCTCGTGATGAGCTAGACGCTTTACGCTCTGCTCATTCGGGCTTAACGCTGATGATCAGTTTGACTCAGCCTTCTATCGATTGGCCTGCTTTAAAAGGACGCCTATCCTTATCTCATCTCAAAAAAATAGAGAATGTGATACAGAGGCAGGTTTTTGTCTGTGGGCCAGATGGATTTATGCAAAAAGCGAAAAACCTGTTGCTGAAACTGGGTGTCCCAGAAACGGCTTATCACCAGGAGGTCTTTACGGTGACACCATCGGTTAATCGAGCGTATCAGCCCCTCACCATCACACTCGATGGAAAGGCGTTTCAAGGCGATAACCAGACCACGTTGCTTGAGCAAGCCGAGCGAGCGGGTTTAAAAGTGGCCAACAGTTGTCGCGCAGGTTTTTGTGGCGCTTGTAAAGTGACGGTGCAGTCGGGTCGTGTTGAACAACCGGAGTCATTGGCTTTGCCCGATCATGAACGCCATCTTGGTAAAGTATTGGCGTGTTGCAGTGTTCCTGAAACCGATATTGAAGTAATAAGCTCATAAATCGGCGACAGGCCAAAAGAAAAAGCCACTCTTGAAATGTCAGGAGTGGCTCGATTAAGTGGACAACAATTAAGCTTTATTGCGTACAGGATTGGCGTAACTGTCGAGCAAATAACGTTGAGCATCAACAGGGAGTTGAGCTAACTTCGCTTCCAGTTGCACTTTATGCTCATCCTGTATCTCCTCGTGGTCGACATTCGCCGCCAAGTAGTTGATTGGATAGAGACGATAATTAGCGTGAATTTGGCGATCAATTTCATCGGCTAAGGCTTCTGGAGTAGCAAAAGGCTCGCTAATTACGTCACCAAAGGCAACATGGATTCGTCCTTTTTCGCCAACAATCCCTTGAATAATGCTTTCAATATCTTCAAATTCGGCTTTTTGGTATTGGCCGTGAGTCGCTTTTTCATACAGTTCGCGTGCTTTGGCGACGTCGCAAGGGTCATTTTCATAAGCAATTGATACCGGTACAATATTAAGTGATTGCATATATTCAGCAAAATCAACTTTTTGTTTACGTCCTTCGACATGAAACATTTTTAAAATCGCTGCATCAGTAAAATCGTTACCATCTTTGGCCCGTCCTTCTTTCTGGGCGATCCAGATCGAGTTGCCCGTCTCCAGCGAGTGCTTAATGTAGCCTGATAGCGTACCGAGCATCTTCATCATTTCGCGCGGTCCTTTAGCAGAACGTTGCACGATAAAGCTTTTATTCAGACGCATTAATTCCGTGGCACAGGGTTTCTTCAATAAGTTATCGCCAATCGCAATGCGTACCGTTCGATGGCCGCTTTTATGCAGACCATAATTAACTAACGCAGGATCCATGGCGATATCGCGATGATTAGAGATAAAAAGGTAAGAGCGATTTTTATCTAATTGATCAAGCCCACTATAAGTAACGCCATTGGTGGTATGTTCCAAGGTTTGATCGAGATATTTCTTTACCTCTAGCTGAATGGCTTCAACCGAAGTCAGTTTGGCCCACTTAAATTTCAAATAGATTTTTACGATAGGGCTCAATAGTGGTCTGAGCCAAGCAGGTTGGTGAGCAAAACGGTGCTGCAAAATCGCCGAGATAAATTCTTCATCATTGATTAAACGGTCAAGCGCCGCAGGAATTTCATCGTCATTATAAGGACGTATATCTAAATAAGGATCGTTGGTTGAGGTCATAGTATTGTACATCAAATAAAAAGCTCGCCTATTCTACGCATACTCTGAGTGACTCGCAGCTATCATAAGCACATAATTTACAAGGTCAGACCAGAATCAGTCTGATAAGGTTCAGTTCAGTTGGCTTTTTTATCAAGAAGCGTTACTCTTAGCGCCCTTAAAATGCATGAGGCCAACCATGAACTACGCGATTCAATCTGAAACTTGTACTTTTCCTTATTTGCAAGTGACGGCGCGAAAACGAACGAGTAAGCATAGCTTAATCCAAGTGAATCACGGTTTAGTCTTATTTCGACTTGGCAAACATGAATACGCCATAGAAGCCCACCAAGCATTATGGATCCCCATCGATTGCTTGTGTGCATTAACTTTTTTTCCGAATACTCAAATCACACGAGTGGATTTTTCAGTGCGCTTGCGCTGTCCGTTTCCTTCGCAGGCTGGAACGATTAGACACAATGACTTGAGCAGCAGTATTTTACAACGCTTACAACAGCCTGTCTCTACAACTCCAGTGTATCCTCATTTATTGCAAGTGCTGAAGTATGAAGTACAAAACTTTGAACCCAAACTCAAACTCACCGGTTTAAGCCAAGTATTGAGTCAATGGACGCCAGACAGCCATCTTGGGATCAGTAAAGAGTATCATTTGGCATTATTGGTGCGTGAGGCACGAAAGCGCCGTCTATCAGGGGTAAAAGAAGCGCTAATTATTGAGACTCTATTTGCCAGTCAAGTTGAACAGTATCAACAACTGTGTCAATTGATTTTAGGTGAGCAACCTTAATTCATTTCAGCCAAGCTAATCCTTATCGGGCGACGGCTCCGCCTAAGGTAAGATTGGTCGGCCATTGTTGAATCTGATTCCCTCCTAAAAAGATGTTGCCATTGACCGTCATGGTGTCTGGAAAACGGGTGATCTGGGAGCCGCCAATATACAGATCACCTTGAACGACCAAGCCTTCTGGAAGTTCGGTTAGCGGGGTTCTGACGACGCTTAGATCTCCCTTAACGACCAACCTTGGCGGTAGCTGCTCAAGCGGGGTATCGGTCAAATTGATGTACCCTCCGACATTAACGCCAGCAGGCCAACGGGTGATTTGTGAGCCGAGTAGATTCGCATAACCACGAATAAAGGTTCCGCGAGGGATACGTTGCAGTTGGCTATTACTCGCTTCCAAACTGCCTTCTACGCGAAGTTGAGGAGGCAGACGTTTAATCGAGGTTTGCGCAATATTAAGGTTGCCTTTGACTTCAAGGCCATTAGGCAATTCAGTATAAGGTTTATTGCGTAAATTGAGGTTACCATAATTATCCAAATGGTTGAGTATTTTATAATAATCAAGAGGGATGGCGAGCAAAGGCAGTGCGCATAGTAAGCTCAATACACCCAGTAACCAGCGCCGCATGGCTGACATCCTTGTATTGGTGACCACGGTAAAAGTATCGGTCTAATGCTGCGGATTTTCAATGAATGGTTGTACCTTTGTATTGCTGCGGGTATCAGGCGAGCGAGTGATCGCTCACCTGAGCACTTTAGCGGAATAATGAACGCGACTTAAGCTCAAAAATCAACTTTTCCGCACTGACTTCAAACTTGAATTGAGCATGCAGTTTATTGGCTTCTTGAGTAGGAAGAATTTGATATTCAACGTTGGCACACACTTGTTGAGCGAGTTGTAGGTATTTATCAAACTCTTGTTGAAGTAAATCTTGTTCGGTCGCAAAAATGGTGACTTCGGCAACTTCGTCACCTTCTTTAATGATAAATCCCATTTCTCCGGCAACACCACAGGCTTCACATACTTCATCTTCTACGTAGCATTGATTGGTCATCTCATTATCCTCTTATAAAAACTAAGGCTATTTTAGCCTGCTATGATGTTGCTTACCACTTAATATCCGCTTGCGATGGAATTGGTTAATGTTGATATCAGTTGAAGTGGTTATCTGGGCATAATCTAGATAAATCAATTATTCATACTATGATTGAGTAGTCAGTGAAGCGTAGATGAACGATGAGTACGTGGCAATATCTTGTGATATGCGTCAAGAGTTTGTGCGAATGAGTGACAGTTTTTTGTCATAATGCTACCGGTTTCATTGTCTTCATTAAGACTTTGTAAGATGATCCCGACGGTTTGCTGACTATTTAACCTCGCAAGAACAACAGTCTTTGAACTATCTAGCCGAATAATCACCCTTTGATGAAGAGCATGAGCCATGCCAAAACGTAGTAAAGAAGATACTGAAATTACGATTCAAAGAATTATGGATGCCGTTATCGATCAACTGCTCAGGTTGGGATACGACAAAATGTCTTATACCACATTAAGTCAGCAGACTGGGGTTTCGAGAACGGGTATTAGTCATCACTTCCCCAAGAAAACCGATTTTGCGTTAGCGTTAGAAAGCAAAATTTTTCACCAATTCACGGAACATTTAGAGCTAGAACAAGGGTTGAATGAATTTGCAGAAAGCTGGTTGAAGGCGCTGCGCACAACTCCGGCTTTTATGGCAACACTGCGTTTATTGTTTCAACATGTGGTCATGGCGGAGCGTGCCGAGTTTTTTTCAGCGCAAATGATGACTCGGCTTTATAAGCTGGTTGATGACAAATGGGGACCACAGAGTCGCCAACAATTAGAGTGGTTGATTGGTAAATCGATCATTGCGATGAGTGAGCTTGATTAAACTGGGTAGACCATCGGAAAATCTAACGTTGGGTGTGGTGCTATCATCGAATCATGACCATAGATCTGCTTGATCATCTCGGCGCTCAGAGCTTGCCACGGTGGAGCATCACAGACAATGTGTCCTTGATGGAGCATTATCATCCGATCGGCGTATTGCGCCGCTAAGTTCAAATCATGTAAGACAATCACGACGGCACATTGTTCTTCACGAGCTAACTGACGAGCGATAAGCAAGGTTTTGTGTTGGTGAGCTAAGTCCAATGCAGAAGTTGGTTCATCAAGCATTAAGACTTTTTGCGCACCGGATTGATGCAGTTGGGTGAGCACTCTTGCTAAATGTAAACGCTGTTTTTCTCCGCCTGAGAGTTCAGGATAGAGCCTATTAGCTAACGGTAAAACATCTGTCTTTTGCATATAATAACGCGCTAATTGCCGAGTTTGTCGATGACCAATATCAAGCGGGATCGCACCAAGTTCGACCACTTCTTGAGCTGTGAATGGAAAGTTTAACGAGCTACTTTGCGGTAAAATACCGACATGTTTTGCTAAGGTCTTTGCTGACCAGTTTTCGCGAGGTTGGCCGAAGAAACGAATGTGAGAGTGGGTGTCAATCTCGCCGCTTAACGCTTTCAATAAGGTACTTTTCCCCGCACCATTAGGACCAAGTAAAGCAGTGACTTCGCCATGATGGAGTTCAAGATTGATATCTTTTAATATCGATTTTGAATGAAAACAGACCGTTAAGTGATGCGCTTGAATCGCTGGAGTAAGCATTAAAACAGTTTCCCTTTTTGTTTAAACAGTAAATAGAGAAAAAAGGGAGCACCGACGAGTGCTGTGACAATCCCGATCGGTAATTCACTTGGTGCAACCGCAACTCGGGCAAACATATCGGCGCAAGTCAGCAATAATGCACCAAGGAGAGCGGAGACGGGTAATAAATATCGATGATCAGGGCCAACGAGCATACGCCCTAAATGGGGCACGACCAAGCCGACAAAACCAATCATCCCAGCCACGCTGACCGTGATACCAACGCCTGCGGCGCAGAGTATGATCAGCGCTCGCTTGAGTTGCTGAGTGCCAATACCTAGGTGGCGAGCTTCCGATTCACCCAGCAAAAGCGCATTCAGTGCCATCGCTCGACGATGAAAGCAATAAGCTAATATTCCCAGTGCGAATAGACACAAATAGATTTGTGGCCAATTAGCGCCAGCAAATGAACCCATCGACCATAGGGTTAGATCACGCAGCATTTGATCGTCAGCCAGAAAATTTAAATAGCCAATCCCTGCCCCAGAAAGCGCACTGATCGCTACGCCAGCCAATAGCATGATGGTCACTGAAGTTCCCAATTGACTGGTGCCTAGTCGATAAACCAGTAACGTTGTTAATACTCCGCCGATAAAAGCACACAAGGGGAGCGTGAACATGTTCATCCATGTGGCATTCAATTCAAAAGAGGCGAGTAATACAATGGCGAGCGCTGCGCCTAATGACGCACCTGCAGATACCCCAATGATCCCTGGTTCAGCGAGAGGGTTACGAAACAAGCCCTGCATAACAACCCCCGCAGAGCGCTAATATTGCGCCAACCAATAAACACAGGAGAGTGCGTGGGAGACGAATTTGGTGAATAACCAGATTAATATGAGTCGCAATATCATCAGAGCGAAATAGTAAGCTATATAGGCTATCTCGAAAACTGATCGACATAGGTCCAACGGTAATGGAAGCTAAACTTAATATTCCCAAACTTAGCGCTAAGGCAATAAGTAATAGATGAATAGGCACATGACGTAACACGGCTATTATCCCTTTGGATAGAGCAGCGCTTGCAAACGCAGTGCTTCTTGAATGGTTTTCAGGCCGACGCCGCCGACGAGTGCATGACCATCAATGGTAATGATGCGTTGATGGATACCCGCAGGTGTCGCTTTTAACATCGGCAGTGCTTCTAGAATCGCCTCTGCTCCGCCGAGCTGATCATAGCTACGGCCGCTGACCAAAATAACGTCTGGCTGCATGGTGATCAGCGCTTCCATCGATAAGGGTTTATAGGCTGAAATCATCTCCGCAGCAGGATTACGAGCGCCAGCTAAAGTGATCAGCGTATCAGGAATGGTATTTGAGCCCGCGACGTTGGCTGCTCGCCCTTCATGGAGCAGTAAAAATAGCACCTTGAGTGGCGATTGATCAGGCTGTCCCTCTTTAAGTTGCTCTAATGTCCCATTCACTTGATGTTTTAATGTTTTCGCTACCGATTGGCGGTCAATTAACTGGGCGATTTGGTCGATACGTTCAAGCAAACCTTGCGGATGAGGATCACTGTTGATGATATTGACTTTGACACCTGCAGAGCGTAGCTGGCGTAGGGTACTTTCTGGTCCCATTTCCTCTGAGCCAATTAATTGGGTTGGATTCAACGCTAACAAGCCTTCTGCCGAGAGCTGTCGGTGATAACCCACTTGAGGTAATTCACGCGTGCGCGGTTCATTGCTGGTTACATCAACCGCAATGAGCTGATCTTGTCCACCTAACGCAAAGATAAGTTCAGTAACACTGCTCCCTGCACTGATCACACGCTCCGCTGCCGATAAATGATGAGCGCACAAGAGGAATAAAACACTGGCAAGTCGCCGAATAAAAGGTATGGACAATTTCATAATGCTGCTCATTAACTAAATGGGCCACGTTATACCCAGCCTACGTGAAGCTGCCGCGGTATTGGCTATTTCTGGTTTCAAGAGCGCAAATTATTACTCATAATACAAACAATATCAATTATCAATTGCATTATCGTTTGTGTCTAATTATTCTTAGCCGCGTTGAGGTACTCACGTAATTGTATTGGATAACAAAATGGAACAATTATCACACCAAGTGGCGCAGTTATTAAATGATGAGCCCGCATTACTCCCAGCACAGATTGCTGAACGTTTAGGCGTGAGTGAATTTGCTGTCGTGTCTGCTTTTCCTAGCGAAATGGTTACCCTGCTCTCGGGTGATGATGCGCAGATGGTATTAACGGAGATTGCTGATTGGGGGACAAACGTGACCACTATCGTGCAGTCATTTGGCTCTATTTTTGAAATCAAAGCCCCGTTACCTAAGGGTAAAATGGCGCGTGGTTACTACAACTTGTTGGGGCAACCAGGCCAACTTCATGGCCACTTAAAATTAGAGTTGATTGATCACGTTGCTTTGGTCAGTAAACCTTTTATGGGGCGAGAGAGCCACTATTTTGGTTTTTTCACTCAGCAGGGGGATTCTATTTTTAAGATTTATTTAGGCCGCGATGACAAGCGAGAGCTTATCGCTCAGCAGGTCGATCGTTTTCAAACGATGCAACAACAATTTAAATAATCGCCTGGTAAGGAGAACGTCAATGGAACAGCAAGTTAAACAAGAAAGACTACAAGGCCGTTTAGAGCCAGAAATTAAAGAGTTTCGTCAACAGCGCACGACATTACAGCTCGCGACGGTTGATGCACAAGGTAAACCAAATGTAAGTTATGCTCCCTTTGTACAAAATCAAGCAGGCTACTTTATTCTGATTTCTCATATTGCGCGTCATGCGCGTAATTTAGCGGTCAACCCTCAAGTATCGATCATGATGATTGAAGATGAATCGACGGCTAAACAGCTGTTTGCTCGTAAGCGGTTAACGTTTGATGCACAGGCCAGTATGGTTGAACGTCACTCTCCACTATGGCAACAGGTGATTGAACAAATGCAACAGCGGTTTGGTGACATTATTGATAACCTCAGTCAACTTGAAGACTTCTCACTATTTTGCTTAAAGCCAGAGCATGGATTGTTTGTGAAAGGTTTTGGGCAAGCGTATCAAGTGTCAGGGGATGATCTGGTTGATTTTGTTCATCTTGAAGAAGGGCATCGACAAATCGCTAACGCGTAGGTGCTAATGCATAGTTGCTAACGCCGAGTCGTTCGGCGATACACAGTTTGGACATCAAAGGCTGATTATTCAGCCTTTGATCAATGTAGTGATGAGTCCTCATCAATGATTCGACGTGGTTATTCTCGGTAATTGTTTTTTTTGTATTTTTTTGGCACTTTTTTCGGGAGCTTTAGCGAGAACCACAACTGGACGAACAATAAATAAATTATTCGGATAGAGAACTCGATTACCGTCTAAGGTTTCGAGTACGACATTAAATAGCGTCATATCTACCAATCGTCCTTCGATAAAATTACCCCCATCGATGATTTTTACCCAAGATCCGATTCGGCAGTGATTTTGGATAAACAGCACTAAGAAGGAGGTAATATTACTGAGTAAAGACCAGCTTGCGAATAAAGCCACCCCGATCAAAGCAAACAGCGAAGAGCCGATCACCAACAGCCCACGTAGTTCGATCCCCCAGATCATCATGATCCCTAAGAGAATCATCACAAAAAGCGAGGTTTTGAGTAGCCATTTAACCCGCTGTAATCGGTCACTATCTTCCCGTTGCCCAACGGTTTTATCCAATATCCGCAAACTCAAAAAAACCAGTTTAGGATAGAGCAGTAAGATGAGCACAGAGAGTGCCCATTGGTAGTTATCTTGTAATAAAGAAAGCACTTGCATAATACAGTTATCCTCTTCCTACTTGAAACGCAGCGATGCTGGCTACGTTCATTGCTCTCCAACGTATGGTTTATCTATCTATGTTTATAGAGATGATGAGAGTCATGCTCGACTCTTACCTGCCGCCTACCTGCCACGACAAGTGATTTAGGATGACCCCATTAAATGGCAGTGAAAATAACTGAAATACACGGAATTTCAATCGAATTCTTTTCGTGGAGGCAGGATAAAGGAAGTATTGATAGAGTTCGAAACACTTTTCATGCTGCCTTTTAAGCACCTTGATGATTTTTTGACTTAAATTTGTTAATGTTGGTGCTTAATTATAAAAAATATGCCTGTTTTTTGGTTTTTGATGCTTTGAGTTGAAATCTTTTCCATTGGCATCTCTAAGTCATATAAGGTGAGTGGTGGATGAACAGGGTGTGTATTTCTATGATTCTGATGATCATGTGAAAGTCGAAATCATGCCGTTAATATCTACATCACTGTAAGCCAAATCAACCGCTAAACGAAACGTGGCAGTAAAACAGTAAGGAGCGTAGTACGTGCGACACATTTACCGAATAATCTTTGCCATGGTGATGCTGATAGGGTCAGTCGCTTGGGCACAGGAAGATCGTGAGCCGCCATATTCAGAATCGTCACTTTTGGATAGGCCATTAGTCGAACGTTACATCCTCGATGAATTGAGAGCATTACGTCAGGATCAACAAGATTTAGAACGTCGCTTAACCATTCAAATTACCGACCGTGAATTGTCCGTCGCCGATCGGTCACTGAGTTATTCTAATGTTACCGTGACTTACTTTTTCTATGTCATTGCTGGTGTGGCTTCTTTAGTGGCTTTAATTGGTTGGCAATCGCTGCGTGAAGTAAAACATAATACTCGGGAGATGGCCGATAAAAGCATTAATAAAATCGCTCAAGAATATGAACGTAAGTTTGTCGCTTTAGAGCAAGATTTAAAGCGCAAAAGCCGGATTATCACTGACAATAACCGTGAAATTGAAGTGATTAATGAGATCCATAATTTATGGCTGAGATCGCAAAGTGTGCAGACGGCAGAACAGCGAATTGAAGTGTATGACGAAATCCTCAAAATTCGTCCTGGCGATCTCGAAGCGTTAACCTATAAAGCTGATGCCGTTATGGAAATGCAAGAATATCACTGGGCGATGAGTTTATGTAACCGAGTGTTAGAACTCGATGACGATAACGGGCCAGCGTTGTATCAGCGCGCGTGTGCTTATGCTCGTTTAGGCGCAGATGAACAAGCGTTGGAAGATATTCAACGGGCGATAGAGATAAGCCCTTCAATGCGCGATTTAATTCTTGAAGAGCCCGATTTTGAATCGCTGTACAGTAACAAAAACTTCAATGCGTTAATCAACCACAATTAAGATTGTCCTTTGGTACTTAAAGCCGCGATAGCGATTTGGATAATTTTGGCGATTTAACAACCAAATGGCTCAGGCTTCTCTAATCGATGAAAGGCGTTCATTGACTGTCTATGGAGCGATGGAATACGGAGGTTTTTATGATTTTTGCTCATTGGTGCTAGCCATAACTAAAGCTTGTCTTAACGACAAATTATTATCATTAGACACACCCTCTCTTTTCACCGATAAAGCGCGTGACATTTAGGGTGTCAGGTGTGATGGCATGATGTGGCTGTCACTACATTCTCTCTGTTTTTGTGAGATATCAAGTGGAAAAATCATCCAAATTAGATCGTGTTCGTGCGGACTACAATGTTCATTATTGGAGCCAAGGTTTTTATGGCATTGATGACCATGGTGAAGTGACCGTGTCACCAAGAAAGGATAATGCTCATCCGACCGCATTGAGCTCGATAGTCAAACAACTTGAAGCTCGTAATCTTAATCTTCCGGTATTGGTTCGTTTCCCACAGATTCTGCACCAACGTGTGCACAATATTTGTGACGCTTTTAATCAAGCGATTGAAGAGTGTGATTACCCTAATAAATATTTGTTGGTCTATCCGATTAAAGTGAACCAACAAAAAGAAGTAGTGGACGAAATATTAGCCAGTCAAGCTGAACTCGAAACTAAGCAATTGGGCCTTGAAGCAGGCAGTAAACCCGAGTTGCTCGCCGTGCTAGCGATGGCGCAACAAGCCAGTTCAGTGATCGTTTGTAATGGTTATAAAGATCGCGAATACATTCGTTTAGCGTTAATCGGTGAAAAATTAGGTCACAAAGTTTTCATCGTCTTGGAGAAGCTTTCAGAACTCGACCTGATCCTAAAAGAAGCCAAGAGTCTTGGCGTGAAACCTCGTCTAGGGCTCCGTATTCGTTTAGCGTCGCAAGGGGCGGGTAAATGGCAATCCAGTGGCGGTGAAAAATCCAAATTTGGTTTAGCAGCTTCACAAGTGTTAACAGTGGTCGAGCGTCTGCGAGCTGAAAATCAACTTGAAGCTTTGCAACTGGTGCACTTCCATTTAGGTTCACAAATGGCCAACATTCGTGACGTACGTAATGGGGTCAATGAAGCTGCTCGTTTTTATTGTGAGCTCAGAGAGCTTGGTGCGCAGATCGATTACTTTGATGTCGGCGGCGGTTTAGCGATTGATTATGATGGTACGCGAAGCCAATCATCGAACTCGATGAACTATGGTTTACAAGAATATGCACGTAACATTGTCAATGTTGTGGCCGATATGTGTAATCTGTATGAGCAACCGAAACCGATCATTATCTCTGAATCCGGTCGCTCAATCACCGCTCACCACGCGGTGTTGATTACCAATGTTATTGGTACTGAAGCGTATATGCCTGAGCAGATCAGCGAGCCAGAAACGGATGCGCCGGTGCTGATGCAAAATATGTGGCGTAGTTGGGAAACCTTACGTGAAGGTACCGATGCACGTGCATTAATTGAAATTTATAATGATACGCAAAGTGATTTATCAGAAGCGCATACTCTGTTTGCTTCGGGTGTGATCAACTTACAACACCGTGCATGGATTGAGCAGCTTTCACTGCGTATTTACTATGAATTACGCTTGAAAATGAGCACTAAGAACCGTTTCCATCGCCCCATTCTTGATGAACTGCAAGAAAGATTAGCGGACAAATTCTTTGTCAACTTCTCTTTATTTCAATCATTACCGGATGCATGGGGTATTGATCAAGTGTTCCCTGTGCTTCCTTTGTCCGATTTACAAAATGTTGAAGATCGCCGTGCCGTCATGCTAGACATCACCTGTGATTCAGACGGTGCGATTGAGCAGTACGTTGAGGGGCAGGGGATTGAAACTACCCTTCCGGTACCGGCTTGGTCAAAGGATAAACCGTATTTAATGGGCTTTTTCTTAGTGGGTGCTTATCAGGAGATTTTGGGTGATATGCACAACCTGTTTGGTGATACCCACAGTGTGGTGGTCAATATTACTGACAGCGGAGATGCGGAAATTACCTCGATCAATGAAGGCGATACCGTAGAAGACATGATGCGCTATGTGCATATTGATGTTGATGCGATTCGTGCTAATTACCGTCAATTGGTCAGCCAACGTGTGGCGGCCGCAGAGCAAGAGATTGTTTTAGCAGAGCTAGAGCAAGGCTTGAGTGGTTATACTTATTTAGAGGATTTTTAAATGAATGATTTGTTTACGAAAACTGATTATTCACTCTACTCCAATGCGATGACTTTTGTCCGTCGTCCGTATGTGAGAAACCCGATTGATAGCGATGCAGATGTGGTCGTACTGGGTGTGCCGTTAGATATGGCGACTTCAGGTCGTTCTGGCGCTCGTATGGGGCCAGATGCGATTCGTCGTGCTTCAGTGAATCTTGCTTGGGAAGGAAAAAAATTCCCATGGGATTTCAACTTATTTGCCCAGACGAAAGTGATTGATGCTGGTGATTTAGTGTTCGATTGTGGCGATGCGGAAGATTTTACCTATCGCCTTGAAGCGGCTGCGGGTGAAATCATCAAAAATGGTAAAACCTTGTTGGCTCTCGGAGGCGATCACTTTGTGACCTTACCGATTTTGCGTGCTCATGCTAAGCAGTTCGGTGAAATGGCGCTGATTCATTTTGATGCACACACTGATACTTATGCCAATGGCAGTGCTTATGATCACGGGACGATGTTTTATCATGCACCGAAAGAGGGATTGATTTCCCCTAAACATTCGGTGCAAATTGGCATTCGCACTGAGTATAAGCAAGAAGGGCATGGTTTTAATGTTATCAATGCTATGCAAGCCAACGATATGTCGGTGGAAGAGATTGTGCAGCAAATTCGCATTATCATTGCAGACAAACCGGTATATTTAACCTTTGATATTGATTGCCTCGATCCTGCATTTGCTCCAGGTACTGGTACACCCGTGTGTGGCGGACTGAACACCGATAAAATTTTGAAAATTATTCGTGCATTGAAAGGTATCAACTTAGTCGGGATGGATGTGGTTGAAGTCGCTCCGGCCTACGATCAAAGTGAAATGACCGCGCTAGCGGGGGCTACCATCGCACTAGAATTGCTGTATGTATGGTCAGCCAATCAAAATAAAGCCTAAGTGGTTTGGCGCATCTACTTTCAAACCGAGTCAACAGACTCGGTTTTTTGTTAACTAACGCACACATTCTCAGTGATAAAGACGAATTATTGGCACTTTTCGCTTTTCCAGTGGTTAAGTATGGGAAGGCTTGTTACGTTCATTTACACTACTGTAAGAGTGAGTAAAGAAAAACAGGGTAATCTAGTCAGTTAGTTATACTATTTTTCTCTTTGATTTTGGGATGCGAGTTATGAAAAATATCAAGTCTATTGTCGTTTCTGCGACGTGCTTGTCTTTTATTCCCCTGGTAAGTGATGCAACACCGATTGTGGTACCCAATCCTCCGCAGCTTTCTGCGAAAGGTTATGTCTTGATGGATTACCATACGGGTACGGTTTTAGTTGAACATAATGCTCATAATAAATTGAATCCAGCGAGTTTAACGAAACTGATGACGTCATACGTTGCCGGACAAGAAATGAAGCGGGGTAACATTAGCCCTGATGATCAAGTGGTGATTAGCCAAAGAGCATGGGCGAGAAACTTTCCCGATTCCTCAAAAATGTTTATTGAGGTCGGTACCAAAGTCAATATGATGGATTTGTATCGCGGCTTGATTGTTCAATCTGGTAATGATGCGAGTGTGGCTATCGCAGAACACGTAGCGGGCTCTGAAAATGCGTTTGTTGATTTAATGAATTCTTGGGCTGCAACGCTTGGGCTAACTAACACGGCGTTTACTAATCCTCATGGCTTAGACAGCTCAGGTCTATACAGTACGCCTTATGATATTGCTAAGCTGGCGCAAGCGATTATTCGTGATCTACCGGAAATTTACCCGCTCTATAGTGAAACGTCGTTTACTTATAATGGCATCACTCAATATAACCGTAATGGTTTATTACGTGATCGGAGCATGAATGTTGACGGTATGAAGACTGGGTTCACTAGCGGGGCTGGTTTTAGTCTAACCACCTCGGCGACCAATGGTAACATGCGGTTAATCTCAGTGGTTATGGGTTCCAATAGCGCTAAAGGCCGAGAAGCCGATAGTAAGCAGTTGCTAAGCTATGGCTTCCGTTTCTTTGAAACCATAGCGCCTCATCAAGCTGGAGAGCCGATTGAGCAGGCGAGAGTGTGGATGGGCAAAAAAGATCAGTTACCTGTTGGGGTCGCTGAGACAACCTATTTAACTGTGGTTAAAGGTGAGTTACCTAAGCTCAGTGGCTTGATCGAAATGAATAAGGATTTACAAGCTCCGATCCAAAAAGGTGATATTGTTGGTAAAGTGATTTATCAAGTCGATGATCGCAAGGTCGGTGAAGCTTCCTTGGTGGCTTTAGAAAGCGTTGAGCAAGGCGGTTGGTTTAAACGAACCTTAGATAGAATCAAACGTTTATTCGCAAGCTGGTTTTAAAATCCCTTCATCATGAATGACACAGCAGAGAAATTTTTTCTCTGCTGTGTCTCTTTTCTATGTATGGTGATGCAAAGGAGGTTAGGTTATCGATATCTCTAGTGCTCGCTCATCCTATTTATCGCTTGATCAATGTATTTAATGAGCTAGCTATCGCCAGCGGCCGAGTGATATTAAAAATTAAGTTAAATAAATTTAAACAGACCTTAACTTCCCACTGACATCATCACGGAGCCTTTTTGTCATCCTGTGCAATGATTACCTGTTGCACTCGTTAAAGGATAAATAATGGAGTTTAGCGCTGAAGACCGCCAAGCCTTATACAACGTATGGATGTCACAAAAAGCCAAAATGCATTTAACTCAGATGCAGATGGCGAAACGACTCAACTTAACCCAAGTAGAGTTTTCTCAACTTCTGCGCGGTGATAGTCCTTTGTCGATGACTTTTATTAGCCAGTTTTGTCGACATTTGCATATTGAACCCCATATGGTGATACCAAGTTTAAAAACGGCGGCTGCTTATAATCAGCAAGCGATCAGTTTAACCAGTCGTGTGATCATTGATGGTGATATTCAGCATGTGTCAATAGAAGGTAATCAAGTGATTATTGAATATGTTCATTATGCTTAATGGTTGTAAAGAATAAGGTCCGGTAGTCTAAAAATTAAAAAAATTCTGATGGGCTAATACATTGAGGCTGCAATGCTGAGGGGTGAGATGATGTGGTTGGCCCCATCATCATCAAGTAATGCAGAAATCTTACTTTTATTTTAAAGCATCAATCTAGAGAATAAAGCCTACTCGGTGTTTGAACTTTGTTCGGTTCGGTTGTCTATTATACTGCATGGTTCATTTATTGATCACTTGATTGATAAATCACATTTTTTTATTGACCTTGCTGAGGAATACGGTAAAGTACGCCTCGTTCTCAGGGCAAAGCCCGAAAGAGCAGATGGTGTTGCCATACCGCAATTTGCGTTGCCCTGGTGGTGAAATTGGTAGACACAAGGGATTTAAAATCCCTCGACTTTCGAGTCGTGCCGGTTCAAGTCCGGCCCGGGGCACCATCAGCCAAGATAGAAACTGATACAAAGGCGCGTTGGCAGAGTGGCCATGCAGCGGATTGCAAATCCGTGAACCTCGGTTCGACTCCGGGACGCGCCTCCATATTTTAAGTAACCAGCCTAGATGCTGGTTTTTTTGTCTCCGTTGTTTCTAATTTTTCATTTATATCGCCGCGATATTAATCTCTCTATTTAACTTAATGATATTGAGTGCGGATATTCCAATTAGAAAAAAGCCAGCCCATTAATCGTGGCTGGCTTTTTTATTTTGATCAGATGGATTAAGAGTAAAGCGCTTGCTCGGTTCTTAATCCTTTGATTAAGCTTACACACATCAGTAGCAATACAAAGCTAAAAGGCAGAGCTGTGGCGACGACGCCGGATTGCAGCGCTTGTAGCGCCTCTGAACCCCCAACCCAAAGTAGTACGGCAGCAATTGAACCACCAACCGTTGCCCAGAATATACGTTGTAATACCGGAGCATCCACTTTTCCTCCTGCGGTAATACTATCGATGACCAGAGAACCAGAATCGGCTGAAGTAATGAAAAAGATCAGGATCAGTACGATCGAGATCAGCGATAAGGCGTTACCGAGCGGTAATTGCTCGTAGACATGGAATAATGTTAACGAAATATCGGTTAATCCATGTGTGCCTAGCTCTCCGATTTGGTTAGAGACCTGCTCTAAAGCGATCCCACCAAACACTGACATCCAAACGATGATCAGTAAGGTTGGAATAAATACCACCGCAAGAATAAATTCACGTACCGTCCTGCCTCGTGATACCCGCGCAATAAACATGCCGACAAAAGGTGACCATGATATCCACCAAGCCCAGTAGAAGACCGTCCAACCATGCATCCAGATTTCATCATCACGACCATGAGGATTACTTAGGGGAAGAATGTTTTTTACGTAAGCCATGAAGGTCGCAGGAATCGATTGTAGCGTGGTATTAAAGCTAACACTGATAATAAAAATCAATAAAGCGAGAGCAAAAGCCATATTGATATTACTCAATACTTTAACGCCGCCATTGATACCGCGTACCACTGAGATGATGGCAATCAAGGTCACAAAGACAATCACGGCAAATTGCATCCCGATCCCACCTTGGGTACCAAACACGTAGTTAATACCACTTGTGGCTTGCTGAGCGCCTAAGCCTAATGAAGTCGCTAAACCAAATAAAGTGGCTAATACGGCCATAATATCAATAATATGACCGAGCCAGCCCCATGCACGGTCACCAAAAATAGGATAAAACACGGAACGAATGGAGAGTGGGAGGCCTTTATTAAAAGAGAAAAAACCTAATGCTAAGGCGACAATCGCATAAATCGCCCATCCGTGAATCCCCCAGTGAAATAACGTTGCACCCATGGCAAGAGATTTTGCTTCTGGTGTATAAGCCTCGACATTAAAGGGCGTTCCCCACCAATTGGTATAATAAGCGGTTGGCTCAGCGACACTCCAAAATAATAAACCGATGCCCATGCCTGCAGCAAAAAGCATCGATAGCCACGATATTCTGGAATGATCAGGGGTTGCGTCTCGTCCACCAAGGCGAATTTTACCTAAAGGGGAGATCATTAATCCCATAGCAAAGAGCAGGAAGAAATTGGTTATCCACATGAAATAGGCATCAAAATGTTGAATAATGCCATTTTTAAGTGTGTCGAGTGCAGATTTGGCTATCTCCGGACCGACCCAGATGATGGAGATAAGAAACAGTAGAATGAATCCGGCACTAATACCGAAGACAGGATTATGAACATCAAATCCCCATTTTTGTACATTGTCTCTACCGACATGGTAATCGGTCGTTTCAATGCTGTATTTGTTAAAAGCGTTTTGCATACGATGACTCAACAAGTGCTTCGCATTCGTCACTCGTCTACGTGTAGACAAGTGATGAATACGTCAAAAGGTAAATAAATGATTAGAGTACAAATCATTTTTCGATGCAGATAATAGCGACAATTTTGTTTTAAAGTCAAATTTATAAATTTTTATGCTGTTTAAAATACTAAAATAGTTGCTTATTTTATGTGAGTGAACATTGTTCGCTGTGGTAAAGTTTGCATCATCGGTGGACGAAGTGCGATTGTTGATAGTCCGCTCTCGTATTTCCGAAAACGCCAAGTCATTGGGGCTATGTTGAATTTGATAAAATAAGCAGGATGAGATGGAAAAAATTGCCATTTTGGTTGATGTACAAAACGTTTATTACACCTGTCGAGAGCGATACGGGCGTCACTTTAATTATAACCAGTTCTGGCAACAAGTGACTCAAGGCCGTCACGTATTTAAAGCGAACGCTTATGCGATTGCCAGTAAAGAGCCTCAACAGCGGCAATTTCATCATATTTTACGCGGTGTAGGTTTTGAAGTGATGCTAAAGCCTTTTATTCAACGTAGTGATGGCAGTGCGAAAGGAGATTGGGATGTGGGAATTGCGCTTGATGCCTATGAGCTAGCTCAGCAAGTCGATACGGTTGTTTTAGTGTCCGGTGATGGGGATTTTGAACCCTTGGTTGAACGTATTCAGCAGCGCTTTCAGGTTAAGGTTGAGGTTTATGGTGTACCAAGACTGACGGCACAAAGTTTAATTGATGTCGCCAGTCAATTTGTTCCGATAGAGCAAGCTTTATTGCTGTAATCCGTTATCCGCCTGCTGTTCAGCATCGGTAGTTACGGTTTCTAAAGCGGCTTGTTCTGCTTCTAATTTGGCGCGCTCCGCTTTAGAAATATAACGAGGTTTATTGGTGCCATGTAGCTTGGCGTTTTTCTTTTTAAGATGCTTTTGTAGTGTTTGATTAATTTTCTTTTTACGGTTCATGCTTCTGTGCTCGATGACGATCAATTTAGGGCCAAGTGGCCCTAAAGCCGCGCAGCATACTGGTTTTTAAGGGCGAACTCAATCAAGTTTATTGCGTGTTGTTTATTCTCCAGCTACCCATTGACGTTTGGTTTTCACGCTGGCCAGCAGCATGTACACATGTACAAACAAGTGATCAATAACGTCACAAAAAGATAACCAAGTAAGCTTTGATTGGTGTAGATAAACCAATCAGCGATAACGGGCCCTAATACAGAGCCGATACTGTAGCTAAACAGCATCACTTGAGTGGCTGAGACAATGTAATGGGCATCTAATTTATCGCAGCCTAAATTAATCGCAATCGGGTAGAGAGCAAACGTTGCCATACCGAGCACAAACAAACTGATCGCGAGAAGCGTAACGCTACTGTCTAATAATGGTAATACCGCCGCAGAAGCGCCTAATAAACAAAAGAAAGCCATTAATAAGGTTCTGCCAAGATGCTTAGATAGCCAAGGAACAATCGGTTGTACGACCATCGCACCCAGAATAATTAATGCCATTAAGCTGCCGATTTCTGAGTGACTAATGCCACGTTGTGTCAACTCTATTGGCATCAGTCCATAAATAGCGCCCAATATCAGCCCTGAAACTAAACAGCCAATGATGGCAGCATGACTTAATTTGGTCATTTGTTTCCAAGACAGACTTTGTCCTGCTTCGGTAGACGGTTGATCAGATTGACCAAAGATTAAAATCACCGTTGCGAAGCATAATAAGGAGCCAATCGCAATAAATGGGATTAAGCCATTAACGCCTAAGTATCCAATCCCTAATTGTCCCATCGCTGTACCGCCATAGAGCGATACCATGTAAATACCTAATCGTTTTGCGCGGCCACTTTCATTACCATGCAGTAACCACGACTCAACTACAACGAATACCCCCGCAACAGCAATACCAGCGATAAAACGTGCACCAAGCCAAGTTAGACTATTGGCAAAAACGGGCAAAATCACGATAGACGTTAACAGCACTAATAGACAGCCAATGAAAGTATTGCGATGTCCGAAGCGATTGACTAACTGCTCCATAAACAGCGCGCCGAGCAATAAACCGGCATAAAACACACTAGCTAGCCAACTGGCTAAAGAGAGTTCCAACCCATAATGTGGCAGCATGAGTGGGATGACACTCATCAAATATCCTGAAGCGACGGTATACAGTGTGAGCGCAATAACCGGTACTGAAATACGATGAACGGGAGAAGTAATCATGTCCATAGTTATCGCCTCGAATTAAGAATAGGACTGGGTTTCGCGGCGAATATGGGACTTAAAAATAGAAAGGTAAAACGAAAAATAATGCTCATGACGATAAAATAAATTTATCAAGTCATAAGCTATGATTAAGCGTAGTAAAGTTGGCATAATCGGCGGTGAAATGCCAACTTTAAATGTTATTTTACGGGATAATTTATTTGGTTAATGCTTGGTTTAGCCATTGTTCAAACTGACTTTTTGGTAACGCACCATTGAGAACATCGACTCTTTTGCCTTGTTTAAAGACCATCAGGGTGGGAATGCTACGAATCTGATATTTTCCTGCCAACGCCTGTTGAGCTTCAGTGTCGATTTTTATAAATCTCACTTGCCCTTGACGTTCGACGGCTACGTCATGAAAAATGGGGGCAAAACCGACACAAGGATTACACCAAGGAGCCCAAAAGTCGATGACGACCGGTTGTTCACTGGCTAATAGCGCTTCTAGATTATCCGCTGTACCTTCAATCGGAGCCCCATCAAGCAGTGCGGCTTGGCATTTTCCACAGCGCGGGCTTTCAGAAACTCGGGCTGTTGGGATACGATTAAGCCCATGGCAAGCTGGGCAGCGAGTGGTGAACGTTGACATGGTTTCCTCTTTTAGTTTTGTTGCTTTGCCGATCAGCGCTTAACGTGATTAGGCAAATCAGCGTATACTAGTCGTTTTGTTAGGTGAATGCGCTTAACATCGCCAATAATAAATGAATGCCTATCTCCTTGCTATTTGATCAATCTTACCAGTAGCAAGAGCATAACAACGAAAAGCAGGATTATAATGACTCAATATTATGCTGAAATTACCGGTTGGGGTAAATGTTTGCCACCGGCCACGCTCTCAAATGATGATTTAAGCACCTTTTTAGAGACTAATGATGAGTGGATCCGCACTCGCACTGGGATTGAATCTCGCCGCATTAGCCACGTGAATACCTCAGAGTTAGCTACCGTAGCGGCTCAACACGCGATTGCTTGTGCCGGGATTGACGCTCAAGAGATTGACTTGATTATTGTTGCCACTTGTTCGCCCGATTCTCTCATTCCTAATATCGCTTCAAAAATCCAGCAGAACTTAGCAATAGATAGCGCAGCCGCTTTTGATCTTAATGCAGCCTGTACCGGTTTCATCTACAGTTTAGAAACTGCCACTCGCTTGATGCAGGCAGGTCGCTACCAACATGCTTTAGTGATTGGCGCAGAAAGACTGTCTTTTTATATTGACTGGACCAAACGCGATACCGCCGTTTTATTTGGTGATGGTGCCGGTGCGGTAGTGTTGAGTCGTACAGAGCAACCGGTTGGGTTACAAGAAGCCAAAATTGGTTGTGATGCTCAAGGGCGTGATATTTTGGCGGTGCCGAAGTTTGGTAGCTCAATGGATCGCTTTGCTGCCGACAATGGTTATTGGGCATTTGATTTCGTTGGTAAAGAGATCTTTAAAAGAGCCGTTAAAGGCATGGGCGCGGCGGCGCAGCAAGTGTTAACCACCAGTGGTTTAGCTCAGCAAGACGTGGATGTGGTCATCCCACACCAAGCCAATATCCGTATCATTCAAACGTTATGTGATTTATCGGGTATTAGCCAAGATAAAGCGTTTATTAATATTCAGAAATACGGCAATACGTCGGCGGCAACGGTGCCGATTGCCCTGTGTGAAGCATTGGAACAAGGTAAGATTCAACCCAATAATAACGTGTTACTCGCCGCGTTTGGTGCAGGATTAACTTGGGGCGCTGGCCATATTAAATGGGGCTCACGGGTAACGCCTCTGGGCAGTAGTGATGCACAATTACCATCCTGTGAGCAAAGCGCACTGCAATTGCTAGAAAAAGCGATTGAACATTGTCAGCAGCGGCCACTATCTCAATAGCCGCTGAGCAGCAACGGCAAATCTGTTCGGTGTCCGTGGATTAGCGTCATCGTTGATAGCCAGCGTCAATGGATACGCTGGCTATCGCCTTTTAGGCTAACGCCATTGCCAGCAGTGTGATCGGGTGAATGCTTTCGGCAGTGGTGTTTTCTTCTATCTGCCATTTACAGGTTTCACAGTCGGTCACCGCAAAATCTGCGTTGGCGGTGTTGATCGACTCAAATAGGTGTGAGCCGATCTTCATCGAAACATCGTAGTTTTCCGCTTTAAAGCCATAAGTGCCCGCTAAACCACAACACTCACTGTCTAAAATCACCAGCTCTAAACCTGGGATCATTTTCAGAAGTTCAATAGTAAAAATAACATTACCACTGCGCTCCAAATGACAAGGAGTGTGATAAACCACTTTGAGGTTAACGGGTTTCATCTTCGGCGCATTGCCACTCATGAATTCTTTGAGTAGAAAACGCGTGACATACTCAATGCTTGCCACGACTTGGCTATTATCAACGCCTAACACATGCGGATACTCTTGTTGCAGAGTAAAAGAGCAGGTCGATGAGGTTGAGAGTACCTTAGTCTGTCTCTCCAAGACGGCCGTTTCTAAGCTTTTGACATTCAGTAGAGCATTACTGCGCGCTTTATCGTGAAAGCCATTGGCAATCAAAGGTACGCCGCAGCATTTTTCTTTATCCAACAAGCTGACGCCGATGTTCATCGCGTTCATTACCCGAACAAAGTCTTTCCCTAACTGAGGATGATTGTAATTGACATAGCAACCATGAAAGTAACTGACTTGGCGGTTATAGCTGGCTTGCTGCTGTTTTTGTTGTTTGAACCAACGGCGAAAGGTGCCATGAGAATATTTCGGTAGGGCTTTGTGATCATGCACACCGATGGTTTTGTGCATGATTTTTTTGACCAGAGGTAGCGAGGTGGCAAAATTGACGACTGGTGCAAAAGGCGTAGCGAGGGAGCCAAATAAATCGGTATGACTGAGCACATAATCACGCATTAACTTCGGATTGAATGGCTTTTTACCATACTTGCCTCGTGCCACGGCAATCAGGTCGCCAATCCGCACGCCAGAAGGGCAAGCGGTTTCACAGCGCTTACAGTTGGTACACAGTTTTAGTAAGTCATCGTAGTATTCCGCGCTTTTGATCCGCAAACGCTCGCCATCTGGGCCGCATTGTTTTGGCCCAGGGTACAGTGGATTCGCTTTAGCAACGGGGCAGTACACGGTACACACGGTACATTTGATACATTGATCAAATGAGGTGTTTTTCGGTGCATTGGCAATAAAGGAATGATTCATACCAGAGCCTCCTGAGTTGAAGCTTGCGCTTGCCATTGAGCGATAATTTGTGACGTAGCATGATAAGCAGTTGCAATCGCGACGCCACCACCACAACCTTCAAACACCGGATCATAACCTGCGAGCATAGAGCCGCAGCAATAGAGGTTATGGATAGCCTCCCCCTGACGGCTAGGGTTTAATGAGGCGGTCGTTGTGACGCCAAATGTCATAAAAGGGTGAGAGCACTTAGCAAAAAAGTCGTGATTACGCCATTGTGCCCGCTCTTGAGCACTTTCAACGTCGAGTTGGAAAATAGGCTCACTGATCCCCTGATGGTTAGCTGCTAAGCCTTGGCTAAAATAACTTCCTGTCGCCATGAGAAAATGATCAGCATAAAGCGCCATATCGGTCAGGTTTTTGGTGTATATCGCGTTCAATCGATGGTGATTAAACTCGCCTTTGGTGACTTTATCGCCTTTTAAATGTATACCACCAAGGGATAAGAAAGCACGACTGAGCGACTCCTCAATCCGGATCCCCATCAAAGAAGGTGGCATGGTCGGAACTTCATGCAAGGATAATCCAGTAGTGGCGTGTAATTTATCGAGTAGGTGCAATCCGTCACCGTTACCCATGATCGCTGGGAGAATTACCAAATCATCACCGGTGGCTACTTGCGTTAATTGATCACAAAACGCTTGCCATGCCTTGGGCTGCTTGAGCAACCTTGCAATATCAATTGAGCGCAGTTCATGAGGATTATGGCGCAGTTCAGCAAAACCAGGAATCGAGATCGAAACAATGGTACTGGGAATGGTTGAAAATTCAGGTAAATAACGTAAGTTATCTTGTAGCATCGGCGGTTGAAAATCGCGGTAACCTTCGATGGACACCAACACAAGCCGTTTAAAATCGCACTGTTTTTTATGTTGATATACATAAGGCTGCGAAAGCCAAGTCGCTTTAAGCGTTCCCATTGAGGTGATCCGCTGATGATTACTGTGATCGGCTTGATGACTTAATGGCATCCCATGTTGCTGAAGAGTATGTTGAAACCACAGTAATCCTTGCTGGCTGATCGCTGCCCCAATCTTACTGTAAGGATGTTCCGGAGCTTGTTGAGCGAGCTGTTGGATTGCTTGAAAAGGAAACTCAACGGCGCTACCGCAGGGTAGTTTACCTAAGACATCAATCGAACCTGATGAAAAATGCAGCGCGCTTTGTCCTTGGCTGATCAGTGTGGTTTTTAAGCCTGCTTGTAAGCAGCGGATCCCTGCACTATAACCTGCAATCCCAGCGCCGATAATGATCACGTCATACTTCATCATAGCGTCTCCTCCTGGCTCGATTGAATAGAAGGATGAGGAAGATCGCTGGCACCCAATAATCCTTCATAGATCCAATAACTAAATTCTGCCTCGCGCAGTGCATCGCCCCAGAAAATCGGTTTAATGCCTTTCCAGCGCTCTTCTAAAAATTCCACCAACAGTTGGCTTGATTGTTGACCAGAGACACCGCCATAGTCTTGAAATAAACTGGCGGCTCGGTAACTGCATAATTCACCTTGGCATGGCCCCATGCCAAGGCGCGTGCGGCGGCGTAAATCGACGAGATTATTAACATCTAACTGCTTAATCGCGTATTCAATCTCACCCGCGGTGACCATTTCGCATTCACAGATGATGGCTTGGCTTTTACTGTTTGCCGATAAAAACTGCTCAGCTCGCTCACCGTGACGATAAAGCGCCGATTCATAGACGGGTTTTGCTAAGCTGGCGGTTTTTTTGACCGGCTTTTCGGCTTGATTTGAACCAGGAAGAGGGCGGGTATGGGTAGAGCATGCCACCGTATTGCCCAATTTTTTGGCAACCATATCGGTGGCCCATTCGGCCATTAATCGATAGGTCATCAATTTGCCGCCAGTAATGGTGGTTAGCCCTTTCAGGCCATCGCGTTCTTGGTGGTCTAACAATACAATCCCGCGGCTGATATTACGTCCACTACCATCATCATCGACCGCCACTAACGGTCTTACCCCTGCGTAGGCACGTAATACCCGAGTGTTGGCCATGATCGGAGCCAACTTCGCCCCTTCAGAGAGCAAAATATCTACTTCTTTCTCGCTGACGTGTAGATTGTCAATCTGGTCGTAGTCAATGTGTTCGGAGGTTGTGCCAATCAAAGAAATGGTATCACCGGGGACTAAAATATCGGCATCGGAAGGTTTACGACAGCGATTAATCACTAGGTTATTGATGCGATAGTCGAGAATGAGTAGCGATCCTTTGGCTGGGAACATCTTGATATTCAGATCAGCATACTCACAGATATTTTGTCCCCAAATTCCAGCCGCATTGATCACTTGCTTAGCAACAATATTAAATTGACGATGAGTACTAAGCTGCAGGCAGTGAACGCCGAGTACAGTATCACCTTGGCGAATAAGACCAGTAACTATGGTGCGGTTAAGGATCTGTGCACCATGCTCTTTGGCATCAAGTACATTAGCGGCACATAATCGAAAAGGATCTAAGGTACCATCGGGGACTTGTACGGCGCCAATTAAAGCAGGGTTAACATTCGGTTCAAGACGCAGCGCCTCTTTAGCGCTGAGTTGTTTGGTGGCAATGCCCGCCGAGTGGCAAGCGTTAATAAAGGTTTCTTGAAACGTAATATCATCTTCGGGCAGTGTGATGAACAGACCTTCCGTTGCTTCCACACAGTGCTTAGCAATCTGTTTTAAAATTAGGTTCTCTTGGATACACTCTTTAGCAGATTCATGATCAGTGACGGCGTAACGAGCGCCAGAATGAAGTAGGCCGTGGTTTCTTCCGGTTGTACCTGAGGCGATATCGTCTTTTTCAACCAGAATGCATCGAATACCACGCAAAGCGCAATCACGCATAATCCCGGTTCCCGTCGCTCCGCCACCGATGATCACCACATCGGTTTCGATGGTTTGCTTCGTTGTCATGCTCATGACCCCTGCCTTAATTCTATTTACAATAAACTTACCATTAGTGTGCCATTTTAAGTTGAATATGTTCGATAGATTGCTCACAAAAGTTCGAACGAAAGATTTTTGGTGAGTGGTTATCGTCAAGTTGCTTATAGATAGCAAATGGATAAACAAAATAGATGGGATTAGATGATTTTTATTTACTTATTGTTCACATGAGTTTTCGGCAGGAAAGCAAAGCAATATAACGAATGTAAACGCAAATTTTTGAATACGAGTGAATAAAAAGTGCCATTGTTCTTGATGTTAACTATCGATCTCTTCTCTACTATTCATCAGTTTTGAGCTTTTATTTTGATATATCGCCGACGTTTATATTAATTTTTTCGGATATTTAGTTGTAAATATGTCGTTCATCGTTCTTATGATATTCATCTCACCACGTGAGCGATGGTCGCTAAGAACGACGATTTCTAACCATAATGGCGAGGTTTTCTGAGATCAAAATATGGCTCTAATTAACAAAAATTACTCTTATTGATTACAAAATTGTGTTCGAACGCTCATTTGTGAGGTTTTTTAATTTTCGAAGTGATCTTTTTGTGCGAGATTTTGCCCCGTATCACCCTATGACGGTGTGCAATAACGGTGTAAACGGAAAAGGACACTTACTTATGGCTCGAACAAAACAACAGACTCTTTTAGGAGAGTGTATCGCAGAGTTTATCGGCACAGGATTGCTGATATTTTTTGGCGTAGGCTGTGTCGCTGCGCTAGTACTGACTGGAGCTCAATTTGGTCAGTGGGAAATTAGTATTATCTGGGGACTTGGGGTCGCCATTGCTATTTATTGTACCGCAGGTGTTTCTGGTGCACACATTAATCCAGCGGTAACCATCGCTTTAGCTGCGTTTCATGGTTTTGATAAAGCGAAAGTGTTGCCCTACATTATCGCACAACTGCTCGGTGCATTCTGCTCTGCGGCGCTCGTTTACGGCTTGTACAGCAACCTTTTTGTCGATTATGAAATCGCCCACAATTTTGTCCGTAGCAGTGAAGCTGGTTTAGCCACCGCAGGGATTTTCTCGACCTATTCTCATCCTTCTCTTTCTTTTCTAGGAGCGATATCGGTTGAATTTGTGATCACCGCCGTGCTGATGTTTGTCATTCTCGCTCTCGGTGATGAGAATAATGGTGCGCATCGCAACGCGATGAACCCACTATTGATTGGTATTTTGATTGCGGTGATTGGTGGCTCGCTTGGCCCACTAACTGGCTTTGCAATGAACCCAGCTCGTGATTTTGGACCTAAATTATTTGCTTATTTTGCTGGTTGGGATTATGCCCTAACGGGTGCAAAAGAGATCCCATACTTTATTGTGCCGATTATTGCGCCGATTGCTGGAGCTTGTTTTGGTGCATGGGCTTACCCTAAATTTATCGCTGCTTACCTGCCAACTGAAGGAACGGGTTGCACCATACCTAATCAATGCGATGTAGTAGAAGATAACGAACAAGCACATGTTTAACGTGCATAATTTATTAACCCATTTATTAGAACGTGAATAAGGAATAGACCATGACTGAGCAAAAATATGTGGTTGCATTGGATCAAGGTACAACCAGCTCAAGGGCAGTCGTGCTTGACCATGATGCCAATATCGTCAGTGTTTCTCAGCGTGAATTTACTCAGATTTATCCACAAGCGGGCTGGGTAGAGCATGACCCAATGGAAATTTATGCTACACAAAGTTCGACATTGATCGAGGTGCTTGGTAAATCAGGTATCCGTAGTGATGAAATTGCTGCCATTGGTATTACTAACCAGCGTGAAACGACGATTGTTTGGAACAAAGAAACGGGCAAACCAGTTTACAATGCGATTGTGTGGCAATGTCGCCGCACCGCTGAAATTTGTGAGCAACTAAAATTGCGTGAAGGGCTGGAAGCGTATGTGCGTGAGAACACAGGCCTATTGCTTGATCCTTACTTTTCAGGCACCAAGGTCAAATGGATTTTAGATAATGTTCCAGGGGCTCGTGAAGACGCACAAGCGGGTAAACTCCTGTTCGGTACCGTAGATACGTGGTTAGTCTGGAAGATGACTCAAGGCCGTGTTCATGTTACCGATTACACCAACGCTTCTCGGACTATGCTATTTAATATCAACAATTTACACTGGGATGAAAAAATCCTCAAAGAGTTTGATATTCCATTAAGCATGATGCCTGAAGTGAAATCTTCTTCAGAAGTGTATGGCCAAACTAACATTGGTGGTAAAGGTGGAACCCGTATTCCTATCGCGGGGATTGCCGGAGATCAACAGGCGGCGCTTTACGGTCAAATGTGTGTCGAAGCGGGGCAAGCAAAAAACACCTATGGTACGGGCTGCTTTTTGTTGATGAATACCGGCAAAGAAAAAGTGACTTCAAAAAATGGTCTTTTGACGACGTTAGCCTGTGGGCCGAAAGGTGAACCAAGTTATGCGCTCGAAGGTGCGGTATTCATGGGGGGCGCATCGATTCAGTGGTTACGCGATGAACTAAAATTAATTTCCGATGCTCACGATTCAGAATACTTTGCCACTAAAGTCGATACTGCTAATGGCGTCTATGTCGTGCCGGCCTTTACTGGGCTAGGAGCGCCTTATTGGGATGCTTACGCTCGCGGTACTATTGTCGGTTTAACGCGTGGTGTGAATTCGAACCATATCATTCGTGCGACATTAGAAAGTATTGCTTACCAGACCCGAGATGTTTTGGATGCGATGCAAGCAGATTCAGGGATTAAGCTAGCGGCACTGCGCGTTGATGGCGGAGCTGTCGCCAATAACTTCTTAATGCAGTTCCAATCCGATGTGTTGGATACTGAAGTTCATCGTCCAAAAGTGACCGAGGTGACGGCGTTGGGTGCGGCTTATTTAGCCGGTATCGCGGTTGGTTTCTGGGATAGTTTGGATGAGCTGAAAAATAAAGCAGAAATTGATCGCTCCTTTATGCCACATCACGATGAAGAAAAACGTCAACGTCGTTATAAAGGTTGGAAACGTGCGGTGAAGTGCGCTCAATCATGGGCGGCTGAGCATCACGAAGAGGATTAAATTGATATTGCTGATGGATAAACTAGCCTTAAACTAGTGAAGATAAACCACGCGTCCAGAGTCTGTTATTTTCCGACGCGTGGTTTTTTATTGGTTACAGAGTTTAAGCGGCGTTCTGTACGCCTTCACTCTTTTTTGCATGTTGCATCCGAGCTAAAAAGTAGACATTAACACAAGCGATGAAGGCGTTGGTTGCGACCACTGGCCAAGCATCGATCATCAGTCCATAGCCGACAAATAAGCTACAACCAATAAAGTTAAGTACGCGAAGTTTTACGATGTCTTTCATCGTTAGGGAAATAGCCACCATGATAGAGGCTGCATAGCCCATAATATCAACCATATTCATATCCATTATTTGTGTGATCCTCTTGCAGTTGGCCCAAGCCGGGTCAGTCGCGCTACGCTGATTTTCACGATGAAAAATGAACAACGCTTTACCGATAATGGCTGGATTAATTTAACTAACTCAAACTATAGCAATGGTGAATGTGTGATAACACCCTCAAAAATAGCTTCGGAGAGGGTTAGCGATTACGCAAACGATTAATGCTAATAATAGTTTTGTTATTACATATTTTGTTGATTATTGAATTGATGGCAAAAGAAAGTCCGCTTGATAGCGGACTTGCATCGCGGCGAATAAATCTCATGTTTATTCAGCTTGCTCATATAAAATCAATTACTTTTTTTAGCGCCACCTTGAGTCATGAGCTTATCTTGTTCCGTTAACTCACGGATTCGGCGGCTAATATCACGACGCTCTTTAGAAATTTCAGCACTTTTAATGATGTGATCATCGACGCGATCTTCGTAGTCAGACTTCATGTTTTTCACAATCTCAATGATCTCTTCTTGAGTCATATCCGGTTTGATGTAATCGACTAAGTTTTCCAGTAAATCTACACGTTTACGGTTATCGCGAACCTTTTTCTCGTTATCGAGTAGTTCACGCTTTAGTTTGTTCTTACGACGAGCCAAGCTCACAATTTCAAATACGCTGTTCATAGATCCCTTTCCTATAATGAGTGCCACTATCTACCCAAGTGATATCAAGACGCTAAATTCAGCGTGGTACGAATGCGTTGCCTCTTGAGGTAACGTGGGCAGAGAAATTAAAACACATTGCAAAGGCGCATAACAGACCTAAGATCAAACCTCCCTCGGTATTGACTAAGAAATCACCAATAAATGGCCAGGGTGTAGATTTTATTGTATAGGGGCTTGTATTGTTTGCTTGAAATACGTTATACCCTTCCTACTTAAAGCGGTAACCAGCGGTATTTGCTCGGTTTCATGGATTCTCTCAGCGTATGGGGATAGAGTACGCCTATTGCTCTCGCTGGTCTCCGTTATTGAGTTACTTATCTTTGCCTTAACGTATAACAGGACAATACTTTGCCACTCAGTTTTTCAGACATTGTCATTCCTAAACCACCTGCGTCACACCATGAAAGCAAAGCACATCAACAGCTTCGCCAAGCTTATCTTCATGAAAGAGAACAGTTATTAGCCAGTGAGATTGAGTTAAACCGCTCGAAGGTGATCGTGATTGATGAGCAAGGAAGAGTCATACGATTGAGTTTGATGCTTGAACACTAATTGACTGTACAAGGTACAGATTCTAACTAGAAGGAAATTAACATGCATAGCGAACTGTCTGCTTTAGAAGCACGAGTCATTGGTTGTCTGATCGAAAAAGAGATCACGACGCCAGAATATTATCCGTTAACACTGAACAGTTTGGTGACCGCTTGTAATCAAAAAAGTAATCGCGATCCCGTGTTGAATTTGTCTGAGGCACAGGTGCAAGATACGGTTGAAGCGCTGATTGCCCGTCGCCTTGTCAGTGATGAAAGTAGTTTTAATCGTCGTACACCTAAATATCAGCATCGTTTTTGTAATACAGAGTTTGGCGATTTAAAACTCAATAGCCAAGAATTAGCGGTTATCTGTTGTTTGCTGTTGCGTGGTCCACAAACACCGGGGGAATTACGCACTCGTACCAACCGTTTGTGCCATTTTAATGATGTGAAAGAAACCGAAAGTATTTTAGAACAGTTACTAGAACGCGGTTTAGTGGTTAAGTTAGCTCGCGAACCCGGGAAACGAGAATCGCGTTATCACCATTTATTCTGCGGTGAAGTCGATACGCACAGTGTCGCTGCGAGTACAGAGACGGAGTTACCATTATCACGTATTGATGAACTGGAGCAACAAGTGGCGATGTTACGTCATGAAGTGGCTGAATTACGTGCGTTGATCGCCAATCATTAAGTATGTTAGCTCCCATTCAACACTCAGATTGGTGGGTCTATTTGATCCGAACATCGAAAAATGCACTATATTGTGGGATAACAACCGACATCAATCGACGTTTTATCCAGCATCAGCAGGGATGTGGCGCTAAAGCTTTGCGTGGTAAAGGCCCACTCAGCTTAGTGTGGCAGCACCATGTTGGACCGAGTAAAAGCCAAGCTTTGCAATTAGAACATCGGATCAAATGCCTGAGCAAAACGCAAAAAGAGCGTTTAGTTATGGGGGGATTTGATCTTTCCTGATCGTTGAGTTGCAGATAACCGAAACCGAGCCATAAGGAATAACAAGTGGGATGAAAATAAGACTGCTGATCGTGTTACTGAGTTGGTTTCCTATGGCCGTGTTCGCTAATCCCTCACAACTGCTGAGTGATTACTGGTCCTATCAAGCGTTTTTAGAGGCACATCCCGAGCAACAGACATTAACCGATTTATTGGCGAAAAGTGTCCAGACTCGAGCCGAACCCCTACCTCTAGCTCAAACTCGCCCAGTCACGATTTCAGTCATCTATCCCGGTCAGCAAGTGTCAGACTATTGGTCTCGTAATATTAAAGCGTTTGAAGCTCGTATGCATGAGCTTGGCATTACATATCAATTACACCAAGTTTTTACTCGACCTAGCTTAGATGCCCGTCAGCAAAGTATCTCCTTAATGGAAGCGATGCAAAATAAAACCGATTATCTGATTTTTACCTTAGATACCATGCGCCATCGAAAATTTATTGATCATCTACTGCATACCTCTGAGACAAAAGTCATTTTACAAAATATCACCACGCCCATTCGTGATTGGCAAGGTCGTCAGCCTTTATTGTATGCTGGGTTTGACCATGAAATTGGCGCTCAGCATTTGGCTGAGTTTTACCAACGCAAGCTGCCACAAGGTGCAGATTATGGGGTGTTATATTTTTCAGAAGGGTACATCAGTGAAGCGCGTGGAGACAGTTTTATCCATAATGTCAAACACCGTTTTCATTTAGCCTCGTCTTACTACACCACCGCCACGATGGAGAGCGGCTATCAAGCGACGCTCGATATCGTTAGTAATAATCCTCAAATTACCTTTCTCTATGCTTGTTCGACCGATATTGCGCTTGGAGCAGCACAAGCCTTGCGAGAACTTGAACGTGAAGATATCTATCTCAATGGCTGGGGGGGAGGTTCGGCAGAGCTTGAGGCATTGCAAGATGGCCGATTAGCGGTCACCGTCATGCGTATGAATGACGATACGGGCATTGCGATGGCAGAAGCCATCAAACGAGATCTGGCTGGTTTGCCAGTGCCACTGGTTTACTCTGGTGAATTTGAACTGGTGACTCAAAATACCACCACTGAACACATTGAACGACTCAAACAACGTGCGTTTCGATATTCTGATCGCTAATCATGACGGGAGATAATTGCAGTGCCAAGACCCATCGTGGCTGATAAAAAAAGGCATATGGCCACCCTGATTAGCCGAGCCATCGTGATGGCATTGAGCGTGTTAACGCTCGGTATTTTATTTCATACTTATCAAGTTAGTAGCCGATTAATTACGCAAGAAGTGATACGGACCACCAATCAAACGGCGAATTTGATCCAGAATATATTTAATTCTCGTCTGACTATTTTAAAAATTCATCAAGACAGCAGTGCGAAAAATGCCACTTTAGTTCATGCCTTACATGGCCACTTAACTAATGAGCTTGAACAGTATTTTCTCAGTGTTGATCGCAGTGATATCAGCCATATGGCGGACTTTCGGTTTATCGCTAATGTTACTCAACCGATCTGGGATGATGGTAATGCCCAGTTTTATGGTTTAACTGACAACACGTTTATCCATATCATTGAACAAGTCGCGTTTAGCCATGATTGGCACTTAATCACTACGCGATCTTTAATTGGCGATGTGTATCTTTTGGTTCGCCGTACGCCGATTATTGATACCGTGAGTGGTGAATCCCTAGGTTTTTTATACATCAGTGTGGTGCTGAACAATAATGTTACCTTAGTGGAGAACTTACGTGAGCGCAGTGACTCACAGCAACTGGTACTTGCTGCGGGAGGTGATGTTTTAGCCTCGACATTGATAGGGACAGAAGCTTATCAAGTGGATGAGGTGGTCAAAGAAGGCGAAGAAGGTTACGACATCCATGGCAAGTATGTGGTTAGTCGCACGCCATTAACTTTAGCCGGAGCGCCAACCTTTCTCACGGTATACGCTGTGCAGAGTAACCAAAACGCGCTCGCTCTACGTAATAATTACTTATTTTGGATGTTTGCTGTCGTTGCGGCGATCGCTGTCGTTTTCATTATTGTTCGTTGGTGGCTACAACGTAAAATTGAAAACGAAATGACGCGCTTAATGTCTTATACCCATCAAGTGGTTGAGCTACGTGAAGGTGCCTATTTCCCTGGTTCTCAAATTGTTGAGTTTGATCACTTTGGGCGCACGTTAGAAAGCACTTTTCATCAACTGGCCGAACAAGAAAAACAGTTTGAGGATCTCTTTAATTTTTCGTTATCGCCGACGCTATTGTGGACGGCCCAGGGGGGATTGATTCGCATGAATCCGTCGGCTGAGGCTTATTTCTTGAGTCATTATTCTCAACAGCATTCGCTTTTTGCCCGCGTTAAGCCTCAGTTGATTATCGCGGTTCAGCAAGCGGCACAAGGTAATATTGTCAAAGCGCTCAAAACAGAGTTCGATGGTAAAACCATTCTATGGGAATTATCACCGATCATATTGGATGAGCGGATTGTTTCGATCATTACTCAAGGACAAGATATCACGTCGATGGTGGAAGCGGAGCAGCAAAGTCGCCTTGCTCGTGAACAAGCGGAAGAGTCCGCTCGATTACGGGCTGATTTTCTCGCCAAAATGAGCCATGAATTACGGACGCCGTTAAACGGTATTTTAGGCGCTTCTCAATTATTAAAACAAAATTCGCTCACTCAGGAGCAGCAAGAGTTAGTCAATGTATTGTGCAGCAGCGGTGAGCATCTGCTCGCTGTTTTGAATGATATCCTTGATTTTTCAAAAATTGAGCAGGGAAAATTTCTGATCCAAAATAGTGATTTCCCAGTCGTAGCTATGGTTTCAGCGATTCGGCGTATCTATAACCCTTTATGCAAAGAGAAGGGACTTGAGTTGATCATTGAGTGCGCGATTGAACCGGAAATTCGCTTACACAGCGATCAAATACGCTTAAATCAGATTTTATTCAATTTACTCAGTAATGCCGTTAAGTTTACTCATCAGGGGTCGATTTGCATTAAATTAGCGCTTATTCAACAAGGCGGCATCGATAAGTTAATGATTAGCATAGAAGATACGGGGATCGGGATTGCGGCGACGGATTTACAGCGTATTTTTGCCCCTTTTGTACAAGCAGAATCGACCACGACTCGGGAATACGGAGGTAGTGGTTTAGGCTTATCGATAGTCAGCAGTTTAGTTGAATTATTGCATGGTGAGATCACGGTAAAATCAGAGGTTGGTTATGGTACGCGCTTTGATTTGCTGTTTCCTATTCGTATTGTCGTGAATGAGGAATTGAGCGACGCCGAACAGACTAATACGGATCGCTATCAATTATTTACTCAGCCTATACGCGCATTATTGGTAGAGGATAACCGTACGAATGCTTTTATTTTACAAGCATTTTGTCAGAAATATTCAATACAGGTCGATTGGGTGAGTGATGGTTTACAAGCCATTGAGCGGGTAAAGGAACAAGATTACGATCTGATTTTCATGGACAATCAGTTACCGTATTTGGGGGGCATTGATACCGCACGAATCATTCGGCATGAGATGAAACTGTCGTTACCGATCTATGCCTGTACGGCCGATGGCTTGCTAGAGACACAACAAGCCTTCATTGAGGCCGGAGCGGAATACGTATTAGTGAAGCCGCTCAAAGAAGAGATGTTTTATCAAGCGCTGTGCTTTTTTAAACAACAATGTGCTAATTCAGAGCGCTGATAGTTTTGGAACGATCAGCGCTCAAGTCGATCTTATGCAGGGGAGATTTGTTGTGCTAACCCATTAAAAATGGAAGCGAACCCCCATACCAATTTGCGGTCCCCAAATACCAGCATTGCGGACTTCAGCCGTTAATGCCATTTGTTGGGTTGAGTGGAAGCGGATGCCCGCGATAAATATCGAGTTATCTTCATTACGGCCAATACGCAGATGCCCTTCTAAGGTTTCGGTTAACCAAACACGAGTACCGACGTTGAGCTCGATCATCATATCGTTTTTATTGCCTTCTTCACGACTGCCTCGTGTGCTGTGGACGAGCATTTGTCCATAGATATCGGCAAAAGGATTAATTGGACCATTGAACCCCATTCCGACGGCGGCATCCCAATCGCCCTCAAAACGCGAATCGACTCGGCCAATGAGGTGCGAATTTTCGGTAAAATAGGTATTAAACTCTCCCCCGAATGACTCGGGGTTTAATGCCGTTCTGATTTCAAAAAAGTTGTAGTTAAAATTGTTGGCGAAAGCAGCATGAGAGGTCAGTGTTGCCAACAATAAAAGAAGGCTGCTAGAGAGTCTTGTGAGCATGAAATATTCATCCTAAGAAGAAGAAAGCGTAAAGATACAATAATCGTATGCGAATTACAGGCCATTTCAGTAAATTAATCAATCTTCTATTCAGACTTTGCTGGTAAAATAGGCGCAAAATGAGCGGTTAACCAAAGTTCGAACTTTGCTTAACCCGTTTTGGTCGCCATTTAGGGAAGCGATATCACTATGTTCAAAGGTTTAAAGCGTGCGTTTTCATTATTGCTACTGTCATTCAGCCCATCATTGTTTGCTCAAGAGACGCTTCATTTGTATGCCGCTTCATCGATGACCAACGCCGTCAACGAATTGATTAAGCACTATCAGGCGAGCCATACCACAAGGGTCGTGCCGGTCTTTGGTGGATCTTCTTCTTTGGCCCGACAAATTGAGCGCGGTGCGCCTGCGGATCTGTTTTTGGCAGCGAGCGATGACTGGGCACGGTATCTGATCGATAAGCAAGATATCGGTCCTGAGCATGTAACTTTAATTGCAGGTAACCGTGTGGTGTTGATCCAGCCTGCTACGGCTTCCTCTGCACCATTTGATGTCGCTGACTCGCAGCAATGGTTACAGCGATTAGCCAAAAGTCGTTTGGCGGTTGGTAATACGGAGGCCGTACCTATTGGTATTTATGCTCAGCAGGTACTGGACGCACTGGATGTTTGGGATGACGTTCGACCTCATTTGGCTCCGACCAATAATGCCCGTTCAGCACTGGCTCTCGTGGAGCGTGGTGAGGTCGCATTAGGTATGGTTTATCAAACGGATGCTCAATCGACGGATAAAGTCACGACCTTAACCGTGTTCGATGACAGCTTACACGATACGATTCATTATCCTTTGCTAAGACTGAGTGATAAATCCAGTAATCAAACTTTTATTGATTACGTCACGTCACCGGTTGGAAAATCGATATTGGCTCGTTATGGTTTTACGACAGACATGGAGCATGAACAGTTTGCTCAGTGATTATGAATGGCTTGCTCTGCAACTCAGTCTGAAAGTCGCTACTTATACCATTATTTGGTTGTTACCGATTGGTATTATCCTTGCTTGGGTATTGGCGAGAAAAACTTTCATTGGTAAAGGTCTCCTCGACAGTCTTATTCACCTCCCGTTGGTACTACCCCCGATTGTGGTTGGCTATCTATTGTTAATTACTATGGGCAAACAAGGCGTCATTGGTCGCTGGTTAGAGACATGGCTCGGTGTGTCTTTTAGCTTTAGCTGGCGTGGAGCTGTACTCGCTTGTTTTGTGATTTCTTTACCTTTAATGGTCAGAGCGATTCGTTTGAGTATTGAAATGGTTGATCCTCGGCTTGAGCAAGCCGCGCGCACATTAGGGGCGTCGCCGCTGAAAGTTTTTTTTACTATCACCTTACCGCTGACTTTACCTGGGATTATTACCGGCACTATGCTCTCTTTTGCGCGCAGTCTCGGTGAGTTTGGTGCGACGATCAGTTTTGTCTCGAACATTCCGGGAGAAACACAAACCCTACCGTTAGCGATGTTCAATTTTCTTGAGACTCCTGGCTCAGAAATGGAAGCGGCGCGTTTGTGTATTATTTCGATTGTGATTGCCTTGGTGTCGCTGTTTTTTTCTGAATGGTTGAATCGGCGTATGCGTCGTCGGTTGGGGATGAAGTAATGACTGACATCCATCTAAAAGTGAAAAAGCAGCTTGGTTGTATGCAGGTTGATGTCGATTTGCACTTACCCAGCCGTGGTGTCAGTGCCATCTTTGGGCGTTCAGGTGCTGGAAAAACGACGTTAATTAACTTGTTTAGTGGGTTAGAACAACCCGATTCCGGTTATATAAAAACAGCGAATCGAGTGTTATTTGATTCTGAGCAAGGGATTAATATTCCTATTGAGCGGCGTCGAATTGGCTATGTTTTTCAAGAGGCGAGACTTTTTCCTCATTATCGGGTGCGTGGTAACCTGACTTATGGTGTATCGGTGGCTGACGATGACTATTTTACGTCGATAGTGAGTTTGTTAGGTTTAAATGCGTTATTGGAACGTTATCCGCATGATTTATCGGGGGGTGAAAAACAGCGAGTCGCGATGGGGCGGGCTTTATTATCCAAACCAGATTTATTGTTGATGGATGAGCCTCTGGCTTCGTTAGATTTACCTCGCAAGAGAGAAGTCATGCCTTTTTTAGAGCGCCTTGGTCAGCAGATCAACATTCCCATCTTGTATGTGACTCACAGCATGAGTGAGATTTTGCGTTTAGCAGATCACCTAGTGTTATTAGATCAAGGACGAGAACTGATATCGGGACCGATTGAGCAGGTATGGTCCTCCTCGTTGATGCGTCCATGGCAATCGTTTAGTGAACAAAGTACTTTGTTATTGGGCAAGGTTACTCATCATCGTCTCGATTATGGGCTGAGCTATGTCTCTTTGAGTCAGGATGTTGGTTTATGGGTACAGCAAATTGAAGATGCGATAGAGGGGCAGAGAGTTCGTTTGCAAATCCGTGCTACTGATGTGTCAGTGACGCGACAGTTTCCTCAAGCGACCTCAATTCGCAATATTTTACCAGTCAGAATCAGACGTATCGAGCATCTCCAGCAAGGAGAAGGACGCAAAAGTGTTGCTTTGCAATTAACGATCGGCGATGACTGTTGGCTATGGTCAACCATCACCGAATGGGCGTTACAAGAGCTAGGTTTACACGTTGGTATGCAGGTTTATGCCCAGATTAAAGGGGTGAGTGTTACCCAGCGAGATATTGTGGTAACTCATCCCTAGGTGACGCTGAGTTCAAGCTGCGTTAGGAAAGGGAAGGGTAACCTTCCCTTTATGAATGGATCAGCGCGCAAGTTTATGGTGGGCTCTTGAAAAATGCCCTGCGCTGAAAGCCCCAGCAATCGATAGCTCTCCTGCTAAACATAAACCTGCCACCACTTCGGCTAAGGCTCGTGCGTTACCGCTTCCCGTTAGCCCAAGTAGTGCTAAGCACGCTTTTTGGCTAGGCAGTGAGGTGCCACCACCGACGGTGCCGACCATCAAGTTCGGTAACGTAACACAAGCGTACAATCCGCCTTGTGAGTTGAGTTCCATCCGCGTTATTCCCACGGCAGATTCCGCCACACAAGCCGGGTCTTGACCACAAGCAATAGAGAAAGCGGTGAGAGCATTTGCATAATGTGCATTGATGCCAACGCTACCGCTCAGTACTCCTCCAATCGTAGTCATTTCGGCAAATTTCACCATCGTTTCAGGAGTGGTATGCAGGTATTTTTTGATCAGTTCCGCGGAGAGATGCACTTCCGCGGTGACTTTTTTACCGCGTACATGACGTAAAACATGGCTATTGGCTTTTTTATCACCCGATAAATTGCCATCCAAAAAAGCATGTCGCGGCTTAATAGGAGAATGATGGACGATAAATTCAAAGACAGCGTTAGTGGCGATGGTCACCATATTTTGCCCGCAGGCATCGCCGGTTAGGTAATCAAACACCAGATAAACGTGGTTACCTTCCATGGTGACGTTAATATCATGCAGTTGACCGTGGGCGGTCGTTGCTTGAGCAAGCTGTTTAAAATGCTCATACTGTGTGGTTACCCAAGCGATAAATTGCCCGGCTTGCGCAAGATGATCAAAAGCAAAGACTGGAGTACGCGTAACGCCTTCATTTAATAGCATCACGCTGGTTCCGCCAGCGGCGGTGATCAATTTACATCCTCGATGATAAGAAGCGACCAAGGCTGCTTCAGTCGTCGCTAAAGGGATCAAAAAGTCGTCGTTAGCATGCAGTCCATTGACTCGTAGCGGACCGGCCATGCCAACAGGGACTTTTACGGTGCCGATAAAATATTCAATATTTTTACTGTAATGAGTGAGATCACGCTGAGTCTGGTCGTCCCATAATTGTGCCTGTGCTTCAGGTTGGTTAAGGGCTTGCCAACGTTTTTCTACATGGTGTGGGGTCATTTTTGAGCTTGCGATCAGCGTCTTGCTCGCTGGCTCAAAATGCGGTGCTAAGGCATCTTGTAATGAATCAGCAGATGAAAGCGCGGAGAAAGCGTGACTTTCTCCGCACGATGGCAGAGTAAATTTGGGCATAGAGATCACAATTAAAATTTTTCGAGCATTGTACTGAGCGAATCAGCAAACTCAATAACTAGTCATCGGTGCTGACAATTTATGGTAGTCAATGGCATCAGTTGATGATGACTGATTATCGCTGAGCGAGGGATTATACACGAACATCCAGTAAGCTACCGATCATCTCTTGTTCACGTTGAATGACGCTTGCTCCAACACGATTGTATTGTTGAGCTTGGTTGAGATTCATTAATGCGTTAACCGTATCAGGCTTTTTGCTTGGGGGAGTGGGTTTCTCTTCAAGAGAATTACGCTGCAAAGCAGGGTCTTGCGATGCGCGAGAAGTGTGGATTTGAGCCTGTTGAATTTCATGCGCCGCTTCGCCAGCCATTTTTGATGACTGCTGAAGAATAGGATAACCAGAAGAGACGGCAGAGACAGACATAATACTTCCTCGCTGTTTTTTTAAGCATACTCTGGTCCGTCTTGGAGTGCAACTTTATCCCATCGCGGGTGAGTCGTGGTTGCTATTCACTATCAATGCACTCGGACGGCAAATTTACTCGCCAGAGAATGCAGTTCTGGAAACATTCGATAAATAAGATATAGCTGCTGTAGCACCATACGTGCAGAGCTATCATCCTCTTCTCGCCATTCAGAAAGCCGTTTCTCCAAGCCAATATTGTCGATATCGCTGGTATCACATTGTTCACAATGGGTAAATAATTGCTGATACAACACTTCAAGATGTTGATGAATAACTCGATGGGCATCGAGCACTAATTGATGGATGCTTTCATCATCGATTCGAGTGCGGTGTGCGCCGAGCGCTGAAATATAACTCAGTAATGCATGATTGAGGGTTAAAAAACGAAAGCTTTCATCGGTTGCCGATCGATACTTTCCCGGTTCTGCGAGCATATTACTGACCGCGGCAGCAAGCGCAGCATCGTGATTATGGGCATCACGCCGTGCAATCCGATAACTCAGACTGTCCTTTTTACCGATACGATATTGACCAATGATTTGCGCTAAATATTGTTTATTGGCTTGGACGGCTTCGGCCATGACCTTATGTAGACGTTTTGACTGCCAGTCTGGAAAAATAAACACCACCGCGGCAACAGCAAGAGCACAGCCAATCAGGGTGTCAGCTAAACGTGGTAGTACCACTGCGTAACCGGCACCGAGCTGGTTGAAACAAAACAGCACTAATAAGGTAATAAATCCGGTCGCGTAACCGTAGTTATTGAGACGAAAAGCGAAAAACATCACGCCGGAAATCACAATAAATGCTAACTGGCTCTCTTGTGAGGGAAAAAGTGTTAGGAGAGGAACGCCAATCAATAACCCCGCGAGGGTGCCAATAATACGGGAAACCAGCTTTTGCCGGGTTGCCGCGTAGTTAGGCTGACAAACAAACAAGGTGGTTAATAAGATCCAGTATCCACGGTCTAAATCCAATCCTTGTAAAATCCCATAGCCAGCGGTGAGAGCGATAGACATACGAACGGCATGACGAAACAGTAATGAGTCGCGATGAAAGTTGGCTTGAATTCGTTGCCACATGGCCTTTATAGAGTGTGCTTCCGTATCATGTAAGACATCATCTTCGGTCTTTTGCACATCGGGATTACTGACGTTACTGAGCTGTTTTTCAACCGTAGCAAGATTGTTAAACAAATAGCTGAGCTGAGCTAATAATTGCTTCCACTCTAACTGTTGTTGCTCTTGTAAGTATGTCAAAGAGAGCTGTAATTCGTCTAAAGCGATGATCGAATCGCTACGGTGCTGATAGCGTTGGCCGAGCTGAATAGAGAGAGCGATATCGTGGCAGGCTTGCGCTTGAGCTTGCAACAGATGCTTAAAACGAAACAGTACATCACTACGTGCAAAAGACTCTGCGAGCTCTTGGTAGCGATAATGGGTCGAACTGGCTCTCTCGTGGATATCTTGCGCCACAAAGTACAGACCAAGGAAACGGTCACTGGCACCATCCACATGCCCTCGTTTTGAGCGGGCAAGCAAGGTCGCTTTGCATTGGTTCAGCGCGTTAACGGTTGCTCCATTTAAATTGGCTTCATTAATTCGATGTGGCTGGGGGGCTAAATTGGAGACAGGATAAAATAACTCGGCTTTAGCCTCAAAATAGTGGCCGAGTTGAACAAATACGTTGGCTAAACTTTGTTGGACAGGTTGCATTGGCCAAAATGCGTGCCACAGCATTGACAGAAGGTAATACCATGCGCTGCCCGTCAGTAATAGTAACGGTTGGAACCAAAGGTTCGTACTTTGGTCGGCACCGAGCATGGCGTAAATGGCGATCAATAAAGAGCCGAAGGCAATACTGGCGTAACGAGTACCGATGGCACCCAGCATGATAAAAGTGAAGGTTGAAATAAAGAGTCCAATCGCAAATAGCCACGGTGTATCAAATAAAATTTCGATAGAGAAGGCGGCTATCGCAAAACAAATAAAGGTCAGGACGATCGATTTTAAGCGGCCAGTAAATTTATCGTCTTGCTCTGCTAAGGCGGCGGCAATGACCCCAAGGATCAGGGGGGTTATCCAAGTGTTAACTTGATAGTGCCAAGCGGGAATGACAACACCTAAGAGCGTGATCAGGATCAGTAGGCAGTAATTAATGGTTTTGTTTGCCCAATAAAGGCGAAGTAAATGAAGTCGCTGCACAGTGAGATTCGATGTCAAACCTTAAAACACACAGTTTAGCAGAACTTTACGCTAACATTCTGATCAAGAATAATAAAAGTATCATTCTGTCTTAGTGAGTTGTTGATTATTGACATTAATTTTTCATTGCTATTGATGATTGAGTTATGATGTAGGTCGATAAAATCGAGAGGAATCGCCGAAAATGCAGCTAAGTGCAACCCAAACTGCACAATTTTTTATTGCTAATGAATATCACCATGTTGGCTTAGAAAATCAGCGTTTGGTGCTTTCTTCGCTGCACAGTGAAGAGCGGATTCCTTTTACCGTCTGGAACGGACAAGTGAAGGTGCGACGCGGGATTTTGTGGGCGGAGTTACGATTTTTTGCTCATCCAGAGCAAGATACGCAACGCGTTTGGGTTGTACAAGGTTTGCCTTGGCCACAAGCTCGACAGTTTGCGCATCATATTGTCAACGTCTATCAACAATGGCTTGAGCAGCAATGTCAGCAATTGAGATTACATTTACCTCAATGGCAGCAAAAACTGCACCATTTACAACATTTACCGGCTTTTTTACCGCATTCACCGCTAGAGGAATGGATCAATCACGTTTTTGCTGATCTAACCGCGATGAACATGAGTTTAGAAGAAGCCATCAAACATTTACCTCATGTCATGGAACCATTAGTACCTTGGTTACTGACTCCCGATCAAGCCTTACAAGCCCGCAATCAAGCTTGGTTAGACATTGAGCGTCAAAATTGGACGGTTCTTTTTTCACAACTTGAATCCTCTCCGCTTAATGTATCTCAGCAGCAAGCGGTGTTGATCAATGATGATCATAACTTGGTGCTTGCTGGTGCGGGTTCAGGTAAAACCAGTGTGCTCACGGCTCGAGTGGCTTATTTGTTACAGAGCCACTTAGCGCAAGCGGATGAACTATTGTTGGTGGCTTTTGGCAAAGACGCCGCGAATGAAATGGATCAGCGTTTAAAAAGTAAGATTGGTCTTGCCGCCGATAAGATTCGTGTTAACACCTTTCATCAACTAGGGTTGTCGATCATTAACCAAGTGGAAAATCAATCCGTCGTGATTTCGCCGTTAGCATTGGATGATAAGCTGAAAAAAGCATGGTGTACGGACTGGTTAAAGCGCCACTGGATGACACCTACCAACTTTAAGCGTTGGCAGAAACATTTGGCGCAGTGGCCGATTGCTTATCTAGTCGGTGATGATGAGCTAGGCAGCCACGTTGAAAACCCTAAATTGATCGCATGGTTGGAAAAGCAACTCGATCAACTCGCCCAATTGGGCACGACGAAAAAAGCGATTCAGCAATACATCATTGATCATGTTGATTATCCTCGCTTGAACAGTGAGCTTGCTTTATGTTGGCCTTGCTACCAAGCATGGCAGCAAATGCTGAAAGATGAGCAGCAGATCGATTTTAATATCATGATCAGCCAAGCAACGGATTATGTACGCAAAGGCAAATTTTCTGTGCCTTGGAAATTCATCATGATTGATGAATACCAAGATATTTCACCTGCTCGTTTGGCGTTGATACAAGCGTTGTGTGAACAGGGGCCTAATCATCCTAATTTATTTGCGGTCGGGGATGATTGGCAGTCGATTTATCAATTTGCGGGGTCGGATGTTCACTTAACCACGGAATTTGCAGCGCGTTTTCCGCAATCGACCATTCATCATCTTGATACGACTTATCGTTTTAACGATCAAATCGGTTTGGTTGCCAATCAGTTTGTGCAGAAAAATCCTCATCAGTTACCCAAGACGCTAAATAGTTTTAAGTCGCAGAAGCAGCGAGCGGTTGTCCTGTGTGCCAGTAATCAAATTGAAAAAATACTCGATAAACTTAATCGTCAGGCTAAAGTGCCGAAACAGGTGTTGTTATTAGGTCGTAACCATTATCATCAACCAGAGCATCTGGCAGAATGGCAACGGCGATATGCCTCACTGCAAATTGAGTTTATGACCTGTCATGCGAGTAAAGGCAAAGAGGCCGATTTTGTTATTATCTTAGCGGTTAATGAAGGGCAGTTTCCCGCGCGAGTGAAAGCCCGTCATTTAGATAGCGCCTTGACCCAATCTAAAGTGGATTTTCCATTTGCAGAAGAGCGCCGTCTATTTTATGTCGCCATGACCCGAGCCAAAGAGAAAGTCTGGATAACTTACAGCGGTAATGGCTCTTGTTTTATCCAAGAGTTGCTCACCGAGGGATATCCAGTCAGTAAATCGATATGAATAAAGGAATAGTATGTATAAGGCTTTGATTTTAGTAGATGTGCAAAATGATTTTGCGTCCGATGGTGCTTTGCCTGTCCCTGAAGGGCAGAGTGTCGTCCCAGTGATTAACTTATTAATGCCTCATTTTGATCATGTGATTGCCACTAAAGATTGGCATCCTGCAGGGCATGCGAGCTTTGCTTCTACTCAAGGTAAAACACCCGGAGAAGTTATCATGCTCTCTGGCATTGAACAGATATTATGGCCGGATCATTGTGTACAAAATACCGCCGGATCGGAGTTTATCGCAGGCCTTAATCTCGATGCTATCGAACATATTATCTACAAAGGGACTCATCTTGATATCGATAGCTACAGTGGTTTTTTTGATAACCAACGTCGCCATGCAACAGGATTAGCCGAGTATTTACAGCAACATGCGATCAGCGATGTGTACATTGCCGGACTGGCTACAGATTACTGCGTGAAATTTACTGCGTTGGATGCTGTGTCATTAGGATTTAAAACTTGGGTCATTAAAGATGCTTGTCGAGGCGTTAATCTATCACAAGGTGATATTGATAACGCTTGGCAAGCGATGGAAGAGGCCGGTTGCAGAGTGATTTTATCGCAGCAGGCGATGGTCTGAGTCGGTATTGAGGCGTGATAACACGCCTCTTCTCTTACGGCCATCATTCATCGATCACACGACAGTATTTAAAGATCCATCGTCGCTTATCGATATGGAGTGAAGTGCATTACGTTCTATCAGCAAGATAGGCCTGATAATCAGGGATTTCAATCTCGACTTCTTGCTCCATGAGTATGGAATTAAAAAGAAATTTTGCTGTGGCGCGGTTAGTGGCTACAGGAATATTCCACACACTCGCAATGCGCAATAAAGCTTTAACGTCTGGATCATGCGGTACAGAGTTAAGCGGATCCCAAAAGAAAATCAAGGCATCAATTTTCCCCTCGGCAATTTTAGCGCCTAATTGCTGATCGCCGCCCATTGGCCCGCTAATCATGCTGGTAATCGCTAATCCGGTTTCTTTATTGAGCATATGCCCAGTCGTGCCCGTTGCGTACAGTTCATGTTTTTCAAGCTTAGACTGGTTTTCAACCACCCAACGTAGTAGCTCACCTTTGTAGTTATCATGAGCGACTAAAGCGACGTGCTTTTTCGCCGCCATGATCCGCGTTGTTTTTTTCATTATGCTTCTTTCCTAATCGGTAGAGGGTCAGAGTTAAATAACCAAAACTATACGCTTATTCAATGACTTTACGATAAAAACTCGAACTGACGCTTACTATGTGTACTCTTTAACCGGTTTTATTCAGCTTTGATCTCAACTCCTCCAGCAATACGGCCGTAGGCCGATGATGGAGGAGGAAAGCGTTAGTCGAAAATCAGTACAATATAGATAAAGAACAAAAATAAGTGAGTGACTCCATTAAGGATATTTGTTTTTCCATGTCTGAAGCTAATACTTGCGACCATTAAACTTGCGATCAACAGAATCATTTGTGCGGGCTCTAAACCTAATATAATCGGTTCCCCAATCATATTAGAGATAACAATGACCGCTGGTACGGTAAGTGATATCGTTGCCAATATCGATCCAAAGAATAAATTCATGGCTCTTTGTAACTGATTATTCAAAGAAGCTTTGATCGCCCCCACACCTTCAGGAGCGAGTACTAACAATGCCACGACTAGCCCACCTAATGCAGCCGGTGCTCCTAAGTGTCCAATACTTGCATCAATAGGTATAGCAATACTCTTGGCAAGAAAAATAACCACAATCAAATAGCCAAATAATAATAAAAAGTGATAAGTATTGCTGCCTAGAATACTATGATGTTCATCGGTATGATCGTTATCTTCATCGATAAAGAAGTAACTATGGCTTTTTGTTTGAACATACAAAAATATGCCATAAAGAATAATAGAGATAACCACCAAAGCCGAAGCAAGGATGAAGGACATTTCACCAAACTCATTCTTACTGGTAAAATTGGGTAGTATTAAACATAAAATAGTTAAGGGAACAATAGCCACTAAATAAGAATTAATGCCTTGAATATTATATTTTTGTATATGATATTTATGGCCCCCAATCAGTAATGCTATACCGACTAAGCCGTTTAGTATCGACATGATGACAGCAAACATGGTGTCTCTAGCTAATACGGGGTTCGAGTCTCCAGTAAGCATCACCGATGAAATCATGATCACTTCTAAGGAAATCACTGATAGCGTTAATATCAAAGTGCCTAACGGGTCGCCAAGATTAATTGCTAATGCATCAGAGTGTTTTACAACACCAAAGATAGACAACATAACAATAATAAATAGAAAACCAGCGGCAGACCAATACAAAACGCTACTGCTAGAACCTAATAAAAGATCATTACCGATCGTTTTGAAAAACAGGACGGTCAATAATCCTATAAATAATACCCATTCATTACGGATGAATTTCATTGTACACTCCTCATGTAGGGTTATAAGTTGAGATGATATTATTGATAACAGGTATATGAGGTGCAGACCAAGCAGTAAAACTACTCATAATAAAAATGAGTATTAATAAAGAAAGAATAAGTTTATGTTTAAGTTTCATCGTATATAGCTCGTTATTAGTTAAAAATATTTAAGTGGTTAGAAAGATAAACCATTATCTTACTGATAGTTAGTTGATTAGGTATAGAAATACATACCGTCTATCAAAGAAGATCAGTTTTTAGCAATATGGTATTTATGAAAGACTAAACCAGTCTTAAATTAGTAATGACGAGAATGGGTAAACTTGTATTGTAAGTTGTTATTGTTACAGCCATAAATACAGGTTGATGAACGGTGTGTATAATAAGACCAATCAATATTGTGGTTGAACAATGGGCGATAGCCAATCGATAGAATAGCAATAGGCAATAAGACAATTTCAGCGAGTAAGTAGTAGATAGGGATCAGCCCCAATGAGGCGTATTCATCTTCGCTATTTAATCGGTAATGGTTTAAATGGGGGATAGCGTGATGAGGTTGCACGGCTTCTTTATTGTCGTTGACGTTACTCGACGTCTGAGTTGCGGCGCTTGTATCATCTTGAACAACAGTAGGATGAGCGTTACTCAATGAAAGTGTCGGATGATTTTGTGAGTACACTGTCGCCTGAGCAAAAAACAAGCTCATCAACAATACTAATATCAGTATGTTAAGGCGATGAATGGTCACGATGGTCTACTATTCAGATGAAAAGCTGTGCAAATAGTAGAAGAGATTCAATTTACCGTCAATAAAAAATGATGGCGGTCACAAATTTAAAAATCTTATTATTTAGGCTTAAAAATAAGGTGGGGAAAGAGCAGCACCGCAGTGCTGCTCAAATTGATTAAATAAAGGCTTGCGTAAGAATATCGCGCGATTGCTCAAGGGTGATCGCTTGATGTTCACCCAAAGCCACCATTCCATGCGCTTCCAGTTGTTCAATCACCTTATCGACAGCTTGCTCTGCGGTCATATCGGGCGCAGAGAATTGAGTATCGACATTCAACTGATGATAAAACGCTTCAATCGCATCAATAGTCCGTAAGGCTAAATCTTCACTCGGCGCTAAGTTAAATACGCGTTGCCCCATTTGTTCCAGCTTAGCTTTCTTAGCCGCTAATTGGTTGCGCAATAGTGCTGGTTGGACAATGGCCAGTGAGCGAGCATGATCAACCTGCCATAATGCAGTCAGTTCATGGCCAATCATGTGTGTCGCCCAATCTTGGGGAACACCACTGCCAATTAATCCATTCAGTGCTTGGTTTGCCGTCCACATCAAATTCGCACGCCAAGCGTCGTTATCTCTTTGCGCAAAATCTTTGCCTAACACCAAGAGATTTTTCAATAGGGCTTCAGCGTAGCCATCTTGGACCATCGCTTGGGTTGGATAGGTGAGATACTGTTCGCAAATATGCACCCAAGCATCGACTAAACCATTAACGAGTTGACGCTCCGGTAGTGTTTTCATGACGTCGGGGTCCATCACGGCAAATTTAGGTTGCACGTATGGTGATAAGAAAGAGAGTTTATCTTGAGTTGCTGCTTTGGTGATCACCGCACCAGAGTTTGATTCAGAGCCAGTGGCTGGCAAGGTGAGAATCGCACCAATTGGTGTTGCATCGGTGACATGATGTTTACCTAACATGATATCCCAACCATCGCCTGAGTATTTAGCGGCGGCTGCGACGTATTTTGAACCGTCAATCACTGAACCCCCACCAACGGCAAGAATAAAATCAATCGCTTGCTGTTTAACGATAGCAACGGCTTTATCAAGGGTTTCTTTGGTTGGGTTTGGCTCGACACCGGAAAATTCCAGCCAAGTATGTTCTTGCAGGGCATCGACCACTTGCTGATAAACGCCATTGTGTTTAATTGAGCCACCACCGTAGATGACCAGAACCTTATGCTGACGTGGAATCGCTTGGGTAATTGCCGCGATCTGCTGCTGACCGAAATAAATCTGAGTCGGATTGACATAGGTAAATTGCATTACTCGTACCTCTTATTAGGAATATGACCACCGTTTGGCCTTTATTAAAGACACAGTATTCGCTGCTATGGGCTTCGTTTTTGGCGGAGTCAAGAGTTGGGTTGATACATTGCAAGATGCATAATAGTAGAATAATTGTGGTAGCAATAGAGTGATTCCTGTAAATTTATTGCCTATTTCTACAATAAACGATGGTGTGAACAGAATGGTCAATCAAACGGAAGAAAAGCCAGATCTGGCGCAATTGATGCAAAACTATGTTGATAAATATGCGCTACATCACCTTGAGGGCTGCACTGATACTGCGATCCCTGGAGTGTGGTTTTATCGCAGCAGTCAAGGTAACTCGCGTCAGCCGTTTATCTATCAGTCTGGGATTGTCATTTTGGGTCAAGGGCAGAAACGCATTCATTTAGGCGCTAACGCCGTTGATTACGGACCGAATGATTATCTGGTGGTCGGTGTGCCGATGCCACTTGAATGTGAAGCGGTAGCTAAACAGAATCAACCATTATTAGGGTTAACCATTGATATTGATCATTCACTATTGCTCAAGCAGGTTGCCGCCTTAGAGGAAAACGGTTTTAAACCGCCAGTTGATGCGAATAATCCTTGTGGCCTGAAATCGGTACAGATGAATCATACCATGCTTAATAGCTGTAAAAGGCTGATGAATGCTTTAATTGATGGATTAGAGGCTGAGTTATTAGGCGGATCTTTGCTTGAAGAGATGGCTTTTCGAGCTCTGACTAGCTTAGAGGGACACGTGCTGTTTGAACTGGCTCATCACGAAGGACACTATGCCCGAATCGCGAAAGCGCTGAGTAAAGTGCATCGTGATTATGCTACATCTTTAACAGTTAATACGTTAGCCGAAGAAGCGAACATGAGTGTCTCGGCTTTTCATCAAGCCTTTCGTGGCGTCACCATGGAATCACCCTTGCAGTATCTTAAAAAAGTCCGTTTAAATAAAGCCAAAGAGTTAATTCAAATCGAGGGTAAGCGGGTTAATGATGCTGCGCGACTGGTTGGCTATAGCAGTCCTTCACAATTTAGCCGAGAGTATAAACGCCATTTTAATCACACTCCTCGAGGTGCTCTAGCGAAAGTTTAATCATCGCCATTGTGAGCTTATTGTTTATCGATTTGCTACGCAGTATTGAATCGTCGTCATTGCCTATCATGCACCAACCTTGAAAGATAGCCTTTCTTCAATAAGTTAGCTCTTGATGCAAAATAAGTATGTAAACCTTGCTGGCTTTAAGCGGTCATTTGCGAGTGATTCTTAACTTTGACACTTTATTAGGTGCTAAATAAGTGGACTGTTCTACAGTTATTTCACGAAAGATTTAAAGCATGCAGAGTAAGGACTGTTTGCTTTAATATTTGGAAACAATAACTTAAGGAAAAAGACATGCACTTAAAGCAAGTAAAAGTACCCAAAGGGGTATTTACACTCAGCACACTTTCTGTCTCCTGTTTACTGGCGTTAAACAGCTATGCCGCCGTGAACTGTGATGGATTGGAAGATTGGCAGTCTGGTGCGGTATACACTAGTGGTGCTCAAGTTCAACATGATCATGTGGCCTATCAAGCGAAATATTGGACACAAAATAATAACCCAGCCCAATTCTCCGGTGATTATGCGCCGTGGCAATTACTTGGTAGCTGTGATAATGGCAACGCTGGTGAAGATGGTGATACGGGTAGCGATGATAATCAGCCGCCAACGGTTGAAATAACGCTGTCAACTAACACGGCTGAGTTGGGTGATACAGTAAGAGTTTCTGCGGACGCCGACGATAGCGATGGTCAAGTGGCTAAGGTAGAATTTTTTATCTCCGGCCAACGCGTTGCAACGGTATCACAAGCGCCATATATTTTTGATTACGAAGTCATCCGTTCTGGAAATTTAGCCATCCAAGCTAAAGTGACGGATGATAAAGGTGCGCTATCCAGCTCTTCGATATTAACATTAACCGTCGCCCATTCGCCTATTGCCAATACGTGTCGTCCTGACGGTTTGTATCAAACTGAAGGCGTTAATGTTCCTTATTGTACTGTCTACGACGAGCAAGGACGTGAAATCATGGCAGGTGGTCAACCAAGACGTGTGATTGGTTATTTCACCAGTTGGCGAGCGGGGGATGATCCTCAAACCTCCTATTTAGTGAAAGATATTCCTTGGCAAAACCTGACCCACATTAATTACGCGTTTGTCGGTATTGGCTCTGATGGCAAGGTCAACATCGGTAATGTTGATGACCCCAACAACCCTGCGGTTGGAAAAGAATGGGATGGGGTTGATATTGATCCGACACTGGGCTTTAAAGGTCACTTTGGCGCGTTAGCAACCTATAAAGAACGTTATGATGTCAAAACCTTGATCTCGATTGGCGGATGGGCGGAAACGGGTGGTCATTTTGCCGATAATGGTGAGCGAATCGCCGATGGTGGTTTCTACACTATGACGACCAATGCTGATGGTTCTATTAATCATCAGGCGATTTCTACTTTTGTTGATTCCGCAATAGAGATGATGCGTCAATACCGTTTTGATGGTTTAGACATTGATTATGAATACCCAACCTCGATGTCCGGTGCCGGCAATCCCGATGATAAAGCCTTCGCTGAATCACGTCGTCCTTATCTCATGCGCTCTTACCATGAATTAATGCGGGTGCTGCGTGAGCGATTAGACATCGCTAGTGAGCAAGATGGTATTCACTATATGTTGACTATCGCCGCCCCTTCATCGGCCTACTTACTACGTGGTATGGAAACCATGGAAGTGGCGAAGTATCTCGATTATGTCAACATCATGACTTATGACTTACATGGTGCTTGGAATGATCATGTTGGACATAATGCGGCTCTTTACGACACGGGTAAAGACTCTGAACTTGCTCAATGGGGCGTTTATACGACAGCACAATATGGTGGCATCGGCTATCTGAACACCGATTGGGCTTTCCATTATTTCCGTGGTTCAATGCCAGCGGGACGGATTAATATTGGTGTGCCTTACTATACGCGAGGATGGCAAGGGGTGACGGGAGGTGAAAATGGCCTTTGGGGACGAGCACCTTTACCGAATCAAAATGAGTGTCCAGCGGGTACTGGAGAAGGAGAAAAGAATAACTGTGGCTACGGCGCTCTCGGCTTGGATAACATGTGGCATGATTTGGATGCCAATGGTAATGAAATGGGCGCAGGTTCTAACCCAATGTGGCATGCCAAAAACCTCGAAAAAGGCATTTGGGGATCCTATTTGGCCGCTTATGGATTGCATCCTGAAAGTACACCGTGGGTAGGCCAATACCAGCGTCATTTTGATAGTGTTGCGATTGCCCCTTGGTTATGGAACTCGGAAAAACGAGTCTTCCTTTCTACCGAAGATAAACAATCGATTGATATTAAAGCGGACTACGTTATTGATAAAGAAATCGGCGGTATTATGTTCTGGGAATTAGCCGGAGACTATAACTGCTACGTACTCGATGCCAATGGTCAGCGTGGACAAATTGATTGGACAGAGCAAGCTTGTGCTAGCGGTAATGGTGAGTACCACATGGGTAATACCATGACCAAAGCCATGTATGAAAAGTTCAAATCCGCTTCCCCTTATGGTAATCGATTGGCAACTGGCGCAATCCCTGACCAAGTGGTGGATATTCGAGTCACCATCGATGGTTTTAAAGTCGGCGATCAAAACTATCCGATTAACCCTCGTTTGACCTTTACTAACCATACTGGGGTTGACCTTCCTGGAGGAACGCAGTTCCAGTTTGATATCCCTGTTTCTACACCGGATAACGCGAAAGATCAATCTGGTGCTGGCTTAGCCGTTATTGCTTCAGGCCATACGCGAAGTAATAATATTGGAGGGTTCGATGGGACGATGCATCGTGTCGCCTTCTCATTACCAGCATGGAAAGCATTACCGGCGGGAGAGAGCTATGAACTGGATATGGTGTATTACTTACCGATTTCTGGGCCAGCGAACTACAGCGTTAACATTAATGGCAGAGAGTACGCTTTTAAAGCTGAGCAACCAGACTTACCGTTGGCCGATCTTTCTGATGGTAATGGCGGTGGTAATGGTGAAGATCCGGGCAATGGTGGTGGCACCCCTGGAGACGTTGTGCAATGGCAACCCGGTGTTAGCCAAGTCGCTAATGGCACGACAGTGACGTATAACGGAAAGTGTTTTATTGCTAAAAATAACCCAGGACCTTGGGAATCACCGACTCAAACTAATTGGTTTTGGGATGAAGTGGCTTGCCCATAAGGATTAGCATGACTCCTTAACGGTAACAAGACCGCCGATACATGGCGGTCTTTTCTATGCTTAACGATTCACAGTCGAGGCTTTAAAACTGGTAACTTTCCGGCACGACAACGATGCCTTTTTCCGATAGCGTAAAGCGTTGTAAATCAGCAGCGCGATCGACACCAATTTTGGTATAAGGCGGAATTTTGACGTGTTTATCGATAATACATCCGACTAACTGGCAGCCTTCGCCGACTTCCACATCATCAAAGAGAATACTATCGACAATCGTTGCCCCATCATTGATTCTGACGCTGGATGAGACAATAGAGTGTTGTACCGAACCGCCGGAATTGATGACACCATTGGCAATGATCGAGTTAATAAAAATACCTTCATTACCCGTGGCTGACGAGACGGTACGCGCAGGAGGCAGTTGAGGCTCATAAGTGCGGATCGCCCAGTTTTTCTGATAAAGATTCATTGGCGGGACAGGCTCAAGCAGATCCATATTGGCTTCATAAAACGAATCAATGGTGCCGACATCTCGCCAGTAACAGTCTTTGGCAACTCGCCCTTTTTCATTAGCAAATTGATAAGCAAACACGCGACCCGATGGAATCAGTTTGGGGATAATATCTTTACCAAAATCGTGGCTTGAGTGCTCAAGATCTGCGTCTTCAAACAGTGCTTGTCTTAGTGTTTCCATAGTAAAAATATAGATGCCCATTGATGCCAAACTGCGATCGGGATTATTGGGCAGAGCAGGTGGGTCGTTTGGTTTTTCTACAAAAGAACAAATTCGTTGCGCTTCATCAATCGCCATAACACCAAATGCTGAGGCATCTTGGCGAGCCACTTCCATGCAGGCAATCGTCAATTCTGCTTGATTTTCAATATGTTCTTCCAGCATCGCGGCGTAGTCCATACGATAAATATGATCACCAGAGAGCACGACAACATACCTTGCATCACTGCGCGATAACAACCACATATTATGGAACAGTGCATCGGCCGTGCCTTCGTACCATTTGCCACCTTTACGCATCTGAGGAGGGACGACGGTAATAAATTCCCCCAATTCTGGATTAAAAATCGACCAACCATCGCGTAAATGTTTTTGTAAGGAGTGGGATTTATATTGCGTGAGTACCAAAATACGCCGTAGACCCGAATGTAAGCAATTGGTGAGAGTAAAATCAATAATGCGATATTTACCGCCAAACGGAACGGCGGGTTTTGCTCTGTCATCGGTCAGGGGAGATAAGCGTGAACCCATTCCTCCAGCTAAAACGACGGTTAAGGTATCTTGCATCTTTTGTCTCCCTATTATTGTGCAATCGACGATTGTATACAGAATAGTACAAATATTGGGCCAAAATAGTGAAATGCTAGTCATATTCTCTTGGCCGCTTGACGTGACGGCATTCTTGTTCACATCAAGTAACGTTACTATGCATTCTCTATCGTTGGCTCTATTCAGGCTAGGCTATAGTTGTGCAACGATCATGCAAATGGCTCGTAGACAAAAAACAGTCACTAATTGGTTGATTACCGTCCCCGTCGTATGGCTTTCGAGCCGGTTCACAGAGTAAAAAACGTCATTATTAACGCCCCAGCACGACAAGAAGTCGGTTCATGCTGCTTGTTTTTGCACCAGTATCGTGCATGTGCACTAAATGGGTGAGAGGCTGAGTGATCATATACTTAGTTTGCCATTTCTTGACTGAGTAATATGGAAACTTGATTGCGCCCCGTGGCTTTCGATTCATACAGGGCTTTATCTGCTCGTTGATAAGTCTCTTGCTCCGACCCCATGATGTCACTGATCCCAGCGCTAATCGAAACATTTTGGGCGTGAAGTTGATACACTTTGATCCGTAATCGCTCAATCACCGCTTGCGCTTCCTCGATAGGGGTATGGGGTAAAATTATCGCAAATTCCTCGCCACCAATACGTGCTAAAAAATCCGATTCACGCAGACCATCACGTAGCGTTTCAGCGACAGATTGAATAACATAATCGCCATGACTATGGCCAAACTGATCATTAATTCGTTTAAAGTGATCAATATCTAAAATGGCGAGACAAGAGTGCTCGTGCTCTGGATAACGTTTAACACGATGACATTCAAGGCGAATTTGTTGGTCAAATTTACGACGATTCCAAATCCCCGTTAAAGCATCTTTCTCACTTTGTTCACGCAGTTTATTTTCTAACGCTTTGTGTTGAGTGATATCGACAAATGAAGCAACGTAGTATTGAATGACCTCTTGATCATCCAAAATGGTTTGAATTCGGAGGATTTCTGTTAGCTGTGAACCATCTTTGCGCTTATTGATCACTTCACCTTCCCAAAAGCCGTCTTCTTGTAGCGATTTCCACATATCAACATAAAATTGTTGGTTGTGTTTGCCTGAGGCAAATATCGACGGCTGCTTGCCTTGCACTTCTTCTAAACGGTAGCCACTTAAACGGGTAAACTCTTGATTGACTCTAATGATCCGGTTTTGTCTGTCAGTAATCACAATCGCAGACATACCGTTCATCGCCGCTAAAGCTAATTTACTTTCAAGGCTATTTTTCTGGTGAGTGATATTCCAAACCACACCGCTTCCAGCCACCAGACTAAGCAGCAAGAAGACACTGATGGCTTGCACAAGTAGATCGTGACGTTTCGCGGTGCGTTGTTGCTCGACGGTTTGTGGATCATGGCTATTAAAAATCAATAAGCTTGTCTCTGTTATCTCCGTCTCTGGCAGTGATAGTTGCATAAAATGATAGTGACGGCCTTGATAAAGCAATAAGCCCTGAGCTTGCTGTTGAATCGATTGCCAGAGGGCTGGCGATTGTTGCGGTAAATCGGCAATAGGATCATTGGCGTCGTGTGTGGATGCCGATGATAAATGAAGAACGGCGTCGCCATGATGATTTAAAACCGTAAATTGCGAGGTATCGACCGCGATGGTTGATTCTGCGTTAGGGAGTTGTGCAGTGTGATGATCGAGTTTTGCAAGCTCGTGAGCGAAATAGAGAAAAGGTACACACCCGAGTATGCACAATACAATCAAAAATTGAGTGAGATATTTAGCCTGTGACGATGACATGATTAACTTATAATGATTATTAAGCCATGATTATAGACCTTTAAAGCGAGAGATTACTTCCAATATGTTGAGTTCGTGCGCTCGCTCAACATTGGTGCATATATGGTAATCAGGAAAAATGAAAATTTACAATGTAAACTGAGTATTGGCTAACAAGAAAACCTTTAGTAAAAGAGAGAATGAGGAGTTAACGATTATGAAGAAAGTACTTATGCTGCTGCTTCTCATTTTTGGTTTAGCGTGTGCGGGTGCTGGCTATTACCTATTTTATTACAAGCCAGAGCAAGAACGATTAGAGGCTTTAAATCAACGTTTGACGCCTGAAATACCAATATCTGAAGAGTATGAGCCAAGTGATCCTGCTTTTGTTATGCCAGAGATCATGGACTATTACGTCAATGAACCTACGCTTGGTGTGCGCGAGCAACCTGATAGAGATGGATTTGTCCATCGGTTACTTTATCGTGGCGAACCGGTGTTTTTGTATGAAAAACAACAGGGTTGGGGGAGGTTAACGCCTTTTTACGTCTATGAAGAAGGGGGCCCTGAGGTAGCAGAGTGGATTCCGTTGGATGGATTGGTGGTTGATCCACCCGTGATCACACCTGAAGAGCGCCGAGAAACTGTGCTGAGTTATATTATGAACTCGGATGATTTAGATATTTTTCAAACCATGTTTATTCAAACCACCGATCGACTCTTGAGTGACAAAACCTGTGTGCCCGGTGATTTTAAAGAGCTTGGGGGATGGGTGCGATCCGTTCGTTATCGGTCTGAGGACGTTTATTTTGTCTATTGTGGTGGTTTAAACCAAGCGAATAAAATTTATCTTAATGCACAAACTGGAACGATTTTTTATCAATAATCATGAGGACGCGATCTACGGTTTAGGATTAGCGATAGAGGCATTAGTTATATTTGACGAAAATTTTACTTGAGTCACACTTCACTCAGTTCTACACTGAGCTGTCCTATTAAGAATGAACTGATCATGCTTGAACGTATAACGTATTTTTTCTGGCTAGCTTTTCTTGCGTTGTTATTGCCTTCGCAAGCATTGGCGTGCGCGGAAAATTACCCTACCTCAAGTATTACTCTCAACCATTCTGTTTTAGATACAGCTTCACACAGCGTACAAAATCCATTTGAGTTTGATTCGCAAGAGAGTCCGATCGATGTCGATTCGGTGCCAACCAGCGACACGTTGGCGAAAAGTATTACCCAAGCCATTCTTAATCCGCCTCGCTTGCAGCTCACCGAGATCAACTTACCTCTCGATAATGGCTTTGATTTTCCTCATCTTGAAGGAAATCACGCTCTGCCTCGTTTTATCGATGCAGAGAGCTATGCTGCCCAAACTTGGATTTCCATTCCCTATCAGCATTTTCATGCCTCACATCGTCTTTCTGGCTGGAAAGAGACCAACGCGATGTACGTGGCATTAAATAGCCATTTCCTTTCTGCTTAATCTCACATTTACGTGACAATGTCACAATTTTAGTTTTTTAACTCGGCTATGCCCGAGGAGAGAGTTATGCAGAGAAAAACCGCTAAAACGCCAGCGCGTATTATGAATCGCTATGCGACATGGAAATACGTGGTATTGGTTATAACCGTTGTCTTACTTGGTTTAAGTGCTATTCCTACTTGGTATGGTGAACAACCATCAATTCAAATTGAGTCTAATCAAAAAGACAGCCCTTTAAATAATGTAGTAACCGTTAATCAACTGCTGCAAAAGCAGGGAATTAATGCACAAGAAATCCGTCAGGAAAATAACCACACCACGTTGGTTTTTAAAACCGAAACAGAGCAAACTCAAGCGCGTAAACTTTTAGATAATCTCGTGCAAGAAGGAGAAAGTTTAACTTTTTCTTACGTTTCAGTCGCTCCACCTTGGTTCACACAAATGGGATTTACTCCAATTAAGTTCGGTTTGGATTTACGCGGTGGCGTACAGTTTTTGCTTAATGTCGATGTCGATAAGGCGTTTCAAGAGCAACGAGATGGCATTACTGATGAAATAAAAGAGATGCTCGTTAATCAACACATTCGCGGTGTGAGAATTGAGCATGAAGGTAATGATGGCTTTTTAGTCTCCGTCAACTCACGAGCCTCACTCAATAAAATTAGTCAGTTTGTCAAAGAAAATTATCAAGGTTGGGAGGTGAAGTCGTCTTCTGATCAACTGACAGTGCAACCCAGTAAGCAAAATAAGTTGGATTTTCAATCAGCGACCATCCAGCAAAACTTGAAAATCATGCGAGATCGTATTGAAGAACTTGGCATTACCGAAGCTTTAGTTCAGCGTCAGGGTGAACATAGTATTCGTATTGAGTTACCTGGGGTACAAGATCCTGCGCAAGCGAAAAACGTCATTGGTGCAACGGCAAGCTTAGCGTTTTATGAAGTCAATACTAGCGGTATAGCTGGCCGTGATGATTTACAACTGAAAGACAATAATGGTCAGTTAGTGATCTTGCATAAACGTCCAGTTTTAACAGGTGATCATATCGTTAATGCTCGCGCGGGTATGGACAAAATGGGCCTTTCTGAAGTCAATATCTCGCTTGACCACGCAGGTGGCAAAGTAATGAGTGACTTTTCGGCCAAGCACATTGGCAAACCCATGGCTACCGTGTATCGAGAGTACAAAACCAATGCTAATGGAGAGACGGAGCGCAGCGAACGCGTGATCAGTGTGGCGACTATTCAATCGCAATTGGGGAGCCAGTTTAGAATTACCGGTGCAGGCTCAAATCAAGATGCTCAACAATTAGCGCTATTATTGAGAGCCGGCTCACTCACGGCTCCAGTGACGATTGTCGAAGAAAGAACCATCGGTGCATCACTCGGGGCAGAAAATATTGAAAACGGTTTTGCTGCCTTGGCATTGGGCATGGCATTAACGTTAACCTTTATGGCGTTATGGTATCGCCGTTTAGGCTGGGTGGCGAACGCGGCTCTACTGATCAATATGGTCTGTTTATTTGGTTTAATTGCTCTGTTACCGGGGGCAGTATTAACCTTACCGGGGATCGCTGGCTTGGTGTTGACGGTCGGTATGGCGGTGGATACCAACGTACTTATCTTCGAACGAATTCGCGATAAGTTAAATGAAGGGCGTAGTTTTGCCCAAGCGATTGATAAAGGCTTTAGCAGTGCGTTTAGCACCATCTTGGATGCCAACGTTACCACGATGATTACTGCGATTGTGTTGTATTCGATTGGCAATGGACCGATTCAAGGCTTTGCATTAACGCTGGGATTAGGTTTGATCACCAGTATGTTTACCGGTGTATTTGCATCGCGGGCATTAATTAATTTGATCTGGGGACGTGATAGTCGCCGAGATGTGAGGATATAACGATGGTGACTTATCTAAAACAACATATTCGACAGATTCGACACATTACCAATATCGTTTCGATTGCTTTAACCCTGTTAGCATTAGCGGCTTTTGCGATTCGTGGTCTTAATATGGGACTGGATTTCACTGGCGGAATGGTAACTGAAGTCAGAGTGGATAAATCATTAACCCACGATCAAGTGTTGAACGTTCTCAAGCCGGAGCTGGGCGATTCTACCAGTGTGATTCAGTCTGGTGAAGAAGGGCGCTGGGTCATTCGTTACCCGTTAGTAGAAGAGCAGCAAAGTGCTCCAGAAATAGAGACGTTACTGAACACCATTTCATCTCAGATTGAAGTGGTGAGTAATAGCATGGTCGGCTCACAAGTTGGTGAGGAATTGATCGATCAAGGTGGCTTAGCATTATTGATCTGTATCTTATGTATATTAGGCTACCTTTCATTTCGTTTTGAGTGGCGGTTGGCGAGTGGTGCCTTACTGGCGCTATTGCATGATGTGATCTTAGTGCTCGGTTTTTTTGCGGTGACGCAAATGGAGTTCAACTTAACCGTTTTTGCCGCCACCTTAGCAATCTTAGGGTATTCACTGAATGACTCGATCATTATTTCCGATCGGATTCGTGAACTACTGGTTGCCAAACCCAAAGCACCGCTGGCAGAGATCAATGATCAAGCGGTGATCGCAACCTTCTCTCGCACGATGGTGACTTCAGGGACCTCATTAATGACAGTGTCTGCTCTTTGGTTAATGGGCGGCGAACCATTACAAGGCTTTGCTATTGCCATGTTTATCGGGATTATTTCTGGCACGTGGTCATCCATTTCCATCGGTACCGTGCTCCCTGAATGGTTACATTTAGAGTCCAAGCATTATCTGCCAGTTGAAGTTGATATGGCGCCTTAAACATCGGAACCCCCTTGATAATCTCAAGGGGGTTTTTTATACCGTTTATCCCCTTGCTACGTGAAGCAGCAGGAGTGTTGGCTACGTTCGTTCACCTCAATCACATAGTCTGTCTATGCTCATCGGCGCTCACTTGTCGGTCAAGTGGTTTGGGTATAGATTTTAGGAACGGTAATGATGGCAAGCATGACGAGATATATTTAATTTACGCATTTTTGAACGTAGCGTATTTGGATTAATAGCGAGTAGTTTCGCTGCTCCAAAAGGACCTTCTATTCTTCCGTGGCAATGACGTAAAGCATTACAAATATGGTCATATATCACCTTCTCTAAACTAAGGAATGATGAGACTTCCGAATGACTTTCACTGCTTAGTCGAGATGTGGTCGGCTCTTGCAAAGAGTCAGGTTGTAAGATCAACGATTGTTCAATGGCAAGATATTTTCCCTGTCCTAAAATCGCCGCTCTTTCGATGATGGCTTGTAATTCCCTGACATTACCTGGCCAATGGTAGCGTTTTAAGTAATCTATCTGTTCATCACTTGGTAAACAAAGAGGTAAACCTAGACGATTGGACGCTTTGTGAGCAAAATGTTCAGTAAGTTGTTGCATATCACCAAAACGTTGGCGCAATGCTGGCAGATGAATTGGAAAAATATTAATACGAAACCACAAGTCCTCTCTAAATAATCCTTGCTGGACAGAGAGTTCTAAATTTCGATGTGTAGCAGCAATAATACGAACGTTAACGCTGATTTCTCTCTCCCCTCCAACCCGAGTAAATGAGCCTTCTTGTAATACTCGTAACAAACGCACTTGAGCCGCTAAACTTAATTCACCTATTTCATCTAAAAATAACGTACCGCCATCAGCGCGTTCAAACCATCCTTTTTTTTTGAGAGATTGCACCAGTAAAGCTGCCTTTCTCATGCCCAAATAATTCTGAATCAATCAGTTCCGAAGGGATCGCACCACAGTTTACTCGAATAAAATCGTTTTGAAATCGCTGAGAGTGATTATGGATATAACGGGCAATCACTTCTTTTCCAGATCCGGTCTCCCCAAGGATAAGAGCTGTAGAATCAGTCAGTGAAACCAATTGTACTTGCTGCATTGTTTGTTTTAGACCGTTATTTTCGCCAATAATCATTTTCGTCATACTCATTTTTCGAGGAATACCTGTTAAATGTAAATGGTTTATTGTTATTTAGAAATGAGTTTTTATTCCATATAGTAATAAAAAGTTATATGGAATTTTTTAGCGAAATAGAGATGTAAAAACCATTAATTTTCAGTTGATTACATTGATGTTTAACTAATTTATAAAATTCACTGATTTGGCATGACTTGTGCAATCAATAGGTTACATTCATCTATATTGATTAGGGATTGAGTATGATAGATAAAATTTTGGTGATTCCAGGTTATAAAGGCAGCCCTAATGGGCATTGGCAAACATGGCTTCAGACTCAATACCCTAACACGGAGAGGATAAAGGCGATTGATCACCATAAACCGATTCTTAGTCAATGGTCAGCACAAATCCAGCAGTATCTAGACCAGCAAACGCTACCCATTATCATCGTTGCTCATAGCTTCGGTTGCTTAGCCGCTTTAGATGCTATCGCTCGAAAACAGTTACAATCGAAAGTGAGTGGTGTCTTATTTGTTGCACCGGCTTCCCCGTATCGATTCACTTCTTATGGTCATAGGGCTGATTTTCCGAACGAACGTTCGATTGTTGAAGCGTTAACAATTCGCGCCCTTGGTGTTTTGGGGACCATGGTAGTGAGTAGGAATGATCCTTGGATGAACTACGACCATGCTTGCTGTTTAGCTTCTGATTTGGGCTTACTGACTTACGATGCGGGTTATGTTGGTCATATTAATATTGACTCAGGACATGGACCATGGCCGGAAGTAAAAGCACTTATTGATGATATTCAATTACAAGTCCAACGAGATGTTAATTCATTTAAATAATATTTATTTAAAATTAGTAATTAGATTTAAATTTAGGGAGGAGTAATAGATATCAATATCCATGATTAAAAACTACTAGATTATCTATTAATAGAATATTTAACTTTACCTAAATTTAAATATCACTGTTTTTATGGTGAGGGCCTATTAAATCTTAATTTTATGATTTATTAAACACCTACGTTTTTACTCACTAGTCATAACGTTTTCGTGATAATGGTTTTATTAAAATAAAATATAAACTACGGAGGAAATAATAATGCATGAATTACCAACGCTATCTTTATCCGAACTTTACTCCAATAGAGACCAATTTATTTATTCACTTAGCCGAGTTGCAAGAGAAGTTGGTTTTTTTTATCTATCAGATTTTGGTGTTAATAATGAAAAAATCAATCATATTCATCATATAGCTACTGATTTTTTCACTTTATCTTCAGAAGAGAAAAATAAAGTTTCCATGATTAACTCCCCACATTTCAGAGGTTTTTCTGGTATTGGAGAGGAAAAAACCAAAGGGAGCATAGATATACGTGAACAGTTTGATGTCATGAATGAAGAACCAGTAAGGCAATTAGAAGACTCACCGTTATGGATGAATATTTATGGTCCTAATCAATGGCCAGAAAGTATTCCTCATATGCGTGAGCTTATTTTAGACTTTATGAATGATCTGTCTTTTATTGCTCAAGAGTTGTTATCAGCCTTTGCTTTGGCGTTAGAACAAGATCCCGATGTATTTAGTCACTCGATAATGGGTAATCCATATCAACATCTAAAGTTGATCCGTTATCCTTATGTTGATTCGGCACAGAGCTCTTCACGTCAAGGCGTAGGAGCACACAAAGACCCAGGTTATTTAACTTTACTTCTCCAAGATAAGGTTAGTGGTCTCGAAGTATTAATTAATGATAAATGGCTCGCGGTTCCGCCGAAAAAAGACACCTTAATTGTGAATATTGGTGAATTACTTGAGCTTGCTTCAGATGGTTACTTAAAGGCGACTGAACATCGTGTAGTTAGTCCTAATCATGGACAGGAGCGGTTCTCTATTGCGTATTTCATGGGGCCTAGATTAGAGAGTCGAGTGCCTAAATTATTTTTACCAGAAAGGTTAAAAAATCAAGCTTTAGGTCCAACTTCAGATCCTAATAACCCACTATTCTATCAAGTGGGAGATAATGTATTAAAAGGGCGTTTAAGATCTCATCCTGAAGTGGCTAATAAATATTATAAAACAATCGTTAAAAACTAAAAAAGTAGATAAATATGAATAATAAAACACAATTACTACACAGTAGTGTAATAGAAGATCAATTTGGCTCATTAACTATACCCATTTATCAAAGTAGTGCATTTGAATACCATAATTTTGAAAATGGTAAAAAGATTTTTTCAGGCGAAGAAAATGGTTATGTTTATAGCCGAATGCGTAATCCAACCATTAGTATGTTAGAAACTCAATTAGCGAATATGGAGGGGGCTGAACAATCTTTAGCTGTTTCGAGTGGTATGTCAGCAATCAGTAGTGTATTACTCTCTTTATTAGATACCGGCGATGAATTAGCGATTGTCGATCCTATTTATGGAGGAACACAAAGTTTATGCGATAACTTACTGGTTCGAATGGGCATAAAAGTTGTTCATTACGCTGATGTATCGGATTTAACTCTGCGAGCAAATCCCAATACTCGAGTTATATTTTTTGAATCTATCTCTAACCCAACCGTCAGAGTTAATGATATTCATTCAGTTGTTAGTACAGCTAGAAATATAGGTGCGATTACAGTCTGTGATAATACTTTTTTATCTCCTGCTGTACTCAAGCCGATAGAATTGGGTATTGATATTGTTGTACACAGTGCCACCAAGTATTTAAGTGGTCATGGAGATATTATTGCTGGCGTGATTTCAGGGAGCGACCATTATTTAAATCTCATCCGTGGAATATCCAATAAGCAGCTTGGATCATACCTTGGTCCTCAAGAAGCCTACTTATTACATCGAGGTTTAAGGACTCTATCTTTGAGAATGGAACAGCACCAAAATGGAGCATTTAAAGTCGCTGAGTTTTTAGCAAAGCATCCTCTGATAGCAAGAGTCTATTTCCCTGGATTAGAAACCGAAAGTCGTGATGATAAAAATCCGCCAGTATGGGGAGCGATGGTCAGTTTTGAATTAAGATCCGATCTTAATGCGGTAAGAAAATGCCTAGATAGTCTGGTGCTATTCAAACAATCGGTAAGTTTGGGTGATTTGGAAAGTTTAGCTTGTCATCCTGCGACGACAACTCATTCTGGCTTAGATAAAGAGCAGAGGGAGAAGTATGGGATAACCGATAAACTGATTCGTTTAAGTATCGGTGTTGAGCATCCTGATGATCTCATTGCTGATCTAAGCCAAGCGATAGCGTTGGCTCATGATAAAGTTAAGGGGGCATTTGTGTCTGTTTTATAATAAAAATGGCGAGCATAAAAGCTCGCCATTTTCTGTATTCAATATTAAAAACAGGTTATCAAACCATCGCTTTATACCCGAAAGCGATTGACCGTGCTTTGTAATTGAGCGGCGAGTTGACTGAGTTCAACGCAGGCTTGAGCGGCACTTGATGAACCTTGCGCGACTTGTTTCGCTGACTCATTAATCCGTTCAATGTTGCGGCTCAACTCTTCACTGACGGAATCTTGCTCACCACAAGCGCTGGCAATTTGAATCGTCATATCAGCAATTTGCGCACTTTGGGTGCTGATTTGTTCGATGGCTTCTTGAGTCTGATGACTTTGATTGACACATTGGCCCATTAACTCGCTGCTTTGTGCTGTTGCTTGACGCGCTTTTGCTGCGCAACTTTGTAAGTTCTGGATAATAGCCACAATGTCACCTGTTGATTGCTGAGTTTTCCCTGCAAGGGCTCGCACTTCATCGGCAACTACGGCAAAGCCACGACCTTGTTCGCCAGCTCGCGCGGCTTCAATTGCGGCATTGAGAGCAAGCAAATTGGTTTGGTCAGCAATATTGCTGATCACATCCACCACCATATTAATTTGTTGCGCTTGATCTTCCAGTTCTAGTACGCGTTGCTCGGCTTGAGAAATCTCTTGTGTCACTTGGATAATAGAGTTAGCGACTGCATTCATTTGTTGTGCGCCAGTGATGGCTTGTTGATTGCTATCACGCGCAGAATCTGAAGCCACTTCGGTATTACGTGCGACTTCTGCTACTGTGGATTTCATCTCTGTCATTGCGGTCGCAATTTGCATCACTTCTTCTTGCTGCTCGCGCATACCTTGTGAAGTTTGTTCTGAGACGGCGCTGACTTCATCAACCGCTTGAGTTAATTGTGTTGCACCGGCGACAATTTCTTCGACCATCACGCGCAAGTTATTTTGCATGGTGGTGCAAGCGTCAGCGAGTTCACCGAGCTCATCTTGGCCAATTTGTTGGCGATCCATTTGATGGCCTAAGTTACCATCAGCAATCGCGTTGGCTTGAGTAACCACTTGTTGTAAAGGACGGCAGATTAAATTCGCCAGTAGCCAAGTCATGAAGACCATAAAGCCAAGCAGGGCAACAATACTGGAAATAGAGAATTGACTAATAGTATCAATTAAATCTGTTAATTCAGTGCGGTTATTATCGACATAGGAAAGGTTCAGTTTTAGTAACTCATCCACCGCCAGTTCTAGACGCTCAAACGTTGGTAAAGCATTTTGTAAATCTTGTTGAGCCTTTGTCATGTTGTGATTCATGACATCATTATTGAATGAGCCAAGAACACGCAGATACCCTTGCCATAAGTTTTTGACTGGCATAAAAATTGAGCGCTCATGATCGCTCCAAATACTATTTTCATAGCGGGTTAAATCTGCTTGAATAGTCCGATAGTGGTCGTCCATCCAGCGCATATCCTCAGCGATCTCGTGGCTATCCGTTGAAGAAAGTAAACCAATTTGTGCTCGACGTACCGATGACATATTGTACTTAATGGTATTGACCATCATCATGGATGGTAAGGTATCGTCGGTCAGGTTAAGTACATCGTGTTGAATAGAGTTAAGAGAGCGGTAAAGGTATGCGCCAAAGATAATATTGACGGCAGCAATAATACTAAACGCCAGCGCAATTTTTTTGCGGATAGCTAAATTTTTTAAAAACGACATGGTAGTGGGTGACCTCGCGGTAAAAACTAATCGGTCACATCCGTATGATGATATACCCTTGCTGCTGGAAGATAGCGGTATTGCATGGTTTTCACCACAAAGCTTCTCTTTGTGTATCAAGCATACATTTACTTGCTATATAGCGAGCCACTTCAAGTACTGTGGGTAAGTTATCCCTAGTAATAGCCAGTGTGTAAGAATTATCTGACTATCTAATTGGCGCGGATTCTAGCACGAAGCGTAGGGTTTAGCCAAAAAAATATGATACTAATCACATTAAAACGCTGAATGTGATTAAATGTTGAACGATTGGTGGGCTAAATGACTATATTGCAGCCCAGCGAAACGATGGGCTGCAAAGACAGGTTTAGTGATGATGCTCGTGTTCAGTAGTGCCTAACCAAGTAATAAACTGAGGGATAAAGCCTAATTGGTGACGCTGTACAATCCGTGGCTCAGTCACACTGAGTTGCAGCACCGTTTGGTCAGCCGGATTGGTGATGAATAACTGTTGATTTCTCGGATCGAAGGCCATTTGGATCCGTTGGCCTTCTGCTAATGTTGGTACATTGTCCCAGAGCGATAAACTGAATTGCTGAGCAAAATTATCCGCCGCATGATAAGCGATCAACCGTGCTTGTGGCGTAACGATGAATAAGTACTCCTCGGTGGTTAAATAGGCGAGGGTGCGTTGAGTTTGCTCGGTTTTCCAGTCGATTTCCTGAAAATGACCATTTTTCAAACTAAAGAATTGCTGGTTATTCGCCACCGCAAGTAGCGTGTCATTAGCAGGATAGCCAAATAACGTTCCAAAGCGAGTACCGTTGTTAAACGTTGGATTATTGATGGATTGTGAAGTTATCGTTTCCCCCTGTACATTGACGACAAGCACGTGCTCTAAACACGCAAAAGCGACCAAGTTTGCCGTTTGCGCACTGCCATGTAAAGCAGGGCAGTCTTGAGCCGTGAAGCTCTGGACGCGATGAAAATGGTCACCGTGTCTTTTCAGTGCAATCACTTTATCCGGCAAGCTAGTGGTGCTTTGATCTTTAATGCCAGTAAAAGCGAAATCTCTCAGTAACTGAGCAGTACCATGCTGGGCATGGTCAAAGGAATGGATAGCGACACTAGAAACTTGACCTATCGATTGCTCATCTAATACGCGAAATTGCGCGTTTGCGCTAGTCGTGTTATCACCATCAAAGAACAGCGCGACTTGATCTTGTGTAACGTCATAGTGGGTTGGCTTTACTCCCTGATAGCGTTCAGACAACAATCTCGGACTATGATTGTGCAAATGATAATGATCGCCATGTTGTTCGGCGACAATACCACTATCAATCACTTCGACGTGATCAAAATTTCGTTGCAGAGCTAGGGCGTATCGCCCCTTTGGACTGGTTTTCAGCCCTGAGGGTGTTTGTTGCAAAGTAAATTGAGTGCGCTGACGCCAAGCTTGGCTATCAAACAGGTGTAGTGTTTGGCTATTGTGTTCTGAAATCAGCAGCCGAGAAGTAATCATTGAGTGATGATGATCGGAGTCTTCGTTACTGGTCGCGTTATTTTCACCTTCTTGACAACCTAATAGCAATAATACGCTGAGTGACAGTGCCGCCAGCCGAGGGGCTTGACGATGAGATAGAGATAACATGGATTTTTCCTTAAGTACCATAGTAGTAGTTGATTGTTGATATGTTATAACATAACATTCGTTGCCATCAATAGGTAATCAATAATCATTGTGTATATTTATAGGAGAAACTCGGTGAATAAATCAGTCATAGCGATGCTTGGGTTTGGTGTAATGGGCTTGAGCGGACACAGCTTAGCATCCCCACAGGTTGATATTGGTGTTGTTTTGGATGGTGCTTATCAGAGCGAAAATCGCCATTGGGGAAGTCGTGACAAGGGATTTGGCCTTGGTCATTCTGAGCTGATGTTAAGCAGTAACATCGATCATAACTTTAAAGGTCAGTTGGTGGCGGTATTAGATAGCCATGGTTCTAAAACCGAGTTAGAGCTGGAAGAGGCCTGGATAGAAACCATGAGTTTACCGTTTGGCTTAAAGCTTAAAGCAGGACGTCTGTTATCCAATGTCGGCTACTTAAACAGTAAGCACATGCATGAAGACGCCTTTGTTGAGCGTCCGGCAGTGTATCGCGCCTTACTTGGCGGCCATTATTTTGATGATGGTGTGCAAATGACTTGGTTATTACCAACCGATTTTTATCTGCAAGCCAGCGTCGAAGCGTTAGGTGGTAAGCCATTAGATGCTGGTTATGATAAGCCCGCGACGGTGGGTGTCTACACGGCTAATCTCCAAGTGGGGGCTGATATTGGACTTGAACACAGCTGGCGTTGGGGAATCAGTTCACTGTATAACGGTAATGGCCGTCAGTTTTCAGGCGCACACGATCACAGCCATGATCATGACCATGATCACGATCATGCCGGTCATTCTCATGGCCCCTCATTAACGGGTCGTAATTTATACGGTACGGATTTCACGTGGAAATGGGCACCGGAAGGTAATTATCGTCAACGTAATGTGAGAGCGACAACCGAGTTTTGGTATTTGGACAATCGCTTTGATACACAAATGGCGACAGCTCCAGGCGCGAAACAAAGTGCTAATGGTTGGTACGCAGAAGTGGCTTATCAATTTAATCCGACTTGGACAGTAAGTACACGTTATGGAGAAATGCGCACCGTGAGTGGAGATGTCCATGCTCATGATGATCATTTCCATGGTGAATTCAGTCGTGATGATTTGAAAGAGTGGGATCTAGCATTAGATTGGCACGCTTCTCATTTTGGTCGGGTACGTGGACAAATTACCCGTGAAAATCACACTCAGGGCGATCAAACCCTCTTTAGCTTACAATATGTCATGTCTTTTGGAGCGCACCATGCTCATGCGTTTTAAATTATTGAGTCTATTAGCTTGTGTCAGTATGCCAGCGATGGCGAGCTTAAATGTGTTTGTTTGTCAGCCCGATTGGGCTGACTTAGTCTATGCCCATGCGCCGCAGGCACAAGTTTTTTCAGCAACCACGGCATTGCAAGATCCTCATTATGTACAAGCTCGCCCTTCGCTCATTGCGCGCATGCGCAATGCCGATTTGGTGGTTTGCTCGGGAGCTGAACTGGAAATTGGTTGGCTGCCTGAGCTGCAGAGGCAGAGCCGTAATCGTCAAGTACAAAATGGTCAGCCTGGTTTGTTTTGGGTCAGTGATTATGTGCGTTTACTGGATGAACATGATCACGTTGATCGCTCCATGGGCGATGTTCATGCACATGGTAATCCCCACGTTCAGTTTGCGATTGGTGATATGATTGCTGTGTCACGAGCATTGAGTGATCGTCTGGCATTGCTAGCCCCCGATGATGCTCCGAAGTTTAAAGCTAATGGCGCGCGCTTTCGCTGGCAATGGCATAAAAAAATGCAAGAGTGGCAAGAGCGAGCAGCTCCACTCAATGGGCGAGAAGTGGCAGGCTATCACACTACCTTTGCCTACTTATTTGATTGGTTAGGTATGGAGCAAGTCGCGGATTTAGAACCTAAACCCGGTATCCCACCAACGGCTGGTCATTTAAATCGCTTGGCACAGCAAGATTGGTCGAGTTTATCCGGTATTGTCTATGCCTCTCACCAGCCCAAAGATGCGGCTTATTGGTTAGCATCGCGTACCAATGTGCCGGTAGTGGAACTGGCGCAAAGTGTTGGTGGACAGCCGAATACTGCCTCATTGATCGCGCTGGTTGATGATTCTATTGAGCGCTTATTGAGACTAGTTAAGGAGCAATAATGAGTGCTTACGGATGGATGTTAGCCCCATTGTTGATTGGCTTTATTTCTTTATGGATCAACTGGATTCTGGGTAGGCAGGTGCTAGAGCGAGGGGTGATATTTATTGACCTAGCGATGGCGCAAATGGCGGCGGTCGGTATGTTAGCGATGGAGTTATGGTGGCCACAATACAGTAGCTCCTTATGGTGGAAAATGCTAGCAGCGAGTGTCGTTACTTTTAGTATGGCGGGGTTGTTGTGCTTTTTTGAGGGGCGAATCAAAACTCACTTGGAAGCCTTCATTGGCCTGTTTTATGTGTTAGCCGCTTGTGCAGCAATGTTATTGGTTGCTCAGCAGCCGCATGGTAAAGAAAGCATAGAGAGTCTACTAAACGGTCGCTTATTGTGGGCTCAATGGCAAGACATTATTCCCGTATTGGTTATTGCTCTCGCGATGTTAATTGTTGTGCGTTATCGTTCTGCTTGGCTACAAGGTAAAGCGTTTTATTTTCTATTCGCTTTTGCCATCCCGCCGCTCGTGATTAACTTAGGCGTATATTTAGAGTTTGCGTCACTTATCATACCTGCTTTAGCGGTATGCTATGTAACTTGGCAACGTAAAACCGCTGTCGGTTTAGCGATAGGCTATATAGCGATGATAGCTGGCTTTGCGGCTTCTCTTTATTGGGATTGGCCGATTGGTCCTGCGGTGGTATTTGCGATGATGTGGTGCGCGGTAGTGATGGTGTTTGGCGCTCAAGTAAGAGCCTTGCGTCAACAAGATTCAGCTTTTAACCCATAACTCAAAAACCATAATTAAAAAATAAGGCGCAGTAATGCGCCTTATTTTTTAAATCTATCAATGAAATGCAGCAGTGACACTAAGCCATCATTGGTACCAATACCATAGTGCCGATAATAACAGTAATAAGACCTGCCAACACCGGAACAGAAGTACGTTTAACCACCTCAAAAGGACTGATTTGCGCCATACCCGCGGTGGCAACTACTACGCCTGATACCGGAGAAACGGTTCGGCCTAAATTTGAAGCTTGTAACATCGGAATAATTAAAAACGCTGGATTAACGCCCATTTTCGCAGCTAACGCTGGGGCAAGTTCTACAAACGCATAAAACGGAGCGTTACCCGAGCCTGTGGCGATAGCTGCAGCCATGGTTAAAATGGTTAAAATTAGCATCAGTGCTAAACCACCAGCGCCCGCGGTTTCGGCTAATCCAAGTAGGTTGTCAATCGCACCAATCGACATCAGTCCTTGAGCAAAAACCCCTGCTGCAACCAATAGCATGACCACGCCTTTAAATGCCTCTGCCATACCTTCATAGCAAGATTCCAGATCTTCGAGAGTTTTCTTACCATCAAAGCGTTTGGTGATGAAATCAATCACCGCACCAGCAAAAATCGATACGACAACAATGGTGTAAATGTCCAACGATAAGCCGGGGATAGTTTCACCATTAAATAGGAAAACGCCAATAATCGGTAAGAAAGGCAGAATCGCGTAATAGGCTGGCGCTTTCACTTCAATGGCAGAAACGTCTACGCGCTCCATTGGAGTATTGTCTCGCTTATCAAGGTATTTATTCCAGAAGAAGGTAGCGATTGCCATCACGATGATCGCGCTGATAGAAACAGGAAGAACGGTTTCCACGGCAAAGACATGCAAAGCTAGCCCAGACTTTTCTGCCGCGATCACCACATCACCAGAAGTCGGCGATAAAATAATGGCGGCTGGCGAGGCGCACACTGCCACTGCTGCAGGACGAGAAATACCCATCGCCGTCATCATGGGGAAGAGGGTTGCCATCAGTAGCACACCCAGCCCTGTTGCAGAGCTTACCGCAAGGGACATTAAGCAAGCGACAATGTAAGCCGCAACCAGTAAGACATAAGGTGAGCGGATAATCGAAAGTGGCTTAGAAAACTGTTTAACCACCACGTTATTTGCCCCGATATGGGTCATATAAGCGGCAAAACCGCACAATAACATGATTTGCATACCTAAACCGCCACCACGGTTTTGCAGGGTAAACTTCACATATTCCATTGAATCGGTAATCAAGTTACCGGTTGGTGTGATTGAAGCGGGTAAAATCGCGTAGCCTAATATCCCAGTCATTAATAACAAGGCTATTCCGGCGGTTAGCAATACCCCCGCTGGTTTATAACCCTTAACAATAAAATAACCGACCGCAATGGTGACAATTGCGCCAATAAGCAGCTCAAGCATAGTCTTCTCCAGTAAAATGGGCTTCACCCATGTAACAAATTATGGCTTTTTGTAACTGGAGAATTTACTGAAAACTTGGCAATAGCACGAGCTTAACTTGCTACTAGTATGATCTAAAACAAATGAAAATATTGGCAGAATAAAAATCCGTATAAGCACGTTACTGTGTTGATTTTTATTGGTTATTGGTGTGTTAAATCGATAATTATTGCTGATTGTTCTAATGCGTATTTTGGTGGTAAGTGATATGGCAATACGGAGAATTTTCGCCGTATGAACATTCAATCATCATGTTCATACGGCAGTTTGTATCACCCGTTTGAAGAGGTAATGAATAGCTTAATAAGCATACGGCTTGGTTAATAGCTGCCAACGTTGCTTTTTCTCTTGTAGACGCATTTTTACTTGTCGATAGCGTATGGTGAGGATCGAGCGTTCATAACTCTGTATCGCTGAATTGGCTTTGCTTTCTAACAACTGTTTTTTCAGATCGTAATAATCGTGAAGTGTTTCAACAAAACCATCAAATTCTTGTTGAATATGAGTAAAGATCCGCTGATGTTGCAACTGTTGACTGAGGATTTTTTTCGCATACTTTAAACGCATTTCTGCCCGTGCAGTTTCAATTTTTAGGGCAGGCGCGACGCGTAATTTTTTCGCTAATCCTAACCATGAACATACTTTGATTACCCATTTGGTTGGGTCATAGTGCCACCACTGAATTCCATTACGGTAATCGTTTTCAAAAATATGGTGATAATTATGGTAGCCCTCACCAAAGGTAAAGAAAGCCAAAATTCCGTTATCACGTGCGGTATTTTTATCGGTATAAGGCTGCTTACCCCAAATGTGGGCCAGTGAATTGATAAAAAAAGTGGTGTGATGATTGAGCACTAATCTGACCGCGCCGATAACCAGTAACATACCGATAATATCTTGATACCACCAACCAAGCAGTAACGGTACACCTATATTCATCGTGACTGCCAGTGGTAGGTAGTATTTGTGTTGCCACATAACGATTTTATCTTTCTGGAGATCGCGACAATTGGTGTAGTCAGCATACGTAGCCTGATTATAGTGGCGCAGCATCCAGCCGATGTGTGAATACCAAAATCCACGCTTGGCGGAATAGGGATCTTTATCATTTTGATCGACAAACTTGTGGTGCACTCGGTGATCCGATGCCCAGTGTAGAGCACTATTTTGTAAGGCAAATGCACCACCTAACGCACACAGTAAGCGCACTAACCAATGGGCTTCGAAAGCTTTATGTGACCATAGACGATGGTAGCCTACGGTAATGGATAAATTACAAAATGAAAAGCACACCACTAGCCAGAAAAGATGTTCCCAGCTATAGCCAAACTGCCAGCCATACCAAGGGGCAACGAATGTCGCCAGACCAAAGCTGAGTGAAAAAATCATGACATTAAGCCAGATCAATGGTGGTTTATTAACCATATAAAAGCGCCCTTTAGCTTACAACTGTGCACCAGAATATCAGCGTACACTTGTAAGTCAAAAAGGTTTTGCTACAAAGTGTGATCCGAACATCACCGACGGACTCAATCGCTGATTAACCATTCACTTGCTGTCTTACCGTATTTCAAGTAGCGTAAATGACCATTGCTGATCTCTTGGAGGAATAAATGACACTCAACTTAAGCCAATATGATGGGCTGATTTTTGATATGGATGGTACTTTGATCGATACGATGCCAGCGCATCTTCAAGCTTGGCAAGCGACCGCAGACCACTTTAATTTTCCGTTTGATGGCCAGTGGCTTCACAGTATGGGAGGTATGCCGAGTTTTAAGATTGTCAGTGAGATCAATCGACGGTTCGACTTAGATCTGAATGCTCAGCAGGTCGCTGACCATAAAATGCATACCTTTGCACAATTGGCCGATAAGGGAGGTTTGATTTCTGCGACCTATGACATTTTTTGTGCTCAGCTAGGTAAAAAGAAAATCGCGATAGGCACAGGCAGTCAGAGAGGATCAGCGGAAAACTTATTAGCTCAGGTTAAGGTGCTCGATAAACTTGATGCTTTAGTCACGGCAACGGATGTGGAGCATCATAAACCTCATCCTGAAACATTTTTACGTGCTTGCCAACTGCTTGAGTTAACACCTAAACAGTGCGTGGTATTTGAAGATACTGAACTTGGTATGCAAGCGGCGCATGCAGGCGGGATGGATTGTGTATTAGTGACCGCTGCGGGATTAGTTTTCCATCCAGTTAATCGAGTATTAACGGTAACCGCTTAAGATGGGAAAGGGGTAATCAGTCTGTTAGATACGGCTAGATAAGAGTCATTATGATGAGTTTTATTCACAATGACTCTTGTTATCGGTGATGCCTGACTAAGCCGTATTATTGGATTTCAATCAGTTCAACATCAAAAATCAACGTTGCTGCAGGAGGAATTGGACCCGCCCCATTTTTGCCGTAAGCCAAATGACTAGGAATAAAAAAGCGCATTTTTTGTCCTTCCACCATCAATTGCACACCTTCTTGCCAACCTTTGATGACTTGATTTAAGCCAAACACAATTGGCTCATTACGTTGTATGGAGCTATCAAAGACGCTGCCATCAAGAAAACGGCCCTCATAATGCACTTTTACTCGACTCGTTGGGCTAGGATGAGTTTCACCAGTACCCGCATGTAAGAGTTGGTACTGTAGGCCACTTTCAGTTTCAATGACGTCGTGTTGTTGGCGGTTTTCTTGTAGAAAGCGTTCTCCTACCGCATGATTTTGTTCAGCTATCTTACTGTTATTCCAACTTCGATAGATAAAAAATACGGCTAATAATATAACGAGAACAATCAATATTTTATTCATGATACAGATACTTTATTAAGGTTGTTTAAGTAAATAAGTCAGCGTTTCTGCCATATTGGCTAGGTCACTATGACCACTAGTCAGTAGCAGGTATTTACCGTTGACGATGAAAGTTGGGACCGCATTGATTTGCGCCTGTGCTGACATCTGTTCTACAGAAGCGAGCATTGTCATTAGCTGTTGTTGCTGCATTTCATTAAAATCATAAGGGCTAATAATATGTCGGCTATGAAAGGCATGATCAATGGCGGCTTTACGCTCTGCTGGCGTAGTGCCTTCAGGCATTTGTACGGCAGCAAATAGGTCATCCATCATATCGTGATCAGGGATGCCATCCAACTGCATCATTGCACTGTAATAAATCATCGCACCTAATTGAGCACCTTGATTAAAAGTAACATGCAGTTTGCCGAAACGTTGTCCAGTGAGTTGCTCAAGCTCAGGTATAAAGGTTTCCATGGTTCGGCAGTGAGTACAAGTGAGTGCGAATACTTCTGTGATCGGCGCAAGAGAAGGAGAGCTCAGAGGTTTAGATAATTTCTGGTAATGAACACCTTGCTTCGGGCCTGTTGACTCGCTACAACCAAGAATCAACACTACGCTAATGATCAGTCCACAAAAGCGAATAAGATTTTTTTTCATAATCAACCAAATTAAAATCATAAAGAGGGTTCAGTCTAACCAGTTCTGTTTGTGAGGCAAACAACAGAAGAGCAAATTGTTAGCAATACATCATAAAGTTTTGCGCTGGCGGCCGATAACCAAGGTGATACTAAAAAATGGGAACCTAACGGATGAAAGTCTTCATATTATCGCTGCTACTGTTTTTATCGGGGTGTGGATCTCTGGCAACCGATAAAATGTTCAAAAGTAATTTATTAGACACAGCACCGAAAAATGATGCTGAGGTTCGTTATCCTGACTGGCGTTTGGCTCCTGCTTCACTTATGGCCGCAAAAACCGAGTCTATGCCTGCTACGCATCAACCGATGAAAACCCTCTCCGATAGTAGTTTAGAAAGTTTCTTGTCCGCCAATGGCTTAGATTATGAACTTATCCCTGGCGATCATACAATGGTCAAACTTAAACGTGCAGTGCAGTTTCAAACCGGATCGGCGGTGGTGCCAAGTGCATCAGTACAATGGCTCGCCCAACTCGGACGCTATTTGGCTAATACGCCACAGATTGATATTGTGATTGAAGGGCACACCGATAATACGGGGACTGAGCGATTTAACGATGGCTTGTCGATGCGTCGAGCTGACACAGTGAAGAATATTTTGTTAGAACAACAAGTATCACTAGCCGCAATTTATACCCGTGGTTATGGCGAGCATACTCCTGCTTGCACCAATCAAACGTCTCAAGGCCGAGCTTGTAATCGTCGTGTTGAATTGTTGATGATTATGGATAGTCAGTAAGTAATGAGCGATGTGGTTAAATGTGACTGACTGAATAGTTTTTACGGTTCATTTAAGCGTAGATTGATAGTTTTCACGCTTGTGCAACTAAAATGAGACAATACTTTGAAACATTTCTCTATTTTGTGTATACAGTCGCCACAAAACCAATCATAGGTTACGAAATTATGTCAGGCCGTCAGTTTTCCTCAACAAAAGAAGTTCCCGTTAGCCAACACGATCAACTAGTTTCAACCACCGATTTAAAAGGTGTGATCACCTATTGTAATGAAACCTTTTGTCGTATTGCCGGATTTACCGAACAAGAGCTATTAGGGCAAAATCACAATATTGTACGTCATGATGATATGCCTAAAGTGGCGTTTGCTGATATGTGGAAGCGTCTCAAACAGGGCCATGCTTGGCGTGGAATAGTCAAAAATAAAACCAAAGATAATGGTTATTACTGGGTGGATGCTTATGTGACGCCTATTTATGAAAATGGAAAAATATCCGGCTATCAATCAGTACGGGTCAAGCCTGAACGCCGTTGGGTTGATATTGCTAACAAAGCCTATCAAGGGCTGCGTCAAGCTGAACGCTCTGGTCGGAAATTTTCACTGACAATCGCGGATTCTGTTCGTTATGCGATATTGCTTGGTTCATTGAGTGCACCTATTGCCGCCTATCTGTGGGGTGATCAGAGTACTCAGCTTGTGGCAAGTGTGCTCCCTGCTCTCTCACTTGGCTTATTTTTCCGCCAAGAGCTGATTGATACACCGCGTCAGCTCGCTCAACTGCGCCAACAATACGACAGTATTAGTCGATTGATTTATTCAGGTAACCATCAGTTTTCCATTGCCGATTATCATTTAAAAATGGCGTCAGCGCGGATTCGAACGGTATTAGGCCGGATGATGGATTCGGCTAAACCATTACAAACCATGGCTCAGACACTGCATCTCACCAGTACGGAAGTAGCGCAAGCGTTAACCGAGCAAGAAAAAGACATTCGTCGAGTAATGCAAGCTACCGATGAGGTCGAAACTGCTGCAAATGCCGTCTCTGACAATACCCAAGTCTCCTATGCGTTAATTGATCAGGCTCGTGCGGAGTGTACTCAAAGCAGACAGAGCATTGATCTGACTCAGCAAAACTTATTACAGCTCAACGAGCAAGCAGAAAGAGCGACTCAAACCACTTATGCTTTGAGCGATCAAGCGCAGCGAGTGAGTCAATTGATGGGAGAAATTGGCGGAATTGCTGATCAAACCAATCTATTAGCATTGAATGCGGCGATTGAAGCGGCGCGAGCGGGTGAGCAAGGACGTGGTTTTGCCGTGGTTGCTGATGAAGTTCGTGCATTATCGGGACGTACGCAAAAAGCTACCGAGCAGATCCAAGCGAGTATCAATGCGATGTTGCAAGCGATTGATGGATGGCAAAAAGAAATTCATCAAAGTCAGCAGCAAACTCAGGCTTGTGGCGAGGTTGCTGAGCAAAGCGCTTCTCGTTTACAACAAGTTGAAAGTTTATTACTAGAAATGCACGATACGGTGGCGGATATGGCGAAAGCAGCACAATCACAACGTGATATCACTCATCAAGTCAATCAACATATTCACTCGATTGCCTCTGCCGCCACTCAAAATCTTGCTGCAACCCATAAAGTTGAAGAATATAGCATTGAAATGAATCATAAAGTGGATGATTTTCATCAGCTTGCAAAACGGTTTGAAGAGAAATAAACCATGTATCAAAGTAGAAAACAAGGTATGACATTACTGTCTAAGCGCATGATAGTCGGCAGCAGTTTACTTATTTCGTTGTTGTCAGCAACGAGTGCCTTCGCCAGTGACAAGAACCCCTGTCATATTATTTATGATGCGGGCAGTAGCGGTACGCGAATGTATGTCTATGAGCAGCGTTCAGACCAATGGAAAGTTCATAAAGGTCCTAAGATGGAGGCTTTAGCCGATCCTATTCGCCAGCATCGAGGGAAAACAGCGCAAGATATTCCGCTGGTGGTTACTCAGTTGGCTGATACATTACAACAGATAAAGACAGAAGGGCCGCACAATGAGAAGGGCAAGCCAGCATGGCGAGCCTTTAATTGGCAAACGTCCTGTGAACTGCAGTCGGTGATGGTATATGCCACGGCAGGCATGCGTATTGCTGAGCAAAATAACCCGCAACAAAGTCAACAAATGTGGCAAGCGCTGAATCAAGCTTTACGCCAGCAATTACCGGATTCGGTTGACGTGGTGACGAAAACCCTTTCCGGCTATGAAGAGGGATTATACGCTTGGTTAGCGGTACATGATGAAGTGCAAAATACGCAATTTGGTATTGTAGAAATGGGCGGAGCTTCCAGTCAGGTTACTTTCCCATGCCCCGATTGCGAACCTAATGATGCATTACGTCGTGTCAAAGTAGGAAATCAAGAGTTACCCATGTACAGCTACTCATTTTTAGGCTTAGGGCAAGATGAGGCGGCGAAAGTATTGGGCGTTGCTGAAAGTTGCCAACATGGTATAGGCAGTCGTCAAAAAAATTGGCAGTTATCAGCGTGTCAAGAGACGCTGAAATTGACTCAGTCAGGCGATATTTTAGATCCTTATAACTATCAGTATCAGCAACAAGCCCAGTATCGAAAAATCCCAACTGAACAAAATAGGCAAGTTGAATGGTATTTGACGGGAGCGTTTAAGCATCGTCAAACGAATGATGAGCAGCAGTGTTGTATCAATAGCGGTGCTTGCCATAAAGCAGAAACGTCGTGTTTTCGTGTCGCTTATCTACCCAAATACCTGCAAGCATTAGGCGTACCCAATGATGCAGCAGTCACAAAAGACGCCGATTGGCCACTCGGAGCAGCGATCTGTCGCAGTAATGATTGTTTAGCCAATGCTGAGCCTCCGGTATGTCGATGGAATAAAAACGGTTGTTTATAATCCTCGGTTGAGTCTAACCATACAGTTTGAAATAAAAATCCCGCCTTGGCGGGATTTTGTTTATCAGCTTTCGGTTAACGATTAAGCCAGTAGTTCTTTAGCCGTTTTCACCACATTTTCAGTCGTAAAACCAAACATCTTGAACAGTTGATCCGCTGGTGCAGATTCACCAAAGGTCGTCATGCCGATGATTTTGCCGCCAAAACCAACGTACTTGTACCAGAAATCAGCAATGCCAGCCTCAATCGCGATACGCTTGGTCACGTCTGCCGGTAATACCGCTTCACGGTAAGCCGCATCTTGCTTATCAAAGGCATCGGTCGATGGCATTGAAACCACGCGAACGTGCTTACCTTCAGCGGTTAGCTGCTCTGCCGCTTTCACCGCGAGCTCCACTTCAGAGCCGGTCGCAATCAAGATAAGCTCTGGTTTGCCAGCGCAATCTTTAAGGATATAACCACCTTTGGCGATATCAGCCACTTGCGCTGCCGTACGAGGCTGCTGAGCGAGGTTTTGACGTGAGAAGATCAGCGCTGATGGCGCCTCTTTACGTTCAATCGCCAGTTTCCATGCTACTGCAGATTCCACTTGGTCACAGGGACGCCATGTGCTCATGTTTGGTGTTAAGCGTAGAGAAGCAACTTGCTCAACCGGTTGGTGAGTCGGACCATCTTCACCCAGACCAATCGAGTCGTGAGTGTAGACTTGGATATTTTGGATTTTCATCAGCGCCGCCATACGCAGTGCGTTACGGGCGTATTCCATAAACATTAAGAAGGTCGCGCCGTAAGGGACAAAGCCACCGTGCAACGCGATACCGTTCATAATGGCGGTCATACCAAATTCACGCACACCGTAATGAATGTAGTTACCAGAGAAATCTTCAGCGGTGAGTGATTTTGAGCCAGACCACATGGTCAGGTTTGACGGTGCTAGGTCAGCTGAGCCACCCATAAATTCTGGTAATAATTTACCGAACGCTTCAAGGGCATTTTGTGATGCTTTACGTGAAGCAATGTTGGCCGGGTTAGCTTGTAATTCAGCAATGATAGCATTGGCTTGCTCTTCCCACTGCGCTGGAAGATCGCCATTAACGCGGCGTTTAAACTCAGCCGCTTCTGCTGGGTACTCGGCGGCGTAAGCAGCGAACTTCTCATCCCAAGCCGCTTCTTTAGCTTGACCTGCTTCTTTAGCGTCCCACTGAGCGTAAATATCAGCAGGAATTTCAAATGGGCCATATTGCCAACCCAGGAATTCACGAGCCGCTTTAATTTCATCGTGGCCTAATGGTGCGCCGTGGCAATCATGAGAACCTGATTTGTTTGGTGAGCCAAAACCGATGATGGTTTTAGTACAGATCAATGTTGGACGCGGATCAGCTTTGGCGGCTTCAATCGCCGCGTTGATGGCTTGTGCATCATGACCATCAACCGCTGGGATCACATGCCAGCCGTAAGCTTCAAAACGTTTTGGCGTGTCGTCTGAGAACCAACCTTCAACATGACCGTCAATCGAGATGCCGTTGTCATCCCAAAACGCGATAAGCTTACCAAGGCCAAGCGTGCCTGCCAGTGAGCAGGCTTCGTGAGAAATGCCTTCCATCAAGCAGCCGTCGCCCATAAAGACATAAGTAAAGTGGTCAACGATGTCATGCCCTGGCTTGTTGAACTGAGCCGCGAGCGCTTTTTCAGCCATCGCCATGCCCACCGCATTGGTAATGCCCTGACCTAGAGGACCAGTCGTGGTTTCAATACCGGGTGCATAGCCGTATTCTGGATGGCCTGGAGTTTTGGAATGCAGTTGACGGAAGTTTTTCAAGTCGTCAATCGACAGTTCATAACCAGTTAGATGCAACAGTGAGTAAATCAGCATTGAGCCATGGCCGTTAGACAGTACAAAGCGGTCGCGGTCAGCCCATTGTGGGTTTTGTGGGTTGTGATTTAGGTGCGAGCGCCACAGCACTTCAGCGATATCCGCCATACCCATTGGCGCACCTGGGTGACCAGAATTGGCTTGTTGAACCCCATCCATGCTTAATGCACGAATTGCGTTAGCGAGTTGTTTACGTTCCATAATAATTACCGACAAATAGTAGATTTAGAAAGGAAAGGGGAACGTCAATCGTTCCCCAAATTTTAATTCTTGAGCGAATTACAGTTTTGCTGCAATCATGACTTCCAGTTTACCTTGGTCAACGGCGAAGTTACGGATACCTTCAGCCAGTTTTTCAACTGCCATTGGATCTTGATTATGTTCCCAGAGGAATTCTGCGTGAGTCATTGGTGCAGGGCGAGCTTTGCTGCCTTTTGAATCGACTAATTTTTCAACCACTTCACCTTCTGCTGCTTCAAGCTCAGCCAGTAGTGATGGGGCAATGGTTAAACGGTCGCAACCAGCAAGCTCTAAAATTTCACCAATATTACGGAAGCTTGCACCCATCACGACGGTGTTGTAGCCGTGCTCTTTGTAATAGTTGTAGATGGTTGTTACTGATACGACGCCTGGATCTTCTTGCGGTGCAAAATCACGACCTTCTTTTGCCTTATACCAGTCCATGATTCGACCAACAAATGGTGAGATGAGGAAGACACCAGCTTCAGCACATGCACGAGCTTGCGCGAAAGAGAACAACAGCGTGAGGTTACAGTTGATGCCTTCTTTCTCAAGAATTTCCGCAGCGCGGATACCTTCCCACGTTGAAGCGAGTTTGATCAGGATGCGATCGTTACTGATCCCAGCATCGTTATACATTTTGATCAGTTGGCGAGCTTTGGCGACACTGCCTTCGGTGTCGTAAGAGAGACGAGCATCGACTTCAGTTGAGATACGTCCAGGAATAGTTTTCAGGATCTCTTTACCAATGTTCACTGCCAACATATCGCAGGTATCTTGGATTTGTTGTGCTTTGTCTGAACTTTGTGATTTTGCGTATTCGATAGCAGCATCAATCAGTGGTGCGTATTCTGCGATTTGGGCAGCTTTTAGGATCAGCGAAGGGTTGGTGGTAGCGTCTTCAGGTTGGTATTTTTTAATGGCATCGATTTCACCAGTATCCGCAACCACAGTAGTCAGTTTACGAAGTTGCTCTAATTTGTTGCTCATATCGTTCATCCTATTTCTTTTGGCCAAGCCAATGTATGGCAGAAAAGCTAACGCAATTATGATCAGCGACCGAACTTATGTTATGAACATTTGCTCGTTCGTTGAGTAAATGATGTGACCATCTTTATCTTATCCAGTTAGAAAGTCAATCATAGTTAGTGGCTTATGGTGATGTGAATCAACAATTTTATGTTATTTATTTCGCAGGTAGAAAAAGAAACGTTTGCCTAATCTAAGCTAGTCACGACAAGGGTTGATTGAGAGAAACTTGTTACGCTGAGAAAATGTCATTGTCATGAACAAATGTTGCAAATGAAGGCGGACTTCACTTATCCTAGCATGATGAGCATATGCTCAATGTTCGTTTTTTTGCGCGCCTGATCCTTCCTGTTTGAAGCGTTAATCGTCAGCGTGCTCATGTTTTTTTGTTATCCACCTATTCACTGCGGCTCTCAACTTCAATGGGTTTGCAGAATAAAGAGATCATCATGACGACTTTGCATCAAGATATATCTGTCGAAAGTACCGACTTACTCACGGAAGTTTCTGTCGCTTATTATCAAGATGGAGCGACCCAAGAAGAGATATCTAAAAAATTTGCTATCTCACGAGCGAAAGTTGGACGTATGCTCAAGCAGGCGCGTGATGAAGGTATTGTCGAAATCACCGTTAAATACCACCCTGTTTTTAGTGCGAAAATTGAGCAGCGATTGATTGAACGTTTTGGCATAAAACGTGCTCTAGTAGCCTTGGATCAACCGAATGAAGAGCAACAAAGGCAACAAGTTGCGGGCTTAGTTTCAAATTATCTATCCGGCACGTTAAAAAATGGCATGGTTGTGACTATTGGACAAGGTCGAAATGTCTCGGCAGTTGCCCATCATATCGGCGTCATTACTCCACGAGATTGTAAGTTTGTATGCAGTATTGGTGGTATTCATCCTCGTGGGGGGATGTTTAATGCCGATCATATTTGTCGCCAAATGGCCAAAAAATACGGCGGCACATCGGAAACGCTATACGCTCCGGCTTATGCGGAAAATCGCGCGCAAAAATTGGCTTTTATGCAAAATGCGACGGTTAAGCAAACCTTAGATTTAGCTCGTAAAGCCGATATTGCCTTAGTAGGGATTGGCGATATGAGTGAAAACAGCTATATGGTTGACCTCGGTTGGTTTACGCCTGACGAAGTCGTTCAGTCTCGCTTACAGCAAGGTGTGGTTGGTGATTTTGCTGGTTACGATTTCTTTAATATTCATGGACAAATCGCCAATACCGTGATGAGTGATCGGGTAATTGGATTAGGGATTGAAGAGTTTCGGCCCATATCTGAAGTGATTGCCATTGCGGCCGAAAACAGCAAGCCGCTGGCGCTGCTGGGAGCCTTACGCACCGGAGCGATAGATGTTATTGCCACGAGTGTCAGTAATGCTCTGACGGTATTAAACCTCGATGAACAGATGCGCAACGTACAGTAGATGATTAACGCAGAGCCATCCGTCAATGGCTATGACGCGATCAGGATGGCTCGATAGGTAGCTCATCGCGTTGTCCCCACTCTGTCCATGAACCGTCGTAAATGGCGAGGTTTTGATAACCACAAAGATAAGCGGCGAGAAGGACAATACACGCCGTCACGCCTGATCCGCAGCTAAACAGATACTCATCAGCAGCCGATAGACTATCGACGAGAATAGGGGTTAATTCGTCGATTGGTTTTAGCTCGCCACCATTCACCAAGTGAGTAAATGGCAGATTGCATGAATGCGGGATATGACCACTTCGTATGCCTGGGCGAGGTTCAGGAATCTGAGCCAGAAAACGTTCTGCTGAGCGTGCATCGATGGTAAGGCTGGCCGGATCGTTGAGTTTGCTCAATACGTAGTTAGCATCAACAAAGTAACGCGGCTCAAGCTCACCAGTAAAATCACCGTTCTGTACGGTCGTTAAGTACGCTTGAGTCAAAGGATAGCCTGCCTTTTTCCATGCTGGTAATCCACCATTGAGAACATAGACTTGCTGATGACCGAAAGCACGGAACATCCACCAGGCGCGAGGAGAAGCAAACGTCCCACTGTTGTCGTAGACGACAATCACTGAATCTTGGTTGATGCCCAATTGTTGTGCGAGATGGTTAAAACGCGCTTGGGCAGGCATCATGTGTGGCAACGCACTATCAATGTCACAAAACTCATGGTCGTAATCAAATCGACGTGAGCCGAGGATTTTGTTTTGCCAATCTTTTTCACCTTCGCTCGGAATCTGAAATTCAATGCTGCAATCCAAAATGACTAACTGAGGTAAGCTTAAATGTTCATAGAGCCAAGTTGGAGTAATCAGTGGGGACATGCGGCTTATTCCTTATAATAAGGGGGAGTAGTGATCATGCGGCGCAATAAAAATACCGCGTTTTTCACGTCGTTATCCTTCAGGTGTGGCAAATTGGGCAACTGGCCTGTTTAGGTAAAGTCATCTCACGCCAGGTCATTGATAAGGCATCCAAGATTAAAAGCTTACCCAGTTTGGTGTGTCCATAATCGGCGATGATTTTGATTGTTTCCATGGCTTGGACCGCGCCAATAATACCGACGACAGGTGCCATTACTCCCGCTTCAACGCAAGTGAGTACGTGGTGGCCAAAAAGAGCGCTCAAGCATTGGTAGCAAGGTTCATCAGGATGCTGATATCGAAATACACAGACTTGGCCTTCCATACGAATCGCCGCGCCAGATATTAACGGCGTTTTCGTTGCAAAGCAGAGTCGATTCAATTGATTACGCGCCTCGACATTATCCGAAGCATCGACCACTACAGTATGTTGTTCGATTAAGCGTTTTAACGGCGCGTCAGTCAAACGTTGATCCACCGTATTGACGGTTAGATAAGGATTGAGTTGGCGCAATGATTCTGCAGCCGAATCGACTTTTTTACGTCCGACATCGGCATCACTATGTAACACTTGGCGCTGTAAATTCGATAGTTCAACGCAGTCATCATCGATCAAGGTTATCGTACCGACACCTGCTGTTGCAAGATATTGACTGGACGCACATCCTAAACCACCAGCACCTAAAATTAATACAGAGCTTTGTTTAAGCGCCTCTTGTCCTTCAAAATCAAACTGGTTAAGGATGATTTGCCGATTATAACGCAGCATCTCTTGGTCAGATAAAATATCCATGGTGTTCCTTAAGATAAACAGGCATTAAACAACTGAATATTCACGATTTCACCAGCTTCTACTCGCCCGCGGTCCTGCTCTAATACCACAAAACAATTGGCAAGGCTCATTGAACGAAAAGCGCCAGAACTCTGATTACCAGTGCTTTCTACGACAAACTGCCCATTTTCAAGGTGATAAATACCACGCTGATAATCGGTGCGGCCTGGCGATTTTTTGAAGGGACTTTTAGTTCGAGCTGGAATAGACTGAGGCGCTTGCCATTCGCTGTGTCCTGCCAGTTTGGCCAGCATAGGCTGCACCAGAACATACAAGGTCAGCATCGCCGATACAGGGTTTCCCGGTAAACCACAAAACCAAGCGTTTTCTAATCGACCAAAAGCAAAAGGTTTACCTGGTTTTATCGCGAGCTTCCAAAAACCGATTTCGCCAAGTTCGGCAAGGATATCTTTGGTGTAATCAGCCTCGCCGACACTGACGCCACCAGATGTGACGACGACATCCGCAAGCTGTTGCGCTTGATTAAAGGTTGCTTTTAATGTCGCTGGGCAATCAGGGATGATCCCCAGATCGATAGCCTCGCAGCCAAAATTTTCAATCAACGGTTTAATACCATAGCGATTGCTATCGTAAATCTGTCCTTCAGAGAGCGTCTCACCGAGTGGTTTTAGTTCATCTCCGGTAGAGAAAAAGGCGACTTTAGGTTTACGTAATACGTTCACATGACTGATACCCAAAGTCGCGATCATTGGGATATCACGAACGGTTAAGCGTGAACCTTTGCGCAAGACTAGATCATTGTGTCCGATATCATCGCCCATCGGACGAATGTTGGCATTGGGTTGAACATGGTTCACAGAAAATTGAATACCGTGCTCGGTGACTTGCGCTTGCTCTTGCATGATCACCGCATCGCAACCGATTGGAATTTGTGCGCCAGTCATAATCCGAATACAGGTCAGTGGTGGCCACTCTCCAGTAAATGGTTGACCTGCAAACGATTTTCCTGCTACGGGCAAGGGTTGATTATGGACGATATCAGCGCGTCTGATGGCATAGCCATCCATTGCTGAGTTATCAAAAGGAGGCACAGGAATCGGAGAGAGAACATCTTCGGCTAAGACAAACCCCAGAGCTTCAGCAAGCGGAAGTTGCTGTGTTTGATTCACTGGGGTAATACGAGAAAGCATGGAATGCAGCGCATCTTCAATCGGCATTAAGCCCGGCGCATCACAACAGCCCATATTGTTGATCCTATGGTGGTTATTTTTGTCGGTACTTTAACACAGAAAGGGCATGACAATAATGTCCGCCCATAAAATAGGGATGTAATTATTCAAAAATCCGAGTATTCTTGTCTGCCATTCGAGAGGGGTAATGAAGAGGTAGGGGAAATGTCAATTTTGAGCGAATCCGCCCAGTTAGTGAAAGCAGCACTAGAGAGCCGCGGTCAGGAAACGCCAATGCAACCCAATGCAATTAGCCGTGAAGAGAAAAAAGCGCAAATTGAATTTCATATGCGTGAAGTCTTAACTCTTCTGGGTCTAGATTTAGCGGATGATAGTCTACAAGAGACACCGCATCGGATTGCCAAAATGTATGTCGATGAAATTTTCTCTGGGCTTGATTATAAAAACTTCCCAAAAATTACCGTCATTGAAAATAAAATGAAAGTCAGTGAAATGGTACGCGTCAAGGATATTACCGTGACCAGTACCTGTGAGCATCATTTAGTGACCATCGATGGTAAAGCTGCGGTCGCTTATATTCCACGTGGTAAAATCATCGGCTTATCAAAAATCAATCGCATTGTACGTTTTTTTGCTCAGCGCCCTCAGGTGCAAGAGCGTTTAACGCAACAGATTTTAGTTGCGTTGCAGACGTTACTTGAGTCGGATGATGTTGCGGTAACGATTGACGCTACCCACTATTGTGTAAAGTCTCGAGGTGTCATGGACGCGACAAGCGTAACCACCACGACCGCTTTAGGGGGGATATTTAAATCTAACCCTGCCACCCGCGCCGAATTTTTGCATGGATTACGTTAATACCTCGTTGTGGTGTTAATAGATAAAAAGCCTCTCATCAGAGATAATGGGGGGCTTTTTATTTGCCGCTGGCGCGAGTGATGAGATTACACGACGTTATCGAGTTAAGCTCAATCTCTCGGGTTGTAGAGCAACAACCTTATTCGTCCAATATCAGCCCAATTCATGCTACAAGGGCAAATAATCGCCATATCCTTCCGCTGCCATTTTCTCTTCTGGAATAAAACGCATTGCCGCAGAGTTCATACAGTAACGCAGGCCAGTAGGTGCCGGACCGTCCTTAAAGACATGACCAAGATGTGAGTCGCCGAACCGACTGCGTACTTCCGTTCTGGTATAGAAAAGACGAAAATCGCTTTTGGTAATAATGTACGCTGAATTAATCGGCTTGGTGAAGCTTGGCCAGCCTGTTCCTGAGCGAAATTTATCTTGCGACGAAAAGAGTGGTTCCCCAGTGACGATGTCTACATAAATACCGCGTTGATCATTATCCCAGTATTCATTATTGAAAGCGCTTTCCGTGCCTTCTTGCTGAGTGACATAATATTGTACATCAGTTAGCTTGGCCCGAATCTCTTCAGGCGATGGCTTGTGGTAGGTTTTGATGTTTTGTTCTGCAAGCGATTTGTCAATCAATTGACGTAATGTGATGGGGTTCTTATTACGCTCACGACCAAAAATTTGGTCTAAATATTGATCTCGTCCTGAAGCATGACGATAGTATTTATAACGAATCGGATTCTTTTTATAAAAATCTTGATGGTACTCTTCCGCAGGCCAAAATTCGGTGTACTCAATCAATTCAGTATTCAGGGGCTTTTGATAAATACCTAAAGCATCCACTTGTTTTATTAACTGTTGAGCGATCTGCTTTTGGATTAAATCATGGTAGAAAATCGCTGGTCGATATTGTAGCCCACGATCTATAAACGAACCTTTTGCGTCTGTTGGGTCGATGTGGCGTAAGAAATAATCCAACACTTGTTCATAACTGACCAGATCATCATCAAAAGTGACTTGAATGACCTCAATATGTCCCGATTTTCCAGATGATACTTGCTGATAGGTTGGGTTTGCTAATGTACCACCTGCGTAACCAGAGACAACATTGACGACGCCCTCGAGTTTTTCTAAATCGGCCTCTGTACACCAGAAGCATCCTCCCGCTAAAGTCGCGATTGTATAAGACGACTCTGTTGTGGATAAAGACGGATTATTCGCTCGAGTAGTGATAGAGAATAGAACCAATAGCGTTAGCACGCTGGAGGAAAACCATATTGTAAAACGCTTCATCTTGCCCTTTACCTATTTTATTTGGATGACCAGTGATGGTGATTATTGTCTATTTTAAACGGCCGTCGTGCTAAAAAGCGGAGTGTATTACCATTGTTTAAGCACGCTAAGCAGTAGTGTCTTATCGACAATATCAAGACTCTGTTATCTATACGTAAAATAGAGCAAGAAAGAGCAACAAAGTGAAGAAATTGCTTTTGCTGATCATGTTATTGGTTAACTCAAACCAATGATGTTGCCATCATCATCGAGATCAATTGCCATAAAACTGGGTTTTGCTGGAAGTCCGGGCATGGTAAGCACGTTGCCACATAAGGCATAAATGAATTCCGCACCAGCACATAGTTTTAACTCTCTAATGGTGAGAGTAAAGGCTTTGGGCGCACCCTTAATGGCTGGATCTCCGGTGAGAGACATCGGATTTTTAGCCAAACAAACGGAGAAATGCTGACAAGGTAGCGTTTCTAATTCGGCCAGTTGTTGCTTAGCCAGTGCACTAAGCTCGATGGTCGTTGCGCCATAACTTTTCGCAACCGCAGTGAGCTTATTGAGCAGTGAATCTTGCGCTTGATAAAGAGGTTTAAAATGTGTGGCTTTTTGGCATTGAGCGATGACTTGCTGGGCAAGGTCTAGTGCGCCATACCCTCCTTGAGAAAAGGCATCTGAAACGGCGACTTTGACATCATTAGGTAGACGTTTAATCAAACTAAGTAGTTGCTGAAGCTCTTCTTCGCTATCTTGTGGAAAACGATTGATGGCCACCACGGCTGGAATACCATAGCGATTCACATTATCAATATGCCATTGTAAGTTGGTGAAGCCGGCGGTCAGTGCCGCGTCGTCGGGCTGAAAAAGTAACTGACTGTCTATTTGCTTCAGATCAAATAGCCCTGAATTAGCTTTAATTCCACGTAAAGTTGCGACGATAACGGCACAATCTGGGGCTCTATTAGCTACATTGGCTTTAATATTACACGCTTTTTCAAAGCCCATATCAGAGCCAAAACCAGCCTCTGTCACGGCATAATCCGCTAGCTTACTGGCAATCTCATCAGCAATAATCGATGAATTACCATGGGCAATGTTGGCAAAGGGACCCGCGTGAATGAGGGTTGGAACGCCCTCCAAGGTTTGCATTAACGTTGGCATTATCGCGTCTTTCATACAAACCGCCATAGCCCCCGCGACCTTGAGATCTTCGGCGGTGATCGCTTGTCCATCGAGATCATAAGCGAGAATAATCTGACCAAGTCGGCGACGTAAATCGGCTAAGTTTTTCGCCAGCGCTAAAATCGCCATCAATTCAGAAGCGGCGGAAATATCAAAGCCGTCTTCTCGTTCAATGCCGTTCGTTGTTTGGCCTTCAGGATTACGGCCGACAGTGATGTAACGCAGGGCGCGATCGTTATGATCGACCACTCGTTTCCAAACAATACGTTTAGGATCGATTCGCAGTGCAGGTAACCCTGTCTGTGTGGAGAAATTTTCGTAACCAAGACGAGTTTCGTGGTATAGACGGGCATCAATCGCTGCTGCGGCTAAGTTATGCGCCGAAGTTACGGCATGAATATCACCGGTAAGATGTAAGTTGAGCTCTTCCATCGGTGCAACTTGTGAATAGCCACCACCTGCCGCTCCGCCTTTGACACCAAAAATCGGTCCCATGGAGGGTTGACGGATACAAGCGATAACGGATTTATTTAAGTGCGCAAGGCCTTGTGCTAAGCCTATCGTGTTCACCGTTTTACCTTCGCCAAGTGGCGTAGGAGTAATGGCCGTAACTAAGATCAATTTTCCTGAAGAGACATTTTTAAGGCGTTGTAAGCAATGTAATGAAACTTTGGCTTTATAAGAGCCTTGGCTGTGAAATTCATCAGTCAATAAGCCAGCTTTTTTAGCGATGAGCTCAATGTTTTGTAGGGGAGTTGTACGGCAAATCTCACTATCTGACAGCATAAAACCCTCGTAGTAAGGCTAAATAGGGTGAAGAAGACCATTTTGCTGCGATAGTAACGTGTAAAAAATGCTTGTAAAGGAGATTGATAGTAAAAAGAGACATCTCAGCCTTCCGTTACATGCTGACGAACTAATGATGTCAGCAGGCTAATCGGAGGTATGATGGTTAAGCAGAGCCATGGATAACAGGCAATAGATTAAGACAAAGGAGAGTTATTTGTTGCTATAAAAAGCTTCTTTCTTGCGAGACAATTTGTACCATTGACGTTGTCTGGTCGATCTTCTAGACATAGATTTCCTAATAAAGTGAGACTGCAATAAGCGGAGGATAAACGAGAGTGCAGGGGGGAAGTAAAACGCAGTGCAGAGCACTGCGTTTTGAAATTTAGCTTACAGAGGCGTTACTTCAGTCGCTTGCGGACCTTTTTTGCCTTCTTCAACATTAAAGCTTACTTTTTGACCTTCAGCTAATGTTTTGAAGCCATCAGAGACAATGGAGTTGAAGTGAACAAACACGTCTTTACCGCCGTTGTCTTGAGAAATGAAACCGAAACCTTTAGTTTCGTTGAACCATTTTACTGTACCAGTCGTTTTACCAGACATAGTTACCTCTAAATATCTTAAATTTAATAGAATGAATTTTGGCTGATAACGCAAGCTATTGAATGGTCTATCTAGGTGAAGTTGACACAGGTTTAACGAAAGGTTTCGCGACTTGTATAAAACAAAACTTACACTGAATTTACATTAACAACTCTTCTGTAAGAGCCAACTTTAACTATACACACAGAATCCTAAATAGCGAGAACTATTTTTCATGTCTGATTGTTTTTAGGGAGCTTGTGTATGAATAACAAAGAGTTAGGGTGTATGCTTAACGCCTAATATCTTGTGTATACGCTGTGTAAAAAACGCTTAATCGGCTTTTTTAACACGAATCTTGCTTTTATGGACATCGCTTAAATTGAGATTCGCGATGGCTTGTTTGGCTTCTTCGAGATTTGGCATTTCGACAAATGCAAAGCCTTTTGAGTGACCTGTGATTTGGTCCAGTACTAGATTGCATGCTTTTACTTCACCAAAAGCGGAGAATAAAACGCGGATGTCTTGTTCGGTGGTAGTACGGGATAAATTTCTAACTAACAGTTTCATGAATAATAATCTTGTAGGAATTGACGCTGTATTGTCTCAGTTTCTCAAGGTGAAACCAAGGAAATCTTTGTGTTAACAGTGTTTGTCTTGATAAGAGAGGATAAAAGGCGAGCCATTAAGCTCGCCATTGATTTTTCAAATTAGCACAGAACTAGGGACGAGTGACCGTCACGGTTTATTACTCTTCGTAATTATCAATGCTTGGACAGGTACAGACCAGATTACGATCGCCATAGACGTTGTCGACGCGATTGACGGTTGGCCAGTACTTGGTGGTTTTGCTGTGCTCTGATGGGAAACAAGCGATTTCGCGAGAATAAGGATGTGACCATTGCTCAACGGTTAAATCGACTTGCGTGTGCGGCGCATTGACTAGTGGGTTATCTTCTAATGGCCACTCGCCAGTTTGCACTTTGTTTATCTCTTGGCGAATAGCGATCATCGCCTCACAGAAACGATCGATTTCAGCTAAGCTTTCAGATTCGGTTGGTTCAACCATCAGTGTACCCGCAACCGGGAACGACATAGTTGGCGCATGGAAGCCATAATCCATTAAGCGCTTAGCGATATCTTCTTCACTGATGCCGCTTTGCTCTTTTAATGGACGAATATCGATAATGCACTCATGGGCTACTCGACCATTATGACCACGATATAAAACAGAGTAGTGCGGACGCAGGCGCTCCATAATATAGTTGGCATTAAGAATCGCCAGCTTGGTTGCTTGCTCTAATCCCGTTGCTCCCATCATGGTGATATAAGCCCACGAAATAGGCAAAATGGAGGCACTGCCTAAATCCGCAGCAGAGACGGCATATTCTGTGCCTTCGATACCGCCTTCAATATGCCCAGGTAAGAACGGAGCTAAATGAGATTTTACTCCAATAGGGCCCATACCTGGACCACCGCCACCGTGTGGAATACAGAAGGTTTTATGTAGGTTAAGGTGCGATACATCTGAACCAATAAAACCGGGAGAGGTGAGGCCAACTTGTGCATTCATATTGGCGCCATCGAGATACACTTGGCCGCCAGCTTGGTGCACCATTTCACACACTTGGCGTACTTGTTCTTCATAGACACCATGAGTCGAAGGATAGGTGATCATAATCGCAGACAGGTTCGCTCGATGTTTATCGATTTTCGCCGCTAGATCAGTCAGATCAACGTTACCATTATTATCGCATTTCACAACCACCACTTTCATCGATAACATGGAAGCGGTCGCAGGGTTAGTACCATGAGCCGAACTTGGGATTAAACAGACATCGCGGTGTCCTTCACCACGGCTTTGGTGATAACGCTGAATAGCAATCAGACCCGCGTATTCACCAGATGCGCCAGAGTTTGGTTGCAGTGAAAAGGCATCATAACCGGTGATTTCGCATAATTTTTGTTTTAGATCTTTGGCTAATGCTGCGTAACCTTGCGCTTGTTCTTTGGGGGCGAAGGGGTGTAATGCGCCAAATTCTGGCCAAGTGACTGGGATCATTTCAGCGGTGGCATTAAGCTTCATGGTGCAGCTGCCAAGTGGAATCATACCGTGAGCCAAAGAGAAATCTTTATTTTCCAGTTTCTTCATATAGCGCAGCATTTGCGTTTCGCTATGATGCGTGTTGAACACAGGATGAGTAAGGAAGCTTGATTGGCGGCGGCAAGATTCAGGAATCGCGGCAAATTCATTGTCAGCAATGGCGGTCGATAAATCGTCAATCGTTTCGTTAACGTCAAAAACATCAAATAGGGCTTTGATATCTTCAACCGTCGTCGTTTCATCCAAGCTAATACCAATTTGCTGCGCCGATTTACGTAGATTCATTCCGGCTAGTTGCGCTTGCTGATAAAGCTTTTCTGTTGCCGAACCAGTGTTGATGGTTAACGTATCAAAAAAGCTATGATGATCTAACTCATAGCCCGCTTTGGTTAAACCGGCGGCAAGAATCGCTGTTAAATGATGGGTTCTACGAGCGATGGTTTTAAGGCCTTCAGGACCATGGTACACCGCGTAGAAAGCGGCCATATTCGCCAGTAGTGCCTGTGCGGTACAAATATTTGAGGTGGCTTTTTCACGGCGAATATGCTGCTCACGAGTTTGCATCGCCATACGCAACGCTTGATTGCCTTTGGCATCGATGGAAACCCCAATCACGCGACCTGGCATGGTGCGCTTATGGGCGTCACGAGTGGCCATGAATGCGGCATGTGGACCACCATAGCCCATTGGTACGCCAAAGCGCTGTGCTGAACCAATCACGACATCAGCACCCATTTCTCCGGCCGGTTTAAGCAGTACACTGGCCAGCAAATCAGTGGCGACGGTGACTAAAGTTTTATTGTGATGTGCTTTTTCGATGATGGCAGTCAAATCGCGCACTTCACCGCGAGTATTTGGGTATTGCAGTAATGCGCCAAACACTTCTTGCTCCGCCAAACTCTCGATAGGCGCGACATTCACTTCAAAACCAAGGAAGCCAGCTCGGGTTTTGATGACTTCAATAGTCTGTGGATGGACATCGTCCGCGACAAAAAAGACGTTACTTTTGCTTTTACCAGCGCGATGGCATAACGCCATGGCTTCTGCGGCCGCTGTCGCTTCATCTAATAATGAGGCGTTTGCGATCTCCATACCCGTTAAGTCGATGATCATCTGTTGATAGTTAAGCAGCGACTCTAAGCGACCTTGAGAGATTTCAGGTTGATAAGGAGTATAAGCCGTGTACCAACCAGGATTTTCGAGTACATTGCGTAAAATAACGTGAGGCGTAAACGTATTGTAGTAACCTTGACCAATAAAAGTACGCTTAATCTGGTTTTGTTGAGCAAAGGTTTTCAGCGTCGCGAGCATGTTGGTTTCACTTTGCGGCTCACCAATATCAAGGGCGGCTTCTAAGCGAATATTAGCGGGGACGGTTTCGTTAATTAGCGCATCAAGACTCGAAGCCTGAATAGTGGCTAACATGGTCTGTTGATCATTGACGCGTGGTCCGTTATGGCGTGCAATAAATTCGTTTTGTGTGCTTAGGCGGTGCAGTAACTCGGTCATTTTCCCTTACCTATAGATAGAGCTGTAGTATGGCTTACCATCATGTTCGATAACGCTAATTATACCGATAAGCGTTGACGGATAATTGATATCAATGGGTTGTCGTGAATAAGAATTATGATGAAAAGCTGCCTTGGTCTTCACCATATCAGGTGGCTTTAGCCCATTAGGTGGCAGCTTGTTGATCAATTAATCTTCTTCAATCAACGTCAGATATTCATCGGCATCTTTAAGATCATCGAGTTCAGAAGCATCGGACATTTTAATTTTAACAATCCAGCCAGAGTCATAAGGTTCTTCATTGATCAGCTCTGGGCGATCGGATAGTTCTTCGTTAATTTCGATAACCATGCCCGATACTGGAGCATAAATGTCAGATGCTGCTTTGACCGATTCAACCAAGGAAAAATTATCTCCTGCGTCAAATTCACTCTCTAGCTCGGGCAACTCAACAAACACCACATCACCCAGCATCGCTTGGGCATGTTCTGAAATTCCAATCGTGACGGTACCGTCGCCGTTATCACGCACCCATTCATGGCTATCAGTAAACTTCAGTGTTTTATCCATTGTTTTTTCTCCAAATTGGTAGCGAACGCTCGCCGAGCGAGTGTGCAATAGTTCAAAAAGAACTTTTGTGTGCTTGCTCACTGAATTGAGCCAATCTGTTCTTTTTGAGGGTATTGAGCGTCATTGAACCAAACGATTGCTTGGCTAACATGTTGGTAACATACCCCTTGCCAAATCAACAATCAATTAAAAATTTCCTATAGGAAACAAGAGTGCTGTTTTTGCTACTTAAAGCACGCTTTACTTGCGAGTGACTCTTTTTTCTGTGTCAGGCTTGATGCACAATGATACTTATTGATAGCGGTTCACTACAGGATAAGAAGCATGACAGAGCCCATTCATGATGAGTATCCATCCATGACATTAGCTAAAGAAGATCGCTCAGAAAACATCGAGCCACTTAAATTAGGGCCACGCATTAAGCAAGTTAGAGCGAATTTGGGAATTACCCTAGAAGAGGCGAGTCAGAGAACGGGATTGGCTCGCTCTACCTTAAGTAAAATAGAGAACGAGCAGATTTCGCCGACCTTCCAAGCGATGCAAAAACTCGCGCATGGATTGCAAATCGATATGCCTCAACTCTTTGACCCACCAAAGAAAATTATCGCTACTGGCCGTCGAGATATTACCCGTAGCGGGCTAGGGAAACCACATCCAACGCCTACTTATGAACATGAGCTATTGGCAACACAGTTGACCAATAAAAAAATGATGCCGTTCAAAAGCACCATCCGCGCTCGAGATTTTAGCGATTATCCCGATTGGGTAAGGCACGACGGCGAAGAGTTCCTGCTGATTTTGAGCGGTGAAGTGCTGTTCTATAGTGAGTTTTATGAGCCAGTGCCTCTTAGCGAAGGCGATAGTGTCTATTATGATGCGACGATGGGGCATATGTTAGTGTCTGTTAGTGAGCAAGACGCCTTGATTTTATGGGTTACGGCAAAGTAACGGACCTGTCGGTTGAAGCCATTTTGTTGCAAAGACGGATAAGTAAATTGTGATCTAAGTGTTAATTCTCGCAGCGTGTCTTGGCTGCAACTTGTTCGGCAATCAAAATAAGCGCATGCTTGTTTTTCTTGTTTATTATTGGAAACTTAAGCCAAACACTTGAGCGTGATGATATGGCTATCAAGAGAGCGCTCAATCAACTGGCGGCTTGATCGGCAACTCGCCACATGGAGAAAACAATGACGCAACAACCCCACTCAAATTCGCTACTGACTACTCCTTTGCATGCTGTGCACGTTGAATTAGGCGCAAAAATGGTCCCTTTTGCTGGGTATGATATGCCGGTTCAATACCCGCTCGGTGTTAAAAAAGAGCATTTACATACGCGTCAAGCGGCTGGATTGTTTGATGTTTCACACATGGGACAATTGCGTTTGCATGGTGTTGATGCGGCGGCGGCTTTAGAGCGTTTAGTTCCGGTTGATGTCATCGATTTACCGGTTGGTAAGCAGCGTTATGCGATTTTCACCAATCCACAAGGTGGTATTTTAGATGATTTGATGGTGGCCAACTTAGGCGATCATCTTTTTTTAGTGGTTAATGCAGCCTGTAAAGCACAGGATATAGCCCATTTAACCGCGCATTTACCTGCTGGGGTCCACTTGGAAGTCATTGAAGACAGAGCACTACTTGCTCTGCAAGGTCCAAAGGCGGCTCAGATATTGGCTCAGTGGCAACCTGCGGTAGCAGATATGCGTTTTATGGATATCCAAACTTTAGCGATCAACGGCATTGAATGCATTGTCAGTCGTAGTGGGTATACAGGAGAAGACGGCTTTGAAATCTCCGTACCTGCTGATAAAGCTGTCGCGTTTGCACAAGCATTAGCGGAACATCCCGATGTGGAGTGGATAGGCCTTGGAGCTCGTGATTCGCTACGTTTAGAGTGTGGCCTGTGTTTGTATGGTCATGATTTGGATGAAACCACCACGCCAGTAGAAGCCAGTCTGCTTTGGGCGATACAACCCGTGCGCCGGATCGGTGGCGAACGGGCTGGAGGGTTTCCCGGTGCTGAAATCATTCTTAAACAGATAGAGAGCAAACAGGTTGATCGTAAGCGAGTGGGATTAGTGGGCCAAACTAAAGCGCCTGTTCGGGAAGGAACAGAGTTGTTCGATTCTGATGGTAATAAAGTGGGTATCGTTACCAGTGGAACCGTTGGGCCGACAGCAGAGCAGCCTATTTCAATGGGGTATGTTCGAGCGGATCTGGCGGTGATAGGTCATGAGTTGTTTGCTGAAGTCCGTGGTAAAATGCTGCCGATGACGATTGAGAAGATGCCATTCGTCCCACAACGCTATTATCGAGGATAGCGAATTATTGACTTATCTCTTCTCGGTTAATGTTAAGAATAGAGCAGCGCGACCATGCTGCTTTATTCTTTTTCTCTTCGCTCAAACGCCTCAATTTTTCAATGACTCACTCGGTAATTGTTTGCAAAATACCACGAGTCTAATGGTTTTCTTTTCTCTTTCCTTCTTACAATTTGAATCGCTAATTAGGTTGGATCAGTTCGCCGATTCTAATCCTATTATTGACCTCTGTTTATTTAGGTTGATGGGCGTACTATTTACTTGCGGCATCAAGTTTTTTAGGTTGATTCCGCTATCTAGAACTACACTTTAATTATCTTACTTAGCTAGATATATGAGGTGTTTATGATAAAGAACCCCATTCAAATGGTTATTTTATGCCTCACGCTATCGATGAGCCCCATGGTTTTTGCTGAGCTGACATCACGTATCGTTAATGGTAAACCGACGACGATTACCACTTATCCTTCATTCGTTAGCTTATTTTATGATCGTATTGAATATGATCGCCGCTACAGTGCGGCGAGTTTTTGTGGTGGAACTTTGCTTGACGATCGACACGTATTAACTGCAGCGCACTGTTTGTTTGATGGAAGAGGAAAGTTAGATATTCCGTGGCTACTATTTACCGTGGCGACCCAAGTCGATAATGAATCGGATTTTCCTAACGGTAATATCACCACAGTACGTGGTGAAGCGTTTTTCTATCATCCCAATTACGACGATTCCGTTAACTCATTATGGGCGAACGATATCGCGATAATCCGTTTAGAACGAGGGCTAAATGGGCAAGGGTTTGTTAATCGACCGACGAGCCAAGCTTATCGACTTGGATTTAATGGCAATGATGATGACGATAATGACAGTATTTTTGAAGCGGTAGGTCACGGTAATACGCGATCAGGATTTGATGAAGATGACCGATTACTGTTTACCACTATGCAGTATGTGTCTAATGCTCGTTGTCAGTTAGATATTACGCCATTCGCGTTAGCGTTAAATCCCCATCACCTCTGCTTTAAAGGGGACGGCATTAATCCTGATAGCCGTCTTGCTAATGGGACTTGTCAAGGGGATTCGGGAGGTCCTATCTACTGGAATAATGCCGGTCATTTAGTGCAAGTGGGCATCACAAGTTTTGGCCCAGCGGAATGTGGCGTAGGTTTCTCACAATCACAGGTTACCTCGGTATTTACGGAGATTTATGGCTATCGTCAATGGATAGATCAAGTATTGAATGGACAATTGACGGCCAACTATATCGTTACAGAAGAAGCGCGTTTAGCATTTTTAGCGGGGAGTGGTAATTCATCGGTTTCTCCTTCACCGATTGCTACAGACTCGGGGAGTATTGCGTCGCCGAACGCTTCGGGAGGTGGTGCTATTGATGGCTTGATCAGCGCTGTACTATTGCTTTTAGGGTACGCACGTTATCAGCAAAAGAGGAAGTGATACGTTTAATTGAGTAGGGTATAGCGGCTGGCGGTGGCTAAAGAAAGAGGTTTCGAGAACCAGTAACCTTGTAGATAGTTGACACCCATTTGGCAAAATTTTTGCTGCATTGCACTGTTTTCTATCCCTTCAATCACAATATCCATGCCTCTTGAGCGGCATAGCTGGACAATAAATCGCAAATACTCTTCAGAGGCGGTATTCGTGAGTGTTTTCAAAGCCATCGTTCGATCAATTTTGATCTGATTTAGGGGCAAATCAAAGAAGCTATAAATTGAACTTAAGCCAGCGCCAAAATCATCCAATGACAGCTGAAAACCCATCTTACTGAGCGTATTCAGTTGATTTAAAGCATGTCGGTTACCATCCAATATCACGGTTTCGGTCAGCTCGAGCACGATGGATGAAGGGCAGACGCCAGCGGCATCAGCCATCATTTTGATATTGGCAGGAAAATTACTGTTGAGTAGTTGCAAAACAGACACATTGACGTTCACTCGCGTACTTGAACCATGTTGAACATGGTAACGATGAATAAACTGACAAGCTTTTTCAAAGACTTGATAGCCTAACTCGGTGATCAGTCCCTTTTTTTCCGCTACCGGAATAAACTCATCTGGATAGATCTCACCAAACTCTGACGATCGCCAACGAACTAAAGCTTCGAAACTGGCGACTTTACCAGTTTGCGCATGAATAATGGGTTGAAATTTAACCGATAAAGAGTGATGACATAAGGCTTCTTTTAAACCACGTTCAATAAAAAAGTAGCGATCCACCGTATGCTGAGTTTTTCCAGCGTAAATCTCGATTCGTGATCGACTTTTCTCACCTGCGTACTGACAGGTTTGTGCCGCAATGTTGAGGATTTGTACGGCGCTTAACTGCTCAGAAAAATGCGGCAAAACACCAATGTTCATTCGGTCACCCAATAGGTGACCTTGCTCTTGAGCAGAGTGAGAGTAACGCTCAAGAATCGATTGACACAATAGAGGTAAATCTTGATCTGACACAGGTTCGCGTAATAAAATTGCAAAATCGTCGGAACGTACGCGATACAGTGTCGAGTGGTGATGAATCAGATTACTTAAAGCATTGTGCATATGATGAAGAATATGTTGAATGACTTCAGCGCTGTATTGATTCAGGTAGGATTTAATATCTTCAATTTGAATATAAATGAGTGTTGCTGGCGGTGAGGTACGTTTGGCATCATCAATATCTCGTAATAATTTTGTGGTATTCGGCATGCCGGAAACTACATCATAAAACGCGGCTTGTTGCAGAAAAGACGTCATCTTTTTTTGTTCAGAAATATCTCGATGACTGCCGACCATAAACATTTCACCATCGTCAACGTTAGTTACTGCAGTACCAAGCAGCCAAACATAACGTCCATCCACTGTTCTTGCGCGATATTCGGTGGTGACGCGACCTTCTTGATGAAGATGACCATCCACTCGTTGTTCTAGCGGTATTCTATCGAGTGGGTGGACCAACGCTAGCCAATCATCTAAACCAATAGTGGTCGAATTAAAGCCAAACTGCTGATAAAAGCTCGGATTATAAAAAGTCATGGTTCCATATCGGTCCATATGGAAAATACCTTCACTAAAGATATCGAAGATATGAATCAAACGCTGTTGGTGACGACTGAGAAGTGAATGAGGCGGTTCGATAGTGTTTTCTTCTGTCAACAACATGCCAGTACACCTGATCTTAATATTGTTATCCGTAACCTACTATAACGTGTCGTTCAGTAGCGCTCAATTAACAATGTGTATTATCAGTCAGTTATAAGTCAAATTTGTGATAATTAAGGAAATCTCGATGAGTTTTCTTGAGTTTAACAAGATGCTGCTCGATTCGATAAAATTGACCACAGCTAGGTTGAGTCCGGCTGTGGTCAAAAGTGATGACGTCTCTTCAGTCATCGTTTTATGTCATGCACGAAGGTGGGTTAGAGAGATTAACGATCCCAATACGCTTCTTCTAAACTGTCTTCACGTTCAGGTAATGAACTCGATAGACGAGGTGAGTGCTGTGTTAAAACTTCATAGCTGACTCGGTTGGCATAACGGCAAACCTGCGAAAGAGATGAATACGTTAGATAAGGCAACGCATGTTTTGCTGAGTTAGGTACATTGTTTTGATGATAGCGGTTCGCCGCCATATCATGCAGCAAAGCGGACAGAGCACCATCACCAGCGCCATTGGTATTTTTGATTTCTAATGGGCCACCTAAATAGGGGCCAATATGCGAATAGACTTTTATCGGCTGTTGACAATCTTCCTTACGCATCGCGCGGCTAAATTCATAGCGGTTAAACTCAGGAATGTTACCAGGCAGTAGCGGTAGTTCAGTATCACGTTTCGCTGAATCATCAACATAACCTGCCATGTATAATCCAACAGGGCCAGCAGTACACAGCACTAAATCTACCCAATCTAACGCTTTATTGGCAGCTAAGAGCGGATCTTTCTCTCCGGTTAAGGCTTCCCCTTCTTCTTCATTCATCGCTAAGACGGTGACATGTTGCTTAAGATATTCTTGCCACCAAGTTTGATTACCTTCGATGACGTATTTTGTCCCCAAGGTCAATACCACTGGCACATGATGAGCTTTGGCTAATCCGATCGCTCGTTGTACCGCTTGTGGCATAGGATCTTCGGCTTTACCGCGCATCAGATAAGAAGAGACGACCAATGCAGAAGCTTTAGCAAAGACTTCTTCAGGAATACTCTCGGCGCGCAGCTTATTCATATGTCCTTCGTTAATCGCAAACGTTCGTTCGCCATCTTCTGAGATCAAGGTATAGCAACGACCGATAGGACCATCCACCGTTTGTAGATGGTTTAAATTCATGCGTGAAGAGGTTTGACATAAATATCGATAGGCGTAAGAGCTCACTTCGATATTTTTAGACATGACACCCAGTAAGACAGATTTACTATCGGCGAGCACAGAATAGTTGTGCAGCGTATTACCAATGGTATCGCCAGGGTATAGATGAGTAATGAGTTTGCGTTCGATCAGTTCTTCGTAAAGAGCGTCGGCTTGACTCTCTTCTAAAACGAGCGAGTGGCCTTTGCTTAATTGATATTTGGCTAAAAAAGCATCATCTACTCTGGCTTCAATATCAACAATCGTTTGCCCAACACCAACCACAGTTGGATGACGAAGCTTAGGCGTTTGTTGTATTTGGTTTACAAGTGGATCACGGGCGTGAATAGGGAAGTAGTGTTTCGATTTGCGTTGTCCGGGAAACTTCATGTCCAGAGTCATTGGTAAGGAAAAGTTTCGCGGATATTATCACAAAAAAATGAAACAATTTATAATATTTACATTATTACGGGTTCGCTAAGGAGAGAGGAACCAAGCTTGTTTGCGATGGTTGCTCTTATTGGTGATAAAACCATCGCTAAAGTTTATCTATCTCTAAGGCGTCGTATGAGCCACGGGTGGTTGATAGGCCGCGGTGCCCCACAATGGCACAGTGGAAAGACTGTGCTTAAAGCTACCTGAAGTCTCTTTGGTCGAGTAAGACACATACATTAAGGTTTGCGTTTGCGGATCATAAATACGTCGGATTTTCATGCTTTTAAAGAAAATGCTCTTCGATTTTTTAAACACGACCTCACCAGATTTGGATTTGTCGATGTTAGCGATCATCTGTGCAGTAATTTCTCCGGTTTGGCGGCACGAAATTGATGAGTCAGAAGGATCGGCTAGGCTCAAATCTGCTTCAATACTGGCAATGTGGCAGGTGACCCCCGTAACGATGGGATCCGTTAAATGATGGAGTTTAATGTCTTTCATGGTAAACAAGCCTAAGCTGACATCACCGACGGCAGAGCGATCACAGCCGGATAGTAATAAAGTACTTACGGCTAGGATGGTTAATTTTTTGAGCATATCTGGGATCCTCGACAAAACAGAGCATGATAATAACAGTAAGCAAAACAAAAGCGTGTAGATAACTGTGCTATGATAGGAAAAATATTGAGAACCTATCCTAACTTTGCCTCTTCACCCTGCGATGGGTAAGTGCTTTGGGCAAAATTGCTCGCCAAAGAAGAAACGACTATGACACATTTATCTTCATCTAACGACATGCAAGCGCTGATTGATGCGAAGAATCAATGGCTGTATGACCAGGTTGATGTCCAGTTCCCGACGCCAGAAAGTCTGCAAGGCCTTACGGTTTATCAGACATTAAATCAAGCCTTACCCAGTGAAGCGTTTACGGCGCAGCATCACGTTGCCGAGAGTCATTTAGCGGCCATTTATTTGGTGGACTTTCATCGTTTAACCATTATGTTTGCGTTATTACAAGCGACGCGTTGTGAGCAAGCGGCCCAACAAGCTTTATTAGTCGAGTTTTTCACGCAGATCATTTATTCGCCGCCTTGCCGCTTATATTTGGGATTTGCTGACGCTCAACCGATGGCTGCTGCCATTGTGACCAGTGATGGCTCGTCACTGCTTATCTCCGATGTGGTGATGCAAAACAACCCGATCTTTACCTCTAGTGATGAGTTTGTTTCTGCTGTCGTGGCTAAATATCAGCAAGAAAACCTAGTCTCCGGTTCTATCTATATTGAGCATTCCCAGCCATAACACTTTTCGGCGTCGTTGAGTTATTGCATTCACCTTGCTTCTATAGAAGAGAATCGTGATGTTGCTTGAAGATACGGGATTATTGTCGGTCTTTTCCTTTATTTTGTTAACTCTATCATCCGAGTGCTATCTCATCGGTATACACTACTTTGGGGCTTATCCCTTTCCCCTGAAGTCGCCTTGGTGTTGATGATTAACGCTATAGGTTATCAATCAATGATCGGCAATGAGTGATAAGGTTAAATCGCATAGGGATTGTTTAACTGCCGTTAGCCATCACAAAGCATAATAAGGACAGCCATGAAAAACCGGACCATTCGCTGTGTGATTTTTGATTGTGAAGGAACGTTGATTGATAGCGAGCGTTTGAGCTGTATCGCGCTAGTGCGAGTGTTTAATGAGCTGGGTGTTTCATTAACGCTTGAGAATGTTTTGCAGCATTTTTCTGGTGGTAAAATTGCCGATATTCTGGTTAATACCTGTCAATTTGTAGGTATCAGTGCTGATATTGATCAACTAGAACTTCGTTACCGGCAAGAGCTTACCTCATTGTTTGATACTGAGCTTAAGCCTATGCCAGGTGCGATTAATTTGTTAGAGCAGCTCAAACGGCATAATATTGAATATTGTGTTGCTTCAAATGCGCCACACGACAAAATGGTCGCTGAATTAAGATTAGCGGGTCTAGAGCGCTATTTTACTGGTGGGCGCATTTATTCCGCCTTTGAGGCGAATAGTTGGAAACCTGAACCCGATCTGGTGCGCTACTGTGCCATGAGTATGGGATTCTCATTAGCGGATTGCGTATACGTCGATGATACACCGAAAGGTGTTGAAGCGGGGATCCGTGCTGGAGTTGTGACGTTCCAACTGTGTTCACCGCTACTTGTTCATCCTGTATCGCATGCTGATGTCATTGCCCTTGATCATTTGGATCAATTAATGGCGTTTCTTAACTACTCATTAACCGATAGCAGGCAAGCTCAGGCTCTTAAGCGCTGAGCATTTTATGCTGCCATTTTTCGTGTCAATGCTGAGTTGGGGTTAAGGGATGCAACTGATGGGGGAGATAAGTTGCTGCCAGTGTGACAGGTGCTTGTTTACTTAATAAGACTTGTTGTTGGATCTGCGGCAACTGATGGGTATGAAAACCGCATTGTGCGCAAAAAAACTTTTCGCCATTCTGAGAGATGAAAAACTCGTCATGTTGACATAATGGGCAAGCGTCAATATCAATTTTTGGGGTTATTGTTGTCATAATTGTTACTCAGCAGCATGAAAAAAATTGCTCATCTTCCCTCTCTTACCTTGAAGCTGCGACAAACTTCGCCATTCGCTCCATTCTTGAAATTATTTCGACCATTCCAAGCGGTATCGGGGTTACTTTTATTAGGTCATCTATTCATCTTATCTGATGCTATACCCTTCCTACTTGAAGCTGCCGCGGTGTTGGCTACGTTCGTTCACCCCAATCACATAGTTTGCGCTCATGGGGATTCACTCACTTGCCGCCTCCCTGCAACTTCAAGTCGTTTGGGTATACAGCAAAGATGGCGGTTTTTATTATCAGCAATTTTCCGCGCTCTAAGCATGAGTGTTTAGGAATAGTGCATTAAGCATAATCGGCTTTGTGACGACACTGAGTAAATAAAGATGGCTTTGATTCATTTTTGAGAGTGGTTTCATATTTTCTGTTTTATTTGTGATATTGATCGGTTGAGGTGATTTTTTGTTCTGCTTCAGTAAGCCAGATAAGTGGCAAAATGAGGATTTACATTCAACAATTACATGAGAAGCGCAGACCAGTTCAAAAACTGACGCTAAGCTGCAGATGGAAACTCGACAAATGCCTAGCTTTAGCTTTGAATGGGAATGAGACAACGTAGCGTGAGTAGAGTATGGCGAATTCACAGGCTTTGAGTACCACCTTTCAAACCTATATGGAAAACCCTTTGTTATGGCCGATCCTAGAAGTTTTGAAACGGCAATCTTCTGGTTGGAAGGTACATACCTTAGCGGCTCATCTTAGCGAGCAGGGCTTAATTCCTGTGCTTGATAGTGCTGCTGATAAAGATCTTTTTAAGCGAAACTTTCTGATCATGAACGCGTTATACCAGTTACAAGAGATGTTGTATCCGAAAAACTGGTTACAAGTTGAAGCGATGGATATTGCGCTATTGCCAGTATTTAGTCATTCGCACTATGCGATAGATCCTGATGATCCACTGCGTGATTATTATTCGCGTTGGGAGCACTATGAAGTCAGTGAAGGGGAAGTGAAGCGGTTACTGAATGAATTTTGGACCCGTTATCAGCGTTTTGTGGGTGGGGACGACATTAAAACCCTCGATCGTTCTCAAGCTTTGCGGTTATTCGAGTTACCTGCTGATGCCTCTTCTTTTGAAATTCGTAAGACTTGGCGTCGATTAGCGTTGCGTTGGCACCCGGATCGCGATAATGGTAATGCTACTCAATTTCGAATCTTGTGCGCCGCTTGGAATGTCTTGAGGCATGAGCATTAGATAAGATTGAGTATTTATCGTCGTTGTATAATATCCCCAACTCACAGAAACGGTTTGTTATCGTGGTGTGTTGGGGATATTAAACATGACCATCTTTAAGCGGCGTGGATTATTCGGCTATTTTAAATTGTGCTTTACGCAGACGATTTAAGGTGGCCATCGCATCTAGAATACGTGGTTTAGCCAAATCGCCTTGATTGGGCATCTTGCTGTACCATTCCCCTTCTAATAACGCTGCTAGTTCTTGTACCGGATGAGTTGCCCAACCGGGCTGCTGGGCAAGTTGAAAACAAAGCCAGCCGATAGCGTTAATCTCGGCAGAAGACTCCAACTGCTCCAGTGCCGAGATATCAGCAAATTCTTTACCAAAGCGTAGTGAACTGGTGCCTTTAGCAGACACTCTAAATTTACCCTCTGCCAATATTTTTTGTAAGGCGCTACGGTTTAACGAGCGGGGTGGGAAAGCGGTTAATGGCGTTTCACACTCATTGCGACGTAAAGTTGGATGCTGTTGGATCACTTGTTGTGCTTTCGCAGTAACGTCGATCGCTTGGTAATCATGCATTTGAATCACGGTATCTGCGATATCTAAATAATCTCCCGAGCCACCCATTACGATCAAGGTTGAAATGCCGAGTTCATCTCTTAATTGACCAATTCTATCAACCAATGGCGTGATGGGCTCATCGCCTTTTGCGACTAAAGCCTGCATTCTTTCATCACGGATCATAAAGTTGGTGGCAGAAGTATCTTCATCAATCAACAGAGTGCTTGCGCCTGCTTCAATAGACTCTTGTAGCCAAGCGGCTTGTGAGGTGGAGCCTGAAGCATCTTGAGTACTAAAATCATGGGTGTTTTTACCCATAGGTAGATGATTGATGTAATTTGATAAGTTTAAATTGTGAACACAACGTCCTTCTTCCGCACGAATTTTCATTGCTTGTGGATCGGTAACAATACCTTCTCGACCATCCCCAGGGATGTGATTGTAAATCGAACGCTCTAATGCGGTTAATAAGGTTGATTTACCATGAAAACCACCACCGACGATTAAGGTAATACCTTTAGGAATTCCCATGCCGGTGATCGGGCCTTGGTTTGGCGTCGTGAGTGTTATCTGTAGAGTTGTTGGCGCTTGAAAAGGAACCGCTTCTTTCATCGGTAGATCGCAGTTACCCGCGACACGAGGTAAGACACTACCATTAGCAACAAAAGCAACCAATCCATTAGCTGATAACTGATCGCGCAGAGCTTGCTGATCTTCAACCACTTGGCAATGAGTAATTAATGCAGTCTTATCGAGTTCACGCTCTAAGGTGGCTCGACGGATAAACTTAGGTAGATGAAACGTCAAAATATTAATGGCTTTTTTGGCCAGAATATCACGACCTTCTGCAGGTAAATTGATTCGAAAACGCAGCTCAATACCTTGCTGATTAAACAGAACGGAGGTGCTATCCAGTACGGTTTGCCCGGTCAATGAGATAGATAAGCTGTTTTCTTGTTTGGCTAATTCAGCAAAGCGGCGAGCGATAAAGTCGCGGGCGGCTTGTTGATATGTGGCTGAGCAGTCTTTTAACCACTCTAATCCAGTCAGTGACCAAGCACGTTGTGCTCGCAAACGAGAGGCTGATGCGTAAGGATCGGACTGAACGTGATCGATAGACAGGGTAAAATCACCAAAGTCATACTGGCCCTTAATTTTCTGATAGGCACGGTAGTTCTGTTTTTCGAGTTTTTTCAGGTTTGCAATTAATAGATCCATCTCGAGTATCACTTATTGAGAATGACAAAGGCGCGATTATAGGGACCGCTATAGACAGAGTAAAGCAATCATCCGATCTTCTCATCACCTTTACCTATTAAGGTTTACGGCTTTACTGGTTTAGTACCATCATCCCCAAGCGCAAACTTATGAATACATCATGGGGAGATGAAGGTTTATTGACCGGGTAGAACACCCATCGCTCTTAAATGTGGTCCATAAAGGGCGAAAGGTTGACGTCTTGTTGGTAGTCAATCTCCGCAAAACCAAAGCCGTTTAAGCGTAAAAACTCTTGCTTGAAGCCTTGATAGTCACCCAATTCAATAAAGTTAGAGGCATTCATTTGATGAACCAGATCTTGAACTTGTGCTTGAGTATCAGGGTCTAATTCCCATTCATCGACTCGCACTAATCGCTCACTGTCGACAGGAACAGGTTTCCCTGTATAAAGCTTATCGCTAAATAGACGTTGCATTTGCTCAATACACCCTTCGTGGGTACCTTTTTGTTTCATCACGCGATACAAGGCAAGCATATAGGGGGTAAACGCGGGGATAAACACACTGGCTTTTGTTACTAATGCTTTACAGACAGCGGCGTAAGCGTTGCCATCATAATTAGCAAGTTTCAAATTTAATGCATGGCTGGTTTGGTGCAGATCGACTTTTGCTCGGCCTAATGTACCATCAAGGTAGATAGGATGAGTCAGTTCAGAACCCACGTAAGAGAACGCTATGGTTTTACATCCTTGGGCTAAAGAATCGTAGTTAATCAATGTGTCGATCCAGTTTTCCCAATCTTCGCCGCCCATCACTTTTAACGTGTCTGCAATCTCTTGCTCTGAAGCAGGCGGTAAGGTGGTGTCTAGCCACTGATCATTTTCTAGAGAGACCGTCGCACCCGTAACACTGTCACCAATCGGCTTGATGACGGAATGCCAAAATTCTTCGCTATCGCCTTTGCGGCGCATACCACTGGCAATACTATAAATCACTAAATCGACTTCATCTTCAAAATAGGTTTCAATCGCTTCCACCACTTGGTCTCTGATGTTTTTCGAAAAAACGTCGCCATTAATATTAATCGCTACTCGTCCCGCTTGTTCCGCGTACTGTTTAAAGAAATGGTTATTATAAAACCCCGCACTGCCAACGCCTTTATTCGAAGGTCCGCGTTCTAATGAAACGCCGATGGTATCGGCGTCTGCACCACCAAAGGTCAAGGCAATGCGAGCGGCGAGTCCAAAGCCAGATGATGCCCCTAAGATCAACACCCGCTTAGGGCCTTGACTGATCGATGGCGCGGATTTTACGTAATGAATTTGTTGAAGGACGGCTTGCTGACATCCATAGGGATGAGCAGAGCGAGCAACCATGCCTTGAATGAGTGGTTCAATGCGCATAAAGATGGCCTGTGTGCAGTGGATGAACCAATAAAATAACGTAAAGCATGGTAAAGTTTATTGAGCTGAACCATTAAATCAGACAGTTTTAGGCAATTTACGGTTGCTAGGGTGATTAAATCGTCAATCTGATGTTGCCGTCATGAATGATTATTTACAGTAACGGCGTGAGCTTTTGGGCCATAAATTGAGCGATCCAAGGTTGAGCGGCTGAGTTTGGGTGTAGCCCATCGCTCATCATCCACTCGGGATTGATGATCACTTGCTCAAGGAAAAAATCGATCAGGGGTAGGTCAAACTCTTTAGCTAAGCGAGGGTAGACGTCAGCAAATGAGTCACTGTAACGTTTACCATAGTTGGGCGGCGTTTTAATTTGCATTAACACAGACTGTGCATTGGCTTGTTTAATTTGTTCAATCATTGTGCGCAGATTGTTTTCTACTACTTGAGGTGGAAAACCACGTAAGCCATCATTCGCGCCAAGGGTAATCAGTACCGTTTGAGGTTGATGCTGCTCAAGCAGTGCAGGAAGTCTCGCTAACCCGTTACCTGTGGTATCTCCAGAAATGCTGCCATTAATAATCGTAACCTCGTGGTGTGATGCTAATTGGCTTTCAAGTAAGGTCGGCCATGCTTGCTCAATCGGCATTTGATAGCCAGCGCTCAAACTATCACCCAAAATTAGTAAGGTTTGACTGCTTGCCGTCGTTGTAAATAGCATCATGCTAGAAAAAATAAACCCTAAAAATAACAAAGGAAGTCGTTTCGCCATGCAAAGCTCCGTTAGCTCAGTACCATCTGTAATTTCAGTACAGTCGGTTTCAAAAGTGGTCTCCACTGAACAGGAGACCTTGACCATTCTTCATGATATTAATCTTACCATCGGTGCTGGTGAAAGCGTAGCGATTGTCGGCAGCTCTGGCGCAGGTAAATCAACCCTAATGACGTTATTAGCCGGTTTAGATACGCCAACACAAGGCGAAGTGTATCTACTTGGGCAGGGACTCTCTTCACTCGATGATGAAGCGAGAGCGGCGATCCGCAGTCAATCGATTGGGTTTGTATTCCAGAGTTTTTTACTGATCCCAAGCTTATCGGCGCTCGATAATGTCACTCTACCTTGTCTCTTAAAAGGGGAACCTGAAAATCGAGCGCGAGCTGAGGCGTTATTGACCTCGGTTGGTCTTGCGCACCGTTTACACCATTCACCCAATCAACTGTCTGGCGGTGAGCAGCAGCGCGTGGCCCTTGCTCGGGCTTTTATGGTTGAACCTCAGGTGCTGTTTGCCGATGAACCCACCGGCAACTTGGATCAAGAAACGGCCAGTAAAGTGATTGATTTGCTGTTTGAACTCAATCAACAACATGGCACAACGCTAGTGTTGGTGACTCATGATCCTAAACTGGCAGCACGTTGTCAGCGCCGTTTTTACATGCAAGCGGGTAAGCTGGAGGAACGCGTGTGAAAACAAGCCCATCCCTTACTTTGAATCAGCGATTTTTACGTTGGAGTTTGAGTGAAATTCGTCATGGTCAGTTGTGGCCGATTTCGTTGGCGTTAACCTTGATTATTGCTTGTTTGTTTGCATTAAGTGCTTTAGCTGAGCGCATGGAACAAGTGGTCGTCAAACAGGGGAAAGACGCGCTTACCGCCGACAGCGTGTATGTGTCTGCTAATCCTATTCCAGACTCTTTATTGGCGCTGACGGAACAGAAGTCGTTAAGTACTTCGCAGATGACGCGTTTTGCGACTATGGCGTTCAGTGATCATGGTATGCAATTGGTCGGAGTTCGCGCGGTGGATTCATCCTATCCACTACTTGGCAAAATGACCCTAAGTGATGGTGTTGAGCTGTCTCATCGTGTGCAAGCCAACCAGTTATGGTTAGACGATCGCGTGTTTGCTCAACTTAATGTAGAGATAGGTGATACGGTTACTTTGGGGGATGCTGATTTTCAGGTCAGTGGTCGAGTTATTGACGAGCCAGGGTTAAGTTTTAATCCTTTTCAACAAATGCCGGTGGTTTATATTCATCAAGCGGATGTAGCGAAGACGGGGGCCCTTCAACTGGGTAGCCGTGTTCAATATCGGTTATTTATTCTCGGTGCGGATCATCAAATCGAGCCATTAAAATCATCGCTCGAACTCGGACCAAGTGACGAATGGCGAGATCAAGAAACCACAAATCAGAGTAATGAAGTTTTTGAACGTACTCAGCAATATTTGTCGTTAACCGTCGCGATTGTGATCATGATGGCGGCGACGACGTTAGTATTAACCTGTCAGCACTATGTTTCGACGCGCCAACGTACGATTGCCATGTTAAAAAGTCTTGGCGCGAGCAAAAAATGGATCGTGCGTTGGTTAACGATTCAAATTGGACTGTTGCTACTCTTTGCTGCAATAGGCGGTACTCTGATTGGTGTTGGATTGGAATTTTTACTCAGAATACCTTTGGTTGATTTATTGCCTGATCCTCTACCGACTTATGGTTTTCAACCTGTCGCGGTGGCGTTGTTATCAAGTATTTTGATTGCCGTACCCGCATTAGGCATTCCTCTTGGTTATCTACTGAATGTTAACGCTGCCAGTGTCATACAGCCCGTTAAAGCCGCTCGCCGTCGCTTATGGAATACACTATTACTCGCCGTACCATTGGTACCTATGCTGGTGGTTTACTGGCAAAACCAACTGGTGTGGATCATCTTATTTGGCATTCTTGGGCTGTTTTTTGTCTTAGCCGTGATCAGTATGTTGTTAATCCGCGTATTGGGTTTGTTACCGCTGAATACGGCGATGCGTTTAGCATTGAGCCGAATCAATCGTTCGAGTGTTGCTACAGGGCTGCAGTTTGGCGCGTTATCGTTATCGCTAATGTTATTGGCTGTGATGTGGCTGGTGCGTACCGATTTACTAGCGGATTGGCAAAAAGTATTACCTGCCGATGCACCGAATGCTTTTGCAATTAATATTGCTGATTATGAAAAGCACGCTTATTTGCAAGCCCTTGATGAGGCGGGTCTTGAACGCTCCGAGGCGTTTCCGATTATTCGTGGTCGACTAACCCATATTAATGGTCAAGTCGCTCAGGAAAGAATTGAGAATGGAGATGGCCCTAATGCGCTGCGCCGTGAGCTCAATTTTACTTGGGGTGAGACATTACCGAGTTATAACACGATTGTGGAAGGGCAATGGGTAGCCAGTCAGGCCGTTTCAATTGAACAATCCCTAGCTCAAGAATTAGGGATTGAAGTGGGGGATACGCTGAGCTTTATGATCAGTAGTCAAACCATTAGTGCGGTCGTTAATACGATTCGTCACGTAGAATGGCGCGAAATGAAACCGAATTTCTTTTTTATATTTTCGCCGGATGTGATGCAAAACGTATCAGGCAGTTGGATGGTGAGCTTTCGGATTGAATCTGATCACCAACCCTTGCTCAGTGAGTTGTCTCGCCAGCATCCGACAGTGAGCTTAATGGATATCCGAGCGATGGGTGAAAAGATTCAGCAGCTACTGACGCAAATCGTTTGGTCGATTACGGTATTGGCAGCGCTTGGTATGTTAGCTGGTATTTTGCTGATTTTTACTTTGTTGCGTTTAAGTCTGAGTCAACGTCAACAAGAAATCCAGCTTTACCGTACGCTTGGAGCGAGTCGTCGTCGAGTAACGGCAACCTTATGGGCTGAATATGGAGTCATGGCGTTAATAGCTGGGTTGGTGGCAGCAATCAGTGCCGATGTAATTGTCGGCAGTATCATGTATTGGGGGTTTGACTTATCCCCAGTGGCGCATTTTTCGATGTGGTTGGCTCTACCAGTGATGACCTTTGTTACTTTAGCCCTTGTGGTTAGTAGCTTGTTACAGCGATTGTTAACGCCGATTAACCGAGCCTTGAGTTAATCGTATCTTGAGTAAGTAAAGAACTTATCCACAAAAACGGTGGATAAAGGTTGGGATAACTTGATTGGTCATGGATAGCGATCAGCATGCTAAGCCAATACCGCTCAAGCTTACTGATGATTGGTTATTCACAGTGGGCGACAGTTGAAGATAAGCGGATAATCAGTCAAGGCTTTTTTGATAAATTTTGCACAGTTGATAACGGTGCCACGTTACATCAAACCTCGGTTATCCTGTGTGCATTTAGGGAAGGTCTCGCGACTCATGGCTTTCACCGATGATCGGTTGAGTCCATCGTGGAGAGAGCGAGACCCATTTGGGTATAACATCGATAAGACCTTGTGAAAAATGTGATTTTCATAACCTTTTACACGTTTTAGAATAGGCAGCAACGTAATGACCAACGGCAGTGAAATGTTACTTACTAAACCAGAAATACAAGCCCCGAGCCTCGCCATTATTGGTGGTGGTGTCGCAGGTGCTACCGCCGCGGTGCATCTCAGTGAACTCGGGTTAAAGGTGACCTTGTTGGAAAAGAGTGCTGGTCTCGTCAACGGACCGCCGATTTGCCATCTTCATGCAGGCGGTAATTTATATCGAGAAATTTCTCAACAGCAGTGCATTGAATTACTGCGTCAATCGATAGAAACCGTAAGGTTATATCCGCATACCTTAAATCGTCGACCCACAGTGATCGCCATTCCACACAGTGATCCTGGCTCTGTGCAGGAAGTGTTACCGAGACTAGAAGTCATTCGTTCCGCTTACCAGCAGCTCGTCGCCGAAGACTGTCACAATAAAATGCTCGGTGAACCCAGTGACTATTTTCGTCTCTATCAGCAAGATGAGCTTGAACGCCTTGCACTTAAGTCACAACCGAAGGTACCAACCAGTTTCGATGATTGGTTAATCCCTTTTGCTCAGCATACGGATTTATCTCAGCTGAAATATCCGGTGGTTGCCGTGCAAGAATATGGTTGGAGCGTCTTTCGATTAGCCGCCAGCGCACACTTAACGCTAGACGCGTTGCCAAATTGCCAAGTCATCACCCAAGCGACGTTGGTTGACTCCCAGTTCGTCGATCAACAGTGGCAGTTAACCTATCAAGATCGTCATGGTCATCAGCAATTGTTACAGTGTGACTACTTAATTAATGCTTGCGGTTATGAAACGGGTAAAATTGATGATTTAACTCAACATCCTCGGCAGCGTCTGGTTGAGTTTAAAGCCGCGTTTGTGACCCACTGGCCGCGTTGTCATCAAGAGTGGCCTGAGGTGATTTTCCATGGCCCGAGAGGCACACCACAAGGAATGGCTCAGCTAACCCCTTATGCGGATGGTGTTTTTCAATTGCACGGTATGACACAAGACATTACGTTGTTCAGTGACGGCTTGGTGTCTTCGACGGCGGAATCCTCACAACCTTGTTTGCCCGCTTATCTGCAGGAAAAGCTGACTCAAGGCTGGTCAAGCCAAGCGCTAAGTGAACGGACTTTAAGAGCAATTCAACACATGAGTCAATTTGTGCCCGAATTCGCTTGTGCAGAGGTTGGTGGAAACCCATTATTTGGTGCTCAGCAGATCCCAGGTGTCGATGCATCACTGCGAGCGGCAGATGTTACGTTTGAGGCCAACCAGTATGCTCGCATCGAGGTAGTAAAAGGCTCATCGGCTTTGGAAGCAGCGAGACGACTGGTTTCGACATGGCAATTAGCCGACGTTGATTCTGGATTATCGATTGAGCAGCAGCACCCGGTGTGTTTAAGTTTTAGCGAGCAACAAATTGAGCAAAAAGCCATCGAGTTAGCGGAGCAGCGTGGTTATCCGATTGCGTTAGCTAAGGTTGTTGGCATTAGTCATCATTAACGCAACTGCTCACGGATGCGGTTGATCAATTCAACCGCTTTTGGGTGTCCTGGGTTGACGCATAAGGTGTCTGCTTCAATCGCCAAAATAAAACCGTCTGCACTGGTTACTTTTCCATAACGAGAGATTTGTTTGACTTGGTTTAATACCGCTTCTTCGCTATGCAGTATCGCATTAGGTAGCGTGTCGGGCGTTAATTGCCCGTTAGCCAGATACGTTCTATCGGCAACCGCTTCAAATAACAGCGGCACATCAAAGCGATCCGCCAGATCGAGATAATCTTGGTTATTCGGCGATGCTAAAATCATCAGGGGAAGATTAAAACAAGAGACTGCATCGACCATCGATCGGAAAATATTTTTATCACTCATCATGTCACGATATAACGCGCCATGGGGTTTGACATAGCTTAGCTCGGCATTTTTGCTCTCACACAAAGCCTTGAGCGCACCAACTTGATAAATCACAATATCGCATATCTCTTCATCCGATAGGGCAAAGGAGCGTTGACCGAAGCCTTGTTTATCAGGATAGCCGGGATGAGCACCAATCATGACGTCATTTTGTAGTGCTAAATCAATGGTTTTACTGATGAGATGTGGATCGCCAGCATGAAATCCACAGGCGATATTAGCCATATCGATATGAGGCATGATGTCTTTATCAGCCCCCATCTGCCATGCACCAAAGCCTTGGCCCATATCACAATTCAGTTTGATCGTTCGTATCGTACTCACAGAGGGTGATCCTTATTGGTTATCCCTTATTTATCTGGCGTTGAATATTAGTCATTGTTTAAGTCCATTTATCATTATCTTATAGGATAAGATCGACACGATGACAGTTTTTTTCTTGGATTCTTTATTGGTATTTTGAAACAACTTAACGATAGAATAGGTTTATGAACGTGGTCAATCGTGCTGCAATCGAATCGATGACTCAAACGGATAACTAAGATGTGCAAATTAACGAACAAAGGTAGCTAGGTATGAAAGTGTTAGTCACCGGGGGAATGGGCTATATCGGTAGTCATACTTGTATCCAGATGATTCAAGCGGGCATGACGCCAGTTATTGTTGATAACTTATACAATAGTAAAGCCTCGGTATTGGACAGAATTGAGAAAATATCAGGTTGTCGCCCCGTTTTTATTCATGGCGACATTCGTGACAAAGCGCGGTTAATGAGCATTATGGCCGAACATAAGATTGAATCGGTGATTCACTTTGCGGGGTTGAAAGCGGTCGGTGAATCGGTACAAAAACCGCTCGAATATTACGATAATAATGTCAATGGTACCTTAGTGCTCGTTTCTGCGATGCGTGAAGTGGGAGTGAAATCATTAATATTCAGTTCTTCTGCGACCGTGTATGGTGATCCTGCTAGTGTGCCAATCACTGAACAGTTTCCGACCAGTGCGACCAACCCCTATGGGCGTAGTAAATTGATGGTCGAAGAGTGTTTGCATGATTTTCAATGCGCTAATCCAGATTGGAGTATCACGCTTTTACGTTATTTTAATCCGGTTGGCTCGCATCCATCGGGAGAGCTTGGTGAAGATCCGCAAGGGATTCCGAATAATTTAATGCCGTTCATTTCTCAAGTAGCTGTCGGGCGTCGCGAATGTTTGTCTATTTTTGGTAGCGATTATCCTACCAAAGACGGTACTGGTGTACGCGATTATATTCATGTGATGGATTTGGCCGATGGACACATTGCGGCACTACAAAAAGTCGGCATTCAGTCAGGGCTGCATATCTTTAACTTAGGCACAGGCCAAGGTTACAGTGTGTTAGAGATGGTCAAAGCCTTTGAAGCCGCTAATCAGTGTCAAATACCGTATCAGTTAGTGGCAAGACGCCCGGGTGATATTGCTGAATGTTGGGCAGACCCAAGTAAAGCTCAGCGAGAGCTTAATTGGCAAGCGACACGCACCCTACAAGAGATGGCGCAAGATACTTGGCGTTGGCAGTCACAAAACCCTCAAGGTTATCCGGATAGCGAAACGATATAACTAAACAACCTTACTAACCATTACTTATTTTGAGTGATGGTTAGTCGTTATTGATCATCAACAAATGGTTATCAATAAAAAAGCCAGTCACATGAGTTTGACTGGCTTTTTAACAAATCACTTCTCGTCTCAAGTCGAGAGGGGAAGACTGTGGATTAATTTGTTTGGTAGCGGCTCAATATCTGACTAAGATTTTGTGTCGCTTGACTGATTTCATTAATCCCAGACGAGGATTTTTCTGCGACACGACGAATGGTATTGGACTGACTACGGATATCGCTCAATTCTGATGCGATATCATTAGCGACCGAACTTTGTTCTTCTGCAGACGTTGAAATTTGTACACTCATATCATTGATCATCCGTGCCGAATGAGCGATTTTTTCAATATCTTGACCAATTTCCATCACTAAGCTGCTGCTACTTTGTGCTTGGCTCACCGTTTGTTCGGTCATTTTTGCTATCGTACGACTTTCATTTTGCAGTTTTTCAATCATCGATTGAATATCGATAGTGGCTGATTGTGTACGGCTAGCGAGAGTGCGAACTTCGTCAGCAACGACAGCAAATCCTCGACCTTGTTCACCTGCACGGGCGGCTTCAATCGCGGCATTGAGTGCCAGTAGGTTAGTTTGTTCAGAGATAGCGTTGATGGTGGTGATCACTTCATTAATCTTGATCGCATTTTCATTTAAGGTTGTTACCGATGAGGATGTTTGACCGATAAATCGTGATAATTGTTCAATTTCGTTGATCGCTTGAGTGACTCGACGATGACCAATCTCGACTTGTTTCGCATCTTGTTCCGCTTGTTGAGTCGCTTGACGCGAAATGCTCGACACTTCCTGAGCGGAGGCCGTCATTTGCTCCATTGCGGTGGCAACCGAATCTAGCGACGCGTACTGATTATGAATTTGTGTTTCACTCTCTTTCATTTCACCAGCAAACACTTTTGAGGTATCGGTGAGTGTCGCTGAGTTGTTTTTTACTGTGACGACTAATTCAGTCAAGGTATCCATGGCTTTATCTAGTGCGCAGCCAATGGTGCCAAACTCATCACGCCCGGGATGAAAACCTAATCGAGAAGTAAGATCACCTTTCGCAATTTTTTGCGTCGTAGTGTAAAGATCCCATAGAGCTCCACCTAAGAAAGTCGCAATCCAATAGCAAAGAAGACCGAACGGAAGAATCCACAAGTAACTGAATAAAAGCACCTTGAAAGCGGCAGAGCGCATTTGCTGCTCTTGACGAGAGAAATCTTCCATTAAACGATAGACCTGCCCATTCTTGCTTTGAGCCGTCGCCATGACTCGACCTTGTTGATACTGTGTATCTTGCAAAGCAGCGCGAGATTCTAATCCCGGGATCAGGGTAATGTCATTTTGACTGATGATCCCTTGTAATTTGTACTCTACGGCTTGTTTCGCTTGAGTTTCAAAGTTAGCGATGGTGTGCATATAGCGAGCGCCAGCTAGGGCGCTTAGTGTGATAAAAAAGAGCGTAAACACGGCCCACATCTTATCGTTGATGGATATTTTGATGAATACACGATCAATCATCCTGAATGGAACTTGTTTCATATCTTCTCCGGTGTAGCACTATGGCGTGGGGGTTGAGCGATTTTACGGCTATCTGAGCGATTAAAGTGTGTAATATCCCATATATTTATGAAATATATATGTACCAATGTTTCAGAAGTGAGAGATAGATCGATATATTCAGCATTTATATAAAAGCCCGAATAAGGATTCTTATTCGGGCTTTGAGAAAGGTCATAAAGAATTCAAAGCAGGGCGCTTGAATGGCAGTGATTAGCCGAGAGCAGGAAGTGCGCCAATGGTGATCATTAATTGGGCGGCAACAATTAATAAGCCGATGACTCCCGTGATCATCAAGGCTGGTTTACCGCCAATGACTTGATAATATTCAGATGAGGAGGCTTGGCTTCTAACGCGCACGACCATTGCAATCGGTAAAAATATCGCCAACACCGCCAAAGCAATCGCCGCATAACCTAAAGCCATAATAAAGCCTTGTGGGTAAAACAAAGCAAACAAAAGCGGAGGGGTAAAAGTGGCGACAGAAGCGACGAACCGATTCACACCTGCGCCTTTTTTACGTAACGTATCACCCATGAACTCAAACAAACCTAAGCTAACGCCGAGGAAAGAAGTCAATAACGCTAAATCCGCGAAAATACCGATCATGCTCCCCAGGCCTGATTGGTGTGCACTGCGTGCTAATGTGCCAATTAAGGCAGATAAACCACTATTTTGAACCAGCTCAGCTTGGCTGACGACACCGAGTGTGGCTAATTGCCACAGAATATAAATGATCAGTGGAATAGCCGAACCAAAGACGATGGCTTTACGCAGTGATGGGGTATGTCCATCAAGGTAGTTGACGATAGCGGGGATGCTGCCATGAAAACCAAACGAGGTGAAAATTACGGGTATAGAAGCAATGATCAGCCCCTGTCCAAGTGGCATACTCAATAAGTATGACTCAGTAACATTAGGGGCAAGAAACGTGAGCACCATGATCATGGCAATGATTTTACCAGCAAACAATAAACGGTTAACTTTATCGACCGTCGCTGTACCGATGGTGACTACGGCAGCGACAATAACGGTAAACAGCAAAGTGCCTGTTGGCGCAGATATGGTGAATCCAGTAAATTCACTGATCCGTTGAGTAAACTGCCCACCACCTCCAGCGATATAAGCAGCACACAACGAGTAAAATAAGAACAGCATCGCGAAGGTCGCTATCCATTTGCCTTTTGTGCCGAGTATCTCTTTTGCGAGTGTGTGCAACGTGGCGTCTTGACTTGAGTATTGATGGATTTCGATCATCAATAATGCGGTGAAGGCCATTAAGGCCCATAGACCAAGCATAATCAGTAATGCCGTCGAAAATCCAAGCCCTGCGGAAGCCAAAGGCAGAGCAAGCATACCTGCACCAATCGTCGTTCCTGCAATAATTAAGCTACTACCTAACAGTTTTGATTTGATCATATTGTAAACTTATCTGTACGTTTATTGGGGGTTAAATGAGTGCAACGGGGTCAGTCAAACAATAATTAGGTCGCTGCTTACGTTTTTTGGTTATTCTGAATAAATTAATCAATAAGGTCAATGGTGTTGTAAAAAATTAAGTTCATTGGTGTAATTTTATTTATACACTTAATTTTGGCTAGCATCTGACTGGTGATGCATCGCTGACTGTGCTAAATGTGTTGTCGCTATTATTTTTGTTAAGTACGGTATAACACCACACGGAGTGGAAAAGTGATGCACTTTTCCAGTAATAACACAGGAGGTCGGGATGACAGACCAGATAAACATTAACGATGATAGCTTAGAGCTATTGGACGCTTTGGAAATTGGTTGCGAATTGAGTCACTACGATACAACGGCTTATGACACTAGTGAGGCTGACGTTACCTTACTCTGTTAGTTCTCATCATGATTTCCATTTGCGTACAAAATAATCACTATAGGTGGCGATTCTCATTTTCGCAAAGCCAAAGCCATAACTATTTGCTATAATCCGCGCCCAGATTTTCTTTACGCTCTGCGTCGAACGCTGGGCGTTTCTTGTATTTTTAAAAGGAAAGTAGCATGTCTTCACCCTTCAAAACCTTTTTAGACTTGGGTATTGCACCTACTTTAGTTGAGAGCCTGAATGCGTTAGGTATTGAGACGCCAACAGAAATTCAAATTCAGGCCATCCCACCCGTTTTGGCAGGACACGATGTCCTTGCTGGAGCACAAACCGGAACAGGTAAAACGGCGGCCTTTGGTTTACCGCTTTTACAGCGCTTGGCAGCATCGAAAACGGATGTTGATGTGAGCAGTAAGGATATTCGTGCTTTGGTGTTGGTGCCAACGCGTGAGCTTGCCCAGCAGGTATTTGACAGTTTGACTGCTTACGCGAAAGGCAGCGAGTTAAAAGTTGTTGTTGCTTATGGCGGCACCAGTATGAGTGTGCAAAAACAGCATTTGCGTGGTGGTGCTGATGTACTCATCGCCACACCTGGGCGGCTTTTGGATCACGCACATGTGAAAAGTCTTTATTTAGGCAACGTACAAACCTTAGTGTTGGATGAAGCGGATCGAATGTTGGATATGGGCTTTATGCCTGATATCCAAAGAGTCTTACGTAAGTTAAATCGTGCACGACAAACGTTATTCTTCTCTGCCACCTTTGATCAAAAAATTAAGGCATTGGCTTATCGGATGATGCATGAACCGATAGAGGTACAAGTGACGCCAGCGAATACGACGGCAGATACGGTGTCACAAATGGTTTATCCGGTTGATAAAAAACGTAAAAGTGAGTTATTGGCGTATTTGATCGGTTCACGTAATTGGCAGCAAGTGTTGGTCTTTACTAAGACCAAGCAAGGGAGTGATGCTTTAGCTCAAGAGCTAAAGTTGGATGGGATCAAAGCAGCTTCGATCAATGGTGATAAAAGCCAAGGCGCGCGACAAAAGGCGTTGGATGATTTTAAAGCTGGTAAGATTCGGGCGTTAATTGCCACGGATGTCGCCGCGCGCGGGATTGATATTTGCCAGCTAGAGCAAGTGGTTAATTTTGATCTGCCTTATAAAGCGGAAGACTATATTCATCGCATCGGTCGCACCGGACGGGCAGGACAATCCGGTTTGGCGGTCTCTTTAATGAGCCCACAAGAAGAGCCGTTATTGCAAGCGATTGAGCGGTTGCTGGATCAGCGCTTACCACAAGAGTGGTTAAAAGGTTTTGAGCCATCGGTACGAGAACACGATGACGATATGTCTTCTCAGCGATTGAGCCGCTCTGCGGAGAAACGTCAATTAAAGGCTAAGCTGAAAATTCACGCCAAACGTGGCAAAAGATAGTTAAACACATAACCCTCCTTCAAAGACGTGAGCCTTTAGGAGGGTTATGTGTTAGATATTGGCTTAATCGGTTATCGTTGATGAGTCTTCATCAATGGAGAGATTATCGGATGGCTGAGAGAGAGCACACTGTTTTCGCCAATCGTACTGCACATCATAGACTAGCTCTTTGACAGAACGAGGAGATAAAGCGTACTCATCGGTTATGCGGTATTTTTGAATCATTAACCCATTAAACAGTTGCCAGTGGTTGAGTAAGCACTGGTCGAGATCCGCTTCTTCATCTCGCCATGTTTCTTTAAGAAAAGGCGTTAAACTGGCTGCACTGTGGGTATACATGATCATTTGCCATTTCACTTCCCAAATTTTGATCGGTGCTTCAGGGCAGTGTTGATTATACTGTTCGGCAAACCCTTCAATTAATCGTTCTATTTCACCCGAAGTATCGATAAAGTAGTCGATTAATGCATCTTCTTGACGCACAGCATCGGCAATCAATTGGATGGGTTGCTTAACAATCAATCCATGAGCCAATAAACGCATGATAAACAGATAGACTTTCACGTTAGCTGGCATGGATTCTGGGATCTCTTTGATCACCTTACGCATATAATGCTCAACATACAGATGTAGGCCATCACTAATGCTGTGCCAAATTTTCTCTTTACTACCGAAATGATGACGAATCAAACTGTGTGACACTCCGGCTTTTTCACTAATGTTACGCAAAGAGACTCGTGCATAACCGAAATCACAAAACAGTTGTGCTGCAACTTTGAGGATATGATAGCGAGTGTTCAGTGCATCTTCAGCACTGCGCCGCCCTTGTCGTTTTTCCGTCATGGCACTTCTTCATTGATTGATTACTGTGATGTTTTACCAGATCTACCGCGCAGTTTCACGGATAACTGATCCCCCAAGAGATTGATTGCACAAAACCTCACCTCACTGAGTCGTGAATGTTCATACATAACCGCAGAGTTTGGCTTTACTTAAACAGGCGATGGTTTTCGCATCACTGATGTCGCCATTGATAATGTGTTGTTCTAGCTCTTCAATGCTCAGACTTAATACCTCTATCAGTTCATCATCATCACACTGAAAGCGTTGAGTTTTCGTCAGTTGTTTGGCGACAAATAAGTATTGAATTTCGTCACAAAATCCGGCCATCGGCGTCACTTGGCCTAATTCAAAAAATTGTTCACCACTGTAGCCCGTTTCTTCCTCTAGCTCACGTTGTGCACATTCAAGCGCAGTTTCATTATTTTCGATAGTCCCTGCGGGTAATTCGATTAACCATTTTTTTAACGAAGGTCTGAATTGACGAATAACGATCACTCGTTTATCGGTTGTTATTGGCAATATAACCGCTGCACCCGGGTGTTTGATGGTGGTATGGACCAAGGTTTGTCCGTTTGGATAGATAATGCTTTCTTCAACCAGTGCAATGTTTTTCCAGTGGTGTATGGTTTTTATCATGGACTAATAATCTATTTTTATCTGTTGAAATGCCGTGGCAGTCAGCGATGAATAAAAGCAATAAGGTATCAACAGAGGGCGGTTATCGTTAAGCGACTAACCTTACCCCATTTAATAGGATACCCCAACTCAATTGAGGCTCAGACGTGACGTTTCTACGAGTTTGTTATTGAGTCATCAATAGCTTGGGAGGTAATTCTGCAAACTTTGATCTCAATCCTTTTCTCACGATTGAGATCTGGTATAAGGCAGGCCCGAGTTTAAAATACAACTTGTAACAAATTAATAACGAATGTATAAATCCCGCTGTACCCTCAGCCAGCTACGGAGCGTTTCTATGATTTCCCCTTCTTCTCATGCACAAAAAGCGTTACTGGCAGAAAGAATTAATAAATTAGCCAAAGCATTGGCTGATGGCGTGTATGAGCGTGAAAGTACGATTAAGCTCTGTTTGCTCGCAGCCCTGACGGGTGAAAGTGTTTTTTTACTCGGCCCTCCCGGGATTGCAAAAAGTTTAATTGCCAAACGTCTTATCCAAGCTTTTGAGAGCAGCAGCTATTTTGAGTACTTGATGACTCGATTTTCTACCCCTGAAGAGGTATTTGGCCCATTAAGTATTCAAGAATTAAAAGATAATGGCCGCTATCTACGCCTAACGGATGGCTACTTACCGACGGCACAAGTGGTTTTTTTGGATGAAATATGGAAAGCGGGACCGGCAATTCTTAATACATTGCTGACGGTCGTTAACGAGAAGACGTTTAAAAATGGCAGTGATATTGAACGTGTTCCGATGCGTTTGTTGATTTCGGCTTCCAATGAATTACCTGATGAAGAGAGTGGTCTTGATGCTTTGTACGACCGTATGTTGGTACGTGTTTTTGTCAATCGTATTCAAAATAAACAGAACTTTAAATCGATGTTAACGGTAGGCACGCCACAAGAAGCGAAAATTCCGGATGGGCTGGCAATCACCGATCAAGAATATCATCAATGGTTAAGTGAGTTAGATAAGCTGACGTTAACCGACCCGCTGTTTGAAAAACTCTATCTGTTAAAAGCGCAATTAGAACAAGCGGCGCAAGAGAGTGGTTTACCGGCCGATGATGTCTATGTTTCTGATCGTCGCTGGAAAAAGTCGGTGAAGTTATTGAAAGCGTCTGCTTTTTTTAATGGACGAGATCAAATCAGTCCGCTGGATTTACTGTTATTACAAGATTGTTTATGGAACAGTCCCGAGTCTCGTGAATTGGTGTATCGAGTGACACGTGAGTTTGCGTTACGTGATGCATTTGATCAATCTCAGGTTGAGCAACAAATTGACCGCTGTCGTATTGAATTGACGTCCATTCAGCAGGCGTTAGAAAGTGAATTAGCGATGGAGCCGTCACTAGAAACTACAAACGGGTTAAGAAAAAAACAATTTCATCAATACGATCTCAGCCAAGCTAAACTTTATCAAGTGGGGCAAACAAAGAATCTCGTTAAACTGGTATTGCTGCAAAACAATTTATCGGTTGCTGAAGCAGAAAAAGGCGATAGTCGATGGATTTACCTTAGTAAGCCTGAGCTGCAAAAGGCGATTAAACAAGGACAGGGAGAGATTTACGGTTACGTTAACCACAATCCGAATGTATTCCGGTTACGGATCGAATTGGATGGACAAGGGAAGTTAGTTATCAAAGATATTGCCAATCGTTCCGTGTTATTAGCCTTGGTGACTAAGCAAGGGTTAGACGAACAACAGTATCAACTTTGGTTACAACAAGCGGAACAGGCGTTGGCACAACTCAAGCAGACGGAGCATCATTTACGTCAAGTGCGTTCAGATTTTCATAGTGCGTTACCACATAACTTTATTGATCCAGAACTGCCTGTGGCGATGCAGTCGATATTGCATGAGTTACAGCAGCAATTAGAAGAGACGCACAGTGAGTTTGAGAAAACCGTTCAGCGCTTTAGACAGTTAAGCGATTTTTTTAGTTAATTGAGGTCTGATTATGCTTGGTGCAGACAGCTTGAATATTGTTTTAGCCATCGCGGAATCTGGCATTATTGAAACCGCCGTCAATGATCTATTAGCACGCTCACAAATGATGATGGTTGAAAATGATGGTATTCGTGCCTCGGTAAAAAATCATTTAGCGAAGTGGCATAGTCAAGTTAAGCAACAGATTACTCAAGTCACAGAGAGTGAGCACTTTCAAACTGAAATGGCACTTTACCAACAAGTGATTCATTGGGATGAAGAAACCTTTTTTAGCAAACTACCGGAACTGATCAAGCAATTAGAAGGGGTGTCACCTTTTTATCTGAAAGCTCGTCAATTAATGGAAGACAACAACGCACTGAAGAATCCGATGTTTGCCCATTTTTTCTGTGACCAATGGTACAAAGCTTTAAGCGAAGAGATTAAACAAGCGCAGATTATTGAGCTTGAAGCGAGTAAAGAACAGGCTTATGCCGAGTTGTACCAGCGGATGGAAACGTTGCGTAATATGGATGATGTCGCTCAAGCTGGGGATGAAAATCACGTTGGACGTTTATGGGATATGGCGGCCGCTAAGTTAAGCCGAACCGATCTAAGCGTCATGAAGCGTCACGCTGACTTCCTCAAAAAACATAAAGGGCTACAAGAAATCGCTGAGCAACTTGGACGAATGGCCAGTCAAATTGATGATCCTTTGCTCAATCCAACGCTAAATGAACATCCCGAGGTGGTGGAAGAGAAATCTGATCAAGCGACCGATGATATTGTTGGCATTCACCCTAGTGATGATCTCAATAAGTTACTGCCGAATGAAATTCTTTTCTTGAGTCATCCAGAACTCGAAGTGATCTTCTATAAGCATCTAATAGATAAGCGCTTAATGAACTATCGTATGCAAGGTAAGTCACGCACGCTGCGTAAGGTTCGTGCTCAATCTACCGAGCATGCACAGTTAGAATTAGAAAAGGGGCCGTTTATTATTGCCATTGATGCATCAGGCTCAATGAAAGGTTTTCCTGAGCAGTGTGCCAAAGCGATGGCTTACGCTTTGATGCAAATTGCGTTAGCCGAAGATCGTGATTGTTTTGTGATGCTGTTTTCAACGCAAGCGATTGTCTATGAGCTCACGCGGCAAGATGGTCTGCGTGAAGCGAGTGATTTTTTAAGTTATACCTTTCATGGCGGGACTGATCTGCAGCCAGCGTTAGAAAAAGCGATCAGCTTAATGCAAGGTGAGCGATACAAAAATGCCGATCTAATGGTAATTTCAGACTTTATTGCTCCCAAGCAGAACGAATCGATTTTGCAGCAGGTCGAGGATTTAAAACGTAGCCGCAACCGCTTCCATGCGTTAACCTTGTCTCGTCATGGTAATCCCGAACTGATGACCATGTTTGATCACTGTTGGCATTACCATCCTAACTTATTGGGTAGACTGGTGAAGAAATGGTAGTCTTCAACGTTTGCTGTTAAGGATCTGTTGAATACGTGGGTTGAGCGTTTTCCCGTGTTGTTGCTCATACTCTTCCCGTTTGAGATCATTAACGTTTTTCACTGAATGGGACGGTAGTAAATTATTAGGCAATTCAGTGACTAATTTCCCCTTTTCTTCAAGCCTTTTCGCTTCCAAATAATATTTCTTAAACAGTTGATCTAACTTGGCTTCCGCCACTCGTTTTAAGTCATACAGCTTGTTTTGAACTAACCATTTCTCAATGTTATTCTCCGGTTCGCGAGAGAGTACGCGGATCCGGCTATCCAGTAGCTCTTCGGCAGTAAGGGCATCACGCAGTACCCAAAGCTCGCCCATTTGTGGTGGCCAGCTATTGCCCAACTGAATACGTTCATGACAATGTTTAAGTACTCGGTTGAGACTATTAGGGTCAATCGATTCAGCGAAATCAACAAATTTCCCTGTAGGCAAACTGCCATACTGATATTCCCATTGAGTTTCATAAACACTCAAGAACGAGCCAAAAACATGTAAGCACCAGTCGGAAGGCTCCTCAGGATGAACACTATCGGCCACGATGGGCTCAGAAGGTGGGCTTTTTTCCTTTTTGGATAAGCTGCTGTCGGAAGCGCTCAGATGGGCTAAGCTTTGGTTTATACCCATTCCCCGTAGTTTGCTCTCGATTTCCTGAATGTTCAGAGGTTTTCGCTTGCTGTCTTTCATTGAGTTTCTCGTTGGTCAACCAATACTGGAGTTTGTTTTCTAATCGGGCGACAGTTAATAGCTCACTGGCTTTGGATTTGTGCCAGAGAACAAATTTTTTCCACACTAATAGATGATCATTATTAATGCCAGAGAATTTAAAAGCCCGCTCTGCCCACATAGGGATTTCACTCTCATCCAAATCATGAGTCGCAATCGCGTTCCCTTGCAGTAAATTAGACGAGTTATTGCGATATTGTAACGCTTGCTTTGGCAGATTAGGAAAGTTTTCCTGTGGTGCAGGTGCAGGTGCAGGTGCAGGTGCAGGTGATTTCATCGCTATAGGATGGTGCTCTTGATCACTGATTCGCATCTGGAAAATATGCAGTTCATGACCATGACGATAGTCTACTTTGATTTTTTCAAGCCGTTGCTGCTCACACAAAGAACGTAAACATTCGGCCAAACCAAAGGTAGATAAGCAGCAGAGCGGGCCCATATGTTCTAAGTTAACCGTCACATAGCCCATATCATCGGTGCTATCGGCAAGCATTAATAACACCAGTTTTTCCGCTGCGCTTGCACAGTTGAGTTGCCAGGCTAGATGGGTATATTTTGCGCTCACTTATCTCGCTCCGACTTTATGTAATATTAAAAGGAAGCGTTATTGTATGTCAGTCGTATAGGGAGTTGTAGGCTTGAGAGTAATTAAATTCATTTGCACAATAGCGATACGCCAAAGAAATGAATTGGCCCCATGATGTTTTGGGGCCATAAGTATTATCAATGTTGGCTTAGGCGTTGATTACAGTAGCGTAAGTAAGGTTTCTGCTTTACTGGCTTCGAATGTTTTCGCTTCTTCAACATTGAGGGTGGTGACCACACCATCTTCAATGATCATCGCATAGCGTTGTGAGCGAATGCCACCAAAGCCAGCAGTATCCATTTCAAGGCCCAGAGCTTTGGTAAAACTGGCATCACCATCGGCAAGCATTAACAGTTCAGAGGCATTTTGCGCTTCGCCCCATGCTTTCATTACAAATGCATCATTAACCGCAACACAGGCAATCAGGTCAACGCCTTTCGCTTTGAAAGTATCGGCATGAACCACGTAACCAGGTAAGTGGGCTTCTGAACAGGTTGGGGTAAATGCACCTGGAACAGCAAATAAAACCACTTTTTTGCCCGCAAACAATTCTTGAACATTATGATTAACCATACCATCTGCGGTCAGTTGGCTGAGTGTTGCCGCAGGTAAAGATTGTCCTTGCTTGATCATCTTGGTTCCTTAATCGTGAGTTGTCCCTGCGGTTTGAAAATCAAATCGCCTGAGGGAAGAGATTACTCATCCAGTGTAACTCTAAATACGATGACCAACCACCGACAAACTGTAGGGAAATCATGATGAGTTAATGGCGTTATTATGGTTGCTACCACTTGTTATCGATGCTCCCCAGTTTATGGCTGGTATTTCATTCTGATAACGTGATTGAAACGGAGTGATAAGCACGGACAATTGGCGCGGCTTTTTCAGGGTGACTTTTTTCAACACGCTGATAATGGCTAAGTAACTTAGTTAAATATCCTTGAGCTTGCTGATATTCGGCGAGGGTCTTGACTTGCCAGAGTGAGTCGCCCACCAGACTGATCGTTGGTGCGTTATTATCAGTAGAAGATGGGGCTGCGATATACAGCACTTCATAATAGCGGCGGTTGTCTTCGACAAGGCTTTCATGATACAGCTGGCAGGACAACTGACGTAACTGTTGTCTTAAGCGATAGGTATGATAAACCGGACAAAGTATAAAATCGATCGATTGGTTTGGATGAGCCGTGATGATTTTGCTCACCAACTCCGCGGTTAAATCACCACCGACACCCGCGATGATCACTAAATGACGACCATGATGCTTATCAAGCGGCAACCTTGCTACATCCATGCAGTCGGCGCTCCACTGAGTTTGATTAGGGTAGTGGCGAGAAAGGCGCTGGCGTAATACGTCAATCAGCTCGGGGACAATATCAACAAAATGAATGCAGCTAGCCGCTTGGCGCGTTAATAGCGCTTGTCCCAACCAACCATGATCACAACAGCAATCCCAAATATGATCATAAGGCTGGGTAATCAGTTGCTCAATGTGTTGTAGGCGTTGGCTTAGCTTCATGGACAATAACGGTTAGTCAAATAAGGAGGCGGATTATACTCAACTTAACTCGCGAACCATAATTCTAGATGCAAAACCAATACACATAGTAATAAGGAGAAGATAATGTTAACCATCCATGGTTTGGATCATGTGGTATTACGCACCACTCAGTTAGATAAGATGCTCTATTTTTATGGCACCGTGCTTGGTTGTCCGATAGAACGCACTTTACCCGATGAAGTGGGATTGATTCAGCTACGAGCTGGTTCAGCTTTAATTGATATCGTTACTGTTGATAGTGAGCTGGGTAAATTAGGCGGTAAAGCGCCACAACAAGATGGCCGAAATGTTGAGCATATTTGCCTGCAAGTCTCTCCACTCGAAGAGGCGGCTTTATTAGCGTTTCTTGATCAGCACGAGATTCCGCATTCTGATTTTGACACTCGTTATGGCGCACAAGGTTTTGGGCGTTCGATTTATATTGAAGATCCAGAAGGCAACGTGATTGAGTTAAAAGCTTTTCAAGTGTAACTGTCGATTTTCACGGGTTGAGAACTTAATCTTTACATCTTGTAACAACTGGTTATAGTAAGCAACGCGTTGAAATGAGAGAGGAATGCCATGCTGGCTCTGTTTTTGAAATGCTTACTGGGCGCAGTAGCGGTGTTGATTATTGCTCTTCTCTCGAAGAGTAAAAGTTTTTTTATTGCTGGTTTAGTGCCCCTGTTTCCGACTTTCGCTTTGATTGCGCATTATATTATTGGCTCTGAGCGCACCATGGCTGATCTGCGTATCACGGCTTTATTCGGCCTCTATTCTTTGATTCCTTATGCCGCCTATCTATTAGCGATTTATTATTTTAGCTATCACTTCTCTTTGCTTTGGACATTGAGTTTATCGACTTTGATTTGGCTAGCTTTCGCTGGGGTGTTGATTGTGAGCTGGAGCCGTTTTCATCCAAGCATGGCCGTGTGATAGGCGGTGTTATCTGTGAAGTGGGAGTCAGTATGTGCACTCGAATAATAAGCTTTAACCTAGTGGTGATTACCCTAATTGCTTTGTGCTCCATGTTAGTGGGAAGCTTTTTTTCCTTACCGTTAAGCGAGTTATTTATCGCGGCTATCGTGGTGGTGCTATTGCGTAAGCAAGCGCAGATAACATTGAATTTACCAAAAAGTCTGTTGATGTTTGTGCAGGTGATATTGGGGATCAGTGTTGGGGCGACGATTTCGCTGATTGAGTTAGGGCAAACCCTGAATGTCTCGGTAGTGGCTGGATTAATGGTCTGTCTACTGTTACAGACAGGCGGCGGTTTTTGGTGGCTACATAAACGGGAAGGTTGGCACCCGTTTGAAGCATTATTGGGCGCCATTCCCGGTGCGATGGCGGCGATACTGGTGATCAGTGAGTCGGGGAGTAAGCCATCGAGTAAAGTGGTTTATGCTCATTCAGTTCGGTTAATTATTTTAATCCTATTAGCGGGGGTCATTTCCCTTAATGGTACCCGTATCGCGGTTAGTCATCCGTTGATGGGCAGTGAACAATGGTTAATGTTAGGGACTATTGTTGGCCTAAGTATGCTTTGTGGCAAACTCTCGATAAAGCTGGGCATTCCCGCCCCCTATATGTTGGCCTCATTACTGATCGCTGCTGCCTTTAATAGTTTCGTCCCTACATTTTCTTTTGCGGTGCCGATCAATTTGGTGCTATTTGCCACCGCGTTATTGGGAGTGTTAATTGGCGTGCGTTTGGCAGAAACGACATTGCGTGAAGCTGCTTCTTATTCTAAAGCTGGGGTGATAGTTACCCTGATTGGCTTAATGGTTGCCGTAGGCGTATCTTGGATTGCTGCCCATCTACTGGGTATGAGTTGGTTAGTGTTACTGTTATCTTGGGTGCCCGGCAGTGTTGAAGCGATGACTGCGGTGGCGTTACTACTCGGTTTAGAACCCGCTTTTGTGATGGTCAATCATGCCATTCGCTTACTGCTTTTATACACCATGCCAGCACTGTTTAAGAAGCAGTTAGAGCAGTTACGTCCTTCGGAACAGTAAATAAATTCATCGCATAAAAAAACCACCGCGTAAGGCGGTGGTTCAATCATGGTTGTCTGTATTGAAGGGGCTTAACCAACGGCCCGTTGGCTAGTGTCTGCCTCTGCCTTAGCGGCTAAATATTGTGTTACTTGTTCAACACAGGTCACATCGTGATCGATACCTAATTTAGTACGACGCCAGAAGATATCATCCGTTTGCTGTGCATACTCATGTTCAATCAAATAATCGACTTCGATTTGATACAAGTCATCACTAAATTGAATACCTAAATCCGCTTGGTTTTGCACGCCATCAAGCATGGTATTACAGCGCGTACCATAGTTAGTGACCCAGCGCTCTAACATTGCTTGATTGACAAATGGCAGCTGTTGTTGCAGTTTGGCCAGTAGCTTATTGCGTGCAAAGGCTTCCCCCCCCGGTAAAGCAGATTGTGCTGTCCAACTTGGTTTCATCTGTGGGAAGAAGGGCGCAAGCTGCTTCATCGCTGATTCGGCCAATTTACGATAGGTGGTGAGCTTACCACCAAAAATCGACAGCAGTGGAGCTTCATCACCGTGTTGGTCGAGAGATAAGGTGTAATCACGAGTAATCGCTTGTGGTGAGTCTGATTCATCATCACACAAAGGACGCACACCGCTAAACTCAGAGACGATATCACTGACAGCAATCTCTTTCGTAAAATGCTTATTGACGATATCAATCAGGTACTGACGCTCTTCTGCTGAAATCGTGACTTGTCTTGGATCGCCTTTATACTCAACGTCTGTGGTGCCGATCATTGAATACTTACCCAAATAAGGGATAACAAATACGATACGCTTATCTTCATTTTGCAAGATATAAGACTGCGGCTCATCGTGAATTTTTGGCACAATGATGTGTGAGCCTTTGATAAGACGAATGCCATAGGGCGAATCGATTTGGATATTGTTATCTAAAAATTGCTTAACCCAAGGTCCGGTAGCATTGACTAAGGCATGGCTTTTACGCACAAAACGGGTTTGCGTTCGCTCATCAAAGAGCGTAACAGACCAGATATCATGTTCACGAGTGGCTTTTTCTACTCGGCAATAATTGATCACTTCCGAGCCGAGCTCTTTAGCTTGCATCGCATTCAGTATCACCAATCGAGCGTCGTCTACCCAACAATCAGAATATTCAAAACCGACCGACATTTCAGGTTTCATTACGCTGCCTGCCTGCAAGGCGACTTTTTTACTCCCCGGCAGTGAAGTGCGTTTGCCTAAATTGTCATACAGGAATAGACCCGCACGAATCATCCATGCTGGGCGAAGAAACGGGCGATGAGGAAGACGAAAACGCATCGGCGTGACAATGTGCGGTGCTTTTTTAAGTAAGACTTCGCGTTCAGCTAATGCTTCACTCACTAAACGAAACTCATAATGTTCGAGATAACGTAGGCCACCGTGGATTAGCTTTGAGCTGGCTGACGAGGTAGCGCTGGCAAAATCTTGTGCTTCATAGAGCCCGACTTTTAAACCACGCCCAGCGGCGTCGGCGGCGATGCCGGCACCATTAATGCCGCCACCCACCACGATAATATCTAACACTTGGTGTTCGTTAAATTGCGTTGAACTGTGCTGTTGTTTCATTTTGATGGCCTTTGTGTTCGTTTTTGTCTTTTAATGTTCGTATGAAACCATTAAATGGTCAAGATTGGCAGTTGTTACGTGTGATTTTTTGATATGGATCATATTTAATGCGCGTTTGAAGGTTTTTATTGGTAATTGAACGCTCTATTGCGCGTTTATTTATATTAATGATAGGAGAAACGGCTCATTAGATGAGTATAGGGTATGTCGATAACGACGAAATAAAAGAAACCAGGAGGGATGACAACAGGCTATTAGGGATGGTCTATAGGTGAAGCGAAATAACGTGAGTGTTTAGAAAATAAAAAAGCTCGCGATTACGGTTAGATAACGGCGAGCTAGGTATCAATGGTTATTGAACTATTTAACAAACACGTCTTTAAAATCACGTTTTAAAATAGGATCACGACGGGCTTTTTTGATTTGTTTGACCATGTCTTTAACACAGTTATGTAAGACTTGATCGAGCAATTCGGCGCGGTACTCTTCTTTGTCTTGCTCACTCATGTCTTTAGGTAATTTTAGTGTCGGAAACTCTTCCATTACATTGACGCCGGCAAATGCTTGGCTTACTGAGATCAGTGCATGGAACTGCTCAAAGTTATCAAGAATGTTTTGCGCACTAGCAGGAAGGCTATTCCATGCTTCTCTAACGACCTCTTCTGAGACTTCATGAATCGAAGCCACCATGTTGTACATTTGCTCGGGTACTTGGTCAAATTCAATCACCTGACGCAGTTCAGGGGATACGGTATCCAAATTAACGATCGGTGCTTCAGTTTGAGTCGTGTCTGACATGAAAAATTTCTCATCAAGGAAAAACCTCATGCTAAAAAGTTACACTGAAATGTCAACCTAAACGTGTCAATAAAGCGCTAAGCGCGGAGATTTTGTTCGTCTCATCAGTATCAGCCACAGGAGGCCGTGGTTGATGATGATCTTCTTCGTTAAAAACTCAGCTCACAACCGAATGCCTTTTTAACTTATCATCAAAAAAAGACTCTCACGACAGCGACCTAGAAAAGGAGTCAGCCGCGTCGTAAGAGTCATATTGGTTGTATTAAGCCGAGATTAGTTTTGTTGGCGAATCAAGTAATCAAAAGCGCCTAAGCTGGCTTTAGCTCCTTCGCCCATCGCAATGATGATTTGTTTATAAGGGACCGTTGTCGCATCACCAGCAGCAAATACACCCTCAAGGCTGGTTTCACCACGACTACCGATTTCAATTTCACCACGCGGTGATAAGTTAACCGCTGAATCTTTCAGCCATTCAGTGTTCGGTACCAAACCGATTTGTACAAAGATCCCCGACAATTCAATGTGTTTAATTTCATCAGTATGACGATCTTTGTAGTTCAATCCGGTCACTCGTGTACCGTCACCGATCACTTCAGTGGTTTGCGCCATCGTGATGATATCAACGTTTGGCAATGAGTTAGCTTTGTTGATTAATACTTGGTCAGCGCGCAAAGTATCAGCGAACTCTAGTACCGTAACATGCTCAACGATACCCGCTAAGTCAATCGCCGCTTCAATACCTGAGTTACCACCACCGATCACTGCGGTTCTTTTGCCTTTAAATAATGGACCATCACAGTGTGGGCAGTAAGCCACGCCTTTGTTGCGATATTCTTGCTCTCCTGGTACGTTCATTTCACGCCAGCGAGCGCCGGGGCTCAAAATCACACTGCGGCTTTTAAGGCTAGCACCGCTTTGTAAACCGACATGAATACGTCCATCATCAGTAAATTCTGCGCCCATTAATTTATCGGCTTGCTGTTCAGTAATAATATCAACGCCGTACTCTTTTAAATGCTCAGTCAAATTAGCAGTAAGCTTCGGACCTTCAGTATGTTTGACCGAGATAAAGTTTTCGATAGCCATGGTATCCATTACTTGACCACCAAGACGCTGAGCAACAATACCGGTGCGAATGCCTTTACGAGCAGCGTAAATCGCTGCTGTTGCACCAGCTGGACCACCGCCAACCACCAATACGTCGTAAGGGGCTTTCTCATTGAGGCTGGCCGCTGCTTTTTCGGCGGCGCCATCGTCTAACTTATGCAGTATTTCAGTTAGGCTCATGCGTCCTTGGCCAAACAGCTCACCATTCACGAACACACTTGGTACCGCCATAATGTCGCGCTGTTTGACTTCATCTTGGAATAGAGCACCATCGATCATCGTGGTGCGAATATCAGGATTAATTGCCGACATCATATTGAACGCCTGCACGACATCGGGGCAGTTTTGGCAAGACAGTGAAATAAAAATCTCTACGTCTAATTTTTTGTCTAACTGGGCAATTTGCTCAATTACTTCTGACTCCAGTTTCATTGGATGGCCGCCAGAGTGAAGCAAGGCAAGAACTAAAGAAGTAAATTCATGGCCCATAGGCACACCAGCAAAACTTAATTGGGTTGCTTTCTCTGGGTTACTGACCGTCATAATAGGTTTACGCGCACTGGCATTATCGTCACGCTCGACCGAAACTAATGGGCTGAGTTCAGCAATTTCATTAGCCAGAGCTAGAATATCTTGCGCTGCTTTACTTTCATCGAGGCTGACCACTAAACGGACGTCTTGTTTCAGATTACTGAGATATTGTTTTAATTGTTGTTTAATCGCTTGGTCTAACATAGAAACACCTTGTCGAATACGTTGAAAAAAATGGCCACTCTGGATGAATGTTTTTAAGAGAGAGCAAGCCAGGCATTTAGGTCGTCAGAGTAAAACACCCAGCCTGCTCTTAATCGATTAACGTCTGTGCTTGCGGATGTGGTTTAACACCACAGGTTCGCTATCAGCGTTAATTAGAATTAGATTTTGCCTACAAGGTCTAAAGATGGCGCTAGCGTTTCTTCACCTTCTTTCCATTTTGCAGGGCACACTTCACCTGGGTGAGAAGCTACATACTGAGCCGCCTTGATCTTACGCATTAGGTCTTGTGCATCACGGCCAATGCCTTCAGCGGTGATTTCCATCGCTTGGATAACACCTTCTGGATCGATAACGAAAGTCGCGCGGTCTGCTAGGCCTTGACCTTCACGCATCACACCGAAGTTATTGGTGATGTTGCCAGTTTGGTCGCCGACCATGTAGTAGTTGATTTTACCGATCGTGTCAGAACTGTCGTGCCATGCTTTGTGAGTGAAGTGAGTGTCAGTAGAAACTGAGAACACTTCAACGCCGCGTTTTTGTAACTCTTCATAGTGATCAGCAAGGTCACCAAGTTCGGTTGGACAAACAAACGTGAAGTCAGCTGGATAGAAGAAGAACACGGCCCATTTACCGAGAACGTCTTTTTCTGTGATTTCTACGAACTCACCGTTTTTGTATGCAGTTGCGCTAAATGGTTTGATTTGAGTGTTAATCATTCTTTACTTTCCTTTTCTGTAAGTTTTTGATTTCGCAATGTGTTGCGCTCGGTAAGTATATTCCCACTTTGACTTGATAAAGGAAAATTGCTTATGTCTATCCTATTGATAGGTGAAAGCTATTTAATGAAAGCTATGTTATCCAGGGAAAAATCATGAACATGCCCATGTTTAAAGGGTTTATGGCATAGTAAGTTCACGGTTTTCTTGTTCCGATCGATAACGCTATCACACAACAAGCAATTAACCGATGATCAATTTGACGATCATTTTCAGTGTTTTCTAATACCTTCATAGACAAAATGGAGGTCAAAAACGATGAGTAACCAGCACCCATTTATGCATTTCGATGTCATCCCAGATTACCGTCAACAAGGTAAAGTCGAACACAAGTTAACGGATATCATTTTGTTAACAATCTGTGCAGTACTTTCCGGACAGGATGATTGGAAAGCCATTCATCTTTACGGCACAAGGTGGCTAGATTTCCTCAAACGCTTTGGTGATTTTAGTCATGGTGTTCCTTCTGCTATGACCATAGCTAGAGTGATGGGCATGATTAATGCGACACGCTTACAAAAGTGTTTTATCGAATGGATGAAATCGTGCTGTGAACTCACTGACGGTGAAGTGATAGCGATAGACGGTAAAACTGTTCGAGGGTCTTATGATGATTCTCGTGGGCTTGGTGCGATTCATATGGTTAATGCGTTTGCCACAGAAAATGGCGTGTGTCTGGGACAGCATAAAGTTTACGAGAAATCTAATGAGATAACCGCCATCCCTGATCTGCTTCAAGTGCTTGATATATCAGGTTGTTTAGTGACCATTGATGCGATGGGTTGCCAAAAGAAAATCGCACGAAAAATCCTTGAAAAGAACGCAGATTACTTGCTGGCAGTAAAAAGAAACCAAGGTCGTCTTGAGCAAGCTTTTAATCATTATTTCAATATGGGCATGCTGCAACAACATGACGGTGATTCTTACAGTACTCAAGAAACATCGCGAGGCCGAAAAGAAACACGATTAGCCTTAGTGAACGAAGATTTAAGTGTTTTGGGTGATCTTGAATTTGATTGGCCGGGGCTTAAAACGATGGGAATTGTGGTATCTATTCGTCAAGAATCAGCAGTGGCTCAAGAATCGGATGTAACGGTTCGATATTATATTAGTTCGAAAGCGCTCAGTGCTAAAGAATTGTTAAATGCTTCGCGCTCGCACTGGTTAGTTGAGTCGATGCATTGGATGTTGGATACAGAATTTGGTGAAGATGCTTGCCGTAAACGAGCGGAAGCACGAGCAGAGAATTTCGCAAGGATCAGACAGATGTGCTTAAACATGCTAAAAAGTGAAACGACGCTGAAAGCGAGCATTAAACACAAACGAGCGATGTGCGCGATGGATCCAGAGTATCTTTTGAAGGTTTTGGGAAGCCTTTATTTACGGGAATGCTCATGATTTTTCCGTGCTATGTTATCCAGATATGTTTGAAAAATACAAACCAATACAAAAAGTTGCTGTATTTATCAGTCACTAAAATTACACTGGATGCATATCATAAGGATGAGAGGTAAGGATTATTTATGCGTAACACAATAGGTCTTTTATTGGTCGGTGGATTGGTTGCTGGACCAGTAGTGGCAACAGAATCGACAGAAGGGCAAACCAGTTTCTCAACTCGTATTATTGACGGAGATGAAGCACAAAAAGATCAATGGCCTTTTATGACTGCGTTGATAAGAAGCCAAGCGAGCAATAGCTATCAAGGACAATTTTGTGGGGCGAGTTACTTAGGTGATGGGTGGGTGTTGACCGCAGCCCACTGTGTGGAGAGAATCAACTTTAACGATTTCCATGTGCATATTGGTGTGCATAATTTGCTCAAAACGATTGGCGAAGATGAAAATGAAGGTGAACGTGCCGAGATTAAAGCAGTTTATGTGAATGAAAGTTATGCTGAGCCTGGTAATTACAGCAATGATATTGCTTTGATTGAGTTAAGGTCGAAACCTAATGCTGACGCAGTAGCACTAAAAACAACTGAAGGAGATCTGTCGGAAGGGCAAACTTTAACAGTCATGGGCTGGGGCAATACTGTGCCTGATCGCAATACGAAACCTAATTATCCGTGGATACTTAACCAGGTCGATGTGCCTTATGTACTGAGAGCAACTTGCCAAAATCTTGGTGGTGATTATAGCGATATTGGTGATGATGCCATTTGTGCTGGATTTAGTGAGGGCGGTAAAGATTCTTGCCAAGGTGACAGTGGTGGGCCATTAGTGAGAATCCTTAATGGCGTCACAGAGCAGGTTGGTGTGGTGAGTTGGGGAGACGGCTGTGCTCAGCCAAACGCCTATGGGGTTTATGCTAATGTTGCTTATTTTCAAGATTGGATCGCTGAGATAAAAGAATCGGGTATCAGTTATACCCAATATACTTATCGTAAAGTCACTCAACCAACCGTAGAAGAAGAGTTTGTCATAGAGAATACCTCTGATACGGCATTATCTATTCTTGACATAGAACTTGAGCCTGATTCCAAACTCACCATAACAACCAATACTTGTATTGATGCGCCTTTGGCTCCTTCTGATAGCTGTAGTATCCGTGTCACATCAGCCTCCAAAAAACTGTTTACTCAACCGGATGATATTCGCGAGGTACAACAGTTAGTAGTGAAGACTGACCGCTTGAATGATGAATTATCGCTTTTCTTGGTGTTTGAACGTGATAAACCAGCCTTGCCTTCTTCTTCCGGCTCAGGCGGCAGTATCGGTTGGTCTTTATTTGGGTTAGGCTTACTCGGCTGGTTCCGTTTTCGTAAAGGAGTAAGATTGTGATAAGAGTCGTATTCAGTACATTATTAGTATTCATATTGAGCGCTTGTAGCGGCGCTGAGAGTGCAGCAACTGACCCTGTGGTTGGAGATAAAATTCCTCTACTGAGTTATCAAGTCAACCCCAATCATATCGCCTTTGAAGCGCTAGGTAATGGATGCAGTCAAGCAGATCATTTTGCGCTACAAATCGATTCAATTCATCGACAAGCAGCAACGGTATCAGTGATACGCGTTAAACAAGATATGTGCCGCCGTATGCCGATGTGGGAATCGTTCACGCTTGCTTTACCTAAAGAGCTCCAAGGTAAAACCCTTTCTGTGACCAACCCCCAAGGGCAGGCAGATAGTAAAGGTTAATAATCACAACGTGTTTATGGTTTGTGAGATAAACCAGCGGCGCAGTGCCTAGTTATGGCTGCGCCGTTTTTAGTCGTCACGCATTAGGTCATCGACGAGCGATAGTGGCTGCCATTCAGAACACTCTAAATCGTTAACTAGACGATTCAACGTTAATCGAGCCACTATTGAAGAGGATCATTCGGTACAAAAGTTAATCCCGATACTGACTCTTTCTCCTTTCTTTTTATCTGATTCTTCAACAAATAATGATATCAGTGCTAATTTTTAAGCTTTTCTACCCTTTATTGGTCGATAATACTTGAAATGTCCCATTAACTTTTGATTTACTCTGCGGCAGCATTACCAAGCTGAATGCAATTGACTTGGTGATATATGCTGAGCTGATGGACAATAGCCACCATTTGTCTATTGAGATAGCCACTCAGCTCATCGCAATAACTCAGCTTACTCTCTTTCTACTTACTGTGATGGGAGCGTAAACCATGGCTATTTTTCCTCATATATAGTGATGATTGAGGTCGATATAGAGTGTTTCGCTAAGTAGTTTGAGCATGGCAATGATTAATGGATGACATAAGGATAGAGAAATCAATGAGTGAAATCGCGGATAAGGAATCAACGCAAGGCCGTGGTGTACTGCGTTTTATTGCCCTTGCGGGACAGAAAATCCCAGACCCTATTGTGATATTTATGGTGCTATTTGCTGTCTGCTTACTCCTCACTGGGGTGATGAGCGGTGTGCAGTTTGTAACCACGGGGGCGGATGGCGCGAGCACCACGCACAGCATTAAAAACATGCTGGCAACCGAGCACGTGCGTTGGGTATTTGATAATGCGTTACTGCAAAACTGGCTAGCCTTTGGTGGCGGTGTACTGGGCGTCATTTTGATCGTCATGATTGGTGTCGGCATTGCCGAGCATTCCGGTTTATTGAGCACCGTAATCAAACGAGTAGGCACTAAAATCAGTGATCGTTGGTTACCTTTGCTACTGGTCTTTTTAGGGATTATGAGCTCGATCGCCAGTGATGCTGGTTATTTAGTCTTAATTCCTTTAGCTGGTATGCTTTACGCTGGTTTAGGTAAAAACCCACTAATTGGTATGAGTGCGGCATTTGCGGGTGTTTCTGCCGGCTTTAGTGCCAACTTGATCCCAGCTACGCCTTCAGACGTGATCATCGGCGTTAATGCCCGAGTCTTTGCTGAAGCACAAGGTGTGCCGTTTGTGAATGCGGCGGGAGAGGCGCTTAATCCTGCAACAATGCACTATTATTTTATTTTTGTTTCCACCATTTTGCTTGCCGCTGTTGGTGCTTGGGTGACGAAACGTTTCGTTACTCCACGCTTAGAGAAGATGAGTTATCAGCTTCCTGAAGATTTGAATTTAGATGACTTTAAAGTTACTGAGAAAGAGCAAAAGGGATTACGCGCTGCAGGAGTGGGTTTAGTTCTTGCGCTGTTAATGGTGTGGGGACTGATTGTTGGCCCATTAGCAACCTATACTGATGCCTCTGGTCGTGAAGTTACGCCGTACCTGAATAATGTCATTTTATTGATTGCCTTAGTTTTTACCATTATTGGTGTGTTTTTTGGTGTCGCGAGCGGTAAATTCAAGAAAGTGCAAGACGTTGTACAAGCGATGGTTAAGCAGATGAACACCATGGGCTATATCTTAGTCTTGACCTTTTTCTGCTATAACTTCTTGGCTTTACTTAGCTATTCCGGTCTTGGCACTTATATTACCTATCTTGGTGCGACTTTCTTGCAATCTCTTGGGCTGCAAAAATTCCCGATCTTATTGATTGTTGGTTTCTTGCTGACCACTGCGGTGATTAACCTCTTTGTGGGTGGTCTAACTTCGAAATGGATGCTATTAGGCCCTATTTTTGTGCCAATGCTCTATCAAGTAAACCCGAATATGACGCCAGATTTAGTGGCTGCTGCTTATCGTGTTGCGGATTCATCAACCAATATCATTACGCCGATGATGAGCTATGCTGGGGTTATTTTAGCCTTTATGCGTAAGTACAAACCGGAGCTATCGTTTGGTGATGTGATTGCGATGATGATCCCTTATTCTGTTGCCTTCTTAGTTTCTTGGACAGTATTACTGATTGGTTTCTTCACACTTGGATTACCGTTAGGTTTCTAAAGTGATGTTATTCTAATAAAAAGCCCGATTGACTATCGGGCTTTTTTTGCCTCTCTGTCTTGGTTTTTGACTTTTTATTGTTATCGTTACCACTGTTTTTGGCCTTTAAAATTTAAGATTTAAATGTTTATTTTATTTCATTTGAATGATCTTGTGTAAACGTTACCACTTTGAGGTTTTTATCACAGAAAAATAGATCTCTCTACTGATAGACTGAATGTCATTGAGGCAACGTTGAAGAGTAAGAGGGTTTATGAGTGTTTTGATTACTGGTGGGATGGGCTACATTGGCAGCCATACTTGTGTTCAGATGATTGAGGCGGGCCTTGAACCGATTATCATCGATAACCTATGTAATGCAAAAGTGGAAGTGTTAAACCGAATTGATGCGTTAACAGGAAAGAAACCTATCTTTTATCATGGTGATGTACGTGATGAGGCATTTTTAGATTCGGTCTTCACGCAGCATGATATCCAAGCTGTGATTCACTTTGCGGGCCTCAAAGCAGTTGGTGAATCGGTGGCAAAACCACTTGAGTATTATGATAATAACGTCAATGGTTCATTGGTCTTGACGCGCAGTATGCGTAAAGCCGGAGTGAAAAGTCTCGTCTTCAGTTCGTCGGCGACAGTGTATGGTGATCCAGACATTGTACCTATCACTGAAGATTCTCCAACAGGATCAACAACGAATCCATATGGTCGTAGCAAATACATGGTGGAGCAGTGCCTAAGTGATCTGTTCCACGCTGAAAACGACTGGAGTATTACCTTGCTGCGTTATTTCAATCCGGTCGGCGCACATCCATCGGGCCTGATGGGGGAGGATCCGCAAGGTATTCCCAATAATTTGATGCCGTTTATTGCACAAGTCGCGGTAGGTCGAAGAGAAAAACTCTCTCTATTTGGTAACGACTACCCAACACCAGACGGTACAGGTGTGCGTGACTACATTCATGTGATGGATTTGGCCGATGGACATCTTGCGGCACTTCAGTCTGTGGGAGAGAAATCGGGGTTGCACATTTACAACTTAGGTACGGGTAAAGGTTCTAGCGTACTTGAGATGGTTGACGCTTTCAGTGAGGCTTGCGGCAAACCAATCCCTTATCAAACATGCCCACGTCGTCCGGGTGATATTGCTCAGTGCTGGGCGAGTACAGAGAAAGCAGCGCGTGAATTGGGCTGGAAAGCGACGCGTAACGTAGCTGAAATGACGGCGGATACGTGGCACTGGCAAGTTAAAAATCCGAATGGCTATTCTTAGCATAATTGAACACATTGCTGTTTACTGTGCTTCTCACGCTGTTGGGAAGCTCAATTTGAAGAATCTTTAAAAGTTGAGTAAGTCAGATGTCAAATATTAAATTTAATCCCGTGGATCATCCTCATCGCCGTTATAACCCGCTGACGGGGCAATGGATTTTGGTTTCCCCTCATCGCGCAAAACGTCCTTGGAGTGGCGCTGACGAAAAGCCAGCGCTTGATGAGTTGCCAAATTATGATGACAAATGTTTTCTTTGTCCGACTAACGAGCGTATCTCGGGCGATATCAATCCAGATTACAAGGACACATACGTATTCAGTAACGACTTTGCTGCATTGATGGTGGGTTCTCCAGATGCGCCAGAGTCGGACAATCCACTGTTCAAAACGCAAGGCGTTCGTGGTTTAAGTCGAGTGATTTGCTTCTCTCCTGACCATAGCAAAACGCTGCCAGAGCTACCCGTTAATAAAATTCGCAACGTAATTGACACATGGAACGAACAAATCGAAACCTTGGGTAAAGAGTACGTATGGGTTCAAGTGTTTGAAAATAAAGGCGAGACAATGGGCTGCTCTCAGCCGCACCCACATGGTCAAATTTGGGCGAACAGTTTTTTACCCAATGAAATCGAGCGTAAAGAGCATCATCTCAAGACGTACTACCAAGAACATGGTACTAACTTGTTAGTCGACTACGCACTGGCTGAACGAGCAGATGGTTCGCGAACCGTCGTTGAAACGGAACACTGGCTTGCAGTAGTACCTTATTGGGCAGCATGGCCATTCGAAACGATGTTGCTACCGAAAGAGCATATTCGTCGTATGAGTGAACTCAGTGATGAACAACGTGATGATCTTGCTGTTGCCATCAAAAAACTCACCAGTCGTTACGATAATCTTTTCCAATGCTCTTTCCCTTATTCAATGGGTTGGCACTACGCGCCGTTTTTTGAACCGAGCACCAACATCGAACATTGGCAATTGCATGCGCTGTTTTATCCTCCATTGTTGCGCAGTGCTACCATTCGTAAATTTATGGTCGGTTATGAAATGCTAGCAGAAAGCCAGCGTGATTTAACCGCTGAGCAAGCCGCGCAGCGACTACGCGATGTCAGTGATGTGCACTATAAAGAACAATAATTTTGATTATTGTTGAAGCTCTACCTATTTAAGAGATGTGATAATCGTGGCTTGAGATTTGCGCTGCGATTAGAGAATTAAACTGTTTGAGAATTTACTATGTCTGATCTAATTCAAAATGTGAAAGCGTCTTTTGCGCAGGTGTTTGGTTACGCACCTAGCCATATTGTCCAAGCACCTGGTCGTGTAAATTTAATTGGTGAACATACCGATTACAATGATGGTTTTGTCCTGCCATGTGCCATTAATTATCAAACGATGGTGGCGGCAGCAAAGCGTACGGATAACCTCGTGCGCGTGGTATCAGTGGATTACGGTAACGAGGTTGATGAGTTTGATATCACTGAAGACATTCTCTTCCAACAAGACAAAATGTGGGCCAACTACATTCGTGGAGTGGTGAAGTGTCTGTTGGCTCGCGGATACCAGTTTACTGGCGCAGATATTTCAGTGAGTGGCAACGTACCTCAAGGTGCTGGCTTGAGTTCATCTGCAGCATTGGAGGTAGTTATTGGTCAAACGTTTAAGGTGCTGTTCAACCTCGAAATTAGTCAAGCAGATATTGCGTTAAACGGCCAGCAAGCAGAGAACGAATTTGTCGGTTGTAATTGTGGCATCATGGATCAAATGATTTCGGCTGAAGGACGTGAAAATCATGCCATGCTCTTAGATTGTCGTAGCCTAGACACTGAAGCGGTATCGATGCCAGAAGATATGGCGGTTGTGATCATTAACTCAAATAAAAAACGCGGTTTGGTTGATAGCGAATACAACACTCGTCGTCAGCAATGTGAAGAGGCGGCCCGAATCTTTGGCGTGACAGCATTGCGTGATGTGACGATTGAGCAATTTAACGAAAAAGTCGTTGAACTGGATGAAATGATCGCAAAACGTGCTCGTCATGTCATCACGGAAAACGATCGTACTTTGGCTGCTGCTCAGGCTCTTCGGGCGCACGACATGAAGCTGATGGGGGAGTTGATGGCGGAATCACACGCATCGATGCGAGATGATTTCGAAATCACTGTACAAGAAATAGACACCTTGGTTGAGATGGTCAAAGACGTGATTGGCATTCAAGGGGGCGTACGCATGACAGGTGGTGGTTTTGGAGGATGTGTAGTTGCTCTCGTTCCGCCAGCGTTGGTCGATGCAGTAAAAGCAACGGTTGAAGCAAAATATCAAGCAGCGACAGGCTTAACTGCGTCAATTTATGTGTGCCAAGCCAAAGATGGTGCCAGTTTAGTTGAAGTCTTGTAAGGGTATTTGATGAACGCACATTTTGAACTTCTAGAACAAGCTATGGCTAAAACGCCGTCGTTTGATGGCCAAGTCGCAAATTTGATTCATCTTACTAACGCGAATGGTATGACCGCATCGTTTATGGATATCGGCGCAACGTGGCTGAGTTGCACACTACCAGTGAATGGTGAGAATCGTGAAGTGCTATTGCGTTCGCCAAATATGGCTGAACACATGAAGCAAGGCGCTTACTTTGGTTCTATTGTTGGTCGTTTTGCTAACCGAATTGCCAAAGGCCAGTTCGAGATAGATGGAAAATCGTATCAAACGGGTATCAATAATGGTGACCATTCACTGCACGGTGGGTTGGATGGCTTTGATAAGCGACGTTGGAAAGTCGAGGAACAAAGTATTCAACATGTGGTTTATTCGCTTCAATCGCCAGATGGTGACCAAGGTTATCCTGGTAATCTCGATATTAGTGTGACTTACAAGCTCACTGATGATAATGAATTGTCTATCTCCTATGACGTGACGACGGACAAAACATCACCAGTAAATTTAACCAATCATACTTACTTTAATTTGGCCGGTGAGGCAAGCCGTGCGAAAAGTTTAGATCACGTTTTACAGCTTCATGCGGAGTATTATTTGCCTACTGATGCGGGGTTAATTCCTCTTAGTGAGCAGAAGTCGGTTTTAGGTACCAGTTTTGATTTCACTGATCTCAAACCGATTGGTCAAACCTTTCTTGCTGAGCAGGATCAGAAAATGGCTGGTGGTTATGATCACGCTTTCGTATTCGTACCAGAAGTGACCGATGGCATATCTACCGCCGCGATTCTGATTGCACCAGAAAAAGAGGTAGTGATGACGATTAAAACCACAAAACCAGCCGTCCAGTTTTATTCGGGTAATTTCTTAGCTGGCACTCCTGGTGCAAGTAAAATCTATGAATCTTATGATGGTCTTGCTTTAGAAACACAGTACTTTCCAGATGGCCCAAACAAGCCACAATGGGGACGAAACCGAGGGATATTGATGCCGATGGAACGTTACCAACATCGGACTATTTATCAATTTGAATGTTAGTGCGCATCTTCATTATGTCCCGTTATACATTTACTGAAGATCAACACGCAATTTTACGAGAGAAGTTGCAGCGAGGTGAATTTGCTGAAGGTGTAGATGTTAAGTCTGTAAAACCACATGAAGCATTGAGCTAGATACCCACAATTGTTTATAGTTAAAGCCCGCTTAATAAATAGTGCGGGCTTCTTATCGTAATTAGATTGCTGATCAGCAGCGTTCGACAGAGTTTCTACGTACGAGAGTTGGGGTGAATATGGCTGTTTCTTCTTCAATCACGTCATCACGTGATAATGCCAAAGCTAAGTGAGCGGCGCGTTCAGCCATCATCTCAATAGGATAACGAATCGTAGTAAGACTTGGATGAACAAAACGAGCAATTAATCCATCATCAAAGCCAATGATAGAAATCTGATTGGGCACTTCAATCCCATTTTGTTCTAAGGTCACCAATGCGCCTGCCGCCATATAATCGTTATAGGCGACGACTCCCGTGATCTCTAATGACTTTGCTAATAGATTAGTCATAGCGAGTTCGCCGCCATCGCTATTAGGGTGGCCGTACTCGATGTAGCTTTTAGGTAGCTCAATACCATAGTCACTGAGCGCGGCTTGATAACCTTGTAGACGTTCATCGGTATCTTCTATGTCTTGTGAGGAGGCAATACAAGCAATTTTTCGATGACCATGACGAAGTAAATATTCCGTTGCTAAGAATGCTCCTTTGCGGTTATCGAGTGAAATACAGCGCTCGGCTAGCTCTGGGATATAGCGATTAATCAGTACCATACCTTTGACCTCTTTGGCGTAACCAATCAACTCCTCATCAGATAAGCCTTTAGCATGCACCACGAGTGCATCACAACGGTTGTTGATGAGTAACTCTAAGGCTTGGCGCTCATCATTGGGGTTATGGTATCCATTACCGATCAAGATGTGTTTACCATTTGCTCGGGCAATGGTATCGACGGCTTTGACTAAAATACCAAAAAAGGGATCAGAGACATCTGAGACTAAGACGCCCATTGTTTTTGTGCTCTGACTAACGAGAGCACGAGCGGCCGCATTGGGTCGATAACCGAGGGCATTCATTGCTTCTGTAACGGCGTGGATTGACGCTTGACTGGCTTTCGGGGATTTATTGAGTACGCGGGAAACGGTAGCAACGGATACGCCCGCAGCTTTTGCAACATCTTTAATGGTAGCCATGGGTAATATATAACCTTTCATTTTAATTAAGTGATGAATACACTCACACAACGGTTGGTGAGCGGACTACGTTAATAGCCTAAAGAGAGGTTCTCATCAGCGTCTTTAATGGCAGATTTAGCCTAGTAAGTCAGATTGATAATAATACCATGAATCAATAATAATTTTTCGACTAATTGATTGAATAATATATTGATTAATTATTCAAGCTGCGTATTTTTTGACTACCAATTAATCTTCTTAAGGGATGTTTTGATTGATAACGGCCACAGTAGAACGTCTAACCAGTATCGGTAAGAATAGACGTTGGGTATGGGATTGTATTGCCTCTTTATTTATCAACTGAGTTGAAAGTTTGACGGCTTCAGCGGCCATGACTTGTATGGGGTAACGAATAGTGGTTAGGCGAGGGTAGATGTAACGTGCGATATGACCATCGTCAAAGCCTACAATAGAGACATCTTGAGGGATTCGTATTTCATTTTCTTGTAGTAATGCCATACAACCTGCAGCCATATAGTCGTTATAGGTTGCAATTGCAGATAATGGTATATTTTTGGCGAGAAGGTTGACCATGGCTAACTCTCCGCCTTTTTCGTCTGGTTCTTCAAATTCAATATAACTTTCTTTTATCGTAATATGATTATCTCGCAGGGCATCATAGTAGCCTCGGAGTCGATCATGTGCATCTGCAATATCATGACTAGAACAAATATAGCCAATATCCCTATGACCATTTTTAATTAAATATTCAGTTGCAATGTAGGAGCCCTTATAGTTATCTAAAGCAACACAGCGAGACTCTATCCCAGGAATACTTCGATTAATCAGCACCATTCCCGGAATTTCATTAGCCAGTAGTCGAAGTTCTTCATCGCTCATACCTTTGCTATGTACAACTAAAGATTCGCATTGGCTATTGATCAGTAGGTTGATGGCGTTTCTTTCTTTATCAGCATCATGGTACCCACTGCCTATCAGTAGTTGTTTTCCTTGTTCGCTAGCGACGGTATCGATGGCTTTGACCATGCTGCCAAAGAATGGTGATGAAACATCGTTGACCAATACGCCAATAGTATTGGAGGATTTACTTACTAGCGCTCTAGCGTTTGCATTGGGTCGATAGCCCAATGCTTTCATTGCTTGTTGTACGGCTTTAACCGCTTTTTCACTCGTTTGGGGTGAGTTATTGATGACTCGAGAAGCGGTCGCTATGGATACACCTGCAGCTTTTGCAACATCTTTGATGGTCGTCATAAGGTTCTCTAATATTGTAGGCTGTGCCATTTAACACCCCATCACTAGAAAATTCAAACCCTATCAATGTAATTGTTGTGTTGTTTCAAGATATTGAGTTAACGACTTTAGAAAAAGCCCCTAGAGATAATCAAGGGGCTAAATCAACTTTAGTTAACTAACGGTGTTAAGTATGGATTTTAAAGTGAGACGATATTGATAGGATTTCGCACAAAGTTGATACTCTTTATGTACGCTTGGGCTCCATGAGTCGTCACCACCGACCCCCATATGTTGATGATCAATCCTTACATATATTTTATCTTCTATGATCAGTTCATTGGTATGTTTTGCTTGGGTTAACTGTTCTTGATTATATTGACTAACACTAAATTGAAAGTTTCCTATAATTTCTAATTGGTTAAGGCTTAACCTTTGAACGTTGCAACGTAGCCCGTTATCGGTCGGGAAGATATAGGGTGTGTGCATTTGCTGTAATGTTTTTTCGTAACAGCCAAAACGTGCAGCGGACAAGCGATCTGGATAGTTTTCAAATGGACCTAAGCCTTGCCATGTAATGATAGGATTTTTCTCATTCAAGGGCAAAATGAGCTCCAAACCAATGCGTGGTATTGGAGGGAGTTCGTCGGCTAGTTTTACATCAACGTTTAGTTGCATCTCTCCACTATTTTTTAGTGTTTGTGTCCAAGTGGTGATCGCTTGAATGACGCCATTAAACTGATAAGCGAAACTTGAAGTTACTTGCACCGAGTGTGTTAGTGTTTCACTATAACAGCTTACACATTCGCGCTTCCATCGGCCAATACCAGCGTTGTCCCAACGGCATACCCAAGCGTTTGGATCCACATTATCCACTTCACTTATACCGATGTCGTTATCCAGTGGTGCTCGGAAGAAGTTGTCTTGTGGCGCAGCTAGTAGCTGAGCTTTACCGTTGACTTTCCAATCAATCATCAAGCCTGTTTGGCTATCCCAACACCATTGATGCTGACCATCTAGGCTCGTGACCATAATCATGTTGTTGGTTTGGCTCGTTAGTGGTGGTGGTTGGATTTCCAGCTTCGGCATCATTAGGCCTTTGCTATGACAAAGTGCAAACTGTTCCGAAGCACAGATGTGGCCAGCGGGTGCCCAAAGTGTCTTTTCAACCAAGATAATGTCAGTATTTAAGTGATATTGTGCGTCTAATCGGGGGGCAAAATTTAAATCAACCGATATGATTTCTTGGCTATCTGCCTTGATATTCAGTGCGATTGAACCAGATTGAATCGCTTTGCCATTTTCCAACAGTGACCAGTTTAATTGTTCGTTATCGGTAGTACGGAATAAATGTTCATTTGTCACTAATAGCTGACAAACTCCATTCGTTTGTTCTTGTAGTGAAACGCTAATCATACGTTGACAATGTTTGGCTTCTTCTAACGTAGGGTGTACCGTGCGATCTGGGAAAATCAAACCATTGATGCAGAACTGTCGGTCGTTGATTTCATCACCAAAATCTCCACCATAGGCCCAAAAGTGTTGTCCATTCTCATCCCACTGGCTTAAGCCTTGATCAACCCAATCCCAAACAAAACCACCTTGAAGGCGAGGGAATTCTCGAAATGCATCCCAATACTCGTTAAAACTGCCTAGACTATTGCCCATGGCATGGGCGTATTCACATAATATTAGTGGGCGAGTTTCATTGGGTAAAGAAATCCATTTCTTGATTGACCATTTTGGTACGGCTTCATCTTTTATCGTTGTATTCACGCGGGCATACATAGGGGCAATGATATCCGTTGCCTCTGTGTTAGCTCCACCTCCTTCGTATTGTACTGGACGAGAAGGGTCGTAATTTTTTGACCAAGCGTACATTGCATTATGGTTACTGCCATGACCAGATTCGTTACCCAACGACCAAATAATAATCGACGGGTGATTCTTATCACGCATGATCATTTGGGTATAGCGACTCATGTAGGCGTGTGCCCATTGTGGATCGCTTGAAAGGCGATTCATCGGTTGCATACCGTGAGTTTCGATATTGGCTTCATCGCATACATACAAACCGTATTGATCACACAGTTCATACCAACGTGGGTGATTGGGATAATGAGCGGTACGAACTGCGTTGAAGTTGTATTGTTTCATTAGACAGATATCGCGGATCATATCTTCTTCTGTCATGACATGGCCTAGCTCTGGATGATGCTCATGGCGGTTAACGCCACGGATCAACAAGGGTTTACCATTGAGTTTCAATTGACCATCACGGATTTCTACTTTTCGAAAACCAACTTCATATGCTTCACTTTCTTGGTGGTGACCATTTTCATCCAATAATGAGACGATTAAGCGGTATAGATGGGGAGTTTCTGCGGTCCATTTTTTAGGGTTATGTAGATTCAGCGTCTGGAATACCACGTCATTCCATGTACCACGCTCATCAATACGACGGTTATGTGGTCGATCAATTTTTGGTTCTGTTACTGCCTGCTCGCCCTCAAAAAGTTGGACTTGAACTTGGTAAGTGTCTGGCGCTGAAATGTGAGTCACGATAGACAGAGAACCATCACGATAACATGCGTCGAGATCCGGAGTAATGAAGACATCTTCAATGCAGTGCTTAGGTTTAGAAAGTAGGGTGACATCTCGGAAAATACCACTGAGCCACCACATGTCTTGGTCTTCTAAGTAACTGCCGTCACACCAACGAATCACCATTACGGCAAGCGTATTTTCGCCTACAACAAGGTGTGGTGTCAGGTCAAATTCAGCGGGTAAACGACTATCTTGGCTATAACCCACCCATGCCCCATTACACCAAAAGTGGAATGCAGAGTTAACACCATCAAAGATGATGCGTTGAGTATGGGTAAGATCGTCTGCTGATAGTGAAATGATGGTTCGGTAGCAGCCCGTTGGGTTCTCTACTGGAACAAATGGTGGTTTTACCTCAAATGGATATTTGACGTTAGCATAGATGGGCTTGTCGTAACCTTGTAGCTGCCAGTTGGAAGGAACCGTGATCTCATCCCAGTTTTCATCATTAAAACTGGTTTCAATGAATTGTCCATCGACTAGTTCTGGTTTATCGAAGAGCTTGAATTTCCACTGACCATTGAGTGATTGACGTTGAGCATGAATACCATCACGAGCATGGTCAATGTGACGAAAACTGTGAAGTGGGCTATGTGCTTTTAGGCAGTGAATGTTCACGGACTGCGGATTCTCCCAGTCACGTCGTTGAATAATATCTACAAATGTTGTCATGAATTCTTTACCTAATCATCGGTTTTTAAATAAAGTTTTAAGGAGAGCTTAAGCGTTTTAGTTAACGGTAACCTATGGTTGTTGCTAATTGATTGACTCGCCAAATTTCAGCTTGTGTATAGAGGCTAAATCCCAGCGTTCTCACTTGTCTTTTTACTTTATGTCTCTGGATTTATTTTTCGCTAAGCTTCTAATCTGGCAAATAGTATAAATAAATTTGGAAACGTTTTCATGATGAAGGTAGCATTTTAATATTGACTATTGTTAGGGAGTTGTTTTTGTGATTCTTATCATGTTTTCATGAGGCGTTAAATAAGTAAGAGACAAGAATACCTAATAGAATGTGCTGGCATAGGTAAGGAAAAAGAACAGGTTTACACACGTGATAACGGATCTCAACGTCTTGAGAAAACGAGTATTGATCTCAATCGCTAGCAGTAAGGTTGGCTAATGGAGAAGACTATAATAACAGGACGTGCGCTATTTCATTGGGTCGGATTACGTTTTTGACGCACTAAACTGTGCCTTCTTGTTTTCTGACTCTTTTCGTCATAAAAATAACTAATGCTAATAAATATTTCCAAAGCTTTGCGCATGAAATGGAAACGTTATCATTATTTGTCGAAGCTCACAGTTTATTTCGTCAATTTATTTATCATACCAAACTGTACCCAACATCAAGGTAAGAAACATGCGGCAAAAAACACTGGTTCAACTAACAGGTAAGCAGACTCAACTCATTGTTGAGCTTGGAGATTATGCTGAAATCTTATATTGGGGGATAGATGTGGGGGATGGCGTTGAGCGATCGCGTCTCGCTTTGTCTCGTCCTGTACCATATGGGCGTTTAGATGATGATGTACCAATGACTTTGCTTCCTGAGCTTGGCCGCGGAGTGTTTAGTAGTCCGGGTTTGGAAGGTCATCGTGATGGTCAACATTGGGCCCCCGTATTTGTGATAACTCAAATCGAGAAAAATAAAGATAATATTGTTATTGAGAGTGAGGATGTCACTGCTGGTGTTCATTTAAAAACGGAGTTAAAACTCGATGAACATGATGTTTTGCAAACTCGCAGTACGTTGACCAATATTCGAGCAGGAGTTTACCAAGTTAATCGTTTTGCTAATACGCTCCCTCTGCCTGTTCGTGTTAATGAGTTGATGACCTATTATGGGCGCTGGGTGCATGAGTTCCAAACTGTTCGTCAGCCCCTGTTACAAGGTGGTTATCAACAAGAGAACCGACGCGGTCGAACTTCTCATGAGCATTATCCTGCGCTTGTTGCTGGGACTTCGCATTTTGATGAAATGAACGGAGAGGTATGGGGGTTCCATTTCGCTTGGAGTGGAAATCATCGATTAAGAGTCGATGTAAAAGCAGATGGTCGTCGTTACATGCAAGCTGAAGTCATTTATTTCCCTGGAGAAATCGCGCTCAAAGAGGGTGAAAGTCTCACAACTCCTTGGCTTTATGCAAGTTATAGTCATTCGGGGTTGAATGGAATGAGCCATCATTTCCATTCACACGTCAGGGATGCCATTTTATCGAAAAGCTTTCGTGATAAACCTAGACCCATTCATTTAAATACATGGGAAGGTATCTACTTTGATCATAATCCTGAATATATTATGTCAATGGCAACCCAAGCAGCAGAGATGGGCGTTGAGCGTTTTATTATTGATGATGGATGGTTTAAAGGAAGAAATGGCGATAAAGCTGGCCTAGGAGATTGGTTTCTATGCCCATCTAAGTACCCGAATGGCTTACAGCCTATTGTTGAACATGTGAATCAATTAGGTATGGAGTTTGGATTGTGGTTTGAACCTGAGATGATCAATATAAACTCCGATCTCTTTCGCGCACACCCAGAGTGGTTGCTAGCTATTGATGGATATGAGCAACCCACTGGACGCAATCAATATGTGATTAATCTACAGAATGAAGAAGCTTTTAACTTCTTATTTGAGCGACTTGACTATTTTTTATCAACCTACAATATTGCCTATATCAAGTGGGATATGAACCGTGAAGTTGTTCAACCGGCTCATCTAGGCCAAGCCTCAGCGTACAATCAAACATTACGTTACTATGAATTGGTCGATAAAGTTCGATTCAAACATCCTCAAGTTGAGATTGAATCGTGTGCTGCTGGAGGAGGGCGTATTGATTTTGAGGTGCTTAAACGAACACATCGTTTCTGGGCTTCAGATAATAATGACGCACTAGAGCGTCAAACGATTCAGCGTGGGATGAGTTACTTTTTCCCGCCAGAAGTGATGGGAAGTCATATAGGATCGAGCCATTGTCATAGTACCCGAAGACGGCACAGTATAGAATTTCGTGGTTTGACTGCGCTATTTGGCCATATGGGGATAGAGTTAGACCCTGTTAAAGAAACAAAATCAGAAAAAAAAGGTTTTGAGCGTTATATTAAATTACACAAGCTATTGCGTCCATTACTACACAGTGGCAGAACTTGGCGAGTCCCTTCAGATGACCAAGCGCACCAAATTCATGTTGTGGTAGCGAATGATCAATCTGAAGCGGTTGCGATGATCGCTCAGCTTGCGATGCCAACTAATTCATTAAGCGGCCAACTGAGAGTTCCGGGATTAGCGCCACAAGGCTTATATCGAGTTTTTCTTCTAGATAAACCTTCAAATTACGATGATATTGTTAATTATCAGCCCCTCTGGACTGAGTCTGGTTGTGAAGTTTCGGGTTTATGGTGTGAGGAGGTTGGTCTAACAATGCCAATTTTGGATCCTGAAACGGCAATATTGGTCAAGTTCGAACGTATGGATTAAGTGTATTCGTTAAATCCTCACTGTTGATATTTTTAGGCCGTTTAACCTTCTGGTTAAACGGCTGTTCGCGTTGCTTAAAAGTAATGTTAACCATAATTTGATCATTATAAAGTTTTGATTTTAATCGTTTTTAATGTTAGTTAGGGATTATTTATGTGCTATGTCTCATTTTTTAAATCTCCAATGTAAACGTTTCCATAAGCTGGTGATAGATCACAGTAAGGTATCAGGTGTATAGATAGCATTAGTGTCGAACAATAAATAAAAGACATTGATGCCATGAGTTCTTATCAAGAAACTCATGGCAGTACGATACTAAGGAACGATTATGTCTGAGAAAATTACGCTACAAACTAAGGTCTCTTACGGCCTTGGTGCACTCGGTAAAGATTTTGCCTGTGCTCCTATCTATATCTTCTTAATGTTCTACTTCACTGACGTTGCAGGTTTACCCGCAGCTTTCGTTGGTACCTGCCCGTATTATTGATGCGATTACTGACCCTATGATGGGAGTCATTGTCGATAATACGCGTTCAAAGTTTGGCAAATTCCGCCCATGGATTGTCATTGGTACACTTTTAAATGCGGTTGTTCTAGTTGGCCTGTTTAGCACACACATGTTTGAAGGTACAACGCTTTATATCTATGCTGCCGCCGCTTATATTTTGTGGGGATTAACATACACCATCATGGATATTCCTTACTGGTCAATGATTCCAGCACTATCCAGTTCTCGCCAGGAGAGAGAAAAATTAGTGGTATGGCTGCGTTTATTTGCAAGTCTTGCTTGGTTTGTGACCGGAACTTATGGTCTGTATATTGTTGGCGAGCTAGGGCAGGGTGATCAAGGTAAAGGATTTTTTAATGTTGCGATGCTGATTGCTGTACTATTTATTATGAGTGCTTTTTTAATTGCGCGTAATGTAAAAGAAAAAATAGCCCCTCCGATGACGATGGCAAAATTTAGCTTTAAAGATGTATTAACGATTATTGGAAAAAATGATCAACTTAAAGCACTGATTGGTACCGTTCTTTCATTTCAAATCGCGAACCTTCTTGTTGGTGGTTTTGCTATCTATTATTTTTCTTATGCATTAAATAAAGCAGAATTATTTCCTGTTTATATGATGTTTGCCGGTATTGCTGAGGTAGCTGGTGTGTTTTTATTCCCGAGAATTGCAGCCTTATTACCTCGTAAATATTTGTGGATGATTGCCTGTGGCTTTCCAATTTTATCCTGCTTTATTTTATTAATTATGGGATTTGTTGCTCCGGCCAATGTAATTATCATTGGAATCACAGGGGCAGCTATCAAATTTGGTGTGGGTATTGCCAATGCTCTTCAAACCGTAATGTTGGCTGATGTCGTGGATTATGGTGAATATAAAACTGGACGTCGTAGTGAAAGTGTTATTTTTTCTGTGCAAACCATGCTGGTTAAATTTGCTGGTGCAGCAGGCGGTTTTATCGTGGGTATAGGTCTGAGCGTTATTGGATATGTACCCAACGTTGAGCAAACAGAGAGTACGATCGCTGGGTTAGAGTTCATCATGATAGGATTACCTGCCGTTTTAATGTTAGTGAGCGGTATGATTTATCAGCGTTATTACCATTTGCATGACGGTTTTGATGCAACCAAAATGAAAGAAGAGACTGTTCGAAAGCAAGTTGTAGCATAATTATATGATGAGCATCCTACGCTGACTGTTCAGGATGCTCGATCTCTTCGATATATAAAGTGGTTATCACACTTTGGAATAAAAATAGGTACGATAACCACCAATCAAATTGCGAGCTTTAAAGCCATTATTCACTAACTGGCGATAAGCGACGTTACCGCGTAACCCAACTTGGCAGTAGATGATGATCTCTTTGTCTTTAGGTAGCTCATTAAGCCGTTGGCGTAATTGATCAACCGGAATATTGATATCCCCTTGTAGATAACAACCCTCTTGGCGTTCTTCAGGATTGCGCACATCTAAAATGATCTGATCGTCACTCAGGGTTGCGAGTTGATCAAAGTGAATCGCTTTTGCATCACCTTTCATCAGGTTGGTAGCCACAAACGCCGCTTGGTTTATGACATCTTTTGCACTACCGTACGGTGGCGCGTAAGTTAACTCTAGGTGCTGAAGTTGTTCAACGGTCATACCAGCACGTTGCGCTACGGCCATCACATCAATACGTTTATCAATTCCGTCTTTGCCAACCGCTTGCGCGCCGAATATTTTGCCGCTATTGGGATCAAATAACATTTAAATGAGACAATTTCTGCTCCCGGATAGTAGCTGGCATGACTGGCGGTATGGACGTAGACTTTTTCGTATTCGATCCCTTCACGTTTTAACTGTTTTTCGTTTTTACCCGTTGAAGCAACGGCAAGATCAAAGACTTTACAAATAGCGGTGCCTTGCGTGCCTTGATAAGTTCCTTTGCGACCGAACATATTGTCGGCCGCCATTCTACCTTGCCGATTCGCTGGACCTGCCAGTGGCACGAGTGTTGGTTTACCCGTTACAAAGTCTTGCTCTTCAACCGCATCGCCAACGGCATAAATGAAAGGATCACTGGTTTGCATTTCTGCGTTAGTCCAGATGCCACCGAGTTGACCAATCTCTAATCCTGCTTGTTGCGCTAGTGTGGTTTCAGGCCGCACGCCAATCGCCATAATCAATAGCTCAGTAGTTAACGATTCGCCATTGCTTAATGTTAATGAAAGTTGGCCGCACAAATGCTGAGTAGAAGCTTGCTCGCCAGCATCAGTATTAGCAATGGAAGTGGTTGCAACAAACTCAACCGATTTTAATGCAACACCTAAACGTAAATCGATGCCTTGACTACGAATTTCATGGTGGACAAAGCCGGCCATTTCTCTATCGACGGGGGTCATGACTTGATCGGCCATTTCAATCAGCGTGGTTTTAATCCCAAGTTGATGAAAAGCTTCCATCATTTCTAAACCAATAAAACCACCACCCACTACCGTCGCGTGGGTAGGCTTATTCATCTGGATCGTTTGGATAATGCGATCCATATCGGGAATGTTACGCAGCGAATGGGTAAGTGGATTATCAAGACCAGCAATAGGAGGAACTATCGGACTTGCCCCTGGGCTAAGGAGTAAGAAATCATACGATTCGTGATATTCTGTACCATCGACAAGGTTTTTCACGGTAACCGTTTTTTCTGAGCGATTGATCGCTATCACTTCATTCATCACTCGCACATCCACGTTAAAACGAGCGAGAAAACTTTCTGGTGTTTGTAGTAGCAATTTGCTGCGATCTTGAATATCGCCGCCGATGTGATAAGGCAAACCACAATTAGCAAATGAAATAAACTGCCCCCGTTCAAATATGATAATTTCTGCATCTTCACTTAAACGACGAGCTCTGGCTGCGGCAGATGCGCCACCTGCGACGCCACCAATAATAACGATCTTGGTCATGATTACCTCTTCTAGCTTCTAAAAAATAGTTAGCTTTTAAAAATACTGGCAACAGTATAAGGCAATGCATTAGGTTTTTCTAATTTTTATTAATCTAAATAAGGGTTGACTAATTTAGTGGTTGGTTACTATTATATTGACAGTGTGACCGGAGAGAAGCGTATGGCTGAGATAAATATTGATCAAATGCAAGTTCATATTGATGAGGTCACGGAATTATTAAAAATTATGGCCCATCCTGAACGGATGATGGTGCTGTGTCAGTTAATTGAAGGTGAAGTCGCGGTAGCTCAGTTACAACAAGCGTCTTTATTGAGTCAATCAGCGTTATCGCAGCACCTTGCTTTACTGCGTAGACAGCGATTGATTAGCGCACGTAAACGCTCTCAACAAGTTTTTTATTCTTTGGCCGATCAGCGTGTTCAACAACTGATTGCCAGTTTACAACACATTTTTTGTCACCCAAATAACGCTAATTCATGATGAGGTAACTATGACATTTTCAATTCCTTGGTATTCGCTATTCGGCGGAATGTTACTCGGAGTCTCCGCTACTTTGTTGTTATTGCTGAACGGTAAAGTCGCTGGGATCAGTGGTATTCTTGGTGGTTTGTTAACTCCTAAAGCGCAAGATACCGCATGGCGCTGGCTATTTATTATTGGCTTAGTGGTGGGAGGCGTGTTTGGGGTGCGTTTATTGGCTGCGGAGGTGCCTTTGCAGTATTCATCGAGCACAGGGATGCTAATCATCGCTGGCTTACTGGTTGGTTTAGGCACTCGCTTAGGTAATGGCTGCACCAGTGGTCATGGAATCTGTGGGATTGGGCGTTTGTCGCTGCGCTCTATTGTTGCGACGGGGATATTTATGCTGGTTGCTGGCATTACCGTCTTTGTCCGTTTGCATCTTCTTTAAACGCATTACCCCTTTTATTAGTAAGGATAGATCATGAATACGTTCTTATTTCGTTTTACGTCACTGGTAACCGGCTTATTGTTTGGTCTCGGTATGGTGATTTCTGGTATGGCGGATCCGACCAAGGTGATAGGCTTTTTAGATGTTGCTGGCGCTTGGGACCCAAGCCTAATATTTGTGATGGGCGGTGCGTTATTGGTCTTTATGCCAGCTTATTTTATTGTGATTAAACCAAAAGCTAAGCCGCTTAATGCCTCTAGTTTTAGTTTGGCGAATAATCCCCATCTCGATAGTCGTCTGATTAGCGGTGCGGTTATTTTCGGCTTAGGATGGGGGATAGCAGGCATCTGCCCAGGGCCAGCAGTGTCAAGTTTGGCACTAGGTAACCGTGACGTATGGGTATTTTTTGTGGCAATGTTGACCGGTTTATTCGTCATGGGACAATGGCTAAAAACCAAAAATTAGTGACGGTATGTTAGTTATTTAAGATGTTTAGGTCTATGGCGTATTGAAAAATGTCATTCAATACGCCTATTTTTTTATCTGGTCTTAATAGACTGTAAAAGAATTACCAGTGAAATTGACCATTGATCGGACAATGATCACTCAGTCGGTAGCGCAGCACTTCATCAGCAGGAAAAACGATTTGTTGTATCTGTTGATACACGACTTGGCTGCTGACAATCATATGATCAATTAACGAACGAAAACGGTGCAGTGTATCTGGCTGACGGCGAGAGCGAACTTGGCAGCGTGCGGGCGTTTCTTGAGTCGCGAGTTGCACTGGCTTGTTTAACTCTTGGTTAATTATTTTCCATAGCCAATCGCCTTGGTAGGCGAGATTATGATTGAAATCCCCTAAGATCATAAACGCGTGTTGATGACGCTCTCGCTCTTGTAGCCAACGATTGAGTGCTTTGCCCTGAGTTTTTAAAATTTGGCAACTGTCAGTATTGGGATGGAAGGCTCCAGCGCATCCAGCTTTTAAATGCACTGAAAGCAAGTGGATCTCGTTCGGATTATCAGGATAGAGAATCACATACGTGGCGAAGCGTAGTTTATGATTAGCCCGTCCATAGAGATCAATATCAGCTGGTGTATCAAAAGGGATCGTTGATTTGATAGCAAAACCTGTATATTGATTGAGTTTACTGAATTGATGCTGCTGATGTTGTGGCATGGCGCGTTCAGATAAAACAATTCGATACTCATTACCCACCACCTTTTGGATGGCAGCAATACTATCCACTTCTTGAAAAGCCAGTACATCAGGTCTGAAACGCTGAAAATGTCGAGACAAGGCTTGAAAATCCGCTTCGCTACGTTTGCCCTTATCGTCAGGCGCATCGGGATTTAAGGTCAGCCATTCTATATTCCAGGTTGTGATACTGATCGGTTGTGCATAGCCACAAAATGAGCTGAGCAACACCACACACAGAGTCAATCGTGACAGAAATCGGGTTATCATGGTTATTTTCATCCGTTGAATCTTAAGTCCTTAGCCTAGCAGGCTTTTTAAAAAATCAATACGTTGTTTGAGAAAATGCCTATTTTCATCGTTTCTCAATAGATTGCGATCTCTGACCTCAATATCGTCTTCTTCTTGTCCATGGTCTGGTTTTTATTGATCTAAATCAATACGCCTCATGGCGGCATTTCGTCTAATGTGCCACAACATATTGTGTTAGCGGTGCAGACTTTTATCTATATGGTGTATTTGTGGATAAGCGTGTGGATATTCTGGGTAAGGAGATATCATGAAACCAATCGTAATCAAGCGTGACGGCTCTAAAGCGTCGTTTAGCCGAGATCGTATTCAAGCGGCGGTAGAAAGCGCTGCTGATCAAGTCACCAGCGAGATTGCTATTTATGCACTCAATGTCGCGTTAGCGGTTGAATTACAACTTGAGGGTCAGCAGCAGGTTCATATTGCTGAGATTCAAACCTTGGTTGAAAATGAACTGATGCAAGGGCCGTATAAAGGTTTGGCTCGCTCCTACATTGAATATCGTCACGATCGCGATATTGCCCGTGAAAAGCAGAGTACGCTAACCAAAGAAATTGAAGGTCTGATTGAAGAAAGTAATGCCGATCTACTCAATGAGAATGCCAATAAAGACGGTAAAGTGATCCCAACTCAGCGAGACTTATTAGCGGGGATTGTTGCTAAACATTACGCCAAAACCCGAATTCTCCCCCGAGATATTGTACAAGCCCATGAGCAAGGCGATATCCACTATCACGACCTTGACTACGCGCCATTTTTCCCAATGTTTAACTGCATGCTGATTGATTTGCAGGGGATGCTTACTCATGGTTTCAAGATGGGTAATGCTGAGATTGATACACCGAAATCGATTTCTACCGCCACGGCAGTAACCGCGCAAATTATCGCCCAAGTCGCTAGCCATATTTACGGTGGCACCACAATCAACCGCATTGATGAAGTGCTTGCCCCTTACGTGACGGCAAGCTATCACAAACATTTGGCGATTGCCGAAGAGTGGCACATTGCTAATGCACAAGATTTTGCTATGTCTCGTACCGAGAAAGAGTGTTACGACGCCTTCCAATCGCTGGAATATGAAGTCAATACCTTGCACACGGCTAATGGGCAAACCCCTTTTGTCACGTTTGGTTTTGGCTTAGGTACGTCGTGGGAAGCGCGCTTAATTCAGCAATCGATCTTAAAAAATCGTATCGCTGGGCTTGGTAAAAATCGTAAAACCGCCGTATTCCCGAAATTAGTCTTTGCGATTAAACAAGGTTTGAACCATAAACCCGGTGACACCAACTACGATATTAAGCAGCTGGCTTTAGAGTGCGCGTCGAAGCGTATGTACCCCGATATTCTTAATTACGACAAAGTGGTTGAAGTTACCGGTTCATTTAAAACCCCGATGGGATGTCGAAGTTTCCTCAATACATATCAAGAGCAGGGTGAGCTTGTTCATGAAGGGCGTAATAACTTAGGTGTGGTGAGTTTAAACTTGCCGCGTATCGCACTAAAAGCCAAGGGGGATGTCGACCAGTTCTATTGCTTGTTAGATCAGCAGTTACTCTTGGCTCGTCGAGCATTAGAAACTCGCATTAGCCGTTTAGAAAATGTTAAAGCGCGGGTAGCTCCGATTCTTTATATGGAAGGGGCTTGTGGGGTTCGTTTGCAAGCCGATGATACGATTGCGCAAATTTTTAAAGATGGCCGAGCGTCTATTTCGTTGGGTTACATTGGCTTACATGAAACCATTAATGCGTTATTTGGCTTACAACAACATGTTTATGATAGTGCGGCTTTACGCGATCACGCCTTAAACATCATCAGTCGATTACGCGCAGCGGTGGATCAATGGAAAGAAGAAACCGGTTATGCATTTAGCTTATACGCTACGCCCAGTGAAAATTTGTGCAGCCGTTTCTGCCAAATTGATAGCAAAGAATTTGGGATTATTGCCGGAGTGACTGATAAGGGCTATTACACCAATAGTTTCCATTTAGATGTTGAGAAAAAGGTTAATCCATACGATAAAATTGACTTTGAAATGCCATACCCAGCGATATCCAGCGGTGGTTTTATCTGTTATGGCGAATTTCCTAATATGCAGCTCAATATTGAAGCATTGGAAAACGTCTGGGATTACAGTTATAGCCGAGTGCCATACTACGGCACCAATACGCCGATAGATGAGTGTTATGAGTGCGGATTTACCGGTGAATTTTCTTGTACCAGCAAAGGCTTTGTTTGTCCGAAATGTGGTAATCATGACTCTGCAAAAGTATCGGTTACGCGCCGAGTTTGTGGTTATCTCGGTAGTCCAGATGCAAGACCGTTTAACTTCGGCAAACAAGAAGAAGTCAAGCGACGAGTGAAGCACCTATGACGGCTTTTATCATCAGATCATCAGTGGTTGAGTTATGAATTATCATCAATATTATCCCGTTGATGTGGTGAACGGGCCGGGGACTCGCTGTACTTTGTTTGTCTCTGGCTGCGTACATCAATGTAAAGGCTGTTATAACCAAAGCACTTGGTCGTTAAACTCTGGTTTGCCTTTTACTACGCAGCTGGCCGATCAGATCATTGCTGATCTCAACGACCAGCGCATTATTAAGCGGGGTTTGTCACTGTCCGGTGGTGACCCTTTGCATCCGAGTAATGTCGTTACCATTTTAGCTTTGGTGCAACGAGTTAATCAGGAATGCCCGGGCAAAGATATTTGGTTATGGACGGGTTACCGTTTATCAGAATTGAACGCTCAACAACGTCAAGTGCTCGATCATATTGATGTATTAATTGATGGTAAGTTTGAGCAAGACAAAGCAGACCCCAGTTTACCGTGGCGGGGTAGCCATAATCAGGTGATACATAGTTGTAAAGTGTAAAAATTACTTTCGGTTTTATGGTTTCTGGTGTTTACTTGAAAGTCATTACTTGAATTTCAAAGGGTTGTGACTTTCATGCTTGCTCATTTACCAGAACCAATATTAGATCCTATTCTTTCTCTCTCCGTCGCTTTTCGCCAAGATCCCCGTCCTGAAAAGGTCGACTTAGGCATTGGCGTCTATAAAAACAGTCAAGGCCAAACGCCGATCATGCAGGCGGTGCAACTGGCTCAGCAAAAGGTGATCCAAACTCAAACCAGTAAATCCTACGTTGGGCTTGCCGGTTGTGAAGAGTTTAACCACAGTATCACGCAATTGGTCTTGGGTGATGGACACTCATTATCTGACCGTTTAACCACCATTCAGACTCCCGGAGCCAGTGGCGCATTGCGCATGTTGGGGGATTTGATGCGTGTCGCTCAGCCCGATACGACGGTGTGGTTAACCAATCCAAGCTATATTAACCATAAACCGGTGATGGAAGCGGCAGGATTAAAAGTAAAATACTATGCTTATTTTAGTCCGGAAACCAAAATGGTTGATCTTGCCGCCATGATGAGCGATCTGGCTCAGGCGGGACCGAAAGATGTGGTGTTACTGCATGGCTGTTGCCATAACCCAACGGGGGCGGATATCGATTTTACGGTCTGGCAGGCGATAACGGAATTATCACTCAAACAAGGTTTTACTCCATTTGTGGATATCGCTTACCAAGGCTTTGGTGAATCGTTACACGATGATGCACAAGGTGTACGTTATATGGCGCAGCGCGTAGAAGAAATGTTGATTACTACCTCGTGCTCGAAAAACTTTGGTTTGTATCGTGAACGGACAGGAGCGGCAATCGTATTAGGTAAAAACGCTCAGCAGGTCGCCAATGCACGAGGCAAAATGCTGACCCTAGCACGAGCCACTTACACTATGCCTCCAGATCACGGTGCGGCTTTGGTGAAAACCGTGTTACAAGATGAAAAGTTAACCAACCTTTGGCAGCAAGAATTGACAGAAATGCAGCAACGATTGTTAAGCCTTCGTCAAACCTTGTGTAATGAGTTGAGAAATCAACACAATACGTCACAATTCGGCTTTATCCAAAGCCACAAAGGGATGTTTACCATGCTCGGTTTTAGTCCGGAACAGATGGGGCGTTTACGCGATCAGTTCGCGATTTATGCGGTGGCTGATGGTCGAATTAATATCGCCGGTCTAACGGAGAAAGACATCCCTTATGTAGCAGAGGCGATCGTTAGCGTGTCATAACAGTAGTTGAATGAGGTAAATGAATGAAACAACCATGGAAAATCCTTCTAACGTTGCTGCTCAGTGGTGGTTTAGTCGCTTGTGCGATGGTACCTTCTTCTGAGCAAACTGAAACCTCAGCCCAAATTGAGCAACCCGAACCAGAAACGGAATCTGCAAAACCGGAAGTAGAACCAGAACCACCAGAGATTGTTGAGCCCGAGGTGCCTGCGGCGACCAAAACATCCGATGGTAAACTGATTTTTGGTGAAAAAGAGTGGGTTTATGTACCGGCAATAGAAGAGAGCTTTCGGGCTCGCATCGATACCGGAGCCACCACATCTTCGATTAGTGCAGTCGATGTTGAAGCTTTTGAACGGGATGGAGAAGATTGGGTCAAGTTTCGTATTGAACATGATGGAATAAAAAGTGGTGAGATCAATTTACCTGTTGAACGTTGGGTACGCATTCGTCAATCGTCCGATAACAGTTATCAGCGTCGTCCGGTGGTGATGATGTGGGTACAACTTGGAGAGATGAAAGATCATACTCAATTCACTTTAGCCAATCGAACCCATCTCACCTTTCCTATATTGTTAGGGCGGAGCTTTTTTAGGGATGTGGCGGTGGTTGATGTAAGTCGTGAATATGTCCAAGGTAAGCATCAATAACATCCACAGTGGTAGAAGTAATGAAACAAAAAAGTCAGCGTATCGCTGACTTTTTGCTTTTTTGAACAAGGAGCACAGAGCCTGATGGCTTGCACCATGGTTGAGAGGTTTAAGCTTGAACGGCTTGTGTACTTGCCGCTGCGCGTGATTTTAAAAACGCATAGCCTACACCGGTCACGATGGTACCAGCAGCGATCGCGACCAAATACATCAATACTGGGCGTGATGGCATTCGGGATCAACAAGACAAATAGTCCACCATGCGGTGCCATGAGTTGTGCACCAAACAGCATGGATAGTGCTCCGGTTAATGCTCCGCCCACCATACATGCCGGGATAACTCGCATGGGGTCTTTGGCTGCAAAAGGAATTGCCCCTTCAGAGATAAAACACAAGCCCAGTACAAATGAGGCTTTGCCTGCTTCACGTTCACTTGCGGCAAATTTATTTTTGGCTAAGAAAGTGGCAAGGCCCATCCCTAATGCAGGTACCATCCCTGCCGCCATGATCGCAGCCATGGGCGCATAGGTGTTTGACGCTAATAGACCAACACCAAAAGTATACGCCGCTTTGTTGACTGGGCCACCTAAGTCAAAGCACATCATCGCACCAAGAATAATGCCTAACAACACGGCATTGGTTGATCCCATGCTATTTAAAAACTCAGTCAGCGCCGACATGATCCCAGAAACAGGGCCCCCAACGATATAAATCATCACCAAGCCGGTGACTAAGCTGGCGATAAACGGAATGATTAAAATCGGCTTAAGCGCTTCCATTGACTGAGGCAATGATACGTTGTCAGCAATCCATTTTGCGCTATAACCGGCAATGAAACCGGCCGCTATGCCACCTAAAAAGCCAGCGCCCGTTGAGCTAGCGAGCATGCCACCAATCAGACCAGGTGCCAGACCAGGACGGTCGGCAATCGAAAAAGCAATATAACCAGCCAGTACGGGGATCATCAATGCAAAGGCGGATCCACCACCTATGGTCATCAAAGCGGCGGCAAGGGTGCCTTCTTCTTTAAAAGCTTCAATACCAAACACGAAAGAGAGGGCGATCAATAAGCCACCAGCAACGACCACCGGGAGCATATGTGAAACCCCAGTCATCAGGTGTTTATAGACGCCTTTTTTCTCGCCACTAGACGATGCACTACTTGATCCTGAGTGTTGGTAAGTGGTGGCTTGGACCAAGGCTTTATCCATCTCTTCAGCCGTTTTCTTCAGTGCTGGGCCAGTTTTGGTGCGATACAGCGCTTTACCATTAAAGCGCTCAAGAGGCACTTCAATATCGGCGGCAATAATCACTAAATCGGCCTCGGCAATATCTTGCTCAGTGAGTTGATTTTTGGCACCGACCGAGCCACGAGTTTCGACTTTGATTTGGTGGCCGCGGCGTTTGGCTTCTTCTTCCAGCGCTTCCGCTGCCATAAAGGTATGAGCAACACCGGTTGGACACGCGGTGATAGCGACGATCTTTTTCACCGCTGACGCGTTTGATCTACTGGGTGCAGTGGTGGTCACGGCTGAGGCGTTCAGTACTTTGGCTTGTTCTACTGCTGTGGTTAAGTACGTGCTCGGATCGCTGGTGCACGCTGAAATCTCACTTTGGTAGACTTTTTTACCGACAAAACGCGAGGTATCGACCGGCGTATTAGCAGCAATGATCACGACATCGGCTTGAGCAATGTTGGCCTCGGTTAAGGTTGTCGTGTCGAGTATCGAAGAGTGACACTCGACAGCGGCATTCCAGTTCAGTGATTTCGCAGCTTGTTCTAATAAACCGGCGGCGATAATGCTATTGGCAACCCCGCTGGGGCATGCGGTAATGATGGCAATATTCATAGTGTTGACCTTTTGTCGTTAATGGTTAGTTCATAGACTAATCAATGGTTTACCCTAGTAACTTAAGACGATGGCGGTTTTAACAGCTCGGTATATTGTTTCTACCCAGTTACCTAGCTGTCGTTGGTGACTGCTTTCGTCAAGTCGTGTGGTTATAATTGGATATCGTTTTGTAGAGCTGTGACTTTGTTGATGTCAGGAACGCCAACGCCCACCTGCGTTACCGCAAGAGCGGATAGCGCGGTTGCAAAGGTGATCAATGACGATTTATCCATATTTTGCATATGCCCCCAACACAAACCGGCCACTAAGGTATCGCCAGCACCGACCGTGCTCACGACCGGCATTTTGGGTGGTTTGGCGTGTAGCCATTGGCCTTGATTAAGCCACATCGTGCCTTGTGCCCCCATGGATACCACAATATTAGCGATACCTTTATCGGCGAGTTGTTGAGCGGCGGCTTGACACTCTTCAGGGCTATGCAGAGGGTGGCCAACAAACTGAGCCAGTTCTTCTTCATTGGGTTTAATTAACCATGGCTTTGCATCGACTCCGGCGATCAATGCCTCGCGGCTACTGTCAAACAACACTTTTTTACCCAGCAATCCCAACTGTTCAATCCATCTGGCGCAGCGCTGTGGGGAGAGACCGGATGGTAGACTGCCTGCAATGATGAAGTACTCGTGATCATCAGCGAGCTGGAACAGTCTCTGCTCGAATCGTTGAATATCTTGTTCATTAACATGAATACCAGGGAAATTGATGTCGCTGACTTGCCCGGATTGTTCGACTAGTTTGACATTAATCCGCGTTGCTCCAGGTAGACGAATAAACTGATCGTTTGCGCCTATTTCAGCAAAGAGTTGGCAAAACATTTCTTGGTTGTCTTGACCAAGAAATCCTGTCACCGTGACTTGAGCACCAAGATCGCTGAGCACTTTGGCTACATTGACCCCTTTACCCGCCGCATGTAATGAACCTTGTTGGACTAAGCTCACTGAACCAAGACGGAGCTTTTCCATGCTGCCAGTGAGATCAAGTGCTGGATTCAAGGTAATGGTAACGACTTTCATACTCATCATCGGCTCCTTAATGCTCACCAAGACCGGATTTAATCGCTGCGCCAATCGATTCAAGGGCAAGGGCGGCATCTGGCCCTTCAGCGCTAAATTGCAGTTGGTGGCCGTGTTTCACACCTAGGGCGATAACTTTCATTAAGCTTTTCGCGTTGGCCGCTTTACCATCACCATCTAAATTGACCACCTTGATGTTGGCTTGAAATTTCTTCGCTTCTGCGACGAGCATCGCTCCGGGGCGGGCATGCAAACCATGTGAATTGGTAATTTTAAAGATCGCGGTTTCAACATTAGCGTTGGTTTCTGGATGACTAGAAGCAACTTGGGCGTTGTCTTGAGAAAATAACGCGACCAATTGATGGGCATCCGCTTGTAATAATTGCTCTTGCTGTTGGTTGAATACAAGCTGGGTTATGATATTAAGAAACGAGCGATGGGCATCATTACAAGCGGCAATCGCGATCAAAGCTTTGACAGCAATGCCTTGGTACTCACAATGATTAGCGGTAGAAACAAATGACATCGCGCTGCGCGTCACACTTTGGTTACTGCTGACTAACCATAACCCTTTGCCTAAATGGGTAGGGGACTTGGTGACCAGATCGGCGACAAAAGCACTATCAGTACAGCCAGTATTTTTCAGTAAACCACCCGCCACCGCGGTCATTTGCAGCATGTCACTGGCAGGAAAGTGCAGTTGAATCAAAGCAGGATCAAAATCAGCGGCAAATTGCACTTCGCCATTGAGTAGTGCGACTAAATCACTCGCTTGTTGTACTTGTTTGAGCTGATTCTCAACGCCATCGGCAGAGAGCACCTTGGTCAGTTGCTTTAATATGCCTAAATGTTCATCGGATTTGGCTGCAATACCAATCGCGACATAGACGATATTACCCTCACCCCAATCAACGCCGTTGGCAAAATGATGCACGGTGACGCCAGTCTGCTTAACCAGTTCGCGAGTTTCAATCGTGCCATGGGGAATGGCGATACCGCTGCCTAAAAAAGTTGAATTTTGCGCTTCGCGGTTAAGCATACCTTGAACATAGCCTGACTCGACCAGTTGTTTTTCAGTAAGGTCTGCCGCGATAGCACGAATGGCATCTTGTTTGTTCGAGGGTGTCTGCGTTAATCGAATATCTTGCGTAGAGAGTTGCAACATGTTTGGCCCCTTAGCCAGAAATGGCTTGTGTTGATAATGCGAGTCGCTTTTTCTGACTATCCCCTTCCTACTTGAAGCTGCAGGGGGGGCTATGTTCGTTCACCCCAATCATAGAGCCTATCTATGCTCATGGGGACTCACTCACTTGCCGCCTACCTGCAACTCCAAGTTGTTTGGGTATAGAGTCGCATTATTGTGATTTATGATTAAGCTGAATCGTTTCAGCTTTAAGTTTAAAAAAATTTAGCAAACGCTATAGTTTATTAATCAGTCGCTTTCATTAGGTTTAGTCCAAAAAACTCGACTTAGCTACCAATTTAAACTTTTGCTGAATCCTTTCAGCTTTGATACTGAATCGATTCAGCTTATAATTCAACTCAATTAAGGATCAAAAAATTGTTTCTATGATCCCACGCACAGAACCCGAGTAGTGGATATGACACTAGATGAAATAGCCAAATTGGCAGGCGTCTCAAAAACAACGGCCAGCTATGTGATTAATGGCAAAGCGACCAAATATCGCATTAGCCAAAAAACTCAGCAAAAAGTGCTCGCGATTGTTGAGCAGTATGATTACCGCCCAGATTTAGCCGCATCTTCGTTAAGAGCGGGCAATAGTCGCTCGTTTGGCTTGATTATTCCCGATTTAGAAAACACCAGTTATGCCAAATTAGCCAAATTACTTGAACACAATTCACGTCAAGCGGGTTATCAAATATTAATTGGCTGCTCTGATGATGATGCAGAAATTGAGAAAAATGTTGCCCATGCTCTCGTCTCTCGGCGGATTGATGCCTTATTTGTGGCCAGTAGCTTGGCGGATGCCAGCGAATTTTATTGGCAGGTTCAACAAGCGGGCACGCCGGTGATTGCCATTGACCGACCTTTGGATGATGAACATTTTCCTTGCGTGGTCAGTGAGGATTTTAGTGCCGCCTTTGAACTCACCCAATCGGTATTGAGCGATGAGGTGAAGTACGTTGGTTTGATTGGCGCATTGCCTGAATTAAGTATCTCTCAAGAGCGGCAAATGGGCTTTGAATCGGCGTTGAAGCAGGCGAATAAGCAAATGGTTCTGGGTTATGGCGAGCACTTTAATCGCGAGGAAGGGCGGCGAGTGTTCGCACAGTGGTATGAGCAAGATAACATGCCCGATGCCGTGGTAGTGACGTCTTATACCTTATTAGAAGGGGTATTAGACGTATTATTAGAGCGTCCAGCACTGATGGATAAACTAAGGCTGGCGACCTTTGGTGATAATAGATTATTAGACTTTTTACCGATTAAAATTAATTCATTACCCCAGCAGTTTGAATTGATCGCCGATAGTGCGATGGCATTAGCGTTGAATGCGTCGGCAAAACGTTTTTCTAATGGTATTGAACTGATCCCGCGTCGGTTGAAAGTGCGCCGCTGATTGATGAAAGCAATGATCTTATGATGGCTTAAGGTTATCATAGGCTTAACATCACCTTTGCTTATAGGCTGGCAATGAAGTTTTTACACACTTCCGATTGGCATTTAGGCCGCCACTTTCACAATGTCTCTTTATTGGATGATCAACGGCAGGTCTTAAACCAACTTATCGATTATATCACTCTTCATCCGGTGGATGCGTTGTTGATCGCCGGTGATATTTATGACCGCTCAGTACCACCGACCGCCGCAATTGAGCTATTGGATGAAGTATTAACGCGCATTTGTCAGCAATTACATACTCCAGTGATCATGATTCCTGGCAATCATGATGGCGCGAAACGTTTAGGCTTTGCCGCCAAACATATGCAGTCGTCTGGCTTGCATATTATCAGTGACTTTACGCAAATGTTACAGCCTGTGGTGCTTAGTTCAGAGCAAGCCGGGGAAGTGGCTTTTTATGGTATGCCTTACAGCGATCCTGAGCAGGTTCGTGATGCGTTTAAAAATAAGGTCAGCACTCATGATCAGGCGCATCAATTTCTTTGTCAGCAGATCGTTGATACGTTCAATCCTGCCCAGCGTCATGTCTTGCTTAGTCACTGTTTTGTCGATGGCGCAAGTACTTCAGATTCAGAGCGACCGCTGTCGATTGGCGGCGCTGACTGTGTGAATCACCAGCACTTTTTACCCTTTGATTATGTTGCATTAGGGCATTTGCATCAGCCGCAATATAAAGGTCAAGATTATATTCGTTACAGTGGCTCACTGATGAAATACAGCTTCTCTGAGCAATATCATAAAAAAGGCATGACTTTAGTGGAATTGAATCAAGAGGGTTTTGTGTCGGCACAACCGATTCCGCTTACCGCCCCCCATGATATGCGTATTATCGAGGGAGAATTAGAGACCTTGTTGGCTCAAGGTCAGCAAGACCCTCATGCGGATGATTATCTACTGGTGCGTTTAATGGATAAGCATGCCATTTTAGATCCGATGGAAAAGCTGCGCAAAGTATACCCAAATGTGTTGCATTTAGAGAAACCGGGTATGTTGATGGATAGTGAGCAGCCAATGGGTCGAGCTCGTTTGGCGCGTGGTGAGCTGGATATGTTTCGCGATTTTTTTCTTGAAGCCAAGCAAGAGCCGTTAACGGAATTGCAAACGCAGGCGATTAGCCAAGTCATTCAGTCACTCAAAAATCAGGAGTCAAATTAAGTTATGCGTCCAATTACTTTGACTCTGCAAGCTTTTGGCCCGTTTGCGAGCCAGCAAGTAGTCGATTTCAGCGCTTTTGGTCATGCGCCGCTTTTTTTAATCAATGGTCCAACTGGGGCGGGGAAAAGCTCGCTGCTCGATGCAATATGTTATGCCTTGTATGGTGAAACCACGGGTAGCGAACGTACTGGCGATCAAATGCGCTGTGATTATGCGCCGGATTCTGTTCTGACGGAAATAGAGTTTGTGTTTGAGCTGCATCAGCGGCGGTTTAAGATCATTCGTAGCCCAGATCAGCAGGTGGCGAAACAGCGCGGTGAAGGTACCACTAAAAAATCCCATGCGGCCAGCTTAATTGAACTGATAGCTAATGAGGAAGAGAAGCTTCTGGCTCATAGCCCGAAGCGTGTTGCTGCCGCTGTGTTGGAATTAATTGGCCTAGATGTCAAGCAATTTCGCCAAGTGATGGTGATTCCGCAAGGTAAATTTCGTGAATTACTGGTGGCGAACTCAAAAGAGCGCGAACAAATCTTTGGTCAGCTATTTCAAACCCATATTTATACGCAAATTGAACGGGAATTGTTTGAGCGAGCGGCAGAGATTCGTCGCCAAAAAGAGCAATTTGATCAGCAAATAAAAGGGGCGTTGAATGTTGTTGCTATGGCCAGTGAAGAGGAATTGCAGCAAGCACTAACCAGTATTGAGCCAAGCTTAAAAAACAGCGAGCAAAGCCATCAACAAGCGCAGCAGAAGCTTGATGTTCTTAAGCAACAATGGCACGCGGGGCAAGAGTTACAAGCGAAATTTAGCCAGCAAGAGCAGTTGGCTTTAGAGCAAGCACAATTAACCGCGCAACAGGCTGAGCTCGATGAGTGGCAAGTAAGATTGCAACAAGACCAAAAAGCGGCGCGGCTCGACTTACCTTATCAACAATTATCTGATGTACGGCAGCAATTGACGCTGGCTGAACAAGCGCAAAAAACGCATCAACAAGCGGTGAGTCAAACACAGCAGCAAGTGACGGTGGCAACGGTAGCTTATCAGCAGGCAGAGCAAGCCGCACAGCAAATTGAGGCGCTCAGCCAACAGTTATATCAACTGGAAAGTATGGGTAAAAAATGGGTTGAGTTAGAGCAACAACGGCATCAGCAGACTAACGCGTTAGCGGCGTTGAAGGCGGCGCAGACTCAGCATCAGCAGTTGAAAAAGCACCTTACCGATTTAGAACAGCAGCGCCAAGATCAGCAGCAAGCATTAGAACGGGTGATTAGCCAACGAAGCGGTTTGGAAACCAAACAGCTACAGTGTAGCCAACTGAATGAGCATATTCAGCTACGTGTCAATCAGCAATCTTTAACCCAACAAATCAACCAGTTACAGCAAGCGTATCAACAAGCTGGGCAAGCTTATCAGCAGGCTCAGCAGCAAACGTTGCAGGCTAGCCAGCATGCCGATCAGTTGGAATTTTATTGGCACAGTAATCAAGCCGCAGAATTGGCACAGAAACTCGCACCAGGTAATCCATGTCCAGTCTGTGGTAGTGAGCATCATCCTCATATCGCACAATTTTCTGGTCAAATGGTGAGTAAAGATCAGGTTCAGCAAGCTCGTCAGGCTCAGCAACATCATCAAGCGAATGAAACCGAACAACTGAAACAATACCAAAAGGCTGAAAACAATCTTAGTCATTATCAGCAGCAGCTCAAGCAGTTCGAGGAGCAAATCGAGCACAAGGCATTGCCAGAATTAACCGCATTGCAACATCAACATCAAGCATTAACTGCTGAAATTGAGCGTCTAACGCTGTTAAATCCGCAAACCTTTGAGCAGCAACTGAGCCAAATCACCGCTGCACTGCAGCAAGCTCAGTTACAACTTGAGCAGCAACAACATAAAGTCGAGCAAGCCAGTAAAGCAGAGATTGAAGCACAAACCAAAGTCACCAGTTTACAAGCTGAAGTGGCTAGTGAGTTTACGGATGCCGCTCAAGTGCGTGAAGCCTATGGACGGGTGAAAAAACAGATCACCGCGTTGCAGCAAGCTGAATTACAAGCTCGAACCCAGTTAGCTGCGGCTCAACAGGCTTTATCTTCTGCTCAAGCAAGCTTAATCAGCGCCGAGCAGCAAGCGAAACATTGGTTGGACAGTGAGCAGCGTTTAGCCCAGGAATGGCAAGCGGCGCTTAACGACAGTGCTTTTTCCTCGCTAGAGGATTATCTGCAGGCCAAGTTAGCAGAAGAGACTCGCTTATCCATAGAGCAGAAAGTTCGCCAGTTTGAGCAGCGCCTTGCGACGCTACAAGGCCAGTGGGAAGCGTTGGCTAAGGAGTTGCATAACCAAACGCCGCCGAATCTCACCGAATTCAAGGCTGCGGTAGAACAGCAACAAGCCCATGTTACGCTTTGCTTGCAGCAGCTCAGTGAAGTTCGTTCACGTTACGACAGTTTACGCCAAGTGAGCGACAAGTTGGTTACGCTTTATCAGAACAATGTGCAACTTGAAAAAGAATATCAAATTTACGGCACATTAAGTGATATAGCCAATGGACGCACGGGCGCTAAAGTCAGTTTGCACCGCTTTGTGTTAGGGGTGCTGCTGGATGATGTCTTAATTCAGGCTTCACAACGTTTGCAAAGGATGAGTAAAGGACGCTATTGGTTAAAACGTAAAGAAGATCGCGCTAAAGGTAATGCGGGTTCAGGGCTCGATTTAATGGTCGAAGATGGCTATACCGGAAAATGGCGCGATGTGGCGACATTATCGGGCGGAGAATCTTTTATGGCGGCGTTAGCATTGGCATTAGGTTTATCCGATGTAGTGCAAGCCTACAGCGGTGGGATTCGCCTCGATACTCTGTTTATTGATGAAGGATTTGGTAGCTTAGATCCTGAATCGTTAGATTTGGCAATCCAAACCTTAGTTGATTTGCAGCAAGGGGGGCGGTGCATTGGTATTATTTCTCACGTTGCTGAGCTTAAAGAGCAAATTGCTTTACGGTTAGATATCGTGACCTCAACCCTCGGCAGTAGCATTAAACTTGTTGTATAGTTCAAAGATAGGATAGAGGATTGATCAATGGATCATAGGCAGCGATAACTCATATGGATGCGGTAAAAAAAATATACCAATACGCAGAACCAAACTTAACGTTAGTTGGATGGATGGGCTTCATCGGTTTTCCGATTTACTATTATGTATGGACTTACCTGTTTCCCCAAGGCTATGAATCGTTTTGGCTACGGGGATTTTGCTCGCTATTGTTTGCCGGAATTGCTTTTCGCCACTCATTTCCCAAAGCATTACAGCGCTATTTACCGTATTACTATCTGCTTTCAATAGGCTTTTGTTTACCTTTTTTCTTCTCTTTTATGATGTTGATGAACGATTGGTCGACAGTCTGGGCGATGTCTTTTATGGCATCGATTTTCTTGCATATTCTGCTAGTTCATGAAACTAAGGTGATGTTGCCACAAGCGATTATTTCCGTATTACTCGCTTACTTCTCGGTTTATGTTGTCGTTGATGCCGCCCCTAGTCAGATGATTTCTTGGACTTATGTACCTATTTTTATCTTTACTTATGTATTCGGTAATCTGTTCTACTTTCGCAATCAGGTATCACACGAGAGCAAAGCATCATTAGCAAAATCGTTTGGTGCAGGAATTGCACACGAAATGCGTAATCCACTCAGTGCGCTTAAGTCTTCTCTTGATGTGGTGCGTACTCTAGTTCCTTCCCCCCATTCAGGCCAAGCAACTCATATTATTAATCAACAAGATTTACAACAATTGCATGAAATATTAAATGATGCGGATGAGGTGATTCATTCTGGTAATGAAACCATAGATTTATTGTTAACGTCAATTGATCAGCATCGTGTCTCAACGTCGACCTTTCGAAAATTATCCGCTGCTATGGTGGTTGAAAATGCTATTCATTCTTTTGCCTACAAACGGGCCGTCGATCGAGCAGCCGTTTCATTAACCGTTAATCAAGATTTTGATTTTTTTGGTAGCGATACCTTACTTAAGTTTGCGTTGTACAATTTACTGAAAAATGCTTTTTATTATCAAAGTAGTGAAGTGTTTACGATTAACATCGAATTGAATCGAGTCGATGAGCAGAATGTGATTACTGTCAAAGATAATGGGATTGGTATTGAAGCAGAACAGCTCGAAGAAATTTTTAAGGACTTCTATACCTTTGGTAAACATAATAGTTATGGGTTAGGGCTGCCTTTTTGTCGAAAAGTTATGCATTCATTTGGCGGTGAAATTATTTGCCATTCCGTCTTCGGTGAATGGACCCAATTTACCCTTCAGTTTCCAGATGTTGAATCCGAACGTATCAAACAGATAAAACACGATCTACTAAAATCTAAATCGATTTTATTGATTGGTGAACCGAGTTTATTAAGTCGGCATCTGAATGAACAAGCTTTTTATTTAGGGTTTACTTTGCATATGCTCACTCTCAGTCAAGCGATGCAAAAAGAAGCGTATGAATTTGAATTTGATCTTATTTTTATTGATTTAGCTCCATTTGAAACACAGTGGGATAAATTGAGCTTACTGGAAGGTCAATTACATTTTACTGAAGCCAGAATTAGTTATATTTATGACCAATCTAAGCGTTATCCTATTAATATCTCTCGTTACTTAACAATTTATCCAATTGAAATACGTCATTTGTTAAAAGACAGTATTGGAACCATCGAGAAGCTATTATTTTCGATTGATGAGCTTGAGGTTGAAAGGGGAAATATACCACAACGAGAAGTCAATTATCAAAGAAGCATCTTATTAGTCGATGACAATGATTCTTTACGAACGTTTTCTGCTATATTATTAGAAAAGCAGGGTTATGATGTTTATCAAGCTCATGATGGTCAACAAGCTTTAGAGATATTAAAACAACATACTATGGATTTAATCTTAATGGATGTTGAAATGCCAGTTATTGATGGATTACAGGCGACGAATATCATCCGCAGTTCAATGGCCGAATACCGAAAAACGCCTATTATTGGCTATACAGGGGATAATAGCTCAGAAACGATAAATCGTCTCTACCGTGCTGGAATGAATGATTATATTGTTAAACCTGCTGATAAAGATAAATTATTAAATAAAGTGGCCGATTGGTTATAGGATACAAGGTTTCCCCCTGTATCCTATATCCTTCCTCCTTTAAGCTGCAGCGGTGTTGGCTGCATTCATTCACCCCAATCACATCGTCTGCCTATGCTCATGGGGATGAACTCACTTGCCGCCTGCCTGCAACTCCAAGTTGTTTGGGCATAATTCTCTTTCCTTGAATCGATCTTTAATTATTTAAAATAGAGTTGCTTATTGTGTATCGCAGACTCACAGACTGAGAGAATTTTTTGAATGTCAGAGTCTTTTAGTGAGCTGTTTAACGATAATCGAATAATGTTTTTATTTTTTGCCGTGGCAGGGCGACAAAAGACTGCGCCAAATACGCCATTATTCTCTAGAAAATCACGAACATTTTCGGTATTACGTTCATCGCCTGTTTCTAAAGCAATAATTTGCGATTGACTACGAATCGTAAAACCAAGTTCAAGTAAGCCATGACGTAACTGCTCACTGTGACGAAAAAGTTGTTTTCTTCTTTCATCCGCCGATTGGATTACCGATAACGTAGCACTGAGCGCTGCGACTTCATAAGGCAGAATTGTCGAGCTAAAGATCGCGGGATAACCGACAAAAGGTAAACAGCGATCAACATGGTTATTCGCCCAGATAGCGCCAGCTCGATAAGCAAAGCTTTTCGCTAAACTCACCGTCATAAAATCAACCTGTGATGATAAACCAAGTTCAGCGAGCAAACCGGCACCTTTAGGACCATGAGTTCCGAGTGAATGGGACTCATCAACTAAAATAGCGCAACCATACTGTTTAGCTATCGCAACTAAATCTGCTAATGGGGCGACAGTACCAATTGTACTATAGATAGAATCGACCACGATCAATCCGGGTCCATGACGTTTAATGAGCTTCACTAAATGATCACAGTGATTATGCATAAAAGGGTGCAGATGAGCATTGGCATAGCGAGCTCCCTCCCAAAGTGACATATGAGCAAAAAAGTCGATATAGACGTTGGTATCGGCTGAGCAGATCGTTTGTAATAGTGCGGTATTCGCATTCCAGCCAGACTGCGAAAGTAGACACGTATCAAATTGAGCAAATTGGGCAAGCTGTTGCTCAAGATCAGGTTTGTCAGCCTCATCTTGTAAAAAGATCGCCGACATAAACACACTATCGGTACTATCATCGATGGCTTGTTTTAAGTGAGCCTTAATGAGCGGATGATGAGATAAACTAAGGTAATCATTACTCTGTAAAATAATATCATTAGTGCTCGGACGCTTGCCTAGAACCAAATGTTTGCCATTATTATTACTATCAATAAGGTCGTTAATAAATAAATCTAATCGTTGTTGAATAAATTCAGGTAGTTGTTTTTTTGAGGTGCCATATTTCATGGTTAATATCCTTTGTTGAAAGTAAGCGCCAGCTGACAAAGGATATATTGTCGTATAAAAAATAATGTCATTAATGAAATATTATTATTTTGCTCGTGTTAGCAAACTCAATTATAGTGCCTTTATTATGTGTTGTTGATCCGTAGGCTCAGAGAGTCTAATTAATGTGTAATAAATATAATAGCTCAAATTATTGCTTACTATTTATATACCCAAACCACTTGGAGTTGCAGGAAGGCAGCAAGTGAGTGAGTCCCCATGAGCATAGACAGGCTATGTGATTGAGGTGAACGAACCTAGCCAACACCGCTGCAGCTTCAAGTAGAAAGGGGGGTAGCTGCTGTAGGTTTGTCTACGTCCGTATACCAAATGATAGTGAGAGATATCCTCGCTCTCACCAACTATCAATCTACGGTGGTGAGCATTTACACCAGACAAATTTATCACTGGCGCTGCACATTGCTAAAAATCAAAGTAGTTTCGATATACAGTCAAATCAGCAATAAAAAATACCGCCGAAAAGGGATATCTTCAGCGGTATATCAAGCATAGTAATTTAATGTTATTGGTCTCGAATAAAAGTGACTCGCTTTAGGCCAACTGAATTAAACGTTTAATTAATCGATCAATGCCGAGTGCTGCTTGTGATAGATTTTCGGCCAACATATAAGCTGGAGTCGAGAGAACGTTATGACGTTGATCGTAAACATAATCATCAACGGGACAATTCACGTGTTCTCCGCCCATTTGATTAAATGCATTGGCCGTTTGTTGGTCATGGCCAATGGTGCCTTCTACTCCGGTTGGATAAATAAGCGGGATGAGTGCAGGAGAGATGCATAAATAACCGGCGGGTTTACCACTTTGAGCAAAGGCATGGCAGACCTTAGCGACTTGCTCATTGAGCGTGCAGTTGGCTCCTTTGGTTGCAAAATCGCTGAGGTTTTTGGCGACGCCGAATCCACCTGGGACCAGTAATGCATCAAAATCTTGAACATTGAGCTCCGCAATGTCTTGTACTTTACCACGAGTCAATCTTGCTGATTCAACCAGTACGTTCCGATTTTCAGACATGATCTCACCAGTGAGATGGTTAACTACTTGCGTTTGCTCAACATTCGGTGCAAAACAGGCCCATTGCGCACCTTGTTTTTCAATCGCATAAAGGGCAAGTACCGACTCATGAATTTCAGCGCCATCGAAAACCCCGCATCCACTTAATATCACAGCAATCTTTTTCATCACTCTGCTCCTTAATCAGTTAACGGATCTAATATGAGATTAACATCTTATTAAAAACAATCTACACTTGCTCAGCAAATTTGAGGAGTAAATGATGAAGTACGATTGGATTTTGTTTGATGCGGATGAAACCTTATTCCATTTTGATTCTTTTAAAGGAATGCAGTTGATGTTCTCCCGTAAAGGCGTGGATTTCACTGAGCAAGATTTTATGGAATATCAAGAGGTTAATAAGCCTTTATGGGTGGACTACCAAAATGGTGATATTACGGCAGAACAGCTAAAGCACACGCGATTCGAACTCTGGGCAACAAAATTGGATACCACGCCGGCTGAATTAAATAGCGCATTTTTGACCGCGATGGCTGACATCTGTACTTTGTTACCAGGGGCCCGAGAATTATTGGAGGCATTACGTGGTAAAGCAAAGCTTGGCATCATCACGAATGGATTTACCGAGCTACAAGATGTTCGATTAACCAAAACCGGCATGAAGCACTATTTCGAGCATATCGTGATTTCAGAACAGATTGGTATAGCTAAACCAGATGCAGGTATTTTTGCCTATGCCATGGAAATGATGGGCCACCCAGCTAAGGAAAAAGTATTAATGGTGGGGGATAATCCACACTCTGATATTTTAGGTGGATTGAACTTTGGACTTGAGACATGCTGGTTGAATACTCATCAACATCCAAAACCAAGTGGTATCGACGCGCACTATGAAGTGGCTTCATTACACGAATTAAAAACGATTTTGCTGGCTTAATTGGGGTAGGTAAAACCTGATGCAAAGTTAGCCTTTGCATCAGGTCAAAGCGTTTAGCGGTTATATTCGCCGTTGCGCTCAGGTTGATCGATAATATCGATGATTTCGATGGTCCGCTCAACGCCATTTGGCATTGGCCAAGTCAGTTGTTGGCCTTTAGAAAGTCCAAGTAGTGCGCTACCAACGGGAGCGAAGATAGAAATATCATCATTACCCTTCACATCATGAGGGTACACCAAGGTTTTTTGCATCACATCGTCGCTGCCTTGAAACTTAAATTTCACGGTAGAGTTCATAGTGACGACATCCGCAGGGATCTCTTCCGGGTTTAAAACAGTGGCTCTGTCGAGTTCATTTTCTAGACGTTCTAATTCTTTAGACAACTTAGGTAGTTTGTCCATCAGTGCGCTAATTCGATCCATATCCAGAGTGGACACGATAATCGCGTTATTATTGTTTGGCATTTTATTTTCTCCAAAAAGAAATACCGCCCTGAACGTATCAGGGCGGCATAGAAACTGATTTAATGGTACCGCTTGGCACCTATTGTGTTATAGAACATAAACCGAATGGAGAGAAAATACAATCTATATGCCCATAGTTTTACATTTTTGCGCTACTATCGACATGTCAGGTATGGTTAGACTCTACATTTAGCGCGGTCGATATGCATATCAGCACTATCATTTCAATCAAGGACTATCGTGCAGTATTTAGCGATTAAAGACATTATCATCGAACAGATAAGTTCTGGTCAGTTATCCGCCAGACAAAAACTGCCTTCGGAACGTAAGCTGGCTGAATCATTCTCAACCACAAGGGTAACGTTGCGTGAGGCACTCTCTTTACTTGAAGCCGAGGGGCGGATTTATCGAGAAGATCGCCGTGGTTGGTTTATTTCTCCTTCGCCACTGCGTTATGACCCAACGCAAAATCTAACGTTTGAACAATTGGCAAAAACTCAGCAACGTTTTCCAACGGTTCAATTGCTCACGGCTAAAAGTAGTTTAGCCAATCCGCAGGCCAGTCGTTTATTGCAGCTCAAGCCTTTTTCAGAAGTGTATCATCTTGAGCGTGTCCGTTGCTTAGAGCAGAGACCTGTTGCTTTTGTGACCAATTATCTAAGCCCAGAGCGTTTTCCGAATTTACTGACTTTAGAGTTAAGCCAATCACTGACCTTGCTTTATCAGCAACACTTTTTTACCGAGTGTGCAACGATACGCTATCGTATTACCAGTCGATCTCTGTTGGGGGAGATGGCACAAGCGTTGCGTACAACGCAAGGAACGCCAGCGATGGTTATTGAGCGAGTGAGGTATGATGCACAAGGTGGATTAATCGATACGGAGATAAGTTATTGGCGTCACGATGCCATTGTGATTGAATCTTTGTTGACGATGCAGGAACCATGCTACGACGATTAAAAATGATAAAACGCGACGGGATATAAGTAGAGTATCAAGCCGCGTTTTAATTAAGCCTAAACCAATGATAGGCAGAAGTCAGTTAGCCTCAACTATTGGCTTCTGCGTCTTCTCGTTTTAGCACTTTATGCCCATCTTCCGTCACGCCATTTTTCCAATAGCTGCTGATGTATATATGATCGCGTTCCACTTGCTTGTCATTGCGAAAATATTGACGAAGTTCACGCATTGATTCAAATTCACAAGCACACCAAACGGTGCAAAGTCCCGCCAACCAAGGTTGAGCTTTTACCGTCTGAGTTAATGTCTCCCCCTGATCAGTATGAGCCCAGATGATTTTTACTCCTGGTGGAGCAACTAAAGGTTGTTGATCGTCAGGATGAGAAATTTCAATTACGGCATAGCCTTGAGTTTTTGGGTCTAAGCTCGTTAGTGTTGTTGCTAGAGCAGGAAGTGCTGTCATATCAGCAGCTAGACAGACCCAGTCGGCTGCCCAATTCGGGCCCTGGCTTTTACCTGGTCCGGCGATGAATACTTCATCTCCCACTTTTGCGTTTTCTGCCCAGCGAGCGGCAAAGCCACAGGATAGATCCTCGGTAATATGTCGGACGAAATCGACCGTCATTTGATTGCTATGAGGGTTGAATTCACGAATCGTATAAGTGCGTAAAATCGGTCGCTCGGTTGGGGTTAAACGCGAGAGATCAGGATCACCTTGTGGGGTAAAAACCAATTTAAAGTAGCCGCCAACACTTTGTTCACCAAAATGGGCAATCGTGTCGCCTTGTAGCGTAATACGTTGAATGTTCGGAGAAAGACGCTTGGTCTCGGTGACTGTAACCCGATAGAAGTCACGTTGTTTTTCTTGAGTTGCCATATTTATTCATCAAAGTAGGGAATCATTTTCTCTATTACCTTAGCGGTAAATGAATCATTCGGCAATGATAATCGTTGTCGTTTCTATCTATTCAGAAAAACACAGAGCGAGTCTCACGCCGCGTTAAGGATCATGATAAAATCGGTCATTAAGAAATAATAAGGTAGTTTATGAAACATTTACACACCGCGACGCATCCCGAGGTGACTGAACTCAGTCAACACACTATTGTCCAACGCCAAGCTGCACGAGCGATCGTTACCGATGGCGATGATATTTTGCTGCTCTATACTGAGCGTTATCATGATTACACCTTACCTGGTGGGGGCATTGATGAGCATGAAGATATTATTCAAGGCTTAGTCCGTGAGCTCGAAGAGGAGACGGGTGCTAACAATATTCACCATATTCAACCTTATGGTATTTATGAAGAATTTCGTCCTTGGTATCGAGATGATGCGGATGTGATGCATATGATCTCCTACTGTTATACTTGTAAAGCTGATCGTCAGTTAGGTGATACTCGTTTTGAAGATTATGAAATAAAAAATGGCATGCGGCCGATGTGGGTGAATATCCATCAAGCGATTGCTCATAATGAGCAGACAATTGCCAGCAGTGATAAAAAAGGCATGAGCATTGAAAGAGAAACCTTTTTATTACGTTTAATTGCTAAAGAAATGGCGATGAAACCCTAAAATAAGTCATGATACCGCCTAATCGACAGTCTTGTTGGCTAAGATAGGTATGACAAGCCCTGTTTCTGGTCTTGTCTGTGAGTGTATTCGGTATACACTAGCGCGAAATATTGAATGAGAAATGATCATGAGTCAGAGTGTTGACGACCAGCAAGAAGTAGAAATTGAAGCGATTGGCGTAGAAGTCGATAATCAGCCGATTGAATTATACAAAGTACTCAAATTAGCGAATGCAGTGAGCGGTGGTGGAGAAGCGAAGCATGTCATCGCTGAAGGTTACGTTGCGGTGAATGGCGAACTAGAAGCGCGCAAACGTCGTAAATTGTACGATGGTGATTTGATTGAGTTCAATCAAGAATATTATCTGGTGATCTGTGATGCGCCAGTGACGGAAACGATTGAACGTCCATTAAGTGCAGAAAAAGCGCCAACTAAGAAAAAAGCTACGCCTTCGGCACCTAAAGCTAAAAATACGCAATCTAAGCTCACTCAGAGCTCAAACCGTCAAACTGACCAAAAGAAAGCAAAAAATAAGATTAAGAATAAGACAAGCAAAAAAAGTGTCGATACATCAGTCGTTGATGATCAACTTGATAACGAAAGTGGACGCAGTCGAATCCGCTTTTTTTAGTGTGATATAGCAAGGGAGCCAATGACTCCCTTACGTTATTTATCGCCAATCATCGTCAATAAACGTTCTTCCTTCGAGTGCATAAGGGTCTTCATCGAAAGGATGCTCCATTTTGCCTCGAAGTTGCTCTAACTGTTTTTCAAGGTGGTTGACCGTTTGGAAATCACCTTCTGAACACGCAACATAAATTTGTTGCTCTAAAGCATCAATGTTATCTCTAATGTTCATCTCACACCTCCGGTTGTTTACGTGAGTTGGGAGTTACTGGCTATTCATGGTTAGTATATACCCTGTTTTGGGAATGTGCAGAGATGGCAACATTCATTATCTGAGGTATAAGTAAAAATGAAAGGCACTGTTATTGATTTCAATCAGTTCGACCGCACTGGGCTTATTTCCGGTGAGGACGGTAATCGATATCCACTGACAATATACGAGTGGAAAGGCGAACAAGGACCAAAAATTGGTCTTACTGTTGATTTTTTTGTTCAGGATGGTCAAGCCACAGCGATTTATCCATTACCGAGTAGTAAATCATCGAAGAAAATTGTGGCCGCTTTACTGGCGTTTTTCTTCGGCTCGCTAGGGGTACATAAGTTTTACTTAGGGTATATCAAACAGGGGTTGATCATGTTGTTTGCCTTTCTGTTAGGCTTTTTGTTACTTGGTATCCCTTCAGCGATCATTGGGATTATCGCTTTTGTTGAGTTTCTTATTTATGTGACGAGGTCCGATGAAGAGTTCGAGCAGACCTATATTCTGAGTCGTAAACCTTGGTTTTAGAGTGTCCGAGTATATAAAAACGCGCTGCCTTTTTAGAGCAGCGCGTTTTTTTAGGGGAAAATGTTGAGCCACAAGATTAAGCGGTTTTCAACTCTAATACTTCGGGGCGAGTAATGGGTTTGGTTACTAAAGCCAGCAAAATACACAGTGCCATCATCGCGGCTGAGATACTGTAAGCCAGCTGATAACCGCCACCATGGGTCATCGAGTAGCCGACCACGGCTGCGCCAATTGCGCCACCAATACCCCATGAGGTATAAAGAACGCCATAGTTGGTGCCGTAATTTTTCAAGCCATAAAATTCAGCAGTGATCGATGGGAAGACAGCAAGTAACGTACCGTAACCGACAGCGGCGATGGCAGTACCGATGATCAGTGTCCATTCAGAGTCAAATTGAGCAAACAACATCATATTGGCTCCTTGCAGTAAAAAGGCGATCAGTAGAGTTTTTACGCCGCCGATTTTGTCGGACAATACACCTGCAGCAATGCGCCCACCTGAGTTGAAAATCGCTAAAATAGAGGCAAGATAAACGGCATTAGGTAAGCTTGCTTGTACGCTGGCGATATTGGTTATATTACCAATAATCATTAAGCCGACCGATGCGGCTAAGGCATACATGACCCATAAGGCGTAAAACTGTGGAGTACTTAGCATGGCTCGCCATGTCATATCATTATTGATAGAAACTTTTTTCGCTTGCTGACCAGCTTTTAATGTTGGTTCAGCGGGCACATAATCACTTGGCGGATTATTGATGGTGCATGCTAACGGTACTGCAATGACCAGTACACCAATACCCAGTAAAATAAAGCTAGTTTGAATACCATAATGAGTGATCAGTGCTGAGGTTAAAGGAGCAAGATAAATAGCGGCTAAGCCAAATCCAGCAGCAATTAATCCATTAACCATCCCTTTCTTTGAAGGATGAAACCACTTCATGGCCGATGGTGATAGACAAGCATAACCAAAGCCAATGCCGGCACCAGTGATGATCCCAAAAGTGATATTGAGCATAGCAACCGATGAAACAAATCCGGAGGCAATCATGCCTAATCCGGTTAACGAGGTACCAAGAATAAGAATATTACGGGGTCCCATCTTATCTTGTAAGACACCAGCGATCAGCAATGAAACCGAGAAAGCGATAGTGGCAAGTGCGTAAGGGGACGAAGCATCGGCTGCACTCCAGCCAAAATCATTGACGAGCGCTTTATTAAATACGCTCCAAGCATATAGGATGCCAAGACAAAGGTTGATACAAAAACCAGCTAGAAGAATACGTAGCGCTTTATCAATCTTGCTCATTAGTTGGGATACTCAAAGGTCAGTTCAGGAAAATGCCAACGGCATTAGTTAAAAATTAGTTTGCAATTATCAACACAAATCACAAAGCGCGCGGATTATAACCAATATCGGTGTGATTGGAATCACTTTTCACATTCGATTGATGAAAATAATTGATAGTGGTTTAGTAGAAGCATGAACTATTTCTGTGGATGATGGAATAGGGCTGATTAGGCGAACAAAATTGACATTTCGGGAGAAAAAATGCCTCTCATTTGACCTGACAAGATTAAAACTTAACCCATTGAAATCAATTTGTTTATTTTACAAGCAAACAAACTGAAATTCTAAAAAAAGGCTTTTCTTTTCTTATAACTGTGGCAATATACACCCCGTAAGCAAGCCAGACCAAACAAAGCGTGCGTCGTATAATGGCTATTACCTCAGCCTTCCAAGCTGATGATGCGGGTTCGATTCCCGCCGCACGCTCCAAGCTTACTAAAATTCGTCAGAAGTCATCAAATAAAGCGCTTAGATGCGCTATTTTTTTATCTTTATGTTTAATAAATGTTTTTCCTCTCATAACCGTTTACCATTTGCAAGAAAGCCTCCAGTTTATCTTTGACGTCTGTCTACCCAGTATCCAAATCTATCAAAGCCGGTTTCTGATAATATTAACCACAGAGTTGCGTTAATTTGTTTTGGCTGTTGTCGGAATACCATCAGGATAATTAAATGGGAAGGCTTCGAGAGGAACAGGACGAGAAAATAAATAGCCTTGGAAATCCAAACAACCGTAGCTAGCGAGAGCCAGTCTTTGTTCTTGTGTTTCGACGCCTTCAGCAATCACCGCTAAGTTCATGCTTTTCGCCAATGAGACAATCGTACGAGCAATATCCGCATCATGACTATTGGTGAGTAAATCACGCACAAAAGATTTATCAATTTTGAGTTGATCTAAAGGTAATCGTTTTAAGTAGTTGAGTGATGAGTAACCCGTTCCGAAATCATCGAGAGAAAAACTCACCCCATATTTTTTTAGTTGCGACATTTTTGTGATGGTATCTTCAAGATCTTCATGAAGCATACTTTCTGTGAGTTCCAGCTTAAGACGATCAGGATTCGCTCTATAACGTTGCAACGCTTCTAGAACTTGCTGAACAAAACCAGTTTGATGGAATTGCTTGGCACTGATATTAATGGCGAGAACCAGCGAGTCAGTGAGTGGTGAGTTTTGCCATACAGCAAGGACTTGGCAAGCTTGATCTAATACCCACTCGCCTAAAGGAAGAATTAACCCGGTTTCTTCAGCAATAGGAATAAACTCTATTGGTGAAATTGTCCCCTGTTTAGGATGTTGCCAACGAATAAGGGCTTCAGCGCCAGTAAGTTGACCATCATGGGTGACTTGTGGTTGATAGTATAAAGTGAATTCATTACGAGTTAAGGCGTGGCGAATATCATTGGCCATGGCAGCATGCTCTAACACTTTGGCTTGCATTTCTGGATTAAAGAATCGATGTGTATTGCGACCCGCTCCTTTAGCCTGGTACATGGCTAAGTCGGCATGCTTAAGTAATTCATCAATCCCTTTGGTCTCACCGAGGAAAAGGGTAACGCCGATACTTAATGTGCTAAAATGTTCAATATTATCAATGTAATAAGGCTTGGATAATGTATCAAGAATCTTTCTGCACAATAAATCAGCACGTTTAGAGGCGATGTCTAAATCCGAATCCAGTTGTTCAAGAATGATCACAAACTCATCGCCACCGATTCGAGCAACGGTGTCCGTTCTACGTACACAATCAAGTAATCGTTGACTGACTAAGGTTAAAAATTTATCGCCAGTATCATGGCCTCGAGTATCATTTAGAGTTTTAAAATCATCCAAGTCTAAATATAAAATTGCACCGTACTGGCCATTTCTTTGGCTATTTAGTCGAGCTGATTCTAAGCGCTCCATTAATAACTGACGGTTAGGTAATCCAGTTAATTGGTCATAGAAGGCGAGCTGTTTTATTTTGCTTTCTGCGGCTTTACGTTGAGTGATATCAATTAACGTGATCACATAATTAATGATTTCATCTTCATGATCACTGATGACGGCAGTGATCATTGTCCACTGTAGATACTCTTCTCCATTTTTACGTTTATTAAAGATTTCACCTTGCCATGAACCTTGCGTTTTTAATTGCAATTCAAGTTCATCGTAAAAGCTTTGATTATGACGACCCGAGCGAATGACTTTTATATGATGGCCTAGTACATCTTTTGGTTGGTAACCGGTAATATCAGTAAATGCTTGGTTCACTCTAAGAATGTGTTTTTTTTCATCGGTCACAACCATACCTTCGGCTGACTCAAATACCGTGGCGGCAATTTTTAGATTTTCCACCATATGCTGCATCGCATCTCCCACTTGATTGTATTCATATATTCCAGTAGGAGAAAATGATACTCTTAGTCCTTTTTGAATACCTTGAATATAGTCGGTCAATTGGCTTATCGCTCGGCTATGACTTAGATGTAAAAGCCAAGCGGCAAGAATCAGCAGCAGTAAAAAAACACCAGATAATAAAAAGAATGTTTGCCAATAATGTTCAGAAACAGAAGTAAATCTCTGCTTATCGATACCCATTTTTAAGTTTAAGGGATATGCTTTATTGTTAATGTTCAGGGTTGCATTTAATAGATATAGATTTTCATAAGCACGCATCTGTGATGACGTTGTTTCTTCACTAGAATGTGCAGGAAGCGCGATACTTGGACTGTATTGAATCAGTCTTGCTTGCTGATAATGAATAGAAAGAGCATCTAAATCGGCCCGTTCAGCGAGAGTCTGAATAAAACTTCGGTTTTGACCAATCGCCAAACCAATAAACATATAGCCTCGTAATTGAATGCTCGCGGGGTCAAAAATTGGAGTCGCTTTCAGTAAGGCGGTTAAATTTGGACTATGCACTAATGCCCATTCACTTGTGTAATGTAGCGGGGAGCGTAGTGAATTTAACATTGGTTCAATATTGTATAAAGGGAGTCCTGCATCCATTAAAACCTTGCCCGAGGAATCGGTTAAAAAGAAAATATCAAGGTTTGCTCCTAATGCTGAATCTTGAAACATATAGATCATATCTTCAGCAATGTTATTAAACTCAAAGTTCTCACCAGTTAATGAAGTGAACACTTGATTAGATGCAGTCGTGTGTAAATAAACCTCTAATAAATCTAGACGATTTTCTATTAAACTTTGTACGGTTCTTTGTCGCTGCGCTAAACTATTTTCAATTTCTGAATGCAAACTGATTTCTGCAGTACGTATTGAATAAAACATGGAAATAAGAAGGGTAAACAAGCTTAGAAAACCAAATAGCAAAGTAATTCGGGTAGTGAATTTGAGTTCCCACCTATTTTTTTTGCTTTTTTTTCCTATTTCTGAGCTTGAAGGCATTAATGTGTCTCTCCGAAAATTTTATTATTTTATAATTCTAACTATTGCACTATTCATTGAGACTCTGCAATTAATTGTTTGTACTCTTTTACTTGGGCGTTGAATAATTCAATTAATTCGGATTCATTCATAAATATAACGGGCATTTTTATTGTCTCTTCTGTGACTTTTTTAAATCGTGCGTCTTGAGTCACTGATTGAAGCGCTTTGGCTAAAATATCGACTTGATAGTCAGGAGTATTGGCTGGAACGGTAATCACACGGATCGCATGCATACTTACGTCGTAACCGAGTTCTCTTAAGTTAGGTACTTGTGGATAATGGGCAAGCCTTTCATCCGCCAAACTGGCAAGGACTCGCATTAGTCCTGAGTCAGTATAAGCGCTATGTGTGCCGCCACTAAAGGCAAGGTCGGCATCCCCAGAAAGGATTAATGGAGCCATACCCGCTCCTCCGGTCGTTGGCATAATACGTAATGTAATGCCTTCACGCCGCATGATTCGATTGATCACGAATCGATCTTGAATGTTTTGCGACGCATAAACTAAGCCGGGATTAGCTTTGGCATAAGTAATAAACTCGCTCCACGTAGCAAATGGAGTATTAGGACCGGTGACTAAAGCAATTTGATCAAGAGTAATACCAGCCACGTATCGAAAACTGGTTAACTGGTAAGAAGCCGGAGTTGCTAGCGGTGCGAAGGTATAAGGCAGAGAAAGTCCAAATTGAAAGGTGTAGCCTTGATCGCGACTGTTTGCCAGCATGGCTGCCGCTGAAGCTCCTCCAGCACCAGGATGGTAAAGAATATTAACGGGTTGGCCGAGTTTTTCGGAAAGAACTTTCGCGAGGACTTGCCCTTGAATATCCGTACTGCCACCTTGATTAAAACCAATCAACATAGTCAGTGGCTGGGTAGGAAAGTTAGATTGAGCAAACGTTGGTACTGTTACTATCAATGTTAATAACAACAGTACTAGGTGAGCTAATTGTTTGGTTTGTCTCATTATCGTGCCACCTATTTTGTTGAATTATTCTAAGTTTAGGAGCGGTTTATGGTTCTGTCTATGGCAAGCGATCATGATAAATTATCAATGATTAACGATGATGGTTTATTTGCCCATATTGAGTATCGACGTGGTCGTTGATGATTTACTTTACGATGACGGGAGGGGATGGCCAATACATTTTCCAGTACCCCCAAACAACCCAAGCGACGAGTCCTGTAGCGACAAGAAGTTCAAATAAACCAAACAGATGTAGCCAGTACCAGTGTGGGTAAAATTCTGAAAAATAATCGGTTAAACGATGCATCGCGATAGCGCTGATCACCGAAGGAAAAGTAAGCGCAGCAATTGAAGGTTGAAAGGCTAAACGCAATAGTCTGAAATAACAAAGATAAATTAATAGCGTCATGGTGATGGCAATACCCGCTAAAGCACCAGTGAGGATTGGATCCGGGGTAGCAAAATTGACCAGATAGGTGGCGAGAGTAAGGTTAATCGGCGCAGCCATGATCGCTAAAGTTGGACGTGCCCGTCTGGGCAGCATGCCTTCAAAGACTAAGCGATAGAGTACCACTGGTAACATCACAAAATAGATAGCAACACAGACACTAACCAGCGTTTCAGAAAAAACAGTATGGCCAAATTGTGTCCCAGCAAGAGAACTGCTAATCAGACCGACTGGGTAGAGAAACCAACTGGGAACAATATTGGAGATTTTAAAATTCAGGAGTTGAAAGCGAAAAAACAGGACCATCATGGTCATGTGCAACAGTAGGGCTAGAGCCCATATTGGATAAGCAATACTTGGAGAAATAACCGCTAAATAATCACATAAAATTAATAGTGCCATACTCATTGGAGCCATTAAACTGCCGTGTAGAGGATGACGGAGATCATTAATAAATGAAGAATAACTAGTGAGATATTTACCTAAAACGGGCAGTAATAATAAACTACCAAACAGCGCAAAGTAGGGATGGAAAAGAGCTCCCCAGGTTGGTGAGTAGAGTGTCCAAGCTTGACCTAAACCAATAATGCCCAATGCCAAGGCTGCTTGTGAAGCGGGTACGCTTTGTACATGCAGTAATTTTTTCCAGTGCAATGTTCACTCCATTGAGACACATAACGAGCCATAAAAACAGCGGCGATTCTAGCAAGTTATGTCTAACATGGGTAATCAATCACTAGATGATTATCACAAAATGATCACATTTATAGCTAATGACCATTGGGTAACTCCTGTTGGCGCAGTTTCTCTTTTTTGATGGTTCTGTGCAGCAGCTGGCTGTAAATAGGTTTGCCGCCTAAAAGCTGAGCAAAAATGACTGCGCCGAGACTGGTAATGATTAATGGCAAGATTAAATAGTAATTATTAGTCATTTCTATCACCAATAAAATACCAGTGATCGGTGCTCTAACCGTGGCAGCAAACAGAGCTCCCATGCCGGCGATCGCAAACATGCCTGGTTCGATATTGAGCTCTGGAAACCAGCTTTGAACAATTAAACCAAAGGCGTAGCCAAACAATGTCCCTAATGCCAACATGGGAGCAAAAATGCCACCGGGAGCACCAGAACCGAAGCAGAGTAGAGTCGTAACAATCCTTCCTAAAAACAATAACAGTAATATACCGGTCGTATACTCTCCCATCGCTACTGAGGGTATTAAGCCAATACCTCCACCGGTAAGTTCAGGGATGTAGAGCAGAGTTAAACCAAAGCATCCTCCAAGTAGTGAGCCAGTAAGAAGGTAACGATGACGGAGGTTATGGTGAATGCGAACAAAGAGGTCTTGACTCAAGGTGATCAGTTTATTGAAGAGCACGCCGAAAGCACCGAATAATATGCCAAGTAATAGGAAAAACAGTAGGGATCTCAATTCTGGGGCCGAATATTGTGGCAAAGTAATCACCGCTTGTTGGCCATTAATGACTCGGTACACAATATTGGCTGACACGGCTGCAATGATCACACTTCGTACAGAAATAAAGCTGTAGCGAAATTGTGGACGCATCTCTTCCAATACGAACATAATGCCCGCAAGAGGCGCATTAAACGCGGCGGCAAGACCACCAGCAGCCCCAGCAGCAAGCAAAGAGTGTCGAGTATCATCGTTTTTTACTCGAAAAACATCAGATACCATTCGACCCACGGCACCGCCCATTTGTACGGTTGGACCTTCTCTTCCCAAAACCATACCTGAGCCAAGTGCGCCCATACCGCCGATAAATTTAACCGGTAAAACGCGCCACCAGCGAACTGGACGAATGTTATCCATTGCTCCTTCAATTTCTGGTATACCAGAGCCTGCGGCTTCAGGAGCGAATCGATGAACGAGGTAGTAGCCGATTAAGGCTAGTCCAGCGCTGATCAAAAAAGCGGCTAGCCAAAGAGGAACCAGTGAAGTAATCGAACCCACTAACCATTCGGTGCGTGACTCTGAGACGAAATGGACGGCAAGTTCGAAATACGTTGCGATCAGTCCGGCGAGTATCCCGACGATCATAGATAGAAATAGGATCGATAATGAAAGCTTATCGTTGGCAAGAAATTGGCTAAAGCTGTCTTTAGGTATTTTATTGAACAATCGATGAGAGAATTTCTCGCGGACAAGCATGTACACAATAGCCTTATAGAGGTAACAAAATGTAAATTATACTTAGCCAATCCTTTAACTGTAGTTTTAAAAATGAAATATTGAATTGGAAAAATAGCTATTGTATCGCCATTAATGATGATTTTTGAACAGGATCGCAAAGTCATATTTCAACCGAAAAAAAGACGATAAAAAAATGGTGTTTTTCTGAAAATGAGCGATAGTTAAGACGTAAGGCAAACAGAGTATTTCAACAGGAGGAAACGCAAGCCTTACCTACAATTTGGATGGATTCAACCTACAATTCAAATAGCCTCGATTATGATCAGGTTGCAACTATAGCCTTCCTGATTCGCACAACTCACGATTGAGTTCCGAGGATTAAGGCGCGCTCATACAGTGCGCCTTTCGCTGTTTAGGCGCTTCTCCTCAGCTCGTTTCAGTCTACACCTCTTTGTTTTTTGTATATACTCCGCGAAAAGGAGTACCACGATGACAAAAAAAGTACCGACCAATATTATTACTGGCTTTCTTGGCGTTGGTAAAACGACCACGATTTTAAACTTATTGAAGCATAAACCGGCGGATGAAAAGTGGGCGGTGCTGGTTAATGAGTTTGGTGAGATAGGTATTGATGGCGCGATAATGTCCGAACAAGGGGCATTAATTAAAGAAGTCCCGGGTGGGTGTATGTGCTGTACGGCGGGTGTACCGATGTCTGTGGGGATTAATACCCTGTTAAGGCAGAAGCCCGATCGTTTATTGATCGAACCGACAGGCTTAGGGCACCCCAAGCAAGTTATCGCCACTTTAACCTCTGCCCAATATCAGCCTTATGTTGACCTCAAAGCGACCATTGCACTGGTTGACCCTCGTCATTTAAGTAATGATAAATATTTGATGAATCAAAACTTTAATGATCAATTAGCCAGTGCTGATGTGATTGTTGCCAATAAAGTTGACCAAGCAACGCCAACAGATGTTGAGATGTTCCAGACTTGGTTCGCCAGACAGCAACCAGCGAAAGCGGCTTATCAGTTAGTCAGTCAGGGCAATTTATCGCTCTCGATGCTTGATATGGAGCGTAGTGCGGAAAGTGCATCAAGCCATATCGAAGCTCATCACCATCATCATGCCCAATTAGAGCCACAGTTTGCTTTAGCACCGGAACAAGCATTTCTACGTAAAGAAAATCGTGGTCAAGGCTACTACAGTTGTGGCTGGTTATTTGGTGCAGAATATCAGTTTGATTTTGATGAGCTGTTTTCGATGCTTAGCGCCTTAACCGCTGAACGGGTCAAAGGGGTTTTGAACACGACCAAAGGCTGTTATGCCTTTAATGCCAATAACGGGGTGTTATCGGTTAACGAGTTAACCCTACAAGGCTTTGAATCTCGTTTAGAAGTCATTGATTCACAATTGATGCCATGGGATCAGTTGGAGTCAATTTTATTGACCTTAGCCAACATCAAATGATGATTGATTCAGAAAGATAAGAAGGCAGTGTCTCAGCCTTCTTATCTTCTCTCTAGAGTAGTGAGTTTCAGCGTCATTCGCTTTGATGAACAGGCTTATCCGATAACACTTTACCATCCTTAATAGTAATGATCCGCCGAGTGCGCTGCGCCAGTGCCACATCATGAGTGACAATAATTAATGTTCGACCTGCTTGATGAAGCTGATTGAATAGCGTTTCGATCTCAGCACCCGATTTGGAATCCAGTGCCCCCGTGGGTTCATCGGCCAAAATAATTTGCGGATCATTGACCAATGCACGGGCAATGGCCACTCGCTGCTTTTGACCACCAGAGAGCTGATTCGGCTTATGATAACGACGATCGCCGAGGCCAACGCTGTCTAATAAATGCTCGGCACGCTGACGCCTCTCTTTTAGCGTTGTGCCGCTATACACCAGTGGCAGGGCGACATTATCAATCGCATTCGCATAATCAAGTAAATTAAAACTTTGAAAAACAAAACCAATTTTTTGATTTCTTATCTTGGCTAACTGGTGATTGGTTAACGATGATACCCGTTTATCTTCCAGTATATAGTCACCGCTGGTTGGTGTATCTAAACAGCCGAGAACATTCATTAGGGTTGATTTTCCTGAACCTGATGGACCAAGAATCGCAAGGTATTCGCCTTTATCGATATTCAGTGAGACATTATCCAGCGCTTTGACTTGTTCTTCACCACTTCGGTAATGTTTACAGATATTGGCGAGTTGCACGAGAGGAGATTGATCATTCACTTTGTAATGCCTCTAATGGAGTGATGTTTGCTGCGCGATTAGCGGGAAACCAAGCCGCAACGACGCCGATGATGACTAATGCCGTCATCACCAAAAATAGAATGGGCCACGACAGCTCTGGCTGGGGTTTTCCCAACTGTTCATAAAGAAAGTTACCTTGTAGTGGCAGGTGTTGGACTAAGCGTATAAGGCCGTAGGTGAAACTCAGTCCGACGATACCGCCCATCCCCATGGTTAGTATGGATTGAACTAAGTAATGAAGACGAATGTTGGCGCTGGTGGCGCCAACCGCCATTCTCACGCCAATATCTCGTGTAGCGCGTTTGACGGTCGCATACATCACATTGGCGATGCCAATGCCCGCGACACTCAGAGTAACAAGACCAATCACACCTAAAAAACTTTGCAGACCGAGTAAAAAGCGTTGCATACTTTTTTGTCTGAGTAGCATATCTTGGCTTTGAATTAACTGCTCATCACTCGGATCGGCAGAATATTTTCTGGCTAACACTTGTTTGATCACTTGAGCTAACTGTTCACGATCCGCTTGCGCAATGGGCTTGACGTTAATTGCGGCAATCGGTTGGTTGGGATGAAAACGTTGCCAAGTGCTCAAAGGGACAAACAATGCATAATCAATGGGTAGGCCTTGCTCTATCAGTGAAGCGTTGGATTTTATTACACCAATCACGGTAAAATCTTCATCACCGACTTTAACGATTTTGCCGACTGGATTGATGGTTAACACGGGCGACTGCAAAAAATCCTCGTCGCTCTCTTGATTGAATAGCTGGCTTGCAGTGGTATAACCCAGCACGATGACTTTACGTTGTTGCTGATTATCTAATTGATTAAACCAGCGTCCCCCGGGCATCATTTCTATTCCTGTCAGTTGAGCATAATCAGGACTAACCGCATACGGGGTTTGCCAACTGCTATTTTCCTGATAACGGACGGTTTTATCCCACACGGCGCTAATCTCAGCCTGTTGCACGCTCGGTAATGCACGAACCACATCGACATCTTGCGCTTGTAAGGATAAAGCTTGCCCAGTAAAGAAACGACCACTGTTGATACTGGCGTAGCCTGGTGTGATATAAATCAGTTGACCATTGCCGCTTTGCGAAGCACGGCTTAAGCCTTGTCTTAAGCCTTCACCGCTCGCTAACATCATACTGATGCATAGCGTACCCCAAGCAACAGCAAGAACGGTTAATAAAAGACGCTGTTTTTCTGCCAGCATTTCCTGAATAATTTGTCTGATTGGCAGCATGCTATCCTCTCGCACTTAAAGCTAAAACTGGCGTTAAATGTGCAGCACGGCGAGCTGGAAAATAAGCGGCACATAACGCTAGACAGGCGGTGATAAGGAGCGATCCAACGATCGAAGCACTGGTGATGATCGGCGTACCCAACCAGTCAGGTAAACCAAGCTGATTCAGCGTGGCAATGGCCAAATACGAGAGCCCAACACCTATCGCGCAGCCGAGGGTAACCAATAACGTGCCTTCGAGTATAAATTGCCAGAGGATAATTTTGGGTGTCGCGCCAACGGCCAGTCGCACGCCAATCTCTCGCGTTCGCTCGGTTACCGACAAAAACATAATATTGGCAACCCCCAAAGCGCCGACAGCGAGGGTCATCATCCCGCTGGCACCTAAAAACAGCTGAATACCGCGAAACAGGGCATTAATAAACTGAGCACCACTGCTGAAGTCTGGCAAATAAACCGCTTCGCTGTCGGTTGGGTCATAATGCTGTTGCTTGGCAAAAAACGTTTGTATGGCATGACGTAAAGCTACGCCGGGAATATCCGCTTTGGGTTTTACTAACAAAGAATAGGGGTTACTTTGCCATAAATCAGTAAAGGTGGTGCTGGGAATCATTAGTTGATTGCTCTCATTATTTAACGACACTCCACCTTCTTTTTGCTCAGTGATACCAATAATAAAAAAGGGTATGCCATTCACCTTAACGCTATCGCCTAGCGCCAATTGACCGACTTGGGCTAATTGCCAACCGATGATCGCTACTCTCGCATGATTGAATACATCATTAGAGGTTATCGCACGTGAAGCTGGACGTAAGGTTAGGCTTTGTAAAGCAAAATAATGCTGATCAACTCCAGCGACATAACCTGGTAGTGAGCGTCCTTGAGCGTTGGTAACCGTAGCATCCCATTTTCCGTACATCACCGAAAGTTGCTCTATCGCTGGTTGTTTGGCTAAGGCATGCATTTGCTCCTTAGAGATCCGGATCGGTCGTTTGGCTGGAAGCCCTTGCCATGGCTTAGCGGTTTGACCGGGAAAAGCCATCTGAGTATCACTCATCAGTAACGCAAAGGATTGAGTATTCACTCGATAAAAACCTTCACCTAAAGCGACCAAAACCAGTACCGACAGCATTCCCCAGACAATGGCAATAATGGCTAATGTGCTGCGTAAGCGGTGAGCCAATAAGGTTTGGGTAACTTGCAGAAATAGAGTGTTCATTACTGCAGCACTCGTGCGATTAACGCGATATTCTCATCATCCAATTTGCCCACTGTTTTTAGTAAAGCAATACGATGATACCAGTAGTCGTACAGACGGGTTTGTAAGGTATGTTTGCTATTAAACAGCGCATTATGAGCGGTGATCACCTCAGAGGCTTCTGTCATGCCAGCGTTATAGACCGCTTGTTTACTTTCCAGCGCGGTTTGTCGCGCCAGCACTTGTTGCTGGGCAATTTCAATCCGTTGCCATTCCAATTGCAGTTGATGAAAGCGAGTTTGAATTTCTTGTTGAATGTCAATCTCGACTTTTCTCACCGCTTGCTTGTTGTTTAAGATAGTGAGTTGAGCGCGATCCACACTAGAACGTGTCGCTCCATTTAAATCGATAGGCACGCTGAGCGTCAGCCCTGCATTCAAATCACCATCACGACCTTGATCAGTACTTTGATAGGACACGCTACCTGATAGCGTCGGGTAATATTTGGCTTTAGCGGCGTCATGTGCAAATTGAGCCGCAGTTAACTCTTGTATGCTGGCTAACAAGGTCGGACTGTTGTCTTTGGCAAGCTTAATCCATTGTTGTTCAGTCGCAAAAGGTAAAGTGGGCTGCTCTGATACCTGCGTATTGATTTCATGGATTTTATCAACTGGCTGATTAATGAGTGCCGTTAACGCATATTGTTTGCTAGCAAGAGCCGATTGTGCGGCGAGTAAAGCTGCTTGCTCATCAACATGGTTAGCGCGCATATCTTCTAACTCTGTGGCGCGAATTTTACCGGCCAGATAGCGTTGCTCGGTCACATGCAGTAACTGTGCGCCTTCTCGCCATTTCTCTTGAGCAAGAGTGAGATCACCTTGGGCGCTGGCCAATTCAAGATAAGCGGTTAGTAGACGTGCGGCGAGGCTATTGTATTCCGCTTTTGCCCGCAGTTGCGTAGCGACATAGTGAGCTTGATACTGATCAAGCGCAGACCAAGCAGAGCTATCCCAAAGGGTTTGACTTAATGTGGCGCCATAACCCCTTTGGTTGTCACCATCTTGGTTCCAACTGGTTTGCGCCGTGATATTCAGCGATGGGCGTAATACGCTAGTGGCAGTGGCAACGTCAGTTTGACTAATTTGTGATTGGATTTGCGCCTGCATGTAGGTTGGATCAGCGGTTTTTGCCGCTTGCCAAGCTTGTTCTAACGTAATAGCAAAAGCGGGCTGACTGATCGCAAGTGCTAATAATCCATAACGGGTAAAATTGATCAAGGCATTAGTTGGCATAAGAATGACCTAGCATACTGTTATCAACAATCGTTTGTTGGTTTTCAAGCCCAGAGATAATTTGCACATTGATGCCATCGGATAACCCTAATGTTACCGGCTGTGCAGTGAATCCATGTTCTGAATCATCAGCAATTAAGACTTCGGCTTGGTTACCTTGAAAGCGTAATGCGCGCTCCGGTACCGTCACCACATTCTCTACTTTCTCTAAGATGATATGAGCGGTGGCTGAAAAGCCGGAGCGAAGGGTGATATCCTCTGGAAAGTTGAGCTGGCTAATTTCGACTTCAAAGCCATTATCAAACCCCGTGTTATTGCTCGAACTGGTGTTATTGAGTTTTTCAGATTGCACAGCGACTTTGCTTAACACGCCCTCGATATTTAGGGTTGGAAAGGGGGCGAGTATCACAGTGACAGGCATCCCAACCGCGAGTTGTGCCGCATCGTGTTCACTGACGCTGCCTTTAAAAATCATATTCTTCATATCTGCAATCGACATCAGTTCAGTCGCGGCTTGGCTAGAGGCCGTAGAGATGATCGGCTCACCCACCTCTACTTTTAAATTTAAAATAGTGCCATCGATCGGAGCGGTAAGGGTTGAGGTTAATTTAGCATCACCAATTGAGGCCTCGCCGCTACGGATTAATTCTAAGTTTTGGCGTTTTTGTACCACATCGGCCAATTTTGATTTCAAATCGGCTTGAGCTTGAATGTAGTCGCCGTAGTTTTTAGGAATAATATTCTGTTTAACCAGACGTTCTAAATTGGTAACGTTTTGTTTTGCTGACTCTAAACTGGCTTCACTTTGCATTAACATCGTGGTTGCTTCGGTCAGTGCCTGCGGAGTTGGGTTAGGGGTGATTTTAATTAATGGTGTTCCCGCATTCACATGCGCACCAACATGGTGGAATATCTCACCAACAATACCTTCAATTTGTGATTTAATTGAGACTGAGTGAGCCGGAACGATTTGTCCCACAGCGATGGCTTGTTTTTCAATTTGGCCTAATTGTGCCGTTAAGGTCGGTAGTGATGCTTTGGGTTTTGATAAATGAGCGCTACCCCAATAACCGCCAGCCATTAATACAATGGCGACTGCAATCCAGCGTTTGTTCATGTTAGGTTCCGTGAATGATATAAGAGCATGAATGTATGATGATAAATTGGTGATTAGGTTCCGCAGATAATTATCGGGCGGTTGTTTATTAAAGAGAGGTGTTCATCTCAGATCCCCGATAGCCTACTAATCATGATTGGATTTGTCACTCAGTGGTGTGTCTTGGAATGTACGTTTATGTATTGTGTACACAGGATGTTGAGAGTCGAAGTGTTGATGTATAAGAGGCAAGAACAAAAAAGTCACAACCATAAGTGACGCTGTGACTTTTTAATGCAAGAAGTTCTGAAGTGAGTGTTAGCGCTTATTACGTAGATAACGTTTACGGCGTTCTTCTTTAATTTTCGCTTTTTCTTCCGTTTTACGGATTTCTTCTTGTTCGACTTCGATTAACTCATTAGGGATCATGTCTGGGCGTTCTAACGTAATTTTACCCAGTACCCCTTGGCGAAGTTCATGCAAGAGAATTTCCGATGCTTTATGCAAATCCACTCGCCCACCAGCGCGAAGAGCACCACGCTTTTGGCCAATGGCTTCCATCCATTCCACATCCGATCCAGGTGTGCCATCAACTTGATAGCGTGCAATAAGATTATCGGCATAATGTTTGGCAAGATACTCGACAGTATAAAAAGCCACATCCTCATATTCCATCGCGGTATCTTTAATCGCGCCAGTCGCAGCAAGACGAAATCCACTGTGAGGGTTTTCAACTTTAGGCCACAAAATACCAGGCGTATCAGACAGCACGACACCATTTTGTAAATTGATCCGTTGTTGACGACGTGTCACCGCCGGCTGGTTACCGGTTTGGGCTATCGCTCGACCAGCTAAGGTATTAATGATGGTCGATTTACCAACGTTGGGGATCCCCATGATCATAGTGCGAACATTTTTACCCACTTCTTCACGATGAGGGACCATCTTACGGCACAATTCTAAAATCCGATGGACTTCTTGAGGATTAGCGGTGGTGATGGCCATTGCTTTCACCCCTTGCTCTTGCTCTAAATGAGCAATCCACAACTCGGTCATTTCAGGATCGGCTAAATCACGCTTATTGAGTACTTTAATACAAGGTTTATCGCCGCGGAGCTGAGAAATCAGTGGGTTTTCACTACTGTAAGGAATACGCGCATCGAGCACCTCGATAATTACATCAATTTGCGGAATTGCTTCTTCAATCTCTTTACGAGCCTTGTGCATGTGGCCCGGAAACCATTGAATTTTATTGTTAACCATTTGAGTTTGTAGCCTTTCGTTTTTTGGTTTTAGCTGGTGAGGTATCAGGTGGGCATCACAACAATCGATGAGTTTGATTGGATCGCCATACCAAACTAACCATAATTACAGCAGCTCTTATGTTGAGTATTTTAGCATTTTTATCATAGCGCGGGAATCTACATATGATGAGGTTTGTGTTTAGTTCGTTAGCGAAGATGAAAAGTGAAGCAATTAATAGGTTGTGAATAATGAAAAAGTTTACAGGAAAATGAGAATGATGAATCGATAAGCATCGAGCCCAACGAGAGCGTTGAGCTCAATGGCAAAGGATTAAGGGAGCTGAGCAACAAAGGTGCCTTTAGGGGTAACTGGCAAATATTTTTGATAGAAATCCAGATAGGCTTGCTCGGGGTTGAGATCAGTAAAGACATCAGGGTAGAGCGCCTTGGCATAAAACTGAATCATTGCGCCATCCATAATGGTTCGACATGCGCCATGATAGGCGGCATACATTCGGTTATTTTTTACTGCATTAATGGAAGACCAACCCAGCCGCTGTTTAAAGCCCACTAGCCGTTGTTTTGCCGTTTCTTCGGCGACGTCTTGCCCTATGAGCATTGCATTGCTGGCAGTGCCGGATTCATACCCTGTAATAACAATCACATCGGGGTTGCTGGCAATAATTTGTTCAGGGTTAAGTTTTCCCCACCATTCGACATAAGGGGCTGAAATATTATCGCCACCCGCCATGGTTGAGATAGCTCCCCACATATTTTTACCAAAGGTGTAGCCCACTTCATTTACACCGCTTGCACCATATTCGGTATAGATTTTTGGTTGAGGTTTATTTGCCGCAGCCAGTCGTTGAGTTATCTTCTCGACACTTTCCTGATATTCATTCGCAATGGCTTCAGCCCGTCTTTCTTGCCCCGTGATGGTGCCAATCAGTTGGGTGCTTTTTACATGCCGTTCTACCGTTTGAGCATTATAATCGACAACCACAATAGGAATCCCCCATTGCTTCAAGGCGAGAGACTTCTGTGCTCAAGGCTTTATATTGCCAATCGGCTAATAGGATAAGGTCAGGGTTTAGGCTGATCACTTTTTCTATCGAAAATGAATTGGTATCTACTCGGCCAATTTCAGGGATATCATCCAGTGAGGGACGATGGTTAACATACATCTCCCAGTTGGCTGGCCGAGCTTGCCAGATGTATTTTGACATACCAACGACGTTGTCATAGGCCGCTTCTGTACCAATAGCCATATAGTCTTCAGGGTAAAACCCAACAATAACGCGTTGAGCGGGAGCGTTAAAGGTAACTTGCCTTTCTAATACATCAGTAACGGTAGTCATTGCTGAGAGAGCTGTGGTGCTAAAAGCCATTGCAGCCATGATCAGGAATTTTTTGTACATACGATAAACTCTTCATTTGCTATTAAATGCATATTTGGCGCTTGAATGCGCCGGACCATTGACATGATTATAAGAATAAACTAAATAATTATGCAAATAGTTATTATTTAGATACTCAATATGTGGTAATTATTATTTATTGAATGGTAGTATTCGCGGCCAAGGCCGCATAATGCGCGCTGATTCAATGCTGGTACGAGTCACGCATATACAGGCGTGTTCGAGAAAATAAGAATGAAAAGAAAGACTTTGCTCACCTCTTTTACCATTATCTCAGCATCAGGTTTGATCACTGCAAAACTAAAAATGCTCGAGGGTGTTGTCAGGTTGCCATTGAATTTCTTCTCAACGAGTTGTTTTGGCTACGAAAAACTGGATTAATAAAAAATGATCTCTGATACATTACAAGATGCTGTTATGACACAGCGAGAAAGTGAACGTCGCCGTAGTTGGATGTTATTTGGCTTCGGCTTATTGCTGATTGCTTCCTTTATTCTAGATATTATGACCGGTCCCTCGATGATCGATGTGACCTCGGTACTGCATGCATTATTGGAATGGATCGGGCTTCCTTTTCAGGTTGATGCTTCGACACAAGTGATTGTCAAAAATTTACGATTGCCTATTGCATTAATGGCTATCTTCGTAGGTGGATCGCTTGGGGTCGGCGGTGCAGAAATGCAAACGTTGTTGAATAATTCAATGGCGAGCCCTTATACGTTGGGAATGGCTGCCGCAGCTGGATTTGGTGCCGCTTTAGTGCTTTATGTTGGTTCGCTAGGCATAGAGAGCCATTTTGCGGTTCCCTTGGGTGCTTTTGTGTGTTGTATGCTTTCTGCTTGCTTTCTCTTTGCTCTTGCTTCTGTACGTCATATTGGGTCTGGGCAATTGATTTTAGCAGGCATAGCTTTGCTGTTTTTATTTCAATCTTTACTTTCATTAGTGCAGTTCATCTCTTCACCGGAGCTAAGCCAGCAAATTTTGTTTTGGTTGTTTGGCAGCTTATCGAAAGCAACGTGGAATAACTTGATGATCATCGCTGTCGTGGTCAGTTTGAGTGTTGTACTGTTACTAAAAGATGCTTGGAAGTTAACGGCATTGCGTTTAGGGGAAGAGCGGGCAAAAAGCCTCGGAGTGAATATTGTTAGGCTCAGGTTAAAAACATTATTTCTCGTTGCACTGATGACGGCAACGGTGACCAGTTTCGTCGGTATTATTGGGTTTATTGGTATTGTCGCTCCCAATATCGCTAAGATTTTGGTCGGTGAGGATCAACGTTTCTTTCTTCCCTTATCCTTTTTAATTGGCGCATTTTTACTCTCTACCGCCTCTGTATTATCGAAAGTAATTGTTCCAGGAGCACTTTTCCCAATTGGTATTGTTACTGCCATTGTTGGAGTGCCCTTTTTCTTTTGGCTCATTATTGGCAAGGCGCGTTAATATGTTACAGGTTAACAATCTTCATGTTCGATTTGGTGATTTAGTCTTGGCGGATGGGGTCAGTTTTTCATTGCAACCGGGTCAAGTAACGGCAATTCTTGGTCCTAACGGTACAGGAAAAAGTACCTTACTCAAAACCTTGTTTGGTGATATACGATGGCAAGAAGGTGAGATCCGTTTTCATCAACAGATACTCAATAAGCACCATCTTGCGCAATGGCGTCAACAGTTTGGTTACATGCCACAAGATATTCATCTTGATGTCAACTTGTCGGTGATTGAAGTGATATTGCTTGGGCGTTTGGATGCCTTGAGTATGCGCATTGATGATAGGATGTTGAATGATGGCTTGTCGATCCTCTCTCGTTTAGGTTTACGTCATTTGGCGCATCGAGATGTCAGAACCTTAAGTGGAGGGCAGTGCCAGATGATCTTGTTTGCTCAAGCATTGATGCGTAATCCTTCCATCTTAATGCTGGATGAACCTGTCAGTGCGCTCGATTTACACCATCAACATGTGTTGCTTGAGCATTTGGTTGAGCAAACTCGTCAGCATCAATACACTACGATTATGGTGTTGCATGATCTTAATCTTGCCGCGCAATATGCAGATAATCTTTTAGTGATGAAACAAGGGCAGTTGTTAGCTCAAGGGAAACCGCAAGATCTCTTGACTTCCGAATTGATATATCAACTGTATCAGGTGGATGCAGATGTACTGGTCGATGATAAAGGGGTTCCTTTTGTTCGTACTCGACGTTCGGCATAGAAAGTTTTGATCTTCTGGGATTGTTGTGAGAATAAACCTTGGCTCGTATTTGAATTATGTTGTTTGAATAAATTTGCTGTAGGTACTGACTCGACCGTTGATGTACTCAATACCGCAGTGAATGCTGTGTTCGTTATGGCCAACAATCTGATATTCGACAATAAATTCACCGCTGATCACTTTGATAAATAACAAACCGTCGATGACTTTCCATAATCCTTGCAGTGTTTTTTCACCAAACAGATCTCGTTCGACCAACGTGCCATTCGGCTTTAAATGCAAGGCAGAAGAAAAACCGTCTACATTCACTTTTACCCAAGTATGCTGGTGGGCCTCAAAGCTTAATATTTTGCGTCGACATTTGACCCACTCTATCAGCGCTTGTTCTTGGGTTGGCGTCAGTGTGGGGAGCGCTTCCATTTCTAAAAGGGTGTGATGCTTTTCATACCAGAAGAGTTGTAAGTGAAGTAATTTCATTGGTTCTCAGAGTGTTATGCATCGGGGCGTTATCAAGAGGCAACTCTGCGCGATTGTGTTGGCGATGTCAATATTTGCCAAGAAAAGAGACCGCGCTGACGGGGGAGCGGGCGCGGCCATATCCAAGTTCAGGATAAATAATGCATAAAAGATGCATCGGAGCACGATTTATCGATTGAATAAACGAGCTATAGGTTAAATAAACGAGGTAAATCTGCGGCGTCACACGCTTGGTTTAATCGCTGTTGAGCGGTACGAATGTCGCGCTGCCAATATTCATTTTGTGCCCACATCTCAATCACCAGCGGAGCAACGCAGTGTGTCTTTTTCAAGGTTTGGAAAATGGCGTCGAAATTAACCTCTCCTTCTCCAATCACTAAATCTCGAAATTGGCCAGCGTAGTTTGGGGTGACACAATAGGTATCTTTAAGATGGATTTGCGTGATGTGTGGCATGGCTAAGGTCAATTCTGTGCACACATCGTAGTTCCAACCTGAAATGTTGCCTACATCTGGATACGCCATAAAATAGGGTGAGGGCACTTGCCGCTTGAGAATTTCGAACTTGCTGAGTGAATTAAGGTAGCGGGTATCCATGATCTCCACCGCCAGCATCACGCCAGCACGCTCGGCCAGTTTGGCGGCAAGCTGCATGCCTTCAATGAAGCGTTGATGAGTTTCTTCATTAGCGGGTTCGTAATAGACATCATAGCCAGCGAGTTGAATGGTACGAATGCCCAGTTTGTAAGCTAAGGTAATCGCTTTCTCCATGTGCAAAATAGCTTGCTCTCTAATGGCGGGGTCTGACGAGCCAAAAGGAAACTTGCGGTGTGCACTTAGGCACATCGATTGCAGCGGGATTTGGTATTGCTCACACCATCTTCGTAGCTGATAGATGGTTGCATCATCCCAGTCTAAGCGTTGACGACGTTCATCCGACTCATCAACAGATATCTCTAAAAAATCAAACCCCAGATCTTTCGTTGTGGCGAGCTTTTCTTCCCAACGGAAATGATTGGGGAGCGCTTTTTCATACAACCCGATACGTTGGCGTGGCAAATGTTGATACATACGGCCTCCTAGCACCAAAAACGATCGATTTGACTGCGCAGTGCTTCGGCAGTGACGCGACCTGTTTCACCGACCAATGCACGCCCCGCAATGAAGGTTTTGGCCTTAATGCCTTCAAATAAATAGAGATCTTCTGGCACGATGCCACCTGTGATGGAAAGTTCAAGCCCCATATCGGATAGCGTTCGCATCTTCTCAACATCTTCGCTTGTCCAACCAATACCAGCCAGTTCGGCATCTCTTGAACGGTGATAAATAGCTTGGGTGATGCCAAGATCAATCCACGCTTGTGCATCAGCAAAGGTCCAGTTGCCGTAAATTTCGATTTGGATTTCACCATCCAGTTCATCGGCGACTTTCTTACAAGCGCTGATGGTGGCGATATGCGCTGCGGCAGAAACGGTGATCCAATCCGCGCCAGCTTCAAATGCCATCCGCGCTAAAATAGCGCCGCCATCGGTGGTTTTCATATCGCAAACTAGAATATGGTCAGGGTGATTATGGCGTAACGTTTTTACGGCCTTCATGCCTTCAGCAAAGGCGAGGATGGTGCCCACTTCGATGACATCAACAAAGCTTGCTACGTTTTTTGCCACTTCGATGGCAGAAATAAGGTCAGTTTGGTCGAGAGCGATTTGGATCATTGGTTTGGTCATGAGAGTTATCCTTGAATTTTGTCACGGATCAAACGGGCTAGCCCGTCGTGATTGTTATCGGTTGTACAAATCAGTTTGGCGTGGGATTTCACCGTCTCGTCGGCATTGAGCATCGCCACACCGAGCCCGGCGTAGTCGAGCATTGAAATGTCGTTATGGTTATCGCCGACAGCCAGCACGTGATTAGCGTGGTAGCCGAGCGATTGCACATATTCAGCCAAGCGCTGACCTTTACTGTTGCCTTTGGCAGCAAAGTCGACGCGATTCGACCATGAACGCTCACCGTTGAATGTCTCTTGTACCCAAGCTTGTTGGGCAAGGCGTTCAACGGAACTCGGTAGCCCTTCAACCACAAATTTCCAAATAAACGTTTCTTGCTCGACGCGGTGATGAAACGAGTCAATTTGCTCGATTTTGGGCTGTGCTGTTGGTGGGTACTGGCTGGCCCATTTTTCTAAGGCTTGCATGTAAGCGATTGGGCTATGCTTGGAATAGGTCATCGCGTCGGTCACATACATCACCAGTTTCATTTGAAACTCTTTAGCCAAAGCGAGAAAGCTCAATGCATCGTGCTTGGCAATCGCATTGTGCTTGAGCACTTTTTCATTTTGGTAGTCATACACATACGTGCCGTTACAGCAGATGATGGGGGTTGTGAGCCCCAATTCTTGATAATAGGGTTTAGCCGCCGTGTGGTGACGGCCAGTCACGATAACCACGTTGCAGTGTTGTTGCGCCTGTTGAATCGCCCGTTTTAGCTGTGGGTGAATGGTGTGTTCATCAGTCAACACCGTGCCATCAAGGTCGAGCGCGAGAACTTTATACATAGCCGCTACCTTTGACCGTAGTAAGCGTTATCACCATGCTTACGTTGATAGTGTTTATCGGATAATTCCGGTTGAATTTTGATGCCACTGTTGAGCGAACGAGTCGCGAGCGCCATGGCGGAAATCTCCTCCAATACGACGGCATTATGAACTGCATCGTTAGCATCTTTGCCCCAAGAGAAAGGAGCATGCCCAGCGACAATCACGCTTGGCACCGCCATCGGATCAATGCGCCGATGTTTGAACTCTTCGATGATCACAAGGCCGGTGTTTTTCTCATACTGGCCAGCGATTTCATCGCAAGAAAGTTTGCGTGTGCAGGGGATGTCACCGTAAAAATAATCGGCGTGAGTGGTTCCTAAAGCAGGAATGTCAATGCCCGCTTGCGCCCAAATAGTGGCACTGCGCGAATGAGTGTGTACCACACCGCCAATCTCTGGATAAGCTTTATAGAGTTCAAGGTGAGTGGCGGTATCACTGGATGGATTGAGTGTGCCTTCCACAATCGCGCCGTTAAGGTCAACGATCACCATGTCATCGACTTTCATCACATTATATTCCACGCCAGAAGGTTTGATGGCGATGACGCCCTTCTCGCGGTCTATTTCTGACACATTACCCCAAGTGAAAGTGACTAAACCGTATTGGGGAAGCTTAAGGTTTGCCGCAAATACTCGCTGTTTTAGTTCGCTATACATGACATCCTCACTCGACCAATTGCGCCGCTAACGCTTGATCAATCACTTGGTGAACATCCTGCGCGGTACGACAACGGCGCAGTTTATCGAGATCAACGCCTGTCTCGCTCTCTTCATCATCCAGCACTTGGGTTACTTCCATTAATCCTTCCATATGCTGATCAGATGAGCTGCCCGCTAAGGTGATCAGAACATCGACCGGTTCATCTTCGCCGTCAAAATAGACAGGTGTTTGTAGCGTCACTAAAGCAAAGGCGGTTCTTATCACGCCATTTTCAGGGCGAGCATGAGGCAGGGCAAGATTAGGCGCGATGACGATGTACGGGCCTAATTGTTCAACGCTGCTGATGATAGCATCGTGATAACAGGGGTGGATGGCTCCTGATTTGATCAGCCTATCCGTACCGATTTTTATCGCCTCTTGCCAAGTGCTCGCCTTTGCATTTAATTGAATGGAATCATTGTCGATCAGTGATTGTTTCAGTCCCATGGTTCTATCTCCAGAGTGGGTGCCAGAGCGTCTGGCACCTATTGTTTTTGTACTTATCGTTTTGTAGTCAATAGCTATTTCAAAGTGACAAAGTTTTTATCGATGATATCGAGCAGCTCATCACCAAAAGAGTTCGGATTCAGCATGTTTTGTACGCCGAGCACAAACTTGCCTTCTCCGGGCTCCATCTCACCAGAGAGATGTTTTGATGAGACGATGATGTCGGTTGTGGCGAGTTTAGATTTATAATCAGACACTGCGCAGGAATCCATCACATGTGGAATGCCTTTCTTCTCTAGATACTTACCGATTTTCATCTTCATCATCATTGAGGAGCCTTGTCCATTGCCACACACGGCTAAAATGCTGACCGGGCGCACGCCATCACTGACTTTCAGTGCTTGTTCGACGGCGGCGATGACTTCTGGATCGTCACTGATGTTTACCAAACCTTGTGCATCTTCCTCTTCACGCAGTTTTTTAGAGGCGAAGAACATGTACACACCAGCCAATGCAATCAGCACAAAGAAGAACAGTTTTGAGACGGATAAGCCTTGCATGATCGGTGGGAAGACTAGCGCCCAGTCGGCCATGCCCATCCAACCACTGAATTCGGTGCCGTATTGGTTGAAGATGTGAATGGCCCATGCGGAACCAGCTACTTCGATGATACCCATCACAAAACAGATCTTCATGACCGCGCGCCAGCCGCCAAAGTGGTTGGCAAAAACACCAATGGTTGCGTTGGAGAAGAACATCGGAATAAAGCCGGGAATGATCATGATTGGTGCATCAAAAGCTAGCATGGCCAGCACCGCGGTAAATTGACCAATCGCACCCCAAATGAAACCAAACACCATGGCATTAGGCGAAAATGCGTAGATAGCGGCGCAGTCAATGGCTAACACCGCGTTAGGGATCACGCGCTCTGAGATGCCTTTAAAGGCTTCAGACAGTTCGGCAACGAACATGCGCACCCCTGCAACAATGACTTGAATCGCTACCGCAAATTTAAGGCCAGTTTCCAGAATGTAGATAGACCAATGGGTTTTTCCCGCCATCGCTTGCAGGTTGTCTAAACCAAAGGAGAGCAAAATAATGCCGAAAAATAGCGTCATCACAATCGCGGTGGCGGCAATACTGTCGTGGAAAATGTGCAACCATTTAGGCAGTTTAAGGTGGTCGACACTCTCGTTTTTGTCGCCTAACTTGGGTGCAACCTTAACCGCAATCCAAGATGCCACTTGCTGTTGGTGGCCGATGGAGAAACCGGCACCGCCTGTAACTTCTTCAGTGGGTTTGAACATAATGTTGGAGGAGATCGACCAGTAAAGCGCCATCAAAACAGCTGAATAAAGGATGGTTTCCCACATGCTCGCACCGAGTACAAGGTAGAACACGGCAATCAATCCCGCTTGCTGGAACATAATGTGTCCCGTGAGCATGATGGTACGAATGCCCGTGTAGCGGCGCAGCAAAACGAGCAAGATGTTGATCGCCAGTGCCAGTAGCACGGTATAGCCGACCCAAGAATAATCATCCCCCATGATTTCCATAGTGGCCATCATCGAGGTGTACGGGTCGATAACCGAGCCTGTTAAACCATGATATTCCGATAATTTCTCAATCACAGGCTTAAAGCCTGCCACTAAGGTCCCTGCACCCACTTGTACCAACATAAAGCCGACGATGGTTTTGATCGACCCTTTAATGATGGTAGTGGTGTCTCTTCTTAATAACCAGTAACCGATAAGGGTGACTAAGCCCAGCAGCAAAGGTGCTTTAGTCATTACTTGGCTATAAAAAATGTAGAAGATATCGTAGATGAACTGCATATCTTTACCCCTTGATTCTCTTATTTATCGTTATGTGTATTCCCGTCTTACTCGAAGCTGGGTGTAGGTCAGAGTGGTTCAGCAAGGTGATGCTGATTTCCATCTTGTTTTGCTCACGAAATAGACTTTACCAATCAAAACTAATCATTCAATGCTCGTTTGTGATTATTTTGATTTTTATCAATTTCTCCACCAGCGGGAGACATTATTTGATACTCAAGTCACAGTTGAAACCTTATATCAAACAAAATCAATGACTTGAAATTTATTGTGAGCGAGAGGGAAGTTTTGTCCGTCCAGTGTTTGACATTGTGATGGATGAGAAATAGAATCAAAAAAAATCATAAATAATCACCAAGTAATCACTTGATGAAAAGATAAGGTGATAACCATGAACGAAGTACAAAGACATAACGAGATACTGTCTTTGCTAGACAATATGCGCACCATCAACGTCACGCATATTATTGAGAAATTTAACGTGTCACCAGCAACGGCCCGCCGTGATATTTCTAAGTTAGATGAGCTAGGTAAGCTGAAGAAAGTTCGCAATGGTGCTGAACGCTTAGAGATTAGAAAGCGAGCGTGGACGCCGTTAAATATCGACAGTACGGATCATTTTCATGAAAAATCACAGATTGCCATGGCCGCGGCTAAGCTCTGCAAACCCGGTGACAGTGTGGTGATTAACTGCGGTTCGACCGCCTTCTTGCTCGGTAAAGAGCTGTGCGGCCAAGATGTTCAAATTGTGACTAACTATTTTCCACTGGCCAGTTATTTGATTAATGAAGATCACAACGATGTGATCATCATTGGTGGACAGTACAACAAAGCGCAAAACATTTTCCTCAACCCCGCCCCAGACTCGTTAGGCGGTTACGCTGGAGATTGGATGTTCACCAGTGGCAAAGGGCTGACGGAAAATGGCCTCTACAAAACCGATATGCTCACCGCCGTTGCCGAGCAACAGATGCTGGAACAAATTGGCAAGTTAGTGGTGGTGGTGGACAGCTCTAAAGTGGGGCAGCGTACCGGCATGTTATTTTGTCCGGCTAATAAAATTGACATTGTTATCACTGGTAAGGCGGCTGATCCGCAAGTTATCCAAGCACTACAACAGCAAGGGACAGAAGTGATTCTGGTATAGAAAGCACTTCGCTCTACAGATTCTAATAATAAACACAGGCTCAGTGTCTTCGCTTTGGATGAAGACGCTTGGCTCCCTACATCCAAAATTTGTCTAACTGATCGTGAAATAAAAGGTGTTGTTATGAGTAAAATTGATGAAATTACACGCGATTCATGGGTTCTAAGTACCTTTCCTGAGTGGGGAACTTGGCTGAATGAAGAGATAGAAAAGACCGAAGTGGAAGCTAACACCTTTGCTATGTGGTGGCTCGGTTGTACCGGTATTTGGCTAAAAAGTGCCGGGAATACTAATCTTTCGATCGATTTTTGGTGTGGAACGGGTAAGAAAACTCAAAAAAATCCGCTTATGAACCAACAACACCAAATGATGCGAATGGGGGGCGTGCGTGAACTGCAACCCAACTTAAGAACTTCGCCTTTTGTGTTGGACCCGTTTGGCATCAAAGAGATTGATGCGGTGTTGGCGACGCATGATCACGCTGACCATATCGATATTAATGTCGCAGCGGCGGTGCTACAAAATTGTGGTGAACATGTGAAATTTATTGGGCCACAGGCTTGCGTTGACCTGTGGCAAGGTTGGGGAGTACCGAGTGAGCGCTGCATTGTGGCTAAAGTGGGCGATTGCATTGAAGTCGGGGATATCAGTATCCGAGTGCTGGACTCGTTTGACCGCACTGCGTTGATCACGCTGCCTAAAGGTGTTTCATCTTATGATAAAACGATTCTTGATGGTATGGATGATCGCGCGGTCAACTATTTGATTGAAACCTCCGGTGGTTCTATCTACCACTCGGGTGATTCGCATTATTCAAACTATTATGCAAAACATGGTAATGACTACAATATTGATGTGGCGCTACTCTCATACGGTGAAAACCCACGTGGTGTGACCGATAAAATGACCTCTTCTGATATTTTACGTGCCGGAGAGTCATTAAATTGTGAAGTGGTGATCCCATTTCATCACGATATTTGGGCTAACTTCCAAAATGACCCACGTGAAATTGAAGTGTTGTGGCAAATGAAAAAAGATCGTCTGCAATACGGTTTTGCACCATTCTTTTGGCAAGTGGGTGGCAAATACACCTACCCAACCGATAAAGAGCGTATGCATTATCAACATTTCAGGGGCTTTAGAGATATTTTCGTTGATGAGCCGGAATTACCTTATAAAGCCTTTTTATAACACTTGAAAATTTTATTAAATATCATAACGCCACCTAATGTTAAGGTGGCGTTATGATTAGTAAGGTCATATTAATCTGTAGAAAGATCATATCAAGTATTAAGAATGATTTTCAATAACTCAAAACCATTCATGTTATAAATGATTATTTCTAATGTATTTTTTGAATCTATTTTTATGTATTTATTGGTTTAGCAATAAATGATTTAAATCAACACCAATAATTTATCAAACTATTATAATGAATCGATTTATATTTTTGTTGAAAAGGTATTTCCTGGATAATCCTCATTCAATAAGGTTTACGATTGATTTTGGGGTTATATTAGAATAAGCATCAAAAAAGAAAATAGTTCTCATTTGTACTTTGGTGTTGGGTTATCCCATTTAATAAACGTTTGAGTGCAATTGATTATTATTTGAAAAGTTTAAGGATAGGCTAATTCGACAAGTTCTTTTGTGCTATATATGGCCATGTATGGGTAATGTTCATGATGATCAAAAACCGATTTAAAACCTTATTGTCACCCGATATCACGCGGCGCGGATTTATTAAATCCAGTTCGATGCTTGGAGGACTTGCGGCCGTTACCAGTTCTCTTCCTCTTCCTTTTAAATCGACGCTTGCTCAAGCTAAAGAAATAACACCTAAAGCGGATGAAAAAGTGGTTTGGAGTGCCTGCACGGTTAACTGTGGTAGCCGATGTCCGCTTCGTATGCACGTAGTGGATGGCGAGATAAAATGGGTAGAAGCCGATAATACAGGCACTGATAACTATGCAGCAAAAGATGTACAAGTTCGTGCTTGTTTACGTGGTCGTTCGATGCGTCGTCGAGTTTACAATCCAGACCGTCTCAAATACCCATTAAAACGAGTTGGGAAACGAGGGGAAGGCAAATTTAAGCGTATCAGTTGGGAAGAAGCTTACGACGACATTGCGAATAATTTGCAACGTATCATTGATGATTACGGTAATGAAGCGGTATACCTTAACTATGGTACAGGAACATTAGGTGGAACAGTCACTCGTTCTTGGCCACCGGGTAAAACATTAATTGCTAGATTGATGAACTTAAAAGGGGGTTATTTAAATCATTATGGCGATTATTCTACGGCACAAATTGCTGAGGGACTAAATTATACTTATGGTGGTTGGGCAAATGGTAACTCGTTCTCTGATTTGGAAAACGCCAAACTGATTGTGCAATTTGGTAATAATCCTGCAGAAACGCGCATGTCTGGTGGTGGGTTAATTCATCATTATGTAGAAAGTAAAGCAAAATCGAATGCGCGTACTATTATTGTTGACCCTCGTTATACTGATACGGCGGGTGGACGAGAAGATGAGTGGATTCCTATCCGTCCGGGTACCGATACCGCGTTTATTTCGGCAATGGCGTATGTGATGATCAAAGAAAATTTGGTCGATCAACCTTTCTTAGATAAATACTGCGTGGGTTACGATGAAAAAACATTACCAGCATCCGCTCTGGCGAACAGTGATTATAAATCGTATATTTTAGGACTCGGTGACGATAAAACCCCAAAAACACCGGAATGGGCGGCGGCCATTACCGGAATTCCGGCTGACATTATCATTAAAACGGCCCGCGAAATTGGTTCAATCAAACCTTGTGCCATTCACCAAGGTTGGGGATTACAACGTACCGCTGCGGGAGAAATTGCATCTCGAGCTGTGGCGATGCTGGCCATTTTAACCGGTAATGTTGGTATTAGTGGTGGCGGTTCAGGCGCTCGTGAGTCGGATTACAGCATTCCGTTTGTTCGTTTTCCTACTTTGGATAACCCAGTCAAAGCCTCCATTCCGATGTTCCTATGGACGGATGCTATTGTGCGCGGCCCAGAAATGACAGCATTAAAAGACGGTGTTCGTGGTAAAGATAAATTGGATGTGCCGATTAAATTTATTTGGAATTACGCTGGCAACTGCTTAATTAACCAACATTCTGATATCAACCTTACTCATCAGATCCTGCAAGATGATACTACTTGCGAGATGATCGTCGTGATTGATAATCACATGACGTCCTCTGCGAAATACGCGGATATTGTATTGCCAGATTTGACCACTTCAGAGCAAGCCGATTTTTGTATGGATGGTAAAGCAGCCAATATGCCGTATTTCATTTATGCTGATCAAGCGATTAAGCCTCAATTTGAAGCTCGTGGAATTTATGAAATGTGTTCAGAGCTTGCCAAACGACTTGGTGTGGCAGAAGCCTTTACTGAAGGGCGAGATCAAGAAGGGTGGCTACGTTATCTGTATGCGGAAACGCGAAAGCTTGATCCTAGCTTGCCTGATTTTGAAACAGTTCGTCAACAGGGTATCGTGAAACGGACAGATCCTAATGGTCATTATGTCGCTTATAAAGCATTCCGTGACGATCCACAGAATAATCCTTTATCGACACCTTCGGGTAAGATAGAGATCTATTCTGAGCGGTTGGCGGAAATTGCGCAAACTTGGGAGCTCCCTGAAGGTGATGTGATTCATCCTCTACCAGTTTACACTTCAAGCTTTGAAGGGTGGGATGATCCAAAACGTTCACTATATCCATTGCAATTAACCGGTTTCCACTTTAAAGCTCGAGTCCATTCTACGTATGGCAATATCGATATTTTAAAAGAAGCAGCTCGCCAAGAAATGTGGATTAATCCGATTGATGCTAAAGCTCGTGGAATTAAAAATGGTGATCGTGTACGTATTTTTAATGACCGTGGAGAGACACGTATTCCAGCTAAGGTCACACCACGAATTATTCCTGGCGTGGTTGCATTAGGTGAGGGAGCTTGGTATACGCCCGATGGTCGAAAAGTCGATCAAGCAGGCTCAATTAATGTGTTGACGACTCAACGGCCAAGCCCATTGGCGAAAGGCAACCCTCAGCACACTAACCTTGTTCAAGTTCAGCGCGTATAACCCAAGGACTAACTTATGAAACAGTATGGTTTTTATATTGATTCCAGTAAATGTACGGGCTGTAAAACGTGCCAGCTCTCTTGTAAAGACAATAAAGATCTAGGTGTTGGCGTTAACTTTCGTCGTGTCTACGATTATGAAGGTGGAAATTGGGTCGTTGAAGGGGAAACCTTTCGTCAAGATGTCTTTTCTTACTATCTTTCGATTGCTTGTAATCACTGTGATGAGCCAGCATGTGCGAAGGTTTGTCCATCTGGAGCTATGCACAAACGCGAAGACGGTTTTGTGATTGTTGATGAAGCGGTTTGTATCGGCTGTAAGTTGTGTGCGATGTCTTGTCCTTATGGTGCACCGCAGTATAGCGAAGAAAAAGGTCACATGACGAAGTGTGATGGATGTTATGAGCGAGTAGGGCAAGGTTTGGAGCCTGTTTGTGTGACTTCTTGCCCATTGCGAGCACTCGAGTTTGGTCCCATTGATGAATTACGAGCCAAATACGGCACTAATGCGGATGTTGCTCCTCTTCCTTCATCGTTCATTACGAAGCCCAACATTGTCATTAAACTCAATAAAAATGCTCGTCCTACGGGCGATAAAACGGGTTTCTTAGCAAATCCGAAGGAGGTGTAAGATGGCTTGGCATGAATTTCCGTTAGTGATCTTTACCGTTTTCGCCCAAACGGCAGTAGGCGCTTTTTTCTTGGTCTGTTTACTGTTTTTATTTGGCAGTCCGAGTGAACAGCAAAAAATGTCCATGATGAAAAGCTTATTTTTTGTTTGGGTTTTGATGGGTATTGGTTTTGCTGCGTCGACGTTCCATCTAGGGAGTCCACTACGTGCTTTTAATGCTTTTAATCGAGTTGGACATTCTTGGTTATCTAATGAAATCTTAACGGGTAGCCTTTTTTTTGCACTCGGGGGATTACTGTGGTTGCTGAGTGTTCTCAAGGTAGCTTCAGCAGCATTACGTAGAGGCTTGATGGTGACCGCAATGGTGATGGGTATCATCTTTATGTATGCTATGGCTCGGCTATATATGATTGAAACCGTTCCAACTTGGGCATACGCTGTATACACCATTAAGTTTCGTATTAACGGCAGTTATTTCGGGGAGCATCGTTGCTTGTACACTACTAACTGGCTCCGGATATCGCACAACTATCGTTGAGAAACAGCTGCCTCTTTTAGGCGTACTGGGTGTGGTTGTGAGTGTACTAGCCAGTTTTGCTCAACTACAGGAACTGGCGCATATCCAAACCTCTATTGTGTCAGCGGTCGATCTGCTGCCTAATATCGGCATGCTCAAGAGTATCCAATACTTATTATTAGTTGTGGCGCTAGTATTATGGTGGTGGCCTACTTGGCAGCGTTCCCAACGGGCACTACTGCCTATTTCACTGGGTGTAGTGTGTGTATTGTTAGCAGAGTTTTTGGGTCGTGGTATTTTCTACAGTTTACATATGACTGTCGGTTTATAACCTCACGTTAATTTACACGTAAAAAGGGGGCGGTAGCCTCCTTCTTGGTAGATAAAGAGAGTTTATTTATATGAATGATATTATTACGCTAAGCTCTGTTTTAGGGAGTTTGCTGTATTACCCATTATCGCATCCTAAGAACCAAGAAATATTACATCAGTTGGCCCAGTGGTCCGAACAGCCTTCTCATCCCTTTATTGATCTACTGGTTGCTCTGAAAAAAGACACACCAGAAGCGATCCTAGACGATTATCAACAGCTTTTTGAAGGTAGAGAAACCATGTTAGCGCCACCGTGGGGTTCCGTTTATTTAGATAAAGAACAAGTTATTTTTGGAGAGACGACGTTAACGCTACGTACTTTCTTACGTCAACATGGACTTGAAATTGATACAGGATTACGTGAACCAGAAGACCATTTTGGGCTTATGTTAATGCTACTCAGCCAACTGCTTGGTAATGATACAAGTCAAAAGAGTGTTCAACTATTACTGTCTCATCATCTGTTACCTTGGAGTTACCGTTACCTTACGCTGTTGAAACAATCGGCAAATACACAAGCCTATCAATGTTTGGCCGATATTGCTGAGCAGTGGTTAGAATATTTACAACAAGTTTTTTCAGTCCAAGCCGTGGTGATGAAACTCTATCGGTAATTTGGGTATTTTTATCGAGAATAAACCGATGAGGGTAGCTATCTTCATCGGTTTATTTAAATCATTCCGCTTTTATAAAAAGGGAAATGGATATTAATGATTTATTTTGGTAAGGCTCTGACTCATTGAACGACTCTGTGAACTCATAAAATAGAGACACCAGCCGAGAATAACAAGAGGTAATAGAGGATCATAAATAGAGCCAGCGGTTCCAAAAATAAGGTTCAGTGTCATGATCAACGTACCGCCAATCGCCCAAGCAAGAGTGGTTGGAATGGTCCAAATCACCAATTGTTTGCGAACTTCTGTCACTCCCATTAGACGGTTGACAATATGGAATAGGCTGTCATTAAAATACCCCGCGAATAGACTGCCCATTGTTGCAGCGGAAGCGGCAAAAAGCATGTTCACATCTTGAATCTCGGCTAAAACTGGTGCAGAAATGGATGCCGCGGTAATCATTGAAACCGTCCCACTGCCCTGAATAACTCGCACTAATGTTGCGATAATAAACGGGATCATGATTGGTGAGATGGGCAATGAGGCGACTTGGTTAGCAATTTCAGCCCCAGCGCCTGACTCGCGTAGTACGTTACCCAGAGCGCCGCCAGCACCAGTAACGAGAAGGATGATCCCTGATGTTGAAATGCCTTGTTCCAGCTTCGCGGTTGTCTCTGCTTTGTCTAGGTATGGCGTCAAAGTGTATACCGCCAGTAATGTACTGATCGATAGTGCAATGATCGGGTGACCAAGGAATTGAATAGCCTGACCCAAAAAGCTGGTGCTAAATCCCGTTAATCCGAGTTGTTTCTCTGCCAGCTGTGTCAGCGAATTTGCTAGGATCAGTAAAATCGGTACCACGATAGGCATGATTGATTTAGTCAAAGAGGGTAATGCTTTTTCTGACTTTGACGCCATATAGTCCGCGTGAACTTTCTTCTGCTCTTCTGGTGCTTTAGCCAACGTCACTGGTGTCGCGTACTCAGGGAAATGCTTCTCTAGCCAACGCGCATACATGACAATTCCGGCCACTGATGGTAAAGCGATGAGCAAGCCAAAACCGAGCATCGAAGCGATATCTACACCAAAAATACTTGCTACTCCCAATGGTCCAGGTGTTGGTGGAATACAGTGGTGAGCGACGACAAGACCACCTGCTAGTGCGACCGTAAGAGTGAGAATCGAACGTTGAGAAGTCTTAGCCAAAGACTTAGCAATTGGATAAAGGATGATTAAGGCACTATCGACAAAGACGGGAATACTGACAATGTATCCGGTGATCGCTAACGCCAGCTCTTCCTTTCGTTTACCTAGCCATTTAATGAAATGATAGGCGATGGATTCTCCAGCACCAGAGGTTTCCAAAATGGCTCCCATCATGACACCCAGACCAATGACAATGCCAATGCCACTTAAGGTACCGCCAAATCCTTGGCTGATGGCCGACATAGTTTCATTAACACTTAATCCACCAATCAAGCCCGCAATACAAGCGGCTGCAAGCATTGCGATCAAGACATGAACCCGAGTGCGCAGAACCAGAAATATCAAAACAAATACCGCGATGATCAAACCGATAACGGAAGTAGATAACATTATGCATCCTCCATTTCTACGACTGAGCAAGTCGTAAGGTAGCGAGAAAGAACGGCATTGAAATTGGCATCAACACTGAAACCTAGGTTGAGTTCCTTTGTATTATCAATAGCTTGAGGCCAGCTTGCTACGATCGATTCAATCGCTTTATCTTTTTTAATGGTGACGAGATCAGTGCGAGAAGGAGCCACTTGCTCTGCCATGGCAGCAAGCATAGTGCGTGGCGTAACTCTAATACCGGGTAAGTTAAAAGTTCGATAACCCTGGATAGCACTACGCTCCAGTCGGCTTGCGTGGATAATATTCTGAATGACAGTTTCTGGGCTGGATATCCACAGTCCGAGGTCAAGATCCACTGGACAGTTGGATGTTTGACCTTTTAGCGGTTCGCGAATCATGCCACTCACGAACGATGACGCGGCCTGATTGGGGACTCCGGGACGGATACAAATCGTTGGCAGACGAACGCTGATCGCATCAACCAGATTTTTGCGACCATAATCGTTCACCAACAGTTCGCCTATGGCTTTTTGTGTACCGTATGAAGAACTGGGCTGAGTCGCCGTCATTGGCGTCACTACCTCTGGTAATGCTCCACCAAACACCGCGAGCGAACTAGAAAATACAAAGCGTATCTCTGAATTGACTTGACGACACTGTTCAAGCATTAACTGTGTTGCCGTCAAGTTGACCTTGATTCCAAGATCGAAATCTTGTTCTGCATGACTCGATACAATCGCAGCAAGGTGAAATACATGAGTGGTTTTCGGACCAATCAAGGTAGCCACCTGTTGTGGATCGGTGATGTCGGCGACGATGGCACTGACTCGTGGATCTTCAGTGATAGCACCGTTGGGTTTGACTCGATCGACAATCATTAAAGACTGAATCGAACCTGAATCTTGTTGGAGTAGGGTTTGAGCTAGTAGAGATCCGAGAAATCCGGCACCACCAGTGATTACGATGTTCATACACATGTCCTTGTTGTATTGCTTGTTATTATTGTTATGAGCGTTATAAGTAAGGCTTGACCCAGCCTAAGCCTTGTTCGGTAGTGGTTTTAGGTTTGTATTCGCACCCGATCCAGCCGTCATAACCGGAGTTATCCAGTACATCGAAGAGATAGGGGTAGTTGATTTCACCGTCACTAGGTTCATTACGGTGTGGCACTGACGCAATTTGAATATGGCCAGTAAATGGCGCTAAATCGCGGATCAGAACATCCAGATCACCATCCATGATCTGTGCGTGGTACAGATCGAGTTGTAATTTCACATTCGGACGATTAACCATCTGAATCAATTCAACGGCACGCCGTTGATGAGCAATGAAGTAATGAGGAACATCGCGATGGTTTAAAGGTTCAATCAGTACATCAATGCCATGTTCGGCAAAGGTATCCGCAGCGTAACGAATGTTGGCGATAAAGGTATCGATGTGTTGTTGCAGGCTGTACGCTGGATCGATGATGCCTGACATAGCGTGTACTTTTTTGCAGTTGAGTGCTTTGGCATACATCAGTGTGGTGGCGACACTTTGCCTAAATTCTTGCTCACGCCCCGGTAGAGCCGCGAAGCCTTTTTCACCGGCATCCCAGTCGCCGGGAGGCATATTAAACAGCGCTTGTTCAAACCCGTATTGCTCTAATTTTTTCGCCAACACTTGTGGTTCGAAAGCATAAGGAAACAAAAATTCGATCGCCTTAAAGCCAGCACGATGTGCATGCTCAAAGCGTTCTATAAAAGGCACTTCGTTGAACAGCATGGTAAGGTTCGCAGCAAATTTAGCCATTACTTTCCTCTCCCTTTTAGGTCTTCCACCTCGACCTCTGTGAGGTAACGAACTGGATGGTTATTGAGTAAAAACATTAACTTGGCGGTTTCTTCTAATTCTTCAGCGTTATCCACGGCATCTTCTAGATCGGCGCCAGTGATGACTGGGCCGTGGTTAGCCAGTAAGAATGCACGGTAATCAGCGGCACGTTTAGCCAGTTCTTCGGCAATACGTGGTTCACCCGGGCGCAAATAGGGAATGACAGGTAATTGGCCGATACGCATCACGTAGTAGGGTGTGAAAGGGCGAATAGCATTATCAGCATCGAGATTATCGATGCAGGAGAGCGCTGTCAGATAAGTAGAATGCAAATGCACAATTGCGTTACATTTCGGATTGTTTCGGTAGATAGCTAGATGGAAGGCTATCTCTTTTGAAGCACGTTTGCCGGAGAGCTGATTACCCTCAATATCCACCACAGATAATTCTTCGGCGATTAAACGGCCAAATGAAGAGCCTGTTGGTGTAGCGAGAAAATGGCCGTTCGGTAATTTCAATGATAGATTTCCTGCACCACCCGTGGCATAACCACGTTCAAACATGGAGCGTGCAAGGCTAACCATCTGTTCTCTAAGTTGTTGTTCTGTCATAGATAAAAATCCTGTGCTTTTTCGAAGAAGCGTTCATCGCCGAAGTTACCTGACTTAAGTGCCAACGATAGTGAACCGTCGATAGATTGGACCCAAGGCACACCTGGGGCGATTTGTGGTCCGATGTGAAAACCTGTGACACCAAGGCTTTGGGTTACAATTCCGGACGTTTCACCGCCAGCAACAATAAAGTTTTTAACCCCAAACTCTTGCAATTGATGGGCAAGTTGACTGAAAAATTGCTCTACCGCTTCACTTGAAGTGGCCGCACCGTATTGCGCCTGAATGGCTTTGAGTTTGTCTGGATCTGCGGTGGCATACACCATGGGTGCGTAGTGACTATCAAGTTGCGCGGTGACCCAAATAAACGCTTGTTGTACATAGTTTTTATCGCGTAGACACGCTTCGACGTCGACGGCAAAATGCGGTGCTACCGATTGATAACGGGCGACTTGTTGATTCGTCATGACTGAGCAAGATCCAGAAAGCACGACACCGGGTGCTTTTGTCGGTAAGCCTGCCGATTGAGCTTCGCTTTGATCGGCCAGTTTGTTGGCCCAATTTTGAGCGATACCTGCAGCTAAGCCTGATCCACCAGTAATAAATTTGAGTGATTCCACTGCCTGACCGAGAGTAATCAGATGATTGCTATTAATGGCATCAACAACCGCGTAGTGTTTTCCTTCCTCTTGTAATTGAGCAAAACGTGCAACAACGGCGTCTACACCTTGCTCAATGACTTGATAATTAACCAGACCACATTCACCTTGAGATTGGTTATTCATCAGACGAACTAAGCTCGAATCTGTCATTGGTGTTACAGGATGGTGGCGCATGCCCGATTCGTTCAGGAGTTCACCAAGCACAAATAGATAACCATTGAATACGGTACGGCCATTAACTGGCAGTGCTGGGCAAACGATAGTGAAGGTTTCATTTAGTTCTGCTAGTAGGGCATCGGTCACCGGACCGATATTGCCTTGTGCAGTACTATCGAAAGTCGAACAGTATTTAAAATAAAACTGCTGGCAGCCCTGAACTTGCAACCAACGAAGCGCTTCTAGTGATTGGTTGACGGCTTGTTCAGCGGGACATGAGCGGGATTTAAGGCTGATGACCACAGCATCGGCGTCTACATGAATGTTTTTCTTTGGTATGCCGTTGAGCTGTACAGTGCGCATGCCATTTTCAACCAGAAAACCTGCAATATCGGTTGCGCCAGTAAAATCATCAGCAATGACTCCAAGTAACATAATTATTTCTCCATGCCAGGTAGATTGATGCCATCAAAAATCTTGATCACTGCGCTGTCATCTTCTTGACCAAAACCTGCATTACTAGCAGAGATAAACATGTTGAGTGCAGTACTCGCTAGTGGGAGAGGGAATTTCAGGTCTTGTGCGGTATTGGCGACCAGATTAAGGTCTTTAACAAAGATATTGACCATTGATTTTGGCGAGTAGTCACCATCAACAACGTGTTTCATTCTGTTTTCAAACATCCAAGAATTACCTGCCGCGTTAGTGACCACGTCGTACATTAAATCGAGAGGAATATTGGCACGAGCGGCCAGGGCCATCGCTTCAGCTCCGGCAGCAATATGTACACCTGCCAAAAGTTGGTGAATGATTTTGACGGTAGCACCAAGACCAATTTCGGTACCGATGTTATAAACTTTGCCTGCCGTTGCCGCTAACACGGGAGCCAATTTAGTGAACGCCTCTATACTTCCGGATGCCATGATGGTCATATCACCGGCTTCGGCTTTTATTGCACCACCGGAAACGGGGGCGTCTAACATCAGCAGGTGGTAAGACTTAAGGCCCGCTTCAATATCTTTTGCATCTTGGGCAGAGATGGTGGCAGACACCATGATGGCTGTGCCTGGTTTTAGGTTGGCGGCTAAACCTGAATCGAACAAAATCGATTTCACTTGCTTGGCGTTGATGACTAACAATAAAACCGCATCGAGTCCGTGAGCAAATAGATTGGCGTCGCTAGCTACCGCTTTCGCCCCGTAGTTACCTAGTGTTTCGAGAGCGATTGGGTTGAGGTCAATGCCGTACACATCGAGTCCTGCGCGAATACAGGATTTTGCAGCCCCCATCCCCATAGATCCTAATCCGATCACCGCTATCGATTTCACGGTTTGATTATCCATATACTTATCTCGCATTGAAGATTGATGTTAATTTGTGTTACTAATTGTGATTCTATGTGATAGTCGGCGAGGTGTCATGCGTCATTTGTCACAAATGTTAACAATCATTAGTAATAATATGGAAAATAACTAGATGTTCACACTTTACAGCTTCAGTTTTTCTCCAGAATTTGTTTGTTTTTAACAATAGTTAACACAACTTCACACCATGGCTGATGACTGATAATATGAGTACACTCATTACTTATAGCTAAGTCATTATGATTCCAGCAGAACGTCACAAAACTATCCTATCTCTGCTTTCACAACAGGAAGTGATCAGCATTAACGAACTGGTTGAGCAATTAGAGGTGTCGCACATGACCATTCGTCGCGATATCGCTAAACTCGAAAAATTGGGTAAGGTATTGTCCGTGTCAGGCGGTGTGCAACTGACTAAAGTGCTGCATCAGGAGCCTTCTCATGATGCTAAAGCGACGCAACACGCTAATGAGAAAGCGATGATTGGCCTTATTGCTAGCCAGTTGGTGCAACAAAATGCTACGGTTTATCTTGATGCTGGGACCACTACACTGGAAATCGCTCATCAACTTGCTAGCCGTGATGATCTGCTTTTTATTACTAACGATTTTGTTATTGCGGCTTTTCTAACCCATCACAGTAAAAGCGAGCTTTATCATACGGGCGGACGAATTGATCGTGAGAATCAGTCCAGCGTAGGGAGTAAAGTGTCAGACTTTCTGGCGGGAATGAATGTGGATATCGCGTTTGTCTCAACTTCATCATGGAATCTGCGCGGTATCTCTACGCCCAGTGAGCCTAAGGTCATTGTCAAAAGGGCAGTCGCAGCGGCAGCACAAAAAGTCATCCTTGTCTCTGACTCTTCTAAATATGGCAAAGTTGCCACCTTTCATGCGCTCGATATGCAGTGTTTTGATGTGGTGATCACTGACCGGGCATTTCCAATCAGTGTCCGACAAGAATTAGCAGAAGAAGGGATTTCGGTGTTGATCGAGAGTAAAAACTCTTAATCATTATTTCATAAACTCGTCATGTTTTTTCAGATTGGTGTCAGCTACTACTTAGATCAATGGTTTAGCTGACGTCTACCTTTGTCGGTCAATAATTAACATCATAAAAACCATAAACACCATAAGCGGTATGGTAAAAAGTGTCCTTTCTCTCGTTAATTTACTTTATTGTCACTTAATGTAAACAAGTTGAAAGCATTATAAGTTGTTTTAATTAACAATTGTTAGTAGAGCAACAATATAAGCCAGATTAAAAACTATAAAAATAATTTACATTAAGTCAGACACAAGGATAGAACGATGAATAAAGTAAAATATATCTCTGTAACATGGTTGATAATACTTAGCTCTTTATTAGGGGTATCCTCTGCTTTTGCGAAATCATATCCTCCAAGAACCATTAATATGGTTGCTCCAGCGGGTGCGGGTGGAGGATGGGATATTACGATTCGTACCGTAGCTAAGACATTAAAAGATGAGGGGATTATTAATGCGAATCTACCGGTGATTAATCGTCCCGGTGGCGGAGGTGCAGTAAATTTGGCTTATATGCAAAGTCAGAAAGGTAAAGGAGACTTAATTTCTGTTTATTCTCCTCCGATCTTACTGACTCATTTAGTCGGTTTAACACCATACAGTTATCAAGATACGACCCCTATTGCGCGCTTAATTACGGATTATGCCGCTTTTGTTGTGCCTAAAAATTCTCCTTATACCTCAATTAATCAGGTTATGGAGGCGCTAAAACAAGATCCTAAGTCTATTAAAATAGGTGGTACATCCGCTGCTGGCTCAATGGACCATATTCAATTTCTCTTAGTGGCGAAAGCTGCTGGGATTAATAATTTAAAAAATATAGATTATATATCATTTCAAGACGGTGGAGTTGTTGCTCAGGTTTTAGGCGGACACATTGATTTGATCTCAACGGGGTTAGGCGATGTAGCTGGTTTAATACAAAGTGGTGAGTTGAGAGCATTAGCTCAAACTGCTGATAAACGAGTAGGTGAAGGGATGATGGCCGAAATTCCTACCGTTAGAGAGCAGGGAATTGATGTGGTTTTTGAAAATTGGCGTGGCTTATTTGGACCGAAAGATATGCCAGAAGAAGCCATCAATTATTGGCGTAATGCTTTAGAGAAAATGATTCATACTGATAGCTGGAAAGCCGCATTACAACGCAATGGATGGGATGATGCTTATCTGGATTTTGATGATTTTCAACCATTCTTAGAAAATACGAATCAACAATATAATGCCTTGATTAAAGAAGTTTTCTAGAGTTATATAAATTTTCAATACAGAAATAAACCAATCGCCTAGATAAAAATTATCGTTATAGGTATTGGTTTATTCTCTTGTACATTTATGGATGATATAAATATGAAAGATTATAGTAAATCTAATTGGGATGGATTGACCGGTATTATCAGTATTCTCTTTGGCTTAAGTTATGGTAGTTACGCCTATTTATTACCAAGGCCTATATTTGGTAATGAGTGGGAACCGATTATTATGCCTTTGTCGATCTCGATTTTTATGATTGTGATTGGATTATTATTAGTCGTTAGTGGTCGATTTTCTCCATCAATGACAGCAATAATGAAGACGATTGATGAGCATTCAAAAAATAAGATTAATACATATAGGGTATTATCAACATGTTTAATTTCCTTGCTGTATTCTTTTATGTTTGAGCCTGTTGGCTTTCTTATAAGCACGATGTTTTTTATGCTGATGATGTTAATGGTTACATGTGGTATTAAACGTTGGAAGCAATCATTAGTCATTAGTGTGGTTTTTTCTGTTGGGATTTACTTCATTTTCAATGAATTATTATCCATTAATTTACCTAGCGGAACACTTTTTAGTTAAGGAAAATTAACTATGACAGATATATTTACGAATCTTTTTAATGGCTTTGGGATTGCTTTACAGCCTTATTATCTTCTACTGATAACACTTGGTGGGATCATGGGAACGATTATCGGCATGCTACCGGGTCTTGGTCCGGCGACGGGCGTTGCCGTTCTATTGCCCATGACTTATGCCATGGGGCCTACGGCATCATTAATTACGATGACAGGGATCTATATGGGGGCGATGTTTGGTGGTTCCCGTAGCTCGATTTTAATCAATACACCCGGAGACGGTGCTGCCTTGGCGGCAACCTTCGATGGTTATCCGATGGCAATGAAAGGGCGTGCAGAAGCCGCACTTGCTATCTCAGCAATCGCATCATTGATCGGAGGTACTATCGCTGCGGTGCTCATGACCTTTCTTGCTGAGCCTGTAGCCAATTTTGCGATTAGATTTGGTCCAGCAGAATATTTTATGTTAATGCTAGCCGCCCTTTCGATGACGGTTTCTATGTCTAAAGGCAATATGCTGAAAGGTTTCTTCTCTATGGCAATAGGGTTAGCGATTGCAACAATCGGCATTGATGCTCAATCCGGATTAAGTCGTTTTACTTTTGGTTCCCTTGAGCTCCAAACAGGTGTTGACTTCTTGGTGGTGATCATTGGCATTTATGCATTAGGAGAAGTGCTGAAAAGCATGACAACCTTAGGTGATGGTAGTAAAAAAGCACAGACTCAGTTTAAACGGATTTGGATCAGTAAAGAGGATTGGCGCAGATCGAAATGGCCCATTTTACGCAGTGCCCCTGTTGGTTTTATTGTCGGGGCACTCCCCGGCGCAGGGGGAACAATGGCATCGTTACTTTGTTATAATAATGAGAAACAACTCTCACCCAACAAAGATGAATTTGGCAAAGGTGCGATAGAAGGCCTAGCCGCTCCTGAATCAGCAAATAACTCAGCATCCATTGGAGCGATGATTCCTATGCTCTCATTAGGTATTCCTGGTTCAGGTACGACGGCAGTCATGATGGGGGCCTTATTAATGTTAGGAATACAACCTGGGCCGCTTTTATTTACCCAGCATCCAGAAACAGCGTGGGGATTGATCGCAAGTTTATTTGTCGCGAATATTATTCTGGCTTTTGTAAATATTCCATTAGCAGGTATTTTAGTTCGTATGCTCGCTATCCCTGCGAATGTTTTATATCCTATCGTTTTAGGGCTTGCTTTCGTGGGCTGCTATGCCATTGGGAATTCTGTGGTAGATTTTTATATCTTAATTTTATTAGGTATAGTTGGGTTTATTATGCACAAACTGGTTATTCCTACTGCACCAATGATTCTTGCTGTTATTGTTGGCAGCCAAATGGAACAGTCGTTTAGGCAAGCATTTCGGATCTCTAATCAAGAGTTCAGTATTTTTGTTCAATCAGGAATTACTCAATTTCTATTGATAGTGACAATTTTTTCAATCTGTTGGCCATTAATAAACTCATTTAGAAATAAAAGCCTTTCAAACATGGCTTAAGATAACTATTTCAAAGGGTAAAGTCATTTTGTGACTTTACCCTTTTTTGTGCGCCGAGCATGGCGTTGATCTAGGAGGTGAAAGTCCTCTACGGGCTCAGTCGAGCGGGAACCGTTAGCCTATGCAAGGGTGTTCATCGTGAGGTGAAATCTGAAGGAAGCAAATGGCAAAACGTGGTGATGACGAACAGAAATCTGATAGTAGGCTGTGTCGACTTGGGTAACCTAGCAATAGATAGAATAGCCCAACGACTCGACGAGAAGTGCGATGCAGTAAATCAGGCATGACCACGAGAAAGAACAACGTCTTACCTCGGGAGATCTTATTATCTGTTTCGGACGAAACTAAGCAGCCAGTGATGGATGCTGATGGGTAATAAGGAGTCAGCAGAAGGCATAGTACCTTGAGGAAGTACAACTTAAGGGAAGGCCGGAACTGAATAGGTCAAGAAGCAGTCGCCAGATATTCAAATCAGTGGAGTAACAGTAACGATGCGACCCATCTCTACGTTCCGATTGGTGAAGCCAAAAGTGGAACTGACGGAAACGAAGCGTAACAAGCTGATTTGGCATAGAAAGAAGGACGAGTCTTGATGGACACCACTCGATTACTCGAACAGATGTTCAGTCCGGGTAATTTAAACGCTGCGACCAAACAGGTGAAGCGCAACAAGGGGTGCGGTGGGGTAGATAGACTGACGATCACAGCGACCTTGGAAAAGCTTCGCCAGTTGGATAATGGGCAGCAACTTCGCCAGTCTTTACTGGATGGAAGTTACCAACCGTCTCCCGTTCTGGGTGTAGAAATCCCCAAGCCAAAAGGTGGAGTACGCCAACTGGGTATCCCAACCGTTCAGGATCGCATCGTACAACAAGCGATGGCACAGCTCCTGACACAGTTGTATGAGCCGAAGTTCTCAAAGAGCAGCTTCGGGTTCAGACCAAGAAGGAGTGCTCATCATGCTTTGTCGAAAGCGAGTGAATACATTCGAGAAGGGCGGGGATATGTAGTCGATATAGATCTGGAGAAGTACTTCGATACCGTCAATCACGACAGACTGATGTATCGGCTGTCTCAAGATATCGCGGATAAACGGGTGCTGAAACTGATCAGGAAATATCTACAAAGTGGTCTGATGCGAAATGGAGTGATAGAGCGAAGACAAAGAGGAACCCCACAAGGAGGTCCTCTGTCGCCGCTGCTCTCTAATATCGTATTGGATGAGCTTGATAAAGAGTTAGAACGTAGAGGTCATAAGTTCTGCCGATACGCAGACGATTGCCAAATCTACGTAGGTAGTGAAGCAGCAGCGCAACGGGTGAAAACCTCGGTTACGGAGTTCTTGGAGCAGACGCTTAAATTACGGGTAAACCGTGAGAAAAGTGCGGCGACCAGAGTGAGTGAGCGTAGCTACTTGGGACACCGCTTCAACGATGATGGTGTGATAGGTATCAGTGATGACGCCATGCATCAAATGAAGAAACGAGTGCGACAAGTCACCAAACGAAATAGAGGACGAACGTTCCCGGCAATCATCAAGGAACTATCGACGTATCTACGAGGTTGGCAGAACTACTTTAAACTGGGCTTAAGGCCGTCATCGATGAGTCACCTAGACAGTTGGATAAGACGCCGACTGCGGTGCTACCGTCTAAAACAGAAAAAGCGGAAATACAGCATAGCGATGTGGCTGATTAGTTTAGGAGTCGCCAAACCTAATGCATGGAAAGTCGCAGGTTCAGATAAAGGATGGTGGAAACTCTCACGGACGCCCCAAGTCAATCAGGCTTTACCCAACAAACGGTTGGAAGAGTTGGGGTTATACTCATTGTTGGAAGGGTATGAAACATTGAAAATCTATTCGGAACCGCCGTATGCGATCCACGCTTGTACGGTGGTGTGAGAGGACGGCGGGAGTGATCCCCGCCTCCTACTCGATTTGTTAAATACTGGTAGTAAAGTTGTTGTCTTTAGGTATGCTGTGGAATACGTAAGTTGTGTAGTTATATGAGTGAATATGTATAAGGTAATGCGTAAAAATCTGGACGTGATTCAGATAAATAGCAATCGAAACCGATGTTTTTTTATGCATTTACGCTTTCGTAATAAGATATTCTTATTGCTTACTTTTTTACTCCTCATTCAATTCCTTTACATGACCTGGGGATTCTATCAAGCATTATCCTCTTCTATTGATGATCAAGTTCGTACTCGTGCATTATTACAAGCTCAAGATATTGCTAGTGATCCAGAGTTGATTACTTTAGTAGAAACAAAAAACATTACAGAAATTCACAAGGCGATTGAGCGTATCATGCATTATTCTGATGCGAGCTTTATTGTTATTGGTGATCAAAATGGTATTCGCTTATTTCATCCAGAGCCGGATCGTATAGGTTATCCAATGCAAGGTGATGATAATGCGGGAGCTTTATTAAGAAAGGAATCATATACTTCTTTGCGAGAAGGGAGTTTAGGTTATGGTATACGAGGGAAGTCACCGATTATTGATAGTCAAGGTAATATTATTGGTGTGGTTTCAGTCGGTTATCTGTTAACACGGTTTCAATATTGGCTTAAAGACTACTTTCGTCCTTTGATTGTTGATACCTTATTATTAATTTCTATTTCATTATTATTAGTCTGGTTGTTTTCTCGGCACATACAAAGAAAAATGAATAATATGGAACCAGAAGAAATTTCGCTCTCTTGGGAAATTCAGCAATCTATTTTATATGCTGTCTATGAGGGTATTATTGCGGTTGATTTACAAGGTAGGGTAATTGTTATAAATCCAGCAGCAAAACGCTATCTTCCATGCTGTTCAGAAGAAAATATTAACATTAGAGATTATCTTAATGATTGTAGTTGGTTAGATAATAAGAGTTCACTCATCGATAAGCAAAAAGATGAGTTTTATCGATTAAACCATCATCAAATTATCGCTAATCGAGAACCCATATTACATAATAAAAATCTTGTTGGTTGGGTTCTGAGTTTTCGTGAGCAGAATGATGCGTATGCGGTCTCCGCAAGTTTAAGTCAAATTAAACAATATAGTGATAACTTTCGTGTTCTTCGTCATGAGTTTTCTAATAAATTAACGACACTTTCTGGATTGTTAAAAATGGGAAAAATCCAAGAGGCAATGATATTAATTAATAATGAAAGTGGGAGTAAACAAGAGCTGTTAGACTTTATTCAGCATTCTATCCGCGTCAATCAAGTCGCTGCATTTTTACTAGGAAAAGCTTTACGTGCACAAGAGTTAAATATTGATTTTCGTTTAGATCCCACTTGTCAGTTAAGTAACAATCAAACAAAGTTAGATGATCATCAATTATGCACAGTATTAGGAAATTTGATTGAGAATGCCTTTGATTCATGTCGAATAAATCAAACGAAGAGTCCTTATGTTGGAATTTTAATTACCGATGCAGGACAAGATATTTTGATTGAAGTGTCTGACAATGGAAGTGGTCTGTCTATACAGGAAAAGGAAGTAATATGGAATCGAGGTGTGACTCGTAAAGATGATAAGGAAGATCATGGTCTTGGGCTATATCTTGTCGATCACTATGTAAAACAAGCGGGTGGTTTTATTAACATTGATAATGCTGAACCTCAGGGATGTATTTTTTCTTTATTTATCCCCAACTATATTAATAATTAGCATAATGTCAGGAGGGAGGAATGGAAACGATTGATATCGTTATTGTTGAGGATGACGTAAATATTACTAATATTTATTTGGATATCATTCAAGGTTTTAGTCGATTTACTGTTGTCGGGATCGCTGAGTCTCAGAAGATAGCTCGCACTATTATTCAAGCTTATCAACCACAGCTTATCTTACTCGACAACTATCTGCCAGATGGTTTAGGTATTGATTTATATCGTGATATTCTTGCTCAGAAAAAGAAAAGAAAACAAGATGTTGTACTTATCACAGCATCAGATGACGTAAACACGGTTCAAGAAGCGATGCAGCTTGGTTGTTTTGACTATTTACTCAAACCTATATCTTTTGATCGATTTCAACAAACATTACAACGGTATCTAGATCTCAATAATGCAATGAAAGCTTATGATAATTTAAATCAAAAATACATTGATGAATTATTTAATATTCAGCATAGAAAGCAGCAAGTTAGCCTTCTACCTAAAGGTATAGAGCAGATAACATTAGATAAAATTATTCGTCTATTATCTTTAAATAATGGCGATAAGTTTACCGTTGAAAAGGTAAGTCTACATACTGGTGTGAGTAAAACGACAGCTCGGAGATATTTAGAATACTGTGCTACTCATGGTCTTATTATTAGTGAAAACGAATACGGTAAAGTTGGTCGTCCCGAGCGTGTTTATACTAAAAATTAACCTTTTTTATTTTAAATGATCATTTTGGGTCAATAATGCTGTATTCAAAATTGGATGTGTTTTTCATATTGATTACGGTTTATTGTCTATTTTGTTATGTGAACGATTTGTCTGCAAATTTAGGTGATATTTGTCACAAAAAATGCTATCATCGGCGGCATTTTTAAAGGTTAGTTTTACTTACCTTTATGTTTATCATCATCCAACAACTTGGAATTTTTTGTGTTAACGACTGCAAACATCACCATGCAATTTGGCGATAAGCCATTATTTGAAAATATCTCGATTAAATTTGGTAATGGCAATCGCTATGGCCTGATTGGCGCAAACGGTTGTGGTAAATCCACCTTTATGAAAATCCTTAGCGGTGAACTTGAACCCTCTTCTGGTACGGTTTCCACTGATCCCAATGAGCGGATGGCAAAGCTGGGTCAGGATCAGTTCGCTTTTGAGAACTATACCGTGGTCGATACGGTGATCATGGGTCATAAAGAATTGTGGAAAGTAAAAGAAGAACGCGACCGCATTTATGCGTTACCGGAAATGACCGATGAAGATGGTATGCGAGTTGGCGATCTTGAAACTGAATTTGCTGAAATGGACGGCTATTCAGCGGAAGCTCGCGCTGGAGAGTTGCTACTTGGGCTTGGCATTCCTGAAGCACAGCATTTTGGTTTAATGAGTGAAGTGGCTCCAGGTCTGAAACTTCGAGTTTTACTGGCGCAAGTGTTATTCGCCGAGCCAGAAATTATGCTGCTTGATGAGCCAACCAACAACTTGGATATGCATACTATCGCTTGGTTAGAGCAAGTGCTATTGGCGCGCAACTGCACCATGATCATTATTTCTCACGACCGTCACTTTTTAAATACCGTATGTACCCATATGGCGGATTTAGACTATGGTGAACTGCGTCTTTTCCACGGTAACTACGATGAATACATGAGCGCCGCTGAACAAGCTCGTGAGCGTTTACATGCTGATAATGCCAAGAAAAAGGCGCAAATTGCTGAGCTACAAACCTTTGTGAGCCGCTTCTCTGCTAACGCTTCAAAAGCGAAGCAAGCTACGTCGCGTCAAAAGCAGTTGGATAAAATCCAGCTACAAGAGGTGAAGCCATCAAGCCGTCAATCACCGTTTATTCGTTTTGACCAAAAGAAAGAGCTATTTCGTAATGCTCTAGAAGTTGAAGGGCTTAAACAAGGTTACGGCGATAACATCTTGTTTGATAACGTGAACTTAATGGTAGAGGTGGGTGAGCGCATCGCCATCATTGGTGAAAACGGTATCGGTAAATCAACCATGCTCAATACCCTTGCGGGTGTAATGGAGCCGATGGCTGGCATGATCAAATGGTCTGAAAATAATAACATCGGTTTCTACGCACAGGATCATGCGCATGATTTTAGCGAAGAGATGACCTTGCTGGACTGGATGAGTCAATGGAAAAACGAAGGGGAAGATGAGCAAACCGTACGGGGTATTTTGGGGCGTATGCTCTTTTCGCAAAATGACATTAAAAAGTCAGTCAAAGTGATTTCTGGTGGTGAACAAGGTCGAATGCTATTTGGTAAGTTAATCATGCAAAAACCGAACATTTTGCTGATGGATGAACCAACCAACCACATGGATATGGAATCGATTGAAGCGTTGAACTTAGCTTTAGAGAACTATAAAGGCACCTTGCTGTTTGTCTCTCATGACCGTCAGTTTGTTTCCTCTATTGCAACGCGCATTATTGAGATCACCAAACAAGGCGTGAACGATTTCCACGGCACCTATGATGAATATTTGGCTAAACAAGGCCTGATGGGTTAATTGGGTACATCGTGAACCTTTATGAAGCCATCGCACCGTGCGGTGGCTTTTTGTTTATTGGCTGCAAACTGAAACTCTAGGACAAAGAACCGGTTACTTAGTAACAAAAAAACGAGCATGAGGCGGTTATAACATTCGTTGTTGAGTGTTTTTTGTTCGTTCAAGAGTCAAAGTTATGATGGTATTGAAGAGTAAAAGTGATCTTATTCATATATTTATCAAAATACGGTTTTTAGGCTAAGAGCTTACTGACTATTTTTTTTGTTTTTAATTTTTTGATTTATTTTGTTTTTATATTGTTAATTTAATGATGATTAATTGATCTTTTTCATGGCTTTTTTATTCGTAATTTTACACCTTTCTATGATTTTTACTGATATGAAGTGTTATTTTAACTAAATATTAACATATTCGTGTCTGCATCACGTTTTCTCTATTGGCTATCAATATTGTCTTGAAATCCGATTTAACATTCTTTCATCGATTCACCTTAACCCTACATACCACAAGAAAGGATTGATGAAGATGAAAAAGGTCTTATTAAAAGCCGCCGTATTAACGCTTGCTATTGCTGCTGCGGGAGCACAAGCGAAAGATTACGAGATTGTAAACGTAGTAAAAGTCTCCGGTATTCCTTGGTTTAACCAAATGAATAAAGGGATAGAACAAGCCGCCACCGATTTTGGTGTGAATGCACGCCAACTGGGTCCTTCTACGCCAGATCCCGCTCAGCAAGTGAAAATTATTGAAGATTTAATCGCAAAGGGTGTGGATGCGATTACCGTTGTCCCTAATGATGTGACCGTGCTTGAGCCCGTATTTAAGAAAGCACGTGAAAAAGGCATTATTGTTTTAACCCATGAATCTCCTGATGGTCATAGTGCCGATTGGGATATCGAAACGATTGATAATCAAGCCTATGCGAGAGCGACCATGGATGAACTCGCAAAGAATATGGGAGAGAAAGGCGGCTATGCCGTGTATGTGGGTTCATTAACGGTGCCTCTGCATAATAACTGGGCAAATTTAGCCATCGATTACCAGAAAAAAACCTACCCCAATATGTATGAAGTCACTAGCCGTATGCCAGTGGCGGAAAGTATCGATCAATCTTATGCTGCCACTAATGATTTGATGAAAGCGCACTCAGATATGTCTGGCATTGTCTCTTATGGTTCACTTGGCGGTATTGGTGCTGGGGAAGCGATCAGAAAGAAACGAGCAAAAGATAAGATCAGCGTAGTGGGCATCATGATGCCAAGTCAAGCGGCTCCTTATTTGGCTCGTGGGGAAATTAAAAAGGGTTTCTTATGGAACCCCGCCGATGCAGGTTATGCCATGGTGGCTGTAGCGAAGCAGATGCTAGAAGGCAAAGATGTCTCAAAAGGCGTGACAGTTGAAGGGCTTGGTGAGGCGGACATTGATACCGAAAATCGTGTCATCAAATTCAATAGAATCTTAGAAGTGGATAAAACTAACGCTCGTCAGTTAGGTTTTTAACGGCTTAACGTTCTACCTCTACTTATTTGGGCGGTGCAACGCCGCCCTTTGACTTCTGGAGATTCTTATGTCAGGTACTCCTTTTATTACCCTTAAACATGTCGCAAAGCATTTTGGTTCAGTGAAAGCTCTAGATGGCATTGATCTTACCTTTAATCAAGGTGAAGTACATTGTTTAGCGGGCAAAAATGGCTGTGGTAAAAGTACGTTATTTAAAGTGATCTCCGGTGTTCATGCACCAGAGAAAGGAGCAGAAATTATCCTTGGAGGTAAAAGCTATGCAAAGCTTACCCCACAACAGTCGATTGAATACGGTATCCAAGTGATTTATCAGGATTTGTCATTATTTCCCAACTTAACCGTTGCAGAGAATATCGCTATTCAAGATCACATTGAGTGGTCGAAAGGGTTGGTGCAAAAAAAACGAATTCGAGACATTGCACTTACCGCGATGGCAAAAGTCGGTGTAAAGTTGGCGTTAGACAAAAGGGTTGAACAGCTCTCTATTGCTGAATGTCAGCTTGTGGCAATTTGTCGTGCTATGGCATCGGATGCCAAATTAATGATCATGGATGAACCTACCGCATCGTTAACTCGCACGGAAGTTAACCATCTGATTAATGTGGTTGCCGATCTCAAATCTAAAGGCGTCACGGTCGTCTTTGTGAGCCATAAATTGGATGAAGTGATGGAAATTTCTGATCGAATTACCGTTATTCGTGATGGAAAAACGATTGGAACGTATCAAGCCTGTGATGTTGACAGTGACAAGTTGGCCTTTTTAATGACGGGGCAGCGCTTTGAATTTACTCCGCTGGCACCTTACCACGAGCAAGGTGAGATCAAACTGGAAGTCAAAGGCCTGACGAAAAAAGGGCAATTTAGTGACATTTCTTTCTCTGTTCGCGCGGGTGAAGTGGTTTCTATTACGGGATTACTGGGTGCTGGCCGAACGGAGTTATGTATGGCGTTATTTGGTATGACAAAACCAGATGGTGGTCAGATATTGATCACCGGACAGCCGGTTTTCTTCGAATCCAACCGAGAGGCGATTGCTCATGGTATTGGGTATGTATCAGAAGACCGAATGTCGACTGGGCTGGTTATGGATCAAACCATTCAAGACAACATTACGGCCGCGGTGTTGGATCGATTGCAAAAACCGTCGGGTTTTCTCGACCACATCAAAGCGAATAAGCTGGTGGAGCTTTTGATTTCATCACTCTCAATTAAAGTGGCTGACCCTCAATTACCAGTGACCAGCCTTTCTGGTGGTAATGCACAGCGCATTTCTATTGCAAAGTGGATAGCGGCAGAACCTGAGGTGCTGATCCTTGACTCTCCGACCGTTGGCGTTGATGTCGCCAATAAAGAGGCGATTTATGCCATCGCCAAAGATCTTGCCGCAAAAGGAATGGCCATCATCATGGTCAGTGATGAGATCCCTGAAGTGTTTTATAACAGTCACCGTGTGATTGTAATGAAAGAAGGACGTTTTACTCATGACTTCTACCCCGCTTACACCACCGAACAAGAGATTATGGAGGCCGTCAATGGTTAATTCATTTCGCTGGTCTCTCACGTCGTTAACGAAACATCATGAATTTTATCTGTCGATGATGATTGTTCTCATTGTGGGAGCACTAACAGCGACCTCTGAAGATTTTCTAACCTTAGGTAACTTATTTGATATGTCCGTCAGCTCAGCCATTCTTGGTATCATGGCTTGTGGGTTATTTGTTGTTTTGATCGCTGGGGGAATTGATATCTCTTTTCCTGCCACAGCGGCGATAGCGCAGTATGTGATGGCGACTTACCTTTTAACGCTCGGTGGCAATTTTATGCTTGCTTTTGCCATTGCTACCATGGTGGGGATTTTACTGGGAATGATCAATGCGATCCTTGTTTACAAGTTAAAAGTGCCCGCCATCATTATTACCATCTCCACCTTAAATGTTTTCTTTGGTTTGCTGATTTATGTCAGCAATGGTGAGTGGTTATACGGTTTTCCCGACTGGTTTATGGATGGTATCGAGTTATTCACGTTCACAGGTAGTGATGGCTATGACTATGGTTTGTCACTTCCGATCTTGACGCTCATTGTGATGGTTCTCGCCACTTCTTTTTTAATGACGAAAACTCGCCTAGGACGACAAATTTATGCGGTTGGTGGCAATGCTGATGCGGCGAGCCGGATTGGTATTAACCTTTTTGGCATTCATTTATTTGTCTATGGGTATATGGGGGCACTGGCGGGCATCGCTTCAGTCGTGCAAACCCAAATCACCCAGTCGGTTGCACCAAATTCACTGATGGGGTTTGAGTTGACCGTGCTCGCTGCTGTCGTGCTGGGGGGAACCAGTATGACAGGAGGAAAGGGAACATTAATGGGAGTGATCCTTGGGGTTATCTTACTGGCAATTGTAAAAAATGGATTAACGATTCTAGGGGTTCCTTCTTATTGGCATACCGTTGTAACCGGTTTAATCATTGTATGCAGCATTAGCATAACGGCGATCAACGAGAAAAAACAAGCGATGCAGGGGGCATAATGGAAGTCATTCTCAATAAACTACAACTACCGACGGATAAAAATATTCGCTATTTGTTGGTGATATTAGTGGGTATTTTACTGTCCATGGGATTTTTGGCCGGTCCCTCTTTCTTTTCGTTTAATAACCTACAGTCGATGTCTTCTCAAATGCCATTATTGGGTTTGCTCGCGCTGGCAATGGCAGTCTGTATGTTAACCGGAGGCATTAATTTATCCATTATTGCCACGACCAATGCCTGCGGTTTGGTCATGGCGAGCATCATTACTCAAGCACCAGACAGTGCGGCGATGCTGGTGATTGCCTTGGCTGGAGGCGTGGCAACAGCAGTCATGATTGGGCTGTTTAACGGGGCGTTAATTGCCTATGTTGGTGTTTCTCCCATTTTGGCAACACTAGGAATGATGACATTGATCAATGGGCTAAATGTTCTTATTTCAGGAGGAAGCGTGATCTCTGGGTTCCCGAATACATTGTTGGTGCTGGGAAATGGGGTATTTTTCGGTATTCCCATGCCTCTTATTTTGTTTGCTGTCTTTGCGATCGGGCTTTGGGGTCTACTCGAGCATACCCGCTTAGGACGAACTATTTATTTAATGGGGTCGAATGAAAAAGCCACCCGTTTTTCAGGGATTAACACGAAAAAGGCCACCTTAGCGGTTTATGTCCTCTCATCCATATTATGTTGGGTGGCAGCATTGGTCATGATGGCAAAATTCAATTCTGCTAAAGCCGGATATGGCGAATCTTATTTACTGATTGCCATTTTAGCGTCGGTGTTAGGCGGTATTAACCCTGATGGCGGTTTTGGGAGAATTATTGGTATTGCGCTTGCCTTGATAGTGCTTCAAACATTAGAAAGCGGCCTTAACTTGCTGGGAGTGAGCAGCTATCTCACCATGGCTTTATGGGGCGGTATCCTGATTTTATTTATTTTCTTACAAAAGAATAAGGCTTAACGGTGAAATCTATGAGTATTTATTTTATCGGCGTTGATGTAGGCAGTGGTAGCGCACGAGCTGGGGTATTTGATGCCAATGGACATAAAGTAGGTGAAGCGAAACGCGATACGCTTATGTTTAAGCCACAAGCCGATTTTGTTGAACAATCGTCGGAAGATATTTGGCAGTCGGTGTGCCTAGCGGTGAAAGATGCGGTATCTCAGGCCAATATCGACCCGATTCAAGTCAAAGGGATAGGGTTTGATGCGACCTGTTCTCTGGTGGTATTGGACCCACATGGTCAACCTTTAACCGTGAGCCCAACGGGGCGTAGTGAACAGAACATTATCATGTGGATGGATCACCGAGCCATCGTTCAAGCCGATCGCATTAATAAAACGGAACATCCCGTGCTGGCTTATGTGGGGAATCGAATTTCACCTGAGATGCAAACCCCAAAGTTACTCTGGCTAAAGCAAAACATGCCGAATACGTGGTCAAAAGCGGGGTATTTTTTTGATTTACCGGATTTTTTAACTTGGAAAGCTACCTTTGATGATAGTCGTTCATTGTGTTCAACCGTCTGTAAGTGGACCTATCTGGGCCATGAAGGTCGATGGGATAAAAGCTTTTTCAAAGAAGTGGGTCTTGATGATTTACTCGACAGTAATGCGAAAGTGATTGGCGAACGTATTTTGCCAATGGGGCAACCAGTAGGAAATGGGTTAACCGCTCATGCGGCTTCAGATCTCGGTTTAGTGGTTGGAACGGCCGTTGCGACCTCCATCATTGATGCCCATGCGGGGGGAATTGGTGTTTTAGGTGCGGCAGGAATGACGGGAGATAAAGCGGATTTTAATAGGCGGTTAGCCTTAATTGGTGGCACTTCCTCTTGTCACATGGCCGTTTCAAAAACCGCTCGATTTATTGATGGGGTATGGGGAGCTTACTACAGCGCCATGATCCCGGGGTACTGGTTAAATGAAGGCGGTCAGTCTGCAACCGGAGCCTTAATTGATCATGTGATGACTTCCCATCCACTGTATGACAGTGTCAAGATACAAGCGGGTAAAGTAGGAAAAACGGTCTACCAGTTGTTAAATGATCGTTTGCTGAGTTTAGCGGGCAGCAAAGACAACATTGCCTTTCTGACCAAAGACATTCACGTACTGCCATATTTTCATGGCAATCGTTCACCGCGAGCTAATGCGCATCTCACGGGGACGGTTACTGGATTAAAAATGTCCCAAACCATGGATGATATGGCATTACTGTATTTGGCAACTATTCAGGGAATCGCTTTGGGAACTCGCCATATTATCGAAGTCATGAACCGCTCAGGCTACGAAATTGATACCATCATGGCTTGTGGGGGAGGCACCAAGAACAGTATTTTTCTGCAAGAACATGCGAACGCGACAGGATGTATTTTCTTGTTACCAGAAGAGAGTGAAGCTGTCATTCTTGGCTCCGCAATGTTAGGAGCCGTGGCCGCCGGGTTTTATAGTGACATTCCAGATGCCATGAATGCGATGAGTCGTATCAGTAAAAGTGTGACGCCACAGACCGAAAAAATTAAGCATTTCTATGACATGAAATACACTATTTTCCACAAAATGTATGAGGATGACATGGAATATAAACGGCTAATGACAGATTTCTAATCCATTCGCACTAGAAGCGTGAAGTGTCACCAATGAACGAAAGCCACAAAGAGAAGCGCGATCATATTGTGGCTTTTTTGTTCGAGATCGTTCGGAAATGCGCGCGGTTTTTAGTTGATATGAAATATTTATTTCATATCATTCCCTATTTTGTGAGGAGAGTAATAAAAAGCCTTTATATATCAATAATGTTTCTATTTTATTGATCAATGTTCTTCAATTCCTCTCATATTATCCTTAATGAATACAGCCTCAAGGTTCATGGTGAGCAAAAATGTTGCGATACTCTCAATTCTCAAAAACAAAATAAAAATTTCATTTTAAATTATTGCGGAATTATTTTTTCGTTGCTATGGTGTGTTTGTCATTAACAAGAACTCATTGTTTCCATCCCGCTCATTAATGAAGTGAGAAAGCCGACACTCGTTATGCGGTAAAGCTTCAATGAAAAGATCATAAAAACATCCTGTAGAAGGAGAGTACCCTATGTATAACATTGCTTTGTTTGGCGCTGGTAGAATTGGACAAGTTCACGCCGTCAATATCGCTGAACATAAAGAAACCAACCTCTACTCTGTCATTGACCCTTATGGTGATGGTGCATCAAAACTGGCCGATAAATATGGCGCTAACATTCAAACCACAGAACAAGCTCTGGCCGATCCCAATGTCCATGGGGTGCTGATTGCCTCTGCGACGGATACCCATGCAGAGCTGATTGAACTGGCTGCACGAGCTGGGAAAGCTATTTTTTGTGAGAAACCTGTCCATTTAGATATTGAACGAGTCCGTGAATGTTTAGCCATTGTCAAAGAGTATCAGGTTCCTCTCTTTGTCGGATTTAACCGCCGTTATGATCCACAGTTTCGAAAAGTGCGTGAACAACTGAGTGCGGGTGTCATTGGTAAAGCGGAGTCACTGCTGATCACTTCCCGCGATCCATCGCCACCTCCTGCTCAATATGTCAAAGTTTCTGGTGGCATGTTCCGAGATATGACGATTCATGACTTTGATATGGCTCGTTTTATCATGGGAGAAGATCCTGTCTCTATTTATGCACAAGGCAGTAATCTTGTCGATCCTGAAATTGGTCAAGCGGGGGATATTGATACCGCATTCATCGTGATGAAATTCCCATCAGGGGCGATGGCGACGATTACCAATAGCCGTCGCTCTGGTTACGGTTACGATCAACGTATTGAACTGCATGGCGAAAAAGGTTTACTGCGCGCTAATAATATCCATGAAGATGTGGTGGAAGTTTGGGGCGAACAAGGCTGTGTGGCCGCAAAACCTGAACACTTCTTCTTACAGCGTTATGAAAAAGCGTATCGCGCAGAATGGCAGCACTTTGTGGATGTGTTATCTGGCCGAGCGAAGCCTGAATGTAGTGGTTATGATGGTGAGCAAGCATTATTGCTCGCGGATAAAGCGTTGGAATCACTGCACTCAGGACGTGAAATTACACTGTAAATTGTCATTAGCCTTCGCTAATCAGGTTGGCTAATTTATCGCCCAGCATGGAGATATAAAGGTGCTGGGCGTAATAAAAGCTTTTGGAGGAACCATGCTCGCTTTTATTTCATTTATCGGTTTTACGCTGTTCGTTGCGGGATTTGCCTACTATAAAACTCACAACGCACACCTTACTGATTCAACAGAAGGATATTTTCTCGGCGGTCGGTCGTTAACTGGGGTTTATATTGGCGGATCCATGTTGCTGATGAACCTCTCCACAGAACACCTCGTCGGACTCAATGGCTTATCTTTTCGTACTGGTTTTATCGTTATGGCATGGGAAGTGATGGCAGCCATGACCATCGTTCTTTTTGCGATTTTCTTTCTACCGCGTTATCTAAAACTGGGTATTTCGACCATTCCTGAATACTTAGAAAAGCGGTTTGATAAACAAACGCTGACCATTACGTCGATTCTATTCTTAGCCATGTATGTCATTTCACTCCTACCTATTGTGCTTTATACCGGTGCGATCGCTTTGGAAAGTTTGTTCCAAGTATCCAATGTATTTAGTGTCGATAAAGATACCGCTTTATGGCTAATGGTTTGGGGTGTGGGTACGATAGGGGCCATTTATGCTGTTTTTGGTGGCATTAAAGCGATTGCAGTGGCCGATACTATCAATGGTGTTGGGTTAATTACTGGCGGCTTGATGGTCACGTTGTTCGCTCTGGCTTATGTGGGCAATGGTGATATTTGGGGCGGCTTAGTGGAAGTCTATCAAGCTCACCCAGAAAAATTTAACTCGATTGGTTCTGAAGATTCGATGGTACCATTTTCGACCTTATTTACTGGGTTGATCGTCTCCAATATGTTCTTCTGGTGTACCAATCAGTCCATTGTACAAAAAGCCTTGGGGGCGAAGAACCTAGCAGAAGGACAAAAAGGAGTACTGCTTTGTGCTTTCTTTAAGCTGATGATTCCAAGTATCATTATTTTACCCGGTATTATTGCCTTCCATGTTTTCAGTGGGCAGATGGATAACCCTGACCATGCTTATCCTAGCCTTGTACAATTGGTTCTACCGGAAATGTTGGTCGGTTTCTTCGCTGCAGTGGTCGTGGGCGCGGTATTCTCTACCTTTAGTGGCGGGTTAAACTCTTCGGTGACCCTATTTACCGTCAATATTTTCCAAAAATCGCTTAAACCTGATGCAACGGAAGCACAAACGGTGTCACTTGGAAAATGGCTAGGGCTAAGCTTAGCGTTAATCTCTATGATTGTGGCCCCCTTAGTTGCCAACGCACCAGATGGCCTGTTCTATCTTATCCAGCAGTTACAAGGTTTGTTTAACTCGCCGATTCTAAGTGTGGTACTGGTTGGGTTATTGACCAAACATGTTCCCGCCATTGCCGCTAAACTTGGGCTACTTTTTGGTGTGTCAGCCTATATTCTGTTTAACTTTGTGTTCCAAGTAGACATCCACTTCTTCCACCTTGTTGGGTTATTATTTGTTGCCAACGTTGTCTTTATGTTGACGGTTGGGTATTTCTATCCTCAGGAAGATCATGAAGATGTTTATACCGAACAAGTAGATATTACGCCTTGGTCTATGACACCTGCGGTGGCGGTATTGATTACGCTAGCTTCAGTCTCTATGTATGTTTTTTTAGCGCATAATGTGCCAACTTGGATCATGACTGGATACTATTTATTGGCTATGGGTTCACTGGGGTATGTCTTCTGGATCATTTTCCGTGAGTTAATGCGTAGTCCACGAGCCAAAATGATCAAAGCTCAGAAAGACGCTCAATAGTGACAAGTTTTTACCTTGCCGCTTACTAGAGTGAAATACGTATACCGCTCAATCTTTTCGCAAAAGGATTGAGCGATTTTCATTGATAGAAATAGGCTCTGCGATGGAACGTTCACTTTTACCTAATATTGTTAGTTATCTCTCTTCGGTTGATCCCTTTGAGCGATTAGGAACACAAGAGCAAGAAGCCCTAGCGGCGGCAGTGGATATTCTCTATTTAAAGCAAGGCAAACCGCTTGCTGGAGAGCATATTGTCGGGCAGGGATTGTACCTTGTGCGAACAGGCGCGGTAGAGCAATGCCACGCGGATGGAACCTTGCGGGCTCGACTCGCAGATGGTGATCTGTTCGGTTTTAGCCAGTTGTATCGTACGGGTGAGTGTGATTACCAGCTAGTGGCGTTAGAAAATACGTTACTGTATCGCATTCCGAAAAGGGTTCTGTTACAGCTCATGCAAGATAACCCCGCGGTTAGAAATCACTTCTCTTCCAAAGAATCGGTGCGTTTGGCTCATTCCAGTGTGAAATGGGCCGGTGAGGAAATGCTCTATTTAAAACGTGTCAAAGAGGTGATGAATCGTAGTGTGGCAAAAGTCCATACCGATACTCTGGTACAAGAAGCGGCACAAATTATGGTCAATAGTCACCGTTCCAGTGCGTTAGTGATGGATAATGATCAATTAGTCGGTGTGGTCACTGACAGAGATATGACCAAAAGAGTCATTGCGGCAGGGTTAACGTTAAATACGCCCATCAGTCAAATTATGACTCAACATCCTCAAACCATTCAGTCTGATGCTTTGTTGCTTGAAGCGATGGAAATGATGATGTTACACAATGTACGAAGCTTGCCAGTGTTGGAAGGGGAGCAGGTTGTCGGGGTATTAACCGCCACCAGTTTGACAGAAAAAAGCCATGTTCATGCGGTGTTTCTGATCAGCCGAATTTACCGGCAGGAGTCTTTGATTGAGCTAGTGAGTCTGGTTCCTCAACGACAAGCTGTATTTGATGCATTACTCTCTGCCAGTGTTGCCCCCACCATTATCCAGCAGATGATGACCTTGATCGCCGATGCCTTTAATAAACGGCTACTGCAATTGGCTGAGCGTGAATTTGGCCCACCTCCGATGGAATATGCTTGGTTTGCCGCCGGATCTCAGGCTCGCCAAGAGATGCATTTAAATTCCGATCAAGATAACGGCATCATATTGGCCAGAGAAGCCAACCATGATGAGCAAGCTTATTTTCACAAATTAGCACAGTTTGTTTGCCATGGGCTTGATGCCTGTGGTTATCCATTTTGCCCAGGAGAAATGATGGCGAATCAGGCTCGCTGGTGTGTCTCTTTAGAGCAATGGCAAAAAAACTTCAGGCAATGGGTGGTATTGCCTGAACCTCAGTCATTGCTCGATATCAGCGTATTTCTGGACATGCGTTTTTTATACGGAGCAAAACCTTTGGTTGAGGCACTTAACCAAACCTTGCTGACTTGTGTCCGAGGAAACCAGCGCTTTCTTTCTATTATGGTGGCAAACTCTTTGCGTGTTAGTCCGCCACTAGGCCTGTTTCGTCAATTTGTGTTAACCAAAGATGGGGATAATCGCCAAGTGCTTAATATTAAACAGCAAGCGGTGAATTTACTTATTGAGTTAGCGCGAATTTATGCCTTAAATGCAGGGTGTTTTGCACCGGAAACGCACAAAAGATTAGCGTGTGCGGCAAAACTTGGGGTGATCAGCCATGGCAGCAAGCAAGAGCTACAAGAAGCGTTGAACTTTATCAATCAAGTTCGCTTTCACCATCAAGGTGAACAAGTACAACACGGGCAACCCCTGAATAATCAGGTAGCGCCGGGTGAGTTGACGGCATTTGAACGTAGCCATCTTAAAGATGCATTTCGAATTATTGCTCGTTATCAAGAGGCGGCGAAACAACGGTATCATGCAGGAGGGCGCTTACGGTGATAAAGCATTGGTTTCGTCGTCAACACCCGCTCAGCAATAGTGATAAGTTACGATGTCATGCTTTGGCGCGATCTCGAATTCCGTCTCATGGCCTGCCACTTTTTAAGAAACCGTACCCTGATCCTAATACCCCGTTATCGCAGTTAAAGTGTGTGGTGTTAGACTTTGAAACCTCAGGGCTCAATCCAAGGCAAGATGAAATTTTATCGGTAGGGATGATCAACATTCATTACCCGGTGATGTCTCTTGCCACGGCTCAGCATTATTATGTTGAGTCTGAGCACTGTATTGAGGCAGAAACAGCGGTCGTTAACCATATCGTACCGGAAACATTGCTCGGAGGCATTTCACGTCATGAGCTGATTGAATGTTTGGTCGAAAGTTTAAGCGGGAAAGTGGTGATTGCTCATGGTGCTGAAATTGAGAAGCAGTTTTTACGTCAGTTGCTATCGCTAGAAGATTCACTCCCTTTACCCCTGATCTTTTTAGATACGATGCGATTAGAACGCTCGCTTATTAAGTATCGAGGGATAATGTATCCTGATTTACGATTGGCTCATATTCGAGAACAGAAAGGGTTGCCTCCTTATCTCGCGCATAATGCTTTTGCCGATGTAGTGGCTACTGGCGAGTTGTTTCTGGCGTTGGTCGAGGAAATTTGTGAAGATCAAACACCGTGTTTGGGACCTTTGGTATTGCGTTCATTATGATGAATGCATATTGCTGTCAGCTCTCTTGAAAAATGAACGCTACAAAATCGTGTTTGGTCTAAATTTTTTACTTTATTCGTATAAAAACAGAAAAAAAATTTCATTGTTGTTTTATTTTGAATAAGATTGTCTAAAAGAGATGATGGAGTGTTGGAATGTTATCGGCAACAACCTTAAGTGAATTAGAAGATCAAATCCGTACTCGTTATGGTGAACTCAGCAAAAGATTGCAACAAGTGGCTGCTTATGTTTTAGATAATAAAAACAGTGTCGCTTTTGAAACGGTTTCCGCCATTGCTGAGCAAGCGAATGTTCCACCGTCAACCTTGATCCGCTTTGCCAATGCGTTTGGTTACAGTGGCTTTAATGAAATGAAACAACTATTTCGCAGTAATTTATTAGAAGAGACGTCCAGTTATACGGATCGTGTTCGGTTATTGAAAGAAATGGAAGGGGATACCACGCCACCAGAACGCCCGATGGATATTCTACAAGAGTTTGCACGAGCAAATAGCAATGCTATGCATCAGTTAGCGGCGCAAACCCCGGTTGAATATTTGGATAGCGCGGTTGAGATTCTCGCTCAGGCAAAGAATATCTATGTGGTGGGTTTAGGTCGTTCATTTTCTGTTTCATCGTATCTTGTTTATGCATTGCGCCACTTAAACAAGCGTGCTTTCCTCATTGATGGATTGGGGGGCATGTTTAAAGAGCAGATGAGTACCATTGAAGAAAATGATGTATTGATTGTGATTAGCTTCTCACCCTATGCAAAAGAAACGACTGCAATCAGTGAATCATTAGTCGGTTCTGCGATTCAGCAAATTATCATTACCGATAGTCAAATTAGCCCATTAGCCTCATCGAGTGATGTCTGTTTTGTGGTGAAAGAAGCAAAGGTGGATGCATTTCGCTCTCAAGCCGCTTCCTTGTGTTTAGCTCAAACTCTTGCTGTATCGCTCGCTTTTCATGATTCTGCAAACAAAGAGTAAGTAGCGGATTTATCCTTAGCATAAAAAACGTCAGCAATCAGTGCTGACGTTTTTATATAACAATCAAAATACCCAACTAAGCATGTTTGGCCTTATAAACCGGACCATTGACCCATTCATGGTCTGGCTCCCAAGTGAAGCACCATTTTCTTGAAGGGCCAGCCATGACATTTAAGTAATAGTTATCGTAACCGGCAATGGTCGCTACAGGGTGATAACCTTTTGGTGCTTTGACCACATCTTTATCATAAACCGCCATCGATTCATCTAAAGATCGATCATCGGTATAAACACGCTGCAAGCAGAAACCTTGGCTAGGGTTAAGGCGATGGTAGTAAGTTTCTTCTAAATACGTTTCATGAGGTTCGTTAGATTGATCGTGCTTATGGCTTGGATAGGAACTAGTGCAACCTTCATCAGTAAAGACTTCCACGACCAATAAGCTATCTGCGGGTACATCATCAGGTAATATGTTATGTACATAGCGTCGGTTATTACCTTGGCCTCGTGCTTCAGCTTGGATATCTTTTGGTGTAATTAACCGAGTGGCATAGGTTCCTTTACCCGGTGCTTTACAGACGGCCAATTCTAGTGGCGTTAATGCTTCAACCTCACAACCTTCCTGAGCGGAAACATAAACAGCGTATGGTTTTTTTCGTTCAAAAGGGTTCATCCGCTCGCCGATGTTTTCAAAAATCGCTGTTTCTGTTCTTATGCTTGCTTTGCCCGCGACCAGAACTAAGCAAAGTTCATTACTTGATGCAGGTAGAACCAGTTTTTGCCCTGTTTTCAATTCATAAACTTCAAATCCGACATATTCCCAGCCTACATTCTCAGGGGTTATTTTTTGCGTACACCCTATTTTATCTGGCGCTTTATACTTTGATAATAGTGTAGACATGCGATGTTCCTCAGTGGTTAGCAAGCCCATTTCCCCAGCGTATTCACGTTATCTAGGTGTGGTTTGTTCTTCATGACTTGCTTCTGGTTGAAATGAGTTTAAGTTTTCAATTATTCATGTTATGAAATAAATGTTTCAATTTCAAGGTGAGTTCATGAGAAAAACTCGGCGACATTAAGAAATTTACGTTTAATTTTGACAATTGTACTCCGATCACAAAAGTCAAATTTATTCCAAATATAAATTGAAATGAAATTTATATTTCATATAGTGATTTCAAGAAATAACAGGATTGCGGTAAGTCACGAGAACAGTGATGGAACAGTATCAATGCTTCTCTTAGCGAATTTTGGAGATGATCGGGTGATGAAGACAATAAGAATGACAACAGCGCAGGCGCTGGTCAAATTTATGAACCAACAATACGTTGAGTTTGATGGTCAGCAGCATAAGTTTATTCATGGTGTACTAACGATTTTTGGTCATGGCAATGTAGTAGGGCTTGGGCAAGCGTTAGAACAAGATTCAGGAGATTTGATTGTTCACCAAGGGTGTAATGAACAAGGAATGGCGCATATTGCAATGGGGTTTGCTAAACAGCATAAACGCAAGAAAATTTATGCCGTGACTTCATCCGTTGGCCCCGGTGCTGCCAATATGATCACCGCGGCAGCAACGGCAACCGCAAACCGAATTCCTGTACTCTTCTTACCGGGTGACATTTTTGCTTGTCGGCAACCAGATCCGGTGCTTCAACAAGTTGAGCAATATTATGATGCTTCAATCAGCACCAATGATTGCTTTAAACCCGTTTCTCGTTATTGGGATCGTATCAATCGCCCTGAGCAATTGATGTCTGCGATGATTCATGCCATGCGCGTTTTGACCGACCCTGCTGATACAGGAGCCGTCACCATCTGTTTACCCCAAGATGTACAAGGGGAAGCGTATGATTTCCCAGAATATTTCTTTAAAAAAAGAGTACATCGTATTGATCGCCGACCTGCGACTGACGCCATGATCGATGAGGCGGTTCGCTTAATCATGACGAAGAAAAAACCACTACTTATCTGTGGCGGTGGGGTTCGATATTCAGAAGCTCACGAAGCATTTCGTCAATTTGCCGAAACCTTCCATATTCCTTTTGGTGAAACACAGGCAGGAAAAAGCGCCATTGTGTGTGATCATGCCCTTAATTTAGGAGGCATTGGTACCACGGGCGGTTTGGCTGCTAACCTCATTGCGAAAGAAGCCGACTTGGTGATTGGAGTAGGTACCCGATTTACCGATTTTACCACGGCTTCTAAATCATTATTTCAACATCCAGACGTCGATTTTTTAACCATCAATGTGTCGGAATTTGATGCCTGTAAGCTTGATGCTACTGCGGTGGTCGCGGATGCAAAATCAGCCCTTGGGGCGATGGCAAGCCACTTAATTCAGGCTGGCTACACCAGTGGTTATCACAATGAGATCAAGCAAGCGAAATCACTGTGGCGAGAAGAAGTCGCGCGTTTGTTTGCTACACAAATAGGGCAAGAATACCAACCGGAGGTGGAAGGGCATTTTGATGATGAATTGCGTGAGTATCGAGACGCTCTCAATACTGAGTTAACGCAAACCCGTGTTTTAGGTTTGTTGGATCAACACTTAGAAGATGATGCGATTGTGGTCGGGGCCGCAGGTTCGTTACCGGGTGATTTACAACGGCTATGGCAACCGAAAGTACCTGATACCTACCATATGGAGTATGGTTTCTCCTGTATGGGATATGAAATTGGGGCTGCCGTGGGGGCGAAGATCGCTTGTCCTGATCAACCCGTTTATACCTTATTAGGTGATGGCTCTTACATGATGCTGCATTCTGAATTACAAACCTCTATTCAAGAAGGGGTGAAGATCAACGTAATTTTGTTTGATAATGCCGCTTTTGGGTGTATCAATAATTTACAAATGAGCCAAGGGATGGGGAGTTTTGGAACGGAAAACCGCTTTCGAGATCCGAAAACAAACACGTTGACCGGGCCACTAGTTCCGGTGGATTTTGCTATGAACGCCGAAAGTTATGGATGTCGAGCCTATCGAGTTTACAACGAAGAGCAACTGATCAGTGCGCTTGAAGAGGCAAAAAAACAGACGGTATCGACCCTGATTGATATCAAAGTGTTACCCAAAACCATGACCCATGGTTATGAAGCTTGGTGGCGCTGTGGTACTGCTCAAGTGGCCGATAAACCAGAGATTGAGCAAGCCGCGAATGACATTAAGCAAGTATTAACGACAGCCCGTCAGTATTAAACGGATAATACGAAACCACCCCCCGATTTCCCACCACGAAATGTGGTGGGCTTTTTCACTTCCATTTTTCTGTTTTGACTCCCGTCTAAATTTAAATCTTTCTATCCCATTGTTTTATTAGTTCTTTTTTCTCTTGAAGTATTTATTCTATTTTTTAATATTTATAAATAAAAATTCCATCACGATCACATAATGAAATATTACGGTAATTTTTTATTGAAAATGAAATAAATATTCCGTATAAATGGTGTTGTGAAATGATTGTGCAATAGAGTGTAACACGGCAAGAACGGTCTATCCCCTTAAGGGAAAAGAGGACTTGTTTAGCACAGAGGTACTTAAGGAGCGAACGGTGAGTACAGAAAAGAATTTAGATGTGATTTGCATGGGACGAATTGCGGTTGATCTCTATGGACAGCAAATCGGTGCCCGCTTAGAAGATATGAGCTCTTTTAGTAAATATTTGGGTGGCTCATCGGGTAACGTGGCTTATGGTACCGCAGTACAAGGGCTAAAATCCTCCATGCTGGCACGTGTTGGTGATGAACATATGGGCCGCTTTTTACGTGAAGAGTTACAACGAGTTGGCTGTGACACCAGCCATTTACTGACAGATAAAGATCGGCTAACCGGGCTTGTGATCCTCGGTATTAAAGATGAAGAAACCTTCCCACTGATTTTCTATCGTGAAAACTGTGCTGATATGGCGATCAGCAAGGAAGATTTCAGTGAAGAGTACATTGCCTCTGCACGTTGTTTGGCAATCACCGGAACGCATCTTTCTCACCCTAAAACACGAGAAGCGGTGTTGACGGCATTGAAATATGCTCGTCGCAATGGTGTTAAAACTGCCTTAGATATTGATTACCGACCGGTGTTATGGGGGCTCACCTCTTTAGGCGATGGTGAAACTCGTTTTATTGAATCAGAAAAAGTTACCGATCAACTGCAAGAGGTATTAGGTCTTTTTGACGTGATAGTCGGGACTGAAGAAGAGTTTCATATCTGCGGCGGTTCAACTGATACCATTCAAGCGTTAAAAGCCGTTCGTGAAGTTTCTCAGGCTGAGTTGGTGTGTAAACGAGGGGCGTTAGGTTGCTCCGTATTTACGGATGTTATTCCCGAAACTCTTGATCAAGGAATCACCGTTTATGGCGTTCGAGTGGATGTGTTGAACGTATTAGGAGCAGGCGATGCCTTTATGTCGGGCTTATTGCGTGGCTACTTAAATGGTGAAGGTTGGGAAAAAGCGTGTGCTTATGCCAATGCTTGTGGCGCGTTAGTGGTTTCTCGCCATGGTTGCGCTCCGGCAATGCCAACGAAAGCCGAGCTGGACAATTACTTACTACGGGCTCAGCAAGTGAAGCGTCCTGATCTCGATAGTGAGCTTAATCATCTCCATCGTGTCACCACGCGAAAATCTCCAACACGAGATGAGCTCTGCGTGATGGCGTTTGATCACCGAATTCAATTTGTTGATATGGCGCGGCAAGTTGGGGCAGACATCGCTCGTATTAAGCCACTGAAGAAACTGATTCTACAAGCCAGCCGAGAAGTCGCCGTCGAAGCTGGGCTGGAAAAAGGACAAGCCGGGTTATTGTGTGATAGCTCCTTTGGTCAAGATGTATTAAATGCCATTACTGGACAGGGGTGGTGGATTGCACGTCCTATTGAATTACCGGGATCACGCCCGCTGGAACTGGAGCATGGTAACATTGGCTCACAACTCGTCAGTTGGCCGCTTGAGCATATCGTGAAATGTCTGGTGTTCTTTAACCCAGAAGATGATCACACGATGCGTTTACAACAAGAACATCAAATTCAAGAAGTGTATCAAGCCTGTTGCCAATCTGGGCATGAGCTGTTACTCGAAGTGATTTTACCCGCAGGCATCGAAAAAGAAGATGCCCTCTATCTACGAGCGATGAAACGCTTTTATAACCTAGGCATAAAGCCAGATTGGTGGAAGCTTCCTCCATTAGATAAAGCGAGCTGGCAGGCGATCTCGACGTTGATTGAAGAACGAGACGCTTACTGTCGAGGAGTCGTTATTTTGGGCTTAGATGCCCCGCAAGCAGAATTACAGCATGGTTTTTCACAAACAGCAGGACAAAACATCGTGAAAGGGTTTGCTGTTGGTCGCACGTTATTTGGAGAGCCCTCACGTGCGTGGTTAGCCGGTCAAATGGATGACCAAACACTGATTTATACCGTGAAAGAAAATTATCACAACTTAATCACACTATGGCGTCAACGCGGCGAAAAATAGTGCAATAAAGGAGACTTTTGATGAGTGTTCAACTAGGTATTAACCCACTCACGTGGACCAATGACGATATGCCAACACTGGGAGCCGAAACATCGCTAGAAACCTGTTTAAGCGAAGGAAAACAAGCGGGGTTTGCAGGCTTTGAGCTGGGGAATAAATTTCCACGTCAGGCGAGTGTGTTAGGTCCAATTCTCGCTAGCCATGATCTGAAACTGGTCTCTGGTTGGTATTCCATGGAACTCTTGACTCGTAGTGTGGAAGAGGAAATTGAAGCGGTACAAGAACACCTGACCTTATTGCGTGAACTTGGCGCAACAGTGATGGTCGCCTGTGAAGTGACGAACTGTATTCATGGAGCAAAAGAGACACCCGTTCACTTACGCCCACTGTTTCCCGCTGATCGTTGGGAAGAGTATGGCCGTAAGCTAACAGAGTTTGCTCAATACACACAAAGTCAAGGTGTCCAGATCGCTTACCACCATCATATGGGAACGGTGATTGAAACCGCGCAAGATATTGATAATTTGATGAAGCACACAGGCCCTGAAGTTGGCTTACTATTAGACACTGGGCATTTGACGTTTGCTGGTGAAGATCCGGTAAAAGTCGCGCAGTGCTGGGCTGAGCGAATTAACCATGTGCATTGCAAAGACATTCGAAAAGACGTACTTGCCGATGTGAAAAATCGCAAATTAAGCTTCTTGGATTCTGTTCTAGAAGGCGTTTACACCGTACCGGGTGATGGTTGTATTGATTACCCCTCGGTATTTCATGTGTTGAAAGAGGTCAATTATACGGGCTGGCTTGTGGTTGAAGCTGAGCAAGATCCTGCGATTGCTCACCCGTTGACTTATGCCACATTGGGCTATAACAACTTATCTAAATTTGCCAAAGAAGCTGGGCTTTTATAGCGCCAATTCTTTGAGTAAATCGCTAACCTCTTATTCCTGATAGCGCCTTTTTAGGCGCTTTTTTTATCCCACCATTCTAGCCAACAAAAGCCAGAATGGTCAGCAGTATTCCTTGGTTTTATGTGTGTTAAATGAAATTAAGATTTCATTTAAATTCGGTAAATTGGGTGATTTCGGCCAAAATTTAGAAAACATCTCGCACAGAATGAAATGAAGCAACCCTTTTTCATTGAAAGTGGAATGTTTATTCTGTATAAAGGGTAGCATTGTTAGAACGGTTCAAGCAGTACGGAATACGTAGTGACAGCAAAATAATAATGATGTTCCAGTCAAGACAGCCGAAGGAGAATACGATGAAAACGGTGCTGAATTTTATTAATGGTCAACACAAAGCAAGCCAGAGTGAACGATTTTCTGCAATCTATAACCCTGCAACAGGTGAGCAAACCCGACAGGTCCAATTAAGCCAAAAGGAAGAAGTGGAAGAGGCGATCAAAGCGGCGGAAAAAGCGTTTGCCTCATGGGCGAAAACCAGCCCATTAAAACGTGCGCGAGTTATGTTTCAGTTTAAAGCGTTACTGGAGCAGAATATGGATAGATTGGCTCGAGTCATCTCCAATGAGCATGGTAAAGTTTATTCTGATGCGGTGGGGGAAGTGACTCGAGGGCTTGAAGTGGTTGAGTTCGCCTGTGGTATTCCTCATCTGCAAAAAGGAGAACACTCTGCCAACGTGGGGACGCATGTTGATAGCCATTCTTTAATGCAGCCACTCGGTGTTTGCGCTGGCATCACCCCGTTTAACTTCCCAGCGATGGTGCCAATGTGGATGTTTCCCATTGCTTTGGCAACGGGTAATACCTTTATTTTAAAGCCGTCAGAGAAAGATCCGAGTACAGCGTTAATTCTGGCGGAGCTGCTCACCGAAGCGGGCTTACCTGATGGGGTGTTTAATGTTGTGAATGGGGACAAAGAAGCGGTCGATGTACTGCTTACTGATCCGAGAATTCAAGCGGTCAGCTTTGTTGGTTCTACCCCGATTGCGGAATATATCTACAGTACCGCTTCTGCTCATGGTAAGCGTTGCCAAGCATTAGGGGGCGCTAAAAATCACTGCATTTTGATGCCAGATGCCGATATTGATATGGCAACCAATGCGATTATAGGCGCAGCTTTTGGGGCTGCTGGAGAGCGTTGTATGGCGCTTTCTGTCGCCGTGGTTGTTGGTGATGAAACGGCTGATCAACTCATTGAGCGGCTACAACAGAAAATCGCCACCATGCGAGTGGGCCCAGGGATGGTCGATGGCACTGAAAATGATATGGGGCCAGTTATCTCAGCGCAGCATAAACAAAAAATATGTGACTATATTCAATCGGGACAGGATCAGGGAGCGACCTTAATTACCGATGGCCGAGATTGTTCCGTTGAGGGGTATGAAGCCGGCTATTTTGTTGGTCCAACGTTAATTGATCATGTTTCACCCGAGATGACCGTGTATCAAGAAGAAATTTTTGGCCCAGTGTTGTGTGTGGTACGGGTTGAGAATTATCAAACCGCGTTAGCATTGATTAATCGCCATGAATACGGCAATGGTTCAGCCATCTTTACCCGCGATGGTGAAACGGCTCGTCAATTTAGTGAAGAGGTCCATACTGGCATGGTTGGTATCAATGTCCCGATTCCAGTCCCTATGGCGTTCCACAGTTTTGGTGGTTGGAAGCGCTCAATATTTGGGCCGCTCAATGTCCATGGTCAAGATGGGGTGCGTTTTTATACCCGCATGAAAACCGTCACCAGCCGTTGGCCTACAAGTGTTCGGTTAGAGCAACATGCCAGCTCTTTCTCGATGCCCACAATGGATTGATCGATTTTTCTCTATACAAAAAAGCGCCTCCTGCTATGCCGGAGGCGCTTTTTTACTCTATGGATCTATAGAAAGGGTAAACGGTTTTTTGACTATTTGTCTTGTTGAACCGTTACACTTTAAATTTATTTAAATCCTCACGTATGTGTTGGCAAATTTCATCTAACTGTTCACTTAACACGCGTACACCTGCAATATTATTCGTGACTGAAGTGGTGCTATCATTAATGATGTTGATTTTTTCACTGATATCATTGGCGACGGTATTTTGTTCTTCGGTCGCCGTCGCTATTTGGGTGTTCATATCATTAATATCGTTTATGTGTTTAATAATGTTGTTGAGTGCGAGTGTGGTTTGTTCGGACTCAGAGACCGTTTGGCTTAAGGTAAGACTTGTCGCATTCATTTGAGTATTGGCATTTTCTGAACTGGTTTGAAGATCGTGAATGATATGTTCGATTTCCTCTGTAGAGTGGTGGGTTCGCAACGCAAGAGCTCGAACTTCATCCGCAACGACCGCAAATCCACGGCCTTGTTCTCCAGCTCGGGCGGCTTCAATAGCGGCATTGAGCGCCAGTAAATTGGTTTGATCTGCTACTCCTTTAATCACTTCTAATACGGTGCTGATGTAATCACTTTTTTCTTTCAGTTCAGAGACGGTCTCAGAGGTAGAATTAATCTCATCGCCAAGTTTATGAATAGCCAGTACGGTCTGTTTCACGACCTCATTTCCTTGCTCAGCAAGAACATTACAACTTCTTGTTTTATCCGCTGTATTATTCGCATTATGGGAAACTTCGTGTGAGGCTGAAGCCATTTCATTCAGCGCCGTGGCAACTTGTTCGATCTCTCTTAATTGTTGCTGAGTCTCATGGCTATTTTGTTCACTGTTAGCACGGATTTTTTCAGCACATAAAGCAAGTTCGTTCGTGGAAGAGATGATACGAGTTACCAAAGCATGAAGGTTTGAAATAAACGTATTGAATTCACTCGCTAATTGGCCAACCTCATCGTGATGACGAATCGTTAGCCTGCGGGTTAAATCACCTTCACCTTGGGCGATTTTTGACAGTGCTGCTGTGACTTGGTTAAGTGGTGTTATCACTAATTTTGATAATACGCCCCAATTAATGAGTTGTAGGGAGAATAATAACAAAACCGCAATGAGCATGAACATTTTCTTTATGGTATTTAAAATCGCATTATTGGCATCAAGACGATAATCAATCACTAACGATCCTATTTTTTGCCCATTTTCCCATAATATGTTTAAGGTAAAGGATTTTAAATCAGAAGAGGATGGTATCGGCCGATCAGATTTCGCTTCTCCAATGATATTATTACGATGATCAAATGCCTTGATTTGATAGAGGTAGGGATAATTAACAAAAGATTTTGTAATATTATCAATTAAATGGTTATCATATGAAAAGATAGGTTCTTTTAAAACGACCGATAATGTTTTATTCGTGTCATTAATATCTTGTTCCAACTGATTGGTTAAGTATTCTCTTGCAAAAAAATAGCTACCAGAGAAAACGGCAGCCATAACCACTAATGAAATAATGATCAAAAGCAGCATGGATTTATATTTAATAGAGTTCATAATGGATTCCCTATAACTGGTTGATATCTAGCCAGAACTTTTTGTTCTCATATGGGGTGTCTGGATGCATATAAGGGTTATCGATCCGTAAGATGGTTCGTTGCCCTAGATTGGCTTTAGCAAGAGTGTCTTTGATAAGAGGATGATTGAAAAATAACGAATCAAAACTCCCATCATCGATAGCTGATATAAATCCTTGATATATTTGATTATATAAGGGTTGATTGTCTCTACTGACATAAAAATATAAAGCAAAGGGATAAATAAGCATCAAATCTTTTTCAACAGCCAAATTGAGTTGAGTATGTTGGGCGACCTCTTCCCAAGGCTCAAGAACACCGCGGGGAAAATAGTCGTACCGTCCTCCTTCTAGCATTGGAAAAAGATTGTTGTATTTGATCGTGGTGACGATGGGCAAATTCGCTTGTTTAATGACTTGTGTATCTCCCCAAAAAGTAGCTTGACCGGCTTTTAATGCTCTGAGTTGTGATAGATTTTTTATTTGTGAGAATTTAGCTTGATCTCCCGATCTAATAATAAAAAGTCGATGCCCCATAAGCCCTTTAAATATCGGTATTCGAATAGCAAGTAACTTTTCATCCCTTTCCGATGAAGCGCCGGCCCACATCACATCAATATTATTGGCTTGAATTTCCTCAGTGAGCCGTGTTTCATTATAATTTTGATCAATTTGATTAATGATTACGTCAGGAGAGCTTTTAGCTAACACTAATTGCAATATATTAAATGCCAGTTGTTCTTTTTCTCCTTCGACTTTATTTACCGTTATCGTTTGTGCCGCAGTGCAGTGAACATTGAAGAACACTGCAACGAGGATAAATATATTTTTTATTTTCATGATCTCTCCATTTAGTCGACCATTCCACGAGCTTTTGTTACTTGAAGTTGCTATAGCGACAACTTCAAGTGATTGAAATACAGCGAATAGACTTATCTTTCTCCATCCGCCCATACTTTTCGGTAGAGTTCTATCATTTCCTCAATCGTTGGAACTTTGGGATTATTTAGCGGTGAACCGGAATTGAATGCTTGCTGAGCCATTGTGGGGAGCAAGTCGAAAAACTTTTCTTTTTCAATGCCATAAGAGGAGGGGGAGGGAACGTTAAGGTGTTGATTCAACAGCCGTAGCTCCGCAACCAATTTTTGGCAGGCGACGGAATGATGATCAGAAAGCAGTGCCACTCCCATTGCTCGTGCACAGTCTGCATAACGTTCTTTTGCTGCAGGAATAGAATATTCCGTAATAACAGGCAATAACATGGCGTTGGATAACCCGTGCGGGACATGAAAAAAAGCCCCAATAGGTCGGCTCATGCCGTGAACTAAAGCGACAGAGGCATTAGAAAACGCAATACCGGCCAGTGTTGCGCCTAACATCATTGCTGAGCGTGCAAGTACGTTCTGTGGCTCATGATAAGCTTGACGGATATGGGTTCCGATCATTTCTATTGCTGAGAGAGCTTGAGCATCCGTAAAAGGGTTAGCCTTTTTACTAACATACGCCTCGATAGCATGAGTTAGGGCATCTAGTCCACAATCTGCGGTCACTCTGGGGGGTAACGACAACGTCAATTCAAAGTCGATTAATGCGGCCATTGGCATAAACCCAAGCCCCATACAGAGCATCTTTTCATCATTGGTGTCATCAGTAATCACCGTCACTCGTGTCACTTCTGAACCCGTTCCTGCGGTGGTTGGAATCGCAATAATCGGTAGCCCATTTTCAGCCACATCGTTTGGAAATCGGTAGTCACTGACTTGTCCACCCAATTTACCCACAATTGAGATTGCTTTTGCGCTATCAATTGGACTACCACCGCCAATTGCAATGATTGAATCAAAATGACTTTTTTGCACTAAATCCACACCGGCTTGAATAGAGCTAACCGTTGGCTCTGGCACAGTATCTGAGTAAACCGTACTTTCGATACCGTCACAGCGTAACCTTTGTTGTACTCGCTCGGCATAACCTAGCTTAACCATCATTTTATCTGTCACGATGAGAGGGGAATGAACATGGAGAGTTTTCATCACCTCCGCCACCTTCATGGACGCCCCTTTCCCTATATGCATGATTCTGGGTAATACGATACTTGTGCTCATGATTGATTCCTCAGTTTTTCAAAGTTGAAAAATAGTAACCAAATCATACTATCATTGAAAATTTTATTTCTTAAATAAATTAATTGAAAAATATATTCTAAACAGTCGCTGACCATAAAACTGGAAATGGAAAATCCTTATCTTACTAATAAGTAATTGTTTTTTATCTTTTATGTCGAGATTTTTAGTAAAATGTGAGCATTGTTACATAAATCAACCTTCCAAAATTATGAAATGAATGATTCAATTTGGGTTGGTTTTAAAAAGTTAAATTTTGCCAGTCACCAAATCTGGATAGCAAGGAGAAGTCTCTCGTGGAGCTTGGAATGGTTGGAATTATTCTGTCGTTAGTGATGCTAATGTACTTAGCCTATCGAGGTATGTCTGTGATATGGCTAGCCCCGATTCTTGCCTTATTCGCTGCAATTTTTTCGTCGGGAACCCCTTTGATGGCCAGTTATACTGAAGTTTTTATGTTGAGTGCTGCCCAGTACGTAAAGCTCTATTTTCCAGCTTTTTTATTGGGAGCCGTCTTTGGCAAAATTATGGATGTTTCTGGTGCAGCAAAAACGATTGCGCAGGTGATCACATCAAGGGTTGGAGCAAATAATGCCATTTTAGCGGTGGTGCTTGCCGTGTCGGTGTTGACGTATGGGGGCGTCTCCATGTTTGTGGTGGTGTTTGCGGTCTATCCTATTGCGGCGCAAATTTTTCGGGATAGTAATGTTCCCAAGCGGTTAATTCCAGGAACCATCGCTTTAGGATCGTTTACCTTTACGATGACAGCATTACCAGGCTCACCACAGATTCAAAATACGATTGCTATGCCATTTTTTGGTACGACGGCCTATGCCGCTCCCATGCTCGGTTTAATTGGCGCGAGCACGATGTTTGGATTAGGCATGTTGTGGCTGAAAAGAAGAGAAGCGGTTGCCCGTGCGAATGGTGAAGGCTATGGACATCACCTTGGTATCGACGTTGACGATAGTGAGGAACCAGACACTTTACCTTCTCCACGACGGGCATTTATCCCAATCGTTATTGTACTGATGCTTAATTTTTTGTTGGTCACGTTTTATTACCCCAATATTGAAGCCCATTACCTGTCTGATTACGGTTCAATGCTCCAAAAAGTGAAAGGGATGTGGAGCCTGATCATCGCGTTAACGACCGCGATTGTCGTCGCTCTGATTCTTTTTCGAAAACAGATTGCTCATGCACGAGAGGCGATTAATGACGGTGGAGAGAGTGCCATTATGCCCATTATGAATACGGCAGCTGCGGTGGGTTTTGGTAATGTGATCAAATCATTATCTTCATTTGATTCGATTAAAGAGATGATTTTGTCCATTCCAGGCTCCCCGCTACTGTCATTTGCCATATCCACCAGTTTACTTGCTGGAATTACCGGTTCTGCTTCTGGTGGGCTAAGCATTGCTTTGGATGCACTCGGTGATATTTATATTCAACAAGCGTCAAATTTAGGGATCAGCCTAGACGCGTTACATCGGATTGCTTCGATTGCCTGCGGCGGGTTGGACTCATTACCTCATAATGGCGCGGTCATTACATTACTTAGCATTTGTGGCATGACACATCGAGATTCTTATAAAGATATTTTTGTTTGTACATTAGCGATTCCCATTGTTGCTACGGGAGTGGTGCTGATATTTGCGACGTTTGGCGTGGTGTAATGAACGTTGAGTTCAAATAGGGAAAATGAACCGAATGAAGGGTTACTCGATTACAAATTTAGGAATGTACATTTCATTAACTCAATTATTCGACCACAGAGCATATCAAACTATCTGTTGGGATAACCCCCAATAACTAGGAGAAACAACACATGTTTAATGAAGAACAGCGATTCAAACATCCTATTCGTTGGGGTATGGTTGGAGGAGGTCGTGGCAGTCAAATCGGGTATTCCCACCGTAATGCAGCTATGCGAGATGGTCTGTTTACTTTAGTGGCAGGCGCTTTTGATTTAGACGCTCAACGTTGTCAAGATTTTGGAAAGAACATCGGTCTAGATCCTGAACGTTGTTACTCCTCTTATTCCGTATTATTTGAACAAGAAGCAAAGAGAGAAGATGGCATTCAAGCCGTATCGATTGCGACACCGAATGCAACACACTATGAAATTTGCAAAGCGGCACTACAAGCAGGATTGCATGTCGTGTGTGAAAAGCCCATTACCTTTACTAGCAAAGAGGCGGAAGAACTGAAGTCTATTGCAAAGACTAAAGATCGCGTGCTCGGTGTGATGTATGGTTATACCGGTTTTCCGATGGTTCATCAGGCGCGTGAAATGGTTGAAAGGGGAGACCTTGGTGAAATACGGGTGGTTACTATGAAGTTTGCGCACGGTTTTCATAATGTTGAACATGAAAAAGATAATCCCAGTTTGAAATGGCGAGTGAGTCCAGAAGTCTCTGGGCCAACGTATGTGATTGGAGATATTGGTACTCATGCATTTTATTTATGTGAAATGATCACAGGACTTAAAGTGAAACGTCTCTCTTGCATGCGTCAAAGTTTCATTCAATCACGTGCACCTTTAGAAGATAATGCGCATGTAATGATGGAGTTTGATGGTGGGGCGGTCGGCACACTTTGGGCTTCAGCGGTTAATTCAGGTTCGATGCATCAACAAAGAATTCGAATTGTCGGAGAAAAAGCCTCGATAGAGTGGTGGGATGAGCATCCAAATCAATTACGTTATGAAGTTCAGGGAGAACCAATTCGGATTTTAGACAGAGATATGGACTACTTATATAAAGATGTGGCAGGAGTGGCTGCTAATCGAATAGGGAGTGGGCATGCCGAAGGCTATTTTGAATCATGGTCAAATCTTTATCATCGCTTTGCTTTAGTGATGAATGCCATTGATTGTGATGATAAGCAAGCGGCCCAAGCCATCTGGTATCCTGGAATTGAGGCTGGAATCAGTGGCGTGAAATTCTGTGAAAAATGTGTGGAGTCAGCGGATAATAAATCTACATGGGTATACTTTGATTAATATAGGGTAAGTAATTCTATCAATTCGAATCTTCGGGCTTCGAACGATAACATTTTTTATTATTCTACTAAACAGTAGGGCTTGAAAGTCAGTAAGTTGTTTTAGGAGTTTTATATCCAAAATAGCTGACGGCAGTGGATTCTAGCTGCCGTCACTGCATATGCTATCATTATTGACATCATGTTATGCAATACAAAAATTCGGAACTTTATCCATATAATGACGAGCTACGCGATTGGTTAATTTAATCGTTAATTCATAAGGAATGGTACCAATATGCTTGGCTACCGTTTCTACCGGTAAGTTTTTTCCCCACATTTCTACGCTATCACCTACTTTATCCATCGCATCAGGCCCAAGATCTACGGTTATCATGTCCATGGATACTCGCCCAACAATTGGCACTTGGCGGCCATTAATAAATACTGGCGTACCTGCTGGGGCAGAGCGTGGATAACCATCACCATAGCCCATCGCGATAACGCCGATTTTCGTATCTCGTTTTGCATACCAAGTTTCACCATAGCCGACAGGTTGATTCGCGGTATGTTGACGAACAGCAATCAAACGTGTGGTGACGGTCATTACCGGCAGTAATTGGTGATCTATTCCCGAATGATAAAGGCTAGGGGAAATGCCGTACAAAGCTATCCCTGCTCTGGCGACATTGAACTGTGATTCTGGCCAAAATAAAATACCTGCCGAGTTAGCCAAACTTTTCGGGCCGGAATACGGAAACGCCGCTTGTGAAAAACACTCGATTTGTTTCAGTGTTGCAGGATGAGAAAGATCGTCGGCACAGCTAAAATGGCTCATAAAACCGAGTTGACCTTTAAGTTTTCCGCTTCGTTCAATGCGCTGCACATATTCTGTCACTTGTTCTGGCTGAACTCCAAGCCGATGCATTCCAGTATCAATTTTCAACCAAATACTGATAGGGTTAGCCAAGTTACTTTGTTCTAAATCTCGTAATTGCTCTTCACAGTGAATGACGGTTGCGAGTTTGAGGTCGGCGGCACGTTGTAAATCGTCAGCACAGAAACAGCCTTCCAGTAGCAGAACTGGTTGATCAATCCCATTAGCGATAAGCTCTTCTGCTTCTTCGACTCGTGCTACGGCAAACCAATCTGCCATTGGGAGTGCTTTTGCCAACTGGACGGCACCATGGCCATAGGCATCCCCTTTGATAACAGCAATCAGTTTTTGCTGTCCAGAGAGTGACTTTAAACGTAAATAGTTATGGCGAAGTGCGATTAAGTCTATTGAGGCCTGAGCGGTTTTCATACAACATCCTATGTACTCGAAATTCGTTTCTCTACATCAGAGATAACGGTCAACTTTTGGTTATTATGTAGCAAATTTGTATGGGTTGTTAGTGTTTTGTGGTTTCATTGACTGTGATCTTGCTAATAATGTTGTGTAAAATGTTGTTTGTTTTTACTTGGGAAGAACGCTGTACCTTTCTCAAGGTGATTTTCAATTAAAAATACTGGCTTTAAGATAAAAACAGAATGTTTGATTTTGGTTATATAAAGATAGCTAATCGGGGAATGGGTTTCTGAAAGGGGGGTAAGTAAACCATCTCTATCGTATAAGTTTTTGTTTTAAAAATAGTTAATACGTGCTGCAGTTCATACTTTGAGCCATCGTAATGGTCTATGTCTTGATTCCGCTTTCCCACTAATAAAACCATTGGTAGCATAAGGTTTTTGATGAGTAAACGATGTGGATACGATGATGACCGATGATCTTTTCTCTATTGTGACCAATCCAATCTTAAACCCGAAACAAAAAACGTTTGCCTTAGCGGCTCAAGCAGAAGCCAGCTTACCTTATGTCTCTCGCAGCCCAGAATTAATTGAGGCGATGGAGCAAGGCATTATTTGTGATATGTATGAGGGCCATGCACCGTTTAAACCTCGTTATGTCTTACCCGATTATCAACGCTTTCTAACTCAAGGTTCGCGCTATTTAGAATTAACCCCTGCAGAAGATTTTGATGATGCATTAATGAAATTAATGGTGTTGTATCATCATGTACCCTCAGTGACCAATATGCCGGTATTCTTGGGCTACCTTGATCAACTGTTGCTACCTTATTGCGATGATGTGACTGACGAGCATCTTTACCGTTCCTTAAAACGTTTTTGGATTCAATTAGATAGAACGCTTCCCGATGCCTTTATGCATGCGAATATTGGCCCAGAGGATAATCGTGTTTGTCGCATGGTGTTAAAAATCGATGCTGAATTACAACAAGTTGCTCCTAATTTAACACTCATGTACGACCCACAGCGCACGCCAAACAGCTTACTTCGTCAAGCAACGGATAATATTATCCACTGCAGTAAACCACATATAGCGAATTGGCCTTTACATCAAGCCTTCTTTATTGAGCAAAATGTGCAACCTAGTTTCGGCATTGTCAGTTGTTATAACGCCTTGCCTGTTCGTGGCGGTGCAAATACCTTGGTACGCTTGAATCTTAAAGCCGTTGCTGAACAAGCACAAAATATCGATACGTTCTTAAATCATACGCTGCCTTATTATTGCCACTTGATGTATGAGTTGATTGAGCAGCGTTGCCGTTTTTTACATCAACAATCCAACTTTTTTCAAGGCTTTTTAGTCACAGAAGTGCTGATTGAAGAAGCTCGCTTTGCGCCAATGTTTGGTGTTTATGGCATGGCCGAAGCGGTCAATCATTTATTATTGGGTAAGGCAGAATATGGGCGCGACCCTGCGGCTAACCAACTCGCATTAACGATCAGCCAAACTTTAAGTGACATTGTCACTACAACGCCAGTCACTTATGGCTTAGCCAATCGAGCTTTACTGCATTCGCAAGGTGGGCTATCCATTGATACGCAGACCACACCAGGAATTCGAATTCGTTATGGTCAAGAGCCAGATCCGGTTAGCCATTTATTAGCCTTAGCACCGCAGCACGCTTACTATCCTTCTGGAGTCAGTGAGATTTTAACTCTAGACGAAACCATTAAAGCCAATCCTCAGGCGTTAACCGATCTCTGCTTAGGCGCTTTCGCTCATGGAATGAGAGAGTTTACGGCTAATACTCACGGAAATGATTTAGTGAGAATTACTGGTTATATGGTGAAAAAATCGGACTTAGAAGCGTATTATCAACAAGGCTCTCGCACGAATACGACGGCACTCGGCGCTGAAGCGTGCACCGAAACAAAAGTCACTCAACGAGCACCAAGAGTGGTGAGTCATGAATTTATTGCAGGTGAGTAATGCAGACCACAGTGATTTCGGATAATGATGAGATAACGATCCAACGCTCAATAACGGGGCAAGTTGCTCGATTGCTGCCTTATTCTGTGGTCGATGGGCCCGGCAATCGCTTGGTGTTTTTTCTCCAAGGCTGTAATTATCGCTGCCCTGCTTGCCATAATCCACAAACGATTGCCCGCTGTAGTGAAGATTCTCAAGCGATGACTGTGTTTGACGCTGTTGAGCAGATCTGGCAGCGGCGACACTTCATTACCGGAATTACTCTCAGTGGTGGTGAGGCGAGTTTACAAATCGAATTTGTTCGCGAGCTATTCAAAGCGGTGAAAACCATACCCGAACTGTCATCATTGACTTGTTTACTCGATAGTAATGGCAGTCTTTCGCTCAAGCACTGGCAAAGCTTGTTGCCTTGGATGGACGGGGCAATGATCGATTTAAAAGCATGGCATGAAAGGTGTCATTATCAATTAACTGGGCATAGCAATGTGCCCGTTAAACGGTCGTTACACTTTCTGGCTGAACATGGCAAATTAAGCGAAGTGCGTTTATTACTCATACCTGAAAAAACGGACTACGACTTATATAGTGACCCATTAGCGCAATTTTTAAATCAGTTACAACAGTTACAGTCAGCAAAGGGCTCGGCTTTTCGACTCCGCATTAATGCTTTTGCCAATCATGGTGTTTCTGGCATTGCCAAGTCTTGGCCTGCGGCTACCGCAGAGCAAGTAAGCCATTTGATGACAAAGCTTACTGGCGATGCTTTACCGAATAATCTTGAGCTAAATATCAGTTGTGTAATGGATTAGTGGTGGTTATGATTTCGTCTGCAAATTAATATCTAACAATGTCAGTAGGCTTAATATCACAAAAGCTAGGTGCTAACAGGCCTAGCTTTTTCTTTTCTTGTTAACTTCACCCCTCCTACTTGAAGCTGCAGCGGTTTTGGTTATGTTCGTTCACCCCAATCATACAGTCTGCCTATGCTCATGGGGACAAACTCACTTTCCACCTGCCACTCCAAGTTGTTTGGGTATACCCCTTTTGATGTTGCTCTTTTACAAACGGTGTTTATTTTAAGTTCGTTACGAAATGTGAAATAGAGTAACCATGTTTTGCTTTGGCTATTTTTTTCTCTTTATTACGTATCATTTTTGCGTGAGTTAACAAAAAATCAACGCTATTTTTGAATAACATTATGTTTTTTCTTATCGTTTTATATAATTGTTTGGCTACTTTTTGTCGATGTAGTGTATTGTTTAATATGTACTTTTCAAATAACAACGGTTAATTATCGTCCATTTTGACAGCGCAATGGACTCTCTTCACGTAAAACAGGAATAATGATGTTATTTATCAAGGATTTTTATCATGCGCTTTTGCATGCGCTAAAAAATTTATTGCCGATTGTTGCTGTCGTGCTTTTCTTTCAGCTCGTGATATTACGCCAAGTTCCGGATGATGTATGGACAATGACGTTTGGTTTATTAGTCGTAGCGATTGGTGTCGCTCTCTTTCTACAAGGATTAGAGCTAAGTATCTTTCCTATCGGAAAAAGCTTAGCCAACCAATTTGCATGGCGTGGCTCGATTCCTATTCTGCTCAGTTTTGGGTTTGCTATCGGCTTTTCTGCCGTGGTCGCTGAACCAGCACTGATTGCGGTGGCTGAACAGGCGCAAACCATCAGTGAAGGACGAATTGATAGTCTTACCTTACGTTTATTAGTCGCAACGTCGGTTGGTTTTGTTATTGCATTAGGCGTTTTTCGTACCATCATGGGATATCCCTTACGTTGGTTTATGATTATCGGATACTTATTAGCGATTGCTATTACGTATTTTGCACCGGAGGAGATTATTGGGATTGCGTATGATTCGGGGGGAGTAACGACCAATATTGTAACGGTACCATTAATTACCGCGATTGGTGTTGGCTTAGCGAGCTCGATTCGTGGGCGAAATCCACTGATTGATGGTTTTGGCTTAGCTGCGATGGCTGCGATGGCACCAAGACTAACGGTTCAACTTTATGGTATCTACGTCTATTCTTTTGATACATCTCAAGTTTCTTCTTTTATTAGTACTCTACCCACAGATGAACATTTGATTTGGTATGTCCCCTTTATAGAGCTTCTAGGAACCGTGAGGGATGTATTACCTATAATGCTAACTATTTTATTTTTCCAATATTTAGTGTTAAGGAGGAGATTAAATAATCCGAGAAGCATTATTTTTGGTTTTGTTTTAGTGGTTATTGGTTTGCACATTTTTGTTTTAGGTTTAAAACTGGGGCTTTTTCCAATAGGCAATTCTATGGCAGAACAGCTGATTATGAGCGGTAATGTACTTTACGTATATCTATTTGCTTTTATGATCGGTTTTTCGGCGACAATGGCTGAACCTGCTTTAATTGCGGTTGGCAAGCAAGCTGAGGAGTGTGCTTCTGGTAAAGTAAATGGTTCATTGATTAGAATATTTGCCGCTTTAGGTTTAGCGATAGGTATCACTATCGGAGCTTATCGAGTTGTCAATGGTGCATCGCTTTATGAATTTATTGTTGGTGGTTATGCGCTAGTTATAATATTAACATTAATGACGCCAAAATATATTATTGCATTAGCGTATGATTTGGGAGGGGTAACGACATCTGACATGACCGTTCCTCTTATTACCGCTCTTGGTATTGGCTTAGCGACTCATATCGAAGGCCGAAACGTATTGATTGATGGTTTTGGTTTGATTGCCTTTGCCTCAATTTTTCCGATAGTTACAGTAATGATCTACGCCATTTTCACACAATGGTATTTTCAATTTTCAAAGGTGAAATCATGAAGTTTTCCGTATTAGTTGCCGTCGTACCCGAAGAATTCGAGCAAGAAGCGATTGATACCGCTCGTGAGCAAGGCGCAGGTGGTATTACCGTATTAGCAGGCCGAGGGATCAGTAATGAGACCAGAAAAACGTTTTTTGGCTTAACCTACGATGGTAGTCAATCCGTTTTACTCATGGTGTTAGAAAAATCTCTTTCTTTACAAGTCTTAAAGTCGTTACAAGCACTGTTACGTCCAAGTGAAGAAGATTCAAGAGGAATTGCTTTTACGATTGGATTAGAACATTTAGCAGGGATTGACCTCAATCAACTGGATAAATTTGAACAGCAGCTGTTCCAACAGCAGTTAAAAGATACATTATAAGGATAAACACCCTATGTTAGTAAAAGACGTTATGATTCGTGACGTTGTCACAATATCGCCGTTCGCTAAGTTACGTGAAGCCATGATGTTGATGAAAAAACATCATTTAAAATCTCTGGTCGTTGAACAGCAAAATGCCAATGATGCGTTTGGTTTAATCACTTATACCGACATTGTCAAAACAGTGATCGCGGAAGGTGGTGATATTGACTTGTTGAATGTCTATGACGTATGCGCCAAACCGGCGATATCCGTTGGTGAAAATCTGGCGTTAAAACATGTAGCGACGCTGATGACTCAACAACATATTAAACGTCTACTGGTTTTAAATGATAATCAACTGCTCGGGTTCGTATCGATGGATGATATTATGGATGCCTTACTGGCGCGCATCGATTAATATCATGACAGGCTCCAGCTTTGAGTACGGCTTAGGTGGACACCTAGGCCGTAGTATCTATGGTGTTAAGCGCCCTGTAATACGGCATAAAGCTGAATGTATTTACGTACGAGTTGTTGATTTTTAGAGCGTTTAAGAGGATGCCCATATTTAATATAACAAGGTGTCATGGTAAAAGTGGATTCTAAGGTTTGCAGCAGTTGTGATTCACTTTCATAGAGAGTGATGCCCTGTGCTTGATAGTCAGCCAGCTCATCAGGCAAGCGTCCTGTCCACCAATGCAACAACTCACGACTTTTTTGGCTGCGACTTATCCAATGATCGGTGAGCAAGAGTAATAGATCATTGGGTTGAATGGCATAAGCATATTCTTGTTTCCAAGCACAAATATCGCGCAATAATTTTGCGCGGCACGTTTTCCCCGCACTCACCATATGTTGCGTTAATATCCACACCGTCTCTACATCACTACTCACTCTAAAATGATAAGGAAGTTCATTGTTGGGCATAAAGTCTAACGGCATGTATTCACAGGTATGACCAAATTCAGTTAACGTGCGCGCTAGTCGCCGGGCAAAAGCTTGGCTGAGGTGATGTTGACTCATTCCTTGATTATGAATAGTAGGGTAGTGCTTTTCACATAGTTTTAGACAATCGGCTTGAAACTCATTGACACTTTGCGTCACTATATCCAACAGCAAGGCGATGTACTCCTTAGCAAAATTTATTTAAACGATCCCACTTTAATCGCTTCCTAAAATTCAAATCCCATTGCTCTCGAAAAAGTTAACCTTCACACATCCACCACCCAATAAATAATGGTGGATGGTCAATCAGTTGGCTTTGACTAAAAGAGCACCATCGCTAGTGACATGATGAAGCAATCGCGCTGATCTTGGCAACTGAAAGCAGTGTAGAGTGTGCTTTAGCATACATTTTTCTTTTCATTTTTCTGAGTCAAGCGAAAGCATATCAAGGCAATGTGTTTCATAATGTTACCATTTAAGTTGAAGTGCATATAAGCCAATTTCATTAACTCGTTGAAATTAAACAATGATTTGTTCTTCGGTGTCAGTCACACTGTGTGAAATATGGCATGAAAAAGTTTCTTCAAATAAATTGAACAACATCATCAATTGCCTTGTCTATCCAGAGCGGTACAAATGGTAAATACTCTGTTATCAAGATGTATCAACTCGGCACTTTTACAAAGAGAAATCCTATGAAGACCCAAGTGACACATTACAATCGACCGCTGCAAATTATTCATTGGCTATCCGCTATTGTCGTTATTGGTATGTTTGCAGCGGGTCTATGGATGGTCGATTTATCCTACTACAGCCAGTGGTATCACACGGTCCCGTATTGGCACAAATCGATAGGTATATTACTGGCAGGGTTAACCTTATTTCGTTTTATTTGGAAGTTGGTTACGCCGTCACCCTCCGTGGAAGGTAAACCACTTGAGCGTATCGCTGCCAACATTGTTCATAAGCTTATCTATGTGAATTTAGCCGTGATCTTTATTTCTGGTTACTTAATTTCTACCGCCGATGGACGAGGCATTTCGGTGTTCGATTGGTTCACTGTACCTAGCCTTGGTAGTTTGTTTCCAAGACAGACGGATATCTCTGGTGATGTTCATTTTTATGCCGCTTGGTTTCTGATCATCATGGTCTCGATTCATGCACTCGCGGCATTGAAACATCACTTTATCGATAAAGACAATACCTTACGTAAAATGACAGGAGCAAAAAAATGAAAAAGAGCTTACTTGGATTAGCGTTCGCTTTGGCATTACCTTTTAGTGCTAACGCTGCTGACTATGTAATTGATACTCAAGGAGCTCATGCTTCTATCAACTTTAAAGTAAACCATTTAGGTTTTAGTTATATTAAAGGTCGCTTTAATACCTTTAATGGTGAGTTTTCTTATGATCCTGAGAATATTGCAGCTTCAAAAGTTACGGTAAATGTTGATACACGCAGTCTCGATTCTAATCATGCAGAGCGAGATCGCCATATCCGCAGTGCAGATTTTATCAATGCCTCGCAATTTTCTACCGCGACATTTACCAGCACTCAGGTGGTGGATAAAGGCGATGGTAACTTAGCGATTACTGGTGATCTTACTCTGCATGGCCATACTAAACCAATTACTATCGATGCTCAGTTTATTGGTGCAGGTACGGATCCTTGGGGTGGACAGCGTGCCGGATTCATGGGTACGACTCGTCTAGAATTAAAAGACTTCGCGATTAAAGTGGTTGGCCCATCAAGTTACGTTGACATGGAACTGCATGTTGAAGGCATCAAGAAATAGTTAGTCGATGTCATTCTGTTCGATTGATTAAATAGAAAATTCCCTGAATTATCAGGGAATTTTTTTGCCTATCATTTATCGTGTGTATCGGCCGATAATGATGAGTCGCTGTTTAGGCTCTTGCTAACTCTTTTTCTGTTTTAACCGCCGTCACTCGTTCACCATAAATCGCACGTAGCTCGGCCAACACATGATTGCGATTCAGAACACCGACAAATTGCCCTTTGTCCAAAACTGGCAGCACATGGGGTTTACTGACTTTCATGCTTTTTGCCCGCTCTTCAACTGACAACGCATTAAATCGAGTGGCAATACCCATACTGGTCGTTGGGAAAAGTTGCTCTTTATCGATGCAAAAGAACTCCGCCACATCAACTAAACTATCACTCGCATTAATAGCAATGACATCACGAGTCATTAAATCAACAACTTTTTGTTCTGCATTCGGTAAATAGTCTTGGCACCATAGCTCGACCATCACATCGTGAGCTGAGAACATACCGATCAAACGACCTTGACGATCGACGACAGGGGCGGCGGTAAGATAATTATCCAGCAGAGTATCGATAGCGAAGGGTACAGGTGTCTCTGCACTGAGAGTAATGGCTTTTTTATCCATCATATCTTGAACGATAATTGCGTTTTTCATAGTAGTTTCCTTAACCGACTGAAGAGGGGTAGTTTTTGTTATTGTGCTCACATGAGCGGCTTTTAAATGTGGACGACGATAAATTGACCAATTTGCTAAACCAACCAGAACGGCACCGCCGACAATATTTCCTAAAGTGACAGGGATAAGATTGGCCGTAATAAAAGCAGAGATATTGAGGTCGGCGTACTGAGCGGGAGTGCTGCCGACCTGTATCCAGAAACTTTCCGGAGCAAAGGTATGAATCACAATACCAAGAGGGATCATGAACATATTGGCAACACAGTGCTCAAAGCCACTGGAGACAAACATCGCTACTGGCAATATTGTCATCGCGGCTTTAGTCATCGCATTGGCTGAACTAAAAGTTAACCAGATGGCTAAACACACCAAAAGGTTACAAAGCACCCCTAAGGCGAAAGCTTGAACGGCCGTATGGTGCAGTTTATGTTGAGCGATATTTAGCGCATTAAGCCCCCATTGACCGTTATCTAATTGATACAAGCCCGCAGCAGCGACCAACAAAAGTAGGAACATCGCACCAATAAAATTGCCCACGTATACTTTGCCCCAGATAGCGAGCATTTTGCTAAAGCTTATCTGTTTATTGGCCCATGAAATGCTTGATAGCACTGAGCTGGTGAATAACTCACCACCACAAATGACAATCAGTATTAGCCCCATACTAAAAGCAAGGCCACCAGCGAGACGACTCAATCCCCAGCCAGCACTCTCACTCCCTGTGGTCACGGTAATGTAAAACAAAAAAGCCAAACCAATAAATGCACCGGCCATTACCGCTAGACTTAGCGTCAGTCCACTGGTTTTTTGCGCTTTACTTAAAGCAAACTTTTCCGCTTCAGCCATCATTTCATAGGGTGAAAAATAGTGTTGATTTTCAGCGTTGGCTGTCGACATACGCGCTCTCCAGACTCACATTCATAATTACCTCCTGACAAATTAAACAACGCCGTATGGGTTGTTACCAAACCAGACTAGGGCAGACGAGCAGGGCGGTAAAATGGATAATTCTTGGTTACCCTATCAATTTTATTGATATAGTTGGGTGAGCCAGTAAAATGAAACGAATTGCTCATTATGGGCAAGGTAATGATGGCTATAAAAAGGATGTAGAGTGCGATATTCATTAAAACAGTTGGCCGTTTTTGATGCGGTAGCGGATTCCGGTAGTGTCAGTGTCGCGGCAGATAAACTCGCCTTAACTCAGTCAGCCACCAGTATGTCGCTCGCACAGCTAGAAAAAATGTTAGGGCGTCCACTATTTGAACGTCAAGGCAAGCAGATGGCACTGACTCATTGGGGGATGTGGTTGCGTCCGAAAGCGAAACGCTTACTGCAAGATGCTCAACAAATTGAAATGGGCTTTTATGATCAGCATTTATTGAGTGGAGAGATTCGTCTTGGTGCGAGTCAAACTCCTGCGGAACATCTTGTCCCCGATCTTATCAGTATTATTGATAGTGATTTTCCAGAGATCCGCATTGAGCTGGGCGTCAGAAGTACCCAGAGCGTGATCGACGGTATTTTAGATTATCGCTATGATTTAGGGATCATCGAAGGTCGTTGTGATGATAGCCGAATTCTCCAAGAAGTTTGGTGTCGTGATCACTTATGTATTGTTACTTCCGCTCATCATCCGTTTGCGAAACGCGATGTGGTGAGTTTAGCCCAATTAGAACAAGCGAAATGGGTATTACGTGAACAGGGCTCAGGGACGCGTGGTATTTTTGAGAGTGCAGTGCATAAGCTTATCCCGGATTTGGATGTATGGCGTGAATATGAGCATGTTCCCGTGCTGCGTAGTTTGGTAGAAAATGGCCCCTATTTAACCTGTTTGCCTTATTTGGATGTCGAACGATTTATTCAAAATGGTCAGTTAGTGGCGCTGAATGTTCCCCAGCTGAGTATGGAGAGAACATTAACTTTTATTTGGCGAGCAGATATGGCTGAAAACCCGTTAGCGGAATGTATTCGGCGTGAAGGATTACGGATGATGAAGGGTAAGCCCTATGTTCTTTAGTTCCTAAATCTGTTGATTTACCGTTTGCGTCACAATTTTATGTATTAAACTTCAATTGTTACTTTAAATATGTGTTCCTGATCACTGGTTATTGTGTTTGTTCCCCTTTACTATGCCGCTCATTGATAAGGTTGTTTGCAAGCGAGTCACTGCGGAGAAGATCATGAATATACTATTCGCCATTTCACTGACAACAGGGATCTTATCGGGTCTTTGGGGATGGATTGCTGTCTCGTTAGGGCTTCTCTCTTGGGCTGGTTTTTTAGGTTGCACCAGTTTTTTTGCTACGCCCAATGAAGGGATCAGAGGATTACTGCAAAGTTTACTGTGTAACATCAGCGGGGTTTTCTGGGCGTTAGTGATTATCTACAGCTCTTCGTGGATGGGGGTTGATGTATTAGGTTATATCATTACTGCAATGGTTGCCTTTATGATGTGTATTCAAGCGAGTAAAAGTTGGCTTGCTTATATTCCCGGTACCTTTATTGGATCTTGCGCAACATTTGCCGCAGCAGAACAATGGCCTTTGGTGATCCCTTCATTACTGCTTGGGGGAGTTTTTGGTTATTTGATGAAAACGAGCGGAGTGTGGCTTCATCAACGCGCACAAAATGCTTCTCAAACTAAACGCTTAAAATCCATCAATCGGGTCAGTTAAATCGTTTACTTGATAACGGATCCATTCTTCAAAATATGATGGTTGGATTGCATTGCTTATTTTTGTATCAATGACCTCATATCATCTTTTCTGATATCGACATTCATATTTCCCCTAAATGTGACTGTTTTGCTCCTTTGATACTAAGCACAGCCTAAAGTTAACTGGCTGTGCTTTTTCTTTGTTTATTGATCGAACGTTCGGTGCTCTCTAGCCATGACCGTTTGCCATCGTAATCACGCGTTTCAGTGTCCAGCGTAGTAGGACCGGGATAGATTCAAGACCATTTTTATCGCAGTGAGAAACAATCGCCAAAGCTAAGTCAGGTTTTGCGTGTTTTTTGAGTACGCGGCTAACCACTTTTTTAGCTGGAATAGGATGATCATGAGGGATCTTGACCATGTCTTTAAAAAAGTCTTCAAAGCCGTGAGAATAGAGAAAATGCTCGATATCACGATCAGGGAGTTCGGTTAATCGATGTCGAGGTTGATCATTGCCCAACATGCCGATCACTGTTGCCGCGTATTTCTTACCTGCAGGATCGCCGTCAGTAACCACATGCCATTCAATAGAAAAAGCTTTAGCCACTTTGATCAACGACTTTAATCCTGATTGGGCAAACTCGATAATTTGTACGCCTTCTGCAGCTAAGTTATAACCACATTGTCTTGCTAATTCACTAAATAACCAAACTTCAGTTTCGCCTTCTACCAATAGCCAACAGCGAGCGAAAAGCGCACCAGAACGATGAAAACGAATATGAAAACCAATTCTCCTTAACTCATCTCGGCTAACGCCATGGATCGGCATGCTGGTGGCGATCGTTTTATCTGATTGTCGAACTAAACGACGGATCGAGTGCAGGGGGACTGAGCCGAGGAGATCGCCACTATTAGTAGTTAAGATCTTTTGCATCGGTAACAACTCTAAAAGACTCCAGGCTCTGGCTAAGTGAGTGGGGTGTAAACGCCCTTCCGGATCTTCAACGATTAAAATCGGTCGCGCATAACGGCGAAGATCATTGGGTCCTTTCGCTTGAAGATAAGCATTAAGTAGCCCGAGCAGTAACAAACGCGTTTGGCGATTTTTGGTTTCATCGACAATTTGCGTTAAGCTTTTATCGTTGCTTGGTGAAGCGTAGACTAAGCTTTCGCGTTCACGACGTGGGTTTTTACGTTTTTGATCTTTGAAAGAAAAATAATGCTCGACTAAGGCTTGCATAGCACTCAGGCTACTGCGCATTTCACCTTTATTGACATGGCCGGGAATCGCCATTAAGCGGCGACATGTATTATTAATGCGTTTCTCAACGCGAGTGTTTTTACCGTTACCTTCGACAAAGGGGCGTTCAAATTGTCGAGAATCTCGCAGTCGGATCACCGGATGTAAATTCATCAGAGTTTGAGCGATTTGTGCGCTGTCATGAACTAAAATAGGATTACCGTCTAAATCTAAGAAAGCATAATCGGTTGAGATATCGTACTGTACCCGTGTTCCGCTGACACGATAAATGATTCGTTGATTGCCCTGTTCGTCTTGTCGCCACACGGGTTTCAGCTTGCGGTAACGCCCAGCTCGGTGTTCGCGAGGTTCTGTGGTGACAAAACTTAAAATGATTTGAATATCTTGGGTTTGGGGATGAGAGACAGAATAATCGACATGGAAATCTTGCAATTCGAACTGGTAAGGCCGACCATCGGCAGGTAGCATGATAGAGAGTGCATCCAATAACGAGGATTTACCCCACGTATTCTCACCAATGAGGGTGGTCAACTCATCAAAAGCGAGCGATAAACGGCGAATGCCACGAAATCCTGATATTTCAATACGTTCTAGATGCATCGGCAAGGTCCTTTTTCTCAACGCGTGCCTGCTTACGCTGAGCTTTTCTTTTAGCATAAAGGAAAAAGTCTGAAAAAGCAGACCGTTAAGGCTTGAAACTTGTCCTCATCTCACAAATTCATCCCTTTTATCTCGTATTACGTAATAAACGATAGGACAGTCGAACACTTTTTTTGCAAACCTATTTCATAAAAGTCACGATTCTGTCATGATTTTTCCGCTAGGATGAGCGCGAAAGAGAGAGAAAGTTATGAAAAAAATAAAAAATATTACATCAATCACTCTGGCTCATATCAATGATACCCATTCTTATTTTGAGCCAACATCATTACAACTGACCTTAAATATTGACGGGCAAACGATGACGCCTTTTGTCAGCGCAGGCGGTTTTGCACGTATTGCCACTCGTGTTGAGCAGTTAAGAGCGGATGCTAAGCGGATGCAGCGAGAGTTTATCTTGGTTCACGCTGGTGATTGTTTCCAAGGTACGCTCTATTTTTCGTTATTCAAAGGATTAGCGAACGCAGAAATGCTCAATTCACTGGGCCTTGATGCTATGACTTTAGGAAACCACGAGCTGGATATGGGTAATGATCCGGTGGCGCAATTTGCTGAGCGTATCCAATTTCCTTTACTTGCCGGTAACTGGGATTTATCGCAAGAGCATGAAGATAAACCTCACCGTTTAGCGACTAACCCGCGCGTGCATGCCTTTGATGTAGATAAACAGTGCGCTCGGTGGATGGTTAAATCCGCGCAGGGGAGCGATATCGCTCTCTTCGGTTTATCTTTGGATAAAATGGATGAGATAGCCAACCCAGATGCTGATACACCATTTATCAACGCCTTAGAAACAGCTAAGAATACCATTCAACAGATCCACAATGCTGGGATTAATAAAATTATTCTCGTCAGCCACTTAGGCTATGAAGCTGACAAAGAGTTAGCGGCGAAGGTTGATGGGATAAGTTTAATCGTTGGTGGTCATACTCACGTATTGCAAGGTGATTTTAGCTCACTAGGTTTAAGTTGTGAGGAATCCTATGGACAAAAAATTAACCAAACTTACGTTGTTCAAGCTGGGCTGTATGCATTGGCGTTAGGCCACTGCCAGATAGACTTTGATGAACAAGGTAACGTAGTGAATTTCTCAGGGCGTAATGAATTATTGCTGGGTCGACGTTTATTCCTTGATGCGAGCATGAGTGAAGCAGGCAGTGATTCTGCTTATCTCGATGCTTGTGATTTTGTCAACAATCATCCTAATGTTGTGGTGTGTAAAAAAGATCCGCAAGTGCATGCTATTTTGCGCAATAAATACATTCCTCGCGTGCGAGAGTTGCAGCAGCAAATCATTGGTCATGCTACTCAAGCACTACGCCATGTGCGTATTCCCGATCAAGAAGGCCCCAGTGAATTAGCTCCTTTAGTGGCGAGATCCTTTATGCATGTGATGCGTAAACGCGGCTATCCGGTTCAGTTTGCGATTCATAATGCGGGTGGTGTGAGGACCTCCTTATCTGCCGGTGCTGTTTCTGTTGCCGATATTGCCGGAAAATTGCTTCCGTTTGCCGTGCCGATTGGCGTCTATCGTTTAAAAGGTAAAAGCCTGGCTAAAGCCCTTGAAGGGGCAATTAATAACGCTTTAAATAATGGTGTCGAGGGCACGGGAGCGGGAAGTTATCCTTATACTCACCATCTTTCCTTTGAGTATCTGCCCGAACGACCGCTCGGAGAACGGATCGCCAATTTACAGATCTGGCAAAAGGGACAGTGGCATCCCGTACAAGCGGAACAGGAATATTGGGGAACGTCTTCGGCTTATACCATGAAAGGGAAAGAAGGCTATCAAGGACTGACCGAAATGAAAGGAGAAGGGAAAATCACTACGATTTCGATGGCCGATGCCTTTATTGAGTTTTTAACCGATAACCCCTCGATACTCAGTAATGACGCTGAACGACAAGAAACGGGACAATACACACGTTAATATGGCGTGTTCTTTGCAAAGCATTATGCGCTGTGACTCAAACAGGGGAGAAGCCAATGTGGAGCAAAGACTGGTTAGATGCTTTAGTGGTCGTCGTTTGGATTAGTTTATGGGCAGGTTTAGTGTATGCTTTGCCCTTCGCAGGGATTTAATTGCTATAAACTCTAGACGGAAGTAGTGACTAAGCATAAAATGGCGACGTTTGGGGAGTAGTCGCCATTTGTTTATTTGTCGTCATCACGTTAAGCATCGCTTATCCGGCAAATATAAATAGTTTGTTTATCACTTCTATTTCGACGAGACCAACGCATTCCATACTGCTGATTTAGGCAGTGAACTAACTGGTATGCGGAAGGTGTCGTTTTCCTATCGAGAATCCGTTTTCCTTCCGCCTGTGGAGGAATCATGACCCCGATCATCTATATTTCGTTTACGTTGTTAACCTTTGCTCTGGTTGCTATGGATATTTGGCAAACTCGTGGTAACCGAATTACCCTGCAACGCGCGTTAAGCTGGAGCTTGGTCTGGATTTTACTCGCGTTTTTGTTTGCGGCAGTCCTTTATCTATTTTGGGATGATTATGCTGTTTATAGCCCTTATAGCGCCTCGCAAGCAACATTAGCTTTTCTAACTGGTTATCTACTCGAAAAATCGCTCAGTATTGATAATTTGTTCGTCTTTGCGATTATTTTTCATCAGTATGCTGTGCCGGAGTCACTTCGTCCGAGAGCGCTTTTGTTCGGAGTGATTGGCGCTCTTGTGTTGCGTGCAGTGATGATTATCGTTGGTGCTCAATTACTCGAACAATATCATGGCTTATTGTATGTGTTTGCCCTGTTCTTAATGTGGACGGGTGTGCAATTATTGCGAGAAAAACCAGCGAGTCACGTCAATCCATTAGCAGAAAGAATCATCCGACGTTGCTGTCGAGTGACGAATCAATACCAAGGACATGCGCTTTGGGTACGTGTTGGCAAACGCTGGTGGGTTACTCCGATGTTGATCGTTGTTGGTGTGATCGCCTGTATGGACGTGATGTTTGCACTGGATTCTATTCCAGCCATCTTTGCGGTGACCAGAGAGCCTTTTCTCGTGCTCGCTGCTAACGTTTTCGCTTTGCTTGGCTTGCGTTCATTATTTTTTGTTTTACAAGGCTTGCTGGATAAGTTTATCTATTTAAAACCGGCGTTAGCTTTCATTATGATGTTTATTGGCGTAAAAATGTTACTGGTTGGATCCCGCTGGGAAATCCCGACTTGGATATCATTGTCGGTATTATTAATGACCATGCTATTTGCGATCATCGCATCACTTGTTAAAGGGCAGGCTCGATCTCAAGCTTCTGTTATTAAGTTAGAAAATAGTGACTTTACGCGAGAGTAAAATATTTGTTAATGAAAAGTCTGAAAAATCGTAGAGCGATTGTCCTTATGCATTTGATGGTTAAATAGTAGCTTTAAATGCGTTTGTTTTGAATATATATTCCGCAGTTGTTATGGGGTTGTTTCATTAGTTTTTTTTAATTCGAAATGACAAATTTTGTCACTTCTTTTGTAGCAATAGCTTGCTTAAAATGCGCGCAAATAAGTTACCGAATTAAGAGAGGCTCACATGGCACAAGCAATGCGTTTAGGTACTTTAACAGCACCCACCTCTATGGATAAAAAAACCTATGCGGTTAACTTCAAAGGATTGATAGCTCATTTGGTGGATATTCTTTTTGTGGAAACGAAACAAACAACGTATTACCACACTGCGGAATTATCTAGCCATATTCAACGTGATATTGGATTAACACGTTAAGCAAAAAGATAAGTTGTTAAAAGACAAAAGCCGACGAAAACGTCGGCTTTTTGCTATATACATTTAGCGCTTAGCAAAGATAAGCACAAAGTTGCTTATTTCTTGCGGCAATACTCAGCGATAATGTACATAGTTTGACCATTAACTTTACCCTGAATGTGCTTTGGATCATCGGTTAAGTTAATACCACGTACCGCCGTTCCTTGTTTGATGACCATGCTTGAGCCTTTCACTGGAAGATCTTTGATCACCGTGATGTCATCGCCTTTTTTGAGCTCGACACCATTCACGTCACGGGGTTTATCTTCATCATCGTTCATACCAATTTCGGCCCATTTTTGAAGATCTTCTTCCATATACATCATATCCAGCAAATCTTGCGCCCAGCTTTCTGTTGCTGATAAGCGCTTGAGTTGACGCCATGCCATTATCTGAACGGGCGCCACTTGGCTCCACATACTGTCATTTAGACAGCGCCAGTGATTCGCGTCCATCGTTTCAGGTTGTTCGATTTGTGAGCTGCAGGTGGCGCAAAGCATGATAGCGTGATCGACGGTGATCTGTGTATGCGGGGCAACCACATAAGGAGACAGCGAGCTCTGTGCTGCGCACAGTTCACATTTTGAGTCACAGCGTTCGAGTAAAGTTGCTTCAGTAGACATTGATTCCCACCTCTATAAGATTAAGTTCGCGGGTATTATCCACTTTATGCCTACGATTGGAAGGGTTAAACCCCGAGAATGTTCTGCAACTCTCGGGGTAGTGAAGACAATTAAAGTCGTTTTGAACGGGATGTTAGTTTATGGTCCACAATTGGGCGCTTGTCGCGTGGTATCTGGCAATGTTGAGATCTTCGCAGCCAGATCATTAATGCGTGTGCTGTGGGAAGGATGGGTCGATAGTAGCTCAGGCGGTTGCTGTCCCATCGAAGCTCTTGCCATATTCCGCCATAGTTCGATACTTTGTGTCGGATCAAACCCAGCTTGGGCCATTAAGGTTAATCCTAAGCGATCCGCTTCTGATTCTTGGCGGCGGCCATAAGGCATAATCACGCCATATTGAACACCGACACCTAAAGCCGCCATCGTCAAATCACGATATTGTGCATATTCTGAAGCACCTAAAGCAACATCAGTGACTTGTAATCCGACATTGGCCAGTTGGGCTTGAGAGAGGCGTTCATTACTATGATTGGCAAGTACATGAGCAATTTCATGACCAATCACCGTTGCCAGTTGATCTTGATTGACGGCAACGCTTAGTAATCCGGTATAAACTCCGATTTTGCCGCCAGGTAGGGCAAAAGCATTCACTTGTGGACTATCAAACAGGACAACTTCCCATTGCTCGACGCTAGGCTGCGCTGGGACGTACTGAAGAAGGGCATCGGTGACGCATTGTACGTAGCGAGTCAAGGCCGCATCTTGACTGATCGGCAACTCACTTTTCATTTGACTAAAAGATTGCACGCCGAGCGTGCTCATTTGGGTATTCGAGAACAGCAATAGCTGGTTGCGCCCAGTTGGCGAAGCGCTGCAAGCGGTTAAACCCATCAACGTTATCATTAAGCCTAAGATTTTTATCCTTAAACGCATAACACACCCTTAATCATAATTATCCCTATAATGACTCGGTAGGATAGATAGCCAAGTGGTTGTACAATATACCCAAGTTTGTTGGAGATGCAATATTGCTGGATGCGCGTTGTTGACGGCTATTGATGTATTTTATTAAGGGTGAACATGGAAATTTGGAAAAAGCCAATCAGCTTAGAGCGATTAAATGCCACGTCAAAAAAATACCATGATGGAGCATTTGAATATTATTTATACCGAGATCACGGAAAACACTATCTCGGCAACCATGCCTGTTTGTTCGTATACACATCAACCATTGGGCATGTTGCATGGCGGAGCCTCAGTGGTTTTAGCCGAAACCTTAGGCTCCATTGCCGGTAATTTTGCCGTCGATGAGACTCGCTATTGTGTAGGATTAGACATTAATGCTAATCACTTACGGGCTATGCGACAAGGTCAGGTGATTGGCACGGCAAAACCTATCCATATCGGGATTTCCACTCAAGTTTGGCAGATAGATATTACCGATGAACAAGGTCGCTTAGTCTGTGTCAGCCGTTTAACGTTGGCGGTCAAACAGCAGCGCAATAAAGTAAGCCAAGATAGCGAGGCAATCGAATGATGATTGAATTTTCCGGTGGGAAAATTATTGCCACCGCACATGAAGTGGTGGTGCGCTTACTGGGTGAGCATTCAATTAGTTTACAATCTTCAAGTGACAATGTCACTTTGCTTGGCGGAGGCGCGAATGTAATGCTGGCCAACAGTGGCGGTGTAAAATGGTCGGTTAAACTCGATAACAGCGAACAATTATCTGAGCTTGCTCAATCTTTAGGTTGCGATATCTCCTAAACTGGTGGCCGGCGCTTGCACTGAAGGACCTAAATAGAGGAAACTGTAGTAAGTTTTTAAGATATAGAGTTTCCTCCTTTATGAGTAGCCCTCGCTTACGTGTCCAATTTGAAACCTTATTTGCTCATTTTCATGGTCAAGATGCAGAGACGCAATTAGACGATATTACCGACATTTTATTTTGCACTCGACGTAATGCGCGTATTGTACTTAACAAGTTAGAAGATGAGGGATGGATTGAATGGCATCCCGCTCCAGGACGCGGCAAACTCTCACAGCTTATTTTTAAACGTAGTCGGGCAGATGTCAGTGAAAACCTTGCTCGCCGTTATCTGCAAGAAGGCAAAATAGGTCAAGCGCTGGCGGTATTGGATCAAGATGCCGCCAAGCTAACTCAAGTTATCCAGAGTTACCTAGGTGTACAACACCAAGAAGGCTTGCAAGTGGTGCGCTTGCCGTATTATCGACCACTCTCTATGCTCAACCCTACGAAGCCGATGCGCCGTTCAGAGCTGCATATTGCGCGGCAAATTTATTCTGGTTTGACTCGTTTAGATGAAGAAGAGCAATTGCAAGCCGATCTCGCGCACCACTGGCAAGCGTTAAGTCCAACACACTGGCGGTTTTATTTACGCCCAGGAGTACGTTTTCATAACGGGGAATTAATGACCACAGAGATGGTGGTGCAAAGTCTATGGCAATTACGTTTAGTGAATTTATTTGCGCACATTGACGCCATTACGACTCCGGATAATTGGGTTGTCGATATTCATCTAGCCAAACCCGATACTCGCTTACCGTTATTGCTGGCAGAATCTTGTGCAAAAATTTTATTGCCAGAGTCATTAAGGGCGGATGACTTTGATCAAAAACCGGTGGGTAGTGGTCCTTATAAGGTATTCGTTAATGATGAGAAAAGGCTAGTACTACAAGCATTTGATGGCTATTTTGGTTTTCGTCCGTTGCTGGACCGTGTCGAAGTATGGGTTATTGATGAAGTGCACTCCTCAATGGTATTTCCGAGCTTAACGCATCCGATGAAAAGTCAGCGCGGCTCATTTAGTGAAGATGTTGAACTCGATCCAGGTTGTACTTATTTATTACTCAATCGTCGTAACGGGATTGCGTCTAATGAGGCTTGGGCTAATTATTTACAAACCAAACTCAGTGCGCTGAATTTATTTCGTTTGTTACCAGAAGAAAAGGTGGTTGAACTGGGCGTATTGCCTGCTTATGGATTAAAGCCGGGTTGGTATCATCAAAATGGGCCAATGTCAGCCGTTGAACCACCAATCGGTAAAACCGTTACGGTTGCTTATCATGCTCAACATCCTATGTTTCCTACTTTAGCGAAGTGTATTGAACGCCTACTTAAAGAAGATGGTATAGACGTCAGCTTCATTAAATATGAATTAACCGTCGATGATGTCGATCAGGTAGACATTTGGATCAAAGCTATGGGTATTGCTAACCATCGGGATGATGCACTGGCTGGCTGGTTATTGGATTACTCTGATATTGAACCAATGAGTCAAGCTGAGGATTTTTATCGTTGGTCTGGATTGATTGATCAATGGCGTGCGAGCGATGAATCAACCCCTTTTCCCGCTCAAGAGCTCGGTAAGTCCTTAGTCGCCAGTAAACAGATCATTCCAATGTTTCATTGCTGGTTAGGGGTGAATAAAGATCAATGTGGTGCGTTACAAAATGCAAAGTGCAATGCCTTAGGCTGGTTTGATTTTAGCCAAGTATGGGTAAAGCCAGAGTAAAACGATCGTCTAATCACCGATCTTGTATGAGGAAAGAAGAGATGCAAAGCCCGATTACTTTAGAAGCGCTACATATCCTTGATGCGATTGATCGCCGTGGCAGTTTTGCTGCCGCGGCCAATGAACTGAACCGCGCACCAAGCTCATTGAGTTATCAAATTCAAAAGCTTGAACAAGATTTGGATATGATGATTTTTGATCGCTCTGGTCATAAAGCCAGTTTTACTGATGCCGGACGGTTGATCCTTGAGCGTGGGCGAACCATTTTGTCGGCCGCCGAGAAGCTAGTTAACGATGCGACGTTACTTGCTAACGGTTGGGAATTGGATATTACATTGGCTTTTGATGGCATCATTCCGGTCGCGAACTTTTTTCCTTTGGTGGATGCGTTAGGCAATGTCAGTAAAACTCGAATTCGTCTACAAGAAGAGATTTTAGCCGGAAGTTGGGAGTCTCTCGCTACAGGAAGAGCCGATTTACTGATTTGCCCCAAGATAGACAGTTTACCGCAAGAAGTAAAATCAGAGCGATTAGGCTCAATGTCACTGATTTGGGTTGCTGCGAGCGATCATTATGTTCATCGCCGTCGTGGTGAGTTTGATGAGCAGGCTCGACAGAAGTATCGAGTGATTGCGATTGCCGATACAGCGCGGGAACAGCCAGCGATGAGTATTAATATCTTAGAAAAACAGCCGCGTTTGACGGTGAGTAATTTTAATGCCAAATGCCAAGCGCTGGTGGAGGGATTAGGTATTGGTACGTTACCGATACAAATCGCGCAGCCGTTGATTGCCAGTGGGCAGTTGCAAAAGATATCGGGCAGCATGGATAAACATATTGATATTGTTATGGCGTGGCGCAGAAATACGACGGGTGAAGCCAAATCGTGGTGTATTCAATATTTGAAAAAACATTGGGATCTCGTCTGATCTACCAGAGTCTTGGTTTACGGTTCGGTCAGGGTTAAGAGCATATCTGCCGTTCCATCTTCAAAATGGATCTCGATACTAAAGCCGAGTTTTTGGGCTAAACTGAGCATCCCTTTATTGCTAGGCATGGTCATACCTGAGATGCGGGCAGTGCCTTTCGTTTGGCAGTAATCAATGATCTTTTTCATTAGTAATGATCCGAGCCCTTTACCTTTAAGATCGGAGCGGATCAAAATGGCAAATTCAGCATCACTATTATCATGGTTGATCAATGCTCGTGAGACGCCAATGATCTCTGCTGGTGAGGTTTTATGGCTGACAGCAACAAAAGCCATCTCTCGGTCGTAATCAATTTGGGTAAAGTTGGCTAGCGCTTCGTGATTAAATTCACCGACATCCGAAAAAAAGCGTTTGTACAGATCTTCTTTTGAGACTCGATGAATGAAAGCGGCATGTTGTGGCTCATCTTCGGGGAGAATCGGCCTAAGAGTTAGCGGCTCCCCATCTTTAGCGATGACATTTTCTACCAATTCAGAAGGATAGGGACGGATAGCTAACCGACTTTGCGCATCCCCTTCGAAACGCTGTAATATCAAATCGGCATCTAGAATCGTAAATTGATCACCATTGACCAGTAAAGGGTGGATATCCAATTCATGTACTTGTGGACACTCAATAATCAGTTGGGAAATTCGGACTAAAAATTCGGATAAACCGTCAATGTTTATTGGTACTGGTTGTTTTTGTAGACGAATTTTACCGCTGCGTAGCGCCCGAATAATTAAATATCTTGCTAATGTACTATTTAATGGCGGTAATGCAGCGACTGCATCCAGTGACTCTTCCCATTCAGAACCACCTTGCCCCAGTAAAATCACCGGACCAAAAATAGCATCGTGTTTGACTTTAATACGTAACTCTTCTCCTCCGCCCAACTTGGCCATCGCTTGCACCAACAAGCCATACACTCTAGCTGCAGGGTAGGAAAGTTGGGTTCTATCAAGGATCGATTGCGCGGCATTAGCCACTTCGTTACGGTTGCGTAGGTTAAGCATAACGCCTTGCACATCGGATTTATGACTAATGTCTGGAGATCGCAATTTTACCGCAACCGGATAGCCAATCGTTTCTGCTATGTGTACCGCCTCACTACTGTCTGAAGCAATCCAGGTAGGTAACACATTAAAATGAAAGCATTTGAGGAACGTACCTATTTGATGAGTATCAATATGTACACTTTCTTGTTCGCTTAAATGTTCGGCGATCCACACTTTGGCGCTATTGATTTCTGAAGCGGTCACCAACTCAGTGGTCGTCGGTGTTTCCATCAACTGTTTTTGGTTACGCCTAAATTCAACCAAATGCATGAAAGCGACGACGGCACTTTCTGGCGTGCGGTAGGTCGGGATGCCAGCTTGAGTAAAAATGTGCCGAGCCGGGCGGGCGGTGAGTTCCCCAGACCAATTGGTCAGAATATTAAAACGTCTCGCCCGAGGATGGGTTTTAATCACCTCAACAATAGCCATTGCTGTTTGCTCTGAGTGCGCGATGGCGGAAGGAGAGTGCATAATCAGGATAGCATCGATATCATCACTATCGAGTACCGCTTTTAACGCATTAACATAACGAGTGTGGTCAGCGTCCCCAACAATATCAATCGGGTTGTTTTGCGACCAACTGCGCGGAAGGCATTGATCAAGTTGTTGGTAAACGGTATGGCTTAATTGTGCTAATTTACCTCCGCGTTCGAGTAACGTATCGACAGCCATAATAGCAGGCCCACCACCATTAGTGATGATCGCCAGCCGCTCGCCTTGGAGTGGTACTGCATGAGTTAACGTTTCAACGGCCGCAAACAGCTCATGCGTATTATTAACCCTCAACATACCGGTTCTGCGAATGGCAGAATCGTAAATAATGTCTAGTGTATCTTCGCCTCCAGTGTGTATTTTAGCTGCTTTTCGCCCTGCAGCGGTTCTCCCCCCTTTTAAAACAAGTATTCGTCGATTACGAGACGCGGCGCGTGCCGCGGATAAAAAGCGGCGTGCATCTTTGATGGTATCGACATACAACAAAATTGCGTGGGTATGCTTATCGATACTGAGCGAATCGAGTAAATCAGCGAAGTCGATATCGCAGGCGTTGCCCAGGGAAACAAAAGCCGAAAAGCCAATTTGTTTATCATTCGCCCAATCGAGAATTGTAGTACAGACGGCTGCTGACTGAGAAATAAAAGCAATATGGCCCTTTAAGGCATTGACTGGAGAAAATGAGCCATTGAAGTGTATCCAAGGCAGAATAATACCAAGGCTATTAGGACCTAGTACGCGAATACCGGCTTGCTTGGCAATCGTTAGGCACTGTTGCTGAATTTCATGCTGTTGAGTATCTTCACTGTACATATCGGCGGATAATACGATAACTCATGAGACGCCTTTCTCTGCCAATTGACGAAAAAGTTCAAGATTACGAGAAGCATGAGTACAAAGAATCGCAATATCGGGGACGAGAGGTAAATCAAGCACAGTCTTATAAGCCAAGACCCCACACACAGAAGGATAACGAGGCGTTACTGGCATAATTGCACCATCGAAACCGCCCTGAAGTAGGTTTTTCATGACGATATTACCGGCACGAAAAGATCGCGTTGAAGCGCCAATCACAGCCACAGATCTTGGATTAAGTAGCGGGTTAATAGAATTCATGATGCAAAAGACCTAAAAGGTAACGAGCCAATAACTAAGTTTTGCCTTTAGCATGAAATCTTCACCAAAGGTCAATACAGCCATATCAACAACACTGTAGTTAAAATTATCTAATGGTGTTGATGTATTTAGTCTGGATGTGATCTTCATGACATCATCTCTCTTTCACTTTGTGCCACAAATCACAGGATAATCAGAGATAATCACATCCTATACTTGATTATAAGACGCGCTATCGGCATGATTTACATTACTTTCTATCTAAGGTGTTATTGGTTTATGAAAAGAATTGCGATTGTTGGCTTGTGCGCGCTGCTGGCCGCCTGTGCCTCAGAAAATTATATCACGGATGTAACAACTCAAAGCCACACGGAAGAGTTTGCCGTGGCTGATATTCCTAAACCTATTGTCTCAGAAAGGGGTAACGCTGACGGTGTCTCCGAGCGTAATGTTCAAGCTCAAGTGATCAAAATGGCTCCGGCTGAAGAGAAACAAATCGTCAAAGCAACGCCGCCAGCCAAACCTAAAGTCACTATTGCACCACCAACCGAACAGCAATTAGCAATGAATCCACGTTATGGCTTCACCATTCAAGTTGTTGCCGTTGGGGCGCAAACTAAGGTTGATCAATTTGCGAATCAGTTACCTAAAGATGAACAACCGATCTGGGAAAACTATAAAGTCGTTAATGGCACGAAATGGTACACGGTCTTGTATGGTGATTACGCCACTCGTCAGGAAGCGTTGAACGCCTTGCAAAGATTGCCAGAAGAATTCCGTGACTTGAAACCATTCGTTAAGAGCATTGATAGTATTAAAAATTCAGATTTCCCCACACTAAATAAACTCAACTAATGAACGTTTACAACAGGGGCCTTTGCCCCTGTACTGTTTATTCTCTACACAATTAAACTAAGATTAGGTAATAAATCCTCTTCTATGGTGTACCTCTGTGCTGAATTGTCTATCATAGCCGATAAAATGAATGTAGTTACTGCATCACTTGGCCTCGTGGCCTGCAACCGAATTTTGGTGTAACGGAACAGTGTAATGAAAAAAACAACAATTTTACTTTTATGTGGTGGGGGCTCATCAGAACATGAGATCTCGCTAGTTTCCGCTGATTATTTGCAGCAACAACTGACGTTAACGCCATCGTTCGACGTGATTCGAGTAGAGATGAAACCTGCTGGCTGGTTTACTGAGTCTGGCGATATGGTTTATCTTGATACGAACTCTGCCTCACTAAACAGTGAGCATGGATCTCATCGCATTGACTTTGTTGTGCCTTGCATCCACGGTTATCCGGGAGAAACGGGCGACATCCAATCGATGCTAGAGCTGGCCGGTATCCCATATTTAGGATGTGGACCAGAAGCCAGTAGTAATAGTTTCAATAAAATCACGTCGAAACTATGGTATGACGCACTCGGTATTCCTAATACACCCTACTTATTTTTAACAGAAAATAACGATGAAGCTTTGTGTAAAGCTCAGCAAGCCTTTGATAAATGGGGTGCAGTGTTTATTAAGGCGGCTCGACAAGGTTCATCGGTTGGCTGTTACAAGGTCACCGATAAGCAGCAAATTGCTAAGGCAATTGATGATGCCTTTACCTTTTCTGATCAAGTGCTGGTTGAACAAGCCGTCAAACCACGAGAATTAGAAGTCGCCGCTTATGAGCTCGGTGGCAAACTCCATATTACTCAGCCTGGCGAGATTATTGCTCCTGATGATGCTTTTTATAGCTATGAAGAGAAATACAGCGCAAATAGCCACTCAATGACTAAAGTGACTGCGGATAATATCACCGCAGAGCAAAGAGACCTCATTAAGCGCTATGCAGAGAAAGTTTTTGTGCATATGAAATTAAGACATCTTGCTCGAATTGACTTTTTCCTTACCTCACAAGGTGAAATTTATCTTAATGAAGTGAATACTTTCCCGGGTATGACGCCCATTTCAATGTTCCCGAAAATGCTGGAACACCACGGCCACTCATTCTCCGTGTTTTTAGCTGATTGTGTCCAACGTTCACTTATGTCCAAGGTTTAATTCGAGTAAATTTTATTTTAGCGACTGCTGCGGTGTGTAACTTACCTAAGTATTGGTTAGGCATCGCAGGGCTTAACCAACGGCCAAAACTTTGAATATCTTTAGTATGATAACCTTGTTCGGCTAACTCTTTTACTGCACCAATTCGGGTCGATTGACCTGAAAACTTTAAATGTGGTAGCGCTAATAAATCACCAGCACGCCTTAATATACGATAGATGGATGAATCATCTAAAGGTCGATTATTGATATTGCCATGCCTATCAATTGAGCGAAAAACTGCGCCGTCTTGCTGAGAGATTAATGCTGTCCAACGAGCTAATATTTGCTGGGCGGAAGGGGATAATTGATAGATTTCATTGCCGATCCTAAGTTGACTATGATCTTCTGTAATATCCGTGAAGCTGAGCTTTTTAAGCTCTCCTCGTTTCATGGCACATTCAAACATCACGTGATAGATAGCTAAATCACGTATCGTGAGGCTTTCATTACTTTTAACCATCAATTGATAAAGTGATGCCAAGTGTTGACGAGTAAAACATTCAGCTTGTTTCTCATCGCCGTATTTTTCTGCCCTTAAGCGTTGAAGAAGTTGACGAACTTGAACATTCAACGTCGGATCTTTTTGATTCAGTAAGTAATGAATCATACCGATAGTGACAGAGTAACGTCTAATGGTACTAAACTTTCTTACCTTGGCTTCACTTTCAAGAAATAACCTAACGGCGGTAACGGAGGCCGGTAAAGGGTTTACTGATTTTCTTTGGCAAAATTCAGTGAAAATATTCCAATCTTTACTGAAGGCGAGTAATGAATTTTTTTGATAGTGTTCTCGGGTCAATAGAGCAAGCTGCTGTGGTGTGATAGGATGCTTAAATTCCAATAGCTTAGCTTTAATCTGTTTTGCTTCGGTCAATTGTACAAGAGGTCTTTTCATGTTAATGCACTATAACTTTCTAATTAGTTACTAAATATACTTGCGTACCGAGAAGATACAATTATTATTTAACTATCAATGACAAAAATAAGTAGGTCATCATGGCAATCACTACATACCGAGGATTTACTCTAAAATCTGCAGATAACTCACCAGACATCTGGCAAGTGCAGATCAAAAAAAACATTTTAACTGGAAACCTCGCTGCAGTAAAAAAAAGTATTGATTGGTTTTGTGATACGGCATCGCTGATTGACCCAAGTGAATTTGAATCGATTGGCAAAAAACGAGAAGGTGGTTCACAAACGATTCAAGAGCAATTCAACGGTTTTATGTTAAAAAATGATACAGGGGAACCCAATGGATGGTATTGCTTTTTCAATGGCCGCTTGATCAAAGGAGCAAAAGTTGCTATTCAAAAACATATCGAAGCTTATCTGATTGCAAAACAGAAAGCGGAAGCTCAACAAACTCAATTAAAAAAGTAACAAAGAACGAAGTATATTATGACTCTTGTATATTCAACGGAAACGGGCCGTATTAAGCCTGAAGCCCCAAGCATCGAACGTCCGAAAGGTGATGGGATTGTCAGAATTCACAAAGAAACGAAAGGTCGCAAAGGCAAAGGTGTATCAATTATTAAGGGTTTAGACCTTGATGATGCACCCCTCAAGCTGCTGGCTGCTGAGCTAAAAAAGTCCTGTGGCTGCGGTGGCTCGATCAAAGATGGTCATATTGAAATTCAAGGTGAAATGCGAGATAAAATTAAGCAATTACTTGAAAAAAAAGGTTACACGGTAAAGCTTGCTGGAAGCTAATAACGACACTTGTATATCGATAACAAGAGTAGTTATTAGCTATTTTATGGTAAATAGACCTTATGTTTAATCACTGAACTACTCAGAGTCGAAGTAGAGTAAGGTCTATCTCAAGCTCTCTTTTTATAGCCCACATAAACTAGATAAAACCACCTTTACCTTCGCCGGATTATATTTAACATAACAATGATAATGCGCACTAATGTGTGCCATTAATATTGACATCAATATCATGCTCATGGTTCTATACATGCCTTACGTTTATCACTATAAGGATATGTAATGAAACGTGAAACGATCGCTTTACACCATGGTTATCAAGCTGATAATCAAAACTCCGTTGCGGTACCCATTCATCAAACCACCTCATTCAGTTTTAATGATGCACAACATGCTGCAGATCTTTTTGATTTAAAAGTCCAAGGTAATATTTATTCTAGAATTATGAATCCGACCTGTGATGTGCTTGAGCAACGTATCTCAGCACTTGAAGGTGGTATTGGCGCACTGGCGGTCGCTTCTGGGATGGCCGCGATTACTTATGCTATTCAAACTCTTGCTCAAGCTGGTGATAACATTATTTCAATTAGTGAGTTATATGGTGGAACTTATAATTTATTTGCTCATACTTTGCCTAGACAAGGTATTGAGGTTCGATTTGTAGATAAAGACAATTTTACTCAGTTAGCTCAAATGATTGATGATAATACCCGAGCGGTTTTTTGTGAAAGTATCGGCAATCCATCCGGCAGTATCGTTGATATTGAAATGATAGCTAACCTAGCCCATCAACATGGTTTACCGTTAATTGTTGATAATACTGTGGCTACGCCCTTTTTGTGGCGACCTTTTGAACATGGTGCTGACATTGTGGTTCACTCTGCTACAAAGTATATTGGCGGTCACGGAACCACGATTGGCGGTCTGATTGTCGATTCAGGTAAGTTCCCATGGCATGCTTATCCGCAGCGCTTTCCATTATTAAATGAGCCGGATATTTCATATCATGGAGTTAACTATGCTCAAGATATTGGTGCTGCGGCTTTTATCGCTAGAGCGCGTGTTGTCCCTTTGAGAAATATGGGAGCGGCGCTGAGTGCTCAGGCGGCTTGGAATCTATTACAAGGATTAGAGACATTAGCTTTGCGGATTGAGCGAATTAATCACAATACTTTTGCTGTAGCTCAATGGCTTAGCCAACATCCACAAGTGAATTGGGTAAATTACGCGGGTTTAAGCACTCACAAAGATCACTCACTTGCCCAAAAATATATGCATGGAAAAGCCTCTGGCATCCTAAGTTTCGGTATTGTCGGTGGCCGAGAAGCTGGGGCGCGTTTTTATGATGCATTAAATCTAATTCTTCGTTTAGTTAATATTGGTGATGCAAAAAGTTGCGCCGCGATTCCTGCATCGACGACTCATCGCCAGCTCAATGATCAAGAATTACAAGCTGCAGGCGTTTCAGCTGATATGGTTAGGTTATCAATAGGCATAGAGCATATTGATGATTTGCTTGCTGATCTTGAACAAGCGTTACAAGCTACCGTGTAAATCTTATTCTGATATCTGAATCATGGCCTTGATGGGATCCCTGTGGCCATGATCGGAAGAAGAATCCTGAAGCTCCTCTCTATTAAGCTATTTTATATTTATTATTTCTATGGGGGTTAAAAACATTTTCTGGTTTATGTTACAACGCAACGTAAGTTATAGTGCGTTAAGATAAAAACTGATAAATATTTTATTACATCAAGCCCTCTTGCCAGATCCAACGTAGTTAATGATTCTGTTGTACATTCATGAATATAAAATAAGCTTTTGTTTGGTACAATGAAGGCGTTATTGACATAGAAAATCAAAGAAAAAGAGCACATGAGTGCTCCTCTTAAATAGACAATTATTCTGCTTTATTCTGCTGATCCTCAGCATACTGACGGCGAATTTCCTGAGATACAATTTGAATCGCCTGTGCGGTACTGATCCCTTCTGCCATCATTTGCTGAATTTTTTCGACAGCGGCTTGCTGTTCACTGTGAGTTAAAGTCGGTATATCGTCAAACATAAATAGGCTCCTATTGGGGAGCCTCACTATAAAGAGACTATCAGTAACTAGCAAGGAAGTTTATATATGCACCCATAGCATTTTCATTGGTATAGCTCGCTCCGATATCGAGCTGAATGATATTCAATGGTGATAATCCAATTCCAGCAGTGATGGTACCGTCTCGACCACTGTAGGCAAGATTTTTGTTATACCCTACTCTCAATTTTAATTGACGCATGATATCCACTTCACCACCAATACGGATCATTTGCGTATCATCGGCAAAGTTATTAAATCGACGATCGGTATTCAAATCATAATCCACACTCAAGGTCGCATAATCAGCAACGATGCCAGCACCGAGCGTGATTTGTGGACGAATTTGATAATCATACTGAACAGAGTTTACCGTTTGCGTTGAAATATCTCGACTGATCAAATTGGTGGCAGCCGCTCCTAAACGATAAGGCCCATAAAACCATACCGCACCAGCATCAATGTTAAATGTGGTTTCTCCCGTACCGTTATCTAACAAATCTTTGAATTCATAGTTGTTAAAGCTGGCTTGATAAAGATAAGTATAAATGCGTTGTAATTTCGGAGTGATACCAAAAGCCATATGTTGACCGAGGAAGGTTTGATATTTGGCTAACGAGATACCAACTTCAGTAACGGCAATAGATACAGCATTAATACCGCTATTTTGTGCCTGCTCAAGAATACATTCAGGGCTGCTAGGATTAGCACCACTGACAGGGCAATCTGATGCGATGCTGGGAGCGGCATACACTTCTGTGTACGCTTTGCCAAATATATTGGCAGATATATAGCGGTTTGGTATACCAAAAGCGATAACCCCACCAAGATTAGCATTGAGTGTATTACCGTCAATATCATTAAGCGCAGTCTGTAATTCGGTGGCTTTACTGGGATCATTACTATTAATGAGATCAGCAATATTATCGATACTTTTCACTAATTTATCAGGATCGTTATAGGTAAATCCAATGCTGGGTAAAATCATCCCCGCGTCATCATTACGTCGATAAATAGCGACTAAAGCAGGATTATAAAATGGAGCAGTAAGATAGTTTGCAGAGACCACGCCAACGCCGCCCATGGCATCTCCGCGAGCTTCAATAGCATAATTCGCCGCAAGAGTCTCTGTGGCAACCAGCAACGCGGGAAGCGTTAAAAGCCAAATGTGTTTTTTACTGTTCATATCCAATAAACCGTTGGTTACTTTGTTGTTATAACGGCTTATTGTCTATCAACTTTAACTATTCCTCTAGAGAAACATTATAGGTTTTACTGATAACTTGAGCTTGCTCTATGATTATTGGTCCTTGCCAGCGTTTATGAGTCATTGAAACCGCTAAGATGTAGCGATCCGATGTTAGATCAGTTAACTCAAGCTGAGTCGGATAGTTTGATTCATAACTCTGTTGCCAAATTTCTTTATACTCGCCATCAAAATAATCGTACACCGACACATCTAAGCGAGGCAATGGACAGTGGCGATTCAATAATGCGTTTTTATCAACCGTCCATTGATCTTTACTCGACCAACGCACCGTTTGCTTCGCTTTGGGTTCTCCAAAGATAACCCAAGTGCTCCACGAATCTTGATCTTCAGCCGTGATATCGATTCGGTACAACCCCATCGATAACTTGGAATTCAGATTATAATGTTTACGAAAGGTTGCTCCTCCCTCAGTGACGCCGTCACTTGAGCGGGTGAAGCTACTGTCGGTAGAAATAGGCCTCTCGACCCATTGAGTTAACGTTATATTATTGAGTGCTTTATCGCTTTGTGCTTCTAATATGACTTGATATGCGTCACGACCAGGGCTTTGAATATCTACCTTACGAATGACGATACTATTTAGCCATACCGGAAAGGTTTTGCTGGCTAGTCCCTTACCACAGTCCACCGATAACGATTGGATCAATAAATCGTTTAAGTGTGTTTTGGTATTCTTCGTTTGATTAAGTTGCCAAACTTCAACCAGCGAATGAAACATTCGATCGAGATCATTGTTAAGTAGATGCTGATGCACTTGAGTTAATGGACTACTACTCTCAAACCATTCAACACTTTGTGCATAAAAAGGCACGCACACTAGCGTGCCAATAATACATAGTTTACTGTGCATGATTTAGGCTTTCATCTTGTACCCAACACCACGAAGCGTTTCTATTTCTAACCCGGGTAGCTTTTGACGCAATTGCAATACATGCGTATCCACCGTTCGTGTCGTTGGAAAATGATTGTAACCCCACACATGATCCAATAATTCATCACGGGTAAATACTCGGCCTAAATTACTGGCGAGGAAAAGCAATAAATCAAATTCCGTTCGTGTTAAGGTAATGCATTGTTGATTAAAAAATACTTCTCGAGTGGCTTTATCGATCACCAAGTTTGGTGTGACCACTTTGCTATCATCATTATCTTCACCATCCGGTGAACGAAGCTGCGCTCTGATCCGCGCAAATAATTCAGCTTCAGCAAACGGTTTGGTGAGATAGTCATTTCCTCCCGCATCTAAGCCTGTCACTTTATCTTTAACGGTCACTAAAGCGGTCAATAAGATGACAGGGATCTCTTTTAAAGCTTTCCACTCCGCGAGATGAGAAATTGAATCACCATCAGGTAATTGTCTATCTAAAATGACTAAATCCGCTTTTTCCCAGTATTGATCCACTGCGGCGATAGTTTCTGCATGTAAACAGTCATATCCCGCTTGCTCTAAACTTACCAGTAAACCGTCAGCAAGGTTTTTATCATCTTCAACGAGAAGCAATGTCTGTTTCACAAGGTATCTCCAAAATAAACGTGGTTGGTGGTCCGATTAAGGTCAAACGACCTCCCATTCTACCAACCATCGATTCAACAATCGTTAAGCCAAGTCCTAAGCCACTTTTACTTACAAAAGGCTTACGTAAATGACGCCAATCTTTATGGGTCAGCGTTCCTTGATCAGTCACCTTGATGGTAACTGAATCAATTGTTGACGTGACTTCTAAGGTTACAGGAGCAACGCCGTATTTTACGGCATTGCGAATTAAATTATCGATACAGGTCCCAAGCCAATATACGTTGAGCTTTGCCGCTATATCTTGTTCAACAATTAACGCTATAGGTTGAGTAAACTCTTCTTCTACTTTATATTGCAACCATTCTTCAACTGAGGGAACCCAAGCGGTCGCGAGCGGTTTATTATCCGACTGTAGATAATCTTTACTGGCTTCGGCAAGCTGTCTTAAACGGCGAGAATCCTCACAAAGACGACGAAACTCATCGTATACAGTTTCGGGTAAATGTTCAAATTCTCGGCGAAACCCTTCAACCGTTAATGATAAGCTAGCGATGGGCGTTCTCAACTCATGGGTTAGAATTTGTAAGATTAGCATCCTACTTTTCATTTCTTGTCGTTTAGAGTTCCAGCGATAAATTGACCAACTGATCACCAAGAAAATATTTGCCAACACCAATACAAACATACTGATACGAAGTAAATCCGTATGATCTTGTACATTCCAGCATAAATTGCCTCGTTGAACAAAACATGTACTATCACTTTCTACAATCGAGTAGGAGGCGGGATCACTCCCGCCGTCCTCTCACACCACCGTACAAGCGTGGATCGCATACGGCGGTTCCGAATAGATTTTCAATGTTTCATACCCTTCCAACAATGAGTATAACCCCAACTCTTCCAACCGTTTGTTGGGTAAAGCCTGATTGACTTGGGGCGTCCGTGAGAGTTTCCACCATCCTTTATCTGAACCTGCGACTTTCCATGCATTAGGTTTGGCGACTCCTAAACTAATCAGCCACATCGCTATGCTGTATTTCCGCTTTTTCTGTTTTAGACGGTAGCACCGCAGTCGGCGTCTTATCCAACTGTCTAGGTGACTCATCGATGACGGCCTTAAGCCCAGTTTAAAGTAGTTCTGCCAACCTCGTAGATACGTCGATAGTTCCTTGATGATTGCCGGGAACGTTCGTCCTCTATTTCGTTTGGTGACTTGTCGCACTCGTTTCTTCATTTGATGCATGGCGTCATCACTGATACCTATCACACCATCATCGTTGAAGCGGTGTCCCAAGTAGCTACGCTCACTCACTCTGGTCGCCGCACTTTTCTCACGGTTTACCCGTAATTTAAGCGTCTGCTCCAAGAACTCCGTAACCGAGGTTTTCACCCGTTGCGCTGCTGCTTCACTACCTACGTAGATTTGGCAATCGTCTGCGTATCGGCAGAACTTATGACCTCTACGTTCTAACTCTTTATCAAGCTCATCCAATACGATATTAGAGAGCAGCGGCGACAGAGGACCTCCTTGTGGGGTTCCTCTTTGTCTTCGCTCTATCACTCCATTTCGCATCAGACCACTTTGTAGATATTTCCTGATCAGTTTCAGCACCCGTTTATCCGCGATATCTTGAGACAGCCGATACATCTGTCTGTCGTGATTGACGGTATCGAAGTACTTCTCCAGATCTATATCGACTACATATCCCCGCCCTTCTCGAATGTATTCACTCGCTTTCGACAAAGCATGATGAGCACTCCTTCTTGGTCTGAACCCGAAGCTGCTCTTTGAGAACTTCGGCTCATACAACTGTGTCAGGAGCTGTGCCATCGCTTGTTGTACGATGCGATCCTGAACGGTTGGGATACCCAGTTGGCGTACTCCACCTTTTGGCTTGGGGATTTCTACACCCAGAACGGGAGACGGTTGGTAACTTCCATCCAGTAAAGACTGGCGAAGTTGCTGCCCATTATCCAACTGGCGAAGCTTTTCCAAGGTCGCTGTGATCGTCAGTCTATCTACCCCACCGCACCCCTTGTTGCGCTTCACCTGTTTGGTCGCAGCGTTTAAATTACCCGGACTGAACATCTGTTCGAGTAATCGAGTGGTGTCCATCAAGACTCGTCCTTCTTTCTATGCCAAATCAGCTTGTTACGCTTCGTTTCCGTCAGTTCCACTTTTGGCTTCACCAATCGGAACGTAGAGATGGGTCGCATCGTTACTGTTACTCCACTGATTTGAATATCTGGCGACTGCTTCTTGACCTATTCAGTTCCGGCCTTCCCTTAAGTTGTACTTCCTCAAGGTACTATGCCTTCTGCTGACTCCTTATTACCCATCAGCATCCATCACTGGCTGCTTAGTTTCGTCCGAAACAGATAATAAGATCTCCCGAGGTAAGACGTTGTTCTTTCTCGTGGTCATGCCTGATTTACTGCATCGCACTTCTCGTCGAGTCGTTGGGCTATTCTATCTATTGCTAGGTTACCCAAGTCGACACAGCCTACTATCAGATTTCTGTTCGTCATCACCACGTTTTGCCATTTGCTTCCTTCAGATTTCACCTCACGATGAACACCCTTGCATAGGCTAACGGTTCCCGCTCGACTGAGCCCGTAGAGGACTTTCACCTCCTAGATCAACGCCATGCTCGGCGCACAAACTAAATGCCAGTCCCGCTTGACTGGCATTTTTCTGCCAAATGCTATCATCGAATAAGTAGTACTCATCGCCTTTTCTTAACCAAAGCTCATCCTTATCACCAAACATAATCGCACCAGCGATCAATGCATTCATCGCCTCTTCGTTCATTCTCTGCAAACGGCCCAACAAAGATTGACTAGGCGCTTGCGCTCGCTCTTGAATATGCATAAAAGGTTCAAGTTGTGCATACTGATCAGGATAAACTTCTGCGTAGCGTGCAGCATAAGTACCACCACCAGGATGAATCAATGAGCTTCTGGCAAACCAACGTACGGGTAATTGACTTCCTTTACACAACGCTCGAGTAAAGACTAAAGGTTCCGTCACTAAAGGGTTCAGAGGTAAATTACCCGAGCAGTTTTGTGCTAACTGATACAAGAGCTGAATATCTTTTAATGGATAGGACGCGGTTTGTGGCAACATGCTTTCTGGTGTTAATAATCGAGTAGGATACTCTTTTTGAATCGTACGAATATCATAGGTGACCATAGCTGCCTGCTCATCAAACAGCGATACAAACAGTTCAATCCGCTCTGGTAGGGAATCGGCAAAAGCTGAAACAGTAAAAGTACAAGCGGCTAGCACTAAGCTGCGGATGAGTGTTCTTGTCAATGTGAATAATCGTTTGATCATAAAACCATAAAGTGATGATGTATTATCTATAAATAGAAACAACGCTTGTTATATCACTGTCAATAATATACCAAAGTATCGATCTTATTGGTTCGGAACATTTTCCCTGCCCTCTTGAGCTTTGTTCGTATACCAGAAAGCATGAAGCCAGCAAATTGCTGGCTTCATGCTTTGATGTCATCAGATTACAACGCTTTGGAGATGGCGTCTACACTCTCTTTCGCATCCCCAAATAACATGAAGGTATTGTCTTTGAAGAACAACGGATTTTGCACTCCTGCATAACCCGTATTCATTGAACGTTTAAACACAATCACTTGTTTCGCGTGCCATACTTCTAATACTGGCATGCCTGCAATTGGGCTATGAGGATCATCTAACGCCGCTGGATTGACCGTATCATTCGCTCCAATCACTAAGACGGTATCGGTTTTGGATAGGTCATCGTTAATTTCATCCATTTCTAATACAATATCGTAAGGTACTTTAGCTTCTGCTAACAGTACGTTCATGTGGCCCGGTAACCGACCAGCCACAGGATGAATCCCAAAACGGACATCAATCCCTAATGCTCGCAACTTCTCGGTGATTTCATAGACAGGATACTGCGCTTGCGCGACAGCCATACCATAACCCGGGGTAATCACGACTGAACGAGAGTTTTTGAGAAGTTCTGCCACTTCTTCAGCATTCATTTCTCGGTATTCACCTTGCTGTTCATCGCTACTAATCACTACTTCTTGACCAAAGCCACCAGCAATAACACTGATGAATGAGCGATTCATCGCCTTACACATAATATAAGACAGAATCGCCCCAGACGATCCCACTAAAGCGCCGGTCACAATCAGCAAATCATTGGCGAGCATAAAACCAGCGGCGGCGGCAGCCCATCCCGAATAAGAGTTGAGCATTGAAACCACAACCGGCATATCAGCGCCACCGATTGAAGCAACCAGATGGTAGCCAAAGGCTAAAGCAATTACGGTCATGATGATCAACGGCAATAAGCCGCCATCCATCTTTAAAAATTGCATGAGTAACAGAACCGATATCACTAACGCCGCGAGATTTAACTTATGCTTGTGTGGCAAATTTAGAGGCGACGAGCTAATGGAACCGCTCAATTTACCAAACGCGACGATCGACCCAGTAAACGTTACGGCACCGATGAATACTCCGATAAAAACTTCAACCAAATGAATTACATGTTCCGCATGAGTATCCACCAAAGGAGCATCGAGCAAACTGTTATAACCGACCAATACGGCAGCCATACCGACAAAGCTGTGCAACATCGCAACGAGCTCTGGCATCTGTGTCATCTCTACTTTATTGGCGAAACGGATCCCAATGACGGCCCCAATGATCATGGCCAAAATAATCCAGCTTAGCCCTTGTGCCTCAGGACTGAAGATGGTGGCTAGCAGCGCGATCGTCATACCAGCCATACCGTAATAGTTACCGGTAAGTGCTGATTCTTGTTTCGATAATCCCGCTAGACTCAAAATAAAACATAAGGCAGCAATAATATAAGCCGCGTGTACTAATCCTGCAGACATTATTATTCTCCCTTAGTCTTTACGGAACATGTCAAGCATACGTTTCGTGACCGTAAAGCCGCCAAAAATATTGATGCTTGCAATCAAAACGGCAATAAATGCCAAAAAGGTTACTATCCCATTACCTTGGCCGATTTGTACTAAAGCACCGACGATAATAATTCCAGAGATAGCGTTGGTTACTGACATTAAAGGGGTATGTAGTGCATGAGTTACATTCCACACCACGTAATAGCCAACTACGCAAGCTAGTACAAACACCGTAAAATGGCCGAGAAAAGCCGCCGGAGCTACCGATGCTATCCAAGCAAATGCACCGACGCCAGTTGCTAAGCCAACCAACTTGTTCCAAGGTGATGCTGGTTGCTTAGCTGGTTTTTCTACCATCGGTTTGTTTTGGACAGGCTGCTGTACAGAGACAGGGATAGGCGGTGCGGGCCAGGTGATCTCACCTTGCTTAATGACAGTGACCCCGCGCAATACTACGTCATCAAAATCAATGTCAATAGCACCATTCTTCTCTTTGCAAAGCAACTTCAATAAATTGACTAAGTTCGTCGCATAAAGCTGAGAAGCTTGGGTGGGAAGGCGACCTACCATATCGGTATAACCAATGATTTTTACGCCATTATCAGTCGTGATCAGTTGATCTTTGACCGTATACTCACAGTTCCCCCCATTTGCAGCCGCTAAATCAACAATCACACTACCCGGTTTCATGCTGTCTACCATCGATTTGGTGATGAGTGTCGGTGCTGGTTTACCAGGGATCAGTGCGGTAGTGATAATAATATCGGCTTTTTTTGCTTGTTCTGCGTAAAGCTCTGCTGCTTTTTGATTGAAATCATCCGACATTTCTCGAGCGTACCCATCACTCGAAGCAACCGTCGGCAGATGATCAATTTCCAGAAACTCAGCGCCCATTGATTGCACTTGCTCTTTAACTTCTGGACGAACATCGAATGCTCTAACAATTGCGCCAAGGCTTCCTGCTGCACCTATAGCGGCAAGGCCCGCTACCCCAGCACCAGCGATAAACACATTCGCGGGAGGGACCTTACCTGCAGCGGTGATCTGCCCAGTAAAGAAACGGCCAAATTGATGCGCCGCTTCAACGACAGCTCGATAGCCAGCGATATTCGCCATTGATGATAATGCGTCTAAGGCTTGAGCTCGAGAAATGCGAGGCACGCAATCCATCGCTAATACATTAATGCTTTTCATTGCCAGTTTTTCTAGCAACTGAGGATGTTGAGCTGGCCAAATAAAACAGATTAATGTCGCGTGCTCTTTTAATAACGAGACTTCATCGATTTGCTCATTGTAAATTGGCGCATTCACTTTTAATACAATATCGCAATTCCATACTACCTCGGAGGGTTCAACCATCGCACCAGCCGCTTGGAATGCACTGTCTTCAAAACTCGCTAATGAACCGGCTTGAGATTCAACCACAACCTCAAAGCCGAGTTTTATCAGTTGCTCTACTGATGAAGGTGAGGCTGCAACTCGCGTTTCCCCCGCTAGCCTCTCTTTTGGCACACCAATTCGCATATCATTTCCTTGATTTTGGGACAAAAAATAAAAGAACGCTAAGCATAGCGACTTAGCGTTCTTTTATTCATGACTTCTGTCAACGACTGGAGAAATTAGTTAAAGATCTGACCACTCATCTGATCAATGAAAAGCTGAGCTTTTTTTAACATTAACTGATCAGCCTCTTGTTTATTCGACAAAATATCAGAACGAATAAAACGATGGGTCTGTAACTCACCATTAATCTCTTGAGTAATTCGGCCAGCGACTCGGTATTGGCCGTTTTCCGCGATCGATTCTTGATAAATGAGCATACCTTTATATTCAACAGGCTGAATTGATTCTGGTTGCTTTTTCTCTCTTCCCCCAAACCAGCGAGCAAATAATCCCACAACTACTCCTTATGTTTCTTATTGTTCTTCAGAATTGGCTCTTCATACCATTCTAACGGATTATCGTGATCAAACCGAGCTTGAGATAAAATAACGGGAATGTCTTTATCTCGCATAGTACGACGATCTTCAATGATCATGGGTTCCGCCGCTTGAATGGCAGCGAGAGCTTGTTGTTTTAAAATCACCAACCGCTCTTCAGGAAGGGCTGAAAGGAAGTCGACATCATGTCGGATATAAACCGGGCGCATTTGACTCAATGCAAGACAGGCCAGATCCGCTAATTGGTCATGATTGTATTTCTCACTATATTGACGCTGAATCAATACTTGTCCTACTAACGTTTCCATATAGTTATGTACATCAACATTTAACTGCATCCGTTTTCTCCTGAATCATGCGAACTTATCCTTAAGCCTATGTTTCGACCAATGATACTAAAATGAGCTATACCCTTCCTACTTAAAACTGCAGCGGTGTTGGCTACCTACAACTTCAAGTCGTTTGGGTATATCTGAGTAAAAATGTGAAAGCATCCGATTAACACCTGTTCAGTGTAGCAAAAAACTTGGCAATTATTGAAATCAACGTATTCTTATAACCAAAGGGACTTAAACCATTTGCGTAACTTTTCACCAATAAGGGACTGCATTGATTCAAATGGCGCATGAATAATCTATGTCGACAGATTTTGCTTCTTCATCTTGGTTTCGTTTTGCCTTCCCTATCCTGTTACTTATTACAGTCTGGATCGGAATCGATAACCTCGTTATGGTCGTGCAAAGCAATATTGGCTTTGCGCAAAATTTACCTTACGTGCTTTTTGTCAGCGCTATTGCTATCGCTCATTTATTTAAGCAAAGTCGGATAGCCATGATCGCCAGTGTGTTGCTGGTAAGTTACCTGATTGTTCAATACCGACTGCAATCCCCCCTATCCGATGGTTCAACATTACTTGAATTGTCTCTCTTGGCAACGCTACTTCCCGTGGCTTGTCTCATTAGCTATGCTTTTTATAATCAAGGGCTCGCTACACGCAGTTTTGCCAAATTCATCGGGCTGTTACTGATGTTGTTACTGTGGGGGATGTTGAGTGTTACTCACTTTTATGATGGCTCTGTCATTGATTTACATGAAGGTCTACTTTACAGCGTTCCGCAAATTTCTCGATTACCCTTTATTCTAGTACTTTATCTTTTCGCTTTAGTCGGTGTCTGTGCGATTTTAGTATTAACCAGAAATCGTATGATCGATGCCACTATTTACAGCGCTTTATTGTTAACCAGCACTACCTTTATTTTTTTCCACGTTTCCTTTATATCCAGCATTCTTTTTTCACTCGCTGGTGTCTTATTGATCTTGTATTTGATCGCAGCAGGTCATGCATTGGCTTTCAATGACCGATTAACTCAACTGCCTGCCCGACATGCTTTGGATCTTGACCTGCAGCGTTTAGGGAAAAACTTCACGATTGCAATGGTTGATGTCGATCACTTTAAGGCATTCAATGATACCTATGGCCATGAAACTGGTGACGATGTGCTAAAACTTGTTGCCAGTCGCTTACGGCTCGTTCCCGGTAATGGACGAGCTTATCGTTATGGTGGTGAAGAATTTACTTTGCTTTTTAAAGGCAAAACGGCAGAACAAGCAAAACCACATTTAGAGTGGTTACGTCACGATATCGAACATTACGATTTAGTTATTCGAGATACAGACACTCGCCCCGCTAATCATCAAGAAGGTTCAAAAAAACGTAAACGTCATAAAGCGTCATCCGTTACTATTACTATTAGTATCGGCATTTGTGATAGTCACGTAGAGCCCACCTCAAAATCTGCATTAACCTTAGCCGATCAAGCTTTGTATAACGCTAAAAAAGCTGGGCGAAATTGCATAAAAGTCATTAAGTAAGTAACAATTGTTATCACCCATCGCAACTTATCAAATAAAAGTATGCTAATGTTTTCTTGTGATTAATTTTTTAACCGCACTGTATAGAGAATCGATGCATTGACCATTTTTTTTAACGTCATTAATAAATATCTTATTAAAATGCTATGCCTAATGACATTAGCCTTTCCCGCTATCGCATGGGCTGACCGGGATTGGTCACAGCAAGCTGTACGGATGTGTGTCGATCCTGATTGGGAACCTTTAGAGAAAATCACCCCTGATGGTCAGTTTGTTGGCATTGCAGCAGATTTATTACGAGTGATTTTTCAGCGAGCCAAGCTGGAGTTTGTCGTAATACCAACAGTGAATTGGAACGAAAGCTTAGTCAAATCCCAAGCTGGGGAATGTGATATTCTGGCGTTACTCAATAAAACCGAACAACGCAGCCAATGGCTTAATTTCACTCGGCCGTATCTTGTTAATCCTAACGTCTTAATTACTCGACACGAGCATCACTATGTAGATAACTTAAACGATCTCGCCAGTACCGATAGTAGTATTGTTCTGCCTATCGGTACCTCTGTGTATGAATTTCTTAAACGTGACTATCCAAACATCAATTTAATCCCTGTTGATACCGAACGAGAGGCTTTCGATTTAGTGGATAGAGGGCTAGCCGATGCAACATTACGTTCATTATTAGTCGCAGCGTATACTATTAGAAACGAAGGCTGGTTTAATCTTAAAATCGCAGGTGAAATCGGTGACTATAAGAATTTGTTACGAATCGGTGTACTTCACCAGCACCCATTATTGCTAGAACAATTAGATCAGGCCATTGCCACATTGACTGTCGAAGATATCAATCAAGCCATTAATCGACACGTACCTATTTCTGTGAGTTATCGTTACGACTGGATAATGATCGTAAAAATCATCATGATTTCTATGATCATTATCTGTGCATTATTATTTGCCGGGTTACTACAGTACCGCTCTCATCGACGTTTATTAGCACTAAAATCTCAATTAGAAACCACGTTAGTGGAAAAAGATAACATTGAATTACGACTTCGAGAAAGTGAACGCTTTTATCGCTCATTGGTTGATACTGCTCATGAAGGGATTGGCGTTATTCAGAATCAACGTTTTGTATACGCTAATCACTATTTAGCGCAAATCGTTGGTCTCAGTATTGAGCAACTTCTTGAGCTTTCTTCATTCCTCGACCTAGTGAGTCCAGAATACCAACCTGCTGTGTTAAAAGCCCATCATCAGCGTCTAAGTAAAGAAGCAACACCACCGCAACGCTATCAAGCACAGCTAATTCATGCTAATGGACATATCATTGATATTGAAGTCAGTGGCGTTATGGTTGACTGGTATGGTGAACCCGCTTCTTTAAACTTTATCAGTGACATTACGGATAGAAAAAAAGCGGAACGTGAAATTACCCATCTCGCTAATCATGATACGTTAACTGGACTAGCAAATCGCAGGCTACTTATGGAAAGAATGGAACAGTTAATTTTACAAGCTAAACGTAATCCTATTCAGTTTGCCGTTATCTTTATTGATTTGGACAAATTTAAACCTGTCAATGACTACTGGGGACATCAAGTGGGCGATGAACTTTTGCAGGCGATCTCACAACGTCTGACTGAGAGTATTAGAGCATCGGATACTTTAGCTCGTATCGGGGGTGATGAATTTGTCATTTTATTGCCTCATTTACCAAGCGAACATATCAATGATGTGGTACGAAAAATCGAACATACCTTTCAAATACCTTTTGTTTTAAAAGAAAAAACATTATCGATTCATGCTAGCCTCGGAGTAGCTAACTTCCCTAATGATGGAGATACCGCTTCAGAATTGCTTAATAGAGCTGACCGAGAAATGTATCGCAATAAGCAAGTGAACGTATAGCAACGTTGAACTAACGATACTGCTAGTAACTTTACACACAATGAAAATGCCCAACTTTATATACCGCCTATTGTAGGAACTTCTTTATCAATTGCCATTGTGCCGTATAATCGCGACCAAACTACACCACACCAATCTATCAGTGAGCTGCAAATGTCCAAACTATTTTTCAAAGGTCGAATCGATGCTAGACAAAACCACGTTATGTCAGGCTACAACGTAAAGCGTGATATAAAAACAGGCACTGAGGAAGCTCCAATTAATATTGTCGTCTCAACCGAGGCTCGTAAAGCTGAGATAGAGACTTTACTTTCTGAGCACTCGATTGTGGCTCATATTGTCATAGACTCAAAGCAGCCAGAGAACACTATTGAACTTGATACACTACTAAACAAACCTAAAACTATTACCTATGACAAAACACCAAACCGTAATGAATCGTGTATTTGCGGAAGCGGAAAAAAGTACAAAAAGTGCTGCGCTTAAAATATAGACAGTTAGATTAAAAACCGTCTTCTGACGGTTTTCTTATAGGGCTGACAACGCTACTACCAACTTTCCGTATTACACCGTAATCACCAAAATCAACGCATAATAAAAATGCCACGCGTTGGAAGTCCCTCTTGAAGCGTTAGCCGATTTTCAGATCTAGCTTGAAATTACGAATGATTTTTTCATCCAAACAGCTGCGTAAAAACTTATTCATTGCTGTCATGTCATTAGAAGAATAGAAGTCCAGCATGAGCGTATTAAACTCTTGCTGACGCTTGGCTTGCACATTAATGATAGGGAAACCATTAGCTAACAAAATACCGTTCATCATGAACCGTCCTGTACGTTTGTTAACATCCCAAAAAAATTGAGCGCGTGCCATTTGTAAAAATGCAGTAATTGCTTGATCGTAAACATCAGATTCGCTATTCACCTGACTCTCAACTTCAAGCCATTTTTCGTCCAACTCATCTGGAGCCGGAGGCTCATACTCTGAACCCGTAATAGAAACGTAACCAGAGCGAAATTTACCCCACTCCAACGCTTCTTCTTTGCCTGCGATATTGTGGATTTTTAAGGCGGTTTCTTTATTAAATTGGAACTCACCTTGATCAACTAAGCCAAAAATAAACTCCCATGCTCGAGCTTGGTTCATTGCCATATTTTGATCACTAATTCGATGACCACCTACGGTGATCCCATCTAAAATAGTTTGCACCTCAGGCAAAGTCATTGCAACACCCTCGAGGTTAACAGCGTCATAAACCAAAGCTGGTACATCTCTTTTGGCAAGTTGTTTAGCCAGCGGTATATTTGGTTTCATATTCCACATGTTATCTGTCAATGCTGTCATAGTGATCTTCTTCAATGTAAGTAAAACTCGGCTAAGTATACACTTACTGATGAGTAAGTTGATAGAAGTCGGCTAACGCCCACTTAAGGGGCAGCCAACTTTCCGCATAACAAACCAACGCATAACAAAAATGCCACGCGTTGGAAGTCCCTCTTGAAGCGTTTGTTATGTTTGTGGTTCTGAAACGGCTACCCTTTCATTTTTTCTAATATAGATCAGATGGTTATTATAAAACTCACTTTCACCATAACCATGTTGGAGAGCTTTTTTATAAATTGACGCTACAAAAATATCCGCAAGGCTAAAAGCCTGACCAACAATAAAACCTGATTCATTACAAATCGTCTGACTTAACTTATCAAGACACAACATGATCCACTCTCCCCGAATTTTCCGTTTGGATGTTTCATCTAGGTCGGGGCGAAAAAAGTTAAGCACAGTTCGGTTTTGAGGTGAATGAATGCTGGAGTTCACGTATTCACAAACTGAGCGGATTTTTGTTTTTTCCTCAAGACTTTGGCCTAGCAATGGACTCGTTGGAAATCTCTCTTCGAGGTATTCAGCAATAGCCATTGATTCAGTAAATACGAAACCATCAACTAACAATGAGGGTACATAGCCAAATGGATTCATCACACGATAAGTTGTAGTAAGCTCGTCCGAGCTGACTTCAATTCGTTCATACGGAATACCTTTGAAATTAAGCATCCATTCAACCCTTTCTGAGCTGTTGGAACCCTTTGCGCTATAAAGTGACAAGTCCATTTTAACTCCGAAAAACATAACGCCGCGTTAAGGGGTGAGCAACGCAACTACCAACTCACCGCATTACACTAAAAACTAATAAAATTAACGCATAACGAAAATGCTACGCGTTGCGAATCCCTCTTTAACGCCTTGTTATGTTTAGAGAACTGAATTTTGTTCTTTTGCGTATTGTGCGTAGAGAATGTCGGCAAAATCTGTTTCGTTGATAATGCCGATAACAAGATCTCGAACTGCATCCGCAAGTAAATCGTTTTCCTGCGTAAGCTCAAAATCGTTAAGTGATAAATACTCAAGTGCCACAGCCAAACCTGTGCGTTTGTTGGCATCTGGTAGCGCATGTGAAACCGCTATACAAGCAGTGTATTTAGCTGCGATTTCGAAAACATCATCCAGTCCTTCATAAACGATCGCATTATCGATTCGACCTAGCGCCCCTTGAAGCTTAGGAATATCAACTGCCCCTTTCATTCCTGGTTCTGTTTTTAGGATGAAAGCATTAATTTCGACCACTCGTTCAAAAGGAAAACAGATGATATCCATTACATATCAGCCAATTTAGTGAATGTCTTCTGATGGGTACGCAAAGCAAGTTTTGTTTCAGACTTCACAATTTGACGACCAGCATCACCAGTTAAATCAAGCTTTTTGCTAGCCTTAATTTTCGGTCTTTCAACAGCATCAACGCCGTAAGCTTCAACTTTTCGATTCATATCACACCTACTATCAATAAAGGTTTGACCGATTATAGCCCCAAAACGTGATAAAAAACATAACGCCCGGCTAAGGGGTTGACAACGCACCGCCAAACTCAAAAAACACACTGTAAACACTGGACTTCAATTTTGAACTAAAGCCGCCACGCGTTGGCAATCCCTCTTGAGCCGTTTGTTATGTGAATTTTACTCGTACGTCTTGCTGTTGTGCTTTAACCAACCGTGCGGGTGTTTATTGTTTGGATCCTTGTGCGTCCAGTGCATGACACCACCTTTTTTGTTCCATTCATATTCACCGTAAAACTGGACTCGATCGCCAACTTTTAGATTTGAAACCCTAGGAGCTAAATCAATATTGTGAGCAACAAGTAAAGTTTGTTTACTGTCCAGTTTCAATATGAATTTTTGATGCCTACTCCCTTCGTTATCATCAGGTAACAAGCGAATGACCGTGCCTGAGCCTTGAACTTGAATATCACTTTGATGATTTTCATGCGCATTTTTTAACTGATGATCATTAGCTTGAGCACCAATCGAAGCTAGACAAAAGACGGCTATAAATATAGCGATTAACTTCTTCATATACTCAATTTCTCCAATTCACATAACGCCCGCTTAAGGGGCTGACAACGCTACTACCAAGTTTCCGCATAACACTGAAACCACCAAAATCAACGCATAATGAAAATGCCGCGCGTTGGAAGTCCCTCTTGAAGCGTTTGTTATATTCATTTACCAATGTGCCGTTTCTTTAGCGATTTTTTCAACCAAGTCAGAATTATCAACTTTGTACTTTGAAAACACTGGCTGTGCCTTAGTTTGAAATTTGTTTTCGTTGACGAACTTAAACTTTTTTTGCTGTTCTACAAGCAGATTGAAGTGGTACAACAAATCTACCAAGAAAAATACAATTTCTTTAGATTTGACAGGTGAGACTCGATAGATACTAGTGTTTGGAATTTTTTCAACACGCCCAACATCCATCTTGCAGATTCTTTTCCACTGAGAACTTAGATTCAACACAAACTGACGATGATCAGAGCTAGGGATATTTTTCGTTTTATATAGTTCAAGAAAGAGGGTATCAAGTACGCTAAAGTCTATTTCTAACGGTCCACTGAAGCTTTCATTTTTAGCCAAGTCTATTTTTGACTTTTTAGACTCAGAGACTACAGCAACTAAGAAACTCCCCATGATGTTAGACAGGAATTCAGCCTCTGTGTAAAAAGCACTCTTCACATTACTTTCTCTTTTTAGATCAAGGTATAAACTAGCTAGAAGTCCACAAAGCGAACCAACGAAAGCGCCAACTAATGCTCCAGAAATTGCCCAAAAACCATCGTTTGACAGTTTTTCCATTAATATCTCGATCACCCTACTTACTCCAATGAATATAACGCCGCGTTAAGGGGTGAGTAACGCAACGACCAACTCACCGCATCGCACTAAAAACCAATAAAATCAACGCATAATGAAAATGCTACGCGTTGCGAATCCCTCTTTAACGCTTTGTTATGCGCGTGCTTCAGACCAAACAGCAAATTCATTACCACTTGGCTCTATAAAATGAAAACGACAACCACCAGGAAATTCAAAGATTGGACGGATGATATCGCCGCCATTTTTCACAACTTTCTCCAATGTGCTTTCAATATCTGAACTATAGAAAACTAAGAGTGCGCCACCATTTTCAGTCCGACTAGAACGCTCAGATTTGAAAAAACCACCATCTAAACCTTCATTTGAAAAAGCTGCGTATTCAGGCCCATAGTCAACAAAGCTCCAGCCAAAAACCTTTGAAAAGAATGCCTTCGTTGACTCTAAGTCTTTCGCTGCAAATTCTACATAATTGAGCTTTTCATGCTGATTCATTCTTCTGTCATTTTTCCAATTAGCGCATAACGCCGCGTTAAGGGGCAGCCGACGCTACTACCAACTTTCCGCACAACACCGTAATCACTAAACTCAACGCATAATAAAAATGCCACGCGTTGAGGGTCTGCTTGAATTGTTTGTTATGTTTATTTTTCGTACAACTCTAAGGGTAAACCATCTGGGTCTTTAAAAAAGGTAAATCGTTTACCTGTAAATTCATCAACTCGAATTGGCTCAACATCAATTCCGTGTGATTGTAACTCGTTAGCTGTCGATTCCACCGAGTTAACAACAAACGCCAAATGCCTTAAACCTTGAGCTTCTGGGTTACTTAATCTGGACGGTGGCTCTGGAAAAGAAAACAGCTCAATTTGTCCACCATTTGGTAACGCTAAATCTAATTTGTATGAATCTCGGCTTTCTCGATAATTTTCGGCAAGGATCTTGAGACCTAATATTTCAGTATAAAATGACTTAGATCGTTGATAATCTGAGCAAATAATCGCTACATGATGAATACTTTCTAAATTCACAACATTCTCCGATTTGAACTTTATCCGAGTAAACATAACGCCCGCTTAAGGGGCTGACAACGCTACTACCAAGTTTCCGCATAACACCGTAACCACCAAAATCAACGCATAATGAAAATGCTGCGCGTTGGAAGTCCCTCTTGAAGCGTTTGTTATGTTTCATTACCTATTGATTGCATTGGATTTTTACAATGCTTATTGGTTCAAGCAACTTTAACTCAAAATGATAAACTTGCCTACTTTCAGCAATCATTGGTGCAGATAAGATCCCAAATAAGCTGCAGCGAATTAGCCTGCGGAATCAAGGGACAAACAACACCAAAGGAAGAGACCGTTCAGCAAAAACAGAACCTTTTGCGTACACAATTTATCAGAGCAAAACCCGACAGAAACACAAAAGTATCGTTCAACTTTTAATAGCCACCAAAAAGAACAATAAACTCATAATATCAACAAATTAGAACAGAGAGCCTCTTAAATCAGACGTAAGCGTCTATTTAAACCCACCTACCAATAACTCAGCATTCTAGGCATAGTGATTTCGCAACCAAGGAGTCACTATGAACCAATCGAACAAAACTCAATTCTGGGCAGAAATCATTGAGCAACAGAGCCAAAGTGAGTTATCCATTGTCGCGTTTTGCAAGGCAAACCAACTGACGGTAAATACCTTTTACTACTGGCGCAAAAAGCTTTATGGGGGCGAACAGCAACAAGTGGTGCATCCTGTCCTGATAGAAGATAGCCCGAAAAGCATAGGGGAACGCCAGTCGGTTATGCTTTCACTACCAACAGGAATGACCGTTGAATTTCCCTCTAACATGCCAGCACACCAAATCCAAAACTGGTTACAGGCTCTGACGTGTTAATACCGAACTTGGGTATTTACCTGGTCTCGGGCATAACTGACATGCGCAAGTCTATTGATGGCTTGTCATTGATTGTGGCTGATGTGTTGGAAATGGATCCGTTCAGTGAAGCCTGGTTTATCTTCTGCAACCGCGGCCGAGACAAAATTAAGATCTTGTTCTGGGATACTAATGGTTTTTGGCTTTATTACCGCCGACTGGAAAAAGGTCGTTTTAACTGGCCTAAACCCAATGCA
>NZ_ACZO01000008.1 GCF_000176155.1 Vibrio metschnikovii CIP 69.14 | reverse complement strand
AAAAGAACCCCTGTGAGGGGAGTGAAATAGAACCTGAAACCGTGTACGTACAAGCAGTAGGAGCCTCTTTAATGGGGTGACTGCGTACCTTTTGTATAATGGGTCAGCGACTTATATTCAGTGGCAAGGTTAACCAAATAGGGGAGCCGTAGGGAAACCGAGTCTTAACTGGGCGTTCAGTCTCTGGATATAGACCCGAAACCGGGTGATCTAGCCATGGGCAGGTTGAAGGTTGAGTAACATCAACTGGAGGACCGAACCGACTAATGTTGAAAAATTAGCGGATGACTTGTGGCTAGGGGTGAAAGGCCAATCAAACTCGGAGATAGCTGGTTCTCCCCGAAAGCTATTTAGGTAGCGCCTCGGACGAATACTACTGGGGGTAGAGCACTGTTAAGGCTAGGGGGTCATCCCGACTTACCAACCCTTTGCAAACTCCGAATACCAGTAAGTACTATCCGGGAGACACACGGCGGGTGCTAACGTCCGTCGTGAAGAGGGAAACAACCCAGACCGCCAGCTAAGGTCCCAAAGTATTGCTAAGTGGGAAACGATGTGGGAAGGCTTAGACAGCTAGGATGTTGGCTTAGAAGCAGCCATCATTTAAAGAAAGCGTAATAGCTCACTAGTCGAGTCGGCCTGCGCGGAAGATGTAACGGGGCTAAGCAATACACCGAAGCTGCGGCAATGCGATTTATCGTATTGGGTAGGGGAGCGTTCTGTAAGCCGTTGAAGGTGAACTGTAAGGTTTGCTGGAGGTATCAGAAGTGCGAATGCTGACATGAGTAACGACAAGGGGGGTGAAAAACCTCCCCGCCGGAAGACCAAGGGTTCCTGTCCAACGTTAATCGGGGCAGGGTAAGTCGACCCCTAAGGCGAGGCCGAAAGGCGTAGTCGATGGGAAACGGGTTAATATTCCCGTACTTCTTATGAATGCGATGGGGGGACGGAGAAGGCTAGGTGGGCCAGGCGACGGTTGTCCAGGTTCAAGTGCGTAGGCTAAGAGACTAGGTAAATCCGGTTTCTTGTTAGGCTGAGACACGACGTCGAGCTGCTACGGCAGTGAAGTCATTGATGCCCTGCTTCCAGGAAAAGCCTCTAAGCTTCAGTTCATAAGAAATCGTACCCCAAACCGACACAGGTGGTCGGGTAGAGAATACCAAGGCGCTTGAGAGAACTCGGGTGAAGGAACTAGGCAAAATGGTACCGTAACTTCGGGAGAAGGTACGCTCTTGACGGTGAAGTCCCTTGCGGATGGAGCTATTGAGAGTCGCAGATACCAGGTGGCTGCAACTGTTTATTAAAAACACAGCACTGTGCAAAATCGCAAGATGACGTATACGGTGTGACGCCTGCCCGGTGCCGGAAGGTTAATTGATGGGGTTAGACGCAAGTCGAAGCTCTTGATCGAAGCCCCGGTAAACGGCGGCCGTAACTATAACGGTCCTAAGGTAGCGAAATTCCTTGTCGGGTAAGTTCCGACCTGCACGAATGGCGTAATGATGGCCACGCTGTCTCCACCCGAGACTCAGTGAAATTGAAATCGCTGTGAAGATGCAGTGTACCCGCGGCTAGACGGAAAGACCCCGTGAACCTTTACTACAGCTTGGCACTGAACATTGAACCTACATGTGTAGGATAGGTGGGAGACTTTGAAGCGCAGACGCTAGTTTGCGTGGAGTCAACCTTGAAATACCACCCTTGTAGTTTTGATGTTCTAACGTTGGCCCCTAATCGGGGTTGCGGACAGTGCCTGGTGGGTAGTTTGACTGGGGCGGTCTCCTCCCAAAGAGTAACGGAGGAGCACGAAGGTGGGCTAATCACGGTTGGACATCGTGAGGTTAGTGCAATGGCATAAGCCCGCTTAACTGCGAGAATGACGGTTCGAGCAGGTGCGAAAGCAGGTCATAGTGATCCGGTGGTTCTGAATGGAAGGGCCATCGCTCAACGGATAAAAGGTACTCCGGGGATAACAGGCTGATACCGCCCAAGAGTTCATATCGACGGCGGTGTTTGGCACCTCGATGTCGGCTCATCACATCCTGGGGCTGAAGTCGGTCCCAAGGGTATGGCTGTTCGCCATTTAAAGTGGTACGCGAGCTGGGTTTAGAACGTCGTGAGACAGTTCGGTCCCTATCTGCCGTGGGCGTTGGAGAATTGAAGGGGGCTGCTCCTAGTACGAGAGGACCGGAGTGGACGAACCTCTGGTGTTCGGGTTGTCACGCCAGTGGCATTGCCCGGTAGCTAAGTTCGGAATTGATAAGCGCTGAAAGCATCTAAGCGCGAAGCGAGCCCTGAGATGAGTTCTCCCTGGCACTATAAGTGTCCTAAAGGGTTGTTCGAGACTAGAACGTTGATAGGCAGGGTGTGTAAGCGCTGTGAGGCGTTGAGCTAACCTGTACTAATTGCCCGTGAGGCTTAACCATACAACACCCAAGGGGTTTTGGTGGACTCAAAGAAGTGCATTGAATGTGTAGAGAATGAAAAACAGCTTTCCGAATTAACCAAATTTGCTTGGCGACCATAGCGTTTTGGACCCACCTGATCCCATGCCGAACTCAGAAGTGAAACGAAACAGCGTCGATGGTAGTGTGGGGTCTCCCCATGTGAGAGTAGAACATCGCCAGGCTTTAATACTGGTTTTTAGACTTAAGGTCTGAAGACAAAAACTCAATAAAGCAGCCAATCAGACTTTATCGAGTAACAAGACAATGTGGAGCGGTAGTTCAGTTGGTTAGAATACCGGCCTGTCACGCCGGGGGTCGCGGGTTCGAGTCCCGTCCGCTCCGCCACTGATAAAGAGTCCCTAGCAGCAATGCTAGGGATTTTTTGTATGAGCTGAACTGAGAAATAACGAGCAGAACTTGGTCCTATCTCTACTCATCAACCGCTTTGGAAGTCGCTGATCACTCGCCATAATGCCCTTACCAATGGATCATCGAGCTGAGAACGTTTGCAACAGACCCCTAATTTAAAAGGCTTTATCGGTAATACAGAGAGTTTTTGCACCTTATCTCTGAGTGGACTATTGTTGATCACGACATCTGGGGCCACGCCAACGCCACAACCTAATGCGACTAAACTCACGATCGCTTCATGTCCGGCGATTTGTGCATAGATATTGGGTTTAATCTTCATTTTCTTAAACCAACTGTTTGCTCTCTCTCGTGCTGTCCCTGCCTCAGGAACAATAAAGGGTATTTGGTTCCAATCGGGAAACTCTTTTTGCAGCTCTTCTAAAAAGTGACTGATCCCTGTAGGGGCGATCACTGACAGCGGTATTTCACTGATCGTAGCGAATTCAAGCCTTGAAGGCACATTGTCAGGGATGGCTGCAATGGCAATATCCGCCTCATCTTCAAGAATAATTTCAATCGCTTGAGCTGGATCGCCGGTGAGTAATTTGAATTCAATATAAGGATGTTGGAGACGAAAAGCATTGAGTAAATCAGGTAAGTGGCTGTAACTGGCAGTGACCGAGCAAAATAAACGAATTTCACCTTTCAGTTCACTGTGCTGTTCATTGAGTTGTAATTGTAGTTGTCGCCAGTCATTAAGCATACGCTGGGCGACAGGTAAGAGTTTATAGCCAGATGGGGTGATCTCAACACTTCGATTATCGCGAACAAACAAACTGTGACCAATCTCGTCCTCGAGCTTTTGAATTTGTCGACTCAGTGCTGAAGGGCTGACATGCAATGCTTTTGCGGTACTACTAAAGTTTTTATGCTCACAGAGGTGTACAAATAGCTGCAGGGTTTTTATGTTCATCAATTCCGCCATTGTTGCATTTATTGCAATTACTACTTGTGAATATATCACTTTAAGCAATGATGTTCATGCACTACTATGAAAGCTATTCGGTGTATGACCACCGACCGTATGGATCATCATCAAGGAGCGCCCAATGGCTAACTATTTCAACACATTAAATTTACGCGAACAGCTCGATCAGTTGGGTCGTTGCCGATTTATGGCCCGAGAAGAATTTGCGTCAGAAGCCGATTATCTGAAAGGTAAGAAAATAGTCATTGTAGGGTGTGGTGCTCAGGGCCTGAACCAAGGCCTAAATATGCGTGATTCTGGACTTGATATTGCCTATGCTTTACGTCAAGCGGCGATTGATGAACAACGTCAATCCTATAAGAATGCGCAAAGTAATGGTTTTCAAGTCGGTAGCTATGAAACACTGATTCCGCAGGCGGATCTAGTGATTAACCTAACCCCAGATAAGCAACACACTAACGTGGTAGAAAGTATTATGCCACTAATGAAACAAGGGGCAGCACTTGGTTATTCTCATGGTTTCAATATTGTCGAAGAAGGCATGCAGATCCGCAAAGATATTACGGTCGTGATGGTCGCACCTAAGTGCCCAGGAACGGAAGTTCGTGAAGAGTATAAGCGTGGCTTTGGCGTTCCTACCTTAATTGCGGTCCATCCGGAAAATGATCCTCAAGGCGAAGGCTGGGAAATTGCTAAAGCGTGGGCGGCGGCAACGGGGGGCCATCGTGCTGGGTGCTTGGAATCTTCGTTTATTGCAGAAGTTAAATCTGACTTAATGGGTGAACAAACCATTCTTTGTGGGATGTTACAAGCGGGCTCAATTGTCTGTTATGAAAAGATGGTTGCTGAAGGCGTTGACCCAAGTTATGCCGGAAAACTACTGCAATATGGTTGGGAAACCATCACAGAAGCACTCAAGTTTGGCGGTATCACTCATATGATGGATCGCTTATCAAATCCAGTTAAAGTAAAAGCTTTTGAGTTGTCAGAGCAACTGAAAGATTTATTACGCCCACTGTATAACAAACACATGGACGACATTATTGCTGGTCACTTCTCTCGGACTATGATGGCTGACTGGGCGAATGATGATGCTGAGCTACTGGGGTGGCGCGCCGAAACGGCACAAACCGCCTTTGAAAATTATCCTGATTCGAACATCAAAATTGCTGAGCAAGAGTATTTTGATAATGGCATTCTGATGATTGCGATGGTTCGTGCAGGGGTTGAGCTAGCCTTTGAGGCGATGACAGCGTCAGGAATTATCGACGAATCGGCTTATTATGAATCACTACATGAGCTGCCATTGATTGCCAATACCATTGCCCGTAAGCGTTTGTATGAAATGAACGTAGTGATTTCGGATACTGCTGAGTATGGTAATTACTTATTTGCCAACGTCGCCACACCATTGCTGCGTGAGCAATTTATGCCTTCAGTAAGTACCGATGTGATTGGCAAGGGGCTGGGTGCGGTTTCCAATCAAGTCGATAACGCAACGTTAATTGAAGTTAATAGTGCGATTCGCAACCATCCAGTTGAATATATTGGTGAAGAACTTCGTGGCTATATGCAAGATATGAAGCGTATCGCGGTTGGTGATTAACCGCTAGTCACAGTAAAGAGCAACACAGCAAACACAACAACATAAAAATATAATAAAGGGGCTGAGTGATACACGAAGCCCCACTTTTTCCTTCCGGTTCACATTTCCCAGTTAACGCTATTTATTTTTCGCTAAGTTTCGCTTCCAGCTCGTTAAGTTTCTGCTCCATATCGCTGAGCTTTTGACGCGTACGTAGTAAGACTTGCGTTTGCACATCAAATTCTTCTCGGCTAACCATGTCCAGCTTATTCAGTTGTCCTTGAATCACCTGGCGAACTTTCTGTTCGACATCAGAGCCGAGTTCTTTGACGGGTTGAGGCATTGAGTCGTGGATTTGTTTAGCAATTTGTTCTAGTTTTTTGGGATCAAACATTGGGTAGTCTCTCCTTATTTATTGCCGCTATTCTATGCAATTCATGGTTAAAAGTCGTTACTTAGCCAATAAAAAAGGCCACGTTTGTGGCCTTTTACGATAGATAAGAGAAGAGGCTTTTATGAGCGGTTTTCTGCTAGTTGTCGCTGAGCGGCTTTCGCTTCATCAATCCGTGCGAGTTTCTCTAGATCTTTATCTTCAACGAAGATAGGAAGAGGTTTGTGTTTCTCCGCTAAATAGCTATAAATCACTGGAAGAACAAATAGCGTAAACAGAGTACCAATCGAGAGACCCGCGACAATCACAATACCAATACTAAAGCGTTGTGCGGCTCCGGCACCCGTGGCATACATCAATGGTATCAAGCCTGCAATCATCGCCGCTGTAGTCATCAATATTGGACGTAGACGAACCTTGGCCGCAGCCATTACAGCATCAATACGACTCAGCTTATTATGTAACTGCTCTTCTTTGGCCACCTCACAAATCAAAATCTCGTGTTTAGTAATCAAACCGACCAGAGTGATTAACCCGACTTGCGAGTAGATATTCATGGTTGATGCTCCCCACGCCAGGGCGATCAGCGCGCCGCAGATAGCTAAAGGTACAGATACCATGATCACTAATGGATCGCGAATCGATTCAAACTGAATCGCTAAGACCAAGAAGATGATCGCTAATGCTAAACCAAAAGTTACATACAGGGCACTGCCTTCGGTTACGTACTGCCGTGCTTCGCCCATATAATCATGGCTATAGCCTTTAGGCAGTTGAGTTTCAGCAATGTTTTCAAACCAAGCGATGGCATCACCCATTGCCGTACCTGGTGCGGGTACCGCACCAACCGTTGCGGAATTTAACTGATTAAAGTGAGGCAGTGAGCGCGGCTCAGCGACCACATCAATGGTGATCAAGCTGCCCAATGGGATCATGTTGCCATCGGAAGCTCGTACAAAGTAGTTTTTCATTGATTCAGGGTTAAGGCGATATTTACGCTCGACCTGCGGAATGACCTCGTAAGAGCGGCCATCTAAGTCAATACGGTTAACATAGCCATCGGCCATCATGGTCCCTAACGTCATACCAATATCTTGCATGGTCACACCGTAAGCGCCCGCTTTATCTTTGTCGATGTTGATTTTCATCGTCGCGGAATCGTAGTTCAGATCCAAATCCGAATAGATAAAGAGTGGGCTGGCTTTGACTTGTGTTAATACATCACTGGCAATGGTGAACAAGCTCTCAAATGCGTTAGGCGTAGTGATGACAAATTGAATCGGTAACCCAGAACCCGCGCCGGGTAACTCAGGCATTTGGAAGGCTGTTACCGCCATGCCGGGAATATCTTGCACTAAGTGACCGACACGTTTCGTCACCTCTGCTTGACTGGCTTGACGTTCGCTCCAAGGGAACATTGAAGCAATACCAAACGCTTGGTTAGAATTTGGAACCCCGGTAAACACTTGAGCAAATTGTACCTCTGGCTGATCAGAGAGAATTTTATTCACTTCATGCATCGTATTCGATAGGTAATCTAAGTTAGCGTTCGATTGTCCAGTACCGAGTAGCATGATTACCCCTTTATCTTCCGATGGGGCCAGTTCACTAGGAATGAATTTAAATAAAACGGGTAGACTCGCAAACACGATGATCGCAAAGGCAATCACGACTGGGCGATGCAACATCACCGCTTGCAACATGCGATCATAGCGCTGAGTTAACTTATCGAGTAGATGATGCACGGTTTGTTCAAATTTGCTCGGTATTTCATTGGCTTTGAGCATCTTCGAGCACATCATCGGTGATAAGGTTAAGGCAATAATACCAGAGACAAACACCGCGCCAGCTAAGGTTAGCGCAAACTCTTTAAACAATGCACCAGTGATCCCGCCCATTAAAGCGATCGGAGCATACACCGCACCTAGCGTTAAAGTCATCGAAATGACTGGAACCGCGATTTCCCGAGTACCGATAATCGCCGCTCGAAACGGTGACTCTCCTTCTTTAATATGCCGGTCAATGTTTTCCAGTACGACAATCGCATCATCAACCACCAGACCGATCGCCAACACCATCGCGAGCAGCGTCATCAGGTTCCATGAGAATCCCATCGCTTGCATCACCATAGCAACACCAATCAGTGATAGCGGAATGGTAATAATGGGAATAATCACCGCTCGCAGCGATCCTAAGAATAGCGTGATCACCACCAGTACAATTAACGCCGCTTCAATGATGGTTTTGATAACCTCATGAATGGATTCGTTAATTGCTACCGTAGAGTCATACATGACATTCATTTTTATCGTGCTTGGCATATTGCGCTCAAGCTCAGGCAGAACATCAAGAACATCTTTGGCAATATTAATGGGGTTAGCGCTTGGCGCGGCATTAATTGCTGCAACAACCGCTTCTTGCCCATTAGCACTCGCACGGTAGCTGTCATGACTCTTCGCTAAGCTGACTTTGGCAATGTCAGCCAGACGAATAATATTGCTAGAGTCGGTCTTTACGACAAGGTTTTTGAGTTCTTCAACGCTAGAGACTTGAGTGTCAGCACTACCATTAAACAGCACAAACTCACCGGTGATTTGACCTGTCGCCGATTGATAGTTATTTGCGCTCAATACGCCCATGACATCTTTCGCGGTTAGATTAAACGCCGCCATTTTTGCCGGATCTAACCACACTCGTAGGGCATATTTCATGCCCCCGTACAGATCGATACTGGAAATACCATTAATTGCGTACAGCTGAGGGTTAATCACCCGTTGTAAATAATCGGTGATCTGACTGGAATCAAGTTCATTACTAGTGAAACCCAGATACAACACTGCAGTTGTTGAACCTGTCGACATACTGACCGATGGATCTTCGGCCTCTTTTGGCAGCTGAGAGCGAACCGAGTTGGTTTTGGCTAAAATATCTGCCAATGCTGCGTTCGGGTCAGTATTGAGTTTCATGTAAACGGTGATTTTGGAGCTACCTAACACCGATTGAGACGTCATATAGTCAATATTATCGGCTTGAGCCACCGCTTGTTCTAATGGCTGAGTGATAAAGCCTTGAATCAAGTCGGCACTGGCACCGTAATAACTGGTAGAGACCGTAATCACCGTATTGGTCATTTCAGGGTATTCGCTCACTTGCATTTTGAACATCGCTTGCAAACCAAGCAATGCAATCAAAAAGCTGATCGATACCGCTAAAACTGGACGTTTAATAAAAACATCAGTAAAGCGCATAATTCCTCCGGTTACAGCATCGGTGTTTTGGCTGGTGGAGTCGTCGCATCGCTTTCTACGATACGTACTTTCACGCCATTGCTTAAACGAACTTGCCCTGTAGTGACAACGACATCCCCAGGATTTATGCCTTCGAGGATATGAGCAATGTCACGAGTACGTTCACCAACTTTGATGACTCTTTGTTCGACACGTTGTTCACCTTTATCTTTAGTCAACACAAACACACTATCGCCATAGAGTGTAAAGGTGATGGCGGTTTGAGGCAGAGTCACCTGATTCTCTAGTGTTGGTAAGATGATGTGCGAGCGAGCAAACATACCACTGCGTAATTTACCATCGCTATTAGGGATATCCGCTTGAACTTGAATCAAACCACTTTGCACGCTAACGGCAGGTTCAATCGCCGTGATCGAGCCTTTAAACGAATCGTCAGGATAAGCATCGACAAAAATATCAACATTTTGTCCGATGAAAATGCGGGAAATATCAGTTTGTGGCACGGTAAAACGTAGACGCATGACGGTGGTGTCTTCTAGGCGTACGATGTCAGTGCCGGGTTGTAAATATTGACCGAGATTGACATTACGAATACCCACTACGCCAGCAAAAGGTGCTTTAATTTCGCGGCGAGCGATAGCGGCTTTTAAGCTTTCGATATCGGCAGCGAGAGAGTAGTAACTGGCTTCAGCATCATCAAGAGCTTCTTTAGATATTGACCCTTTACTGAACAAACCTTTGTAGCGCTCATATTTGGCTTTTGCGGCAGGGAGTCGAGCTTTTGAGCTCTTTAAATTGGCTTGTTCGACGGCAGAGTCAAGCATTACCAATGGTTGGTCTTCTTCTACTTGAGCGCCTGATTCAAACAAGATGCGATCAATCACGCCACTGGTTTCTGTCGTTAGAGTGACGCCTTGATTCGGCTCAATAAAACCAATGGCTTCAATCACGGGTACCCAATCAACCGCATTGACCTCCGTGACCGTTACCGGAAATTCTGCTTCAGGTCGATTGGCCATAAATTCAGCGATTTTTTGCTGTTTAAACAGATTGAAACCTATCACGCTACCAAATAGCAGCACCACGATAAGTAACATAAATAATGTCCACTTTTTCATTCTGGTGAGAACTCCAAGTTAATGTTGAATGACGGTATCTCAATCGGTTCGATAACGACTTGAAATGTGCCACATGGTTGAAATGTTTCCCTATCACAATCGATGAGAGGGGTTAGGTTTTCTTGAGTTTTTGGGATCAAGTGCGCTGGATACACCTCATGCTCAATAGCTAAATAAACCGGTAGCAACGTTTATAAAACGTAGGTGGTTGTACCGATGATTACCAGTAAAGAGAGAGTCCAATAGCTATTTTTTGCTCAATTCATTTTATTTGCAATCAGTTGTTATGATTTAGTGCTCATATTTTTCTTCTTACTGAATAATAAGCTTGCCATCATATCTGATTAACAGAGGTGACATTATAGCCTACAACCTAACCATATTTGCAATACAGTTGTGCAGTAAATAAGAAAAAATTTTACTTTGCGGCTGTTTTTTGAGTTCAACATAGTATTGAGCCATCAGCGGCATTATGATTAGCGTCTTGAATAATCCACACAGAGAAGAAGATGAAGCTGAACTCACGACAAGATGAAGCGGTAAAGTATGTATCGGGTCCTTGTCTCGTCCTTGCGGGAGCTGGGTCGGGAAAAACCCGCGTGATTACCAATAAAATTGCCTATTTAGTTCAGCAGTGTGGATATAAGGCACGTAATATTGCAGCGGTGACCTTTACTAATAAAGCCGCTCGAGAAATGAAAGATCGCGTTGGTCAAACATTAGGTAAAGCGGAGTCGCGTGGTCTCATCGTATCAACGTTTCATACCCTTGGTTTAACTATTATTCGAAGAGAGTACAAAGCGTTAGGGTTAAAACCCGGTTTCTCATTATTCGACGATCAAGATCAATTAGCATTATTGAAAGAGCTCACGGAATCTCAGTTAGAGGGCGATAAAGATTTGTTGCGTCAGCTATTAAGTACCATTTCTAATTGGAAGAATGACATGGTATCGCCGCAACAAGCCAAAGCCATCGCAAAGGGTGAGCAGCAACAACTTTTTGCTTTTTGTTATGAGTGTTATCAGAAGCAGATGCAAGCGTATAACGCCTTAGACTTCGACGATTTGATCTCACTACCCGTTCGGCTCTTGCGTGATCATCAAGAGGTGAGAACGCGTTGGCAAAGTCGTATCCGCTATTTACTCGTTGATGAATATCAAGACACCAACACCAGTCAGTATGAATTAGTTAAACTATTGGTCGGTGAGCGTGGGCGCTTAACTGTCGTGGGTGATGATGATCAATCGATCTACTCTTGGCGAGGCGCTCGACCACAAAATTTGGTCCAGCTAGGTCAAGATTTTAGCCATTTAAAATTGATTAAATTAGAGCAGAACTATCGTTCAACCAGTCGAATTTTACGTGCCGCGAACATTTTGATAGCTAACAATCCTCATGTGTATGAAAAAGTACTGTTTTCCGATATTCCTGATGGGGAAAAACTCAAAGTCATTATTGCTAATAATGAAGATCATGAAGCTGAGCGAGTCACTGCAGAGCTGATCGCCCATAAATTTCTTAATCGTACCGAATACCGTGATTACGCGATTTTATATCGGGGTAATCATCAGTCGCGTCTGATTGAAAAGTCACTGATGCAGAACCGAGTGCCTTATAAGTTATCTGGGGGAACGTCATTTTTTGCTCGGGCAGAAATTAAAGACATCATGGCTTATTTGCGAGTTTTGGTGAATCCGGATGACGATAATGCCTTTTTACGGATCGTGAATACTCCTAAGCGAGAAATAGGGCCTGCGACCTTAGAAAAACTAGGTAGTTACGCCAACATGCGAGGTAAAAGTCTGTTTGCGGCGAGTTTTGAACTGGGATTGGAACAACATTTATCGGGGCGAGGTCTGGATAATGTACGACGTTTTACGCAGTGGTTAGTTGAAATCACCGATAATGCGGAACGTGGCAATACTGTCGAAGCCTTACGCTCGCTGGTGCGTGATATTCACTACGAAGATTGGTTGTATGAGACATCTTCAAGCGCGAAAGCGGCGGAAATGCGCATGAAAAACGTTTCTGAACTTTATGCGTGGATTGTTGCTGATTTAGAGGGTGACAATTATGATCAAGAAGAGAAAACGCTTAAAGAAGTGGTTCAACGCTTGACCCTACGCGACATGATGGAGCGTGGCGAGCAAGATGACGATAGTGATGCTGTTCAGCTAATGACATTGCATGCCTCGAAAGGATTGGAGTTTCCTTACGTTTATCTGATAGGCGCTGAAGAAGGCATTTTGCCTCATCAAACCAGTATTGATGAAGAGAATGTCGAAGAGGAGCGTCGTTTGATGTACGTTGGCATTACACGAGCGCAGCGAGAATTAACGTTTACCGTTTGTAAAGAACGCCGTCAGTTTGGTGAACTGATTAAACCGACCCAAAGTCGCTTTTTGGATGAATTACCTTACGACGATGTTGAATGGGAAACGAAGAAAAAAGTGCTTTCTCAAGAAGAGCGAATGAATAAAGGCCAAGCACATATCGCTAATTTAAAAGCCATGTTTACTAAAAAATAGCCAATATCGACTTTAGCCATTAACGGATTATTTTGGGTGATGGCGTATTGTCTATCACTGATCACGCGCTTTAGAGGCAAGAGTTAGCGGTAAAATTGGCTTTTATCGGCAAGGTTTGTTGAAAAAGACGCCAAACAAGAAAAAAAGTTGAAAAAGTACTAGACGCCCTCAGGGGATATCCGTATTATTCCACTCCGCCGATAGGGCATGCGCCCGTAGCTCAGCTGGATAGAGCGTTGGCCTCCGGAGCCAAAGGTCGAAGGTTCGAATCCTTTCGGGCGCGCCATCCGGTTGGTTGATTAGGGTGTATATTGGCAACATCAGTGGTGGCTATAGCTCAGTTGGTAGAGCCCCGGATTGTGATTCCGGTTGTCGCGAGTTCGAGCCTCGTTAGTCACCCCATTATTTTGGTAGCAATAGCTTCCATTCTTGATTTTTCGAGATAAAAAATTATATCGGTGAGCGGTGCAGTTTTTTAGCGCATCCCGAGTTTGGGAATAGCGGACCAGAGGGCGACCCTCGGTAGTTGTTCTTAAAGTCAAAAATTGTTTCGGTGAATAGCGCAGCTTGGTAGCGCATCTGGTTTGGGACCAGAGGGTCGGGGGTTCGAATCCCTCTTCACCGACCATTTTCAATAAGTTAGGCAATTAGCTTAACTGAAAAATAGCTATAATTAATTAGCTATTACAAAGATTAATGGTGGCTATAGCTCAGTTGGTAGAGCCCCGGATTGTGATTCCGGTTGTCGCGAGTTCGAGCCTCGTTAGTCACCCCATTATTTAAGTCGTATAAAAAGATATCGGTGAACAGCGCAGTTTGATAGCGCATCCCGGTTTTAGGAATGGCGGAGCAGAGGGATACCCTCGGTAGTTGTTCTTAAAGTTAAAAATTGTTTCGGTGAATAGCGCAGCTTGGTAGCGCATCTGGTTTGGGACCAGAGGGTCGGGGGTTCGAATCCCTCTTCACCGACCATTATAAGAGCCCTAGTCGAAAGACTGGGGCTTTTTTATGCGCTAAATTTAAAACGACATAGTGTTCTTGCTAGGGTCGGGGGTTCGCCTGATATTCAAGCCCAGCTCTTCACCGACCATTATAAGAGCCCTAGTCGAAAGACTGGGGCTTTTTCATGCGCTAAATTTAAAACGACATAGCGTTCTTGCTAGGGTCGGGGGTTCGCCTGATATTCAAGCCCAGCTCTTCACTGACCACTATAAGAAGCCCTAGTCGAAAGACTGGGGCTTTTTCATGCGCTACATTTAAAACGACATAGCGTTCTTGCTAGGGTCGGGGGTTCGCCTGATATTCAAGCCCAGCTCTTCATCGACCACTACAAGAATCCCTAGTCGAAAGACTGGGGCTTTTTCATGCGCTAAATTTAAAACGACACAGCGCTCTTGCTAGGGTCGGGGGTTCGCCTGATATTCAAGCCCAGCTCTTCACCGACCACTAAAAGAAGCTCTAGTCGAAAGACTGGGGCTTTTTGTCATGATGATAGAGATAAGTGGTGAGTCAGCGCTGAGTTGAGCTTTTCGATAACTCATCGATAAATTTATCTTTTCGAGTTTGCTTGTTGCTTTTATGTGAAAATTTTGCCAAAATGTTCAACTTGTAAATAACCAGAACAATGGACTGGTCAAAAGGATTGATTGGTACTGACTGAATAATCAGCCATTTTATGGTCTGAATCAGTCAGTCTCAGACACGGATAATTACGCCATAGCGGTTGAGGTCTGGTTTGCATGTCACTTTTAGAAGTTAATAACTTACGCATAGAATATCCCTCACGTCATGGGGTTCATGTTGCGGTAAAATCACTCACACTGGATATTCAGCGCGGTGAAATTGTCGGTGTCGTCGGTGAATCGGGGGCTGGCAAATCGACCGTCGGTAATGCAATTATTGATCTATTGAGTCCTCCTGGCACCGTTGCTGGTGGTGAGGTGTTTTTAAATGGCGAGAAAATTTCTGGCCTATCAATAGAAAAAATGCGCCAAGTGCGTGGTTCAAAAATCGGCTTTATTTTTCAAGATCCGATGACGTCTTTAAATCCATTATTCACCGTTGAACAGCAGTTAACGGAAACCATTCATGCCAATATGAAGGTGAGTAATGAACAGGCTTACCAACGCGCGTTAGCGTTGATGAATCAAGTAGGTATTCCGCAGCCTGAAAATCGTCTTAAGCAGTATCCTCATCAATTTTCAGGTGGTATGCGTCAAAGAGTGGTTATCGCTATCGCCTTGGCCGGAGAGCCGGACCTGATCATTGCCGATGAGCCAACCACTGCGCTAGACGTGTCTATTCAAGATCAGATATTGAGTTTGATTCGTGATTTGTGTAAACAACATAATGTTGGCTGTATGCTGGTGACCCACGATATGGGCGTTGTTTCCAATGTTACCGATCGTGTTGCGGTTATGTATCGCGGTGATCTCGTCGAATTTGGCCCGACGGCGAAAGTGCTTGGCGACCCTGATCATCCTTACACACGTAGTTTGATCTCTGCCGTCCCGCGTTCGGACATCAAATTAGACCGATTTCCACTGGTCAGCTACATCGAACAAGCCAGTGAGCTGGCGCCACTGGATATCAAAACTCATTGGTTAGGACAAAGCCAAGATCAGCGAGCTTATACTGGTCCACTATTGAATGTTGAGCAGGTTAACTTGCGCTTTGTAACCAAAGACTCATTGTTTGCCAGTCGTCGTGAATATGTTCAAGCATCGAACAATGTCAGTTTCCAAGTCCATGAGGGGGAAACGTTTGGACTGGTCGGTGAGTCGGGATCCGGTAAATCAACCATCGCGCGAGTGATCGCGGGCTTATATCAACCTAATGAAGGTCGAGTGACGTTTGAGGGAATCGATCTTACCGCTCTCAAATCGGAAAAACAGCGTCGTCCTATCCGCCGTCAAATGCAAATGGTGTTTCAAAATCCGTATACCTCAATGAATCCTCGCATGAAGGTGATGGACATTATTGCTGAACCAATTCGTTTCCACCATTTGACCGACAATGAATCGCAAACGCGGCAAATCGTGCACGATCTTTTAGAGTATGTTGGCTTAGGTCGAATGGCTGGCGTTAAGTATCCTCATGAGTTTTCTGGTGGTCAGCGTCAACGTATTTCGATTGCTCGAGCTCTCGCGACTCGTCCTCGTTTATTGATTTGTGATGAACCGACTTCTGCCTTGGATGTTTCTGTACAAGCACAAATCTTGAATTTATTAAAAGACTTACAGCAAGAGCTCAATTTAACCATGTTATTCATCAGTCATGATTTGCCGGTTATTCGCCAAATGTGCGACCGAGTCGGGGTGATGAAGATGGGGACCTTATTGGAAGTTGCCCCAACAGAGCAATTGTTTACCCATCCACAACATGAATACAGTCAGCAATTGATCTCGTTAATGCCGGAATTCACAGGCTTAAGAGAACAACGAGTCTCTGCTTAATGCGCGATGAGCGTTAAAGGTTGACGATAGATCATCGACGTTGTACCCAATAACCAAAACAACCCATAGGGATATCGATTCCCGCATAAGGAGTTATGCAATGAAAATCATTAAAAGCAAGCTAGCCCTAGCCTTAATTGCTGCTGGACTGAGTTTTTCGCTCAACGCTGCACAAATCAAAATCGCTTATGATTCAGACCCCGTATCGATGGATCCTCATGAGCAGCTCTCTGGCGGTACACTTCAGTTATCGCACATGGTGTTTGACCCGCTGATTCGTTTTACTCAAGACATGCAATTTGAAGCTCGTTTAGCGAAATCTTGGCAGCGTTTGGATGATGAAACCATGCGCTTTCATTTACGCGAAGGCGTCAAATTTCACTCTGGTAATCCTTTCACTGCCGATGATGTGATATGGACGTTCAATCGCTTGAAAGAGTCCGCCGATTTTAAAGGTATTTTTGAGCCGCTAGCTTCGATCAGTAAAGTGGATGATTACACAGTAGATATTAAAACCCATGGTGTTTATCCCCTGATCGAAAACGTCGCGACCTATATCTTCCCGATGGACAGTCAGTTTTACTCCGGTAAAACCGCCGATGGCAAAGATAAAGCGGAAATTGTCAAACACGGTTCTTCCTTTGCTTCTTTGAATGCTTCGGGCACTGGCCCTTTCATTATTACTCACCGTGAGCAGGGTATTCGTATGGAGTTTGCTCGCTTTACGGATTATTGGGATAAAGCCAGTAAAGGTAACGTCGAGAAACTGACTCTCGTGCCAATCAAAGAAGATGCAACCCGTGTGGCGGCATTATTATCCGGTGGCGTCGATATGATTTCTCCTGTCTCACCTAATGATTACCAACGTATTCGTAATGCGCGCGACGTTGAGCTGTACACCATGCCGGGTACGCGAGTGATCACCTTTCAATTAAACCAAAATAGTCATGAAGCACTACGTGATGTACGTGTTCGCCAAGCGATTGTCTATGCGATTAATAATCAAGGAATTGTCGATCGTGTTATGCGCGGCGCAGCGACGGCCGCTGGTCAGCAAAGCCCAGTCGGTTATGCCGGTTATAACGAGAATCTCAAACCGCGTTTTGATCTTGAAAAAGCCAGACAACTGATGAAAGACGCAGGTTATGAACAAGGCTTTAATTTGTCGATGATTTCGCCGAATAACCGCTATGTTAATGACGATAAAATTGCTCAAGCCGCTTCTGCAATGCTTGCTCGTATCAATATTAAAGTTGATTTGAAAACCATGCCTAAAGCGCAATATTGGCCAGAATTTGATAAATGTGCAGCAGATATGTTGCTGATTGGTTGGCACCCAGATACGGAAGATTCAGCTAACTTTACTGAGTTTTTGACCATGACACGTAATGAACAGACTGGTAAAGGGCAGTACAACTGTGGTCACTACTCTAATCCAGAAGTGGATGCCTTAGTCAATGCGTCTAACGTCGAGACCGATTTAGCCAAACGCAGTGAGATGCTGAAAAAGGTAGAAGAGATCCTATACAACGAAGCGGCCTTTGTACCATTGCATTGGCAAGACCCTTCTTGGGCTGCGAAGAAAAACCTTGAGTTAGCGCCGATCATCAATGGTATGGACTTCCCTTACTTTGGTGATCTGGTTGTCAACAAGTAGCGTTTAGATAACCTTTCTGAAATGTTTGAGGTTGAGGAAAGGTTGCCCTCTTAGATGGCAACCTTTTTCTTCTTTAAAGCCGTTGTTTATTGTGGTCGATGTTGTCATCAACCCGACAGGGTGATGGATAGTGTTGTAAGGGGCAGGGAATGTTTTCTTTTTTGATCAAACGCCTATATCAGGCACTGATCGTTATGTTTGTGATTAGCTTGGTGGCGTTTGCTATCCAAGATAACTTAGGCGATCCGCTGCGTGAACTGGTTGGGCAATCGGTGTCGGAAGTACAGCGCCAAGCGATGCGTGATGAGTTGGGGCTTAATGACCCATTTTTAGTCAAATATAGCCGTTTCTTAGGCGCGGCGATCAAAGGCGATTTAGGGACCTCTTATTTTTTCAAACGCCCAGCGGCTGAGGTGATTTTGGATAAACTGGTTGCGACTCTTGAGCTGGTTTTTGCCGCGACCGTGATCATCATTACCTTATCGATTCCATTAGGCGTCTATTCGGCTATCCACCCTAAACGGCTGTTTTCGAAACTGATTATGGCAGGCAGCAGCATTGGTATTTCGATCCCTGTCTTTTTGACCGCTATTATGTTGATGTACGTGTTTTCGATTGAACTGGGTTGGCTGCCTTCTTATGGCCGCGGTCAAACCACCAACGTTTTTGGCTGGCAGTCGGGGTTATTTAACCTTAATGGGTTAAGTCATTTAGTGTTACCAAGTGTCGCTTTGTCTTCGATTATGCTACCTCTGTTTATTCGTTTAGTCCGAGCAGAGATGTTAGAAGTTTTAAACTCTGAATACATTAAGTTCGCTAAAGCCAAAGGCTTAGCGATGAATAAAATCTATTTTCAACATGCTTTAAAAAATACCCTATTACCGGTGTTGACGGTAGGCGGTGTACAAATTGGTACCATGGTGGCGTATACCATTTTGACCGAAACGGTCTTTCAGTGGCCGGGGACTGGATTGCTCTTTTTGGAAGCGATTAATCGTGTCGATACACCGCTGATCACGGCCTACGTAATTTTTGTTGGGTTAATTTTTGTCGTCACCAATACGATCGTTGACTTACTGTATGGATTAATTAATCCGGCGGTGAATCTCACCGGAAAAGGAGCCTAATCATGACGGCAATAACAACCATGCCCTCCGCTTGGCAGCGTTTTAAACAGTCGGATTTTTTGTATTATTTTTTACGCGATAAAGTGGCGATGGTCAGCTTTGCGCTATTTAGTATTTTTTTACTGTTAGCCTTGTTAGCGCCTGTCATTGCGCCGAGTAATCCTTACGATCTCGCCAGTATCGACATCATGGATTCTGAGCTGCCTCCTATGTGGATAGACGGCGGTGATGGGCAATTTGTATTGGGTACTGATGGGCAAGGCCGAGATATTCTCTCAACCATTTTGTATGGCTCGCGCTTATCACTGACGATAGGCTTTCTCGCCGTTGGGTTGCAGCTTATCTTAGGGATCATTATTGGTCTTTCTGCGGCCTATTTTGGTGGGCGTATCGACAGTTTTTTAATGCGTTTTGCCGACATTCAACTCTCTTTTTCGACCATGATGGTAGCCATCATTGTTTCGGCGATTTTTAAAGCCAGTTTTGGCGGCGAGTTTTATAGCCAATATGCGGTGATCATGCTGGTGGTGATCATCGGTATTGCGGAATGGCCTCAGTATGCTCGAACCATTCGCGCATCCGTGTTAGCTGAAAAGCAAAAAGAGTACGTTGAAGCGGCACGCGTGATGGGGTTTAAGTCGTTACGGATTATGTTTCGCCATATTTTGCCCAACTGTTTATCACCAATCTTAGTCATTTCGACAGTACAAATCGCCAATGCGATCATGTCTGAAGCGGCGTTGTCGTTTCTTGGTTTAGGACTGCCTGTCGATCAACCTTCTTTAGGAGCATTAATCAGCACCGGATTTAAGTATATTTTCTCTGGAGCATGGTGGATAACGGTATTCCCCGGCATCATTTTGATCAGCTTAGTTTTGGTGATTAACTTACTAGGAGATTGGCTGCGTGATGTCTTTAATCCTAAAATTTATAAAGGTTAAGGTCTAGCTGATTGATTTTATATCGATATGCCACTTACACTGAGAGTCGTCATTGAAGACGACTCTCTTTTTCTAGACATAGAGGTTGGCGTGATTTTCGCAGTGGTTTTTAGGTCATTGAGTTAGTAGCGAATCAAATCACGGTTGTCACTAAAGTTGGGATAACGATAGATATGAGAATCAGCACAATCAACACGGCACCACGAGGGCTCGTTTACCTACTATTGGGCGGAGCTTTATTCTTCAACGGCCCATTATTTGCGCAAGAGGTACTTTGCGAAGCGACGCAAGCCTCTAGCGAACAGTTACCGGTTCTGGCCAGTCATTGCCCGATCGGTGATGGGTTATGGGGCAATAGTCAGCCACGTTCAAGTCAATCTCAGTTCTGGATTCAATGTGGTCTACTTGATAAACCCTTATCGCTTGAACAAGCGAAGCTTATCTATCAACAGATTTCAACCCATGTATGGATGAAGCCAGAAGGGCGAACCACACGCTGTTTGATCGGCCCCTACGATAGTTTTACCCAAGCACGCAGTGAGTTGATGCTGGTTAATAACCTTGCCGCTTATCGTGATGCGTTTATTCGAGAAATTCGCCCATCAGCACCGCCTTCCTCAACGGTAACTACTCCAACCACGGACAGTCCGGCAAAACAGGCGGAACGAAAAGTGGCAGAAAGTGGTGTAGCGGCAATTCAACCGCTGCGTTCTGCTCGGCCTGTAAGTGTTTCTGAAGATGTTGAGATCCGTCATCAAGCGACGATTAATGGCACGACTTATGTCGTTCCTTATAGCTTTGCGCCAAATAAGTCGTTTTATATGGAGCACAACCAGCCATGGAATCGACTCAGTTATGACGAGGCAAGAACGCTTTGTCAGCAAAAAACGATGCGTTTAGTGAATCAGCAAGAGTGGCAGCAGCTATTAGCCAGTCAGATTGCCGAGCGAGATCAGTGGCCATTGTACATTCCCTATTGGGGAGAAGGTCGTAAAGGTTTATTTGCCAGCGGTAAAGTGACTCAACTGCAAGGTAATTCGAAGCTGAATGTATTGTGTGTGAAGTCGGTGAGTCAGTGAAAAAGCCCCGCATAGCGGGGCTTGATATTTTTCGAGGCTAATAATTACTCGTTATCGCCTGTCCCTGTCCAGGTGACATTGAACTTAATGGCTTCAATATATTGCCCTTGATGGTTCTTTACTCTGCCGATAAAGCTATACACACTACCAATGGTTAGTTCCGGTAGGTCGAAATCAATCGATGCGTGCTCAATGTGATTTGCTGTTTTTTCATGGCACTCAAGTGAGGTACCCCATTCGTTACCCGAATAAACACCGTAAGATTTGTAAACTTTACCCGTATTGTAATCGGTCGTTTCAGTGACTAGCTGTGGTCCGTGAATGATAAAGTACTTATAAAACTCTTCTGCATTCTGGCAAGTGAAATTTTGGTCTGGGAACTCCAACGTTAAGTTTGCATCCATTGCCCCGATATCATCTGGATTGTTGTTTCTCAATAGCGATAATGAGACCATGCCTAATGCTTCAACGCCCTCTTGCTGTGTCGGTAACATCATAGGGAAAAAGCGCTTTTCTGGGCCGTCATTCGATTTTATTTGAATTCGCGCTTCAGCGTCTGACTTACGATGAAACAATGTGTAACGCTCGGTTCCTTCGTCAGATGACCAAGTTAAAGTTTTTGCGCCTGGGGCGATATCATCAGCGTCTGTAATCGTTAGTGTGGCTTTTTCTTGACCGAAAGAGGCTATCAATTTCTCGCCTTGAACTTGATAGGTGCCGTTATACCAAGAACGATTGTCGAGATCGCCACACTGGGTTAAGTTGTCCATGGTGCGGTAGTTACCCGACACTTTTCCGTTTTCAAAGCGCAGTGTGTCACACCAGATTCGACTGTAATTGAGTGTTACTTCAGGTGTGCCGCCACCGTGCTCAAGGCGATACCAAGTGGTGGCTTCTAAAGGATGCTTGAGTGATGGCGGTGCTATCCCCTCTTTTACCTCTGGTAAAGTAAAGGTTGTCTCGCTTTCTGCCCCTTGGTCATCTTTGACCTTAACGGTAAAGGTTTTTCCTGCTGGAGAAGCTTGGCTTGGGGTGCCACGGAGCGTGATGAATGTGCTATCAACATCAGCGATGGTTAACCCCGCAACTTGTACCTCACCGCCCCAATAGCTCACGACTTGGCCATCGTTATCGCTAAATAGCTCGCTGATATTAATCGATTGATCAAACGCTTCCCCTTGTTGCAGATACCAAGTATCGATCTGTTGCTGTAATCTCTCTTTTTCAGCTTGGTTAATAACGGGGGCTTGATTAAGCGCGGTCACTTTTAAGTTTAGTTGTACGCGCACTTCACCACGTTTGATCCCTTGGTTATCTTTATCGGTGGCGACTAAGATCAGGTAAAGATTATCTTGCGCCTTGATCTCACCGTTTGAGCTGAGCACCAATTGCTGATTGTCAATTTTCGCGCTCAGTCCTGAAGCCATTAAATTCTGCTCTAATGTAACCTCAACAGTCGTTTGGTCTTGGTCGCTAAATAAATTCTCGATAGAGAATGATTTACCAGCAAATGTGTCGCCTTCTTTGAGATTTAGCTTGGCAAAATCGTCCTCAAGTTGGCGCTTAGTCTTCTCATCTACCAGAAGTTTATGGTTACTGCTTGACACGAGAGTCGCGTCATCTTGACTTGGGTTGATATTAATAATCACCGGACGTTGATTGACATCCTTGATCTCTGTGTCGTCCATGTTACCGACGAGTTGCGCGGATTTTTCGGCAAATTGCGCCGCATTTTTTTCATAGCTCGCTGGGTTGGCGGCTTTCGAGTCAGTGAGGATCTGGGCTTTTTTATGTAGCTTAGGATTTGATTTGGTAAAGTCGCTTAATAGTTCAGCTTGGTTATCCAGCCCTAAAGTGTTAGCAACGGTTTGTTTCGCTTGAGTGAGGTCGCTGATCGGATCGTTTTCCATTGCTAGCACAATTAAATCGGTGATTGGCGAAATCACCTGCTGCTGCGCCTCAAGGGTAGGGGCGCGAAATACCACTTCATGGGCCATGGCTTGAGCCGGGTGGTCCATATCAATGGTGTATTTACCTGCATAAGCCGCATTTAAGTTAGCCAAACGGCGCTGCACCGCTCCACCTGGGGTCAAGGTCTGTACCGCTAAGTGACCTTTGAGTTGATAATCAGCTGGTAATTTCAATTGACCACTTTGGTTGGTTAAGCCCAATACATGCTCATTATTATCGAATTTGCCGTTTTTATTCGCATCGTCAAAGATCACCGCTTGATAAAAGTGACCATCAAGGGCGGTGATTAACACCCCCGCTGCAATGGGTGGCTGCTCGCTATTATCCGCGCTATCGGAACCACAGCCGCTCAGTGCGATTGCCACTGACAGAGTTAGTAAATTAATTTTGTTCATTATGTTGAATTTCCTTGCAAACTTATTTAGTGCACAGTTAAACCTTAGCTATTAAGCCGATAGTTAAGGTATATCCCCTTCCTACTTGAAGCTTTAGTGGTATTGGCTATGTTCGTTTACCCCAATCACATAGTTTGTCTACGCTGATCGGGAGTAACTATTCATAACTTCAAGTCGTTTCGGTGTATGAATATCAATGAGCGTGGTTGTACTGGCTTTTGATATCAATATCAAGGAACGGAAATCAGAGAAAAATCCGTAAAATTTATTTTATTTTTTTTGTTTATCGAGCGTTGGCATTTAGCGCCAAATGGGTAGTATCTGCGCCTCTCATCATAAGGAGTGGAACATGAGACAACCCCTTACTATCGCTAGCTGTTTATTTTGCTCATTTTCTTGTTTGGCCGCTAATACAGCAGAATATGGTTATTCATATTTCACATTGGGGGTTGAGAATGTTCATTACCAAGAGCAACATGGCGCGACTCAATCTTCAGTCACCATGCTTAATCCAGTGCTTAATAGTGGTGGATTATATCGCATCAACACAGATTGGGATTTTTCAATTGATGCACTGGGTACATTTTCTCCTCGCAATGCACAAGAGCAGTGGCAGTGGCAAGGTCAGCGCTTGCAAGATAATCAGACCGAATATTTAAAAACCGCAACTCATGTACAACTGCACTATAAATGGCAAGATCATTGGCGGATAGTGGCTGGACCTTCATTTACCTATCAGACTTACACACGTTATGCCGCCAACACTTATTTAGGACAAGGCCATTTACAAAATGTGGGTACTTGGAAGGAAACCATGACCCAAGTTTATCTTGATACTGGGCTTGGCTATGACTCTGGTTATCTCAGTGGTGCTGACGGGTGGCAGTGGAAAGGTAAGCTAATGTTCGGCCTACCGCTATGGAATCGAATCACCAATTCACAGTTTGCCGATATGAGTTTTGATAGCTTTGGTTTTCGCACTGGGCTTGAGGGCTCACTGAGTTATCAAATTATGCCGGGACTGAATGTGGGTGGCTTTATGCTGTTTAGCTATGAAAAGCGCTTCGCTTCCCAAAATAAGCGAGTTGAGTTGAATCATTGTCTGACAATGGAACAAGGCCATTGCAGTGAATATCAACCACGATCCGCCAACGCTTTAGTTCCTGAGGCGGATACCGTGACATTTAGCCTTGGTCTACAGGCATTATGGCGATTTTAGGTGACTTACTTAGGTGAATGGTAAATCAGATTAATCGCAAACCTTTCCAGTAAATGCGCATATTCAGGACGCGGATAAAGTAAATAGGTATAAATTTCACCCGCAACCGGCACATCTTGAGCTAAAAACTCATGGTCTAAATAGACGGCGATACGGGTTTTGGTTCGTGCATATTCACCACATAAAGGGGGATAGTTGCCAGCGCGATCACCACTTTCACTAATTAAGGGGATTTGATAGTGGCTAGAACCAATTAAGCTCGAATAGGCCCAATAAGGCTCGATATCTCGACAAAACAGACTATGAGTTGGATGGAAAACATTCAGATCTGAATCTGCAGGTTGGTAGTAATTTGGTTGGATGTGGCGTACGTCAAAAATATAGTTAAATAGGCCGATGGGATAAAACTCTTGCTGGGCATTGAGCATCAGATAATCGAAATTTAAGCCTTGATACTGATATTCACCGGTATCTACGTTCAAGCGTGATTCTGCGCCAACTCGTTGATCAAATAAACTGAACGCCATCTCTTGGCCATTTTCGTTACTGGTAATGTGATAAATCATCAAATCGGAATAAAAATGAGAGGGATAATGATGACGCAGCTGCCAACTGGCGGTTTTTCCGGCTGGAAAGTGTAAGTGAATTTGTTCATCTTGCTGCTGATAGGTGGCCACGATTCTCATCTCATCTAGCTGCGGGCAGCGTCGTCGATGGTTAGCTGCCGCGTACCAGACGTTACCTTCTTTGAGTTCGAATAACTCACACTGTAAAACATGAAACGGGTAACGCTGGCTGCCAAGGGTTCTAGTGGTATTAATTCGATATAAGGGTTGATCGATTAACATATCGCTTAGCGGTAGCTGTGGTTTAATTGCAGGCAACGAAAAATGTGCCGTCACCCAATTTTCAGACTCTAATCCATGTTGATTATCATTAGCTGAGATACTGAGCCTTAGCTCGCTTTCTTGACTGTCAGCGATACCTGTCAGGGTTAAGGGTGTTAAACTACGTACTTGTAGTGCGCGACTATTAAGTTCAACCCGATAGCTGAGTAAATCGCCATCTGGATCAATAAATAAAGGTTCAATGGCAACGGAATAATGGATCGTGCTGCCGTGTTGTAATACCCAACCAGAAATCTGCTGTTGTAGTTGCTCATAGTAGGCTTGATTAATATGAGGAGGGCGATTTTTGGTCGTGTCTGGGGCCGTCTTGGTAATATCTCTTCTCTGGCGAGCTGTTAGTGAATGAAATTCTTCAATCGTCAGATTCTCATCGTTAACTGGCTGCGTAACGCTCTCTGATGGCGTTGCCTCCAAGACTGGTTGCTTAGGATCCAGATTAATCACCATGTTGAGCTCATGGCTTAGTTGAAGTTCAATGATCTCTTCTTGGCGTGAGCGCGGTGATAAACCCAGCGTTACGGCCATTGTTGATGGTTCAATTTTTTGACTGACAAGTGTGGTAGATTCGGCAGCGGATGGTTGACTTGACCATTGCCAGTAGATAAGAGTTAAGCAACCAAGGCCAATCAATCCAACTAGGTATCTCATTATTGATGCATCCGCAGTTGTAGCCACGATTGAGCAAATTTAAGATCTTTTTCGATTAAGCTGGTGCTGCACTCTAACAGTTGACTTATTTCGTTGATTTTTAAGCCAAGAAAATATTTTAACTTTAACGCGTTGGATTGCCTTGGGTAGCGAACCGTAAAGCTATCTAAGGTTTGATCGAGCAAAATCAGCTGTTCAACATTCGCTTCTGCTGGGGTAGGGAGCGATACTGTGGCTTGGCGCTTCTGAGCTTGCACTGTTCTGGCATGATCAATCAATATTTGCCCCATGACTTTAGCGGCGAGCAGTAAAAATTCACGTTGATGGCGAATCTGTTGTAAATCGGCTTGCGCTAATTTGATGTAGGCTTCATGAACCAGTACGGTGGTATTGTATAACTCCTCACTTAATACCGGGTTATCGTGACCATATTTAGCGATGTTTTTACGCCGTTCTTGTTCGGCTAAACGGCGCAGTTGTTGATAAGCCAACTGATATAACTGCGCTTCGGCCTCTTTATCCCCTTGCTGCCACTGGTGTAAGATCTGGGTAAAGTGACTCATTTAGTTTTTATCTCATGGTGTTGTTTGGTGAACTCGCTGGCGTAAAGTAGTTGTAAGGTTTCACTGCCATCTTGGGCACGAATTTTTTGCTGTTGTAAGCGATACAAAATTCCTTGATCCCAGCGCTCTCCAGCAGGCAGATACTCCCAACTGACAATCTGTCTACCTTGTTCCGCATCATACCAAGTGACGCTGGTGTTGAGCTGGGCAAGCTGTGCATAAGGCTCTGGATTATTACGCCACCACATGGCAGGAAACTGAGCGGAGATATCTTCGCGATAGTTGTTGATTTGCGCTGGGCAGTTTGGTTGATGCTGTGGGCCGAGCTTAATCGCATTCGGTGAGATAAGCAGACAACGATATTCGATACCATTTTTTTGATAGAAGGTTTGTCGCCAAATACCCGATAGATTGATTTGGTCACCTTTCTGTTGTGGGTAAGTAAAGGCTAAAGTTTGTCCTAAATTATGATGGCTAATATGCTGGTTTGGGCCTAAGCCTTGTACTTTTTCGATCAATAACTGGCTCTCAGGGTGAAAACTTAGCGCAATAGTACGATATTTCCAGTCGCCTTCATCGTCGTGATCTTCGACATAAAAGCCACTTAAATCATTGTTAGTGCAACCGGTAAGGGCACAGCCAAGTAGCCCTTGGCGATCAACAAAAGGTTGCAAAGGCTCGGTTGATTGCGAGGTAATAGCCCCCTTGATATCGAGATGACAATTTTGAAAATAGTCGCCGGGCGAGGGGTATTCAGTGACGCCATCGTTGTCAATCGAAAAGATAATACGGCCAATGGGAGGTTGGTAGTCTGGGTGAAATTGACGATCCAGATCATGCAAACATACTCTGCCATGCCAGTCGCGTTTTTGAATCATGGTATTGATTAATCGCTGACCTTGAGGATGAAAAATTACTTTTACTAAATCTTGAGCGGTGGCTGCGTCATTTTGAGTACCACTAGCTAAGCAAGAGAGGCTTAACAAGCACAATAAGCCGACCAAAAATCGAGTAAATTTAAGCCGTGGGCAGAGGATAGTGATGTTCATTGACATGGGTTATCAGAGCAATTGAGTATGAGTTTTTGTTTAGGTACGTTCGGAGCCACTAAGGCTGCCAGTAGTTTTTGTTTAATATGTTGTGGTATCTCTTGGCTGGACAGTAGTGATCGCCGAGTCATATCGAGCATTCCTTCGAGAGTGAGTGACTCTCCTTGTGCGTACTGTGCGTGATGCATCAGGGTGGTTAATTGCAATAATATCTTTTCTGTGATTTGTTGTTCTTGCTGTAATTGTCGGTTTTTTTCGATCAGCGTATAAGAGAACATCATCACCAAGCAAACGAGAAGTAAACTGAGTGCACTAAGCATGGGACGACGTCGAATAAAACAACTTAGTACGTGCCACGGTTGATCAGACTGTTTTTTTATCGGACGATGTGCAAGCAGCGCATCAATATCTTGTCGCAGCTCGCCAACAGTTTGATATCTTTCGGTAGTATGATCTGCTGTCGCTTGGTTTATGATCAGGGTTAAAGTTGGAGTCAGTGAAGCCACAGGGATTATGCTCGCCAGCACTTTGCCTAATGAATAAACGTCACTTTGTTGAGTTAAATAATCTCCCCGTTTTTGTTCAGGGCTGGCATAGTCGGCACTGTAAGCTTTAAATTCAAATTGTGGCTTATCACCATGTCCCTCACGCAATTTTTGCGTGAGATTAAAATCAATTAGCTTTAATTGATGCTGTTCGGTGACGAGAATATTTTCGGGTTTAAGATCGGCATGCAGGATCTGGTGATCATGCGCATGTTCAATGGCACGACATAACTGACTGAATAATTGTAATCGCTGGCGCAGGTTGAGCTGATAATGTTGGAGGTGAGTGTTGAACGCTAGGCCATCAATGCGCTCCATAACCATATAAACCTGATCATTATAAATGCCGCCATCAAATACCTTGGCGATAGCAGGATGATTAAGTTTAGCCAGTAACTGCGCCTCGTTAAATAATATTCGAGAACCCAATACTTGGTTCATGGTCGGTTGAATAAATTTAACCGCCAACTGTTGTTCGAAAGAATCATCCGCTCGATGGGCGGCATAGACAACGCCCACGCCACCTCGACCAATCTCCTCGGTTAACTGATATTTATCGATGCGCAAATTGGAATAGTCTTGTCTTGAGCTAGACCAAGTCTGGGCATGATCCGTTAATAGTTGGCTCAAAGAAAAGGTCGACGTTGTTTTTGAAGCCAACAAAGTCACCAATTGTTGATAGAGAGCGGAATTCTGCCGTTGTAATGATTCAAGCCACTGATTTTGATCCGATTCTGATAGATCAAGGTAATCATAAAAGCACTGAGTAATGGAGGCTGGGTCGGGCACGAAGTTTGGTTTTTATTATTATGAATTTGAATTAGTTTAACCAACTTAGTTACATAAAGAAATACATCATATTGCAGTGACTTAATGAAGATAGGTCTTATCGGCGTCATTCCATTCAGCAATAGCCGTAATCACTGTCTATACTTTGCTCATTGATAGCCGCTCTGTTATGGAGCATACGCTATTACTAACTGGAGGCGTTAGCATGAGTAAAAGTATTAAGTTCTTTATCGTCAGCGGGTTAAGTTTATTTCTTGCTGCACCACTGTGGGCCAATGTGACGTGGCAAGGCCATTGTCGAGACCGAATCCCCTATCTTTATTTTGAAAATGGTCAGTGTAAAGGGCCGGGTGGCGATGTGATCACCCAAGTCATCAGTAAATTAGGCCATCAAGTTCAGTGGACGCAAGTGCCTTGGGCGAGAACCATTGGCGTTGCGCCGCAAGGCGGTGTTGACTTAATCCCCTTACACTCGATGGATGAGGAGCGTGAGGTCTATTTACATCCTCTACTCATGGGTTATGGTCAAAGAGAGGTCTTTTACTTCACTCGTAAAAACGCTGATATCGATGCTAAAGGTTTTGATGAAATCGTCAGTAAAGGGTATGTGGTTGGTGCATTAAATGGCAGTTTTTATAGTTCGCAATTTAATCAAAATACCGATCAGTTACGGACCATTTTTGTCACTAGCGGCGATCAAATTATTAATATGCTCAAGGCGGGTCGATTTGATTTGGCTATCACTTCGGAGCAGCATGGGCTGGACGTATTTGAAAATGATCCCGAACTGAGAAAAATCAGTTATACGGATGTTTCGCTTAATGGACGCTTTTTTAGTGTGCCTAAACGCTCAGCAAACTACCAATACATTAATCAATTAGAGGCAGCGTTGACTGAAATGCGCCGCTCAGGGGAAATCACCCGGATATTTGAGTCTTATGGTTTAGAAGCGCCGATTCAACAAGAGTGATTACGTTAAGACAAGTGTATAAACAAACACTGCGAGCCAAAACGTGAGCTCGCAGTTTTATTAGGGGAAGACGTTACCGCATGGTAACAAATTCTTCACTGCCCGTTGGGTGAATAGCCACCACCGAATCAAAGTCAGCTTTCGTCGCGCCCATCTTCATTGCAACCGCAAAACCTTGAATCATTTCATCCACCGTAAAGCCAATACCATGTAAACCGACCACGGTTTCTTCTGGCCCTGCGCAGACTAATTTCATTTTGCATGGCTGGCGATGAGAGGTGACTGCGGTATACATAGCAGTAAAGCTCGATGTATAGACTTTGACCTGATCGGCGCCATACTTAGCGATCGCATCAGGTTCGGTTAAGCCAATGGTGCCAATCGGTGGGTGACTAAAGACCACGGTAGGCACTAAGTCATAATCCATTTTCGCTTCAGGTTTGTTGTTGAACAAACGCTCAGACAACTGACGACCCGCTTTGACGGCCACGGGGGTCAACTCAATACCACCTTCCATAATATCGCCGACACAGTAAATGCCTTCAACATTGGTATTTTGGTATTGATCGACTTTAATGTAGCCTTGCTCATTAGTCGCTACGCCAGTGGCAGCAAGATTAATCGCATCAGTCGCGGGATGACGGCCAATCGCCCAGATAAGGGTATCGACATTGCAGCTTTGGCCATTTTCAAGATGCAGTGTCAGGCTGCCATCGGCCTCTTTAATTACTTGTTTTGGCACGCTATGGGTGTGCAGCGTTGGCCCTTCCGTTTTCATTACTTCGGTTAAAGTATCGATGATCATCGGATCAAAGCTGCGCAGTGGCGATTCTTTGCGTACAAACAAGTGGGTCTCTGTGCCAAGGGCATGCAGTACCCCAGCTATCTCAACCGCAATATAACCAGCGCCGACCACGGCTACGCGTTTCGGTTGCTCGGTTAACTCAAAGAAACCGTTGGAATCAATACCGTATTCTGCGCCAGGAATGTTTGGAATGGTTGGTCGGCCACCCACGGCAATCAAAATATGATCGGCAGTATATTGCTGACCTTCGACTTCGATGGTTTTGGCATCAATAAAACGGGCAAAACCACGAATAACATGCACTTTGTTATTACCGAGCACGCGATCGTAAGATTGATGAATACGACCAATATAGGCTTGGCGGCTTTCAATCAGTTTTGACCAATCTAGACCATTAACCTTGACATCAAAGCCGTAGTCTTTCGCGTAAAGCTGCATTGCTTCGGCAATTTGAGCGCCATGCCACATGACTTTTTTCGGCACACAACCGACATTCACACAAGTGCCACCGAGATCTTTTGCTTCAATCAACGCGACTTTTGCGCCATACATTGCCGCACGGTTCGCCGAGGCGATGCCACCGCTGCCGCCGCCAATACAGATATAATCAAAATGTGTTGTCATTCCTTTCTCCGTTATTCTTTTCAGTGCTTTATTAAGTAGATTGGGTCAGTTTATTCTGGAACAACCCATTCGACTTTAAAATGACCCGTTGCCGGAGCGATGGCTTGCTTGAGAAACGGCAGAATGGTTTGCATTTCACTCTCCAGTTTCCACGGCGGGTTAATTACAATCATCCCTGACGCGGTCATACCGCGTTGGTTGGTATCGGGTGCTACGCCAAGCTCAATTTGTAATATTTTACGAATGCCAAGGTTAGCTAGCCCATCTAACATATCCTCAATATCGCAGCGGTTAACCACGGGATACCAAATCGCATAAATGCCCGTTGACCAACGTTTATGGCTTTGCGCGATGGCTTGCACTACATCGCGATACTCTTTGGCCAGCTCATAAGGCGGATCAATCAGCACCAAACCGCGGCGTTCTTTTGGCGGTAAGCTGGCTTTTAAGCGTGCAAAGCCGTCTTGTTTGTAAATCGCCACTTGGCGATCACGAGCAAATTCTTGCTCCAGTAATGGGTAATCACTGGGATGCAGTTCGCTGAGTACCATGCGGTCTTGGGCACGAAGGTGAGCGCGAGCGATGCGTGGTGAACCTGGGTAATAGCGTAGCTCCTCGCCTTGGTTGAGTGCTTTAACCGCATCCAGATAACTGTCTATTGCCGCGGGAGTGTCTGTCTGCTGCCATAATCGGCCAATCCCTTGTTTGTATTCTCCGGTTTTTTCTGACCACTCGTGGGTTAAATCGTAGCGCCCAACGCCAGAATGAGTATCGTGATAAACAAATGGCGTCTCTTTTTGCTGTAACGCATTGAGAATAAGACTTTGTACGATATGCTTTAATACATCAGCGTGGTTGCCAGCATGAAAACTGTGACGATAACTTAGCAAAATGAGCTCTCAAAACACCCTGAGCGAGTGTGGCTAGTGAATCAAATAATATCGCCTGATTATATACTCAAAAGCGTTTCAGGTGCAGATTGGTGATACGTCAGTCTGAGCGAGGTGAGTTGATGATATCTCCTTCGTACTTAAAGCTGCTGCGGTGTTGGCGACGTTCATTCACCTCAGTCATATCGTTTGTCTATGCTCATGGGGGATTGATTCACTGGCCGCTTACTTGTAACTCCAAGTCGTTTGGGACAGTGGGGTGAAAGTTAGCTTAAGATCGTCAATCTTGTGGTGATTTTAAGTCATAATACTTAAGTCGCTATTGAAATTTCGCTTCACCACCCCGATTTACTTTCTCATAACAAGAACCTTCTTACTTTGCTAATCCAAATAGGAAGGAGAGCGACACGTCTTAACTCAAAAGGAATGTTATATGTCAAACCCTCTTCTCACGTTCACGGACTTACCGCCGTTTTCTGCCATTAAACCTGAGCATGTAAAACCTGCGGTTGAACAGGTGATTGAAGCTTGCCGCACTAAAATTAACCAAGTTCTTGAGGGTAACACTCAACCTTCATGGGCGAGTGTGATTGCGCCGATTGAAGAAGTCGATGATCGCTTAAGCCGAGTATGGTCGCCTGTTAGTCACATGAATTCCGTTGTTAATAGTGATGAGCTACGTGACGCTTATGAAAGCTGTCTGCCTCTGCTGTCTGAGTACAGCACTTGGGTTGGACAACACAAAGGGCTGTTTGACGCCTATAAAGCCATTAAAGCCAGTCCAGAGTTTGCAACCTTAACTCGAGCTCAGCAAAAAACCATCGACGATGGCCTGCGTGATTTTGAGCTTTCAGGGATTGGCTTACCTGCCGCGGAGCAGAAACGCTATGGTGAGATCAGTAAGCGCATGTCCGAGTTAGGTTCAAAGTTTTCCAATAATGTCCTTGACGCCACCATGGGCTGGAGTAAACAGATCTCCGATGTTGAGCAGTTAGCGGGTATGCCAGAATCGGCCCTTGCTGCAGCGAAAGCGGCCGCAGAAGCGAAAGGGTTAGAAGGGTATTTATTGACTCTAGAGATGCCTTCTTATCTACCTGTGATGACCTATTGTGATAACCAAGCTCTGCGTCAAGAGTTGTACGAAGCGTACGTGACGCGAGCATCGGATCGCGGCCCTAACGCTGGTCAATGGGACAACAGCGAAATCATCGCTGAGAAACTCAAGCTACGCCATGAAATTGCTCGGATGTTAGGGTTTAACTCCTACAGTGAAAAATCATTAGCGACCAAAATGGCGGAAACCCCAGATCAAGTGTTGGGCTTCCTGAATGATTTGGCGGCTAAAGCCAAGCCTCAAGGCGAGCGTGAAGTAGAAGCTTTACGCCAATTTGCCGAGCAAGAATATGGCGTGTCTGAGCTGCAATTGTGGGATGTCGCTTACTACAGTGAGAAGCAAAAACAGCACTTGTTTAACATTTCCGATGAGGAATTGCGTCCTTATTTCCCTGAGCAGACGGTAGTCAAAGGCTTATTTGAAGTGCTTCACCGTGTGTTCGGTATGTCGGTTAAAGAGCGTGCAGGGGTAGATACTTGGCATCCTTCGGTACGTTTCTTTGATATTTTTGATTCCAACCATACCTTACGTGGTAGCTTCTATCTTGATCTGTACGCTCGTGAGCATAAACGGGGCGGTGCTTGGATGGATGATTGCCGTGGCCGTCGTGTGACGCAAAATGGTGAATTGCAAACGCCAGTGGCTTATTTAACCTGTAACTTCAACCGTCCAATCGGCGATAAGCCAGCCTTATTTACTCATGATGAAGTGGTGACGCTGTTTCACGAATTTGGTCACGGTATTCATCATATGCTGACTCAAGTCGAGATTGGCTCGGTGTCTGGCATCAATGGTGTGCCTTGGGACGCGGTTGAGTTACCGAGTCAATTTTTAGAAAACTGGTGCTGGGAAGAAGAGGCATTGACCTTTATTTCGGGCCATTACCAAACCGGTGAACCGCTGCCAAAAGCCATGCTGGATAAAATGCTCGCTGCGAAGAACTTCCAATCGGCGATGTTTATTTTGCGTCAATTGGAATTCGGTCTGTTCGACTTTACGCTTCATACCACCTACGACCCAGAAGTCGGGCCAAAAGTGCTAGAAACCTTAGCTGAGGTGAAGAAAAAGGTCTCAGTATTACCAAGCTTAGAGTGGAACCGTTTCTCTCACAGCTTTAGCCATATTTTTGCTGGTGGTTATAGCGCCGGTTACTACAGCTACTTATGGGCTGAAGTGTTGTCTGCGGATGCATTTTCACGCTTTGAAGAAGAGGGCATTTTTAATACTCAAACTGGACAAAGCTTCCTAGAAAACATTCTTGAAATGGGCGGCAGTGAAGAGCCTATGGAGCTATTCAAGCGTTTTCGTGGTCGTGAACCACAAATCGACGCTATGCTACGCCATGCCGGGATCGCCGCTTAAATACACGTCAAGTGAACATTACTTAGAAGGGCTGCACATGCAGCCCTTTTCTATGCCATCACTCGACGATCACGATGAAACGGAGACTTATGACGTCATTTGGTTATCCCATCGTTTAAGAGTATAATCGTACAAATTATGTATAAATAAACAGTAGATTAGCCATGATGGATCCCTCTCTTTTGCTCGATGGTCTCAACGATAAACAGCGCGAAGCCGTTGCCGCTCCTTTAGAAAATCTATTGGTGTTGGCAGGAGCGGGCAGTGGTAAAACACGGGTACTAGTGCATCGTATTGCTTGGCTAATCTCGGTTGAACAAGCGTCGCCGTTTTCGGTCATGTCGGTGACGTTTACCAATAAAGCCGCTGCAGAAATGCGTGGACGCATTGAAGAGCTAATGCAAGGCAGCGCATCGGGTATGTGGAATGGTACCTTCCACGGCATTTGTCATCGTATTTTACGTGCTCACTATTTAGACGCCAATTTGCCGGAAGATTTTCAAATTCTGGATTCTGAAGATCAACTGCGTTTATTACGCCGTTTAATCAAAGCGCAAAATCTCGATGAGAAACAGTGGCCCGCTAAACAGGTTTGTTGGTGGGTCAATGGCAAAAAAGACGAAGGATTACGTCCGCGACATATTGATGTCTACCGCGATCCGGTGACGCAAACCTATCTGCAGTTGTACAGCGCTTATCAAGAAGCGTGCGACCGAGCGGGGCTGGTCGATTTTGCCGAAATTTTATTGCGTACTCATGAGCTTTTGCGTGATAAACAGCATATTCGCGAACACTATCAAGCGCGTTTCAAACATATTCTGGTCGACGAATTTCAAGATACCAATAATATTCAGTACGCTTGGCTACGCATGTTAGCCGGACCTGAATGTCATGTGATGATTGTGGGTGATGACGATCAATCGATTTATGGCTGGCGCGGAGCGAATATCGCCAATATTGAAAAATTCACCTTGGAATTTCCGAGTGTTAACACCATTCGTCTTGAGCAAAACTACCGTTCAACCAAAACCATCTTACAGGCCTCGAACGCCTTAATTGCCAATAACACCGAGCGGATGGGTAAAGAGCTATGGACCGATGGTAATGAAGGCGAGCGGATCTCGGTGTACTCTGCTTATAACGATTTGGATGAAGCCCGCTTCACGGTGACCAAAATTAAAGAGTGGCGAGATAATGGGGGCTTACTCAATGATTGTGCGATGCTTTATCGCAATAACGCTCAGTCACGGGTATTGGAAGAAGCGTTAATTCAAGCTGGTCTACCTTATCGTATCTATGGTGGGATGCGCTTTTTTGAACGCCAAGAGATCAAAGATTCGCTGAGCTATTTACGTTTAATCGCTAATCGTCATGATGATTCGGCTTTTGAACGAGTGATCAATACTCCGGTGCGAGGGCTGGGTGATAAAACGCTGGAAACCATTCGTTTTGCTGCTCGTGATCGCGGTTGTACTTTATGGGATGCCAGTATCGCGTTATTAAATGAGCAAGTGCTAACTGGACGTGCTGCGGGAGCTTTGAGCCGTTTTGTTGAGCTGATTAATGCCTTGGAAGATGATAGCGCTGAGATGCCACTTTACGTACAAACGGACCACGTAATCAAAACTTCGGGTTTATACGCCATGTATGAACAAGAGAAAGGCGAGAAATCTAAGGCGCGAATCGAAAACTTGGAGGAATTGGTCACCGCCACGCGTCAGTTTGAAAAACCAGAAGAAGCCGATGAGATGAGCATGCTAACCGCATTTTTAACCCATGCAGCACTGGAAGCAGGGGAAGGGCAAGCGGATGAGTTTGATGATGCGGTGCAATTGATGACGTTACACAGCGCGAAAGGACTCGAATTTCCTTTGGTGTTTATGGTTGGTGTCGAAGAAGGTATGTTCCCGAGCCAAATGTCCGCTGAAGAAGCGGGGCGTTTAGAAGAAGAGCGCCGTCTGTGTTATGTCGGCATGACGCGAGCGATGCAAAAGTTATACATCACCCATGCAGAAATTCGCCGTTTGTACGGCCAAGACAAATATCACAAGCCATCGCGTTTTATTCGCGAATTACCTGAGCAGTGTTTAGATGAAGTGCGTATGAAAGCGCAAGTCAGCAGACCCACTAACAGTGGCCGGTTTAGCACTAGCGCGGTGAAAGAGAATTTTAATGAAACGGGCTTTAGTTTAGGGGCTCGAGTGCGGCATCCGAAATTCGGTGAAGGTACGATCATCAACTTTGAAGGCAGTGGCCCACAGAGCAGAGTGCAAGTCGCGTTTAATGGTGAAGGCATTAAATGGCTGGTCACCGCTTATGCTCGACTAGAAAAAGCCTAACGTTTTTCAGCGTTACCAAACAAGTGGGTAACGCTGATTACCGATAAAAGAAAACCCCGCGGGCAAAGCCTGCGGGGTTAGGGTCTTACTTGCAGCAATCCAGCTACTCAATCGGTGCTCCCTGCATCAATTCCTTGATAGTATGCCATATCCTTTAGCGTAATCCGTCCATCGCCTTCCTAGCGGTGTCCTTTATCATCCTGATCGACTAACCATCCTGTTAGTTCGCTTACTTGTTCCCTGAGCAGTGTCCTTGACATCATCCTGATGTTCAATCCTTGCCTCATCCAGAGGAGTCCATTGTCATTCCGTTGTCGTTACCATCCTAGTAACGAGTGCATCCTTTCAATGTCCCTGTGCAGTCCTTGCTGATGATTGATCCTTAACCATCACTCGTCATCCTGACGTTTACTGTCCGTAGTAATTTCTGTTCCGTGTCAGCATCCTTCCGACACCACTCATATTACGTTTTTAAGCGGATTCAACAAGAGACTAAAAATAAATGCACAATAAATTTCATGCTATAGATTTTGTTTTAAAGTTTTTAAATTCAGCTGGTTATGGTTTTTTTAGTGGCGTTACTCTAGAGAGAAAACGATGTTGGCTTACTTATTTGTGCGAGATCGCTTACAAAAGGGCAAGCCAATCTTCCTCTTTGCTCGCTGAGCTCGAAGATCGATTAGGATTGATAAAACAAGCCGATCAGCGCTTGAGAGAGAATCATTAAGCCAATTAGGCTGAAAATAATCCCACACAATAAATCAATATAGCGGCTTGCTCGTTGCAATTTACGCTGCAAGCGCTCGGTTGACAGCATCCACGCTAGTGCGGCAAACCACAGCAGTGAGATAGCCCATAGAATCAGTAACGCCATCCCTTTACCTTGTAGTGACATACTGGCTGGCACTAACGTTGACATCAAACTGATGAAAAAAACCAAGGCCTTAGGATTAAACAGATTGGTAATTAAGCCACGAGAAAACGCTTGTCGCTTATTATTCAGTAGCAGTTCTGTGCGCTGGGAGATAATCCCACTGTCTGTTTTCCAGTGTTGCATGGTATGGCGTAGTGCATTACTGCCCAGATAGAGTAAGTAACTGCCACCGGCGACTTGGACGAGTGCAAACAGCAAGGGCTGTTGATGAACAAGATAGCTGACTCCCGTTAAGCTTAGTAACGAGTGAAACAAGATGCCGCAGGAGAGCCCGAGGGCAATATAAAGCCCAGTGTGGCGACCATAGCGAGTAGCGTTTTGAATCACCAGCGCCATATCTGGCCCCGGACTCATCAAAGCAATGAAATGGACACTGGCTAAAGTGATTAATAAGCTGATTTCATTCATGGTTATTGGCTCAAAAAATTGGAGAGAATCAAGAATGCCAGATTAAACCGCTGTGCGATTGTAAATTATTGACGTTTAATCGATGGCCGAGGGAGTTACACCATAAGTCCATTTAAAGGCTTTGGTAAAATGGGCTTGATCGTAAAATCCGACTCGATGAGCGACTTCCGTTCCTGCTAGACCACTTTTTATCAGTTTCATGCCCTGCTCTAGACGTAGTCGAGTAAACCAAGCGTAGGGTGTCATACCCATTTGAGCTTTAAAATGACGTTGAAACTGAGTTGGACTGAGCTGACAAAGCTGGGCAAGTTGTGCCAATTGTACAGGTTGATCGATATTGGAGATCAGAAACTCTTTCAGCGTCGCAATAGTTTGTACGCCAAGCGGAATCGCCACTTTTTCTTTAGTTATACTATAGCGATGAATTAAATTGGCGAGTCCTTCGTATGGGAGGCAATCTTGTTCTAGTTGGCTTAGGTTAGGTAACAGTAAGCGTTGATGGAGCTGAGACAGTTGCTGAAAAATCGATTGGTCATCAACAATTACGCGATTAAAATTGATCATAGCGTGAGAGCTGCTTAATGCTACATGTTCACTAAACCATTCTGGAGTGATTGATAACACTCGTACTTGATAGCCTGAGTCAAATAAAGATTGACCATCGTGAAGTTCATCCGGTGGCATGATGACGATCTGTCCGTGTCCTACCTGATGTTGGCTGCCACGATAAACAAACTTTTGTTGGCCACTGGTGATCAAACCGATATGAAAATCCAGATGATAGTGGCGTTGAAAGGCAAACTTTTTATAGTCAGCTTCAATGAGATTAATCGCTTGATGCGGCGTTGAATAATATCGAATCGTATCCATGTGAGCTTAGTGGTATGAGAATCGATACCACTAAGCTTAATCGTTACCCATTGCCTTGTCTTGTAAAAAATGATCACCTTACTCGGTAACAATACGCGTCGTATGGCGTTTATAAGTTAATCCATCGTAACTAAAGGCGATCAGTGCGCCCCAAATAAAGACGAAAGTTATCGCTTTATCGGCGCTGAACGCTTCGCCGTATACCAAAACGGCGAGTAAGAACATGAAGCTGGGGCCGATATATTGGAAGAAACCGAGCGTCGATAACTTAAGGCGTGTTGCCGCACCAGTGAAACAGAGCAAAGGTAAAGTGGTGATGATACCTGCGCTGATCAGCAGTAGATTCAATGACCAGTCATTGTTCGATAGGTGGCTGGTTGGCGTATCGGCCAGCATAAACAGATATAACGCGGCGACAGGCAGTAAAAATAAGGTTTCGATAAATAGACCACTTTGCGCCCCCACGCCGACTTTTTTGCGCAGCAAACCGTATAAACCAAATGTAGTGGCGAGCACTAGCGCTACCACTGGCAGCGACCCAAATACCACCAACTGAATACCAACGCCAATCATCGCCAGTAGCACGGCAAACCATTGTAATTTACGTAGTCGTTCACCTAAAAATAGCATGCCAAGAAAGACATTCAGGATTGGGTTGATGTAATAGCCAAGACTGGCATCAAGCATATGGTTGGCATTAATTGCCCAGATAAAAATCAACCAGTTACCCCCAATCAAGAGGGCGGTGATCAACAAATAACCAAGCTTGATTTTGGATTGGAAAATGTCCACTACATGACGCCACTGGTGACTGAAGTGAAGTAAGCCTGCTAGTAAGAAGAAAGACCAAATAATCCGATGGCTGAGAATTTCTAGCGGAGAAACGTGGCCCAGTAATTTAAAATAAATCGGTGCTACGCCCCACATGGTGTAAGCACTGATCGCTAAAAAGATACCTTTTTTAGCTTCTTGTTGTTGTTCTAGTGTCATGATGTTGAATTCTCTGCTGTCGCAAGGGATAAAGAGGAGAAATGCTGGCCAGGGCGTGTTAACTAATACGTAAAAACGTAACCAAAGGTTAACCGCTGAGAGTATAACCTGTAAATCGAATTCATCGACTACTTTGCGGTTTTATTCACCGGCAAACGGCACTACAATAACCGACTGTTCTGATACTTGAAGTATCAGCATCCCTACTCATGATTGAGAGCTTGCATGACCGCCACTGTACTCGTTGAACAACCGGAACTTAACTTATCGCCGCAGCACGTATTACGTGAGGTGTTTGGCTATCAGACGTTTCGGGTTGGACAGCAAGAGGTGATAGAGGCGGCGATCGCTGGGCAAGACAGCTTGGTGATTATGCCTACTGGGGGCGGTAAATCGCTTTGCTACCAGATCCCTGCGTTAGTGTTTCCCGGGCTCACCGTGGTGATTTCACCGCTGATCTCATTGATGAAAGATCAGGTCGATCAGCTCAAAGCCAATGGTGTTGCCGCGGAGTGTGTCAACTCCAGTCTCTCACGCGAGACGCTGATTGCGATTTATAACCGAATTAATCGTGGGCAGATAAAATTGCTTTATGTCTCGCCAGAGCGAGTGTTAATGGCCGATTTTATCGAACGTTTACAACAGCTACCATTAGCGATGATCGCCGTGGATGAGGCGCACTGTATTTCTCAGTGGGGGCATGATTTTCGCCGAGAGTACGCCTCACTTGGTCAACTTAAACAGGTTTTCCCTCACGTTCCCTTTATGGCACTGACGGCAACGGCAGATGATGCAACGCGAATTGATATTTTACATCGCCTGCAATTGGCTAATCCGCACACTTATTTGGGCAGCTTTGATCGACCCAATATTCGTTACACCCTAGTCGAAAAGCACAAACCCGTATCGCAAGTGATCCGTTATTTAGAAACGCAACGCGGCCAATGTGGGATCATCTATTGTGGCAGTCGTAAAAAAGTCGAAATGCTGACGGAAAAGTTGTGCAATAACGGCATTCGAGCAGCCAGTTATCATGCTGGGATGGAGGTTGATGAGCGTGCTTATGTTCAAGAGGCGTTTCAGCGTGATGACGTGCAAATTGTTGTTGCTACGGTCGCCTTTGGGATGGGGATTAATAAGTCCAATGTGCGTTTTGTGGTCCATTTTGATATTCCACGCAATATTGAATCTTACTATCAAGAGACCGGACGTGCGGGACGAGATGGTTTGCCTGCTGAAGCGATCATGCTTTACGACCCTGCCGATATCGTTTGGCTGCGCCGCATGCTAGATGAAAAAGAAGAGGGGCCTCAAAAGCAGGTCGAAAGCCATAAACTGACGGCGATGAGTCATTTTGCTGAGGCGCAAACCTGCCGCCGACAAGTATTGCTCAACTACTTTGGCGAATATCGTGATACGCCTTGCGGTAACTGTGATGTCTGCCTTGACCCACCGAAACATTTCGATGCCACGGAGCAAGTGCGCAAAGCGCTGTCTTGTGTTTATCGTGTTCAGCAGAGTTTTGGGATTGGTTACGTGGTGGAAGTGCTGCGTGGGATGCAAAATATCCGGATTCGTGAAAATGGTCACGATAAACTCTCTACCTATGGTTTAGGGCGCGATCACAGCCATGATTACTGGGTGAGCATTTTCCGTCAGTTGATTCATAAGGGCTTGCTACAGCAAAATATTACTCGCAATTCCACCTTGCAGTTGACCGAAGAAGCCCGGCCGATTCTGCGTGGCGACAAAGCGGTTGAATTAGCCGTGCCACGTTTAGATACCGCAGCACGGGCGGTGAAATCGGATAAATTGTCGAATAAAAATTACGACAAAAAACTGTTTGCGAAATTACGTAAACTGCGCAAATCGCTGGCCGATGAAGAAGGTTTACCACCGTATGTGGTCTTTAGCGATGCGACTCTCATTGATATGGCGGATATTTTACCAACGTCTTATGGCGAAATGCTGGCCGTAAATGGGGTTGGTCAGCGCAAACTAGAGAAATACGCCGATCCGTTTTTGGATGTCATTCAGGAGCATTTAACCGGTCATGGCTGAGTTTGCCTTACAAGATTATCTTGCCGATCAGGGGCGACTTATCCTGAATACGCCAGAATGGGATATCGATAGTTTCCCCGCTCTTGGCGAGCGTTTTCTGCAGTGGTTATCGGCTTCGATTATCGATAAGCAGCTCGATGCCGACTTACATACTTGGCTAATTGATTTTGAAGATTGTCAGCTACTACTCAAAGCCGAGCATTACAGCGCCAGTATTTGGCTTGAAACATTGAGTGATGAGCAAGGCCGAGAAGAGCTGGTCTTTATCGCTCAGTTACTTTCAGGTCACCCATCCGCCGCTGATTGAGTCTGAGGCTTATAAAATTTGCTGAATGTCCGACGAAATGGTCTCTATCAATTGTCGCGCTGAATCTTCTCGTTGCTGAACCAAACTAATAAACAGTAAATCGGTTAAGACATTTTGCGCAGTACGAGAAGCGATAGACGAGCTGCGATGTTGCGTTTCATCGGCGATGGTATCTAAAGCGATATCCGCCAACTGACGCAGTTTACTTTTCTTTGGTGCGGTCAGAGCAATAACTTTGGCCCCTTGTTGCTTAGCCGCTTCGGCGGCAATAAAGACCTCTTTTCTATCCCCAGAAAAAGAAATCGCGATTTGGACATCTTGAGGCCTAAGCGTTCGCGCGGTAGCAATTTGTACATGACTGTCTTGCTCAGCGAGTGCGGTAATGCCTAATTTCAATAGCTTGAAAGCTAAATCCTTCCCAGTCAGTGCCGAGCCGCCAATGCCGACGATTTGCACTCGATGCGCTTGATTAATCCAATTCACCGCATGGTGAAATTGTTCAAAACAGAGCGCGTTGGTGGTATGAAACATGGCATCCGTTTTTGCTTGGACTAACTTTTGTGCAATCACTGCCAGTGGATCATTAATAAAAATATTGTGCTGTACAGGCGTTGATTCGAGAGCTTGTTTGCGGCTGAGCTCTTCTACCAATAATAGTTTAAAAGCACTGTAGCCTTTAAAGCCCATTTTTTGAGCAAACTTAATGATACTGGATTGGCTCGCACTCACTTGCTCGGCCAATTGTAAACTGGTCATTAAGGCCGCTTGCTGAGGATGAGCAAGGATCCAGTCGGCAATTTTTAACTCATTTGCTGAGAGCTGAGTACGTCGACTGATCATTCGATTAACTATAGACATGATGATTTCTCCATATGCTAAAAGCAGTTTTACCACGAATCCGCAATTCAAAAGACGATTTATGGTGCAGTTTTTGGAATTTTTTATTCCTTGCTGGGAATTAAATCTGCTTTGAAGGTGAATAATATTCAGTGACTTGGCGTATCTTTTGGCTTGTCTTACCTTATTTTGGATGATTATTCCATGCTTTAGCTGGTTAATGAATAACCATGGCTGTGATCCTTATCACTCGATTGGAATTTTTTATTCTATAGAATCGCCACCAGTTGTTATTAGACATATAGGCTTGTGCATGAAAATAGATTTAACCCAATGGGTAACGGAAAGCCGTAATCCAGCGAGCGCGGCGATTGATACCTTATCCACGTTTGAGATGTTACAAATCATCAATCAGGAGGATAAGAAAGTCGCTTTAGCGGTTGAAAAAACCTTACCTCAAGTGGCGCAAGCGGTCGATGTGATTACTTTTGCTCTGCAATCTGGTGGGCGCTTGTTCTACATGGGAGCGGGAACCTCTGGCCGATTAGGTATTCTGGATGCTAGCGAATGTCCTCCTACTTATGGTACCTCGCCCGATTTGGTGATTGGCCTGATTGCTGGTGGTCATCAAGCGATTTTAAAAGCCGTGGAAAATGCAGAAGACAATACAGAACTTGGTGAGCAAGATTTGCAGCGTTTTCACTTTGGTAAACAAGATGTTTTAGTGGGTATCGCCGCTAGTGGCCGAACACCGTATGTACTGGGCGGTATGGCTTACGCTAAATCCGTTGGTGCGACGGTGATTTCTCTGGCCTGCAACCCTAATTGTTTAATGGAACAAGCCGCGGATATTGCTATTACGCCTGTGGTTGGTCCTGAAATTGTCACTGGATCTTCAAGAATGAAGGCTGGCACGGCGCAGAAGCTGATCCTTAATATGTTAACCACAGGAGCGATGATTCGCAGCGGTAAGGTCTTTGGCAATTTAATGGTCGATGTTGAAGCCACCAATGCCAAGCTTATTCAGCGTCAAACGCACATTGTTCGTGAAGCAACGGGCTGCAGTACAGATCAAGCGGAACAAGCGCTCGCGGCCTGCCAACGACATTGTAAAACGGCGATTCTGATGATCCTTGCCGATCTGAATGCGGAGCAAGCAGCGGAGCGGCTGGCAAAGCATCATGGCTTTATTCGTGCGGCACTGAACGATCAATAATCCAATCGTGTTGAGGTAAGGTAAATGGCTAAAATTACATCGAGCATGATAGCTCAACTGCTTCGCGCGGTCGGTGGCAGTGATAATATTAGTAAGTGTGGTAACTGCATGACCCGCTTACGCTTAACATTGAATGATAACCTCCTCGCCGATCAAGCTGGGATTAAAGCCATTGCTGGGGTTATGGGGGTGGTAGAAAGCGATCAACAACTGCAGATTATTCTCGGTCCTGGTAAAGCGCAAACTGCCGCTGAAATGATGAATGAGATGATCGCCAATCTTGGGCTCACCGCTACATCAACGTCAGATGCGCCGGATTTATCGACAATTGCTGCGGCGCAGAAACAGCAGATGAAGAGTAAACAAACCAGTGCCGTGCAGCGTTTCCTCAGTAAGTTTGCGACCATTTTTACGCCATTAATTCCGGGCTTTATTGCCGCTGGTTTATTACTAGGTTTCGCCACTTTATTAGAGCAGATGCTGGTCCTTGGTCAATCGCCAAGTCAATTTACGCTGGATCTAATCGCCTATATGAAGGTGTTTGGCAAAGGATTATTCGCTTTTCTGAGCATCTTAATCGGTTATAACGCGCAGCAGGCATTTGGCGGTTCTGGGGTCAATGGCGCTATTTTAGCTTCCCTGTTTGTGCTGGGTTATAACCCAGATGCGACAACGGGCGTTTATTCTGGCATGAGCGAATTTTTCGGTTTTGCTATTGACCCTAGAGGCAATATTATCGGCGTACTGTTAGCGGCGATTTTGGGTGCTCAGGTCGAAAGAAAAGTTCGCCAGTACATGCCTGATGATTTAGACATGATCTTAACCTCTTGCGTCACGTTATTGATCATGGGGGCGGTGACTTTTTTGGTGATAATGCCGATTGGTGGTGAGTTATTTAAAGGCATGTCATGGTTGTTTCTCAACCTGAATGATAATCCACTAGGGGCTGCGTTGCTCTCCGGTTTATTTTTGATTTCGGTAGTATTTGGCATTCATCAAGGGTTTGTTCCGGTCTACTTTGCTTTGATGGATGTGCAGGGTTTTAACTCGTTGTTTCCTATTTTGGCGATGGCCGGAGGCGGCCAAGTTGGCGCGTCGCTAGCGCTTTACTTTAAAGCCAAAAAAGACGCCGTGCTGCGCACCCAAGTGAAGGGCGCGATCATTCCGGGTATTTTAGGCATTGGTGAGCCGCTGATTTATGGCGTCACCCTACCCAGAGTGAAACCGTTTGTCACGGCATGTATTGGCGGTGCGGCTGGTGGTTTCTTTATTGGTTTAGTCTCTTATCTTGGCTTACCTGTCGGACTTAATACGGTATTTGGGCCATCGGGTATTGTTGCGATTCCGTTAATGACATCAGCGCAAGGTATTTTCCCAGGGATGTTGGTATTTATCTGCGGTCTATTCATTTCTTATGTGGTTGGTTTTTTTGCAACGCTTTGGTTTGGCTGCAAAGATGTTGACTTAAGTTAGTTCACCTTCCCCCTGTTGGTGAATGATTTTGCCCTGATCCGATTGGTTCAGGGCTTTTTTATGTTTAGCTCTAGCGGCGGATTATTTTTTGGTGATTTTATCTAAATAACCCATCATAAAAGCAGAGATGACAAAGGTAATGTGCAGCATCAAATACCATTGTATTTTTTCATTGGCGATATTTTCGGTGTTCATAAACACTTTCAATAAATGAATTGAAGAGATCGCGACAATTGACGCAGCAACTTTATTTTTCAGTGAACCAGCATCGAGTTTACCCAACCAGCCTAACTTATCGTTATGCTCCTCAACGTCGATTTTAGAAACAAAATTCTCATAGCCAGAAAACATCACCATCACAATCAGCCCGCCAACTAAGGTGATATCAATCAATGATAACGCGATTAGAATCAGGTCAGCTTCTTGAATAGCAAAGATATTTGGGAGTAGGTGAATCACTTCTTGAAAAAATTTAATCCCTAAGGCGAGGAGGATAAAACTCAAACCGAGATAAATAGGTGCCATGATCCAGCGAGCAGAGTACAGCAGTTTTTCGATAATACGTTCCATTTAAAGTAACCATCAACAAAGCCCAATAGGGCAGAATGAGGCTGATATTACTTTGTTTTTATACTTAAGGTGTAGTGAAAATTGAGGGGATAAGATCCCCTCAGCAGACGTATTGATTAGAGCGTATTTTTATAAATGCGACCGTCTTTCATGATCAGTTGTAGGTTATCCGTTGCTTCTAAAATGGTTAAATCTTGTAGCGGATTGCCATTGACGATCAGCAGATCGGCCAAAGCTCCGGCCTCAATAACCCCTAACTTACCTTGATAAGGCGCACGCTCTCCTGAGAGCATCAGTAGCTGCGCATTGTCGTAGGTAGCCATTTTCAGTACTTCAGCAGGGGTGTACCAGCGAGTCATAATACTCAAAAGTTGCGTTTGCCCTTTGAGTTTTTCCGCACTGAACAAAATGTCGGTTCCCCATGCGACTTTTACTTGATGTTTTTTCGCTAAACGATAGGCCCTGTCTGTGCCTTGTTCGACCATTTTTTGTTTCAGACGTTGCGGCGAGCCTTCGGCAAAGCTGGATTTTCGCTCAGAAGTAAACGGTTGTAAGCTCCACCAAATGCCTTCTTTGGCCATTCGTTTTGCGGTTTTTTCATCAATCAATTGACCGTGTTCAATCGATTTAACCCCACCATCAATCGCTTGATTAATCGAGCGAGGAGTATAAGCGTGCACCGTCACATAGGTGCCCCAATTTTCTGCCGCTTCCGTCGCGGCGCGAATTTCTGCCAGGCTGTATTGAGTCACATCAAGCGGGTCATAAAATGATGAGACGCCACCACCTGCCATGAGTTTAATCTGCGATGCCCCGAGGGCTAACTGCTCTCGTACATGCTGGCGAACTTCGTCCGGACTATCAGCAATCGCTGAAGTGCCTGTCCTAACAGAGATGGTCTGTTTTTTACTATCAGCGGTTATTAACTCATTGGGTAGACGAAAATCACCGTGGCCGCCAGTTTGAGAGATGAAAGCCCCGGCTGGCCAAATACGAGGTCCGGTGGTGATCTGCTTATCGATCGCCATTTTTAAGCCGAATACTGGCCCACCCAAATCGCGCACACTGGTATAACCCCGTTGCAGCATATCGGCAGCGGTTTTAGCGGCAACAATATTAATAAAACCTTGATCAGCAAGCATTAAGGTTTGTTGAGGCAGGGCGGCGAGCATTAAATGAGTATGAGCATCAATCAATCCCGGCATTAAGGTTTTGCCTTGCCCATCAATCACTATAGTATTGGAGTCAGTGATGTTAAGATCTTGGTAATCTTCGATTTTGCTGATCAGGTTATCTTGCACATAGACATTTTTTGCTGCGCTGAGTGTTGCTTCTCGTCCATCAAATACTTGCACATTTTTAAATACATACTGGGCGGCAAAAGTAGGCCAAGCGATTAGGCTTACACCTAGCAGTAGCCAAAGCGGTTTATTCATTTTATCACTCCAATCAACTAGCGGCATGACACCTTGGTGCACAAACAGATAAAAGTGTAGCGATATTTGGCGAAACGATCCGATTTTAAGAGCAAAAATGCCAACTTTGTTGAATAAACCTCAGCGGTTTACTCGTTGAGTTGCTTGATGTTTTTGTATGCTTTTGTATGTAACCATTCTAAAGCGAGATAAAACATGAATAATAACGATTCTTTTTTACTGATGTTATTCGAGGTTGTCTCTTGTCTCTCTTTACTCGGTTAATGCCATTCTTTGGCGCTTGCTACATCATCATGTCTCTACACTCGGTTGCCAATGAATTAACCCCTGATCCACGAATCCACCAAGGTCGTTTAGCTAATGGCTTAACTTATCAGTTGATGGTTAATCCATACCCAGAAAAAGCCATCATCATGCGCATGCAAATTGCCGGTGGCTCGCTGGTGGAGTCTGAACAGCAGCAGGGATTGATGCATCTATTAGAGCATATGGCGTTTAAGGGCTCTCGATCCGTTCCACAAGGGGATATGATTGCTCAGCTAGAAAAGCTTGGTCTTAGTTTTGGTTCGGATACCAATGCAATTACTGAGTATCATCAAACGGTGTATCAATTTAATATCACGGAAGGCACTCAAGATAAGCTTACAACTGGGCTGATGTTAATGCGTGAGATTGGTGATCAACTGACTTTAACACCCGAAGCTCTAGCACAAGAAAAGCCGATCGTAATGACGGAAATACGCGAAAAACAATCGATGGAGCTAGATGATTATCAATATCAGCAGGCATTTTTGTACCCAGACAGCCCATTGGCGAGTCGTCTGCCAATCGGCTTGGAAAGCGTAGTTAGTCAAGCGACAGTAGCACAATTACGTGATCTCTATCAGCGCTTTTATACACCAGAGCGCACGACCATAATTGTTGTCGGTGATATTGATATTGCGGCCACAGAGCGTCAGATTCAGCAACGTTTTGCCAACTGGCAACCACATCCTCAGGCGATCGCTGTTAGTGAGGATCCATTGCCCAAATTGACGGTGAAGAAAGCGTTGCGTGCGGATGGTTTTTTTGACCCTCGTCTACCCACAACGGTTACCCTTGGAGTATTACAACCTCATAATGCACTTGCTGATGGTATCGCTAGACGGCATCAGATGCTCACCGATTGGTTACTGAGCCATCTTTTGTATCGCCGCTTAACCGCCCATCTGCCAGAAGAAGATATGGGTCGTGGAGTGGATGTTGCTTTATTTGAAGAGTTCAAACATGGCTTACGTTTTGAGTTATCACTTAATTCAGCGCCTCACCAGTGGCGAGAAAATCTTGAACTGCTCGAACAGACCATGCGTCAAGCTTTAGTCGGTGGTTTTACCGAACAGGAAGTTAATCGAGCACTGGACTTGATTGAGCAAGATATATGGCATGCCGTAGAGCAGCCATTGAACGTGAATAGCTTTGGTTTGGCAGAGCAATTGGTGGATTATAACGCCCGCGGCTTATATTTTTTAGATGTCCAGCAGGAATGTGCGTTATTTCAACAGCTGAAGCCTAGCTTAACCCCAACGACATTGCACGATGCATTAAAACAGCGCTGGCAAGGTACACCATGGATTTATCTGACTCACTCTCAACCAGAAGAGCAGGTAGCAAAACAACTTCTGAGCGTCTATCAGCAAAGTCAGCAGCAGCCGATTAGCACTCATCAAGAGCAAAAAATGACTCCGTTTGCTTATGCAAATTTCGGTGAGCCGGGAAAAGTCATTAGTGATCAGCGTGATGAGAACACAGGGATCCGCCAACTGGGTTTTGCTAACGGCGTTCGACTGACTTTAAAGCCAACTCAATTTGAAATAGGTCAAGCAAGAGTGCAGCTTAAGGTCGGTTTTGGTGATGTCGCATTACCTAAAATTGAAGGGCTAGCCACGCTCTTTCAACGTAGCTTTGTCTTGGGAGGATTAGCTCAGCATAGTTATACAGAATTAGGGCAAATATTAGCCGGGCAAGGTTTAACCGTGGGGTGGAGTCTATCGGAGCAAGGTTTTGTTGATACCGTTTCTGTGAGATCTGATCGATTAAGAGCGCAGCTAGGGCTACACACGGCCTTTTTGACCGCACCAGGGTTTAGACCTGAAGCGTTACATCAGTTTCGGCAACAAGTGCGAGAACATGCAATCAGCCGTAATGCTAATGCCGAAACGTTATTTTGGGAGCGATTTGCGGAGCTATTACACCCAGAAGATATACGTTACGCCCTTGGACGCGATAAAGAGTTATTAAAGCGAGATTTTTCTGAAATAGCTCCTGTGCTTACATCGGCAGTGGATCGCGGAGTACTCGAAGTCACTATCGTTGGCGATATTGATGAATCTCAGGCGATTCAAGCGGTAGCCGAAACATTGGGGGCTATAGAGCGTCATCCGTTGCCAATCACCAAGCGTCCAGTTGTAGCTAGCCTGCCTGAGTTACCAGCGAGCCGCCAGTTGAGCCATCAAGGAGCGGTTGATTCCACTGGGTTAGCTTGGATTTGGCCAAATAGTGATAGTTACTCCGTTGAGCAAGCGGCACAAATATGGTTATTGGAGCGCGTTCTCCAATTGCTGATCACTGAAGAGCTGCGAGTACAAGGTGGGATGAGTTATTCACCTTATGCTTTTCACTTTAACGCGACAGAACCTTCAGAATTAGGTCATATCGGTTTATTCGCACGAGTTGACAGACAGCATGTGTTGTCCATTGAAAGGAAAGTTGACACGCTCATCGAGCAGCTCAGTTCAGGGCAGCGAATAGACGCCGATTTATTGGCCAGAGCCAAGCAGCCGTTACTACAATCGATTGCCAATGCCGATAATAGCAATGGTTTCTGGTTAGAGATTGCTGTGATGAGCCACACTCAACCCAAGTATTATCAGCGCGTGCAGCAAATTTATGATCATATTGCCGCAGCTGATATTAAGTCAGTACAAACAAGTGCCCAACGCTATTTAAGTAAAGACAAGTGCTTAAAAGTGATTACCTCGTTTGGGGAGTCCGTGGATTGATTTACTGAATATTGGTTGCAAAGAGAGTCAACTGACTTTGTAAATATAAGAATGCTACTCGTCTAATGCGAGTGGCATTTTTGTTTCAAGCACGAGGAACACGATTTTTAAATACATTTTTAAAACAATTCATCTCCTTTTTAAATATATTTATTTTTTATCGTTATTTAGTTGTCAGTAAAAACTGATGCTTAGCAATGAATTTACAACATTTATGGTGCGGAAAACCTCTATTTTTTGAGATGAACTAATGAGAGAGGTGGATTCATTGACAAAGCCATTGATTGGACTATATTTTTTTTACGAATACTTTGTCGATACACCTCCTATTAAATTGGGATTCATGTGACTTGGTACAGAATTATTTCAAGGAGTTCTCATGCGCGCATCATCTACACTCAAACGAACACTCATTTCAACGTAAGCGCCTAGTTAACCAGTGAGACCTTATTCAGCCTCGCTGATTTCTACATTCCATGGCATAAGATCAGTTAAATCATCGCTTGGTGAACGCTTCGGTAACTCCCTGAACAGGTGCACGAAGTAGAAGTAGGGATTGATGTCGTTGGCACGGCAAGTCATGACCAGGCTATAGAGGTTTGCGCTGGCCTTTGCTCCGTCTACTGAAGTTGAGAACATCCAATTTTTGCGCCCCGTGGTAAACGGACGCACATCTCTCTCAGTCACGTTATTATCGATGCTGATATGACCGTCTTCAAGATACGTAAGAAGTTTTGGCCACTGGTTTATCGCATAGTTGATGGCGATCCCGAGCTTACCTTTCGGTAGTTGTGTTTCCTTAATTCCGACCAACCATTGATGGAACTCATCGAGTATAGGCTTGGCTTTTTGTTGCCTTATCTGTCGCCGCTTTTCTGGGCTTAGTTTTCTAGTCTCCCGTTCTATACCGTAAAGCTTCCCGATATAGTTCAGCGCTTTTTCTACACGGCCAACTTTCTTGGTCGGTTGAGCTTTTTGAGCATCGGTGAACTTACGTCTTGCATGGGCCATGCAACCCGCTTGCGTGACATCTTTAAGAGTGTCATATGCGGGATACCCATCCGACAGCAGATAACCAGAGTAATCACCAAGGAAGGTGTTGAGGCAGTTTGCCCCGCGCCCTGGCTGATAATCATAGATAACCACAGGTGACTTATGGAACTCGCCACTGCGATAGACCCACATATAGGACTTGCTTTGCGCTGTTTTCCCTGGCTCTGACAGTACCTGTACCGTGGTTTCGTCTGCGCAGATTAAGCTTTCAGATAACAAGCGTGCTTTCATCTGGTCGATAATGACGTCAACGTTGTTCCCTAGCTGAACACACCAGTTGGCCAGCGTACCTCGGCTAATATCGATGTCGCCTCGCTTAAGAATATCAACCTGACGGTATAGCGGTAGCGCATCAACGTATTTGGCAGTAACGATGGCGGCGAAGGTTTCTGGACAACCGATACTTTTCGGGATCATGCTGGCGGGTTTGGGGGCTGTGACGATCTTGCTGCTGGTTTCGGTGTGTTCACACTGACGGCAGGCATATTTGGTTCGTTCATGGCGGATCACACTGATTTTCTGAGGGATGATCTTCAGCTCTTCAGAGGTTTCCACCCCACATTTATGTAATTCGTGCCCACAACATTTGCAGTGTGGGGCATTCAGAGTGTGAACCTGAACTTCTCGCTCCAGCTCTTCAGGTAGCGGTTTACGTCCTTTTTTATGATGAGCTGGCTCTGGTTTGTGCAGTGCATTTTGCTGCTCGGCTTCATTGAAGGTACCTTTAACCACCTTTTCACTCTGGGAAGAGAACCGTTTGGATTTACTGAGGTTGAGTTGCTCAAGCAGGAGTTCCACCCGTGTTTTAAGCTCAGCCATTTCTTCTTGCTGGGCCTGTAGTTGCCTGTCCTTCGCTTTGTTTTCTTCCTGAAGTGCTAACAGTATCGCTTTCAGTTGTTCTACATCGTCAGGAAGGTGATTCATCGGTCAGGCTGCTCTTGGTCAGGATTATGCTGTTAGTCTGACAGGGTAAAAGGATCGTTCAAGTCCTTTATCACGATCATGGTATTGGCTCACACTTCAAGGCCATATAAGGGCTGATGAGCTTTAGGGTGTTCCAGATTAAGCCCAGAGAGTAACCATTGAAGTTGCTGTCTGGAGATAGCGACATGACCAGATGCATTGGGTTTAGGCCAGTTAAAACGACCTTTTTCCAGTCGGCGGTAATAAAGCCAAAAACCATTAGTATCCCAGAACAAGATCTTAATTTTGTCTCGGCCGCGGTTGCAGAAGATAAACCAGGCTTCACTGAACGGATCCATTTCCAACACATCAGCCACAATCAATGACAAGCCATCAATAGACTTGCGCATGTCAGTTATGCCCGAGACCAGGTAAATACCCAAGTTCGGTATTAACACGTCAGAGCCTGTAACCAGTTTTGGATTTGGTGTGCTGGCATGTTAGAGGGAAATTCAACGGTCATTCCTGTTGGTAGTGAAAGCATAACCGACTGGCGTTCCCCTATGCTTTTCGGGCTATCTTCTATCAGGACAGGATGCACCACTTGTTGCTGTTCGCCCCCATAAAGCTTTTTGCGCCAGTAGTAAAAGGTATTTACCGTCAGTTGGTTTGCCTTGCAAAACGCGACAATGGATAACTCACTTTGGCTCTGTTGCTCAATGATTTCTGCCCAGAATTGAGTTTTGTTCGATTGGTTCATAGTGACTCCTTGGTTGCGAAATCACTATGCCTAGAATGCTGAGTTATTGGTAGGTGGGTTTAAATAGACGCTTACACTCAAGCCAACGCTATTGCGAATAGTGGTGCCGTAGGTGTTCTGCAGGATGCATTCAGAGCGGAACTAGAGAAGCTGGGCTTTGACAACTTTGATGTAGGTACCGTTACTCGCGGACATCGTGGCAAGCAAATGCTCAAGATTCGTCTTACAGATAAGACCAACGGGATCACTGATGTTGCAAGTGAAGGGGAGCAAAAGTGCATTGCCCTAGCTGGTTTCTTGGCTGAGCTTACTGTAGATAACAGAAAATCAGCCATTATCTTTGATGACCCAATTAACTCACTCGATCACAGATGGCGTCGCTTGTTCGCTGATCGCATCGCTCAAGAAGCTTTAACGCGTCAGGTGATTGTGTTCACTCACGATATGTCCTTCCTAAAGATGTTAGAGGAATCAACAGGGGTATCTCAGGCTCCTTTGGAAGTGGTTTCTATTCGTAAATTAGGGAATATAGCCGGTTATCCTTTCCGAGAGCCACCCTGGGATGTCAAGAATACAAAAGCTCGAGTTGGTGAACTGAAGAATTTGTCGCCTCAACTCAAAAAGATGGAAGCATCAGGTAATTTTGAGTATGAATGGAGAGTTAAGCATGCTTACGGTTTGATGCGTGAAACTTATGAGCGTCTTGTTGAAGAGTGGCTACTGGGAAAAGTTGTTGAGCGATTTGGTCGCGCAGTTAAAACTCAAAGCTTGAAAGAGATCGTCGACGACGTGACCTCTGAAGACAATGATATTATCAATGCAGCGATGTCTAAATGCAGTACTTATATGTGCGGTCATGACAACGCAACTGGTTTGGCAGTTGATTGTCCTCGCGCGAGTGAATTTGAGAAAGATGTAAATGCTTTGGACGAATACTTCAAGGCTCTGAAGAAGCGCCGCAGCTAAACTAAGGAGCTGAGTCTATAAAGTTGCTAACTCCAATCTTCTATATTTCTTGTTCTTAATTTGGCAGAGCGTTTCATGAAATATTAAACTTAAAAACAATAATTTGAGTCAATTACTGGTGTTGGGTGTTTTTGGCTGCGAAAGCAGCCAACATGCTCTCAAACAACAAAGCAGTCCAGCTTAATTTCCCCAATCTTAAGTTATCCTAGATGACTGATTTAGAGCATAAAGTCTAACTGATTTATGTCCAGAAACGTGTTACTGATCACCAAGCGATTCTGTCGTACTACTAAATCAAAATTGTCAGATCGTGTATGAATCAGCACATTTAAAAAGAGGATGCCAGTGGCATCCTCTTTTTTTGCTTATGTGTATGTCTAAATGACAATGTGATTCTTAACCTGATCGGTGACTTTTTCCAGTGCTTCTTTGCGCTCTTCCAAGTAGTCATACCGATCGTAGATACCCTCGACTCCTTTCAGCTTATGATTTAAACAGCGCTCCGCGATATGGCTAGGCACTTTGACTGAAGCGAGTAGGCTACGGCAGGTGCGGCGTAGATCGTGAACCGCAAAGTGTTTGATATCGCCCATTTTATTTGGTGGTTGTACCTTACGACCGGGCTCTCGACCAAATAGCTTTGAAATAGCCCTGTTCAGTGTGTCTTTGCCCATGTGAGGTACTTTGCTTTCCCTTCTGTTTGGGAAGACGTACTCCGAACGACAAGCTCGCTGATGTAGTTCTTTAAACCATTTAATGCACAGCTCCGGAAGCGGAATAGTGAAACTTGTCCCAGATTTGCTTCGCTCCGCTGGTAGGTGCCATAAAGCATTATCTAGATCGAACTCAGCCCACTTTGCTTCTGTTAGCTCTGATTTACGAACGCCAAGACAAAGAAGCAGAGTACAAGCTAGGTAGTTGTCTCGGTTGAAACTATAAATGTTTTGGTTGAAGACGGAAAAAACATGTTTAATCTCTTCAAGATCTAAGACCCGATCTCGACTCTCTTCAATGCCACCAGCATCATAGTTAGAAAATGCTAGTGCAGGGTTAGACTCAATAACTCCAATCTTCATACCGTGCTTAAAAAGCTGCTTACAATACATCAGCGTGTCATTAGCTGTGGTTGGGCGGCCACTGTTTGCGACTGTTTGGATGATGTTACGGATATCTAAAGGGGTAACTCGTTTCAACGTGTATTGGCCAATGTGTGGGGAGATTTCTTTCTGATAAATACGCTTAGGTATATTGGGGTGCTTGAGCCTTTTGGACAAATCCTTGTACCAGTCTTCGAAGAGGTCATCGATTATTTGTATATCGGCTTGCTTACTCCGTTTTCTTTCTGCAATTGGGTTAATCCCTTCGCTGATTTGCTTTCGAAGCTCAGATGCTTTCAACCTTGCATCTGCAAGAGAAAGTTCATCGACCTTGCCAATAGTCACCTCCTTTCTTTTCTTAAAAAGGGTGTACCTTAGCATCCAGTATGGTCGACCTACTCTAGGAATCATTAGATAGAAACCATCACCATCGGCATGACGACCCGTTTTTTGGTCTTTTACTATCGCCTTAACTTGGTTGACGGTGAGATTCCCCATCTCTATCTCCTTGAATTTATAGCTCTAATCGAAGTTATCATTACATCACCCTCCAGAAGTGGGGAGTATGTTGTGATATTTATACTACGGTGGGGAGTAAATAGCAAAGTGCTACCCAAGATACTCCCCGTTTTTTCATGGCTGTTGATGAATTTTATGGATGTATATGGATGGTGAAAATAACAAAGCCCTTATAAATAAGGGCCTTGTGGAAGTGTGTGGAGTAGAGGGGAATCTATTCGATATTTTGGATCTGCTCACGCATTTGTTCAATCAGCACTTTCAGCTCTACCCCTGAAGCCGTGATATCGGTCGAGATCGATTTTGAAGCCAGTGTGTTGGACTCGCGGTTAAACTCTTGCATCATGAAATCAAGCTTACGGCCACAAGCGCCGCCTTTTTTGAGGACATTGCGCGCTTCTTTGATGTGAGAATCTAAACGGTCAAGCTCTTCTGCCACGTCAGACTTTTGCGCCAGTAAAATCAGTTCCTGCTCGACACGGGTGGCATCAAGTTCAATTTTTGCTTCTTCAAACTTGTTCAATAGGCGTTCACGTTGCCATTGCAGAATTTCTGGCATTCGCGCGCGAACCTTGACCACTTCTTCACTGATCGCCGTTAAGCGTTGCTCGATTAACGCTTTCATGTTGTCGCCTTCACGACCACGAGCGTCAATAAATTCAACAATCGCTTCATCAAAACCGGCCAATAACGCTTTATTAATGCTGTCCATATCTTGCTCAGGCGTTTCCATCACACCTGGCCATTGCATAATTTGGAATGGATTGATGCGGCTGAGCTCACCAGTCATATGCATGATTTGATTAGCGGCTTTGATCACTTGATTGGCTAATGCTTCATTAATATTGAGTTCACTTTTGGCCGCTGGATTGGCTTCATAACGCAAATGGCACTCGACTTTACCGCGGGCAAGGCGTTGGCGAAAACGCTCACGCAGCACCGGCTCTAAACCGCGAAACTGCTCAGGAAGACGAAAGTAGGTTTCTAAATAACGTTGGTTAACGGAGCGAATTTCCCATACTGCCGTGCCCCAGTCGCCTTTGACTTCTTTACGTGCGTAAGCGGTCATGCTGTAAATCATTACGGTATCCTTTATTAGTCGGTCTGCTTTTAGTGCAATAAATCAATAATACGGCAAAGACTGACGAGATCCTAGGTTAGATAAGCACGAACGAATGTAACCAGCACTGCTGCGGCGTCAAGTAGGAAGGGGATGGGCCTAGCACCTAGGATTTTACCGCCACTTCCAGTATAATCTCGCCCCAATCTTGTTGTTCCCTTCACAAAAGGCATTCATCCATGCGTCCAAATGACCGCGCTGCAGATCAAGTTCGCCCAATTAAAATCACTCGTAACTATACGGCTTACGCTGAAGGTTCGGTACTCGTTGAATTTGGTAATACCAAAGTGTTGTGTAACGCAACCGTGGAAGAAACCGTACCGCGTTGGCTGAAAGGTCAAGGTAAAGGCTGGGTAACGGCTGAATATGGTATGTTGCCACGAGCTACCCATTCGCGCACCCGTCGCGAAGCGGCCAATGGTAAGCAAGGTGGCCGTACGATGGAAATTCAGCGCCTAATTGCGCGCAGTTTACGTGCAGTAGTTGATTTAAAAGCCATGGGCGAAATCATGATCACCGTCGATTGTGATGTGATTCAAGCGGATGGCGGGACACGCACGGCAGCGATCAGTGGTGCCAGTGTGGCCATGGCTGATGCTTTCGCGCATTTAGTCGCCAAAGGCAAACTGAAAGCGAATCCGATGAAAAGCCATGTTGCCGCGGTATCAGTGGGCATCTTAGGTGAAAACATCCTGTGCGATTTAGAGTATGTGGAAGATTCTGCCGCCGACACTGATATGAATGTGGTGATGACCGAAGAAGGCAAGATGATCGAGATCCAAGGCACCGCAGAAGGCGAACCGTTCAGCCATGAGCAGTTGCTGGCGTTACTTGCCTCGGCGCAAAAAGGCATTGTTGATATTGTCGCCGCCCAGAAAGCCGCGTTAGCGGAATGATTGAGTAAGTAGCTCCCGTTGAGGGGGCTATTTTTTTATCTCTATCTTCGTCGTCATTAACTTGATAGCTGTGTTAGCGGCAATTTTCGCCCAAGTCACTTACAAAAGTAAGCTCCCTGGGTCTCAAATCTTCGCTGCCTTGCTCTCAAGCTAATGACTGAGAAGATGGTTAGTTTTAGTTAACGTAGAGAGAAAACAAATGAAAGCCTACCAGCGTGAATTTATTGAGTTTGCCTTAGAAAAGGAAGTATTGAAATTTGGTGAGTTTACTTTGAAGTCTGGTCGTAAAAGCCCTTACTTCTTTAATGCTGGCCTGTTTAATACTGGTCGAGATCTGGCCCGTTTAGGCCGTTTTTATGCCGCCGCCTTGGTGGATGCGGGGATTAAATTTGATGTGCTCTTTGGACCGGCCTACAAAGGCATTCCCATTGCGACCACCACCGCGGTGGCTCTAGCCGATCACCATGAAATCGATACCCCTTACTGCTTTAACCGCAAAGAAGCCAAAGATCATGGTGAAGGCGGTAACCTGGTTGGCTCACAATTAGCAGGGCGGATCATGTTGGTGGATGATGTGATCACCGCGGGCACCGCCATTCGCGAGTCGATGGAAATCATTCAAGCCAATGGCGCACAGCTGGCCGGTGTCTTGGTGGCGATTGACCGTCAAGAAAAAGGCCAAGGCGAATTATCCGCGATTCAAGAAGTTGAGCGCGATTTTGATTGCCAGATTATTTCTATCGTTAGCTTGGGCGATCTGGTGACTTATCTAAAAGAGCAAGGGGGCGATCCGGTGCAGTTAGCCGCAGTAGAGGCTTACCGAGCTCAATATGGTGTTGTCGCTTAACGACTCCGTAACAGGAAGTCTGTTAGATAAAGCCCGTTAGAGAAAGCAAAGGCTCAGTGTCGATAACCGAGCCGTTGCTTATTGCTGTTGATCCTTGCTTATTTAAAGATACCGTGGTGTTGGCGGCAACGCTAAGTAGCCTAAGTGCGGCGTGATTAACGACTGCTTGAATGAAGCGATGGCTGCCAAGTCAGCGCGGCGGATGCTTTCTCTTTTGGCGCACGTAGCCAAAGGGCGATACACAATGATACGCCAAGCAGTATGAGCATGACACTGAACGCCGCTTGGAAGCCGCCGAATAATGACGCTACGATAGAGCCAAAGAAGCTACCCAAACCAAAGCCTAAGTAAATCACCCCATAGTTTTGAGTCAGAGAATTTAGCCCAAAATAATCGCTGACCAAGGTTGGAAATACCGTAATCGCGCCACCAAAGCTAAAGGCAACACAAGAAATTGCCATGAAAAAGCGCATTTCATTGAGAGGAACAAACAATAAGGTGCTAATGCCTATCGTGCAAATCAGCAGCGCCATCCCGACCACTTTGCGGCGCTCCATTTTATCGGACAAAATACCTAATACTAACCGTCCGGCAAGGTTCGCCATCGCGAGGATCGCCACTGAAGAAGCGGCCGCCGCGGTGGAGAGATGCACTTGCAGCTCGCCAACATCTTTCGCGACGCCAATCACGTATAATCCGCTCATACAAATGGTAAAAAACACCGTTGCCAATAACCAAAACTGAGGCGTTTTGGTACTTTGCTGTAGTGAGTAATCTTGGCTACTTGTGCTGCTCGACGAGCTTGGCGCTTGTACCGGCGCGTCATGCATCAATAATCCACCCAATACCACCAAACTGCCGGCAATCAGAGCCCACATGGTAAAGGTCATACTCACACTGCTGTGTTCAAGAAAGTATAAATTAATATACTTAAACCCTAAGCTGCCGAGGCCATAAGCGCCGATAGCACAAGCTGAAGCTAGGCCTTTACGCTCAGGGAAAAACCGCACGCAGTTGGATAACGTCATTAGGTAGCCAGTGCCGTCGGCAAAACCAAGGATTAACCCCGCACTGATATACAGCAACCACACTTGGGTCACTTGTCCAGCCCAAAGTAAACCTAGGCTTAATAATAAGCCTGCTGCCATCGTCACCCGGCGTACGCCAAAACGCTTTTGCAGTAATCCGGACACGGAAGAGGCCAAGGCAAGCGCCAAGGTTAATAGCCCAAAAGAGAAGGCAATCTGGTTGACGGGAGCGGATAATTTTTCCGCCAGCGGGGCATTAAATAAGCTCCAGGTATACACAGAGCCAAGGGCAAATTGCGCAATAATGGTACCAATTAAGGTCCGTAATCGTGGGGATATCATGCCTAACATAAACGGTACTCCATAACAAAATGGGTAGGAACTACCGTTAAGATACGAGCCTAAATCCCCTAACTTCAATAGGGTTAAAGCAAGATAAAATGAGCTGCATTACTCGCGCATTAAATGCAATTATTTGGCATGAATTACAATTGCATTCGCTCGCGGAATGTTTTTAAGTTACTCCGGCTGACCGGGATTTCGCTTTGCGTACCTTGTAAGTGCAGGAGGTAAGTACTGTTTACCCAAGGGATGATCTCCTGCACGCGAGTGAGATTGACACAATAAGAGCGATGACAGCGGAAAAAGTGCTGCGCCGGCAGTTGCTCGTAAAGCTCACTGATCGGATACGGCACATAAAACTCGCCATCTTCACAGTACACCAGAGTAATTTTCTCTTTCGCCATGGCGTAAATGACCTGCTCAGGCTCGGTGATCCGAATCCGATTTTCACGCATAAGATGCAGCGGCGAACAGTTCGGCTTTGGCTGATTGATGGGTTGCGCCTGCTGTAACTTATCAAGTACGTTTTTCACTCGCTGTTCATTGAGTGGCTTTAACAAATAATCAAACGCTTCGAGCTCAAAGGCTTCCGCCGCGTGCTCTTTGTAAGCGGTGGTGAAAATAATATAAGGAGGTCGAATGGCCGCTGGCAGACTACGAGCTAATAACATGCCATCCATCGCGGGCATATTAATATCTAAAAACAGCACCTCTACAGGATGGTTTTGTAAATATTTCAGGGCTGATAAACCATCGTCAAAACTGGCGATAATCTCGATATCACTATGTTTTTCAATTAAATAACGTAGCTCCTCTTGAGCCAAATATTCATCCTCAACCACTATTGCGCGTAACATGCTTTCCCCTTAGTGAGAATATCAAAGCGAATTTGTGTTCCAGGGTTTAACCGTTCAATGTGCAGACCTTGACCGTACAATAAATGCAATCGCTGATGAACGTTCATCAAGCCAATGTGCTGACTGTCTATGTCACCTTGATAGAGCTTATCAATCAACTCTGGGGCAATGCCAACCCCTGTATCTGTGATAGTAATTTGCGCACCTTGCGCGGTTTTGCGTACTTTGATCGTGACTTGACAAGTATGAGCAGAGGGCTGAAAGCCATGTTGGATCGCGTTTTCCACCAAAGGTTGGATAAGGAGTGGTGCAATCGAAATCGCCACCGGCTCAACATCAAAATGCACCTGCAGCTTACGCCCAAAGCGAGCTTGTTCAATCGCCACATAGTCGCGCACTTGTTTTAACGCATCATCCAGCGGGATAAGAATTTGTGTGCGCTGGAGATTATAGCGTAAGAAGTCGGCCAAATTACCAATTAAGCTGCGCGCCTCATCGGGGCGCAGACGAATCAAGCTGGATATCGCATTTAACGCATTAAACAGAAAATGGGGATTAATCCGGCTTTGCAGGGCAGAAAACTCGGCTTGGCTGGCCATTTCTTTCAATTGTTCCACCCGCGAGACTTCTAATTGCGTGGAGATCAACTGTGATAAACCAATCGCCATCTCTTTGAGTGGACGACGAATACGGTTCGGTTGGCGATAAAAAATCTTTAAGGTACCAGTGACTTGTTGATTCTCCCACAAAGGGATGATCAACAAGGAGCGAAAGTTATGTAGATTTAAGTTATTACTAATGATTTGTTGGCCGAGTTTGACCGCTTGTTGGGTCAGTTCACTGATTTGATGATGAGCATCAAAGTATTCTTCTTCACCTATCCCCACACAAGCCAGCACATCTTGCGTATCGGTGATCGCTACCGCATCGGCTTGTGTGTTTTGCAAAATCACTTGGCAGCCTTTCGTTAAAGCCGCTCGGCCACCTTGGCGAAAATAAGGCAAAGTTTGCGTGGCAATATGTAACGCTTGTTTGGCTTGCTGGGCAGCTAGGCGCTCTTTTTCATCATCAAGGTGTTGTACCAACTGAATAATTAAGCCGATGCATAGGGTGCCGGTAATCATCGGAAAACTGATGTGGCTGACAATGCTATAAGCCAACTGATTATCTTCGGCAAGCAGTAAAATGAGTCCCATGGTTAGCGCTTCACACGCCATGCCGACCAAAATACCGTAGCGAGCATAGTGAGCTTTGTCAGCTCGATAATGGATCAACGCCGATAATAATCCCGCCACTATGCTAGCAATCAAGCAGGCTTGTGAAGTGGGGCCATCAATATCAATTAAGTAGCGATGTAGCCCAGAAACGACTCCAGCACTTACTCCAACCCAAGGGCCAAACAAAATACCGCCCGCGACAATGGCAATAATCCGTACGTTGACCAAAGAGCCATCCACATTGACTCCAGTATAAGTGCTAAACAAGGCAAAACCGATAAACAGCGCCGCCAGCAAGGTGGTTTCCGCGGGCCGGCGATCGGTCTTTTGTACTATGGTTTGAATCAGGTGCAAGCGTGTTAACCAAAACAGCACCATCAGCAGTAGGGCCGCGCGTTCAAACACCGCCAGTAACATCACAAATTGGTCGTTATACATCATGGTAAGAGCGAGAAATGAAAAAAGGGAAGTCAGTGTAACGGACTTCCCTTTTTCATACCTATGATTCAGATCATGCGCTGATAAAGCTCATTTCATCAAAGTCGTGTCGGAAAATGAATAGTGCCGGCAAATCATTTAGGCGTAGCGACTATCTCTTAATTCAGGATCTGGTAAGGTTTTAAATCGTTTATGCAGCCACATCCATTGTTCTGGAGCACGTAAGATAACCTGTTCAACGTACTTATTCATATAAGCCGCCGCCGTCGTTTCATCCTTTTGTGGATAGTCGGTCTCAACAGACAGATCGGCCATCAGTTCATAGCGACCTTGTGCATTGCGAAAACCAGAACCCATGACAATCGCACAATGACTGGTGTAAGCCAAAATGCTGGTACCTGTCGTAGTGCAGGCATCTTGCACCGCAAAGAACGGCACAAATACCGACTTTTTACGACCATAATCATGATCGGGTAGATAGAAGAGACGACCACCTTGACGTAAAACACGGATCATGGCTTTAAGATCTTTACGATCGATTAACTGGTTGCCATTACGTGTTCTACCTCGGTATTGAATAAAATCATAGGCTGGATTGTTATGTGGTCGATATGCGCCATAACCGGGTAAACCTAATACCGCGAAGCCTCGTGCGGTTATTTCTAAATTCAACGCATGCACGCAGCATAATAATACGCCGTGGCTGTTTTGGTCATGTGTCCGCAGCGCGGAGAGATCTTTCTCGACCAATAAGGTTTTAAAACGCCACGTTGGCCAAAACCAAGTGATACCCGTTTCAATCAGTGCTGCGCCGGTATTTTTAAAGTTCTCAACGACAAACTGCTGGCGCTCAGTGGCGGTCATCTCTGGAAAAGCCAGCTCAAAATTACGCTCGGCAATCTTTACCCGTTTTTTTCCAAAGCGCATAGCAAAACGACCTAGGCCACGGCCAATATTTAATAGCCATGAATAAGGAAGGAGATTAACCATTAGTGCGAGAAAACCAAAGCCCAGCCATACACCCCAATATTTAGGGTGCAGTAATGCCACTGAAAATTCTGGTTTGCCGTATTTTTTGGGATTTGTCATGGTGATTACTACTTAATCTGTGCACTCAGTAATGCCCAGTACGCATCGAAATTAGCGGTGGGCAGGTATTTAAAATCAGAACGAACAAAACGGTTTAAACTGCCTTCGACTTGGCCGAGCAATTGCGCCGCTAAAATACTCTCATCGACCGGAAACGATTTACCTTCACGCAGTTTTCGCTCGCGTAAAATCTGCCGCAAAGACGTTTCGATTCGTTCATACAACTGATTAATTCGCTCCCGCAGCCGTTCATTTTCAAACATCAACGCATGGCCCGATAAAATTCGCGTCAGGCCGGGGTTGCGTTCAGAAAAAGCCAAAATCAGCTGCACAACGAGACGAATGCGATTTAACGTATCTTTTTCTTCATCCAAAATACGATTGATACGTGACATGAGTGATTCTTCAATAAATTCAATCAAGCCCTCAAACATTCGCGCTTTACTGGGAAAATGACGATATAAAGCCGCTTCTGATACACCGACTTGTTTGGCGAGTTTAGCCGTCGTGATGCGAGATGCTCCTTCGTGGGATTCCAGCATTTGTGCCAGTGCTTGGAGTATTTCTTCACGGCGATTGATTTTTTTGTTACCAGCCATAACCCGACTTCCTTTGATGACCATTGATAGCGACGCAATAAGCAGCAAGATTTGCCGAGTTCACTGAGTGGATTCCTCGCTAACGAATGGCTATGCGATGATGCACTTGCTGGCAAACCGAGTACTCAGGTGTATCGACTATAGATGGCGATGAATTAACAACATTAACGCTTGGGCTAACTCACGTTTGCTGCTCAGTGGCAAAGCGTGTTGACCATTAGACCAATACACCATGAGTGCATTGTCATTGCTATCAAAACCTTGGCCAGAGATAGAAACATCATTGGCGCAAATCATATCCAGCTTTTTCTTGGTCAGTTTTCCGAGGGCGTATTTTTCCACATCCTGTGTTTCTGCGGCAAATCCTACCGTGAAAGGACGGCGTTCGGTTAATGCCGCTACCGAAGCAACGATATCCGGGTTCTTGACCATGGTGATACACAACGTATCGCTCTGTTCGGTTTTTTTGATTTTTTGTTCAGCGACGACATCAGGTCGATAATCCGCGACCGCAGCGCATCCAATAAAGATATCATGTTGTTGGGCATGATCCATCACCGCTGCATGCATCTCTAGCGCACTCTGAACATTAATCCGCTTCACTTTGGCGGGCGTTGTTAAGGTGACCGGCCCACTGATTAACGTCACTTCAGCGCCTAGAGTAGCCGCAGCGTCGGCAATGGCAAAGCCCATTTTGCCTGAACTGTGATTAGTAATATAACGAACGGGATCTAATGCTTCGCGAGTCGGTCCTGCAGTAAGCAACAGTTTCTTTCCAAGCAAAGGTTTAGGCGCAAAAAAAGCGTCGCAGCGCTCAACCAATTCGAGTGGCTCAAGCATGCGTCCCGGCCCGACATCGCCACAGGCTTGTTCTCCAGCGGCAGGCCCCCATACCGAAACGCCGCGTCGCACAAGGGTCGCGATATTATCTTGCGTTGCTTGGTTACGGTACATCTGTTGGTTCATGGCGGGTGAGATCACCACGGGAGCATCCGTTGCGAGTACGACGGTGGTTAATAAATCATTGCCCATCCCGGCGGCTAAGCGAGCGATAAGATCCGCCGTTGCCGGTGCTAACAACACCAAGTCCGCCCATTTAGCTAACTCGATATGCCCCATTGAGGCTTCGGCTGCAGGGTCAAGTAAGCTATCGGCAACAGGATGCCCCGAGACAGCTTGCATGGTTAAAGGGGTAATAAATTCTTTTGCCGCATGGGTCATCACCACGCGAACTTCCGCGCCTCGTTCACGCAATCGGCGCGTTAATTCTGCACATTTATAGGCCGCAATGCCGCCACTAATGCCAAGCAGAATATGTTTTCCTGCTAATGTTTGCATCTGGATTCCTCGAAAATTCTGCGAGTTATGTTAGCACAACTCCCGAAATATGTGGCTGCTGTGTTAGCTGCATTTTCTCTCTGCATTATATGGCTTATCAATAGTTATGAGGATTTTCTCACTTTACGCAGAGCAAAAAACCAACTGGTTGGCCTAAATATCGTCAAATTTCACGGACACTCACAGATATATTACGATTTTTTATGCATCATAAAAGCAACAACAAATCAATTAGGATAACCGAATGACCTCGTTAAAGAGCAGAACCAAATTGCTATTACTGACGCTGATTCCATTGGTGCTGATCACTGGCTTAATGACCATGGTGAATTATTGGAGTAATGCGCGTGCACTTGAGCAAGAATTAACCCAATATCGCGAGCAATTGGTCGAGACTCGTAAAGCTGAGCTGCAAGCGTATTTAATGATGGGCGTGACTGCGGTTCAATCATTATATGAGAGTGATCGTAATGGTGAGAATCAAGCCGCAGCCAAAACCTTACTCAAAGCGATGCGTTTTGAAAGTGACGGTTACTTTTTTGCCTATGATTCACAAGGTGTGAATACCTTGCATGCCATCAATCCTTCTCTGGAAGGAAAGAATCTCTATGGCTTACAAGATGAAAATGGCGTGCCAGTGATTGCAGGGCTTATCCGCGCGGCGAAATCCGGTGATGGCTTTTTGTACTTTTCTTGGCATAAACCGACGATTAATGCGCAAGCACCTAAATTGGGTTATGCCGAATATTTACCCAAATGGGATTGGGTACTGGGTACGGGGATTTATATTGATGATATCGATGCACAAGTCGCCCAATTTCAAGTATTACGTCAAGATCAAGCGAAAGAGCAAATGTGGTCAACGATTGGTTTATCGTTGGTTGGACTATTGATCACCAGTATTGTGGTCAGCGTGTTGGTGGCTAAGGGCGTTGCGCCATTACAGCACGTGGTTGCTTCACTGCAAGATGTGGCGGCTGGTGAAGGGGATTTAACCGCTCGATTGAAGGTAGAAAGCCAAGATGAAATTGGTGAGGTCGCCAAAGCGTTTAATGCCTTTATGGATAAACTTCATCCGATGATAAAACAGTTGCGAGAGTCGGCGCAACAAGTGCAATTGGCTGCCGGAGAGTTAGATATACAAACCACGCAATCTAATCAAAAAATGAACAGCCACTGTCTTGAAACGGATAAAGTCGTAACCGCGGTAACCGAAATGAGCGCTACAGCACGAGAAGTGGCGAATAATACCAATGCGACTTCGCAAGCGATTGAATCTGCTAATGGTCAAATCCGAGATGCTCAGCATGAAGTGAATAGTGCAATTGAAGGGATCAGCGAATTGGTGCGTGAGGTTAACCTCACCTCAGACGCGATTCAAGATCTGAGTCAGCGTACCGATAAAATTACTCAAGTTTTAAATGTGATTGGTGAAATCGCGGGGCAGACAAACCTACTGGCGTTGAATGCGGCCATCGAAGCGGCGCGAGCAGGCGAACAAGGACGAGGTTTTGCGGTTGTCGCTGATGAAGTCCGTTCTTTGGCGAGTCGGACACAAAATAGTACGCAAGAGATCAGTGAAATGCTTCAGTCTCTTCACCAAGGGGTAAGCAAAGCGGTTGAAAGCATGAATACTAGCCAAAAGCGGGGCGAAAAAACCGCTGAAGAATCGATGCATATCAAACAAAGTTTGGCTGGGATTTCACAAGCTGTCGGTTTAATTCAAGATATGGGGATCCAAACCGCATCGGCGGCAGAGCAGCAAAGTGCGGTAGCCGAAGATATCAATCAGAACTTGGTCGCGATTCAGCACATCGTTAACCAGTTGAGTGATAATTTACAGCACTCAGAATCGATCAGCTCACGCTTGGCGGCTTCTGGACAACAAATGGGGAATCTCGTCAGTCACTTTAAGCTTTAATCAACAAGCGAGTTACAAGTGAGACTGATCTCATTCCCATCTTCACTCAGGCCCATTTGGGCCTGAGTCATTCTTCGCTTATAAAAGAGAGCCCCGTGTGCTGACATTAACCCAGTTTGAAAAAACGGGTTGCTTTGTTGGCAAGGGGTCCGCGTCGTTATCCTCTATTTAGTAGACTTGGAGCATAGTCATGGGTCTCAAAGATCTTCCTGTAGAATCAATGCCACGAGAAAAGCTACTTGCCAGAGGGCCACAAGCGTTATCCGATGCTGAACTGCTAGCGATTTTTTTACGCACCGGCACACCAGGCATGAATGTTTTAGAACTGGCGGATTGTTTATTACGTCAAGCGGGTTCATTACGTGCTTTGTTCTCTGCCAGTAAAGATCAATTTTGCACGCATAAGGGGCTAGGCGAAGCTAAATTTGTCCAATTACAAGCCGTATTAGAAATGACTCAGCGTTACTTGGCTGAAACTTTAAAGCGTGGTGACGCGTTAACCAGCCCTCAACAAACCAAGTTATATTTAACCAGTGTGCTGCGTGATCGCCAGCGTGAAGCCTTTTATATTCTCTTTCTCGATAATCAACATCGTGTTATTCAAGGTGAAGTCTTGTTTGAAGGGACGATCGATGCGGCCAGTGTCTATCCTCGGGAAGTCGTCAAGCGAGCGTTACAACTCAATGCGGCGGCATTAATTTTGGCCCATAATCATCCTTCTGGCATTGCAGAACCCAGTCAGGCTGATCGCCGAATTACTCAGCGTTTAGTCGATGCTTTGCAGTTAGTCGACATTCGTGTCCTTGACCACTTTGTGATTGGTGATGGTGAGGTGGTTTCCTTTGCGGAACGAGGATGGATTTGACGGATATTTTATGTTGTGACTTAAGATTATTCTGGTATGATTCGCGCACTAAATTATCAACCTAAACTCAGCTCTGCTTAAAAAAGATCACCAAATCCGTAAAAAGGATCTGTTCGGGTCTTGAGCAATGCATGTCAAGTTAGTATAATACGCGACCTTTGATAGCCTTGTATGGATTTTCCATAACGGTTTTTAACCTCAAACTTCTTAATACATCGAGAACGAGGTTCGGCCACCAAGGTTGATATCGAGCTGAAACGATTTGGAGAAGACATTCATGTCCCGAGTATGCCAAGTAACTGGTAAGCGTCCAATAACGGGTAACAACCGTTCACACGCACGAAATGCTACTAAGCGTCGTTTTCTGCCGAACCTACAAACTCATCGTTTCTGGGTAGAGAGCGAAAAACGTTTTGTTAAACTACGTCTAACTGCTAAAGGCATGCGTATCATTGATAAGAAAGGCATCGATGCTGTTCTTGTTGATATCCGTGCACGTGGCGAAAACGTTTAAGAGGAATTGAGCAATGGCTAAAGGCATTCGTGAGAAAATTCGACTAATATCTTCTGCAGGTACTGGTCACTTCTACACAACTGACAAGAACAAACGCAACATGCCAGGCAAATTTGAGATCAAAAAGTTTGATCCAGTAGTTCGCCAGCACGTTGTTTACAAAGAAGGCAAAATCAAGTAATTGATTGCGCACTCTGTTGTAAAAGTAGCGAAAACCCAGCCAATTTGGTTGGGTTTTTCTTTGTGCGCCGAGCATGGCGTTGATCTAGGAGGTGAAAGTCCTCTACGGGCTCAGTCGAGCGGGAACCGTTAGCCTATGCAAGGGTGTTCATCGTGAGGTGAAATCTGAAGGAAGCAAATGGCAAAACGTGGTGATGACGAACAGAAATCTGATAGTAGGCTGTGTCGACTTGGGTAACCTAGCAATAGATAGAATAGCCCAACGACTCGACGAGAAGTGCGATGCAGTAAATCAGGCATGACCACGAGAAAGAACAACGTCTTACCTCGGGAGATCTTATTATCTGTTTCGGACGAAACTAAGCAGCCAGTGATGGATGCTGATGGGTAATAAGGAGTCAGCAGAAGGCATAGTACCTTGAGGAAGTACAACTTAAGGGAAGGCCGGAACTGAATAGGTCAAGAAGCAGTCGCCAGATATTCAAATCAGTGGAGTAACAGTAACGATGCGACCCATCTCTACGTTCCGATTGGTGAAGCCAAAAGTGGAACTGACGGAAACGAAGCGTAACAAGCTGATTTGGCATAGAAAGAAGGACGAGTCTTGATGGACACCACTCGATTACTCGAACAGATGTTCAGTCCGGGTAATTTAAACGCTGCGACCAAACAGGTGAAGCGCAACAAGGGGTGCGGTGGGGTAGATAGACTGACGATCACAGCGACCTTGGAAAAGCTTCGCCAGTTGGATAATGGGCAGCAACTTCGCCAGTCTTTACTGGATGGAAGTTACCAACCGTCTCCCGTTCTGGGTGTAGAAATCCCCAAGCCAAAAGGTGGAGTACGCCAACTGGGTATCCCAACCGTTCAGGATCGCATCGTACAACAAGCGATGGCACAGCTCCTGACACAGTTGTATGAGCCGAAGTTCTCAAAGAGCAGCTTCGGGTTCAGACCAAGAAGGAGTGCTCATCATGCTTTGTCGAAAGCGAGTGAATACATTCGAGAAGGGCGGGGATATGTAGTCGATATAGATCTGGAGAAGTACTTCGATACCGTCAATCACGACAGACTGATGTATCGGCTGTCTCAAGATATCGCGGATAAACGGGTGCTGAAACTGATCAGGAAATATCTACAAAGTGGTCTGATGCGAAATGGAGTGATAGAGCGAAGACAAAGAGGAACCCCACAAGGAGGTCCTCTGTCGCCGCTGCTCTCTAATATCGTATTGGATGAGCTTGATAAAGAGTTAGAACGTAGAGGTCATAAGTTCTGCCGATACGCAGACGATTGCCAAATCTACGTAGGTAGTGAAGCAGCAGCGCAACGGGTGAAAACCTCGGTTACGGAGTTCTTGGAGCAGACGCTTAAATTACGGGTAAACCGTGAGAAAAGTGCGGCGACCAGAGTGAGTGAGCGTAGCTACTTGGGACACCGCTTCAACGATGATGGTGTGATAGGTATCAGTGATGACGCCATGCATCAAATGAAGAAACGAGTGCGACAAGTCACCAAACGAAATAGAGGACGAACGTTCCCGGCAATCATCAAGGAACTATCGACGTATCTACGAGGTTGGCAGAACTACTTTAAACTGGGCTTAAGGCCGTCATCGATGAGTCACCTAGACAGTTGGATAAGACGCCGACTGCGGTGCTACCGTCTAAAACAGAAAAAGCGGAAATACAGCATAGCGATGTGGCTGATTAGTTTAGGAGTCGCCAAACCTAATGCATGGAAAGTCGCAGGTTCAGATAAAGGATGGTGGAAACTCTCACGGACGCCCCAAGTCAATCAGGCTTTACCCAACAAACGGTTGGAAGAGTTGGGGTTATACTCATTGTTGGAAGGGTATGAAACATTGAAAATCTATTCGGAACCGCCGTATGCGATCCACGCTTGTACGGTGGTGTGAGAGGACGGCGGGAGTGATCCCGCCTCCTACTCGATTTTCTAGGCTAGAAAAACTAAAACCGCATTATTATTGATAACAACGATACTCTCGTTCGTCATCCCCGCGAAGGCGGGGATCCATTCAGCAGCATACGCCAAGTGATTGAATGGGTACTGGATTAACCACTAACTTTATTTCGCTTATCAATAATCAGCTTACCGTTTACTGTCATTCCGTATGGATTCCCGCCTGCGCGGGAATGACGGCGGTTGGTGAGGAGGAGATAGGTTCTAGGATCTGTCCTCTTCCTTTGCTATTCTTTTGGTATCTAATTTATAAGCTAAGGAATGCTGCATGCGTATTGCCCCTCATCGTCGTCGGCGATGGAACAATATCCTGATTATCTTGGTACTGCTGTTTATTGGGGTGTTAAACTTACCGCCATTACTTAAATCTTATCTGATGTCTAACAACAGTGAAGAGCAAGTTTACCCAAGTTTATTTATTCCGAATACACCATTACAGGCCGTTCATACACGATCGTTTGAGCTGACGTTAGAGCAAGATCAATGGCAGTTGACTCCGACTGGTGAGGTTTCTGCGCCGCAATTAGCCCAGCGCTGGCAAGCTTTAGTCGGTACCGAGGTTGATGAACAAACCGTACGTTCATTACAGCCAAGTTTGATCGGGCCGCAAACCATTGAAGTCTGGTATCGCGATCAGGAAGAGCCACAGCGGATCACTTATTATCAATCACCGCAGTTTTGGTTATTTAAAAACTGGCAAGATAAGTGGATTGCTATCTCAGTGGAAGCCGATTATCTTTTCCCTTCATCCAGTCGTTAAGATCTTAATTCGTCAACCATCTTGGAGCTATGATGCCTGAGTTACCCGAAGTCGAAGTCAGTCGCTTAGGCATTTCGCCGCATTTAATTGGCCAAACCATCGCCACGATCACTTGGCGCTGTGAAAAACTACGCTGGCCGATCCCCCATGAATTAACTCACCTGGAAGGCCAGCAGATCACGGCTATTTCACGCCGCGCCAAATATCTATTCATCGAAACCGAAGCGGGCAATGCGATTATTCATCTCGGTATGTCGGGAGCCCTGAGAGTATTAGACGCGGATTTCCCAGCAGGTAAGCACGATCACGTTGATCTTGTTCTTGCGAATGGCAAGTTACTGCGCTATCACGATCCACGCCGCTTTGGCGCTTGGCTCTACATTGCGCCCGGAGAGAGTCACCCTTTACTTGAACATATGGGCCCTGAACCATTGACTGACGCGTTTAATGCCGAGACGATTGCTAAACGTGCGAATAATAAACGCTTAGCGATAAAAGCGTTTATTATGGATAATAAAAACGTGGTTGGGGTGGGCAACATCTACGCTAATGAATCGTTGTTCAAAGCCAAAATTCACCCTTTAAGACCGGCGCAAAGTTTATCGGACACCGAGTGGCAATGTTTGGTCAGCGAGATAAAAGCCGTACTGGCGACAGCCATTGCGCAAGGTGGCACTACGCTGAAAGATTTCTCGCAAGCCGATGGCAAGCCAGGCTATTTTGCCCAAGAGCTGCAAGTGTATGGCAAAGGCGGTAAACCTTGTCCTATTTGCGCGGAACCGATTCTTGAACAGAAAATTGCTCAGCGTAACAGCATGTTCTGTAACCACTGCCAAGATTGACTAATATTTTTATTATCTAATGATGGACATGAAAATCACTTGGCGTAACATTAGCCTCCTGTTTTCTTAAGCACCTTCTTAATATGTATTATCAGCGCCATTTTCGACATATATGCCAGTTATTCATTGGCTACTTTGTTTTTTCATTTTTACTGTTGTTTGCTTCTCGCTACGCTCTTTATTTGCATATTGAGCCTGGTTTGCCTGTTAATGATATAGTGAATGATATTCAACGTGCTTTTATGGTCGGCGCTCGATTTGATGCAAAAGTCACCGCGATTGCTTATGCCCCATTACTGTTAGTTGGCCTTGTATGCGCGGCATTTTCCCAAGCCTATTTACGCTGGTTAAGCTTATCGACTTACTACCATGCAGTAATTGTTTTATTGTATATCATTGGTGGAGTTGGTAATTATTACTACTACTTAACCTATGGTAGCCATATTGATTTATTTATTTTTGGCTTGATGGATGATGATTCAGTCGCGGTACTGACTAACTTATGGGGTGATTATCCGGTTATATACGGGGTGAGTTTAGCGTTAGTTATGGCTGGGATTGGTTACTACTTTGCCCGTTACCTGACACGTCTTAACTTATGGTCCTCGCAACAGCACTGGCATTGGAGTATTACTAGCTTAGCCGTCGTCTTCATGGTGGTCGGTGTGTTTTTACTGGCAAGGGGCTCGACGGGCAGTTTACCTCTGAAACGTTATCATGCCAGTGTCTCGGCTTATCAGCCATTAAATATGATCACCCCTAATGCCTTTATGGCGCTTGATTGGGCGCGCAGTGATTATACATCACGTGCTCACTTAGAACCGATATCTCAGCAAGTATTGCAGCAGCAAATGCAAAAGTTGTTGGGGCAGCCTGACGCGAATTATAAAACCCCTCACAATGACTATCTCGCTGATCATCCGCCTCATGTGGTTATCGCGATGATGGAAAGTATGGGGTTGAGCGTTTTAATTGAAGATGATCCAACCACAAACGATTTATTAGGTCGTTTTCGGGAGCATTATCGACACGATTTTCTGTTCGAGCGTTTTTTGGCGGGCACTTCCGCTACAATAGACAGTATCGTAATGATGCTAGTGCATAGCCCATTGGCGACGATCAGTCATTCTAATTGGCAAAAAATTCCCCTTCCAAGCTCGGCGGTATTGCCATATCAGCGGGCTGGCTATGATGTGGTTTTTGTCTATGGTGGTAACGGTATGTGGCGCAACTTAGCGAACTATTTACCCACTCAAGGTTTTGATCGCGTCTATGATGAAAATGACATTGTTGGTGCTTTCCCCCTTGCTGCCCAATACGCAGGGACTTGGGGTGTACCCGATGAGTTTACGTTTAAATTTACTCAGCAGTTATTAGATAAGGCTGAGCGGCCAACTCTTATTTACGTGATGACAGTCACCAATCACTCACCGTATCGGGTTCCAGCGTATTATCAACCTAAACCAACCACTCTTACTCCTCGTTTGCAAGAGATGCTAGGCTATAAAGGTAATCGAGACGCTCAAGAATTATTAAAAACGTTTCAGTATGCCAGTGATGCGGTGGGTCAATTTATCAGTGATATCAAGCAATCATCATTAAGTGATCAGGTGATCATGGCTGTGACGGGTGATCATCGTGTACGCTATACCGATATAGCCAGGCCTGGTGAGGCAGGGTTAACTCACGCGGTTCCCTTTTATCTTTATGTGCCACCATCGATTTTGGCGCACACCGAATTTAACTATCAGCCAGAGCGTATCGGTTCCCATCGAGATATTTTTCCAACCTTGTATCATTTTAGTTTGTCTGATCAAGCTTATGTTTCTTTAGGTGGAGAAAACTTACTTACTATAGGGGAGGTAAGTAATATCGGTTTCAATAGTGGTATGAGCATTAATGCCTATGGTGCTGTGAGTAACCATCCACCGTTTATCTTCCATCCTTGGCAAGGTGATGAGTCATTACTGACTGAACCGCAAGCCAGTGATGAGCAAACCTTTGATCGCCAATGGGGATTAGAATATCACCGATTACAAGAATACTTTTTGCGTTCTCAAGTATTACCGATGACACCATAATCGACGAAAGAACTCTGTGGGTTAATCTCGGCTTAACTCACAGAGTAATCTAAATGACTTTTTTGGCACTTAGTGCCTGTGCGACGACGGTAGGGACAAAGCCATCCACATTGCCGCCATGAATCGCAACTTCACGGACGATAGTCGATGAAATAAAAGCGTATTGTTCAGATGGCGTTAAAAAGACGCTCTCTAATCCCGGCATTAAACGACGATACATATTGGTCAGGCCAAATTCGTATTCAAAATCTACTGTGGTTCGTAGACCGCGGATCAACACGTTAGCTTGCTCTGCGCGAGCAAAATCGACCATCAAGCCGCTAAAGCCTTTGCTGGTTACGTTCGGTAAGTGCTGAGTCACTGCTTGAGTAAAGGTTACTCTTTCATCAAGGGTAAACATGGTATTTTTACTTGGACTTGCCGCGACAGCAATGATCACCTCATCGAACATGCTAGCTGCACGCTCAACAATATCAAGGTGCCCATTGGTGATAGGATCGAAAGTGCCGGGATAAATAACCCGAGAAATACGTTTTTGGCTCACGGTCGTGTTCTCATCTGTGAAAGCGGAGTTATCTGCCTAATAATGAATGAAAAAAAGCCAGATGTTGTTTAGCGCTGGCTTGGCAAGAGAAATCATTAATCATGCGTTGTTGTGCGCGCATCCCCATTTGTAGACGTTGTTGTGGTGCTTGATAGAGAACGCGAACTTTATCTGCAATGGCGGTTGGGTTTTGTACTGGCACAATAAAACCACTTTCACCATCAACCAATAATTCTTTACCGCCGCCCGTTGTGGTTACAATGGAAGGAATACCCATCGCCATAGCTTCAATAATAGTTTTAGGTAACCCTTCACCACTAATCGAAGGTTGAATTTGTACAGAGCTAGAAGCTAACAGCTCAGGAACATCGCTTCGGTAGCCGAGAAAATGAATACGTTCAGACATCCCACTTTGCTCAGCTAAGGCTAAATGTTGTTCAGTTTGCATGTCACGTCCTACAAGCAGTATATGCAGATTCACTAAATCAGCCAGTTGTTTTGCACTTTCAAGCAAGATATGGACACCCTTACTCGGCCGAGCATTGGCAATACAAATGATGCAAAATGCATCGTTAGGTAATCCTAATTCTTTCAATGAAGCAGGCTGAGCTTGATACCAAGCAATATCATGCCCTTTGTAAATTGTGACTACGCGGTCTTGATGCTTCCACACTCGTTTTTTTACGTCATCAGTAACGGCTTGTGCCACACAGCTGATACCATCAACTCTGGGGTGTAAATGGGTTAAATAGGCACTGGGGTCATGACGATATAATCCACCGACCGTTCCTCGATACGTCACCAATTTGGTCTGTTTAAAGCCGATACAAGCAAAGGCAGCATTGGGAATGGTTTTTGAATTCATGGCATAGACAATATCATAGTGATGAGCGTGTAACTCTGTACGCAGCCTTTTGATGGTCTTCCAGCAGATTTTTTTACTGGGATAAGCATCAATCACCTTGATACCGCTGTCACGAAAACGGGCTACATACGGTGCATTGCCTTGAGTCATTATCGTAAGTTGATGGCCTAATTTAACCATTTCAATGAACATTTCAGCTTCTGGACGAACGCTATTCCATGCATCTTTGTAAGAGCTAAAAATTAAAATTCTCATGTATATCTTACCTTTATGGTGTCCGCTTTATTTTCGTTAACTTTCAGTTTTTATGAACAGCAAGCATTGCTTTTCATTATTTCTGAGTAGAGCGTGTGATAACGCTGTGCAGTTTGTTCAATCTGAAAATCGCGTAACTTTTTCTCTCGTCCGATGGTTAATATGTCAACAAGATTTGGATCATGACGAACTTGCAAAATAGCCTGCGCTAATTCTTGGGCATCTCCGGGGGTAATTAATAAGCCAGAAACACGGTCTTCAATGATGTCTGGGATCCCTCCGGCTCGACTACCCACGACAGGTAACCCACTACCCATTGCCTCTAAAATCACAGAGCCTAACCCTTCACTGTAAGAGGGATGGATAAGCATATCAGCAGCAGCAAACCAATCACCCATATTGTTCTGCTTACCCATGAAATGGACATTTGTTAAACCTTTGGCTTGCTGTTCTAATGCTGGACGCTCTTTTCCATCTCCCAACAAAGCGAAATGAATGTCCGATTCTGAGTCCATTAATAGGCGAGCGGCTGCAAGCGTAACATCAAAACCTTTGTGATGAAGCATATTCGCCGCATGAATAACTAAGAATGGATGAGAAAATTGTTCACGAATCCGAGAGACTTGTTGCTGATTAATGGGATAACGAACTGGTGAGCTTGGGATGGTGACCACCTTTTTCAGCGGGTAGCGTAATAAAATTTGTCGACAAATTTCCTGACTTAACCCGACTAATGCGCTAGCCGAGCAGTAAGCTTGAGCTGCAAACCATCGTTCACTGAGAGGATTATCAATTCGACGAGTGATGATATAGGGTATTTTATACAACTGATATTGTAACCAAGCCCAATAAATCGCTCGTCCTTCGTGTACATGAATTAAATCTGAATCTTGTGTAATAGCTTTTCCGTGCTGAGTTAAAAAGTGTTTACAAGCAATTAATCGACAAGGTAGTTCTTTTACTCGTGAGTAAAAAAGACTTTTGGGGTTAGCAACAACGGTAAGTTGGTAACCTAACTTAATCTGCTGTTGAATCAGTAGTAGTGTTTGATTCTCACCACCATGATAACCAGAGGCGAGATTAACATGACAAATTTTCATGAGCGCTCTCTTTTTTGCTGGCGGACATAATCACGCAACCAAAGGTCTGCATAACGAGTAAATGTGGTGTTAGCACTTAAAATCGCCAGTAATAGTCCATGGCGACCATCTAAAAAGCCACGTTTAAGAATATACATTTTAAAAAAACGGAAAAAGCCATGTAATACCGCGCCAGTTAAGGTTGCGGATTTTTTACCTTCTCGTTGATCAACCCACGCTTTCATATAATGCTGAGTTTTTGCTGTGTATTGTGGTAGATACTCAAAAGTGTAGTGCTGTAAATAACCAGATAGAGACTTGAGTGTTAGATGAGAGGGAATTTCAACGCTTTCGTGCACTAAAGCCGTGTTATATTGTGTTTCACAAGTCCGATAAAGGCGAGTAACCCAATCAGGTGACCAGCCAGAATAATGAATTTGTTTACCAAAGGCCGTAGTTAAGCGATCGATCTGATACACAGTGTTGGGTTTATCATGTTTTACGGCTTGTAAAATACTCGCTTTCAATTCTGGAGTGACTCGCTCATCGGCATCTAGCCATAGTACATAATCTGCAGTTATGTAGGATTGGGCTAAACGGCGCTGAGATCCGAAGCCTTGCCAGTCTTTGTTCACAAAGAACTTGTCAGTAAAGCGACGAGCAATCGATTCTGTTGCGTCCTCACTACCAGAATCAAGAATAACAATCTCATCAACCCAATCAGCGACTGTCTCGAGGCAAGCTTGTAAATGTTTTGCTTCATTTTTGACGATTAAGGCGACAGCCAACGTCGGAGTGGATTTAGTCATTAAGTACTACACCTTTCATCATATGTTCAAATCTTTCAATCACTACGGATACCGTGATCTGTTGCATCAAATCCGTGCCTTTGGCCCGCGTGCTCCAAGCCAGCTCACTGAGAGATTTTGCCTGTTGTTTGATCACGTTATCCTCATAGACGCTGACGACATCCCCAATATTAAAATAAGGACCTGTGCGTTTGGGGTTACTGTGCGCATACAAGCCTAACACAGGCGTGCCTTGGGTTGTTGCAATATGAGCCGGCCCTGAATCAGGAGCAAGTACTAACTTAGCTTCACCCAGTACAGCAGTTAATTGTTTTAAGCTGGTTTTGCCTACCAAATTGATGACCGGCTGAGTCATTAATTCTGAGATTGTTGCTGCTAATTGAACTTCTCGTGGTGCAGGCGACCCGCATAGCACCACTTGATAACCTTGATTGGTGACATAATCGGCAAATTGGGCATAACGCTCGGTTAACCAATTTCGTTCATCTTTACTGGCAGCAGGACAAATCACCACACTTGGCTTATCGTGTAATTGTTGACGAGCAAAAGCTCGTTCTGGCTCGCCAATCGGCATTGACCACGTTGGGGCTGTGCGAGGTACACCGAGATACTCAACAAAGGCTAAAAAACTGTCTAAGACGTGAGTAGATTGATGATCAGCAATTTTACGGTTCGTAAATAACCACTGACCTTCTTTCGCTCGTTGGCGATGAAAGCCGACTTTGTATTGAGCGTGAATCCCTAACGTCAGTGAGCTGGCTCGCAGCGCAAGCTGCATATGGATAAGGGCGTCAAATCGTCGACCTTTTAACTGTCGCCAAACCGCTTTCATGCCGGCGAAGCCCGCTTTTTTATCGAAGATGATCAGCTCGACATTGTTTAAGCCTTGCAATAACTGGGCTTCAACTTTGCCAATGATCCAAGTCACTTTGGTGTCTGGCCAGTGTTTTTGCAGAGCTTGAACGGCGGCGACGGCATGACAGACATCACCTATCGCCGAAAGGCGTAAAAAACAGACAGACTGAGGTGGTGAAGAAAACAGGGACATGGAAAAAGCTCACTCATTAATGAGCCTAAATTATGCAGAGTCTGCCGATAAATGTAAAATAAGCCTTTTTGAATTCACCATAAAATGAGAGATATTCATCATGCAACCTCCCTTTAGCGGAAAACCTGGCGCAACAGGATTACGCCGCGTCATCAACGCGACCGGTTATTCATGGCAAGGGTTAAAAGCAGCTTTTCAACATGAAGCGGCTATTCGCCAAGAGTTGCTACTGTTGGTGATTGCTGGAGCGATTCTGTGCTTGCTCGATTTGCCTGTGTTGGAACGATTAGTCATGTTCTCCAGCGTCGTGCTGGTATTGATCGTCGAATTACTTAACTCAGCGATAGAAGCTGTGGTGGATAGGGTCGGTTCTGAGCGTCATGAGTTGAGTGGACGTGCGAAAGATATCGGCTCTGCGGCGGTAATGGTGACATTATTACTCGCAGGGCTTATCTGGAGTGTATTACTTTATGTTCATTATCTATAACAGGCGTTAAGGATCAGTCGTAATGATTAAACAATGCTCGCTCAAGCAGCAAATGATTTGGTATGACGACCAATGGGTCAGTGAGCCTCTTCACCATCTTTTTGATACCGACTATTGGCAATCTGAACAAAAAATCATTGGCAGTGCTAAGGGGCGGGGAACGACGTGGTTTGTTGCTATGCAGCATATAGAGGCGGCGTTGCGTCATTACCGTCGAGGTGGATTATTTGGCAAGGTAGTTAGCGATCAATATTGGTTTCAAGGATGGCATAAAACGCGCAGCTATGCCGAATTTCATCTGTTGGTACATTTACGTCAACAAGGAGTGAATGTACCTCGTCCGATAGCTGCGCGAGCGGTTAAGCGCGGACTGGTTTATCAAGCCGATTTATTGAGTGAAAAAATTACCAATGCCCGTGATCTGGTGGCGATTTTGCAGGAAAACCCGCTCGATGAGCGACATTATTTTTTAATAGGTCAACAGATTGCCAAGTTACATCGCGCCCAAGTCAATCATACCGACCTCAATATTCACAATATTTTAATCGATGATCAAGACAAGGTATGGATTATCGATTTTGATAAATGCTATCAGCAACCCGGTGAAAATTGGAAAGAAGCTAATTTACAGCGTTTGCTGCGCTCTTTTCATAAAGAACAGCAGCGATTTGGTATTCACTGGCAAACGCAGCAATGGCAGTCACTATTAGCGGGCTATGTTGAAGAAAAACGTTAATATCGGCATTGATAACGATCAGATGAGGAAGATAACTATTGCTCGCCAACTATCAAGGCACATCGTTTGTCTATAAACAAGTGGTTGAGGGGGAGGGGGAATAAAATCATCACGTATTAGCTTTGGTTATGTAATCTCTTTCTGCGCTATCCCAGTTTATTCCTTGTTTGATTTTTTTTGCTGGATTGCCGCCATAAATGCAAAAACTGTCATTGAGGCTGGTCACAACATTACTACCGGCAGCAATAACACAATTGGATGCAATCGTGACTCCTTTAATAACATTCACCCGAGAACAAAACCAAACGGAATCTTCCGTCTTGATTTCAGCGGGAGGATTAATGATAGTACCAACCGCATTTTCAGCGTAGATATGGTGCAAGTCATCATCAATTAACTGTACTTGCCAAGAAAGTAGATTATAGTCGCCGAATGTTATTTTATGGCAACAATAGACAGTACTTTCTGCTGACATGTTAAAGCGATTACCTAAAGTTAAACATGCATTTTTTTTGACAACAATTTTACCACCGTGACCAATTTTTGCTCGACCTTTAAAACAAATGGTACCTTGATTGTAGAAAATTGCCCGACTTCTTTGTTTATCAAAAATCGGTACATCGCCAAATCCAATTCTAATTCCAGCAACTTGTGTTTTTTCAGGCAAGATCACTTGACCAGACATTTTTTTGAGCACAGTACGATGAGAAACAAGTACTGGAAATGTGAATCCTCGCCAGCCAAAATAACGCAGGTTAAAATACAAACTTTTAGGAATCGCCATTAAGTAATCAAAGACTTTCATTTTAGATACGTTCTGCTAGGTTTCTGGTCTAGTATAGATTATACGATGGCCGTTCACGAGAAAATGGCCGTAAGAGTTCTTTCTAGTGCCCCTCGATTATTACTTACGACCTGCTCTGCTTGCTGTCCCTTCTCTCGTGCAACGTCAGGATGACTGAATAGCTCAATCAGGGTGTGTGCGATCTCTTGAGGGGAAGCGCAAAGGTGTAGCGCATTCGCCGCTAATAAAGCCTCTGTCACCTCACTGAAATTATAATAACTGGGACCATTAAGGATCGGCTTTGCTAACGCTGCTGGCTCTAGTGGGTTGTGCCCACCGACTTTATTACCCAATAAGCTGCCAGCCATAAAGCAAATATCGGCGCTACCAATCAAGGTCAACATCTCACCCATGGTATCTCCGAGATAAACCTGAGTGCACGTCTTGGTGTGCTGCGTTCGTCGACTAAGCGTAAAACCTTGTGATAAACAAAGCTCCGCGACAGAATCAAAACGTTCTGGGTGGCGTGGTACAAGGATCAGCAAAGCGTCTGGGTAAGAGCGCAATACTTGTCGATGAGCGTCTAAACAGAGCTCATCTTCACCTTTGTGGGTACTTGCGGCGATCCATATTGGGCGATGTGGACCCAACTGTTGACGAAGCTGCTCACCTGCTTGGATTACCTCATGATTGATATTTAGATCAAACTTTATTGAACCCGTGACCATGACTTTTTCTTTTGCAACGCCTAACCGTAAAAAGCGTTCTGCGTCACTTGGATACTGGCATAACAGCCTCGTGATATGAGAGGCTAGTTGATCAAAAACCACTTGAAACCGTTGATATCGCCGACAAGATCGTTCAGAAAGACGAGCATTAATTATGGTGATCGGAATTGAGCGTTGAGCAACACAGCGCAGCGTATTCGGCCATAATTCCGTTTCGATGATCAGTAGCTGGCTTGGTTGGACCACGTTTAAAAATCGACGTACACAGTAGGAAAAATCCAACGGCATATAGCGATGTTCAACCAGATTGCCTAATTTGGCAATTTGTTGTGCACCAGTACTGGTGGTCGTGGTAACAATGATCGATTGCTGTGGATTACGTTGCTTTATCGCATGAATGATCGGTGTGGCGGCTATCGATTCACCGACGGATACAGCATGAATCCAAATTGGATTTCCAGCATCATTGAGCTTTGGAGTACGCCCAAAATGTTCTGGCCAACGAGAACCAAAAGGTGGTTTACCTAGCTTACTTTTATACAATGAACGAAGCATAAAAGGCGCTGCGAGTAATAACAGTGCACTGTATAGCCAACGAATCAACACGTTATAGCTCCACACTTGACGACTCAAAAGTCTGCAAGGCCATGATCACTTGTTGTGGGGCTAACTCAGTTAAGCACTTTAAATGACCGTAAGGGCATTCACGTTTAAAGCAAGGACGACACTCTATGTCTGTATGAACAATAGCACTTTTCTCAGCTAATGGTGGCGTGTAGTGTGGGGAAGTTGAACCATAAACACCGATAACTTGGCAACCCGCCGCTCCCGCAACATGCATTAAGCCAGAATCATTGCTGATGACGGTTTGGCAGCAAGCGAGCAGATCAACGGCTTCAATTAAGCTAGTCTTTCCAGCCAAATCAACCAAGTTAGCCCTAAGCATTTCGGGAACCTGTTCAATAATCGCTTGGGTCGTCAAGCTGTCTTTTGCTGAACCAAATAACCATACCTGCTTACCTTGCTGCAGCAAATAGGTGGCAACTTGGGCGTAATGAGTGGTTGGCCACTGTTTGGCTGGACCAAATTCGGCGCCAGGGCAAAGGCCAACCGTATCACCTAGCGATAAAGAAAACTTCCTAGCGGTAGTTTGCTGTTGCTCTGGTGTAATGGTTAATTTAGGCTTTGGCAGCTTATCTAAACCCCCTAAAGCATCAGAGCCAGTCATGGTTGATTTATCGTAAGCCAGTGCCACATAGCGCTCAGTCATATATTGGAATTGTCTTTTGTTGCTCCGAATATCGTTTAAAAGACCATAGCGCATCTCTCCCTTCCAGCCTGTACGTTCAGGGATACGTGCAAACCAAGTGATCAGAGCTGATTTAGCGGAATTAGGCAGAACGTAGGCATGATCGTATTGACCACGCAAAGATAAGCCAAGGGCTCGACGAGCAAAAAATTGAAATTCACCATGCCCAAAAGGCAGTTCTAATGCGCGATGGACTTCAGGCATCCGTTCTAAAATCGGTTTACACCATGCGGGAGCCATAACATCAATCAAAGCGTCTGGGTGCTGCTGTTTAAGGGTAATGTATAAAGACTGTGACATCACCATATCGCCCACCCAAGATGGGCCAATGATTAGAATTTTCATGTTGTTTCTGTTATTAAATGCACGATGAGACATTGCTTTAAATTTGCTCATTTTCTAATGGTTCTATAGTGTAAACTAAACTTAATAGTGCAACCGTCATAACCGAGAAAAAAATGGTTCCAGAGTTGTGGCTAAACATTGCTTGAGTCAGCTGATAAAAAATAAATAACAGAATATGCACAATCACTAATTGGGAAACTAATTGATGCTTAGGATTTCGCGGGTTGACGTAACGAGAAGCACTTAATTTTAATGGTATCAGAAATAGGGCTAATAGAGCGGTCAAACCAACTAAACCACGAATCGACAGGTCTTCTAAATATTGGTTATGTGCATGAGAAAAAAAGTTGTGAGCAACTTTGTAGTCAATAAGACCCTGATCGCCATGTATTTTTTGCAGCGTGTAACGTTCTACTTCACCAACGCCAATGAGCGGAGAAGTTTTAAACGTCAGTAGGGCGTTTTTCCACAGCTCGAATCGTATGCCTAATGACGAGTATCGATTATCTTGCTCATACTGTTGAATCTCATGCACTGCCGTGGCGACACGGTCTTGTACACGGTCAATCGATGAAATAGTTAAGGCAATGCCAATAGTGATTACTGAGATGATCACAATTATCTTTTTATTCAACAATGACTTATTGGCCCAGAGTAAATAAAGTAAGACAAAAGGTACCGCAATCCATGCTCCTCTACTTCCTGATAGAAAACTCGCCAGCACCCCACCAAAACTACCTAGTAAACTGACGATGAGCAAAGTGAATTGACGTGTTTTTAAAGCATAAAAACTGATTGCTAGGGCAAGAAAACCTAACGTCATTGCCATATTGCCAGATTGAATCGGCATATAACCTCTCAGCCACCAATGGCTATTTTGCCCAGTAAATGCCCGTGAGAAGTCCATATGGTAAACATGAATGATAGAGATAATTCCAGCGATTATCGCCCCGATGCATAATGAATAAAAAAACCATTGAGATCGAATTCGAAAGTGAATTAGCATAAATAAAATGGGTAGAACAAGAATAAATCGACTCGCCTGATCTAAATCTGATAGCTTTCCATCATAAACAAACCAAGATAGAAGATAAGAAGCAAAGTAAGCAATAAATGTAATACTAATAATGATAACAGGACGAGTAAAGGTGGCTTTTTTTACCCAATAAGAGCACGTTAGCAGTGAAGTAATCAGAAGCAAAATAGCTGGATAATTGTAGCCTTTACCGAGCGCTAAACAAAATACTGGGAAGCTGCATAGGACTAAAGAAATTAGATTATTATAGCGCGTATTATATGGTTTTATCATCAGCGTTCACTTATATAAGTTATACTTTTTTCACTTTCAACGATAGTGTATGAGTGATTTTTGTTGCTGCATATCTGTAATGCAGGATGGCCATTGTCCATCATAGCAACAGATGTGTATTTATCGATTTGCATTATAAGGATTAACCTCTGAATCAGGGCGCGTTTTTAACAGACGTAAAATCCACATATATTGCTCTGGACGCTCGGTGACATATGCTTCAATACACTCATTCATCATTCGTGCGTCTTGTTGTTCATCACCTGTTGGAAAAGGCAAAGGGGGATAAAAATCCAGTTCATAACCCCCTGTGTCGGTGTTAAACATCGCGAACAGAGGAACAATTTTCGCTTTACTAAGGCTTGATATGCGGCCCAATCCAGCAATGGTCGCTTTTTGAGTGGCAAAAAAATCGACAAACACACTGTGCTCACGACCTAAATCTTCATCGGGTAAGTAGTAGCCTAAATAACCGTCTTTACGAACCGATTTTATAAATGGCTTAATACCGACACTACGATCGTAAACTCGCCCACCGTATTGCACACGCTGTTTGTGCATCAACCAATCGGAAAGTAGATTACTCTGGCTTTTTGCCATCGCTGAAACCGGTAATCCACGTGAAGCAAGCAAAATGGCCGGAATATCAATTGACCAAGTGTGTGGGACGAGAAGAATTACGTTCTCACCCTTTGCTAGTACCTGTTCAACATGCTCCAAACCACGCACGGTCGTTTGTTTTTCTAGCCACTGTTTACTTCTGAGTGTTGTCGAAGCAAAACTCATCAAAAACATCGTTGAAGTGACGTACATTTTGCTCAGAATAGCTTCTCGTTCAGACTCAGTTTTATCTGGAAAGCACATCGCCAAATTCACTCTGGCGCGGTTATTGGCTTTACTTTTTACGTTAACGGCTAAACGAGCAAGTCCACTTGCTATAGCACGTTTAAAGCCAGTAGGTAGAAAGCTGATCAGACAAGCGATGATAATCGCTAGCCACGTTCCCCAGTAACGAGGGTGAAAAAAACGCCATTGAAACCTTGGATTATAGGCGTATTGATCAAAGTCATTGCGTGGTAAAGACATAAACTACCCAGTATAAAAGCGAGAATATTGTTTGAATTATCAGAAAAGTATAGCAGCTCCCTACAGTACGGAACAGAAACAATCTGACAAAATGATAGGCAATGCTCTGTATAACGTTACGATATAAAAGGCGCCGTGATGGTCGCGGCGCAATTGTTGCACCACGACTATGCAAGAGTAGGAGTAAGGTTAAATCGTATTAAAGACTAATCACTACCAAACAAATCACGGGTATACACTTTACTAGCACAATCTTTGAGATCATCGGTCATACGGTTAGAGACAATCACATCAGCCGCTTGCTTAAACGCATTTAAATCGTTGATCACTTGTGAATGGAAGAAGTGACTCTCTTTGAGTACCGGCTCATAGACAATCACTTCAATTCCTTTGGCTTTTAAGCGTTTCATGATCCCTTGAATACTTGAAGCGCGGAAATTATCCGATCCCGTTTTCATGATCAGCCGATAGATACCAACCACCTTGGGATTACGTTTTAGTATTGAATCGGCAATAAAATCTTTACGAGTACGGTTCGCATCGACAATCGCGCCAATAATATTATTCGGTACCGCTTGATAGTTTGCTAGCAGTTGTTTGGTATCTTTGGGGAGACAATAGCCGCCATAGCCAAATGAAGGGTTGTTGTAGTGGTTACCAATTCGCGGATCCAACCCTACACCTTCAATAATTTGTCGGCTATCTAAGCCATGCACTTCAGCGTAAGTATCGAGTTCATTAAAATAAGCCACACGCATAGCAAGATAGGTATTAGAGAACAATTTTACCGCTTCGGCTTCGGTTGAGTTGGTCAACAGTACGGGAACCTGATCTTTGATCGCTCCCGCCAATAATAGATTGGCAAACACTTGCGCCCGCTCACTCTGTTCACCGACAATAATACGAGAAGGATACAAATTATCGTATAAGGCTTTTCCTTCACGCAAAAATTCAGGTGAAAAGAGAATATTCTCACACTGGAACTGCTGTTTAGCCTGTTCTGTATAACCAACCGGAACGGTAGATTTGATGACCATCACCGCATTAGGATTGATTGCCATCACATCACGAATAACCGCTTCAACAGAGGCGGTATTGAAATAGTTTGTCGTTGGGTCATAATCTGTTGGCGTGGCAATAATCACAAAATCAGCGTCTTGATAAGCTTGGACTTTATCAAGAGTCGCAACAAAATTAAGATTTTTGTTACGCAGAAAATCCTCAATGTCGTGGTCAACAATGGGCGATTGCTTCTGGTTGAGCATCGCGACTTTTTCTTCAATAATATCGACAGCAACCACCTGATTGTGCTGAGCGAGCAACATGGCGTTTGATAAGCCCACGTAGCCTGTTCCTGCAACGGCTATTTTCACAGTATCATCCTCTCTCAATAAAATTAATGGTTGATGATCGCCATATACTCAGCGACGCCTTCAGCAACGGTTTTGAACGTCACGTCACAACCCGTGGCGCGTAATTTGGTTAAATCCGCTTGCGTATATTCTTGGTAAGCACCTTTTAGATGCTCAGGGAAGGGAATGGTTTCTACTTGGCCTTTTCCATGATGCTTAATGACGGCATTGGCGACTTCATTAAACGATTCTGCATTACCGGTACCGCAGTTAAAAATGCCCGATACGCCACTGTCCATAAACCATAAGTTGACCGCTGCGACATCGCCAACATAAACAAAATCGCGTTTAAAGTGTTCGCTACCCGCAAACAGCTTTGGATTTTCCCCAGCGTTCATTTGATTATTTAAGTGAAAAGCGACCGAGGCCATTGAACCTTTGTGCTGCTCACGTGGGCCGTAGACGTTAAAGTAACGAAAGCCAGTAATTTGCGATAGCTTCTCTTTATGCTCGGCAGCGTCTTGCCATAGGCGGCGGACATAGTTATCAAATTGCTGCTTGGAATAACCGTAAACGTTTAATGCACCTTCATATTGTGGCTCTTCAATAAAGGTATCGGTATCGCCATAGGTTGCCGCCGAGGAAGCATAAAGGAATGGGATTTCACGGTCGAGGCAGTAATGCAGTAGCTCTTTAGAGTATTCATAGTTATTGAGCATCACATATTTGCCATCCCACTCGGTCGTCGCAGAGCACGCGCCTTCATGAAATACGGCATCAATTGGGCCAAAATCATCCCCGGCCATAATCTGGGTCAGAAAATCATCACGATCCATATAGTCGGCAATGTTTAAGTCGACTAAATTTTTGAACTTACGGCCATTTTTTAAATGGTCTACCACTAAAATATCGCTAATGCCGCGTTCATTCAGGGCCTTGATAATATTGCTGCCAATCATGCCAGCACCGCCAGTGACGATGATCATAACCTGTTCTACCTTATGCTAAAAAGTCTCACAAAATAGTAGCAGGAAAGGGGGAGGTGGGGAAGGTTTAGGAATCTAGGACCTAGGTTCATAGGCCCTAGATCCTAGATCCCTATTTCCTTTATTCTTCTAACCATACCCACGTATAAGGTTGGCGCTTCAGCAAGTCTTGTTGATCTTGCTGGGCAGCGATATTTTTTAGGAGTGGGATGATATCTACTTTGGGGTCAAAAAGATTTTCGCTTCCGCCTTGTAAATTCTGATGCTGATATAAAAATGCTTCACGTACTTCTACAGAGTTGCTGATCAACAACGATACTGAAGTCGTTGCGGTATTTTCTGCCAACCCTTGATCGAGGTTTGGTTTGTTAAACGATAATATAGGTAGCGTAGCTTGAATCGGAGTATAGAATACTTGTCTTAGGCTTACGGATGAGCTTGCACGTAGTTTTGCATCTAATACTGTTCGTTGGATACCATCGTTAGCTGATAACTCACCAGTATTAACGATTAAACATTGACGCGACTCATTCAAAGTACAAGCCTCTAGTATTGGCGTTTCAGCTTGTGGAAGAGGATCCAGAACTTGGTCAGCACTTAGGCTTGCACCTGCGTTTGTTGTACCTTGGGCTACATGCTGTATACCCCAGTAGTATGGGTGACCATTGACGTTTTGCTGACCCTGTAAATAGAGATAGTAATTATTATCACCAATGCTATCGGTATAACTAAACTTATCATGAATTACTTCACCGTTTTGAATAAATGGCTGCCATAAATAAGCATAATTGGCACTGGGTAGTTGTTTTTTCCCATTCACAAATAGAAATGCATTTTCAACATTAATATCCGTAGGTGACTCCCATGGAGCATTTCGGTGAACTAATAGATCAAGTTTTATTGGATTTCCTGAAGTACCCGTTTGCGTAAAAGGGGTAAATTTAAATCCAAGGAGGGATTTAATTGCTTTGCTTTCACTGTCGGTTTCATAATTTATTGCTAGCAAAGGACGATCTTGTGAGAGAAACGTTATTGGTTCGATATCTGGATTATTTAGTAGATAAAACTTTGTAATATCGTCTAAGTTTTGATAGGCGGTATTAAAACCGGACAGTGGTTCACCAGACACCCTTTGAATCCGCCCTTTTACTTCAAATTCCCGTGGATTTGCGCTATTAGGCGTTAAACACGAGGTTATATTCCCCTCGGTATAGACAGAAAATGCGTCAGGTAATAAAGATTTTGCAAAAGTCGTTACATTAGTTCCGAAGTTTTCAAAGATGACAAAACTCAAATAACCATCATTAGGGATTTCACGTTGTGCAAATTGGAGTTGATTGGTATTGAGACCACTTCCCCTAAAATGCTGCCGTACACTGCCATCCGCATTATGAATAAATACTTCATATTGCCTTGTAGGAGTATTTATTGGCTGGGTGCGATAGGCGATAATTTTATCGCGTGATCCATTTTCTTTTTTAGGACCATACCCAAAAACTTGGCAGTTACCAACAGTAGCTTGTAAACCAGTCCCTAAAAAATTAATCGTATAGTTTTTTACCGGCGGCGCCGGGTTGCCAGAGTTGCCGCTTTCTCCACCGCCGCAGCCGAATAGGGTAAGGGCGATAGCGCTGGTTATAATTTGTTTTTGCATAGTATGAAGTCTCTGAATGTCGCCTATTGACGTTGCCGAATCTCATTGATAAAAACAAAGCAAAAATCGGACCATAAAAAGATCTTAGGGCCTAGGACATAGGCAAAGCAGGCCCTAGGAAGAACAAAATCTAGAACCTAGAACCTTCTATCGACTCACTGGTTTTTCATACCATGGGCTTCTTGCGTCCGTCATACCAAATAAACTATGTTGACGACCGAGCATTTGCCCACCATCACGTTGAATCGGCATCCAACTGATCGCCGCGCGGTTGGTATTATGTTTCGCCGTCATCATCTCTAGTGGGACTGAGATATAAAAGCCTTTAGTAAAGCTTCCTTCGCCAAATTCATCAGCAGAGAGGTCGGTTTTCGCCGCGAAAGCGCCGACAATCACGCCACTGGCAAACTGCTTAGAAAACTCGACAGTCACGCCAATATCTTCCGCCAAATAACGTCCAGCACTGACTTTTAATAAGCTGTTATCCAGTAATGACCAAAATTGCGGCTGCCAATATAACGTGGCATGGCCAGTGGCAGTACCGGTTTGCACTCGATAAGTATCTTGGTGATCCCGTTGAACTTCGTCATGATAAATCCCAAAGACTGATCCCGCTTCACGCTGCGCGACGTAGTTAATATCAACCCCAAATGCCCAGTTGTCATTAAGTGGTCGATAAAGCCATTCGGTTCCGACACCGGCAAACATGTTTTCTAAATAACCGCCATAGAACTGGTTATAGACACCGTGACCTAAGTGATCAAAGTAAGTTAACTGAGCATGGTTAACTCGTATCGTATCTTCTAAATACTCTCGACCGAGTGTACGAACGCGTTTTAAATCGGTACCATCGGGTGGCACGATGTAGTTAAATTTATCGTAGTTATCGTAAATATTGCCGTATAAGCTGCCAGACAGTAGCCAGTGATCATTTAAGCGCCAACTGGCATCCGCACGTACACCAATCGAAAAAAGATAGAAACTTTCTGCCCCGCCAAACGATTGTTGTAGTAATGGAGCTAACCCAAAATCCCACGCTTTATCTTGATGCGTGTGTTGTTCACCGACAATCGGCGACGGCTCTTGTAATGTGGTTGCATCACCAATATGGCTACCAATATAGGCTTGGTTCAGCACTTGATGGGCTTGTTCGCGGTTAATAACGACTTCAGTTAATGGCTGTTGATTACGCGTTTCAATGATCCGCACTTCATCGGTATCAATGCCACTATTAAGCACAACGCGTGCGACTCGTTCATGGGCTTCTTGGCGATCTCGATAGCGTTTTTGTTCGCCTGTCACTGTCACTGCGTCATCACTTTGGTAGAGTCGAACCGATTGATAACCCGCGACTTGAGCTACTTCTTCGGTCAAGGCTTGCCATTCTTCGTTGCTGAGCTGGGTGCGAGGTTCATTGGGTTGATAAGCGGGTTTGGGTTCATCAAGCCACAATGGTTTAATATAAGAGAAATTGCTGTGCAGCCTAACTCCTAGATTAACCGTATTACCTCGTTCATAACTAAGGCGTACACTGGCCCAATCGGTCACCGCATAATTAAGCCCAAAATTCCATGGCGTTGATTGGGTCATTAAGGTTTTGCCCCTTTCAACCGGAAAATCACTGCGATAATCATTACCATCGTATTCGATTTTTAAGGTCAACGGCTGATAAGGAGTCTGATATTCAATGCCACCAAACAGAGCCATGCAGCCGGTAAACATGCGTTCTACATCAAAACTGCCCCCATTCGCTTTATAGTTGGTGTCTCGACCACAGTCAGCAGATAACGATTTATCGCCGCGTAGATTAGCTCGGTTACCGACATATCCCCAGCCAATGCCGAGGGTAACATCAAGAGGTCCCCAGCGTTTACTGGCTGCTAGGTATTCCCCATCAAATAGCCCTGTGCCTGCAAAGTCTTGAAAGCCAACGGAAATTTGAGGTAGCCAGTAGCTCTCTTCCAATAAACGCATTTTGATATCAAACGACTTGTCGGTGTATTTGGTATTACCGCTAAAAGAAGGATCGTTGCTATACAATAGATCGTGTGCTTGGGCGTAACGAGCGGTGGTTTCTAACCATGGAAAAAGCTGGACAGAAACGGTATAGAAATCATAGGCATCGTTATGATTAAAACCGACGCTAAATTCCCCTTCCGGCTGCATGCGTGCGCTGGGCATTTGCATTAATCCAGTACCACCAAAATTCGATTGTGTGTACGTATGTGCGGTGGCGGGGAGGGCCAACAATAAGACACCAGTGTAGCTTAAATATTTAAAGAAACCGTTAGTTAACATCATCATGGTTACTCAGTGGGCAAAAGGTGGCGAAGCAATTCAACCACTTGCTGATTGGTTTGATCTAACTCAGAGCGTGACAGAGAAGCGAGCAGGCTGCGCGTAAAAGGTACGTAGATAATGGCACCGGGCTGAACGGGTAGAGGCTGCGATTGCCAATAGCCAACCGGGTGAGATTGCACGTCGCCGTTCGGCTGAATCACCATCACGGCACTTAATCTAGGATTTATCCACTGTGCTTGCTGGGCATAATCTTTGGCACTGAAATTGGCTTGCCACTCAAAGCGGGTTGGCTCGTTAACTGCGCCCCATACCGAAACATTCGTTTGGTCGCTGAGCAGCGGTAAATGAAGGGCAAAATGGCCCTTCAATAACGGGTTGTGCCGATCAACAACACGAATCACATCCGGATCAAGAGGGATAAACTCACGCTGAGCAAATTCACTGCGTCGCAATTGGTTACGTAACTGCTCCCAAGCTCGGGCTTGATCCGCAGAGATATTGTCTTGTTGCAGGGCCAATTGTTTTAATACTTGCGCTTGATGAGCAAAAGGAGCATTGAGCATAAACAAAGCGGCGCGCTGCCAATCGACCTGTAAGGTACTTAAGGTAGGTTGTTGGGCGTGCAGTGCCTCCATCATCATCGCCTCTAAACGTACTGGGCCTTCGGCAACCAAATTAAGCATCGGTGGAGCGGTTGAAATCGCCACTTGTGCGCTAAAGGTTGAATCATTGCTACGAGAGCTTGCAATAGGATGAGAAACCGGTGTGCTTGCCAAACTAGATTGACTAACCAGAAGCCAGAATGGCATGAACAATAACGCAAAGCGCATGGTTTATTCTCCTGCAAAAGGTTTAGCAATGGATAAGGCCAGTTGAGACCCGTTTGGTCCCAAACGCTGTTCACTGGCAATCACTTTGCCGCTCGTTGGATTTAGCCAATAGTGATTGGTATAGCGTTGCTTGATCAGTGGCAATGAAACTTGCTCCTCGACCCAAATCAGTGATTGAGTGCCATTAGGCAAGGCTTTTTCTTGTTGCGGATGAATAATAAATGTCGAAACCGCGGGTTGCTGATGACGCTGAGTATCTTGCCAACTTAATTGATAACGCCAAGTTTTCGGTGTGCTATCGAGCAACAGATTCAGACTCAGTGGATCGGGTTCGCTGGCATAGAGATGTTGAAGGTTGCCGACCACCAAATTAACCGTTTTGGTAATGCGTCCCGCTTCAGTAACAATGAGCTCTTGCTGAGCGGAAATCCATTTTAAAGCCAGTGCATCATGTTGACCGGGTTCATCCCAAGCTAACACTAACAGAGCATGAGGCGCGTTATCTAAGCTAGCAAATAAAGACGCATAAGGCAGCGTTTGGGCGTAATCCACGGTAGCGCGTTCATCACTGACCCCAAACAGTGCCACTGAGAGTGTTTCTGAAATATGTTGCGTTTGCGGCGCACAACCGCTAAGCGCAAGCGTAACAATAAGCAAGCCGTGATGGGCTAAGCGCATATCACAATCCTTAATACAGGCAAGTCGACAAAGAATAACGGTAATGTGGTGAGTTAATCAATGCTATCAACGGGATGATGAAATCGTGTATACATAACCTATTAAAATAGATACCGTTAGAAAAAGAAAACCGCAATAGAGCGGCTTTCTGTATTAGGTGCGATCAGTCATTATTTTTACTTTTGCACACTAGCGTTTGAAGCGTTTGTGCCAGGTGTACCATTGTCACTAGCGGCTACCGCTGCTACCGCTACTGCTGCTGCCATTACTGCTGCTGCGGTGCTTGCTGCCACGCCGCCAGCCGCTGCGCCAGCGCCTGCAGCGCCTGCAGAACCTGCGCCAGCCGTTGCTGTAGTACCAGTTGTGCTACCCGCAGTACCTACTGTTTCAGCTGCAATTGCACCTTGTGCCATTGCGAATGTTGCCAGCAAAACCATTGCTGTTTTTTTCATAAGTTTCTCCATGGATTTTTAAGGGTTAAAATAACATCGATGTTATGAAATGACAGGCATTCCGCGCCCATTGTAAGTACAAAAAAAAGCATTTGTAAACACAATACCTGTTAATGATAATTTAGTTGATTAAATAACCATTCATGAGCTTGATGATTGCTTTTAGTGTGATGGTTGTCACGTTTTGTTGGTTGGGAAGTGTTTGCTTATCAACGCCAGTTTGTGATGTAATCCTGCGCTGAATTAATTGTTCCAACCCAATGCTTTAATTAGCAGCAGTAAATCTGGCTTTCATTTTCTGTTTAAGTTTGGCAACAAGGTTTTCAAACTAATTACAATGATTGCCCGGAATGCGTGTGACAGCGTAGGGCGGTAGCATGCCTAAAAATGAAGCAATGTGATGTTCAGTCATCTTTTGTTGCTAACTCAGACTTGGCAATCAAAGCCAAGCAATAATAAAGTATAGAACCACACGGTTCATTTACCAATAAGAGTTATTTAAATATCATGGCAAACACCTATATTTCAGGCATTAGCGCCCTAACGTCAGGCCGATGCATTCCCCCTCTTTTAGCACTTGCAACCTGTTTTGCTGGCGCATCTGCTCATGCTGATACTTACTTCGGTTTTAACGGCCTCTATAGTAGTAGTGAGTTTCGTAGCCAAACTTGGCAAGAAGCTTCTCCCCTTTTAGCACAAGCGCAAATTGGTTATTTTTTCAATGATTATCTTGCTATTGAAGTCCGCCACGCTGCGAGTGTTAAGCGTGATGCAGGTTTAGCCATTGATAGCCTCTCAAGTGCCTTTATCAAAGCCAATATCCCCGTAACTCCTCGTACTTCAGTTTATGCCCTTGGCGGTTACAGCTATGTGAGTGCTGATTATCGCAATCAATCACATTATGACGACAGCATAAGTTTTGGTTTGGGGGTTCACTATGCGTTGAGCTCAACCAGTGCCATCACCAGTGAGTGGATTAACTATTTGCATGGTGATGATGTTCGTTTAAGCGCACTTCAGCTGGGTATTCAATTTAAATTTTGATTGAAAAGATTCTAGGTAAAAGCGAAAGCAAGGTCCTAGGAAAAACCAGGGCCTAGGAAAGAGCAGGTCCTAGGGAAAACCAAAACCTAAAACCCCAGAACCTAAAGAACCAAAAAACCCTAGAACCTAGGATCCTAGAACCTAGGAACTTAAAAACCCAACCATCGGAAACTACCATGTTTAAAGGACGCTTTACCCTTTTTGCGCCGCTATTACTTTGTTTATTAGCTAGCCAAGCTATTGCTCAAGGTCCAACGCCAGCACAGATCAACATGTTTCAAAATCTTCCAGCCAGTCAGCAACAAGCGCTAGCGGATCAATTTGGTGTTGATTTATCGCAGGCACAAGCACAAGCGACAAATAGCGAGTCGCCTAGTCAGCTAGAAGAGGCTGCAACGCAAGAACCAAGAGACTCAGAAGATGATGAGCTGAATAAAAACAAAGAAAATAATGGCAAAGCGAATGGTTTAAAGCGCTTTGGCTTGGGTTTATTTGCCTCTTCGCCTTCTACCTTTGCTCCGACGAATGACTCCCCTGTACCCAGTGATTATCCTGTCGGCCCTGGAGATGAAATTGTCGTGCAACTGTTTGGTAAAGTGAATGTTACGCATCGGTTGTTGGTTAACCGGGAAGGGGTGATCAATTTTCCTACTTTAGGCCCTATCTCTGTGGCAGGGTTAGCTTTTAGTGATGTGAGAGCTAGCATTACGCAACGCGTTCAAGAGCAAATGATCGGTGTGCGTAGCGATATCACTTTAGGCCAATTACGTAGTATGCAGATTTTTGTAATGGGTGAAGCACATAAACCGGGTGCTTATACCGTGAGTGCTTTAACTACCCTATCACAAGCGATTTATCACAGTGGTGGTTTTAACAACAGTGGTGCATTACGTAACGTTCAGCTTAAACGTGATGGTCAAGTCGTGCAAATTTTAGATATGTACGATCTGTTACTGAAAGGCGATACCAGCAGTGATGTCCGCCTACTGCCGGGTGATGTGGTTTGGATTGCTCCGGTAGCCGATGTGGTAACCATTGAAGGACAAGTGCAACGTCCTGCTATATATGAGATCAAGTCGGGAGAAACCTATCAAGATTTAATCGCCATGGCAGGCGGATTGCGTATCAATGCCTTTGCTGAGCGTAGTCAAGTTAAACGTTTATTGTCAGGAGAAAGTGTCGAACTGATTGACCTCAATTTGACCGATATCCGTGTACTCAATCAACCTGCTCGTCGCGGTGATATTCTTACGGTTGCCACCCGCACTAATCCTTTAACTAATGTAATACAAGTGATAGGGGATGTGAGTCATCCAGGATTGCTCGAGTGGCGTGATGGCATGACTATTAGCGACGTCTTTCAATCTCAAGACAGCGCTTTTAATCCAACGGCTGATTTAGATTATGCGCTGGTGGTTAGAGAAATTAATCATCAACGTGACATTAAAGTTTTACAATTTAGCCTAGCGGATGCGTTACTCAATCCTGCAGGAAAAAATAATCTCTCGCTTAATAATGGCGATCAACTGATTATTTTTAGCCGTAATGGTGTTGATCGCGATAACGGCACCACAGAAGAAACCATTCAATCTTTAGATCAAGCTCAGCGTCAAGCTCGTCAAGATAAACAAGAGATCAGTGCCCAGTTAGTTATAGATAGTAACCAAGCCACCAATTCACGTCGTGCGCTATTAACCCCTGTACTGTTTCGCTTACAACAACAAGCACGTTACGGCGAGCCAGCACCAATTGTTGAGCTCGTGGGTGAACTGCGTTACCCAGGTCGTTACCCGATAACTCAACAGCATGATTTAAACTGCTTACTTACTGCTGCTGGTGGTTTAACCGCCAATGCTTACAGTGCCCGTGCTGAGCTAACCCGCGCAGCGATTAACCAAGCGGATAACCGAGCCAATATTGAGCAAGTTAACTTAACCGCCGTGCTTAATGGGGATTATCAAGTGGTCGTTAAGCCACGAGATAGGCTAAGCGTATTTGAACGACCAGATGTCCGCCAGCAAAATACCATCACGCTACAAGGTGAAGTTCGCTTCCCGGGGAATTATACCGTACTGCCTGGGGATACCTTAGCGCAAGTGATTGAACGTGCGGGTGGTTTGACCGAATTTGCTCACCCACAAGGTGCAGTATTTACCCGCGAAGCATTGCGTTTGCAAGAGCAAAAACTGCTTACTCAATACGCTGCAGATATGCGCCGCGAAGTCGCCAAAAAAAGTTTTAATGCCGATAGTCGTGTTTCAAGTGTAATATCTAATCCAGATAAAACCTTAGCCTTTATTGAAGAAGCGACCAAGAGTCGCGCCCTAGGGCGTATGGTAGTACAACTCGATGAAGTGATTGCTGGTCAGCCAAGTGCCAACTTTATGCTCGAAGATGGTGACTTTTTATACGTGCCTAAATTCCGTAATACCATTTCGATCATGGGTGAAGTACAAGTGGGGATCACCTACTTACTCGACCCAAGTTTAACCGTGAAAGATTACATCAACCGCGCCGGTGGTATTAAGAAGCAAGCGGATGAAGGGCGTATTTTCGTGGTCCGTGCTGACGGCTCGGTCTTTACCCCCAACACCAGTTTCTGGTTCGGTCGCCGCAATGAAACGTTAAACCCAGGTGATACGATTGTTGTCCCAGTGGATACCGATTACCGCGATGCACTTAACGTCTGGACCGCTGCGACGCAAATCTTGTATCAAACCGGTGTAGCGGTCAATGCGTTGAAGTAATAGACACGAGAGCGTTGCTAACGCAACTTACTAGAGCGGCCTAACGGCCTGCTAGAATCTAGCTTCTCGCAGTCGCGCAGCGACGCTCTAGCAGGGCGAAGTCCGCTCTTAGTCTAGACACGAGAGCAACGCTCTAGCAGGGCTCTATATCTGATAAGGATCACCCATGCGCTTTGAACAACTGGATGTTTGGAAAAGAGCATCACGACTCTCATGTCAAATATATCAAATGACAGAGTCAGTCAGTAATTGGGGATTTAAAGACCAAATCACTCGTTCTGGACTTTCAGTTCCTTCTAATATTGCAGAGGGTGAAGAGCGCGAAACCCTAAAAGATCAAATTCGTTTTTTGTACTATGCCAAAAGCTCACTTGGCAGGGAAATCGCATGAATATGCCTATTTTTAAAGGGTTTTCGTCAAATTAGTGCCTTCTAATTTACAAGGTATTTCTTTAGCATCCATCACAATATTGGAAACTCATTAAGGATCAATTTGTAGATCATTTTGAGTGTTTTTTAATGGTTCTGTACTTAAACGGAGCCAAATTATGACGACAATAACGAACCCATTTATGCATTTCGAAGTGATAAAAGATTACCGTCAAGCCGCTAAGGTAGAACACAAATTGTCAGACATTATTTTGTTGACGATCTGTGGTGTGCTCTCCGGCTTTGATACCTGGGAAGGTATCTGTGATTTTGGTGAAAGCCGAACCGATTTTCTTAAATCATTGGGTGATTTTGAGAATGGTATTCCGTCGTCAGATACCATCGCTCGCGTTATGGGGATGGTGAGCCCGTCAGCGATGCAAAAAGCGTTCATTAGTTGGATGAAAGATTGTCATCAAATCACAGATGGCGAAGTGGTTGCAATCGATGGTAAAACCGTTCGCGGCTCTTATAACAAATCTGAAGAACGCTCTGCAATTCATATGGTCAATGCATTTGCAACCGCACAAGGGCTTTGTCTTGGTCAATCTAAGGTGAATGCAAAAACCAATGAAATCACAGAAATACCTAAGTTGTTGGAATTGCTAAATATTTCTGGTTGTTTGGTGACGATTGATGCTATGGGTTGTCAAAGAAAAATCGCGCAAAAGATAATCGATAAAAATGCCGATTACTTACTTGCTGTAAAGGGAAACCAAGGCTCGTTAGAGAAAGCAATAGGTGAGTTTTATCGCCCTTCGATGTTGCAGGAGTTTGCAGAGGGCGACAGTTATGCGAGCCAAGAAAAAGGGCATGGCCGCGAGGAAACACGCTGTGCATTAGTCACGCATGAGTTGTCATTTTTAGGTGATTTAGAGCTTGAATGGCCAAACCTGAAAAGTGTCGGCATCATGGTCAACATGCGTAAAACAGAAGAGCGTGCGACAGAGCAAGATATGTCTGTCCGCTTCTACATCAGCTCGAAAAAACTCAGTGCGAAAGAGTTACATGATGCAACGCGTTCTCACTGGGGAATTGAGTCGATGCACTGGCAACTTGATGTTACTTTTAGAGAAGATGCATGTCGCATTCGAGTCGATGATCGCGCAGAGGCTTTTTCAAGGATCAGGCAAGTATGTTTGAACCTTTTAAAGCAAGAAACGAGCTTTAAGGGAGGCATTCAACGCAAACGAATGAAGTGCGCGATGGATGTGGAGTACTTAGGTAAGGTACTTGGAGCCCTTGAATGACGGGGGTATTCATGCGATTTCCGTGGCTCACTTGGTGAGTTAGTTACTCAACTTTATATCGGTATCGAGATTGGCTACTTAGATAAAGAACCGGCATTAGGTATGGTTCAAGAAGCAAAAGAATTAGCCAAAATTTTGGGCGCAATGATTAAACAAAAGCAAAGAAAGATGTAAGAATGAGAAGAGCTAAAAACGAGAACTGCTTTTACGTTTTTATAGAATCTAGCTTCTCGCAGTCGCGCAGCGACGCTCTAGCAGGGCGAAGCCCGCTCTTTCTTCACCAGACCCTAAACCTGAAGAACCTATGAACACACAAATGACCCAAAACAACCCACCATACCAACCAGATGCGCAATTCGCGCCGCTGCCGCGGCACGATGACGAAATCGACTTACGCGAACTCTTCATCGCCCTCTGGAAAGGCAAATGGATCATCATCGCCACCACCTTCATCTTTGCCGTCGGTGCGGTGTTATACGCCCTTAGTCAACCTAATACTTATAAAGCCGATGCTTTATTGGCTCCGGCAGACAGCGGAGAAGGAGGCGGTCTCTCGCGGATGGCAGGTCAACTGGGTGGCTTAGCGGCGTTAGGAGGCGTTAATTTGGGTAGTGGTAAAATTACTCAAACCGATCTGGCGGCACAAATTATGCAATCTCGTCAGTTTTTAGAATACTTTATTGATAAGCATAATCTCTGGGTGCCGTTAATGGCAACCAAAGAATGGGATGCAGATAATAACCAGTTAGTGATTAATCAAGAGATTTACGACTCGCAAACCCAAACTTGGTTGCGTGAACCGCAAGGCTTGCGTGGCGCTGAGCCCACCGCTCAAGAGGCGATTCAAGACTTTAAAGAGATGTTTAGCGTCAATTCCAGTCGCGATAACGGCTTATATACAATCAGTATTACTCACTTGTCCCCTTATATTGCCCAGCAGTGGGTCAGTTTATTGGTGGATGATATTAACCAAGTGATGCGTCAGCGCACCATTACTGAGGCGACTAGAAACCTCGCTTATTTGCAAGAGCAGCTGCAACGCACCTCCATTGCCGCCATGCAAGCGACTTTTTACTCCCTAATTGAAGAACAAACCAAAAGCCTGATGTTGGCGGAAGCGCAAGATGAGTTTGTATTTAAGCTGATTGACCCAGCAGTCGTGCCAGAGCTAAAAGATGGCCCGAAACGCGCACTGATTTGTGTGTTAGGCACGCTACTCGGCGGCATGCTTGGCGTAGCGATTGTTTTGGTCAGATTTGCGTTTAGGAAAGAAGATACTGAGGACCTAGAACCTAGAACCTTTTTCAGGAAATAATAATGAAAATTCTTGTCACCGGTGGCGCGGGCTTTATTGGCTCCGCAGTTATTCGCCATATTATTCAAAATACCCAAGATAGCGTGGTTAACCTTGATAAGTTGACCTACGCAGGCAATCTAGAATCGTTAGCCTTGATCGCAGACAGTGAACGCTATGCCTTTGAGCAAGTGGACATTTGTAACCGCGCTGAATTGGATCGCGTCTTTGCTCAGCATCAACCGGATGCAGTCATGCACTTGGCTGCTGAGTCTCATGTAGACCGTTCTATCGATGGCCCTGCCGCTTTTATTGAAACTAATATTGTCGGTACTTATACGCTATTAGAAGCCACCCGTAGTTATTGGAATCGCTTAGACGAAGAGCATAAAGCCGCGTTTCGCTTCCATCATATTTCAACCGATGAAGTGTATGGTGACCTGCCACATCCAGATGAAGTTGAGAATAATGATGAATGTTTAATGGTGAATGGTGAATTAACTCAAGACAATTCAACATTAAGCATTAATAATTCATTGCCACATCTGCCGCTGTTTACTGAAACCACCGCTTATGCTCCATCAAGCCCGTATTCAGCCTCTAAAGCTTCCTCCGATCATTTAGTTCGCGCGTGGCTACGTACTTATGGTTTACCCACCATAGTTACTAACTGCTCAAATAATTATGGTCCGTATCATTTCCCTGAAAAACTGATCCCCTTGGTGATTCTGAACGCGCTAGAGGGCAAAGACCTTCCAATTTATGGCAAAGGGGATCAAATTCGTGATTGGTTGTTTGTTGAAGATCATGCTCGTGCACTTTACAAAGTGGTAACAGAAGGCAAAGTGGGGGAAACCTACAACATCGGTGGGCATAACGAAAAGCAAAATTTAGAAGTCGTGCAAGCAATCTGTTCAATTCTAGATACCTTAGTGCCCAAGGCTAGACCATATGCCGAGCAAATTACTTACGTACAAGACCGTCCTGGTCACGATCGACGCTATGCGATTGATGCAAGTAAAATGCAAAATGAACTTGGTTGGACGCCACTTGAAACGTTTGAAACCGGACTGCTAAAAACCGTGCAATGGTATTTAGATAATCAACAATGGTGCCAAAATGTGCAAGATGGTAGCTACCAACGTGAACGATTAGGCGTAAATTAGCTTTCAAGTTTTTTCAAATCTCTGGTTCTATGCCCTAGCTTTTCCCTAGGACCTAGGACCTAGGACCTAGGACCTATTTTTTATGAAAGGTATTATTTTGGCCGGCGGCTCCGGCACGCGCCTTTATCCCATCACCATGGGAGTCTCCAAGCAGCTGCTACCGGTTTACGACAAGCCGATGATCTACTATCCGTTGTCAGTATTAATGCTAGCCGGTATTCGTGAGATTTTGATCATCACCACCCCAGAAGATCAAGCCAGTTTTCAACGTTTATTGGGTGATGGTAGCCAGTTTGGTATTACCCTTGAATATGCAGTGCAGGAATCACCAGACGGCCTTGCCCAAGCCTTTATAATTGGTGAAGAATTTATTGGCGATTCCTCAGTCTGTTTAGTGTTGGGTGATAATATATTTTGGGGACAAGGTTTTCGGCCTAAGTTGCAACAAGCGGTTGCTAATGCCAATAACGGCCAAGGGGCAACCGTGTTTGGCTATCAAGTTAAAGACCCTGAACGCTTTGGCGTGGTCGAGTTTGATGATAATAAACGCGCGATTTCCATTGAAGAAAAACCAAGCCAACCGAAAAGCAACTTTGCCGTCACTGGGCTGTATTTTTACGATAATCAGGTAGTAAAACTGGCCAAAGAAGTTCAGCCATCAGCCCGTGGTGAGCTAGAAATCACCTGCCTGAATGAGATGTACTTAAAGCGTAATCAACTCAATGTTGAACTACTCGGTCGTGGCTATGCTTGGCTTGATACCGGCACCCATGAAAGTTTATTAGAAGCGGCGCAGTTTGTGGAAACCATTGAAAAGCGCCAAGGCTATAAAGTCGCTTGTCTTGAAGAAATTGCTTATAGCCAACAGTGGTTGTCTACTCAAGAAGTGGCAGCGCGTGCAGAGTTGATGGCCAAGAATGGGTATGGGCAGTATCTTTCATCACTTTTAGAAGGTCAGGCATGAGTTTAATTAAATGGATTGAGTTCCCTTGCTTAGGGGATGAGCGAGGAAACCTCGTCGTGTTAGAAGGGATGAAGAATATACCGTTTGAGATCAAGCGAGTTTATTATTTATTTGGTATGCAGTCCAATATACCACGTGGTTTTCATGCTCATAAAGCAATCGTACAATGTGCAGTTTGCGTTAAAGGCTCTTGTGATATCTTGATGGACAATGGAACAGAGAAACAAATTGTCGCTTTAGATTCTCCAGTCAAAGGTTTATTGATTGATGTGATGCAATGGCATGAAATGAGCAATTTTAGTCAAGATTGTGTGCTAATGGTGTTAGCCAGCGAGCATTATGATGAAAGTGATTATATTCGTGATTATAACGATTTTTTAAGGAATAAAAAAATATGATTCATCCTACAGCGATTATTTCAGAGAAAGCGAAGATAGGTAAAAATGTATCAATTGGAGCTTATTCAATTGTATATGATAATGTTGTTATTGCAGATAATACTATTATTGAATCATATTGCGAATTAGGTGTTTCTAATCATCTTTCTGGCGGCCATATTTTGACAATTGGCGAGAACTCACATATTCGTTCTCGTAGTACTTTTTATGAAGGTTCAACATTTGGTAATAATTTAGTTACAGGCCACAGCGTTACTGTGCGTGAAAATACGATTGCCGGAGAAAATTTTCAATTGGGTACACTGAGTGATATACAAGGCCACTGTAAAATTGGTGATTATGTAAGAACACATAGCAATGTTCATATTGGTCAGCATAGCCAAATTGGTAATTTTGTATGGTTATTCCCGTATGTCGTGCTTACCAATGATCCTCATCCACCTAGTAATGTTATGCAGGGTGTTACAGTTAGTGATTTTGCAGTGATAGCTACTATGTCTGTAGTTTTACCTGGAACTAAGATTGCTGAAGGTGTTTTTATAGGTGCGCATTCTTGCATTGGTGGTCGTACAGAACAAGATATGCTTTACACTGGCTCCCCTGCAAAAAAAATTGGTCCAACGTCGAAAATTAAATTAAAAGATGGGTCGAGACAGCCAGCCTATCCTTGGCGTAAACATTTCCATCGAGGTTATCCAGAAAACATAATTAGTCAGTGGAGTATGGAGCAGTCTGAAAATGTATGATATCCAAGATTTACAAGTGGGAATGAGTGCTTCTTACTCACAAACGATTTCTGATTCAGATATTAAGTCATTTGCTGGTATATCGGGAGATAGAAATCCTGTCCATATGGATAAAGAATATGCTGAAAAGTCACGATTTAAGAAGAGAATAGCGCATGGCATGATCAGCTCTAGCTTTTTTTCCGCTCTTTTTGGTACAAAACTACCAGGAGAAGGCTGTGTTTATGTTTCACAGACGTTAAAATTTAGAAAACCAGTTTATATTGATGATACTGTTACAGCTACGGTTGTCATCGAGCGAATTGATAAAGAGAAAAGACGAGTATTTTTTAATACCTTTTGTAAAGTAGGTCGGCACAAAGTAATTACTGGTGAAGCCGAAATATATATTCCAGAGAATAAAAATGATTAATTTTTTAGATTTAAAATCAATCAATCAACAGTACCAACAACAACTCAAACAAGCTTGTGCACGGGTGATTGACTCTGGCTGGTATATTCAAGGTCAAGAATTACAGCAGTTTGAAGCCGAATTTGCCGCCTATTGTGGCACTAAACACGCAATTGGCGTAGCGAATGGTCTTGATGCGTTAATCTTAGTGCTACGCGCGTGGAAAGAGTTAGGTAAGTTGCAAGAGGGGGATGAAGTGATTGTCCCAGCGAATACTTACATTGCCAGTGTTTTAGCCATTACTGAAAATCGCTTAACGCCAGTACTGGTTGAACCGGATATCAATACCTATAACTTGAGCCAAGAAGGTATTCAAGCGGCGATCACACCCAAGACTAAAGCGATTCTTCCGGTGCATCTGTATGGTTTAATCTCGCCGATGGCTGAGATTATGCAAATTGCTCAAGAGCATGATTTATTAGTGCTAGAAGATTGTGCGCAAGCGCATGGCGCAGAAATTAATGGCCAGCGTGCCGGTAATTGGGGGCATGCGGCGGGGTTTAGTTTTTACCCAGGAAAAAATCTCGGTGCACTAGGCGATGCGGGAGCGATTACCACCAATGATGATCAGTTAGCCGATACTTTAAAAGCGCTGCGTAACTATGGTTCACATAAAAAGTATGAAAACCTTTACCAAGGTGTTAATAGCCGCCTAGATGAAATTCAAGCCGCGATGTTACGGGTCAAGTTGGCGCATTTAGACAGTGATACGGCACGTAGACAACAAATCGCTGCTATGTATTGTGAGGGTATTAATAATCCGTATATTGTATTACCGATTGATGCCGATGCATTTGCCTTGCAGTATTCACCATTAACCATTCAGCATTATCAATCCCATGTTTGGCATTTGTTCGTAGTGCGTTGTCAGCAACGTGAAGCGCTACAGGAGTGGTTAACAAAGCACGAGATACAAACCTTAATCCATTATCCGATCCCACCGCATCAGCAGCAGGCGTATGCACAGTGGAACTCGCAATCGAAACCATTAACGGAAATGATCCATCAACAAGTGATTTCTTTGCCCCTTGACCCAACCATGAGTGATGAGCAAGTGCAACAGGTTATTACTGTGATGAACGGCTTTAAAGCGTGAAACGTTTATTAAAAGTCTCAGCCATGACGGGGCTGTTGACCTTGTTACGTATGGCAATGGGGTTTGTGATTGCAAAAGTTGTTGCCGTGTATACTGGGCCAACGGGAATGGCGATGCTTGGCCAAGTGCAAAGCATGGTCAGCAGTTTAAATGGTGTCATTAATGCGCCAACTGGTGCTGGCGTGGTGCGTTTTACTGCTGAGCATCATAAGCAGGGATTTGCCGCTTGTGCCCCTTGGTGGCAAGCATCCCTTTATTGGGTTGCCATTGTTACCTGTTTTGCACTACCGATTGGCTTATTGTTTTCAACCCAAATTGCCAGCTGGCTATTGCACGATCCTGCACTCGCTTGGATTGTGATTGTCACGGTCAGTGTTTTACCCTTCTCCGCTTTAGGAACATTGTGTAACTCGGTCATTAATGGTCAGCAACAATATCGCCGTTATGTGGGATTAGGGATGCTTTCCACCTTAATCTCTTCCACGGTAATGGTTAGCTTAATTATTGCGGCGAACATTGAAGGAGCATTACTTGCGGCTTCAATGCAATCTGCGTTGATTGGATTGGTGATGTTAGTTGCTAATTTACGTCAACCTTGGATGAAAGTCACTTACTGGTGGGGAGGAAAAGACAAAGCAGCACGTAAGGCTATATTAGGTTATATGCTTATGGCATTAACCAGCGCACTGACTGTACCTATTTCTTTGATTTTAGTGCGTAATATTTTGATCTCACAAGTTGGCTGGGATTCTACTGGTCATTGGCAAGCTGTCTGGAAAATATCTGAAGTTTATCTTGGGGTAATCACCATGGCGTTGAGTACTTATTACCTACCGAGACTTGCTTCATTAAAAGGTGTTGATGCCATTGTCAGCGAAATCCACAAAACAGCACGAGTGATCTTGCCGATTGTAATGGTATTGGCGCTAGGGGTTTATTTACTGCGTGATGTCGCTATTTGGTTACTATTTACCGAAGAATTTAAACCCGCACGTGACCTTTTTGCCATACAGCTGTGCGGTGATGTGATGAAAATTGCGAGTTTTTTGTATGCCTATCCCATGATATCTCGTGGGGCAACAAAGTGGTTTATCTTTTCTCAGGTGTTTTTTTCATTAGGTTTTGTTTCATTGACATTCTTACTTGTACCAATATTAGAAGGAAGTGGAGTAGTATTTGCTTATCTAATAAATTATACATTTCTTTTCATATTTATGTTTTTGAATGTTAAAAGATTCTCAAGCTAAAAAACTATTTTTCCTTACTTTGGGAAGCCTTTTATTTATGATAATGTTCATGATTTTTGCGTGTAATATGGAAAGCCACTAGAGTGTTTTTTAACCTAGCACACATGTGTTGGTTGTGAATTTAATATAAGAAGATTATGAGATTTTCAGTTATAGTGCCTACTTATAATGGCGAAAAATATATAGAGGAAACTCTAAATTCGATTTTGAACCAATCCTTTGAAGATTATGAAGTAATTATCGTAGATGACTGTTCAACGGATAATACTGTCGTTCTAGCAAAGTCATTTGTACTATTTGAACGAGTAACTATTCTTGAAAAAAAATCTAATAATGGACTTTCTGATAGTGTAAATATAGGAGTGAAAATTGCATCAGGTGATATTGTAATATGCTTGGGTCAAGATGATATTCTAGATCGTAATCATCTAAAAATAATTGATGGTATATACAAAAAAGAATCAAATATATCTATAACTCATAATGCTTCGATAATGATTGATAGTGATAATCGTCCTATTGGTATCTTTGTTGACGAGGATAGAATTAGAAAGGTCACTGAAAATTATAAAATTGAGATGTGTAAACGGAATATATTTCAAAGTTGTGGACTTAGCTTTAAAAGAGCCTCATTTTTAGAGGCTGGAGGCTGGGATGATAGCTATAAACTATTTGGTGAATGGTTGATTTACATGAAAATTGCTCGCCTTGGTAGCCTACACTTTGTGCCTAATCTATATTCCTATTATAGAAGACATGAAACAAATATAACAAATGGTTTTTCTTCTTTATCTAGTTATCTTTCTAGAAGAGAATATTTTAAGAAATGTAGAAAGGAAGCTCTAAAAGGTGAAGGAATTAGTTTTATTGCTAGAGTTAGAATTGTTATTTTTCATTTTTTTTGGGATATAAAACAATTTGGGGGAATCTTCTTTGATAAGTGTAGAAAGATTATTTAGGCTGAAATCATTCGTTATTATTGAGCTTTGCCAGTTCTTTAGACGATTAATATATATGGTACTTTTCAATAGTCAGAGAGTTATTTCTTTTGGTCAACCAGTATTAATGCGAGGAAAGGGAAAAGTTACTATTGGTAAGAACGTGACGTTTGGAGTTGGTCAATCACCAAATTATTTAAATACAGTCGGATATATTGACTGTAGAGAGGAAGGTAGCTCTATTATTATTAGTGATAATGTTAAGTTTAATAATAATTTCTCTTTGATCTCTAGAGTGGAACGGATTTTCATCGGAGAGAACTGCTTGATTGGTGGTTCATTTAAGGTTTTTTCTAGTGACTTCCATTCATTAAACTTTGAAGATAGAAGTAAAGGTCATGCTATGGGGGCTGATGTAACAATCGGAAATAATGTTTTTATAGCTGATAATGTTACTATTCTAAAAGGAGTAGAAATTGGTGATAATTCAGTTATTGGTGCTGGCAGTATTGTTACAAAATCTATTCCAAAAAAATGTGTATATGCAGGGAATCCTGCTGTTTTCATAAAAAGGCTATAATATGAAAATTGTTTTTACCGGTTATTATGGGTTTTCAAATTTTGGAGATGATTTATTTCCTTTGGCTTGTTTAGAAACAATAAAAGATAAGTCTAATGTTAAGGTTTCTATATTATCTCCAAGGATAGAAGGTGTTGAAGCTGACTTTATTATTCCGAGTTTTTTGTCAAAGGTATATCAGTCTTCAGGTTTTTTTGGGCAAGTATTTAGACTTTTTTCGATGGTATACGCAGCTATTGTTTATGATAAATTGATATTGGCTGGAGGGTCCGTATTATCTTCTAATACTTCTCTTAGAATGAGGAAGCTACAGTATTATTTGGCTAAGTTTAATGTAGTGAAGATGTATGCTATAGGTGTTTCTGTTGGTCCATTTAATAGTCAAAGAGACAGGTTATTTTTTCGGAAGTTTATTGATGAATTGCAGTTTTTGGGAGCTAGAGATATAAAATCAATGGATGAATTGAAAAGTTTGGGTATTAGTTCTAGAAGTAACCTTGTAAATGATATGGCAGGATTACTGTATCCGCTTATTAGAAAGTTAAAGAATGCTCGATCTGACGACTCTAGTTCTAAATTGACGATCTCTTTATGTAATTATGAAACCTATATTTCAGGTGATGTCGAAGTGGAAAGGAAGAGAAATAGAGCTCTACTGGAAGGTGTGTTGAAATTTTGCAAACAGAATGATATATATTGTGTAGATATATTGGTTTTAAATTCTAATAACTTCATTGGAGATAAAATGTTGTCCTTAGAGTGTTCCGAACATTTAGAGTCCAATGGTATTTCTAGCCGTTTGATGTATCACCATAGTCCAATAGAAACAGTTAGTATTATAGCTCGAAGTCAATTATTTCTCACTACTCGTTTACATGGTGGAATTATAGCATATTTATCAGGAGTATCTTTTTGTCTTGTTGAGTATCACGAAAAGTGTCGAGACTTTAATGACTTAATAGGTATGGATTCATCAGTTAGATTGACGAATGAAAATATTTCAACTACCAGAGTAGATAATATTCTGAGTGGATTACAACAGAGGAATGGATCATTTTCTATATATCCAAGTGAATACTCTAGGACATGTGCTTATCTAAAAGGAATTTTTGAGTAGATTTATATGGAAATTTCAATTGTAGTTATAGGTCTAAATGAATCAAAAAATCTCGATAGATGTTTTTGTTCGATCTATTCTTTAATGAAAAACTCGCGTGATATTACTGAATTTGAGTTGATCTATGTTGATAGTGGCTCAGTTGATAGCACATTTGATGTTCTGCGAAACTATCCTGATATACGTTGTTTTATGTTGAAAGGAGTGAAGTCAGCAGCTGCTGCAAGAAAAGTTGGTGAGCTACAGAGTAAATTTGACTATTTATTATTCTTGGATGGGGATATGGAAGTCGATAGTTCTTTTTTGAATAGGCTATATACTAGCCAACTGCTAGAAAAAGATGATTTTGCGGGGGTGATCGGTTTTAGAAGAGAAATGTTATTTTTTGATAACGAAGCCGGATACATTGAACAATCGTCTAATTACTACTCTCAAAGAGGGATTAGTAAATTATCACATATTGGTGGTGCGTTGTTTATTAAGAAGAGTGCACTACTGGCGTGTGGTGGCTTTGACCCCTATATGAAAATGTGGGAAGAGCAGGATTTATTAGTAAGAATTAATGCAAAAGCTAAGAATATATATGGAATAAATATACCCTTTATCACACACTACAACAGAAATAGGTCAACAGCAGTTAATTCAATAAAAAGTTACCTATCATTTTATGGCACAGGTTATTATTTCTCTCGTTACTTTTGGAAATCATTGTTGGGAGGTTGCACAATCCCTTTGATAAAAAATCAATTAGGTATCCTACTGCTTGTTGTTTTTTTGATTGCAACCACTATTTTTTGTAGTAAATATTCCTTAATTTTTTTAGGTTTTATTTTTATGATTGTTGGTCTTAAAGGGATTATTCACTCAATGATTAGATTAGCTTGGGTTTTATTTTATATACCTCTATCTATGCTATCATCTAATAAGGCTAAAGATTTTGAATATGAGAGTTTCTAAAGTCTGGTTTTTATTTTTTTTGCTAAAATTTATTTTTTCTCTCATTGTTTTTTATGGACTTGGCAACTTCATCAAACTTGGTGACTCTTATCGTTATTTGAATGCAGGGATTTCTTTTTCATTTCGTGTTCTATATGACTCATCTTTTTTCTTGGACTTCTTAGGAGGTGTGCTAAGTTTGCTTCTTGGACCATTAGCTGCAGGAGGGTTTGCTTTAATTAATTTTATTTTTATATATAAAGCATTAGATGGTCTTTTTGATAATGTTCAGCAGTTAAGTTTTTTTTTAATTATACTCAACTTCCCTTCATTTATTTTATGGACTAGCGTCCCGTCAAAAGAAGTATTTGCTTCAGGAGCTATCCTGTTAATTGGATCTCAAGTAATTAGGGTTTATTTTAATCGCTGTCGTATACCTAAAACTTGGATTGTTTTTTCTTTCTATATTTTACTGGTATTTAAACCACAATTTTTTCCTGGGGTGTTTGTTGGTTATATTTCTGCATTATTTTATGGTAGATTAAATTTTGGAAAGTGGTCATTTTTCCTAACCTCTATTTTCGGCTGGTCTTTTATAATTCTAGCCATGATTTATTTTAGTGATTTAATAGGCGATACTGTACTTCGAGTTGTACGCGGTTTTGATCTTGAGGCTGGAGCTAGTCGAGAACCATTTTGGAATTCATATTCTGATTGGTACATGAAAGCGCCGGAAGGGATGTTATTGACAGTTTTAGGACCTACCTTTCAAGAAGCAAGAAGAAACATTTCTGTGATGATTGTTTTTATTGAATCTTTAGCTTTAATTTTCTTGTTGATATTTCTTTTTCTTCGTATAAATATTAAAATATTTAAAATGGAAAAAGTTAGACTATCTGTATTTTCTCTTACGTTTTATTCCTTCGTTTTATTGCTATTTTCGGCGTATCCGTTTGGCGTTATGAATTATGGTAGTGCTATTCGATATCGCCAAGATTTCATGCCATATATTCTTGTGGTTTTATATTGTTTAGCTTATTTGAAACCTAGGGAAAAATAATGAACATGCCCATGTTTAAAGGGTTTTTGGTCTAGATAGCTCACAGTTTTCTTGTTCCGATGGATAACGTTATCACACAATAAACAATTAACCGATGATCAATTTGACGATCATTTTCAATGTTTTCTAATACCTCCATAGACAAATTGGAGGTCAAATAATGAGTAACCAGCACCCATTTATGCATTTCGATGTCATCCCAGATTACCGCCAACAAGGCAAAGTCGAACACAAGTTAACGGATATCATTTTGTTAACAATCTGTGCAGTACTTTCCGGTCAGGATGATTGGAAAGCCATTCATCTTTACGGCACAAGGTGGTTAGATTTTCTCAAACGCTTTGGTGATTTTAGTCATGGTGTTCCCTCTGCCATTACCATAGCTAGAGTGATGGGCATGATTAATGCGACACGCTTACAAAAGTGTTTTATCGAATGGATGAAATCATGCTGTGAACTCACTGACGGTGAAGTGATAGCGATAGACGGTAAAACCGTTCGAGGCTCTTATGATGATTCCCGTGGTCTTGGTGCGATTCATATGGTTAATGCCTTTGCTACAGAGAATGGCGTGTGCCTCGGACAACATAAAGTATACGAGAAATCCAATGAGATAACCGCTATTCCTGAATTGCTGCAACTACTGGATATATCTGGTTGTTTAGTGACGATTGATGCGATGGGTTGCCAAAAGAAAATCGCGCAAAAAATCCTTGAAAAGAACGCAGATTATTTGTTGGCGGTGAAAGGAAACCAAGGCCGACTTGAGCAAGCTTTTAACAATTATTTTAATATGAGCATGCTGCAAAAACATGACGGTGATTCTTACAGTACTCAAGAAAAATCGCGAGGCCGACAAGAAACACGATTGGCCTTAGTGAATGAAGATTTAAGTGTTTTGGGCGATCTTGAATTTGATTGGCCAGGGCTCAAAACGATGGGAATTGTGGTATCTATTCGTCAAGAATCAGCAGCGGCTCAAGAGTCAGATGTAACGGTTCGATATTATATTAGTTCGAAAGCGCTCAGTGCTAAAGAATTGTTAAATGCTTCACGCTCGCACTGGTTAGTTGAGTCGATGCATTGGATGTTGGATACAGAATTTGGTGAAGATGCTTGCCGTAAACGAGCGGAAGAACGAGCAGAAAATTTCGCCAGGATCAGACAAATGTGCTTAAACATGCTAAAAAGTGAAACGACGCTAAAATCGAGTATTAAACACAAAAGAGCGATGTGCGCGATGGATCCAGAGTACCTTTTGAAGGTGTTGGGAAGCCTTTATTTACGGGAATGTTCATGATTTTTCCCTAATTCGCAACCGATTAAAGATCAGCTGGACGATTATTTTGGTTGCTTTTTAATCGCTCTGTATGCAAGCGGATGAAGTGCGCGATGGATGTGAAATACTTAAGTAAGGTACTTGGAGTCCTTGTATGACGAGGGTGCTCTTGCGATTGCCGTGGATGTTACCACCAGGTTTGGTTCAATTAATACTTGTAATAATCATTGGCTCAATGGAAGTTTTCTTGTCACTATGGCTGCATATCTAAAAAATAAAATTCTAGTTTTATTTTTAATAAGTTTTTATCAAAATTAAGGGTGATATTTCCTAGGGGTTTGTAGTTTGAAATTACTTTTTATTGTAAATGTTGATTGGTTTTTTGTTTCTCATCGTTTGCCCATTGCGCAAAAAGCTCTAAAACAGGGGTATAAAGTTACTTTAGCTTGTTATTTCACAGAGCATAAACAAGAGCTTATTGATATGGGGTTTAATGTTGTTGATCTGCCATTTACTCGGAGTGGTGGAAGTATTGGTAATGAGCTGAGAACAATTAAAGCAATACGTAATTTAGTTATTCAGCAACAGCCATCTGTTATCCATGCAGTAACAATTAAACCTATTTTATATACAGGTTTAGCGCTTAAAAATATATACAAAGATATTCCTTTCGTTGCTGCTATATCGGGGCTTGGCTACGTCTTTACCGCTAATACTCTACGAGCTAAAGTTACAAAACTAATTGCGACTGTATTTTATAAGATTTCTTTGTCGCAAAAATATAAAACAGTTATTTTTCAGAATACATATGACGAGGCTATTTTAACAAAAGTTGCTAAATTAAAATTAGTCGATAAAACTTTGATTAAAGGCTCGGGCGCGGATCTTTCTGTCTATAATTACCTCCCAGAAAGTACAGATGACACGATTAAAATAGTTATGGCTTGCCGCCTATTAAAAGAGAAAGGTGTGTATCAATATGTAGATGCTGCTAAAATTGTAAAAAATCAGCACCCCAGCGCTGAGTTTTTACTTGTTGGTACACCTGACTTAGAAAATCCAAATTCAATTAAACAAACTGAAGTTGACAAGTGGATAAGTGAAGGTACGATAAATTACCTGGGTCATAGTGATAATATACCTAATGTATTTTCGCAATCTAATATTGTTTGTTTACCTTCATTCTATGGTGAAGGAGTACCCAAAGTGCTCATAGAGGCTGCTGCCTGTGGCAGAGCTATTGTAACAACCGATAACCCTGGCTGTAGAGATGCAGTCATTGAAAATGAAACAGGACTTACTGTGCCGATACGTGATGCTAAAGCCCTTGCAGCAGCAATACTTAAACTTATAGAGCAACCTGAATTAAGAATTTCAATGGGTGCTAAAGCTAGAGTTTTTGCTGAAAAAGAATTTGATGTAAACAGTGTAGTTAATAAGCATTTAGAAATTTATAATAACTTATTAAGTCGTGTGGAAAAATGATTGCAATAACTGGTTATACAGGTTTTGTAGGGCTGCATTTATTAGAGATGTTAAATACAACAGATTGTTTGTTGTTAGGGCGAAACTCTCTTACGAATTATCCTCATTTTAATGATTTTGATCTATCTAAGTCTGATGCTTTAGATTTAGCAAGTAAGTTGAATAGGGTTGAAGTATTAATACACTGCGCCGCTCGCGTCCACATTATGAATGATGACTCCTCTGATCCCTTATCTGAATTTCGAGCCGTCAACACGGAAGGTACGTTAAACCTAGCTCGCCAAGCCGCAAAAACGGGTGTGAAACGTTTCATCTTTTTAAGCTCCATCAAAGTAAACGGTGAATCCACGTCTGGTCGTCAGTCTTTTACGGCGTTTGATACGCGTAGTCCAGAAGATCCTTATGGTCAGTCTAAGGCCGAAGCGGAAGAGCAGCTTTTAGAGCTAGGTAAACAAACAGGCATGGAGATAGTAATAATCCGTCCGACACTTGTTTATGGCCCAGGTGTAAAAGCCAACTTTGCTTCACTAATGGGATTGGTGGCAAAAGGTATTCCATTACCATTTGGCTGTATCACGAATAATAAACGAAGCCTAGTTTCCGTTGATAACTTAGTCGATTTAATCATAACCTGTATCGATCACCCGAAAGCAGCAAATCAGGTTTTCTTAGTTTCGGATGATTATGATGTGTCGACTAGTGAAATGGTGCGTGAAATGGCCATTGCTTTAGGCAAACCAAGTTGGCAGCTGCCTGTCCCTATTTGGTGCTATAATCTAGCAGGAAAGCTATTTAATAAATCAGATATTGTTGATAGATTGGTTGGCTCATTGCAAGTTGATATTTCACACACAAAAGAGACGCTTGGCTGGACTCCTCCTCAAACCTTACAAGAAGGTTTTAAGAAAACTGCATTAGCCTTTTTAAATTCTAAGCAAAATAGTGGTAAATCATGATTCGTCTAATAGATTTCTTAGCAGCTTTCTTTGGCTTGCTATTTTTATGGCCAGTTTTACTTGTCGTCACTCTCATCGGTTTGTTCGATACGGGTTCGCCGATTTTCGTGCAAGAGCGTGTCGGGCGAAACAAAAAACCATTCAAACTGGTGAAATTCCGCACTATGTCAGTGGATACTCAGTCAGTGGCCTCGCACTTAGCAAGTAATGCTTCAATCACTAAATTAGGTGCGTTTTTGCGCAAAACCAAGATCGATGAGCTACCACAATTGATTAATGTGCTGAAAGGTGAAATGAGCTTAGTGGGCCCGCGCCCCAATCTCTTTAACCAACAAGAATTAATTAAAGAGCGTGATGCCCTTGGGGTATATGATGTACTCCCTGGTATTACTGGCTTAGCACAAGTACAAAATATCGATATGTCCACCCCAGCGCTACTGGCACAAACAGACCGTGAAATGATTGATACTTTAACTATAACAAACTACTTTAAGTATATAATCATGACAGTAACAGGTAGCGGTTCGGGTGACGCTGTTAAAAAATCTTAATCTACGATAAAAGTGATCAGTATTTATGGACAAGTTGGCTTACCTTTGGTCCTTACCCAGAGCTTATAAACGTTTAATTAGCTTAGCAATTGACACCTTGTTAATCACCGTGTCTTTTTTTGCTGCGCTATGGGCGAGATTAGGTGAGGTAGTTATACCCCCTTCATCTTTAACCACATTGACTTTACTTGGTACTGTGGTTGTCACCTTAGTAGTCTTTACTCGTTTAGGGCTTTATCGCGCGGTGCTGCGCTTTTTAACCTTCCATGCGCTGGTGGTGATTTTCGCTGGTGCCTTGCTGTCTTCATTAGCATTAACATCCTTTGCTTATTATTTTAACGCTGCCATACCTCGCACCGTGCCAGTTATTTATTTAACTTTTCTCGTGTTGCTTTGTGGTGGCGCGCGCATGTTAGTGCGTTCAATGATAGTACAAACCCAGTGCCGTAATAATGATCGCGCTCAAGTGCTGATTTATGGGGCTGGTAGCACCGGGCGGCAACTCGCCATTGCACTGCGTAATTCCCCTCATTACCAAATTAAAGCATTTTTAGATAATGATCTGACCCTGGCCAATACCATTATTCAAGGGGTAACCGTTTATCCGGCACAGATGGCTGAAAGATTAGTTGATAAATATCAGGTAGATAAAATTTTATTGGCTATTCCTCGTACTTCTCGTGCAGAAAGAAAGCAGATCCTTGATGAGTTACTGCATTTACCAGTAGAAGTGCTCACCGTACCTGATTTTGCCGATATTGTTGAGGGGCACGCTACTGTTGATGAATTAAAAGATGTCGCGATAGAAGACTTATTAGGTCGCGATCCGGTTGCTCCCGATGTGGATTTAATGCAGTCAAATATTCAAGGCAAAGTGGTGATGGTCACTGGCGCTGGCGGCTCGATAGGTTCTGAGCTTTGTCGTCAAATTGTGATGCAAAAGCCTAACACCTTGATCTTATTTGAACTGTCAGAATTTGCTTTGTATCAAATCGATAAAGAGTTATCACTGTTTGTTGAAGCTGAACAGCTGGCGGTGGAGATCATCCCACTGCTGGACTCTGTGCAACGTATTAACCGCTTATCTACAGTGATGAAGGCTTTTAATGTACAAACGGTTTATCATGCTGCGGCTTATAAGCACGTTCCTTTAGTTGAGTACAATGTGGTTGAAGGGGTACGTAATAATGTGTTTGGCACTTATTATTGCGCCAGAGCCGCGATTGAAGCCAAAGTTGAATCTTTTGTCCTTATCTCAACCGATAAAGCGGTGCGGCCAACGAATGTCATGGGCACCACTAAACGTATGGCAGAATTAGGATTGCAAGCTTTAGCCCAGCAAGAAGCGCAAAAAGCCCGTGGCACGCGTTTTTGTATGGTTCGCTTTGGTAATGTATTGGGCTCTTCAGGCTCGGTTATCCCTTTATTTAAACGTCAAATAGCTGAAGGTAAGCCGATCACTGTGACTCATCCAGATATTATTCGCTACTTTATGACGATTCCTGAAGCAGCACAGTTGGTGATTCAAGCTGGCGCCATGGGTAAAGGTGGAGATGTGTTTGTTCTGGACATGGGTGAGCCAGTTAAAATTGTCGATTTAGCGAAAAACTTGATTCGTTTATCGGGATTAGAAGTGAAAAGTGTTGAAAACCCGAATGGTGATATTGAAATTAAATTCACCGGTTTACGCCCAGGCGAGAAGCTCTATGAAGAACTCTTGATCGGCGATAACGTTGAGGGCACTGAACATGAGCGGATCATGACAGCGAATGAGCGTTTCTTACCATTAAATGAGTTTGCGATTATCCTCGATAATCTTGATAAAGCTTGTCATCACTTTGATCATGAAGCAATTCGCCAAATTCTATTAGATGCACCTACAGGTTTTGACCCTACTGATGGTATCGGTGATTTGGTGTGGAATGAAAAACAAAAAAAAGAGCAGGCTCAGTCTAATATTGTAGAGTTAAAAACGACCCAGACGGCTTAAACTGAGTCTGTATCTAGACAGTTAGAACTTAGGCGCTCACCTCACCAATTGGCGCATGTGGCAGAATGGATCCCCGCCTTCGCGGGGATGACGATGGTGAGAGTGGTGTTTTTCCTAAGACCTAGAGTATCCAGCCCCATAACCTTTGTCATCATTACGCATTAAGCACCTAGAACCTCAAATCAGAATCTCAAATATTCAAATCAGGAACAAACAATGAAAATTGCAGTAGCAGGTACTGGCTATGTTGGCCTTTCCAATGCGATGTTATTAGCCCAGCATCATCAAGTGGTGGCGGTTGATATCGTTGAACATAAAGTCACCATGTTAAATCATAAGCAATCGCCAATTGTCGATGCAGAAATTGAACACTTTCTTGCTCATAAGCCGCTTAATTTTGTGGCCACCTTAGATAAGCAGCAAGCCTATCAAGATGCCGAGTTCGTGATTATCGCCACCCCCACCGATTACGACCCGCAAACTAACTATTTTAATACCAGTTCAGTTGAGGCGGTGATCCGCGATGTGATGGCGATTAACCCTGATGCGGTGATGGTGATAAAATCGACCGTCCCTGTGGGCTATACCGCACGGATTAAACAAGAGCTCAATTGCGATAATATCCTCTTCTCCCCTGAGTTTTTACGTGAAGGCAAAGCGCTGTACGATAACCTGCACCCATCACGAATTATTGTCGGTGAGCGCAGCGAAAGGGCACAAGTATTCGCCAATTTGTTGCTGGAAGGGGCTGAAAAGAAAGACGTTGCTGTACTGTTTACCGATTCTACCGAAGCAGAAGCGGTGAAGCTGTTCTCGAATACTTATTTAGCCATGCGTGTGGCTTACTTTAATGAATTAGATTCTTATGCTGAGGCCAATGGTTTAGATGCGCGTCAGATCATTGAAGGTGTCGGTTTAGACCCTCGTATTGGTAGTCACTATAATAACCCTTCTTTTGGTTATGGTGGTTATTGTTTACCGAAAGATACCAAGCAGTTACTCGCTAACTACAGCAGTGTGCCAAATAACATCATTGGTGCGATTGTCGAGGCGAACCGTACCCGTAAAGATTTTGTGGCTGATTCAATTATCAAGCGCCAGCCAAAAGTGGTGGGTATTTACCGTTTGATCATGAAAGCGGGCTCAGATAACTTCCGTGCATCGAGCATTCAAGGCATTATGAAACGGATTAAGGCTAAGGGTATTGAAGTGGTGGTTTACGAGCCGGTACTCGATGAGCCGGAGTTTTTCCATTCACGAGTAATTAAAGATTTAAACGAGTTTAAACAAACCGCGGATGTGATTGTCTCTAACCGTATGGTGGAAGAGTTAGCGGATGTGGTCGATAAGGTCTACACCCGTGATTTGTTTGGTAGTGATTAGGGAAGAGCAGGTCCTAGGGGAAAAGCAAAATCCAAGAACCTAGGACCTAAAACCTAACTCCCCCATTATTTTCGAGACTTAAACATGAAATATCTAGTTACTGGTGCTGCTGGCTTTATTGGTAGCGCCACCGTTAAAAAATTGACCGACCAAGGCCATCATGTGGTTGGCATTGATAATATCAACGACTATTACGATGTTAATCTAAAACACGCCAGACTGGCACGGATTGACCACCCGCTATTTCGTTTTATTCAACTCGATATCGCTGATCGTGCTGCCATGGCGCAGCTTTTCGAACAAGAGAAGTTTGAGCGCGTGATTCACCTTGCCGCGCAAGCCGGGGTACGTTATTCACTTGAAAACCCTCATGCTTACGCCGATTCAAACTTGGTCGGTCATCTGAATATTCTTGAAGGTTGCCGACAAAATAAAGTGGGCCATCTAGTCTACGCTTCGTCCAGCTCTGTGTATGGCTTAAATGCTAAAGTCCCTTTCGCGACTTCTGACTCGGTCGATCACCCAGTCTCGTTATATGCAGCCACTAAAAAATCTAATGAGCTAATGGCGCACAGTTATTCGCACCTTTACGATATTCCGACCACGGGGTTGCGCTTTTTTACTGTCTATGGTTCTTGGGGGCGTCCTGATATGGCTCCATTTATCTTTACCAAGAAGATTTTAGCGGGCGAAACCATAGATATTAATAACCATGGTGATATGTGGCGTGATTTTACCCATGTTGACGATATTGTTGAGGGCGTAGTACGCATTGCAGATGTGCTACCAACTCGTAATGCGGCTTGGACGGTAGAATCTGGCACGCCAGCGACCAGCTCAGCCCCTTACGCGATTTATAACATTGGTCATGGTTCGCCAATTAATTTGATGGAATTTGTTAAAGCGATTGAAGATCAACTTGGCATTGAAGCCAAGAAAAACTTCCGTGGTATGCAACCAGGGGATGTTTATCAAACTTACGCAGATACCGAAGATTTATTTACGGCCACAGGTTATCGCCCACGGGTTGGTGTCAAAGAAGGTGTGGCGGAGTTTATTAATTGGTATCGCGAGTTTTATAAACTATGAGGTCCTAGGTTCTAGGAAAAGCAGGTCCAGGGAAGAGCAGGACCTAGGTCCTAGGGAAAAGCCGGTCCTAGGGAAAGCAAAAGCCAGATCCAAACTCCCCCTCAAGAGGGAATTAAACCCGACAGCGTTGGCGGTAAGTAAATCGCTCACCCAACCACTTGGCGTATGTGGCAGAATGGATCCCCGCCTACGCGGGGATGACGAACGTAAGTGCAGATGCTGTATTTGAGCTCCGATGACGTTGATGAATGCGGATGCCAAACGTGAGTATGTATGCCAAACCTGAGAGTGTTGTTTTCCTAGGACCTAGGATCCTATAACCATTAACCATTAACCATTAACCATTACCCATTACCCAGTAAGTTATTATTATGATTAAAAAATGCTTATTTCCTGCCGCTGGCTACGGCACCCGCTTTTTACCTGCCACCAAATCAATGCCTAAAGAAATGATGCCGGTTGTCAACAAGCCCTTAATTGAATACGGCGTTGATGAGGCCATTCAGGCGGGGATGACCGATATGTGTGTGGTCACTGGGCGTGGAAAAAATGTCTTAATGGATCACTTTGATAAAAACTATGAATTAGAACATCAGATCAGTGGCACTAACAAAGAGAATCTCTTAACCGGTATTCGCTCACTGATTGATGCGGCCAACTTTACTTATATCCGCCAACGTGAAATGAAAGGTTTAGGTCATGCAATTTTAACCGGCCAGCCTTTGATTGGTGATAATCCTTTTGCGGTGGTGTTAGCGGATGATTTATGTGTTAATCCTGAGCAAGGGGTATTAGCGCAAATGGTGGCTTTATATAACCAGTTTCGTTGTTCAATCATTGCCGTGCAAGAAGTGCCTGAAGATGAAACTCATAAGTATGGCGTGATTGCTGGTGAAATGATCAAAGATGATATTTATCGAGTTGATACCATGGTTGAGAAACCTGAGCCAGGCACGGCGCCAAGTAACCTAGCGATTATTGGCCGCTATATTTTAACGCCGGATATTTTTGAGCTGATCGAGCAAACTGAGCCGGGTAAAGGTGGCGAGATTCAAATTACTGATGCGCTGTTAAAGCAAGCCAAATCCGGTTGTGTATTGGCCTATAAGTTTAAGGGCCAGCGTTTTGATTGCGGCAGTGTTGAGGGCTACATTGAAGCGACCAATTACTGTTATGAAAATTTATATGGCGCTAAGGGTTAGTCTCGCACCTGCGCTCGTCACTTGGCGTTTTCGGCGGAATGGATCCCCGCCTGCGCGGGGATGAAGAACGTGAGTGGGAGCGTTTAATCAATCACTTAATGAATTTCACTTAATTTGCCCCTCACGAAAGTGAGGAGCAATCATTACCTACCACGGATTATTTTAATTCAGTCCAATAGTCCTTATTTGCTTCCAATAAATCATCCAAAATGGCTTTAGCCACTGAAGCACTAGGAATGGTGGCTGACAGTGTTAGTGCTTGCCATAGTTTTTGGTAAGAGCCTTCAACATGAGCTTGTACGGCCAGTTTTTCTACTGAAACTTGTTGATTCATCATACCTTTCTGGAACTCGGGAATAGCGCCAATTTGCAGCGGTTTTGCCCCAGTACTGTCGACAATACAAGGTATTTCTACCATAGCCGTTGGATCAAAGTTGCTGATCGCACCATTATTGGGAACAATCAGTAACATGCGCTCTTTAGTATTGAAGGCGATGGCTGTCGCAAGGTCGACGATGTAAGAAGCATGCTCTTCTACTTCGATAGTGGTATCAATCGCGGTACCATGTGCAATAATCCGGCGGCATTCGGTGAACACTTCTTTTTCTCTTCCATCCATCACTTCATTGGCTCGGGTGTATTCTTTATTTGAATGTTCCACCACGTAGTCTGGGAATAAATAGTATTTTAAATAGGTGTTTGGAATCGTCTCAGGATCTAGGGCGTAAACATCACGTACTTTAATAAACGTCTCTTTCCAAGATTCATCCGTATGTTGAGCGCCATTGAGGGCACTTGGCGGTAAATAGCCGTGCTCTTTAATGTATTGTTTAATGCGTGGTAGTAAATCTTCCCCTGTTTTGCCATCTTTAAACTCTTTCCACCAACCAAAGTGGTTTAAGCCGTAATACATGACATCAAACTGTTTACGGTCTTGATAACCAAGAATTTCCGCGATACGGGTTTCGATACCAATTGGCATATCACAAAATATTCAATACTTTTGAGTTTGGACGCATGACTCGACAAGCTTCAGCGACAATCGCTGCTGGATTAGAGTAATTCAGCATCCAAGCATTCGGTGAATATTTTTCCATATAGTCAATTAATTCAATGACCGCTGGAATAGAGCGTAGACCATAAGCGATTCCGCCTGCACCACAAGTTTCTTGTCCTACACAACCATGCTTGAGAGGGATCTTCTCATCCTGTTCACGCATGGCATACAAGCCAGCACGAATGTGCGCCATACAAAAATCAACATCGGTAAAGGCTTCTTTTGGATCCGTGGTGTAAGAAAACTCAATGTGCGGAGCCCGTTCTTTGAGCAAGATTTGACAAGCTTTAGCCACTACTTCTTGACGCTCGGCGAAGTTATCATAGAACTTTAATTGACGAATAGGGAAGCGTTCTTGGTTTTCTAATAGCATCATCACGATGCCTGGGGTAAATGTTGAGCCGCCACCTGCAATAACGATAGAGAATTGTTTTTTCATGTTAAACCTCACTTTTAAATTAGTCTGTGTTTGTGTTGAGCATCGCCACATTGCGGCGCTCCTTTAAATCATGTTATTCATTGGTTATGTCGTATATGGGTGTATTCACTGTTGCTCTTTTGAGCTAACTTGCGGCAATGACGACTGAATCTGTGATTTCTTGTCTTTGCTGCATAATTCGTTCACAAGCCTCCCTGAGTTGCGGAACGTGTAAGCCAATAATCACTTGAATGGCGCAGCCGTTTTTGACTAGGTTCACAGCACCGTTTTCCATAAAATAGGTGGCGTTAGCAACTTGTTGTGGATCTTTGACTGTCACACGCAGGCGAGTCGCGCAATTACTTAAGTCAGTGATATTGTCTATGCCTCCAAGCCCTTCAATGGTTTGCATGGCTTGGACTTGTAGTGGTGTGGCTGATGAAGAGCCGTTGTCGACAATACCGTGTTTTTGGTTGAAGTCTTGTTTGGTGCGCAGTTTGAGTTCAGCGCCATCTCTGCCAGGTAACAGTACATTAAATTTAATGATTAAGTATTTGAAAGTTAAGTAATAAATAACGGTAAAGCTCAGTCCGATAGCGGTTTGGGTCACCATCATATAAGTATGGCTGCCAAGCAGTGGAATCCAATTGCCAGTGACGATTTCGATCAGTCCGCCTCCCATATTGCCAACGACACCGAACATATACATCACCATCGCCATGGTTCCAGCCAATAACGCATGAACAGCGAATAGCCAAGGAGCGATAAATAAGAAGGTGAATTCTAAGGGCTCGGTAATGCCAACAAACACCGCGGTTAAGGTGGCAGGGATCAGTAACGCGGCTACTTTTTTACGATTTTCTGGTTTAGCGGTATGGTACATGGCAAGGGCGATTCCGCTGCAACCGAAGACTTTAGAGTTACCATGTAAGGCGAAACCGCCAGCAGGGAAAAGGTCTTTAATCGCTTGGCTAGATTGATTAAAGGTTTCTAAGCCAGCAAACCAGTCGACATAAATTCCATTAGGGGTGGCGATATTACCGAAGACAAAAGGCGCATAAATAAAGTGATGTAGGCCAGTCGGAATTAAAATTCGTTCTAGGAAAGTATATAGCCAAACTCCAAATGCCCCTGAATTTACAAGAAAACCTTGTAAATCTAAGATGCTGTGTTGAATACTAGGCCAGATATAAAGGGTTAACCAAGCCGCGGGTAACATAGCGCAAAAAGCAATGATTGCGACAAAAGCGGTGCCTTGGAAAATACCTAAATACGCTGGGAGGGGTTTATCAAAAAAACGATTATGTAATCCCGTGACAATGGCGGAGATAATAATGGCTCCAAAGATACCGGTATCTAAGGTTTTTATTCCAGCAATATCAGTCAGTCCTGATACCCCACCAATCGATTGTGAAAAATCGACATCGAAGAATGCCCCCCACTGTAAGCCCATCGCATGAACAAAATAGTTAAAGGTTAAGTAGGAGACCATGACCACGAGTACAGCCCGAGCATGAGCCGTTTTTGCCAAGCCAATCGGCAGACCAACCGCAAATAGTAGTGGCATATTGCGGAAAAGTGTCCAAGCTCCTTCTTCAATGATAAAGAGTATCTGATAATACAGGCCGTCGGGATTCGCTAAATCACCGACAAAAATTGGGTTTTTGAGTACGATCGTCAGGCCAACCATAATCCCAACAAAAGGAAAGAGCAGTACGGGGGTAAACATTGCCCCACCTAAGCGTTGTATTGCACTTAACATTGGAAAATCCTTCTAGTGTATCGATTAATGTGTCCCAAACTTCTTGGGAGATAATGGTAAATTGCCTTAAGACAGAGTTAATGTACCGATATGATATATATAGTACAAATATAGGATGTATTTATTGTTATCCTGGTAATAAAAAAACAAAGTGATCATTACAAGTTGTGATTTAGATATAAATATATAATGTATTCGTAGTTGCTGTGCATGAGTTCGAGCTAAAAGTAAAATCTACGAGTTGATAGGTATTTAATTTGTTACTTTTTGGTGCATGATGCTTTCTCGCTGGAGAGAGATAATGTTATATAAAAAAGTCATGTTGGCGCTAAAGCAGCGTATTGATTCAGGTGAGTTTCAAATTGGTGATAATTTACCGACCGAAAGCAAATTGGTTGAAGAGTACGCTGTTAGCCGAATTACCGTGCGTAAGGCCATAGATGAATTAGTGAAAATGGCGATGGTCGAAAAACGCCAAGGGGCTGGAACAACGGTAATTGGTCAAAGTATGACAGGTTCTATGTCTAATCTGCGTAGTAATCGAGAATACCTTGCTGAGTCGGGAGGAAAACTGAGTTATGAAGTTGATCAGTTTTCCTTGATAACGCCACCCGATCATGTCGCTCAGGCTTTAATGATCGATCGCAATGAAAAAGTCTTTTTTATTCGACGCTTTATGTACATTAATGAGGTGTTGTCGATTTACGAAGATTCTTATATGCCAGTGCGCTTATTTCCAGATCTTAGCCTGAATCATTTGAGAGGCTCTAAGTACTACTATCTAGAACAGATCTTAGGGTTGAAGATTGATGGTGCGATTCAAGATTTTGAAGCCATTTTACCCAATGAACATATGGCTCAATGTTTAACGGTTAGTGAACAAACACCATTATTGAAGTTAATTTCAGTAGGAAAATTAACGGACGGTCAGCTGTTTGAATACACTGAGATCGTCAGTAAGCCGAAGACTTACTCTTACAAACATTATTTAAAACGTTAGTCATTGATAGCATTAATCATAATGTGCAGCTTGCTGTTTGATGTCCACAGCCTAACGGAGTAGGTTTTAAACTAAGATCCTAGGAAGGGGATATCATCGTGCTTTTTAGTTCTGATTATCGATTATGGAATACAGGGACTTATGTTGTTGTCTCTGTACTCCATAACCAAGTTTTAAGTTATGTTCAGATCAGACCAAATAACCGCTGGAAAATTTCTAACGACAGTCTGAATGATAGAATATCTCATCGACCCAGCTTGGGTTGTCGATAAACGGGTTACGGTTATTTTGTATGTCATAAATTTTCTCGTGACGGTTACGTTCAAATTCATCAACCGGATCTTGCTGGTGCCATCTGAGTAGCGTGCATAAATCACCAAGTTTAGTTGTAGGTGTACTGTATCCAGGGAGGAGGTCTAACTTTAGGCCATCATTATCGTTACCTTGATAACGCGTAGCCATATAAAACATCATCCGTGCAATATCACCTTTCACCTCATCACGTGGCTCAAAGGTTTGTTTACTGGTATCTTTTTTATTACCGACATCTGGTGATTCACTCGTCGCGACGCCACCTTCATAAAATTCAAAATTACCTCGTTCATTGTTCATTCCCTCATCTGCGGGGCGAAGATGATGAATATCGGTGTCAGCGTATGAACTACGACTCCATCCTCCTTTTGACCTTGGCCAGACATGTTCCCGGTTCCAATTATCTTGTCCCAACGAGCCTTGTCCTGTGCGTTGCTCTTTTGATTGTGATCGTCCGGTATACAGTAAAATCACGTTGTCTGAGTTATATGGGTCTTCATCGGTGATCATTAATGCTCGCCAAACATCTGGTGTTTGAAGATTACTATTATCCGTATATTGCAGACGAATATGACCGGTGGAGACGATTGTATTCAAGGCGTGCTTTAATTCATCGCCCGTTTTTTCCAAGGCCGCATTATAGTAGCCATTAGGATTAAAAATATCCGAATTTTCAGGAGGCGTCGGTGTAGCATTGATGATGCAAGTCGAAGAAAATGGCTGCATCACATGAGGGTGATGAGCTTCAATATACTTGGCACTGGCATTAAAGCTAACCATTAAGGCGATGCACAATAGCTTTTTCATTATTTGTATCTCTTATTCTGATTCTGATGGAGTTTAAACGGCATTAGGCTTGTTGATTGCGTATGCGGCGTAACAATGGCAATAACAGTAAAAAACTGAACAAACCAAGGCCACCCCCACTGCTACTATTTTCAGCAGCATCAGGTTGTGTACCTGTCTCTGAATCATCACCAAGATCATTGTTTGAGCTAAGCGCTAGGTTTAGCGTCAAAAGGATCGGATCGTGGGAAGATGAGCGGTACCAATTGGTTTCGTCAAATGTCATCCCAGATTGATAATTTAACAGTGCAGATTGAGCTGAGTTAATTGACCAAGGTGCAGAATCGACGAATTTATCTCTCAGCGAAGTTGACATGAAAATATAGTCCACTCGACCTGATTCAGCGTTGCGTTCAATAGAATACCGTTCAGAGTTTCTATCTCGGATCGCAACAGCATCGACGTATGAATTTAGCTCCGTTGGGCTAAAAACGAGAGCTGCTTTTTCTTTTGGATAAGCGTGTAGGCTACCCAGAATTAACTGGTGGTCAGTTTTCTTACTCATCGCTTCAATAATTGCTTGGCTGGCTTGTTGGCGTAATTGGTCACAAGGAGTCGTTTGTTGAGTCGTGTCACCATGACAGTTTTGATCGCGATTGACTAGGTCAACAGCGGCCACAACTAGCTCTATGGGGTTTTCTTTAGAGTGAATGTTTAATGTTGCGATAACAGTCTCGTTCATGGAGATGCTTTGCTTGTCATCGCTTGGCATTGTTAATAATTCAAGATCATTTAACTTGAAAACAGAGGGCCGATAAAGAATATAACTTGCGGTTGGATTATTCCCTACGTAGTGATCTTGATTGCTGGCGTTCCATTTAGCGACTTGATAATGCTGTTTGTTCTCTTGGCCTTTATTGATTTTCGTTAGTAAATAATCAATAGCGGAGCCCTGTTCAAAACCGTTATTTTCGACTTGTAAGAGTGCAATTAGATCGGAATTCATAGTGTGAATGGCAGCCGTTAATTTTTTAATTTGTAAGTCAAGATCGGCTTGATCTTTAGCTCCACCAGTCACAAATCCAGTTTGACTATGATTATCGACCGCTGGATTGTTATTACCGTGAAGGTGGGAAATAAACAATCCTTCGGTATTGAAGGTGACAATTTTTATATTACCTTCATTAATGACGGGATCAGAGCTATTTATCTGTCGAGTGAATGACTCTGAATTGGCTTGTTTAGTGACATATAAACGATAATCAGAATGAGAGTAACCAATGATCCCCTCAATGTTCGAGGCTCGATCGCCAATTGAGATCAAATTCTGCTCAATACCGTTAGTGTTTTTTGCAAAATCGGGATACCAAACTATCGGTTGATGTTTGCTTCCTGTTTGGGTTGCTTCGACAACCAATCGTTGGTCTAGGTTACAATCGGCTTGACGGATCGCTTCATTACTGCCGGGTAAATGATTTTGATGAGGATGAATGTTAGGTTGTTGATAAGCTAGCACCATATTATAGCGCTGAGGGCCGGTATCGAAAGCAAAGCTACGTGAAACGTACATATTTGAATCATCGGTAAAGCGCACCAACATCCCTTCGTGGCGCTCAAGGGTTTCGGCGTAATAGCGATCAGATAGTAATCTGGTCACGGTTGTCGGTTCGATATTATGGCCGGACGATATTTTTGTGATATTACCAGTAGGGACTAACTGGGTTGAACCAAATTGCTCAATCACTTTTCCTGTAACAGTCACTTTATCGCCAATCGAATAGCCTTGTACGAGGCCCTGAACGAAAATAGCGTCAGAAGTCAGCGGGTTATTGTCACCAAATTCATCTTGTATAAAAAATCCAATTGGTAGATCCTTTCCAAGGTCGCTATTAGTTTGAATATGGGTAATCACGCCATTAACTCGAAAAACTTCATCAGATTCAAGTTTACCATTAGCTGGATCCGTATAAGGTGAGGCCCAACCGTCCCCTTGTAGATCCATGATAGTTGTATCTATAGCGGTGATTGGTGGGATCGTTGGTGGTATCTCTTGATTATCCAGTTTCGGTGGAGTGCCGATATGACTCCAATCGTTGATGATTCCTGTACTGTGCCAATGTTCAGGTTTAAAGGTGGTCGAGGATTGAACGTTAATTCTTCGTAATGATGTATCTTTATTAAAGTCTTCACGAATACCGAGTGTTCCAACAATATCAATCAGTTGCTGTTGATGAAATAAGCCAACAATATCGTCGCCATTAAAGGTTGTTACGCGAGTATCTTGTAGATCGGCCAGTGCTAATAATTCTGGATCTGCTTGAGAATGAGCAATTACATAGGTTTGTGAAGGCTGCATAACGGTAATAGGAAGACTGAGTGTACTACTGCTCCAGTCCTGTGCACCATTATGGGCAATTCTTAGCGTGTATTGTTCAAGATTGATATTTTCTTGACTAATATTAGTGAGTTCTATCGCTTTGTTGTTTCCTGAACCTTCAGTTGTTTCTGAAATGATTATTTGGCTATGGGCTGGTAATGCGCACATTATTGCAAGTGCGACTATATTTACTTTATTCATCATAAACTCATATCTATAAGCTGCAATTTATATCAATATTTTAAACGATACTAAAATTATCATTGTGATTAGTGTTGGACTTATAATATTTAAAAATGGTTAATCAGTTTATATATATGGATGATCACTAATTAAACATTAATTGTAATTATTTTTAACGATGTTTATTTTTTGAGAGAGTTATCGTTTGCTTTTTGTTTTTATGCCTTTACATTTGAGTTTTATTTATTATCAAAAATAATGAAGGCTAAATTAGTTTTTAGAAAATCCCACTCTGTTACTATCTTTTCCTGCCAACTGCCTCGAATTTTCTTTTTCTCCCCATCTTGTTTTTTTATTCATTATGCTAGTGTTTGCTTATTGGGTTTGTGAATAAGGCAAAGGATATGCAAATACTTCATCATGGCGGTAAACATACTGTCACCGGTTCTTGTCACGAGTTGCGCGTCGATGGTGTAGCGGTACTGATCGATTGTGGGCTGTTTCAAGGTAAAGATGCGACAGACATTGAGTTGGATTTTCCGGTGGAGCATATCGATGCACTGATTGTGACTCATGCTCATATTGATCATATTGGCCGTATACCGTGGTTGCTTGCTGCCGGTTTTACCGGGCCGATTTATTGTACGCCAGCCAGTGCAGAGCTTATCCCATTAATGTTAGAAGATGGGCTTAAATTGCAATTGGGCCTGAATCGTGAGCAAATTCAGCAAGTTTTGCAAGCCATAAAACAATGGTTACGTCCTCTTTGTTATGGTGAATGGGTAACCATTTCGGACTATGGTCAGGCTCAGGCGTCACTGCAACTTCGCTTTCAACCGGCTGGACATATTCTCGGTTCCGCTTATGTTGAGCTTCGTTTAGCTAACAGTGAAGTGGTGGTGTTTTCAGGCGATTTAGGACCAAGCAATACTCCGTTATTACCTGATCCCCAATCACCACAGCGCGCCGATTATCTTGTCATTGAGACAACGTATGGTAACCGTAATCATGACGATGTGGCTGGTCGCGCTGAGAAGTTACGCGAAATCATCCAACGCTCATTAGAAAATGGCGGCACGATTTTGATTCCCGCCTTCAGTGTTGGCCGTACCCAAGAGCTATTGTTTGATATTGAACGCTTGATTTTTGAGCACAAAATTGATGCCGATCTGCCGATTATTCTTGATTCACCGATGGCTCAACAAGTCACCCAATCGTATCGCCGCTTCAAAACACTATGGGGAGAAGAGGCCAAGCAGCGTTTAGAGATGCATCGTCATCCGCTGGCTTTCGATCAGTGCATACAAATTAGTGATTATCGTACTCATCAGGCGCTAGTCAATCGTCTCGCCTCAACCGGTGCGCCCGCGATTGTGGTTGCCGCATCGGGGATGTGCCAAGGCGGACGAATCGTTGAATATTTAAAAGCCTTGCTTGGAGATGAGCGTACCGATGTGATTTTTGCAGGCTTTCAAGCGGAGGGAACCCTAGGTCGAGCAATTGCCCAAGGCGAAAAATCGATTTGTATTGATGGGGAAGAGATTGATGTGAAAGCCAGTATTCATGTTATATCGGGGTACTCCGCCCACGCGGATCAATCTGAATTACTCGCGTTTATTAAATGTATCGACCAACCACCAAAGGAAATACATTTGATTCACGGTGAACGCTCAGCTAAGCAAGGTTTTGCTAAAGCGTTGGAAATTATCGGTTATAGGGGAGAGGTTAGAATTTAGATATAACATTGGAGTGTGGAGTGCGCAAGATTTCGAGCCTAGGGACCTAGGTGTCGTAGATTTCGTTTACTATTCTGTTGTATACGGTATTCAGATCTTGGCCGCTGATTTTTTGAGTTTATGTAATGATCTTCATCATGGGTTCTAGATTTCCGTTTACATAGAACCTAGATCCTTCGGTCTTTTATGTTTCGTTTCAACTTTCATTTCATACTAAATTCACAATTAAATTGCTCTGATTTATTCACGTGGACTATAGTTTAACATTGAGCATACCTGTAACTAATGGTAAGGGTTTGTGACTGAGCAGGCGGGTGGTCTGTTCTATGGATAACCTCATAATATAGGAATACATGGAATGAACAGAACGTTATTAGCAACGGCTATTCTTACTTCCATTGCCTTGGTTGGCTGTGGTGGTGGAAGTAGCAGTTCCAAAGTGACTCCTGAGAGTCAATCAAAAGTATCTGGTGTGGTGAATAAAGGTTTAGTTCGCGATGGTTTAGTGAAAGTTTGTGTGGCTAGTGCAGCAAATGTTACTGAACAGCAATGTCCGAATGGAGAAGTGCTAGGTAGCACTAAAACCGATGAACGTGGACAATATACTTTCAGTGGCTTACCTCAAAATAGAGCGCTACTGTTTGTGCTGACCTCACATGATGATCCTGACATTATCACGCAAATGAAGTGTGACTTTCAGGCTTGTCTTGATGAGGGTAAAACCCTCGGTGAGTGGATGAATGTTGATGATGATTTTAAACTCATCTCGATTCTCGCCCCTGATGCTGATTCAATAACCGCACACATGACCAGTATCACTGATGCGATCGCTAAACACACTATTCGTGCTTCACGTGGCAGTGAAGAAGTCAACCTTGACGTGATTAATAGTAGCCGCAGTGTGATGGCTCAATTATTTGGGCTTGATGCACAAAAAGTGATGTCGTTAGGTGCTGTCGATTTAACGGACGCGGCGGCGATACAAGCTGCCGCGGATGCTGGTGATGTTGAGTCTCTCAAAGTTGCCGCGCTGTCTGCAGCATTTGCAGATACAAAACCGAATTTAGATAATTTATTTACCCTGGCTGATAATCTGATTAACTCAGTAGATGATGATGAGACCAACACTTGGGAAGAGGAGCGTAAAGCTTTACTAAACGGTGCTTCTTCAGTCATTAATACCGTGGTTACTGAACTTTCTAAAGATGAAAGTGTCGATCTTAAGTTAGATGATGTCGTGCAAAAAATTGACGAAGCCAAAGCGTCCAAACCCAATATTACCCCGCCTGCCGAAACGGATGAGATTACTACAGCTAAAGCGTTAGTTCAGCAAGTTCGTACTGTGTACGACGCCACTCAAGAGGAGGGAGCACTGCGAGAAGGGTTTATTCGTTTAGGCGACAGCTTAGATCCGATCCCTGATTTATTACAAGATGATGTGACAACCACTTTTGAAACATTGACTTCTGCGCTCATGTCTATCGCCCATAAAATCGATGATCAATTGGTTGAAGAGGCGGGTGATTGGCAAATCACTCAGCAAGGCGATACCTATACGATTAATACAGAGACGGTGAAGCTGGTCGTTTCTGGTTCAGCCAGCCTTGTTTTGGATGAGCAAGAAACCGAACAAGGCGGTTCGATGAATGACAGTGCTGCTATTAATCTGACTATTTCTGAACTGTGGATAAAACAGGGCTCGGTTGAGCTGGAAGCTGCCAGTGGTAAAGCTGAGGTGGTGTCGTTTGTCTCGCAAGAGAGTTGGGAGCACGAAGCTTCAGAGGGCGATCATGACTTTAGCGAAACATGGATGCTTAAAGCTGAAAAATTGCATTTTGCGTTGAATGAAATCAGCCTTCAAGCCAAGGATAATAAAGAAAATCCTTTGTTATTAACTGGTAGTATTGCATTTACCGCTAACCAACCTGAAATAAAAGGTAAGCATTCTTCTTCATACACATCGACGGGACAGCAAGGCCAGTCGGAGAACTTTGATGAAGAAACCTTCAGCGCGCGTAGCCTCGATTTTAACTTAGGGGTTCGTTTAGACTATCAAGATCAAACATTAGAGGCTTCTTTAAGTATTGCTCTCGATAATCCAAACGGTGTGGTTTATTTCACCAGTATGCGTGAAGCATGGCAATGGGGTGAGGGTTATAACTATGACGTTAGCAAAGGAAGTGATCTTGCGCTACCGGGTTCAAGCTTGGATGACATTAAGCCAGAGACGCCAACGCAGTTCCTGCGTGGTTCTTTATTAGTGAGTTTAGAGAGTAAAGTTAATCCAGATAACCCACAACTCGCGAAAGTTAGCTTACAAGCCTCTCGCCCAGCGTTTGATTTGTTGAATCTGAATGGCACCATTGTTTATAACGAGCAATCATTGACGTTAAAAACTCAAATCAATACTGAGAAAGATGAGCCATTAAACGTTGAACTCTCTAATGGTCAAGCAATTGCTCATTTACGTGAAGATGATAAGGGACAAGTGGTAGGAACGATCAGAGTTGGCAATAAACAAGTGGCTAGTATTGATGCACCACGTAATTCTGTCAGTGTGGTCCGTTATATCAATGGCCAGTTTGAATCATTATTCTAATTAGGTGTTGCTATACTCAAGAGCCCTATACAGGGCTCTTGAACGTTTGAGATGTCATTATGTCGAGTGCTTTTTTGTTATTGCCAAGCTTAAGTCTGTTTCCAGTATCCGAACCGAATACCGAATGGCAGCTATTTAGCCAGGCTCAGGCTTTTGGTTATTCACAAGAGAATGGTATTTATCCGTTGGTGAAGGGCGATAAAATGGCCTATACACCGGCCAAACATGCGTTTACTTTAAACCAAGCGGAAATGGGGGTCCGTTATCAGCAGTTTTCTTTTTCTTTACTCGCTCGTTATGAGTGGTACTTGCGCTTTAGTCCCGATACCATGTTGCTGTATGGCGAATCGGTCAATCGACAAGATATGCAAGCGGGTAAACGTTATGATGTTGACTTACGTGTTGAGCATTTAATCAGCCAAGGCATTAAACTGGCGTGGACATCGGATCCCTCTCAGTCTTTTATCTGGCATGTTTCCGCAAGTTATTTACAAGCTCAAGACATGATGAGTGGCCGGTTACATGGGCAAGTAGGGCAAACGGGAAAGAATGATTATGATGGCCTACTCGAGTTAGATTATGCCTACAGTAAAGATGTATTATTAAAACGCAAGGTACAAGCGCCATCCAGTTACTTTGGTTATACCAGTGATATCGGCATTCATTGGCAGTTCCACGAGCGAGCATTCCTCTCCTTGCTAGCGCAAGATTTCTACAGCAGTATTTATTGGCGTGATATGCCTTATACGGTTGCTACCGCTAATACGGCAACGGCGGAGACTGATGAAAATGGTTTTGTTTCTATTAAACCTTTAGTTAATGGGGTTGAAGGATTTCGCGATTATACTCAGCGTCTCCCCGTTAAGTATCATACTCGATTCGGTTATCTTTCTGGACAACATGCTTACAGTATCAAAAACGTTTATGTCGATAGACTCTGGTTAACTGACTTGGAATGGTCAACTCAATGGCGAGACAATTTCCGTTCCCGTTTGAGTTATAATTGGCAAACCAAGGCCATTGGAGTTGAAGGTCAATGGCGATGGTTTACTTTTGGTGTTCAAAGTGATCAACTGGATTATCAACAAGCAACAATATTGAATCTTACTCTCGGCATTGTGATACCATTTTAATCTTCTTTATTGATCAGGACTTCGATTTTCTGTTTGTATTTAATCTCAATGTTTCACTCAGCCTTCGGTAACTGCGCTAATAAAAAGGGCAGTAACAATAAACCAATTACGCTGGCACAAAGAGAAATGGCGATGAAAAAACCGTTCCAATGATAGGTTTCTAAAATCATCGCTAATGGATAACCGGCGAGAGCTGCGCCCATGTAGGCAAATAAGCCGACAAATCCGGTTGCAGCGCCTGCTGAATCTTTATGTGAACACTCTGCGGCGGCCATACCAATCAACATTTGCGGGCCAAATACAAAAAAGCCAATACAAAATAGTGCGGCGGATTGAAAGATAAAATGGGTCATTGGCATTAACCATAATGCGGCCACAGAAAGGAAAATACCGCTGGCGAACAATAGATTCATTGGTCCACGATTGCCAGAAAAAAGCTTGTCCGACCCCCAGCCTGCGACAAGAGAACCAACAAACCCACCCACTTCAAACAGTGATAACGCGGCATTGGCATTAATTAGGCTGTAATGATGCTGCTCGGTTAAATACAAATTTCCCCAATCATTGATCGCGGTGCGCACGATATACACCAAGATGTAACTCGCAGCAAGTAACCAGATGTAGGGATTACTAAAGACATATTGCGCTAAAATCTCTCGATAGCTCAGTCCTTTGCCTTCATTTTCTTGCGCAAGTTCAAGGGTATCTTTACGCCAGCGCCCGATGCTTGGCAAGCCTAATGAAACGGGTTTATCTCTAAGTCGCCAGCACAGTACGATGCCGATCAGCACGCCAATCACTCCCGGCCAAATAAAGCCGTGTCGCCAGCCAAAATGCAGGGTTAAAAATCCGACTAAAATAGGGATCAATGCGCCGCCAACATTATGCGCCGTATTCCAAATGGCCCAATACCAGCCTCGTTCAGATCGTGAATACCAGGTGGTTAACAGCTTTGAGCAAGCTGGCCATCCCCAGCCCTGAAACCAAGCGTTCAAGACCCAGAGCAAAATAAAGACGCTGAGCGAACTGGAAAAACCAAAAGCGATGTTAATCAATCCGGTGGCGATTAAGCCCAGCCCCATAAAGTAGCGAGGATTGGCCCGATCTGAGATGGTGCCAGAGAGAAACTTTGAACAGCCATAGGTGATATAAAAAAGTGTCCCGAGCAGTCCTAAATCGCCTTTATCCAATCCTAAATCAGTCAGCAAACTCGGCGCGGCGTAATTGAGTGTGCGCCGAGTAAAATAAAAGCCAGCGTAGCCCAAATACATGCCGATCATGATATGCAATCGCCAATGATCGTACGTGGCTTTGATGGTATGCGGATTAGTCAGCGCTGGTGGCGTGGTTGAGTGATAAAGAAAACGAAACATAAGCGATGTCATACCCTAGGCAATTGAATGTGCAAATGGGTTCCGCTAGGAAGTATTGGTTGCGATTGTAGCTTAAAGTGTCCGCCGAGCGCTTGTACGCGCTCTTGCATGCCTTTAATTCCCATTCCCTTGAGTGGGTCGATTTTACTGATCCCGACACCATCATCTTTAATCGTCAAAGACACCTGTTTGTCGATGGTTAAGTCAATCTCAATATGGCGCGCATGAGCGTATTTGCGGGCATTATTAAGCGCTTCTTGGCAGAGTCGAAATACGGTGACTTGCAAAGTATCGCTCAGTTGCTCCGTTGGCCCTTGGCTAGTTAAACGAACCTCAATGCCATTGTGAGCAAATTCCATTTCACGAATGAGCTGCCCAATCGCTTCTAATAGCTGCAAATCATCCAATGATTGCGGCCTAAGTTTACTCAGCAGTCGTTTGGTGGTGTCATAAACGTTAAGCGATAAAGACTCGATAGTATTGGCACTGTCTTCACGCATCTGGGCTTGTTCGGTGCGTTTGATAATGCTCGCTTGAGTACGAATGGCGGTGATGCTTTGGCCAATTTCATCGTGTAATTCACGCGCGACTTCTTTTCTGACCGATTCTTCGGCTCTGACCAATTGTTGAGAGAGCGACTGATTGCGGTATAACTCTTTACTCAGTTGGCGATTGAGATCTTGTAGCCTTTGTACGGCGACGCCAAGGAAAATGCCAGTCAGGCTTTGCGCGGAAATCGACAGCAGTAAATCAGTGATGGCTAAGTTAGAGACATCATTTCGCGTCGCGATTAAAGCAACGCTATTGAGTAGGGTTGCTAATAACGCGCCTTGCCAACCGTAGCGAAAAGCCAACACGATGATCGGGATAGCAAGACAAAAAGGGGCAAAGCGGCGTAGCTCTTCTGGTAGGCTGGTTTGTAGAATAATACTAACGGTAAATAAGAGACCACAAAGCAAAACCGCTTTGACATTAAAGCTGGGTTTTCGACGGATCAGTTGTACGGAAAGTGGTAACCAACGTGTTTGAAACAGATAATTCCAGAGTAAGTAGCAGGTTGGCACAAGCATTAATCCACCAGTTAAACTGACTAACCAAGTGAGGTAGATTGAAGGGACATGGAAACTTACCGAAGCGGTATTGAGGGTGGCGCATAGCGCAATGGTCAGACAGATCACCGTTAAGCGTCGCCATTGTTCGCCATGATAATAGCGCTGAGCAAAAGCGGTGATCGGGATACTCAATCCACTGGCAATCAAAATTGTTAGCCACTGCGGTTGTGCCAAGAGCAGCGCTAAACTGATGGTCAGCGCCCACTCGGTGAAATACAGAATCGGCCAATAGCGATGGGAACAATGGAGCGCAATTCCTAATCGCAAAGCAAAAGGGAAAAACAGGATCGCTAATTCAGGATCGTTGACAAAGTAAAAACCAATCACCCATAAGCAAAACCAAGTGCAAGCGATGAGGCAAAAGCTACATACGGCGGTAAAAGGATGTAAGCGCATTAGGTTAAGTTGTGATGAATGAGGTTCGCCAAAGCAACGGTGTTACTCACGCCGAGCTTTTCCATACCGTTCGCTCGATGGACATGGACAGTTTTTGGGCTCAGTCCTAATTGTTGGGCGATCGTTTTAACGTCGATACCATCGGCGAGCAATTGACACACTTCTCGCTCGCGTGGGGTCAGTGATGCCAGCGGTGAAATCGGATGTTTCGGTGTTACTAAACGGCTGGCAATATCAGCCGTTAAATAACAGCCTCCACTCGCGCAGGTCTTTACCGCTTGGATTAATTCATCAGGGCTACAGCGTTTACTCAGGTAACCTTTAGCACCGAGCTCTAACGCTTTTTCCACCATGGCGGGAGAATCGTGAACACTGAGCATAATCGCTGCCAACCCAGAGGGCAGATCCGCCAATAAACTAAAGCCACTTTCATTGGCCATCGAAATATCCAATATCACCACATCGGCATGGCAGCTTGGTAGGCCTCGCCGAGCTTCATCAAGGGAACCAAAAGAGCCGACAACTTGAATATCTGGGTCTAAATTGAGCAGCTGGGCAAAGCCTGAGCGGACGATGACATGATCATCGACGAGTACCACGTTGTGCATAAAATTGAATCAGTCTGTAACCAAGAGGGTAAATTAACGCTAAATAGACGCGCTGGCAATCGGTAGTTATTGAGCTTCTCCCCATCACACCGTGAATGGATGTGATCGGGAGATTGATGAGGAGATTAAGCTTGTGAGCTAGAAAGAGATAATAAGCGTTTTTTCTCTTTACGGATTTTCTTCTCTTCGGCAATCGCGACAAATGCCAGTAGACCAATGCAGAGGAAAGCTGAGGTATCGAGCGCGGCAAAAGTGCCCTTCCAGCCGGTTAATCCAAAAATCGGCGTGCCATCGGCGATCATACCTAAGCCTAATTTCGCAAAGCTATCACCAATCAGATAAGCAAAGGTGCCTTTGACGCCATCGGCCACCGAGATGGCTTTTTTCGGCACGAAACCGACCGCAGCAACACCGATCAACAACTGAGGGCCAAACACTAAAAAGCCTAAGGCAAAGAGTGAAGAAAGGTACATCAATTCGCTGGTGGCGTGTTGATAAAACTCTAAGGTCATGATGATCAACGCAAGCGATACGCAGGCAACTAAGGCTCGGCGACCATTCGCTAAATCGGATAAGTATCCCCACATTAAGGTTCCGACCAGCGCACCGACTTCAAACATGGTAAAGCCGGAAATCGCGACTTCTTTTGATAGTCCTAGCTCTTGGAAGGCATAAACCGTGGACCATTGGTCGATACCAATACGTACCACGTAGAGAAAGATATTGGCAAAACAGAGCAACCAAATCACTTTGTTTTTTAGTATATATTCAACAAAGATTTGTCGCTGCGTCATCTGGTTCTCTTCGGCGGCGGTATCTTCTTCGCTGATGACCTCATTAAACAGTTCTTCTACTTTACCTAAACCATAGGCTTCTGGCGAATCACTACCGTAGCGTAGGCCAATAAAACCGATGACAATCGCCAGTAGCGAAGGGAAAACGAACATGCCGATCACATGGCCATCAAACAAGTAGTTAGCGCCAAACAAAGCGACCCCAGCTGCGCCAGCGCCTCCCACGTTGTGTGACATATTCCACAAACCTAAATAAGAGCCGCGTTTATTACGCGGGGTCCATTTGGTGATGGTTGAATAACTCGATGGTCCCCCAGTACTTTGGAATAGGCCGCTTAAAGAGTAAAAGGCGATCATCAAAAATAGACTGACGCTACCGCCGCCCATACTGAAACTGAAGCCCAGCATGGCGATACCGGAGAGGATCAGCATAAAAGGCAGAAATTGTTTGGTATTTTTGCCATCGGCATAGTAAGACACCACCGTTTTACCGATGCCGTAAGTAATTGAGAAACCAAGGCCAATTAAGCCCAGCTCCGTCATTGATAAACCGTAAGTCGAAATCAAATCATTTTGGGCAATATTGAAGTTTTTACGCACCAAATACATTGCCATATAGCCAATAAAGACCACCAAATAAGATTGGATAAAGGGTTTAAACCACATTTTCCGTCTGACTTCGAGTGGAAGATCTAACGTCGGTTTTCTGACCTGCTCTAGAAATTTCAACATAATACGTTCTCTTTGCCGTATAAATAAAAGGGGTATTTAAGCGTTGTCGCAAAGTGTATGGCTTGTTGGCTGGTTGAGCATGAGAGAGGGTCTTAGATCAACTAAGAAAAAGTCTTAGAAACGGCAAGGTGTTGTACAAAGCGTGAATAAGGTCACGCTTGGTGAGGAAGTGATAAGAGGGGTATTTAGTTAACCGAAATCACAGCTTGACCGACTTTATTTGCAGTTATCATGCATCACTGTAATGATAACTCTCACAGGAAAAGAGGTCTGTTGAGGTCAGTAATGATTACGGTTGCGTTAGTGGATGACCATGCAGTGGTTCGTTCTGGCTTTGCTCAATTGCTTAATGTAGAAGATGATATTCAAGTGGTTGGTGAATACGGTGATGCACAAGCTGCATTTTTAGCGCTTTCAAAAAAACCAGTAGATGTCGTGATTATGGATATCTCGATGCCTGATGAAAGTGGCTTAAGTCTCTTGGCTCGTCTGAAAACGCTGCACCCTCATTTCAAAGCGATTATTTTAAGTATTTATGACTCAGCTTCTTTTGTGAGTAAAGCGATCGATAGTGGAGCGAGTGGTTATTTATCGAAGCGATGTGGTCCTAGTGAATTAGTCGATGCGATTCGTATGGTGGCACGTGGACACCGTTATTTGTGTGCTGATGCGTTGTTTAATTTGAGTAATCCTCAAGAAAAAAATGTGCTGATGGAGTTAACCAAACGAGAGCGTGAGATTTTTTTCTTATTGATCCAAGGCAAAGATGCTAAGGAAATTGGACAAGTGCTATTTCTGAGTTATAAAACTGTCCATGTTCATCGAGCCAATATTTTGAACAAACTTGGTTTAAGTAATATTGTCGATTTGATTCGTTTCGCGATACAACATCGTTTACTTGCTCAAGATTCGTAATGAAAAATAGTCATTATTTATTTCATGGCATGTTTGCTTTTCTTTTTTATGGGATAAGTCAGTTTTGTTTATGGAATATCAGTCGTTATCTAACGACGGATCATTTGATGGCATATTTACTCTTTCCGTCTGGTTTGAGGCTTGCAGTAGGATTATTAGCCCCTAACTTCGTGCGTTGGGTTTGCTTAGGGACAGATTTGTTACTCGCTGGGGTGATTTTATGGTTATTATCTGCCACGCCAGTGACCTATTTTATGTTTATTTTTCCAATCTTGAGTTTTAGCCTTGCGGCTATATGCGGTTTATATAAAGCGGCTTTACTTCATTACTGGCAGAAACTTTTACTACTGATGGGATTGATGATTAGCCATGCCCTCTTCGTTGGTATCGTCTTTTTTTTGTTATCCAAACCATTAGCACTTTCTTTCATTGATATGATCAACGCCTCTGTGGTGACCTTAACCGGCGCTGTAGTGGTAACGCCATTTCTTTATTTATTATCTGATTATTTAAAACATCAAATTTGGCTACCTCTCACTCCAAGTCTCATTCACCAAGACGTTCGCTTAAGTCCTTGGGTCTTAGTGTGGAGTCTGTTCTTTTTTAGCTTGGGGTTATTGGCTGAGCTGGTTTTGCTGGAGCAGATGAAACCATTAGCTCTACTGATCATTATTTTGCCAAATATTTTCTTGGCGTATCGGTATGGTTGGCAGGGAGGGGTACTGGCTAGTGTCATGAATTCCATTTTACTGGCTGCAGCGAGACAGGTGAGTGGCTCATTTTCGTCTGAGCAGGAGCTTTTGATCTTTATGGCCTCTCAATCCTTAGTGGGATTGGGATTAGGGATCGCTATCAGCCGTCAGCATAGTTTGGCGAAGGCGTTACAGCAAGCCAATCAGCGTTTAGCGACTCAGCTAATGGATAAGCAGCGTCTCGCGAGGCAGTTGATCACTATCGAGGAAGAGGTTCGTAAATCGGTTGCTCGTGAACTGCATGATGATATTGGACAAAATATTACCGCAATTCAGATCCAAGCAAGGTTAACCGAACGTTTGGCGTCGACAGACCCAGTACGGCAAAGCGCTAGCCAAATTCATCACATTGCAATGAATATCCATCAAGCCACCCGCCAATTACTAAAACGGTTAAGGCCTCATCTATTAGATGAGCTAGGACTTGAATCTGCGATACGACAGCTTATTCAAGATATGCGTTTTGCCGAACATGGAATTAATGTGTTGCTCAATATTGGCTTAGACAGCTATAAACTCGATGATATGACGTCAGTGACGCTGTTTCGAATGCTACAAGAATTACTCAACAACATTGCTAAGCATGCTCAAGCAAGCGAAGTGCAAATTACCCTTTTTCCTGGTAGTGATTTGACTTTAGAAGTCAAAGATAACGGTATTGGCTTGCCTGATGACTGGTCCATAAGAGGGCATGGTTTGATTGGTATTCGCGAACGTGTGAGTGCACTAGGTGGCGATTTTTCTGTGTTAACCAGTCAACGAAGCGGTCAAGGCATGCATATTGTTGTTAACTTGCCCACAAAATAGTCATTGGTTATCCAAAAATAGGAATTATTCCTAGTCAATTAAAGTGAGGTCTCATGTTTTTTGTCGTTTCATTGTCTAGGATGAGGCAAGGTCAAGCGCGAGGATGGGCGACCAGATGATAAGTACAGCGCAGACTCATGATAGTGAGGTAGCAATACGTTACCGTTATTGGCGCTGGCATTTAATGGTGTCGATGTATTTAGGTTATGGTGTATTTTATCTCACTCGCAAGAGTCTGAACTTTGCGATGCCAGAAATGCTCAATGATTTAGGCTTACGCTATTCTGATATTGGTTTTCTGGGCACGTTATTTTATCTGACTTATGGTATTTCAAAGTTTTTATCAGGATTATTAAGCGATCACTCAGGCTCTCGATATTTTATGGGGTTAGGGTTAATCGCAACAGGTATCATCAATATTTTATTTGGTTTTAGCTCATCGTTGTTATTGTTTTCTGTGTTGTGGATGAGTAATGCTTTTTTTCAAGGATGGGGTTGGCCTGCCTGTGCAAAAATTTTAACCACATGGTATTCAAGAAGTGAGCGTGGTTTTTGGTGGTCAATCTGGAATACTTGTCATAATTTAAGTGGGGCGTTGATTCCGATAGCTATTGGTTCTATTAGTCTCGCTTTTGGTTGGCGTTATGGTTTTATTATTCCAGGCTGTATTGCTGTCTGTGTTGGGGTTTGGCTTTGTTACCGTATTCAACCTAAACCGATGGAATTAGGGCTTCCTTCCGTCGGACAATGGCGACAAGATAAGTTAGAGCTTGCTCATGAGAAAGAAGGACAAGCTTTAAAATTTAAAACCGCAGTGATGCGTTATGTATTATTCAATCGATACTTATGGCTGTTATGTGGATCTTATTTGTTGGTTTATATGGTTCGTATGGCAATTAATGATTGGGGACCTCTCTATTTAGTTGAACGACATGGATATAATATTTTAACTGCCAACCTTTCTGTCTCTTTATTTGAAGTCGGCGGTTTTCTCGGTTCATTATTTGGTGGTTGGGGTTCAGATAAATATTTTCGTGGTAATCGAGCGCCAATGAATTTGTTGTTTGCCTTGGGAATTTTTATTTCAGTAACAGCACTATGGTTAACGCCTATTAATCATGTTTGGTTTTTATCAGGTTGTTTTTTTTCGATTGGTTTTTTTGTTTTTGGCCCTCAAATGATGATAGGTATGGCTGCGGCTGAATGTTCACGTAAAGATTTAGCAGGAACAGCAACGGGTTTTATTGGCCTGTTTAGTTATCTTGGTGCGGCTTTAACGGGTTACCCATTATCATTGCTGATTGAAGCATGGGGGTGGGAAGGCTTCTTTTGTCTACTCACGGTGTGCGCTGCGTTAATCAGCTTACATTTACTGCCTTTTATTAAAGCACAGCAAATGGAATAAAAGTGACTCTTACCAGTTTGATGAGCTCATCCAAATCATCGGTTATCTGTTTGTCGAACTGCTTCAGAGCATCCTCGTCAGGATAAATTATGACCTTGACGATAACGTGAAACCTACCGTTGAGGATACTTAACGGTAGATAATAATAAGGAATGGACGATGAAAGTTGATATAAAACGTAGCTTGCTTGGATTGTGCGTAGCGGGCGCTTTACTTTCCCCTTTACAGGCGAGTGCTGCGGGTCGTTTGGTGGTTTATTGTAGCGCTACTAATGCAATGTGTGAGGCTGAAACCAAAGCGTTTTCTGAAAAATACAATGTACGCACTTCCGTGGTTCGCAACGGCTCGGGAAGTACCTTTGCTAAAATTGAAGCGGAAAAAAACAACCCTCGTGCTGATGTTTGGTACGGTGGAACGCTTGATCCTCAATCTCAGGCGGGAGAGATGGATCTCCTCACTCCTTATCAGTCACCAGAGCTGGTTAATATTATGGAGCAATTTCGAGATCCGGCTAAACGTAAAGGGAATTATTCCTCTGCTGTGTATATGGGAATTTTAGGCTTTGGTGTCAACACGGAGCGTTTACAACAAAAAGGGTTAGACATCCCTCGATGTTGGTCTGACCTGACCAAACCTGAATATAAAGGCGAAATTCAAATGGCCGATCCACAAAGCTCGGGTACCGCCTACACCGCGTTAGCGACATTTATTCAATTATGGGATGAAGATAAGGCGTTTAATTACCTCACTGCGTTGGATAAAAACGTATCGCAATATACTAAGTCTGGTATTGCTCCATCTCGTAATGCTGCTCGTGGGGAAATAGCGATTGGTATTGGCTTTTTACATGATTATTCACTAGAGAAAGATAAAGGTGCTCCATTAGAACTGATTGCACCGTGTGAAGGTACGGGCTATGAGATTGGTGGTGTGAGTATTATTAAAGGCGCACGTAATCTTGACAATGCTAAGCGCTTTGTTGACTGGGTACTATCAAAAGAAGGTCAGGAATTGGCTTGGAAAGAAGGGCAGTCTTACCAAATTTTAACCAATACCTTAGCAGAACAGTCTCCTGCAGCGCTCGATCCGAAGGCATTGACCTTAATTGACTATGATATGGAAACCTATGGTTCGGCAGATGAGCGTAAGCGACTGATCACGAAATGGGTCAGTGATGTCAAAATGGGTAATTAATCTCCCCTCGCAGCTCGGTGATTGAATCCGAGCTGCCTAATTCTATCAATCGATTTATTTTACCGTCATCCAGTGCCGGTTAATGTTGTGCTGCCTAAATACTAGGTGGTCGATCATCTTTTTTCTCGGAGTAGAGTTATGACTGAGAATATTACGTCCATGAAGCAAAATACGGGTGCTATTCATAACACGGATCCTGTTTTTTATTGGATCGGTTTAGCCATAGCGGCATTTATATTGCTCCCTTCTTTTGCTCTTGATTATGGTTTGTTTGATTCAACCTCAGATGAGTTTTACGAAGCGATGGGATGGAGTCAGCCAAGCATCGCTTGGTTATGGTTTGTTTTACCACTTGGGCTATTAGTTAGGGGGTGGGGGGTACCGAAGCGCAGTCAAGTCATTCGTCACTATGTCGATATCGGCTACAGTTTAGCCAGTATGGGGGTTATCTTGCTTTCTTCTTGGTTAACTTATCAAGGATTAGGTTATGCCACTATCCCACTTTTTATCGTATTTATTGCTGTGATGACGTTAGCTTTTGCTCGATTAGAATATTTAGGCGGCGATTATTTTGTGATCAGCGCATTAATTACCATTGTTCTGTTGATCGCAGCTTTTATTATTTTCCCAAGCATAGCGATTTTTATTCCTATGTTTCAAAATAGCAGTGGACAGTGGGTGGCTTGGCAGTTTTGGGATATTCTCTCGCAATCTCATATTTTAAATATTATTCGTAACTCAATTTTACTTGGGATTGCCGTTGGCGTCGGCGCTACCTTTTTTGGTTTGTTGTTTGCTATTTACACGACACGTATAGCTAAACGCTCAGCATTCATTGCCCGTATTTTTTCTATCTTACCCATTGTGACTCCACCTTTTATTGTTGGCTTAGGGGTAACATTAATGTTAGGTCGCTCCGGCTACGTGACGGAATGGATGGTGGATTGGTTTGGATTACAGCAAACCAACTGGCTATATGGCTTTTCGGGAATATGGTTAGCTCAAGTTCTGGCTTTTGCTCCCATGTCGTTTATGATTCTCGATGGCGCGATGAAGTCACTTCATCCTTCTTTAGAGGAAGCCTCCTATAGTTTGCGTGCCAACCGCTATCAAACGTTTTTTCAAGTCATTTTGCCATTACTAAAACCGGCTTTGGCAAACTCATTTCTGATTATTTTTGTGCAATCGTTGGCTGACTTTAGTAACCCGTTAGTGCTAGGGGGAAGTTTTGATGTCCTCGCGACCCAAATCTATTTCTATATTGTTGGTGCCCAGCTTGATTACGCTTCAGCAAGTACGCTCGGTTCGATACTTTTAGTTTTTTCTTTGGGTATTTTTGTTATTCAGTATTTATGGATTGGTCAGCGTTCATACGTGACGATTTCGGGTAAGTCTTATCGTGGTGATGTGCAGGCGATCCCTACCTCATTGAAATGGTTTGTCACGGTAGTGTTGTATGGATGGATGTTCTTTAATATTTTACTGTATGGCAGCATTTTCTTTGGCAGCTTTACCGTTAATTGGGGCGTCGATTACACATTGACTCTTAATAATTATATTAATTTATTCGGTAATGGGATGTCGGATGGTGCGTGGCCCTCTTTAATCACCACGATGATCTACGCGGGTATTGCGGCACCGATGACCGCCTTATTTGGTTTGTTGATTGCTTATGTTGTGGTTCGTCAGCAGTTTTATGGTAAGAAAGTGATCGAATTTTCCACCATGCTCTGTTTTGCTGTTCCGGGAACGGTCGCTGGTGTTTCTTATATCTTGGCGTTCAATAATGCTCCCATCTATTTAACCGGTACGGCAGCGATAGTTGTTATATCTATGGTCATGCGCAATGTGCCTGTGGGCATTCGTTCAGGTATCGCAGGTTTAGGACAGCTCGATAAATCGTTAGATGAGGCCTCGTTAAGTTTACGTGCGAGTTCTTGGCAGACTATTCGATATATTATTTTACCGCTATTAAGGCCCGCGATTTTATCGACATTGGTGTATAGCTTTGTCCGTGCAATGACCACGGTGAGCGCGATTATCTTTTTGGTGACACCAGAAACTCGGGTCGCGACATCGTATATTTTAAACCGTGTCGAAGATGGTGAATATGGGATAGCGATTGCGTATGGCTCTGTTCTGATCGTTGTGATGTTGGCAATTATCTTACTGTTTGACTTTTGGGTTGGTGAGGCGCGTGTCGCTCGCTCACGCTCGAATAACCAAGAATCCTAGTGGAGAGTGACCATGGAAAAAGAAAATTTTGTTGTACTCAAAAATGTCTGCAAACGCTTTGGCGATAATACGGTCATTGGTAATCTCGATCTGGCGATTAAAAAAGGCACCCTTGTCACCTTATTGGGTCCTTCTGGGTGTGGTAAAACGACGGTTTTGCGACTCGTGGCTGGTTTAGAAAAGCCGACTTCTGGGCAAATTTTTATCGATGGAGAGGACGTTACTGAGCGTTCGATTCAACAACGCGATATTTGTATGGTATTTCAGTCTTACGCACTGTTTCCTCATATGTCCTTATATGACAATGTCGCTTATGGCTTAAAAATGCTTAAGTTGCCGAGTAGTGAGATTCGTCAACGCGTTGAAGAGGCGTTAAAAATTGTTGGCTTAGAAGCGATGGGCGATCGTTATGTTGACCAAATATCAGGAGGGCAACAACAGCGAGTGGCTTTGGCGCGTGCGTTAGTGTTAAAGCCTAAAGTGTTATTGTTTGATGAACCATTGAGTAATTTAGATGCTAACTTGCGTCGTAGCATGCGTGAAACCATTCGTGAACTGCAGCAACGTTTTGATATTACCTCATTGTATGTAACCCATGATCAAGCTGAGGCATTTGCGGTTTCAGATACGGTTATCGTTATGAAAGACGGTGATATTATGCAAATTGGAGCGCCTCAAGAGCTATATAAAGCACCGACCTCAATGTTCATGGCAAACTTCATGGGCGAGGCGAATATCTTCCAAGGGCACTTTGATGGTGAAAACATCTCGATTCATGGTTATGCCATCACAGCAGACAAAGTGGTGACGGCTAATAAAGAGCCCGGTGAATATCAAATTGGGGTGCGTCCAGAAGCGATTTTATTGCAAGACCACGGCGAAATGAGCCAGTTATGCGATGTAAAAAAAGTCGTTTATATGGGGTCGATGTATGAAGTTATGGTTAACTGGCATGGAGAGGAGTTACTGTTACAATTAAACTCTGCGCAGTTTAATGAGCAGTTGATTCATCATGCTTATCTTAGCATTAATGCCAGTGGACTCTTTTTACTTCCTAAGTCGTCTTCAATCAGCTAATCCGTAAGAAAAAGGGTAATCATCTGATTGCCCTTTTTTAGCAAATACTATCTCTATGTTACCCAAAATAAACACTTCTATACTCTTCCTATTTGAAGCTGTAGCTGTGTTGGCTACGTTCGTTCACCCCAATCATAGAGCTTGCCTATGCTCATGGGGATTCACTCACTTGCCGCCTACCTGCAACTCCAAGTTGTTTGAGTATGTCCATTCACTTGCTGCCAATTTTCTTGAATATCAGACTGCAAACAGAAAACCAATTTGAGAATTAGGCTAAATTTTTAAATTAAAAGAGACAAAAAGCTCCGGTGGTTTTAAAAATAGCCTACGGTTATAAGAACCACATAAATACCGTAATCGTTGTTCTCCTACATTTAGAAAGTCGTTTGTTCACCAAGGAGGTGAATTGTGAGTCTGTCGTTAAAAAGTAAACTGATTGGCACCAGCGTTTTCGCGGTCGCCTTTATGGCGCTGGTGCTGACGACACTATCTGTCAACCAATTAAAAAATGAAACCAACTATAGTTTACAGGCTAGAGTTCATGGCATCGCCAAATCGGCCACTAGCGCAATTAACCAGTGGTTAACCATTCGTGGCAGCATTGTCACCTCGGTGATTCCGCATACAGGACAGGAGAATTTTTTACCTTTTTTACAGCAAGGCCAACAAGCGGGCGGATTTGATTTACTCTATTTTGGGACTGAGCAAGGCAGCATGCACCGCTCGATTCCTGAACGCGGTGCTTCTGATACCAGTTATGACCCGCGTACACGTGGTTGGTACCGCGATGCAAAAGCGCAGAATCGACAAATACTGACTAACGTTTATGCCGATGCGATTACTCGTCAATTAATGGTCACAATTGCTGAACCTATTTCTCGTAATGGACGTCTATTTGGGGTAATTGGTGCCGATGTATTGATTGAACAATTGGTTAAAGATGTGATTGCCATCGACGCAGGAGCAAAATCGTCGGCGTTATTGGTTAATGGCAATACAGGCAATATTATTGCTCACCGTAATGCCGATTTGATTTTAAAACCGCTCAACACTTACAGCTCGAATTTAACCATGGCGGTGATTAACCAATCGGTTAAGGATAATCAGGTTCAAGAAGTGAAGGTCGGTGGCGTTGATAAGTTCTTCTTTTTTTCGAAAGTACCGGGTACCGAGTGGTTATTGGGCATTGAACTTGATAAGTCCGTTGAACTGGCCACGATGAGTAGCTTAATGCGTCAATTGATCATCACGGCCGTTATTATTACCGGTTTGGTGGCCGTCCTTGTTGCATGGTTAGTCGGTTTCCTGTTTCGAGATCTTAACCGCGTATCGAGTGCTTTGGCCGAAATCGCTGGAGGGGATGCGGATTTAACTCAGCGTATTGAGCCTCGTTATCAGGATGAAGTCGGTGCATTAGCCAATAACTTTAATAAATTTGTTAATAACATGCATAGCATGATCACCCGATTACAAGAGGTATCGCGTGGCTTAAATTTACAAGCGGAGAGTACGGCAGAACAAGCTCATGAGCGAAGCTTACGGATCACTGTGCAACAAGACGAGATTAACATGGTTGCGACAGCGATTAATGAAATGGCGGCAGCCACTCAAGAAATCGCCAGTAATGCGGATAATACTGCGGCTACCGCATTGGATACAGTGAAAATATCTCAGCATGGCGCAGAGCAAGTTGAGCATACGCAAGCGTCGATTGGCAATCTTTCTAAAGAAGTCTTGGTGGCGAAAGGTGTCATTGAAAACCTCAATCAACATGCGCAAAACATCAATGCCATATTGTCGGCGATTCAAGGTATTGCTGAGCAAACCAACTTGTTGGCACTGAATGCGGCAATTGAAGCGGCAAGGGCGGGTGAGCAAGGTCGTGGCTTTGCAGTGGTAGCAGATGAAGTTCGAGTACTGAGCCAAAGAACTCATGACTCAACCCAAGAAATCCAGAAAACCATTGAGACGTTACAGAAAACGACAGCCCAAGCGGTGGGCATCATGAATGACAGTAGTAAGCTATCGGAAAGTAGTGTCGAAGATGCCAATGTTGCTGCGCAAAGTTTGGCGCAAATCAGCGCTTCTGTCGGAACGATCAGCGATATGGCGACCCAGATAGCTACCGCGGCAGAAGAACAAGCCTCTGTTACGGAAGAAATTACCCGTAATACACAAGCTATTCGTGATGTCTCTGATGGTCTCGCCAATGAAGCAAAAGAAGCATCGCATCAAGCGTCGCTGCTATCGAAGTTATCTAAAGAACTACAAAGCGAGATTAACCGCTTTAGGTTGTAATCAATTATCGCTTGCAGTTTTAATTTGACACCCAACTCATTTTTATTGAGTTGGGTGTTTTTTATAAGAATTTTGGTTAAAAAGTGTTAATCAATATTTCAAATATATGATCGCCATCATAAAAGTGTGATCTTTTCCGCAAAGTTGATTCACATGCTATAAATTGCAGTTATATTTGCCAATTATTCTTTTGTGTCAGGTTTTAGCTAATTTTTCTTATGATTATTGTCAAGAAAGTGCTGTTTTTCTCTTGGTGTTTATGGGTGTTATCGGCTTGTCAATCTACTGTAACTATCCCTCCAGATTGGTATCAACAGCCGCAAATTAATCACCCCGTTTATCTGATTACTGTTGGGCAAGGGCGTAGTTTAGAGCAAGCGAAACAAATGGCCCTGAGTCAGATCAATGCTCAGTTATGGACTCAGATCGATTCTTCTTTCTCTTCTCGTGATATTTTTCAAAGTCAAAATGCCAATACCTCCAGTAGTTCTCTAGTGGATAATAAGGTCAATAGTAAAACGGCAACGGTGACATTAACGGGGATTGAATATCCGAGAGTAGAAAAAAACGATATTGCGTATTACGTGCAAGCTCAAGTGAGCCGAGCAACCGTGATCGCTCAGTTGCAAGCCGATATTCAACACAGTGATCGCCAAGCAAACGCGCAGATCAGTAAACGTGTACATCAAGATGTGCTTCCTTGGTGGTTAGAAAGTCGTCATTTATTAAGTGAGATAAATCATGTTGCAGTACGCCAAGCAATGCTTCGCTCGCTTGGCGCATCAGCACCAGCGGCACCACAGATTGAGCAATTAGAGAAGCAAGTCGCTCAGGCGCAGTCATCCATCCTGATTCAAATGATTGCTGCTGCAAATAATAACAAAAGTGCCGAGTTATTAGCTGATAAACTTTCCACTCAACGTTTAAAAACCAGTTTTAACCAGTCTACACAGCGGACTCATTCGCTTGTCTTGACCTCAGAGCTTCGGCAAAGTCGGGTGGGGGATGCTTACATTTCTACTCTGTTCACATCGCTTACACTCCAAGCGAAGGACGGAACTATTCTCGCCAGTAATGAAATTATCTCTAGTGGCAATTCCTTATCCAATTATGCTCTTTCACAAGAGGCTGCTCAGCGTCATTTGATGGAGTTGATTGAACAACAAGGTTTATGGTCTTCACTGGGATTCAAATAAAAAAAACGATGGAGTTATCTAATGTTTAAACAAACTGCAGTGGCGCTAGGTGTGTCTGCTTTACTTTCTGGCTGTATTTCGATGGGGCCTGTACCTATTTGTACACCAGATACGTCTGTCCCTCTTTTGGAGTCAGAGGTTCCCGCTAAATCCAGCCAAGATGTTAAAGCGATTGTGTTACCGGTGGATGTCAACTTTAAAGATGTGGCGCAAGATCGTGTGCAATCGGTGATTCGTAATTCTCTGGAAAGCCAAATCGTTGAAACTGGCACCGAGCTGGTTGACCGTAAATTGGCGAATAAACTAAAAGGTGAAATTAAGCTGGCAGAGCAAAGTGGTCGCTATAACACCAAAGGTGTACCGATTGCCGATTATGCCGTGTTGACTGAAGTAACGAATCTGGATTTTTCGAAGTCTTTTAGTGAAGCGCGTAGCTATAAAAATAAAAAAGGCGAAACCGTGCATGTGCCAGCAAAATGCAGTTACAAAATGGAAGTTGCTGGTATTGTCAAAGTCGTTTCACTTCCTGACATGGCTTTAGTGAAACGTATTGACATTAAAGGCGATGAGTATGCTTCTACCGAGACGCGTAATTCAAGCTGCCCAATCAATGATGCAGCTTATCAAGGCTTAGCGAGTAAGGCGGCGGCTGAAGCGGTAGAACACAGTGCAGAATTGAAGTCATTACTCGCGGCTAGGACTTCGGTGTTAGAATTACGCCAATGTGAAAGTGGTAGCATGGTTAAGATTGGCGTTGGGTCAGATAAAAATATCCAGCCGAAAGATGAAATTGCCTTCTCTAAAATTATGAAAAGTGAAGATGGTGAGCTAGAAACTTTTGGTGTCGGTAAGGGAACCATTGTCAATAACCCAGAGCATGGTATTAAGGCTAAGTTCTCATGGGTGACGATTGATGAGGAGACTGCGCTGAAGATCCGCAAAGGAGATCAAGCTCAGGTTGTACTTGACCCTTGTAAGAGCTGGTTAGATCTTGAGTGCAAATTTAAGAACTTATAATCGTGTTTTGACTGTTCAATAATATGGAATGAATGATGAAAAAAACAATAGTAATGAGTGTGCTTGCGCTATCTGTGGCAGCGTGTAGCAGTACTCAAACCGTTGAACAAGCTCAGCAGTTTGCTCAATGCACATTTCCAGATTCACCAGCGGTTGAAGCGCCAGCGTGGATCTGTGATGTAATGCCAAAAGATCTGGCAGCAGGTGCCACAGGGTATGCGAAGAAAAGCGCTGCAGGTATGGGTGTGATGCGTAATGTAGCAATTAATGAAGCACGAGTTCAGCTAGCCTCTCAGTTTCAAACGGATGTCAACAATATGTTTAAACAAGCTGTACAACGTTCTGTTGAAACAAGTAATGATGGTCAGCTAGAAAATGTGGTAGAAACGTTTGAGAACGTCACAAAAAACGTAGTCACACGCAGCTTATCAAATAGTAAGCTGATTGTGAGCCAAGTAAGCCCTGCTGGCGGTCTTTATGTATTGGTAGGTATGGATAAAGAAGCCTATCAAGAAAACGTCAACCAAGTGGTAAATGAAGCGAGTAAAGAGTCAAAGTTATGGGCTCAGTTTAATAGTGAAAAAGCGGCTCAGGATTTAACGGAAGCGCTCAATTCATTGAAAGCGTTATGATTTAATTTGGATTGAACGAGTTAATGATGGTTTTATCAGGCAGGGTGTTTACCCCTGCCTTTTTTATCAGGGATAAACGATGAAAGGCACAAAAAAGCCCCTCTTGGTATTGTTATTGAGTACGTTATCTTCAGTTAGTGTGGCCAATTCAGAGGCGGCGTTTGCTGAACTCACCCAAGCAACCGAGCAGGTAAAACAGAGTAAACAGAGGCAATATCAAGAATTTGAGCGGTATGTTGATGCACGGCTAGATGAGTATGAAACGTGGCGAGACGCGTATATCACTCAACTTGATCAACAGCGTCTGGCCTTGATTGATCGTTGGGGAAGCGCGGAACTCTCCGATTCGTACACCGAGGTGACTTACAGTGAGAGCAATGCGGTCAAAAGGGTGGTCGATTATGAAAATAATACCGCAGTAGTATCGGTATTAGTTGACCCTTCGATGGATAAAGCTCAGATCAGTAAGCTTATCGAAGCGCAAGCACAACTTTCCGATGGTGAAACTTTAGATTTGACTCAAGCGGAAGTCTCTACCGAAAAGCTTGACTATTCCGTGACCCAAGAGCAAAAAGAGAAGCAATTTGTCATTGAGCAAACGTACTCGCAAATGAATGAATATGATATTCAAGCCGATAGACTTATTGATGCTAATATCGGGGTGGGTGATGATTTTATTTACCAGCGCGCCTATCGAAAAAAAATGGCGTTACTTGATGAAGCGAAAGCTCGAATCGCGACTATTAGTCAGCAATATCAAGCTCATCGTCAACAGCTTACTAATCATTCCACAGTTCAGGTAACGGATAAGAGTATAACGGCTCAAGAAGCATCGAAAAAAATCATTAGTTATAAAGTGAATTTACCGAATAATAGCTTAGAAACTAGGGCAAAAATCTATCAACCGTTGGCAATCAAAGAGAGTGATAAGTGGTCGTTAGATCCAGCTTTAGTGATGGCTATCATGCATAGTGAATCTGCGTTTCGCCCTCAAGCTAAATCTCATATACCTGCATTCGGTTTAATGCAAATCGTCCCCAGCACGGCAGGGCATGATGTAAATCGGTTGCTGCGTAATATCGATGTTCCGATGACAGAAGCTGATTTATATCATCCTGATATTAATGTTGAAACAGGAACAGCTTATTTGAATATATTGAATAGCCGTTATTTAAAAGACATCACCGACGAGCAAAGTCGTTTATATTGTATGATTGCCGCCTATAATACTGGTGCTGGTAATGTGGCCCGTACCTTTAACCCTGAGCGTTCAACTAATATTCGTCAAGCAGCCTTGATTATCAATCGGTTGACACCTGAACAGGTATATCAACGGTTAATCAATCAATTGCCTTATGATGAGACTAAGCATTATTTACAGAAAGTTTCATCAAGAATAGCGCTCTATCAGCCAATTTAATATTTATTATCCCCCTGCGGATTGCGTTTGGAACCGATGAGGTAGGCAGATTTTCAAAAGCTTTAGAGTTTGTTTGTGTAGATTTGTACTTTGGAATATAGAGGTAATAAGCCTGGGCTTCTCTGTATTCCGGCTCTCGGTTTTTTCTACCATCCTCGCCGCTTTGTTGCTTTCCCCTCTCGTTATCCAGTACACTTTCAAGGTCTTTTTTCCTCAATCATTAGAGTGACTATGTTACAGAACCCTTTGCAGCTTCGTCTTGAGAAGTTTGAACCTTGGCAACAGATTACCTTTATGGCTTGCCTTTGTGAGCGCATGTATCCTAATTACGCTCTATTTTGTCAGCAAACAGAATTTGCGGATGCGCGTCGTTATCGTGATATTTTGGATAGCGTTTGGGAATTAATGACCGTTAAAAATGCCAAGATTGACTTTGATCGTCAGCTAGAGAAGCTCGAAGAATTGATCCCAACGACGGAAGCGTTTGAGCTGTATTTAGTCTATCCAGCGATTGACGCTTGTGAAGCGCTGGCGACGTTATTGCATGGTTTGCTTGACCGAGATGACCTCTATGAATCGATGCAAAAAGTCAGTCAAATTTCGGTGCGTACGGTGGCTCAGTTAGAAGAGGCGCAAACCGGTGAAGTGATCACCAATGACAACCAAAAGAGCAATGAAGCGGTGTGCGCTGAATGGGATGTGCAATGGGCGATTTTTAGACCCTTGCGTGAAGTTACCGAGCGAGATATTGAGTTGATTAAAGACCTGCGCCATGAACTACGTGATGACTGTATGAGCAATATTGGCTTAACGTTAGGCTAGTTACCCCCGATACTCTGTTTATTTACGGCGCTACGTCGTTTGAGTATTGCGAGCGATATTCATCATCCAACCTCAATTTTAAGGAGTGCCCCATGCTGGAATCAATGGCTCAATGGCTGAGTCAGTATGATATTGAACTATCAAGAATTATCCCTATTGCTGAGGCTTTGGGATTGATTGTACTGATTGCTGTTGCGATTCATGTTTTCCTTCATCGGGGGGTGGTGAGATGGTTAAAACAACATGCCGATGACTCTCAAGCCTCTTGGCGACATGTGCTGTTTGCTGGCAATTTATTCAGTCGCATTGCTTTATTGATCCAAGGCGCGGTCATCGGTGTTCAAACCCAACTGTGGTTATCACAAGACAGTGCTTTACGTGAGGTGATACTGACCTTGGTGGCGTTATGGGTGGTGGTATATGGGCTGTTAGCCTTTTACTCGTTGCTTAATGTGTTGGAAATCTTGCTATCGAGAACCGCCGTTGGCCGCACGATGCCATTACGAGGGTTAAACCAAAGCCTCAAAATCATTTTATTTATTATTGCCACGTTATTAGTCACTTCGATATTAATCGGTAAGTCGCCGGTACTGCTTCTCAGTGGTGTCGGTGCCATGACCGCGGTGATCATGTTGGTGTTTAAAGATCCGATCTTGGGCTTAGTGGCGGGGGTGCAGTTATCAGCCAATAAAATGCTCAGTGTCGGTGATTGGTTAGAGATGCCTAAATATGGCGCAGATGGCGATGTGATTGACATCAGCTTAACCACGGTCAAAGTGCAAAACTGGGATCGTACCATCACCACTATTCCAACTTATGCGTTGATCTCTGACTCTTTTAAGAACTGGAAGGGGATGCGTGAGGCTGGTGGTCGACGCATTAAGCGCAGTGTTTTAGTGGATGCGACGAGTGTTCAGTTTTTAACGGAACAGGCTATTGAGCGCTTAACTCATGCCCAGTTATTAGAACCGTATATTAAGCAAAAAGTACAAGAAATTACCGTTTATAATCGTGAGCATCACGTTGATGAAAGTAGCCCTATTAATGGCCGAAGATTAACGAACTTAGGCAGTTTTCGCGCTTACTTAGAGCGTTACTTACGGGCTCATCCAGAGATTCATCAGCATATGACCTTGATGGTCCGTCAGCTTGCACCGACCCATGAAGGCATCGCCTTAGAGCTGTACTGTTTTACTGCCACGACCGTTTGGGTTGAGTATGAGCGCATTCAGTCGGATATTTTTGATCACCTTTATGCGGTCTTACCCGAATTTGGTCTGCGCGTATCCCAAGCTCCGACGGGCAACGATTTCCGCCAATGGCAAAAAGCACCCTAAGGCCAAGATCACATCATCGAGCTTAGCCGTCAGAGGATGAGACATTATCGACGATCTGACTCATCCTCATCTCGGCTTTCAATTACGCCATGTGCCTCTTTCCATTGCTCCCAGCGTTCAGTGGCTAGTTGCTGCATGTCGGTGACTTTGTCTGCTTCGTCCAAGATCTCTTCACCAACAAGGTGTTCAAACACATCTTCTAGGGTTAGCAAGCCTTGCACGCTGCCATATTCATCGACGACTAACGCGAGCTGCTGACGTTTTTTCATCATCTGATCAAACGCTTTCGGTAAGGTTTGTGTGTTAAGCACAACATGCAACGGGCGCATCACATTACCGAGCTTTTGAGCGCCTTGATGGTTTTGTTGCCATTTGAATAGCTCTAGTCTATGCACAAAACCAATCACATTATCCGTCTCTCCGCTATAAATCAGTGGTCGTGAAAATGGCGTGTCACTGTGTTCATGCAAAAACTCATCAATGCTCATATCGGCACTGACTCTGAAAAGTACCGTTCGCGGTGTCATGACTTGAGTGACGGGAACATCGCTAATGGAGAGCAGATTGTTGAGTATTTTCGACTCTCCTTCGGCTAACTCGCCACTTTCATTAGCCATTAATGCCATCGCGGAGAGTTCATCACGCAATTTTATCGATGGTTGTTGAGGGGCTAAACGTTTCGTGATCTGTTGTGAAAACCAAATGAAGGGGCTTAAAGCCCAAATCATCCAATGCAATACATTGGCAGAGATAGGTGCTAATTGACGCCAATAGGTGGCACCCAAGGTTTTGGGGATAATCTCAGATAAGACTAAGATAGCTAAGGTTAGCAATGCCGAAAATAATCCCAGCCACTGGTTACCAAAAACAAGGCTTGCCTGAGCACCAGCACTTGCTGCACCGACGGTGTGGGCGATGGTATTTAAAGTGAGGATTGAAGCTAACGGGCGATCAATATCTGCTTTTATCAGCGAGAGTTTTTCAGCACTTGGGTGATCTTGCTGTCGTAATTGAGCTAGGTAGCTTGGAGTGATACTGAGCAGTACAGCCTCTAATACGGAGCAAATAAAAGAAACGCCAATCGCGATAGTCACGTATAAGCTTAATAGCAGCATAACAGCCTTAATAATAGGTTCATTTTCCGGATTATTGACACAGTATAGCTACTCTATATCGCTATACTTGTTCACTTCAAGGTCAAGATTCTCGTTCATTGCTACTGGCTGACTATTCCAAGTTATGGGTATCTAATCAGTAGAGAGTTTGATCGTCTTTGTCTATAAATAAAGGCGCTGGTGGGTTAAAACAAGGTCAGGCGAGGCTTGAAAATACAGTAAATTGTGAGTGAATACTCATATTATGGTTAAAAGTACGTCAGAGAAGCACAACGGATACGACAAACCTTTGCCAGATAGGGCATTTATGTTTTAGAGTGGGTTCGATTTGATAACCTATAAGAAGGGAAACCTAATGAACAAGACCCAATTAATCGACTTTATTGCAGAGAAAGCAGATCTTTCTAAAGTACAGGCTAAAGCTGCTCTTGAAGCGACTCTTGGTGCGGTTGAAGGTGCACTTAAAGAGGGCGACCAAGTTCAACTAATTGGTTTTGGTACATTTAAAGTTAATCACCGTGCGGCGCGTACTGGCCGTAATCCAAAAACCGGTGAAGAGATCCAAATTTCAGCCGCTAATGTTCCAGCATTTGTTGCCGGGAAAGCACTGAAAGATTCATTGAAGTAATTTATACTACGCCGAGATATTCTATCTCGGCGTCTCTACCATGAAAAAATTCCTCTCACTTCTTCTTACCCTGCTTCTTATCGGCTGTGCTTCTTCGGTTCCTCATGCCAATCTTGATCAACGTAATGACTATGTCGGTGGTCAAACGATGGGCGATGCGACGCATTTCTATTGGTATACCGAATATCAAAATCGTCCGGCTCATGGTGCTGATCAGGTACTAATGGGCGACTACGGCTGGTATCAAACCAATTATCGCTGGGAGTCTGGTTCTGTGCGTGAAGTGGTGCGTGAAGGCATGCAGCTAAGAGGCGCGCAATTGGTCCCTTACCGCGTGCATGTGCGCTTTAACCAACAAGGGGAAGCGGTTTATCAGCAATTTCGTGTTGATGGTAAAGTGTTGCCATTAAACTTAGAGCAGCGTAGTGAGTATTTGCAGCAAGCGCAGCAACTGGTAGCAATGAGCAAGCAGCAAGCTCGTCAAGGTTGGTCTTTATATCAAGGTGTGTGGGACGGACAAAGCTTAACCAGCTGTACCGGACGTCGTTTTTCGCAAGTGATCTGGCCGTTGACTACGCCAGAGCATGTCATGGAACGTTTGAAAACTCCTCATTATGTTGCCTTGTTGGGTCGAGTGAGCAGTGCTCAGTTGCAAGTCGACAGCGTGTTATTAGTGGCAGAATCTGACAGAGCTTGCATGACTCAACCAGCATTGATTGATGCCGATTAAATTGCTCGATAACAAGACAAGATAAATAAGACAAGCGGTAGAGAAGCTCGATTGAGATAGCCGCGAGAAAATCAAAAAGCCGGTGATCCGGCTTTTTGATTATGACTTGGTCATCAGTAATGGTCGCAACGTCTATTTTGCTTGCTCACGAGCAATCGCTCGGTAGCCAATGTCATGGCGATAGAACATGCCTTGCCACTCTATTTGCTTAGCGAGTTGATAAGCGCGCTGCTGAGCTTGGAAGACGCTTTCTCCTAATGCCGTGGCGCATAATACTCGTCCCCCGTTGGTCACGACAGCACCTGATTGATCACTGGTACCAGCGTGGAAGACTTTCTCTCCAGCGACTTCTTCCGTCGGCAAACCAGAAATCACATCCCCTTTACGATAATCGGCTGGGTAACCACCAGCGGCAAGCACAATACCAATCGATGCACGTGGATCCCATTTCGATTCTACTTGATCAAGTTTGCCATCCAGCGCCGCTAAACACAGCTCAACCAAATCTGATTGCAGTCGCATCATAATCGGTTGGGTTTCAGGGTCACCAAAGCGGCAATTGTATTCAATCACTTTCGGTGTGCCTTGGGCATCAATCATCAATCCGGCGTAGAGAAAACCGGTATAAGGGTTACCTTCCGCCGCCATGCCGCGCACAGTGGGATAAATCACTTCACGCATCACACGATCGTGTACGTCTTGAGTAACGACTGGAGCAGGAGAGTAAGCGCCCATTCCGCCCGTATTAGGGCCAGTATCGGCATCACCAACGCGTTTATGATCTTGGCTAGTCGCCATCGGCAGTACATTTTCACCATCGACCATAACGATAAAACTCGCTTCTTCGCCATCGAGAAACTCTTCAATGACGACGCGGCTGCCCGCTTCGCCAAAGCTATTATCCGCCAACATATCTTGAATGGCATCTTCAGCTTCTTGTAGCGTCATCGCAACAATCACTCCTTTACCCGCCGCCAGACCATCGGCTTTGACGACGATCGGTGCGCCTTGTTCACGTACATAAGCCAGCGCTGGCTCAATCTCGGTAAAGTTAGCGTAAGCAGCGGTAGGAATGTTATGACGAGCGAGAAAATCTTTGGTGAAGGCTTTAGAACCTTCTAACTGTGCCGCCGCTTGAGTCGGGCCAAAAATCGGCAATCCTGCGTCACGGAATGCATCAACCACGCCAAGCACAAGGGGGATTTCAGGGCCAACAATGGTTAGGGCAATCTGTTTTTGCTGGGCAAAAGCGACTAACCCAGCAATATCTTCCACAGCAATATTGACGTTTTCTAGTTTAGGTTCAAGCGCGGTACCCGCATTACCCGGAGCAATAAATACGGTTTCGACTTGAGGATTCTGTGCGACTTTCCAACCCAGAGCGTGCTCACGACCACCCGAACCAATAACGAGAACTTGCATAATTATTTCCTTAAATTTTAAAGACCCTAGGACCTAGAACCAAAATCAATGACGGAAATGACGCATTCCGGTAAAGATCATCGCCATTCCATGTTCATTGGCGGCGGCAATCACTTCATCATCGCGCATTGAACCACCGGGTTGAATAACACATTTAATGCCCGCTTGGGCGGCCGCATCGATTCCGTCACGGAAAGGGAAGAAAGCATCAGAAGCCATTACGCAGCCTTCGACTTGCAAACCTTCGTCGGCGGCTTTAATGCCGGCGATTTTAGCCGAATACACTCGGCTCATTTGCCCAGCGCCGACACCGATGGTCATATCTCCTTTGGCGTAGACAATCGCGTTCGATTTAACGTATTTCGCGACTTTCCAGCAGAATAACGCGTCTTTAAGTTCTTCTTCCGTCGGTTGACGAGTGGTAACGACATTAAGATCATCAACAGTAACCATACCTTGGTCGCGATCTTGCACCAACAAGCCACCGTTGACTCGTTTGAGGTCGAAACCAGTGGTTTTACTCGACCATTCACCACACGCTAACAAACGAACATTTTGCTTGCTGGCGACAATCTTCGCCGCTTGTTCAGAAACCGCAGGGGCAATAATCACTTCGACAAATTGGCGTTCAATAATCGCTGTTGCAGTCGCCGCATCGAGCTCACGGTTAAAAGCAATAATGCCACCAAAGGCTGAGGTTGGGTCGGTTTGGTAAGCGCGCTGGTAGGCTTGAAGAATATCGCTGCCTAAGGCGACGCCACATGGATTCGCGTGTTTGACGATCACACAGGCTGGTTCAGTAAATTCTTTCACGCATTCAAGCGCAGCGTCGGTATCGGCAATGTTGTTGTACGATAATGCTTTGCCTTGAATTTGACGCGCGGTCGCTACTGAGGCTTCTTCTGGGTGAGCTTCTACATAAAACGCCGCCGCTTGATGGCTGTTTTCGCCATAACGCATGTCTTGTTTTTTGATGAATTGTGCATTAAAAGTTCTTGGGAACTTGGATTCCTCATCCCCTTCTTTATTGTCGCCATAAGAGGGAACTAGCGTGCCGAAGTAGTTGGCTATCATGCCATCGTAAGCGGCGGTATGTTCAAAAGCAGCAATAGCAAGGTCAAAACGCGTATCTAGGGTCAGAGCGTTGCCATTGGCATCCATTTCTGCAATCACACGTGAGTAGTCGTGCGCATTCACCACTATCGTCACGTCTTTATGATTTTTCGCCGCAGAACGCACCATGGTTGGCCCACCGATATCGATGTTCTCAACCGCATCCGCTAATGTACAACCGGCTTTCGCCACGGTATCAGCAAAGGGATACAGGTTTACCACCACCATATCGATTGGTTGAATACCATGTTCTGTCATGATGGCATCATCTTGACCTCGACGGCCTAAGATTCCGCCATGCACTTTCGGGTGCAGGGTTTTTACTCGTCCATCCATCATTTCTGGAAAGCCAGTATAATCAGATACTTCTGTCACCGTGAGGCCATGATCGGCTAAAAGGCGAGCGGTGCCACCCGTTGAGAGAAGTTCTACGTCACGTTCTGCAAGTGCTTGCGCGAATTCAAGAATACCCGTTTTATCAGAGACGCTGATCAGAGCGCGGCGAATAGGGCGAGCGTTGTTCATGCTTCCACTTTCCTTTCATTGATGGAGTGTATTTGGCCCAAGCAATCACGGATGACTTGGGTATAATCAAAATGTTTTACCACAAAGCGTCTTCTCATCCCAAGCACGGTAATGTAATGCGCCGATGATGAGCGTTGTTCTTGTGTGAAGATGGCGCATATTCTAGCCAAATTCTGGTTAAAGGTCTTGCGCAATCGTTTGGCGTGAGGAAAATAATCGTTAAAAGTCATTTTTTCAAGTAAAAACTCCATTGGCTTTACGGAGGAAAATCAATGTTTCAGATCGGCGAGTTAGCTAAGCGTTGTGGCGTATCGAGCGATACCCTACGTTTTTATGAGAAAAACGGTTTAATCAAACCTGCGGGGCGTAGCGAATCGGGTTATCGCTTGTACAGTGAGGCTAATCAGCGCCAAGTAAGCTTTATTTTAAAAGCCAAAGCACTGGGCTTGAGTTTGGACGAAATTAAAGAATTACTGGAAATTAAGCTTGAAGCGACCGAACACAGCTGTGCTGAAGTGAAATCGATCACCAGCGCGAAACTGACGTTAATTGATGAGAAAATTGCTGAGTTAACGCGTATTCGCATCGCATTAAAAAAGATCAATGACGCCTGCTGTGGTGACACCGATGATGATGCCAGTCACTGTTCCATTTTAGCGGCGTTGGAATAATCAACCTTAGTTTGCATTTTTAGTTTGCCGGATAATTAGTCGGTTGATCTAAATCTTTATATAATCCAGCCCTTCTTGATTAAGTGATATAAATATCACTTAATCATTGCCTATCCCTCCATGACTTGATGTCGTCGTTGTGCTGCCGTGGTCAACAGCTCAGCAACGTCAAGTTGGAAGGGGATACTGATACTTCATGGTACACACATGGTTGGAATGCATTTTCAAATCAACGATTGGATATTAAACGTTGATGAAAATAAATTGTATCGCCAAGATAGGGAAGTTTCGGTCGAGCCAAGATTAATTAACCTTCTGTATTTTCTTGCAAAAAATCCAGGAGAAGTTTTTTGTCGTGAACAGTTAATAGAGCATGTCTGGGGCGGTGCAATTGTGACCGATCAGGTGGTCACGCAATCGATTTTTGAGTTAAGAAAACTATTGCGTGATGGTCGTGAAGAAAGTATTCACTATTTGATCACGGTTCCCAAACGTGGTTATAAACTGGTTGCCTGCGTCACTGAGATAGCCCCAGAGCCGAGTGTTGACGCCAATCATACCCTTGTGGATGATGACTTAGAGCGTCATGTCGAACCGCATCAGCATCAAGAGATGGACACGGCATCTACGGATATGATCTTTCCTGCAGGGCCATTAACTCGAGCATTAAACAGCCGCAAGCCCGCCACTCGGCGAGATAAGATTGAGATTCGTCGCTGGAAATCAATGGCCTTTGATGTACTTTGGATCAGCGCCTTAATTATTTCTTTTGGGGTATTTATTTACTACCAATCCGAAACCAACATCACTCAAGCAATAGATACTCACTTAATTGAGTTTACTTTCCAAGAGACGTTGATTCAGGATCAAGACCATATCGAGTTATCGGATGGTTTAGTTCAAAAACTCGCGGCTGATATTGCGCAGGCGAGTCATTATCGAGTGCGACTGAGTAAGGCTCGTTTTGTGGCGGGCGTTTTACCGGGTAAGACCGTAACGGTGAAGATTCAGGATCAGGCTGGGCATACTTATCTGGATGTGGAGTATCGAAATAATGCGTCAGGGACTACGCTTTTTAGTCGTCAATATCCATTGATTTTACCGCAAATCAAGCAGGTGATAGAGAAAGCCTCATCGGAATTAATGCAGGCTTTGGCTGTACCCGATGCAGAGAATAAAGCATCGTTATTGATGGCGGCGATGCCTGAGAACCAGCAAGTATTGCTGAAGCTTGTTCGTGCGCATCATTATTTCAACGTTTCTCAACCTTCGTCTTTTAAAGAGGGAATCCGACTACTGGAAGAGGCGTTGCAAATGGAACCAATCAATCACTATTTACAAGCGGAATTATTGGTTGCCTATTACGTACAAACGGCCCTCGACCCTAGACAATCACTGAGTGTTGACCGTGCTAATCAATTAACCCAACAGTTACTACTTGCTGTCGATCAGGGCCACCCTTTGCCGCAACCACGTATTTTTGAAGCTTTAGCATTACATGAAATTATCCGCGACAATCCACAGCAGGCCGATGCGTATTTGCAACAAGCGCTCAGTGTTCGTGAGTCGGTGTTGGGTAATGTGTTATTGGGTAAGCTCGCTGAATTACAAGGCGATACCGAGCGTGCCAGTGAAGCTTACAGTGAAGCATTTTATATGGATATTTCGCTCGAAACGTACCTGTTATGTGAAAATTTAGCTTTTTATAGCAACCTTAAATCGATAGATTATGCGCTTTATCGTGCGGTGCATCCTTCGGTGACGACGGTGCTATAAACGCAAGGCATAGATTTAAGTAACACAATGAATAATGACTTTATCGCCACTGTTGTCAGTACGTATATTGTGATGTTGATGTATTTATATTAGGAGCGATGTGCTCTTTTTGAGGCGATGATGCAAGGTATTCTTTCTATCCAATCTCATGTGGTCTATGGCTGCGCCGGTAACAGTTCGGCGGTGTTTCCTTTGCAACGCTTAGGGCATATTGTCTGGCCGATTCATACGGTTCAATTTTCCAACCACACCCAATACGCGCAGAGCTGGACAGGACAGGTGATGCCATTGGGCAGCATCACGGAGCTTATTAATGGATTAATCAGTATTGATGTGCCGCGCGACGTGAAAGCGATCATTTCTGGTTATATGGGAAGCGGCACGCAGGCTGATGAAATTTTAGAGACCGTTGAGCGTGTGAAAGCGGCCAATCCTCACGCCTTGTATATCTGCGATCCCGTCATGGGTGATCCGTTAAAGGGCTGTGTTGTCAGTCCTGAGGTAACGGAAGCGCTCTGTGAGCGGATCATGAAACAAGCGGATATTATTGTACCTAATCAGTTTGAGTTAACCCATTTTACTGGAATTGAAATTAGCGATTTGCCATCGGCGATCAAGGCGTGTCAACGCGCTTTGACCATGGGACCGAAAATTGTCTTAGTCAAACATCTGCATAGTGCATCAGAAGATGAATTTACGATGTTGATGGGCTGTGCGGATGGATTGTTTATTGTTACTCGGCCGTTGCTGGACTTTGCCCGTCAACCCGTTGGTGTGGGTGATTTAATCACATCGCTGTTTACTGGGCATTATCTGAATAATCATGATCCTGTGAAATCATTCGAGCTGTGTAATCATGCGGTTTATCGTGTTTTAAAAGCCACTGCGCAGTGTGGAGAATGGGAGCTGCAAATTATTCCGGCTCAAGAGGCATTTGCCGAGCTTTCGGCGGTTGATTTTACGGCGAGGCCATTATTGGCGAACGCAGATAAACCGTCGATTTAATCGCGAAAGGTCAACAGACCCTAGGGATGGCGTCGGCTGTCCTTTCTCTACTTTGTTCTTATCTTTTATCTTTTATCTTTTATCTTTTATCTTTTATCTTTTATCTTTTATCTTTTATCTCTTATCTCTTATCTCTTATCTCTTATCTCTTATCTCTTATCTCTTATCTCTTATCTCTTATCTCTTATCTCTTAATCTCTCTTCGCTAAATCATGCTCATCAGAAAAACGCGGTTCGGTTTTGTTTTGGTGAACATGATTTTCCTTTTTGTCCTTTCAATCGCTTGATCACGTCAACTTATCTCAGTAGCGCAAGACCTTTATCCTGATCTTTATCTTTTTACCTTTTGTGAGGCTTGGTTGTTATTGTGATTATCTATTTGAAAAATATAGATTTTTATTTTTATTTTTCTTGTCTTTATCTAAAAACATACGGATTCAGTCATTGTTTTATTGATAACGATATCCTTATTTTTTCTGCGACTTTTCGGCGTAAGCTGCAGCCAAATTCAGTAAGGCGTTGCAGTGGCTTATTCGCCAATCACGACTCTTGCTCATTATGGTTTGAGCTCATCGCTCGTAGAAAATATCGGGAGACGTTATGTCATCGAATACCAAAAAAATTGGCGTCATCGCCTGTACCGGGGTAGTAGCGGGTAACATGATGGGCAGTGGTATTGCCTTGTTACCCTCAAGTCTTGCTACGGTTGGCTCTATTTCTTTATTCAGTTGGATCATTTGTATTATTGGTGCGCTGAGTTTGGCGTTTGTGTTTGCTCGCTTAGCGACCAAAAACCCACAACAAGGTGGTCCGATTGCCTATGCAGGTGAAGTCTCACCGGTGTTTGGTTTTCAAGCTGGGGTGCTTTATTACCATGCAAACTGGATTGGTAATTTAGCGATTGCCATCACTGGGGTCTCTTATCTTTCCGTTTTCTTCCCCGTTTTGAACAACCCTGTTCCTGCCGGTCTAGCGACCATTGCTGCAGTATGGTTATTTACCTTAGTGAATCTATTAGGCGGGAGCTGGGTTAGCCGTTTATGTACCTTTGGTTTGGCATTAATTCTAGTTCCCGTATTAGGAACGGCGTTACTGGGCTGGACTCACTTTGATATGGCAACCTATCAACAGAACTGGAACGTCTCTGCTGGCAGCGATAACCATGCCATTATTAGTGCGGTGCTGATTTGTTTGTGGTCTTTTGTCGGTGTCGAATCGGCGGCGGTGTCATCGGGTATGGTCCATAATCCTAAACGCACTGTGCCATTAGCGACCATGTTGGGTACGGCGTTAGCAGGGGTTATTTATATTCTCTCTACACAAATGATCAGTGGTATGTTCCCCGCTGCTGAAGTGGCTGCATCCGGTGCTCCTTTTGCGCTTGCCACGACAGCACTCTTCGGCAGTTGGTCTGCGCCATTTGTTTCTGCGTTTACCGCATTAGCTTGTTTTACGTCATTAGGTTCTTGGATGATGTTGGTTGGCGAAGCGGGAAAACGCGCCGCGAGTGATGGCAACTTCCCGAAAATTTACGGTGATACTGATAACAATGGTGTGCCGAAGAAAGGCTTAATTCTCGCATCAATTAAGATGACGGCTCTGATGTGTGTATTAATGACCTTTAGTTCTCAAACGGCTCACGCTGCCGATATCTTTAGTCAACTCACAACCGATGCGGTGTTACTCACCATGCTGCCGTATTTCTATTCCAGCATTAACTTGATTCGTTTTGAAGGTATGACGACTCGCAATGGCTTTGTGATGTTGTTCTCCGGTGTGGCTTGCGCATTTTGTATGGTGGCGTTAGCCGGAGCGGAAGGAACAACGTTAACTGCCACCTTTATCATGTCATTAGTGATTTTGATGTTCTACAGCAAAAAAGCAGGGCTGGCTCAGTACATGGAATTACATAAAAACGATCAGCCCGTGTCAGCGGCTTAATTTCCCTCGCTAGGGCATGGTTAACATGCACCGCTAGCGTTCATTTACCCCTTGGTGCTTCTTCTCCTCACTATCGCAATGGATAGGGAGCGCCTTTCTTCGTCTTGGAGATGTCCAAATGAATATTTTTGCTATTTTGAACCACATGGGTGTGTTCTTTAAAGAAGAGCCAGTTCGTCAGCTGCATGCGGCTTTAGAAAAGGCTGGTTATGACGTGGTTTATCCGGTTGATGATAAAGATCTGATCAAATTGATTGAGATGAATCCTCGAATTTGTGGGGTGCTATTTGACTGGGATAAATACTCTCTAGAGCTTTGTGAGCGGATCAGCGACGTCAATGAAAAACTGCCTGTGCACGCTTTTGCTAACGAACAATCCACCTTGGATATTTCACTGACGGATTTGCGTTTGAATGTCAGCTTTTTTGAGTACGCACTAGGCATGGCTGATGATATTGCGATCAAAATTAATCAGGCGACGCAAGAATACAAAGACGCCATTATGCCTCCGTTTACCAAAGCGCTGTTTAAATACGTCGAAGAAGGGAAATATACCTTCTGTACTCCGGGACATATGGGCGGAACGGCATTTCAAAAAAGCCCTGCGGGCAGCATTTTCTACGATTTTTATGGCCCGAATACCTTTAAGGCGGATGTCTCTATTTCGATGCCTGAACTTGGCTCGCTATTGGATCACTCTGGCCCACATAAAGAAGCCGAAGAGTATATCGCTCGTACCTTTAATGCCGATAGCTCATACATAGTGACGAACGGAACGTCAACATCGAACAAAATCGTGGGTATGTATTCTGCACCAGCAGGAAGTACGGTGTTGGTGGATCGTAACTGTCATAAGTCTCTGACCCATTTGATGATGATGACCGATGTCACGCCGATTTATTTCCGTCCGACCCGTAATGCTTACGGTATTTTAGGCGGTATTCCACAACGCGAATTTAGCCGCGAAGTGATCGCAGAAAAAGTGGCGAAGACTCCGGGTGCAAGCGCGCCGAGCTACGCTGTTATTACCAACTCCACTTATGATGGCTTGCTCTATAACACGCAATTCATCAAAGAATCGTTAGATTGTAAACACATCCACTTCGACAGTGCTTGGGTGCCTTACACTAACTTTAACCCTATTTATGACGGCAAGTGTGGTATGAGTGGGCAGGCGATGCCGGGTAAAGTGTTCTATGAAACGCAGTCAACCCATAAGCTGCTGGCCGCATTTTCACAGGCTTCGATGATTCACATCAAAGGTGAGTTTGATAAAGAGTCATTTAATGAAGCCTTTATGATGCACACCTCGACCTCACCTCAATACGGAATTGTGGCGTCAACCGAAACTGCAGCGGCGATGATGCGTGGCAACACAGGCCGTAAGTTGATGCAAGATTCTATTGATCGAGCGGTACGTTTTCGTAAAGAGATCAAACGGTTAAAAGGTGAAAGTGATAGCTGGTTCTTCGATGTATGGCAGCCAGAAAACATTGATACGACAGAATGTTGGAAGCTAGACCCTAACGATAACTGGCATGGTTTTAAAGGTATTGATGATGATCATATGTACCTTGATCCCATTAAAATTACGTTGTTAACCCCGGGAATGAACCAGCAAGGTGAGCTTGAAGCCTCAGGGATTCCAGCGGCCTTAGTGGCTAAGTTTCTTGATGAACGCGGCATTGTAGTTGAGAAAACGGGCCCGTATAACCTGCTCTTCTTATTTTCTATTGGTATCGATAAATCGAAGGCGATGCAACTGTTACGTGCGTTAACTGAGTTTAAACGTGGTTATGATTTGAATTTAACCATTCGCTCGATTTTGCCTGCATTGTATCAAGAGGACCCGAGTTTTTATGAAGGAATGCGTATCCAAGAATTGGCTCAAGGCATTCATCATTTGATCCATAAATACTCACTACCAGAATTGATGTACAAGGCGTTTGATGTTTTACCAGAAATGAAATTGACGCCTCACGCGGCATGGCAACAAGAGTTACGCGGTCAAACGGAAGAGATTTTGCTTAATGAGATGGTCGGTCGGATTAGCGCCAATATGATCCTGCCTTATCCTCCTGGTGTGCCTTTGGTGCTGCCTGGTGAGATGGTGACAGAAGACTCTCGTCCAGTTTTAGAGTTTTTGGAAATGCTCTGTGAAATTGGTGCCCATTATCCCGGGTTTGATACCGATATTCATGGTCTGTATCGTCAAAAAGACGGTACTTACACGGTGAAAGTATTAAAAGCCTAGTGAGCTAGCTTTATGCCTTGCTGGCTATTAACGGTGAATGCAGTCACTAGCCACTAAGGGGGGCTTTTTATATAACCAAGAGTCTTTTCAGGCTCTTGGTTATTTTTTTGCTTTAATTATACGCTTTAGCTACTCGGCCTAAAGAGCTTAACTGGTAGTGCTCGGTATGAGCAGGGATAAATACCGATTCTCCTTTATGGATGGTGACAGTTTGCCCATCAGCAGCGGTTAAGGTGGCGTCATGGTCAATCGCAAGCAGAATCTGCGCACTTGATACATTGACTCGGCACTGCTTTGGCTGCGGATAAATGGCAAATTTAAAGTCGGTGACGGGTACCGGAAAAAGTAAGGCATCATCGGTAATTTTTGGGGTTAGGAGTAATGTGGATGCTGGCTTTTCGGCAAATCGTGTGCATTTCGCTAACTCTGTAATATCGATATGTTTAGGGGTCAATCCGGCTCGCAATACATTATCTGAGTTAGCCATAATCTCTAATCCCGTGCCTTTCAGGTACGCATGAGGGGTTCGAGCGTCAAGATACATCGCTTGTCCAGGTTTTAAGGTGAGAACATTCAGTATTAATGGGGCAAATAAACCAATATCGTGAGGATAAGTTTCTGCCAAGGTGAGAATGAGCTGGAAAAGCGCCTGCTCCTGATGGCGATGCGCATAGGCGATGAGTTGTTCGATAGCCACTTGTTTTTCCGAACCTGAAAACGATAGCAGCTCGGTAAAGAAGCTTTTTAATCCGACTTCCGTTTGCTGTTGTTGTAGGTGCTCAAGCAAAGGCTGCAAAGGGACAATCGCTAACCGTTGAAAATGTTCAACAATCTCGTTTATCGGCCGAAAGCCGTTCATCGCTTGATAATCGGTCAGTGCGTACACCAATTCAGGTTTATGATTGGGATCCTTGTAATTACGGTTAGCGGCGGTGAGTGGTATTTGCGCCGCATTTTCTTTAGCAAATCCTTGTTCAGCTTCTGATTTACTCGGGTGAACTTGAATGGAGAGTGCTTGTTCTGCGGCGAGTATTTTAAACAGATAGGGAAGTTCACCAAAGGTTTGCGCGGTGTTAGCGGATAAAAAATGTGCTGGATCGCTAGCAATTAAGTCGCTAAGTCGTATTTTTTGGCCTTGGTAGTCTACTTGTGAACAACCGTTAGGATGTGCTCCCATCCATAGTTCAGCTTGCGGTTGCTGCTGAGGGTTAGCTATATCAAAAAGTTGTGAGAATGAATCAATACTCCCCCAGGCATAGTTCTGAATGGTATTACTCATTAAAAAGAAGGGTTTGGTTTTGATATCACTCATTGGTTTGAATCCTATGATAAAAAACTCCTGATATAACGCAGGAGGACAACGAATGGTGTGGCTTTGCTGATCATTTACATCACGATGAGAGTGCTTAAACGCATTGCCCCTTTACTGCTTGAAGCTGCAGGGGTGTTGGCTAGATTCGTTCACCCCAATCCCATAGTCTGTCTATGTTCATGGAGAGTCACTCACTGACCACTGACCTGCAGCTCCAAGTTGTTTGGGTATAACCACATTCTATCATTGATCAGTGGCTATGCTGGTGCTGTATTCAAAAGCGTTAGGCCGTTGCTAAGCGTTGAGAATGACGCATTTTTTTCAGGCTAAGGCAGACAATCGCGGTGACCAGTGTACCAGCTAGCATGCAAATGATCGCGAGTAGTGGCTTATTCATGGCGCCGAGTAGCGCAACAACGGGGCCACCATGTGCAACGCTATTGGTGATGCCAAAAGAAAAGGCCATCACGGCAGCAACCATAGAACCGATCACATTGGCTGGGATCACCGACATCGGATCTTGCGCAGCAAAAGGAATCGCCCCTTCAGAGATGCCAACCAAACCCATTGCGCCTGCCGCTTTTCCGGCTTCAATTTCAGACGCTTCAAATAGATTCAATTTACGTCCTAATACGGTTGCAAGGCCCATACCCAGTGGTGCAACCGGAATCGCACAAGCCATTGCGCCCATAAATTGCGTTTGACCACTGGCGATCATTCCCACGGAGAAGAGGAAAGCCACTTTATTAAAAGGCCCACCCATATCAAAACCTGCCATGCCGCCAAGAACAATACCCAATAATACGACGTTACCTGTACTCATGGAGGTTAAAAGCGCCGTTAAGCTGTCCATCAAACTGGCGATAGGGGCACCAATGATAAAAATAAATAGACCCGAAATGAATAAGGAACCGACGATGGGGGCGATCATGATGGGTACTAAAGGTTGAATAAACTTATGGTAGTGAATGCTGGTGAGCCATTTCACAAAGTAACCAACTAATAAGCCCGCAATAATCGCTCCAATAAAGCCAGTACCCGCTTCTGCGCCATAAAAAGAACCATTATTGGCGATCCAGCCACCAATCAAACCGGGCGTTAACGCAGGGCGATCGGCAATCGCATAGGCGATATAACCCGCTAAAATAGGGATCATTAAAGTGAAGGCGACAACGCCGACATCCAGCACCTTATTCCACATGCTATCGGCAGGAATAGCCATGCCAGCTTCGGTAGGTTGGCCACCAATCGCTAACGATAATGCGATCAATAGACCGCCCGTGACGACAAAGGGAATCATGTGTGATACCCCATTCATTAAATAACGATACAGATCGGAGCGTGCTTGCGATGCTTTACTCTTATTGTCTTGAGAAGGATTACTGCGAGTATCCGCTTGATAATCAGGGGCTTCTAAGGCTCGCTCAATCAAGGCTTTGCTATTACGAATCGGCTCTTTTACACCGGTTTCAATCAGTTTTTTACCAGCAAAACGCAAAAGATCGACCTGCTTATCGCAAGCGACAATGATCGCCTCTGCGCGAGCGATCTCCTCTGCTGATGGGCTATTTTTAACCCCTATCGAACCGTTGGTTTCAACTTTAATTGTATAGCCTAATTCGGCTGCACCTTTTTCCAACGCTTCGGCCGCCAAATAGGTATGAGCAACGCCGGCTGGGCAGCCAGTGACTCCAATCAGAAAGCCTTTATCGGCGGTTATGCTGGTGGTAGGTTGAGATTTGGCGAGTAGCAGTTCAAGGGCTTGTTGCTCGGTTTTAGCATCGAGAAAGCGCTCAATAAATCCCTCTTCAATCAGTTTTGAGGACAGTTCAGCGAGCACCTCAATATGGTGATTATCACCGCCATCAGGGGAGGCAATCATAAAAAACAATTGTGAGGGCAGGCCATCTTCTGCGCCATAATCGATCCCTTGACGACTAACCCCGATCACTAATGCAGGATGGATTACTGCTGCACTTTTCGCGTGTGGGATAGCCACGCCTTCTTCAAATCCTGTATTACCGAGTGCTTCTCGGGCATGGATATCAGCTAGAAATTGCTGTTTATCAGATAGGCGTCCTTGTGACGCCAGTATCTCGACCAGCTCTTCTAGCACGCCATTTTTATCGGTGGCAGAAAGGTCGAGCTTAATCAACTGTTGATTAATCAGTTCAGTGATCATGGTGTTCCCTTACTTAAGTGTTGTTTTATTATCCACATTCTGCACCCAGATAGCCGTTAGCCATAGTCTCCTAAAAATACATTTACTGGATTATTGTAACCTTATCGGTTAAGTGTGATCTAAATCGATATTTATTGGTGTTGGTGTGATTACTATTTATTAAGATAAATTCATTTTAAAACAGTTATTTAATTTGTTTTCTTACTCAATTTTTAAAAATCTTTACTACGTTCAACGAAGCGAACAAACTAAACAATAGGATTATTGTTTCATTATTCGAGTAGCCTATGAGTCAGGTATTCAGTCACATTATTGAAGCCATTTTAGCGGAGAGGGAGCATGGCCAGAGAATTTGGTTTGCTGGCGATCATCACACGCCGCCTGCGTTTAGCTATCAGGTCAATTTCCCTCGCTTAGAGCTCGTGCTGAAAGGGTGTTATCGTAATCAGATCGAAGACGACGTACACGGTATTGACTCTGTGGATATTTTTACAGGAGAGGCACTTTATATTCCGCCCAATTGTTGGAATAAACCCGATTGGCAAGAAGAGTGCTCAGTGTTAAGTCTATTATTTGGTCGACGACAATTAGGCTTTAGCTTTGTTGCTAAACGTCAAGGAGAGAGCGGATTTTACGATGTCCAAAAATTCAGTATCAAAACTCGGACTGGCTATGCGATGGACAATATTTTAGAAAGCTTAAATGCCATCGCAAGAGAACCTAAAAAATCGCCGATGGATGAACATTTGTTATGTGCTCTGCTTGCCTATACGTTACGGATTCTTGAGCCTTCACAAAGTGCGCCGAAAAAGCGTGGAGAAGATCTTTATCAGGGTATCTGCATCTATATCCAAGAGAATTTTCACCGCACGATAACGCGCGATAGTATTGCCCTGCGGTTTAATATTTCCCCCAACCATTTATCGCGCCTTTTTCGACAGCAAGGTCATATGACGTTAGTGGATTATTTGACTTGGGTACGTATGGAGCGCGCGAAATTTATGCTTAAAAAATATCATTTCCGGCTTAATGAAGTTGCCACTCGGTGTGGCTTTCAAGATGTGAACTATTTTTTCCGGGTCTTTAAAGAGCGTACAGGGATGACACCCTCTCAATATCGGGCGCGTATTCAATGAGCCATGATATGTAATAAAAGACCTTTTAAATGGGCTTCGTTGGGTTGCTGAAAAAGCAATTGCTGGTGGTGACTCTCAATCAGCCAGCGTGTTAATCGAGTGGCGGCCATGATTTCTTCTTTTTTGATGGGATTCCGCTTCGGTAAAATTAAACCAATAATGAATCGGGTCTCTGCCTGTGTGCTACCCCAATTAATCGCTTGAGCTAACGTGAGTACACAAAGGCAAGGTGTTGATATGTGTTCGCTAATGACGTGAGGTAGCGCAATACTGGGCGGTAGTGTCGTGGCGGCAATTGCTTCTCTGGCAAGTAGCTGACGGATTAGCGCTGGCTCATCGGCAGAATTGGCTTGCTGGGCAATATAGTGTAAGCAGTCTTTTTGATTGGCGAATTCAGCCTTTAATAAGCTGTGCCATTGTATGGTAAAGGGTAAGCTAAAGGCCGGATGGTTAGCCAAGATGGCTTCTGCCGATGCGTTTTTGGTATGTGAGCTAGCAAATAACGTTGCGTGTTGGCGGAGATATTCCGTGAGAACTAAACAAGCCAGTTCGGCATCTAACCCTTCAATCGCAATTTGGCAAACATCATGTCGACAACTGCCAATACTTAATACATGAAGAGTATCACTCAGCGTTGCTTGTTGATCGCGAGTGATATTGTATAAAACAAATATTGAGCGAAAGTAACTTGTTAATTGCTTGATTTGATGGAGCTGCCAAGCCGTAAAGCCATTTCCCTCAAGGATGAAACTAATCCGACTGACCATCATTAAGACTTTAGACACTGATCGATAACAAGTTGCACATTGGTCAGCACTTCTTCAATTGAAAATGTCAGGGTTTCACAGCCTTTGAAACGTTCTTTTTCGTCAATATCAATATCAGAGACGATCAGTCGACGATCGGCATGCATGATGTCATGAAGGGTGAGGGGGTTTTCAATGCCCATTGCACCTTGGGTTTCGATTTTGATGGTGATGTTGCGTTTCGTGGCTTCTTTATGCAGTGCTTCAGCTGCCATGTAAGTGTGAGCTATTCCTGTGGGGCATGCGGTTACCGCGATAATCTTCACTCTCTTTACCTCAATAGTGATGGTTGGAGAGTTTATCATAAACGCTTTCTGCGCTCTTCCCCAGCTTTATCCATATCCGTTTTATGGTGTGGTCGTAGGCTTGTTGGGTTGCCCCCATTGCATAATTAGCCGTGCAATAGGGGCGGAGTTAGTGCGTTATTTCGGGTGATTAAAAAGTGTATTGAGCACTTAAGTAAAACTCTCGTGGCGCGCCGGGCATAATTTGCGTTGCTCCGGTGGCACTGACGTAGTAGTCCTTATCCAATAGGTTTTCGACACTCAACTGAGTTTTCCAATCTTGCCATTGATAACCAATGCGTGCATCAAGGCGGGCGTAACCGGGCAGCGTGGTGGTGTTATTGCTATCGGCAAAACGATCGCCTACTGCCGTTATGCCCGTTTCACCAAACCAACCTTGTCCATGTTGGTAAGCAAGGAAAAGCTGACCATTAAGTTTGGATACGGCACTTGGGCGATTACCTTGGGTATTGGCCTCTGATTTGATGATTTTGGCATCTTGCCAACCGATCCCGCCGCGCAGTGACCATTGGTCGTTAAGATAAGCTTTGATGTCTAACTCGACGCCATCAGTGCGTTGTAAACCGGTGAGGATGGTCACTTCAGGATCGAGTGGATCTTTCATGCGCCGATTGTACATTTCTAAACGATATACCGATAACGTGGTGGCGATTCGGCCATTGAGCCAATCACTTTTTACTCCCGTTTCATACAAGCGACTGTTCTCTGGATCGAGTTCATTGGCTGGGTTACCCGGAGTAATACCAATCAATCCGCCGCCAACCGGTGAGAAGGTTTTACTGTAAGAGACGTACAGGGCGTGATCGGCGACGGGATTCCATACCAAACCCAAGCGAGGGCTGAGTGTATAAGAGGTTTGGGTCTCTTGTTTGTTGGTGTCAATACGCTGAGTATTGACGTAAAACTCATCGTAGCGCAGGCCCATTAATAGGTGCCAGTCATTGATACTGAGCTGATCTTGCACATACACGCCACTGGTACGAACCTTGTGCTTAGCATCACTCGATAAGGCCATCTCTCCTTGGTAAGTGGGCAATTGATCCGGTTGGTAGAGATCGCCAGCGGGAATGGATTGCTTATTACGATAGAGTGTCGGTGTGCGTTCTTGCCAACTGTGCTCAATACCCGTTAATAGACGGTGACGGATTGGCCCTGTCGTAAATTGGCCTTCCATCTCGAGTTGGTTGGTTAAGGTGTTCGCCTTGAGAAATTGTTGCCAGCGGTTTCTCACCACTTGATCGCCTTTGACTTGCACGACATAGGTGTTATCAAATTCACTATCGAGCTTAATGTAACTGAGTTGCTGGCGCAGTTGCCAACTATCGTTGATCTGCCAGGTTAAACGTGAACGAGTCGCTTCACTAACGTCGTTAATAAAGTCACGTGAGGTATCACTGTATACGGCACTGTTAGCGACCTCTGCTGGGCGACCATTAACACTAGGAATGCCGCGATCTGGCGTTCGGTCATGAGCGTTGCGCTCATATTGGATTAACCAGTTAAGATCGTCGTTGATGGTCCAAGCCAACGAAGGAGCAAATAGCGTGCGTTTGCTGTTGACGCCATCACGAAAGCTGTTGTTATCTTCTTGCGCCATGTTTAAACGCACTTGTACGTCATCATGCCACTCACCGTTTAAATCGACGGCTAAACGTTGATAATCATGGCTACCGATCCGAGCATGGATACTGGACTTTTGGCCTTTTTGTGGTGTTTTACTGACCCGATTAATGATGCCGCCACTACTGCCTCGACCATAGAGTACCGCGGCTGGCCCTTTAAGAATTTCCACACTTTCAATATTGCCTAAATCTCGGGTGTATTGCATATCATCACGAAAACCATCGAGATAAAAATCGTTACTGGCGCCAAAGCCGCGAATCATTACGCTATCAAAACGAGTATCGTTGACCGCATCAATACCAGGAGTACCAACCAGTGCGGTACTTAACGAGGCGGGTGCAAAGGCGGTGAGTTGCTCGGCAGATACACTATTGATGGTCTGTGGTATCAACTTAGCGGGGGTTTCTGTACGCGTCGCCGTTGATACTATGGGATGTTGACTACTTTGACTGGTAATCGTTATGGTTTCAGGTTGAGTGTCCGCTTGCGTGAACGTCGAGACGATAGCAAGGCACAGCAAGCTTGGGCGAAGAGGATGAGAGAAAAAATGCATATAAGTACTGACTAAAAAGTTGTTTATCTCTTACCCACTTCATTGACGACTAGTGAGGGTGACTCGCTAACCATTAGCATCATGAGTTATCGACGTAGTGTAAGAGTAATGATCAACGGGTTAATAACAAGGATGTGAATAATAATTGTTATTATTCACATTTCAAGTGTTAATTTATCTTTGCGACTCAATTGATACGAGCGATGTATGAATGACAAGGAGGGAGTGATGATCAAGCGGCAATGATATCGACATCCGGTGGCATCTTGCGCCGATACCACCGAACGGTGTTATTCAGATAAACATTAGCGGTAGGTCATCAGATTCATATCTTCAAACCATTTAGTCAGCTCAGCTTTGGAAAGGTGTGCGGTTTGCTCGATCATTGTTCGAGTCAAATGAGGGGCGAATTTAGCAATAAAATCATACATGTATTGCTGTAAAAACAGGTTTTTGCTATAGCACAACCAAGCATAGCAGTCTGGTACTAAGCCTTCGAGAGAGCGAACGACAATACTATCACTCATCGTGTGGGTGGCAACAGAGGCGATAAGTCCCACTCCCACGCCCAGTCTAACGTACTCTTTGATCACCTCAGCATCCATAGCGGTAACGATGTACGTCGGAGTCAGTCCGCGCTTGGCAAATGCGTCATCGATGGCCATACGGCCGGTTGATTTTAATTCGTAGCTGATTAATTTTTCTTGAGCCAGTTGCTCAAGAGTAATGTTTTCAACGTTCGCTAGAGGGTGGTTGAGTGGCAAAATTAAGCTCAGTGACCATTTATAGGCGGGTAGCACGGTTAAATCGGCTTGTTCGTCAATTTCTTGGGCAACGACAGAGAAGTCATACGGGCCTGTTGGTAGGGTATTACCACGGCTATCAGGTTCGATGGTGCCCATGTGCAGCGAGACTTTAGGATATTTATTCATAAAGTAGCGCACAGTTTCGGGCAGTAAAAATTTCGCGATAGCGTTGGTGGTATGAATGTTCATTCTTCCGCGGTCGGGCGCGGTAACGCTAGCAGAGATAGCTTTGATTTTCTCTTCAATTTCGAGCATTTTGCTCGCTTCTTGAATGATTTGTTGGCCAATTTCGGTTGCGCCTGATAGATGCTTACCTTGCCGCTCAAAAATTTGTACGCCGAGTTCTCCCTCTAGTAATGCCACCTGTTTACTGATCCCCGGCTGTGAGGTAAACAGTTTTTCTGAGGTTAACGAGATATTATAGCCATTGCGCTGTATCTCTCGGATGTAGCGCAGTTGCTGTAATTTCATGGGTGATCTCCTGAGGTTGACTCGGCTGTATCATCGGACATGCCAGCTAGTGGCATGCTTTTCAGTTATATAGATAAGGGATTGTTATAACAATATTTATCTTATCAGAGCAAGTGAAGAATCAATAAAAAAGGCTTACCGTGGTAAGCCTTGATGAATTTTGTAGCCTGATGCTGAAATTAATTCATGCCGTATTTTTTCAGTTTCTTACGAAGAGTGCCGCGGTTGATACCCATCATGGTTGCTGCGCGAGTTTGGTTACCGCGAGTGTATTGCATGATGATGTCTAATAGTGGCTGTTCAACTTCGGCTAGAACTAATTCGTAGAGTTCAGTCACTTCCTGACCATTTAACTGGGCAAGATAGTTTTTAAGAGACGCTTTAACGGAGTCGCGCAATGGTTTTTGCGTGATTTGATCTTGTGAAGTTACGGTAGTTACGGTTAAAGCTTCTGAAGTCAGATTTTGTTCGAACATATTCGGTCTAGCTCTTCTCTTAATTATGATGCAACGTTATCAAAATAACCTTCAAGTGCTTCTATCTGCAGCGGAGCTGCTTCAAGCGCATTGAAGATACGGCGAAACTCACTGGCTTGTTCATGTTCTTTTAGGTACCAGCCTACGTGCTTACGCACAATTCTAGGCCCTAAATACTCACCATAAAACTGATGGAGAGCGTGCACATGACCAAGCAAAATGTCTTTTACTTCCTGAGCCGGAAGTTCAGGCATGGTGGTACCGCTTTCCAAATAGTGTTGGATTTCCTGAAAAATCCATGGACGACCTTGGGCAGGCCGACCAATCATTAAAGCGTCAGCACCGGTATAATCCAACACCTGTTTCGCTTTTTGCGGAGAATCAATGTCTCCGTTCGCGATGACAGGAATGCTGATCGCCTGTTTAACGGCTTTAATGCTGTCGTATTCTGCCTCTCCTTTGTACATACAGGTACGAGTTCGCCCATGAAGCGCAAACGCCTGTATGCCGCAGTTTTCGGCTAATTGAGCGATATAAACACAGTTTTTATTGTCTGTGTCCCAGCCCGTTCGGGTTTTGAGGGTGACAGGAACCTTGACTGCATCGACGACCGCTTTAAGAATGTGTTCAATCACATCCGGATAACGGAGTAATGCAGAACCCGCGAGCTTTTTATTCACTTTTTTTGCCGGACAGCCCATATTGATATCGATGATTTGCGCACCGTTTTCAACACTGAACTGAGCGGCTTCTGCCATCTGCTGTGGATCGCTACCTGCAATTTGTACTGAGCGAATGCCCGATTCGCCTTGATGCACCATGCGGTTTTTCGATTTATCGGTTTTCCATAGTGCGGGATTGGAGGACATCATTTCACTGACGGCCATTCCTGCACCATAACGGAGACACAACTCACGAAACGGCCTATCGGTGACTCCAGCCATCGGAGCCACGATGAGGTTATTGTTAAGTTGATGATTTCCGATTTTCAAAACGTCTTCACAGCTTCATACCAGTAAGGGCGCGCATTTTACGCATTTTTTCACGGTGTGAAAAGACTAATATTTGAGCATTGGACAATTGTTTTTGTAAATTGTCCATATTTCAATCAATTAACTGATAAACTCTTCATTAATCTTGCTTGCGACCAGTAATCCGACACCACTCTTCTTGCTCAATAATTGGGTCTATGTCTAATTGATCACGATAATAGGTCGCCACGTCTTCGGCTTGCGTATTCAGCACGCCAGACATTGCCAACAGACCACCTGGTTTAATTAAGCTTTTAATTACCGCAGAAAGCTCACGTAATGGGCCCGCTAAAATATTGGCAACTAGGACATCAGCGACTAAATTCTCTGGTTGATTTTGCGGTAGGTAAACCTCAATTTTATCGGCGACGCCATTGCGCTCGGCGTTGTCTCTGGATGCTTGCAGTGCTTGCGGATCGATATCAATACCGATCACTTTCGCGGCACCGAGTTTAATCGCAGCAATCGCAAGAATGCCGGAGCCACAGCCAAAGTCGATCACGGTTTTGCCACTCAGATCGAGTGAATCAAGCCATTGTAAACACAGTGCGGTTGTTGGGTGTGTACCGGTACCAAACGCCAAGCCTGGGTCAAGTAGGACATTGACGGCGTTAGGATCGGGGATGTCGCGCCAGCTTGGGCAGATCCATAACCGTTCACCAAACTTCATCGGATGGAAGTTATCCATCCATTCCCGCTCCCAATCTTTGTCTTCTATTTGCTCGATTTTGTACGAGAAGTCGTCGGCAAGTAGTTGGCTGTCACGGATTTGAGCAAGGATACTTGGGGTATCGACTTCGGCGTCATACAAGGCTAATAGGTCAGTATCGCCCCACAAACGAGTCTCACCCGGTAGCGGTTCAAAGACAGGGGTATCTTTTGCATCGAGTAAGGTCACCGATAAAGCACCGGTCTCTTCCATTAACATATCGCTGATCGCTTCAGCATTTTCATTAGTGGCATTCAGTTTGATTTGAATCCAAGGCATGGCATGGGCTCTCTTTTATTCGCGGTTATTGGCGCAGAGTTTAGCAGGTTTGTCGGTTCGCTTCCTACCTGAAGTTATCTCGACGGAAAGGACGGGACTGATGAGCATCCTACGAGGGGAGATAAGAGGGTGGTAGCCTGCAAAAAAAAATGCCCACCGAAGTGGGCATGATAGCAATTGAGGCGCGAGGCTATTATTTCATACCGAGTTTCTTCTCAAGATAGTGGATGTTGGTGCCACCATTTTGGAAGTTTTCGTCATTCATAATGATTTCTTGCAAAGGAATATTGGTTTTAATCCCTTCAATAATCATTTCATCGAGCGCATTACGCATGCGGGCTAGCGCGACATTACGGTTTTCACCATAGGTGATCAGTTTGCCGACCATCGAATCGTAGTAAGGCGGTACGGTATAACCTGCGTAAATGTGCGATTCCCAACGAACGCCCATGCCACCTGGAGAATGGAAACGAGTGATCGTGCCCGGAGAAGGCAAGAATCGCTCCGGATCTTCAGCGTTAATACGACATTCGACGGCATGGCCGCGGATCTTAATATCGTCTTGCGTAAAGGAGAGTGGTTGGCCAGCGGCAATACGTAATTGCTCTTTGATCAAATCAACCCCAGTGATCATTTCGGTTACGGGATGTTCAACCTGAATTCGGGTGTTCATTTCAATGAAGTAGAACTCGCCGTTTTCATACAGAAATTCAAAAGTACCAGCGCCGCGATAGCCAATTTCAATACAAGCACGCGTACAGCGTTCACCAATGTATTTACGTACTTCTTCATTGATGCCCGGTGCTGGCGCTTCTTCGACCACTTTTTGGTGACGACGTTGCATTGAGCAATCGCGTTCACCAAGATGAATCGCATTACCTTGACCATCGGCCAGTACTTGAACCTCAATATGACGTGGGTTTTCGAGGAATTTCTCCATATAAACCATGTCATTATTAAAGGCACCTTTGGCTTCTGCACGAGTCATGTTGATCGCGGTGATCAACTCGGCTTCTGAGCGTACCACGCGCATGCCTCGACCGCCGCCGCCGCCAGAGGCTTTGATGATCACGGGATAGCCGATGCGTTTCGCGTGGGCTTTATTTTTTGCTTCGTCACCATCGAGAGGACCATCCGATCCTGGGACACAAGGTACCCCTGCTTTTTTCATGGCGTTAATGGCTGATACTTTATCACCCATTAAACGGATGGTTTCTGCTCTTGGGCCGACAAAGATAAAACCACTGCGCTCGACTTGCTCAGCAAAGTCGGCGTTTTCAGACAGAAATCCGTAACCGGGATGAATGGCAACCGCCCCCGTCACTTCTGCGGCAGAAATAATGCGTGGGATATTGAGGTAGCTATCGATGCCTTTTGCTGGGCCGATACAGACCGTTTCATCCGCAAGGAGAACGTGTTTTAGGTCACGGTCTGCGGTGGAGTGAACCGCGACCGTTTTAATCCCTAATTCTTTACAAGCGCGAAGAATACGAAGCGCAATTTCGCCTCGGTTCGCGATAACTAATTTATCTAGCATAACCATTGGCCTCGATTATTCGATGACGACAAGAGGTTGATCAAATTCAACGGGTTGACCATCTTCGACAAGAATTGCGGTAACGACGCCAGATTTATCTGCTTCGATTTGGTTCATCATTTTCATCGCTTCAACGATACACAAGGTATCACCCGCGGAAACACTTTGGCCGACTTCAATAAAGCTTTTTGACTCTGGGCTTGGTGAGCGGTAGAAGGTACCAACCATTGGTGACAATACTTGATGACCCGTTGGTGCTTTGGCGACAGGAGCCGCTTCAGCCGTTGCAACGGGAGCCGCTACTGGTGCTGCGACAGGAGCAGCCGGTGCTGCAGCATAATGAACTTGAGTGGTTGGGGCTGGGCTGTGACGGCTGATGCGTACCGACTCTTCGCCTTCAGAGATTTCTAACTCAGAAATGCCAGACTCTTCCACTAATTCAATCAATTTCTTTATTTTGCGAATATCCATTGGTTCTTTCTCTTTTATCTTGTGAGTAAGACAGCCCTATTAGGACTGTAGAATGTTGTGCGTTACTTTGTTTGCAGTGCGTGAATCGCTGCCGACAGAGCAAATTCATAGCCTTGTGCACCTAGACCACAGATCACACCTTGTGCCTTATCAGACAAATAGGAATGATGACGAAACGGTTCGCGTGCATGCACGTTAGAGAGATGCACTTCGATAAATGGTATAGCAACACCCAGTAAGGCATCACGGAGTGCCACACTGGTATGGGTAAAAGCGGCTGGATTGATAATGATGAAATCCACCTTATTGTGCGCTTGGTGAATCGCTTCAATCAATTCATACTCACGGTTCGATTGCAGGTGATCTAACGCTACATCGGCTTGTGCCGCTTGTTGGCGCAACTTATCGATGATCTGGTTGAGTGTTTGTGCGCCGTAATGTTCCGGTTCACGTAAACCCAGCAGGTTTAAGTTTGGACCATTAAGGACAAGAATGCGTAATTTCGCGGTCATTATGTAGCTATCGTCCTCTATCGTGAGATGTAACCTGATAATTTCATATTATGGCACTTTCGACCTACTTTTTTTGTCAAAAGTTCGCTGTTTTTATGAAATTGACCACGATTATAGCTAATTCGTCGCAAATGGCAGCAATTTACTGGTCTAATGACTATGGCGGGTGTTTTTTTGAACGACTATTGCTGGCTGAGACTGGAATTTAGAACTTTGGAAAGGGCTGGGTCTAGGAAAGGCAGGTTCTAGGGAAATCAAGAACTAGGTCCTAGGGGAAAGCAGGTCCTAGGTCCTAGGAAAAAAAGATTAAGATCAAGGTTCTAGGGAAGAGCAGGTCCTAGATCCTAGGGGAAAAACAACACCAGAACCCAAAACTCCAAACCTAAAGAGCCAAAGAACCTAGGACCTAGGACCTAGGACCTAGAACCTAGAACCTAGAACCTAGAACCTAGAACCTAAAGCTGCGCTTTCTCGGCAATCAACTTATCGACCACGCTTGGATCGGCAAGCGTTGAGGTATCGCCTAAGTTGCTGGTATCACCGGTAGCAATTTTACGCAAAATACGGCGCATGATTTTACCTGAACGAGTTTTCGGCAGCGAGTCGGTCCAATGCAGTACATCGGGCGTGGCGATAGGGCCAATCTCTTTACGCACCCAATCTTTGACTTCTTTGTGTAGCTCAGCGCTAGGGTAGACGCCATGATTAAGGGTAATGTAAGCGTAAATGGCTTGTCCTTTAATATCGTGCGGGATACCCACAATCGCCGCTTCGGCAATTTTATCAAACGCAACTAGGGCCGATTCGATTTCTGCGGTACCCATCCGGTGGCCAGAGACGTTCAAGACATCATCGACTTGTCCGGTTATCCAATAATAGCCATCCTCGTCACGGCGTGCGCCATCACTAGTAAAGTACATACCTTGGAAAGTAGAGAAGTAGGTTTGTTCAAAGCGTTCATGATCGCCGTAGACGGTGCGCATCTGCCCTGGCCATGAATCGAGGATCACTAAGTTACCTTCACTTGCCCCCTCGATAAGGTTACCCATGTTGTCTACTAATGCGGGTTGAACACCAAAGAAGGGACGTGTAGCTGAACCCGGTTTTAAAGCGGTCGCGCCAGGCAGAGGACTGATCAAAATGCCACCTGTTTCTGTTTGCCACCAAGTATCGACAATCGGAGATTGCTCGTTACCAATGGTTTTGTAATACCACTGCCAAGCTTCGGGGTTAATCGGTTCACCTACTGAGCCCATGATGCGTAAGCTGCTACGGTGCGTCCCTTTAATGGCCTCATCACCTTTTGCCATCAAAGCACGAATCGCAGTTGGTGCCGTATAGAGGATATTGACTTGGTGTTTATCGACCACTTGGCTCATACGATTAGTGTCGGGATAATTCGGCACACCCTCAAATAAAAGGGTTTTGGCACCATTGGCTAATGGACCATAGAGGAGATAAGTGTGGCCAGTTATCCAACCCACATCCGCGGTGCACCAGAAAGTTTCTTGGGGTTGATAATCAAAGATGTATTTAAAGGTCATCGCCGCATACACCAAATAGCCACCAGTGGTATGCAATACACCTTTTGGTTTTCCTGTCGAGCCTGAAGTATAGAGAATAAACAGTGGGTCTTCGGCTTTCATCTCTTCTGCTGGGCAGTGATCAGAGACGTGAGCCATGGCTTCATGCCACCAGACATCTCGATGCTCGTGCCAGTCGACTTGACCGCCTGTGCGTTGGAAAACAATCACCTTATTAATGGTTTTAATCTCAGGATGAGTCAGCGCTTCATCGACGTTTTTCTTCAAGGGGACAGCGCGGCCAGCTCGTACGCCTTCGTCGGCGGTGATCACTAAGGTGGCATCGGAGTCGATGATCCGTCCAGAGAGAGCTTCCGGCGAAAAACCGCCAAAGACTACAGTATGTACGGCACCAATTCGGGTACAGGCTAACATCGCCACAGCCGCTTCCGGCACCATGGGCATGTATAAACACACCACATCGCCTTTACGTACTCCTTGAGCTTTTAATACGTTAGCAAATCGGCAAACTTGTTGATGGAGCTGGCGATAAGTCAGGGTTGTATCATTTGCTGGATCATCGCCTTCCCAAATAATGGCAACCTGATCGCCACGCTCTGCTAAATGACGGTCAAGGCAGTTCGCCGAGACATTCAAGGTGCCATCTTCAAACCAACGAATGTCGACGTGTCCGGTATCAAACGAGGTGTTTTTCACTACGCTAAAGGGTTTTATCCAATCAACAATTTTGCCATGTTCACACCAGAATCCTTCCGGATCGGTAACAGATTGTTGATACATAGCTAGATAAGTGTCGTTGTCGGCATGGGTACACGCTTTGACACTCTCTTTGACCGGATAAATATGGGCATCACTCATGACTAACTCTCCTTGTGTAAGCGGTAAATTCCCTTGTGCTCTGAGACCAACTTGAGGATCTGTGCTGTCGTTTGATCAAAGCGCTTTAACTGGCTGGTTGAACATCATTAATGGGAAGCTTTTTATGCCTTTAACTGTTAGTCACCAGCAAGATTTACACAATTAGACTTTAGGATGAGGCCTAGATTAGCTAAGAGCCGGGCTATGCTGATAAGGGCTTTTTAGCTTCGGTAATCCGCCTTTACTGAGGCGAACAAAGACTAATGCAGCGGTAATCGCATCTTGCAAAGCATCGTGCTTGTCTTGCATTGGCAAGTCGAGATGATGACAAATTGCCGCGAGGCTCAGATCAAAGTAGGCATTGGGTAACTGTTTTTCCAACTGTTGATGATAAAGCTGGCTGACTTCGATCAGTGGATTAGGTAGTGGGAAGCCCAGTTGTTTACGACAGGCGATATCAAGAATCGTTTTATCATAACGAATGTGATAACCGACCAATGGACGATTACCGATAAACGCGAGCAACTGCTGTAAGGCTTGCGGCTCGGACAAGCCATAAGCGAGATCTTGATGACGTAGCTGATGAATGCGCACCGAGCCCGAATCTAAGGACGGCGGAGCGGCGAGACGAATATGGAAAGCTTGGCTGGTGAGAATTCGATTATCGATGATTTTTGTTGCGGCGATACTGACTAGCTCTGCACGTTGTGGATCAAGGCTGGTAGTTTCACAGTCCAAAGAGATCAGTTCGGTTTTGAGTGGCGCAGTAAACAGATCTTGATAAGGCGACCCCGCTAATTTGTGGTGCCAATAATATCTCGCTAGCCAGTTCATCAGCGTTACTCCCTAATTTGGTAATGATAACTCAACCATTGCTTAAACTTTTTCACGACATGCAGGCTGTGACGCAGTAAGTCTCTTTCAGTGCGTTCAAGTTGACCAAGCTGAATGTGGTTGGCGTGATGTTGGTTAGTGATTTGTTGCGCTAAACGTAATTTTAAAAACAGTTTTAGCGCTTCTCTTAGGTTATCAGCGGTCTGTTTTTCTAATGCTTGTTGTGCCTGCAGTGCTTCAATGCGTTGAAAGGTATTCGTGCTGCTGATTTGATATTCAAGACTTAGCGCCCGCACGCCATGAACAATAGGAAAAATACCGCCTTTCTTAATATCCAAGCCGGATTTACTCGATTTAAGATGGCCAAATAAGGTCAGGGGTAGCGAAAAATTCAGTGCCGGACGAGTAAACTCAGCCAACACTGCATATTGTCCGTAGACGCTGGTCTGTAAATGGTCTTTCACTGGTGCGAGTAAGGCTTTATTTCCTGCTACAGGATAGGCATCAGCAAAGATAGCGAGGTTGAGCATGTGCTCGGGTCGTCTTGTCTGAATCCAATGGCTGATGGTCGTTTGCCAATCGGTTTGTGATTGTACCCAGTGAGGATTATTGACCATGACTTTACCCGGACAGAGCGGGTAGCCAAGCTGGACTAAAGTGTGGGTGAGCGTTTCTAGCCATGGTGTAGAGTGAGACCATTGAGCCTCATCGGCGATGATTAATGCATTGTCTTGATCGGTTTTGAGGATCTGCTCACCGCGCCCTTCTGAGCCTAAGACCACAAAGCAGCACTGCTGTTGCGCTTCACTGGGTACGATCAGTTGGAAGGCTTTTTCGATGATCTGCTCATTAACTGCCGCGATCAGTTCCATGATAAAGCGGGTTCTTATTCCTCGGTTGAGTAGGCTTTCGACCAGTTGCTGCTGCTTGTTCGCCGCAAAAGCCAACTCATCAATGCTCGTGGCGCGAGCAATGGTGAGCGTTAAAACGTGGGAGTGGGTCGAAAAAGCACTTAAGATTTGCACCATCGATAAAATACCTACGGCTTTACGTCCTTCACAGACCACCAAGCGTTTGACCTTGTGCCTCGTCATGCTGATCATTGCGTTAAACAGGAAATCGCCTTGTTGGATATGCAGCACGGGGAAGGCCGCTATTTCGCCGACTTTCGTATCCGGCGTGTACCCTTCTAGCATAATCGCATGCAAAAGATTACTGCGGGTGACGATACCATAAGGAGGCGTGTCTGCTGCTTCAGCACGCGAATCGCCCTTTGGCCATTCGACTAAGGCCGCATCCACGCGGCGACTTTTCATCTCTTGAGTGACTGCAGCTAAGGTCTGCTCGGGTTTGACCAACGTTGGCGCAAGGTAGAGCTCAGGTTCTATTTTGGTCAGAATAAACTCAGCAAGATTTTTCTGCTGCTGAGCGATTTCAATCAGCTCTTGACGTTTGGCCAAGTTGGTTTCGAAATACGCCGAAAATTGGCTATTTTCACGGCACAGAGTCAAAAAAACTTTTTTTGGCAACAGATAACTTAAGGTGTCTTCTAATGCGATGTATTGATGTTTGGCGGAGGTTTCAAACAGCGCACGCACGTCAAACATATCTTCATTAGTGTAGTGAGCATAGAGCGTTTTACCGTCCACAGAACGCTCTTCTACTGTGCCTTTGATCAAAATCCACAGTTGATTACACGCTTGTCCTTGTTGGATCAACACGTCGTGCTCACGATAGTAAGCAATATCTAAAGCGGCGCGCAATCGCTGTTGTTGGGCCTCGGTTAAGCTGTTAAAGGGAGGCGAGAGCATGTTAAATTTGTCCGGCATAGTTAACTCACCTTGATAAGTGGGATGCTTGCTCGTTGTTCTGTCTGCTTTACGACGCGAATCAATCCGCCGCACTTATCGATAAGTGTGGCTGCTTTTCTCAAGCTCTCCAGACGACTTTGGTCTAATGTTAGTGCAATCGAATTGGCGACAATCGATGGACTATCGACAGTTATCTCTTTTTCTCCTCTGAGACCCTAATCATTCATCTCTTAGCGTTCGTCAAACAACAGGGAAATCGACAAGACGATGAAAGATCCCTTTTTAGTTTTAGGGACTTATTGCATAATCGCCGGTTATTATCGGTGTCCGATGTGCTTTCTCTGTGGGTGATGTTCAGTGCGGTTAGCGGCGAGTGACGCGTTGGCAGGGCCCCTGCGCTTTGGGCGATGAATTATTTAGGATCTGTTATGTTGAACCCTTCCCCTTTTGGGTGGATATCCCAATACTTTATTGGTTTCTTTTTTGCTTACGGGGTTTATTTACCGTTTTGGTCATTGTGGTTTGCCGATCAAGGTGTGTCGGCGACGGATATTGGCGTATTAGTCGGGATTGGTTTTGCAACCCGCTGTGTGGCGAATTTACTGTTTACTCCGCGGATCCATAAAGTCGAACATTTGTTACCTGCTTTACGCTGGCTTAGTTTGGCAGCGTTACTATTTATCGCGTTTCACTTTTTTACTGGCGGCAGTTTTTGGCTAATGGCCTTAGCAACGGTGTTATTTAACCTCTGTTGTGGGCCGATTGTTCCGCTTTCTGATGCAATGGCTAATTTTTACGCGAAACATCAATTGCTCGATTACGGACGTTCTCGCTTATGGGGCTCGGTGGCTTTTATTGCTGGATCCACGGTGGTTGGCTATTTGGTGGCGTTATACGGCAGTAGCATGATCCTCTATACCGCCTTATTTGGTGCGGCAATCACTTTGCTGTTCAGTTTACGTAACCCGCAGGTGATGCCTGTTACTGAAAGTCACGCTCACGCTGTGCGCCCTAAATTAACGCAGTTACTGCGTGAATTGCCCGTGATTAAGTTTTTGTTATTAATGGCCTTGATTCAAGGTAGTCACGCTGCCTACTACAGTTTTAGTGCTATTCATTGGAAGCAAGCTGGGCACTCGGAAGCGATCATCGGCTATTTATGGAGCTTGGGTGTGGTCGCTGAGGTTCTGGTGTTCGCCTTAAGTAAGCGTTTATTTGCCGGATGGAGTCTACGAGCCTTGTTCGTGGTTGCTGCACTTGGGGTCATGTTGCGTTGGGGACTGACCGCGTCGACAACGGCGATCATCGCGTTAGTCGCGATTCAGTTGCTGCATGGCGTCACGTTTGCGATGGCGCATATTGCCGCGATTCAATATATTCAACATTCGCCTCAAAATAAAATGGTTGCTTTACAAGCGCTGTACAACGCTATTCCACTTGGTGCGGTTATTGCGTTGCTAACCACGCTCAGTGGCTGGGGATACGATCACTTTGGAGCGGGAGTGTTTTGGGTAATGGCAGCAATGGGGGCTGTAGCACTCTTGATTAAAGTCGAGCTGCCGAGCTCAGTCTTACAAGATGGACAAACGCTTAAAGCCGAGCCTGAAGCACAGAATTGATGCTCAGTGATTGAGTTGTGAGTCTATCCTTTGTTAAATAACCTCTCCTTATGGAGAGGTTTTTATAGGCGCAGGAAAAAGGGTAGCCAATGCATGGATGGATAGTAATCCCAGTTTCGCTGATGTATTTAGGCGTACTATTTTTGATTGCCTGGTATGGCGATAGACAAACGCGTTGGTTAGCGCACTGGCGGCCCTGGATTTACAGTCTATCGATTGCGGTGTATTGCACTTCATGGACCTTTTATGGCACGGTCGGTCAAGCCAGCGCCAATCCTTGGTCTTTTTTACCTATCTATCTTGCACCGATGCTGGTGTTTATTTTCGGTTGGCGGGTATTAGCGCGGCTGATCTTGATTGCTAAACGTGAGCACATTACCTCGATTGCCGATTTTATCGGTGCACGTTACGGCAAGTCGCAAGGGTTAGCCGTCACGGTGACCTTAATCGCGGTTGCCGGAATCTTGCCTTATATCGCTTTGCAGTTACGTGGCATCACCATGGGACTGAATGTGGTTGCTCCGGATTTGTACGCTCAATTTGGCTATCAAGATGACCATATTTCTTGGTTTGTGGTTTGTGGTTTTGGCGTTGGCGTTATTTACCATGTTGTTTGGTACGCGCCATATTGATAATACCGAGCATCATCGTGGCATGATGATGGCAATTGCGTTTGAATCGATAGTGAAATTGGTGGCCTTTTTGGCGGTGGGGTTGTTTGTTGGTTATGTGATTTTTGCTGATCACAGCATCGACGTGTTGGCGATTGCCGAGCAAACGTATCAAGCCCCCAATTGGCCCACATTATTGGTCCATACTCTGTTAACCATGCTGGCGATTATCTGCCTACCACGCCAATTTCATACCATGGTGGTAGAAAATGAGCGACCGCAAGATCTGCACACCGCCCGCTGGCTTTTTCCTCTGTATTTAATGTTGATGGGGTTATTTGTTTTACCGATAGCTTGGGTTGGTCAAGCGCTACTACCTAATGCTCCTGCTGATATGTTAGTGCTGAGTATTCCGATGCACGTCGGGGCTGAGCAGATTGCCTTATTGGCTTTTTTAGGCGGTACTTCGGCTGCGTCGGGGATGGTGATTGTGTCGACGATAGCGTTGGCGATCATGGTTTCGAATGATCTTGTTATGCCTCTGTTGTTACGCCGCATGCGCTTAACACATCGCAACCACCGTCATTTCTCTGGTTTATTGGTGATTATTCGTCGCACACTGATTTTATTATTGCTATTGGGCGCGTGGGGATTTTATCTTGCCCTCGATAGCATTCCTTCTCTGTCTGCGATTGGCTTTCTTTCTTTTTCGGCGATTACCCAATTTGCCCCAGCTTTGCTTGGGGGAATGTACTGGCGAGATGGCAATCGCAAAGGCGTTTATGTGGGGTTAGCGGTTGGGTTCACCTTGTGGCTTATCACTCTCATGAGCGCAACACAAATGCTCGCTGGGGATGCGCAAAATAACGTTTTATTATGGTTGATCACTCCGCCTTCATGGTTATATGAGCTGGGAATGAGTCGCGTCGATTGGGGAATGCTACTCAGCGTATCACTCAATACGCTGTGTTATGTTGTCGTATCGTTAGTGACTCGCTCAAGCTTAAGTGAGCGCTTACAAGCGGCTTCATTTATTGGCACGCCACTGCCTGAAAATGAAAACATGAGCCTCTACCAAAGTCGGGTTACGGTGGCTGAGTTAGAAATGCTTGCGGCGCGTTTTGTCGGACGTTCCCGGGTGCGCAGTGCTTTTGCTCAGTTTTGGGCTCAGCAAAACGTCAGTTTAATGCCTAATCAACAAGCGCCCGCAGGATTGATTCGCCATACAGAACGTGTGCTAGCGGGGGTTTTTGGTGCTTCTTCGGCTAAGTTAGTCCTGACTTCGGCTCTACAGGGCCGAAAAATGCAGTTGGAAGAAGTGGCGACCATCGTTGATGAAGCCTCTGAGCTGTATGATTTTAGTCGGGGTTTGCTACAAGGCGCGATTGAGCATATCGGACAAGGGATTGCGGTAGTCGATAAACAGCTTAGGCTAGTGGCTTGGAACCAACGTTATTTAGAGTTGTTTCATTTTCCTGCAGGGTTAATCCAGGTTGGGCGGCCGATTGCCGATATTATTCGTCATAATGCTCAACAGGGATTATGTGGGCCGGGTGATCCTGAAGATCATGTTCGAAAGCGCGTCGAGTATTTACAACAAGGTTCAAGACATACCTCATCTAGAATGCGCAGTGATGGGCGAGTGATTGAAGTGCAAGGCAATCCGATGCCCGGTGGTGGGTTTGTGATGAGCTTTAGTGATATCACGGTATTTCGCAATGCTGAACGTAACTTAAAAGAGGCCAACGAACACTTGGAAGAGCGAGTGGTTGAGCGGACGCGAGAGTTAGAAAAACTAAACCAACAGTTGGTTGTCGCCACTCAAAAAGCAGAGCGTGAATCACAATCGAAATCGCGTTTCTTAGCCGCGGTGAGCCATGATTTAATGCAGCCATTAAATGCGGCTCGTTTATTTGCATCGTCTTTATCTGAAGTGGCTAAAGAGCAAGAGTCTCAACGGTTAGCGCATCATATCGAAAGCGCACTTAGCGCTGCGGAAGATTTAATTGGTGATTTACTGGATATCTCACGTTTGGAGTCGGGTAAGTTAGATATTCATCAGCATACGTTTCCAATCCATAGCATGTTAACTCATTTACAGGCCGAGTTTAGTGCGTTGGCTAAGCAACAGCAGGTACAATTTCATATGGTGCCGTCTTCGTTATATGTTCAGTCGGATCCGAAGTTACTGCGTCGCGTCATTCAAAATTTTCTCACTAATGCTTTTCGCTATAGTCCGCAAGGGCGAGTCGTACTTGGGGTGCGTCGCAGTCAAACCATGGTGCGTATTGAAGTATGGGATAATGGTTTTGGGATTGCTGAAGATAAACAGCAGGAAATTTTTGAAGAGTTTAATCGCGGTGGGCAGATTCGTTCTGATCAAGGTCTCGGCTTAGGTTTAGCGATATCAAAAGGCATTGCTCAGGCATTAGATCATGCTATTACCATGCGTTCTTGGCCAGGTAAAGGCAGCGTTTTCTCGCTTACTTTACCTCGTTCGCAAGCGATCTCTGTACCAACGCCTAGGCTGAAAGCGACGGAAACGTTATCTGATCTGAGCTATCTGCGAGTGTTATGCGTTGATAATGAGCCGGATATTTTAGTCGGGATGCGACAATTATTAGAGCGTTGGGGCTGTGAGGTAAAAACCGCCGTTGATTTGTTGTCAAGCTTGCAAGCATTAGAACAGCAATGGGTTCCTGATGTTATTTTATCCGACTATCGACTCGATCATGGCCGAACCGGCTTAGAAGTTTTGCAACAGTGCCGCTTAAGGTTAGGCGATTGTTTTTTTGGGGTGATCATCAGTGCTGATCGTAACCCAGACATTGTCGAAGGCATTCAAGCTGGAGGTTTTAGTTTTATGGCTAAGCCAATCAAACCTTTGAAATTGCGTGCTTTATTGAATCAGTGCCGATAAATCATCCTACCCCTGAGTCGTCGGGGGTAGGATGAGTTGACGGAGTGCTCGCGCTACTGGTCGCTATTGATCGTTAATGGCCAACCAATGTCGGTTTGACGGTTAGCTTCCAGTTCCAATTCACTACGAGTGAGCGGATTGTCTTGTAACCACTGTTGATTGATGGTTAACGTTAAATTATCGCCTTGCGCCTCAAGCAGCACTTCAGGCTCTAAGGCCGGATGACGTCGGTGGCTGAGCAGCACCGCCAAACGCAACAAACGTAATAAACGTTTTCCCGTGGTTCCAGAAAGAGCATGCTGCTCGGGTAGTGAGGTCAGTTGTTCTCGGTAACGACGGGTGAGCTCGGCTAAATATTGTTTTTGCGCACGGGTGTAACCGGGTAAATCGAGATGTTGTAGCAAGTACGCGCTGTGCTCGCCCCCTTTGCGAAAATCAATCGATAAACCAATTTCATGCAATTGTGCAGCACTGCGTAATAACATTTCCGCTTGTGGTTCAGGAGCCCAGCTCTCTCCGCCACACTGGGCAAGCAGTCGACTGGCGAGAGTGGCCACCTGTTGAGCGTATTGACGGTCAATCTGATAGCGTTTTTGGATGCTTTGAATGGTGCGAGCGCGGATGTCCTCTTGACGAAGAGTCTCGACCATCTCATAGACTAACCCTTCACGTAACGCGCCACCGGCCAGTGTCATGGCTTCAATATTGAGTGACTCAAAAATAGCGATTAAGATCGATAAGCCGCTCGGAAAGACTAAAGCACGTTCTAAAGTTAAACCTTCAATATCCAATTCTTCAAGGTGATCCGCTAGCATCGCCTGCTTTTGCAAGCGTTTGAGTTTCGGGAGGGTGATGATCTCATCCATCCCTTGCGCCAACATGATCTCTTGTAGCGCTTGAACGGTACCGCTGGCTCCGACGCAGACATTCCAACCCAATTGGCGATAAGTATCCAATATGGGGTCTAGCATTTGCTTTGCCGCATAAATGGCATTGTTAAAGTTACTGGTATTGAGTTGGCGATCTTTAAAATGTCGCTCTAGCCACGTGACACAGCCCATTTTTAAGCTAGTTAACGCATTAGCTTCAAACCCTTCACCAATAATCAACTCTGTGCTAGCACCACCAATATCAACCACTAATCGCCGACCCATTCCTCCAGAGGTATGAGCTACACCTTTATAAATGGTTGCCGCTTCTTCTTCCCCGGTAATGACTTCGATAGGATGACCTAAAATAGCATTTGCTTTTTGCAAGAATTGTTCAGCATTGATGGCCGTACGTAGCGTCGCGGTACCAACAATCTTAATGTGTGGTGCAGGAATGTCTTGTAGGCGTTCGGCAAACAAACTTAAACAATCCCAGCCACGCTGCATCGCTTCTTGACTTAATGCATTCTGTTCATCCAATCCAGCAGCTAAGCGAACCTTGCGTTTAATTTTCGCTAGGGTTTGCACACTGCCATCGACGTGACGAACCACCAACATATGAAAGCTGTTAGAACCTAGGTCGATAGCCGCATAGAGCGGTGAAGAAGTGTGGTGACTCATAGATAAATTACGAATCCTTTTTCGGTCGTGGTGCACGTGGACGACGTTGTGGCTTTCGGTTACCTGAACGTGATCCTGTGGTGTTAGTCCGACGTTGCTGCGATGAAGAACGCAGAGTTAATGGCTTGGGTAAATCAGTCAATAGCGCGGTTGGATCGTAATCCGACATCGGAATCGAGTGCTCAATATACTCTTCAATCGCAGGTAGATTGACGGCGTACTCTTCACAGGCAAAACTGATCGAAGAACCACTTTCTCCCGCTCGACCTGTCCGGCCAATACGGTGGACATAATCTTCGCTATCATCAGGTAAATCATAGTTAAAAACATGAGTTACTAAAGGAATATGCAATCCACGAGCAGCAACATCGGTAGCGACCAAAATGTCTAATTCACCTTGGGTAAATTGTTCTAAGATACGTTCACGTTTTTTCTGGGGTACATCACCAGTCAGTAGACCCACTCGATGTCCGTCAGCGGCTAAACTTCCCCAAACCTGTTCACAGCGATGTTTAGTATTGGCAAAAACAATCGCTTTATCTGGCCATTCTTCTTCAATAATGGTTTGTAAAAGGGCCATTTTATGTTCATTTGAAGGGTAGAACAGCTCTTCTTTAATGCGGTGACCGGTTTTTTGGGTCGCTTCCACGACCACATGCTCTGGATTATGCATGTGCTCAAAGGCCAGTTCCTGAACACGATAAGACAACGTGGCAGAAAAGAGCATATTGAGACGTTCTTTAGGCTCGGGCATACGGCGGAATAAGAAACGGATATCTTTAATAAAGCCTAAATCAAACATCCGATCGGCTTCGTCCAACACAACGGCTTGAATATGGTTAAGGTTGAACGCTTTTTGTTTATAGAAATCGATGATACGTCCGGTGGTACCGATTAATACATCGACGCCTTCTTGAATTTTAGCCAGTTGCTTATCGTAGCTTTCACCACCATACGCTAGCGCGGTTTTTATGCCCGTGGTAGCAATTAATGATTCTGCATCGTTATAAATTTGAATCGCTAATTCACGCGTCGGGGCCATGATGATGGCGCGAGGCTGGTTAGGTTTTCGTCCTTCCGCTTCAGGGGTCGTCAGTAAGTGATTGAAGGTAGCAGTAAGAAACGCAAGGGTTTTACCAGTGCCCGTTTGGGCCTGGCCTGCAATGTCTTGGCCGGTGAGCAGGACCGGCAACGCCAAGGCTTGGATCGGGGTACAATATTCAAACCCTTTTTTATCCAATCCTTCAATGACTTGCGGGTGTAAACCGAAGTCGGCGAACTTTTGCTCTGTGATGTGTGTCTTTTTCATTGCTATAGAATATCAGCTTACACTTGCAATACGGAAGTAAATACATTCCAATAGAGCATCTAATTTACTGGTTGTTATGCAATCAGTTCAGAAAAACACATTGGAGTGGAAGATGAGTGATAAAATTTTGCAGCTTTCTGATGAAAGTTTTGAGAACGATGTGATCAAAGCTGCAGGCCCGGTTCTAGTCGATTTTTGGGCAGAATGGTGCGGACCATGTAAAATGATCGCCCCGATTCTTGATGAAATCGCTGAAGAGTACCAAGGCAAACTCACTATCGGTAAATTGAATATCGACCACAATGCAGGAACGCCACCTAAGTTCGGTATTCGCGGTATTCCTACCCTTCTTTTATTCAAAGATGGTAGTGTTGCAGCAACTAAAGTTGGCGCGTTGTCTAAAACTCAATTGAAAGAGTTTTTGGACGCCAATCTGTAGCGCAAAGTGTAAAACCGCACCTCACGTGCGGTTTTCTTTTGCAAAAAACATTTTCTAGACTACGCTTATTTTTAGTGTTAGTTTATCGCACGTTAATTAAACAAGTGTTCACTTCTTGGTCAATCCTGAGACCAAATCCATCTTAACTAGAAAATAGATCCTATTTTGACTAAACAAGTATCCACCACAATGAATCTAACAGAATTGAAGAGCAGACCTGTGTCTGATCTTGTGAAACTTGGTGAGAGCCTAGGCCTTGAAAACCTCGCGCGTCTAAGAAAACAAGACATCATCTTCGCTATCCTTAAAGCACATGCAAAAGGCGGTGAAGATATTTTTGGCGACGGGGTCTTGGAAATTCTTCAAGACGGTTTTGGTTTCTTACGCAGTGCAGACAGCTCCTACTTGGCTGGCCCTGACGACATCTATGTGTCACCGAGCCAAATTCGTCGCTTTAACTTGCGCACGGGTGACTCGATTGCTGGGAAAATCCGTCCACCCAAAGAAGGTGAACGTTACTTCGCACTGCTTAAAGTGAATACGGTTAACCACGACAAACCTGACAACGCCCGCAACAAAATTCTTTTCGAAAACTTAACACCTTTACATGCTAATGAACGCATGGTGATGGAACGTGGTAATGGTTCTACGGAAGACATTACTGCTCGAGTTCTTGATCTTGCCGCTCCGATTGGTAAAGGACAACGTGGTTTGATTGTTGCTCCGCCAAAAGCGGGTAAGACCATGTTATTGCAAAATATTGCCCAGAGTATTGCTAACAATCACCCTGAGTGTGTTTTGATGGTATTACTGATTGATGAACGCCCAGAAGAAGTCACGGAAATGCAACGCCTTGTTAAAGGTGAAGTGATTGCTTCTACCTTTGATGAACCAGCATCGCGTCACGTACAAGTGGCTGATATGGTAATCGAAAAAGCCAAGCGTTTGGTTGAGCATAAAAAAGATGTCGTTATCTTACTCGACTCCATTACCCGTTTAGCTCGTGCTTACAATACGGTTGTCCCTTCATCAGGTAAAGTACTGACGGGTGGTGTTGACGCTAACGCTTTGCATCGTCCTAAACGTTTCTTTGGTGCAGCGCGTAATGTTGAAGAGGGAGGCAGCTTAACCATTATTGCTACCGCTCTTGTCGATACAGGCTCAAAAATGGATGAAGTGATTTACGAAGAATTTAAAGGGACAGGTAACATGGAACTGCACCTTAATCGTAAAATTGCTGAAAAACGCGTCTTCCCAGCGATAGATTTTAACCGTTCAGGTACGCGCCGCGAAGAGTTGCTCACGAAGACGGATGAGCTGCAAAAAATGTGGATTCTACGTAAGATTGTTCATCCAATGGGTGAAACTGATGCGATGGAATTCCTGATTGATAAGTTGGCAATGACCAAAACCAACGATGAATTCTTTGATGCGATGCGCCGTCAATAAAGTGAAGTAAAATCCTCTAAAACACCACACTATTAGCGTGGTGTTTTTTTTTGGAAAAATCCAACCTCGTAAGCTGATTTTAACTAAATAGACAAAGAGATGGTGGAAAGAGCGCTGAAATAAAGCGCTTTTTTGTTATACTAAGTTCAAGGTAATCAACGACAAGAAAGCTTATGAATTTTAAGGATTTACGTGATTTTATTGACTATCTTGAACAGCGTGGTGAGTTAAAACGCGTTGCTCATCCGGTTGATCCTCATTATGAAATGACCGAAATCAGTGACCGTACACTGCGAGCGGGCGGACCCGCGCTGTTATTTGAAAATCCAATTGGCTATGACTTGCCAGTATTGACCAATTTATTTGGTACTCCCGAACGTGTTGCCATGGGGATGGGCCGAGAAAGTGTACAGGATTTGCGTGAGGTTGGTAAATTGCTCGCTTATCTTAAAGAGCCTGAGCCTCCGCGTGGTTTTAAAGATGCCTTAGATAAGCTGCCCGTTTTCCGGCAAGTACTTAATATGCCCGTTAAGCGTTTACGAAAAGCACCATGCCAACAAATCATCTGGCAGGGTGAACAGGTTAATTTAGATAATATTCCGGTAATGAGCTGTTGGCCTAATGACGTTGCTCCTTTATTAACTTGGGGGTTAACTATTACTCGTGGCCCCAATAAAAAACGTCAGAACTTAGGCATTTACCGTCAACAAAAAATTGCTAAAAATAAAGTTATTATGCGTTGGTTAGCGCATCGTGGTGGTGCACTCGATCTGCGAGATTGGATGGAAACACATCCGGGAGAGCCTTTCCCTATTTCGGTCGCTTTTGGCGCTGATCCTGCAACGATTCTTGGTGCGGTTACTCCGGTGCCTGATACGCTATCTGAATATGCTTTTGCTGGTTTATTACGTGGTAGCAAAACAGAAGTGGTTAAATCGGTGAGTAATGACTTAGAGGTCCCTGCGAGTGCTGAAATTGTCCTTGAAGGTTATATTGACCCTAATGAGTTTGCTGACGAAGGACCTTATGGTGACCATACCGGTTATTACAATGAAGTTGAGCGTCATCACGTCTTTACGGTTACTCATGTAACCATGCGCCAACAACCGATTTATCACAGTACTTACACCGGGCGCCCACCTGATGAGCCTGCCGTGCTAGGGGTTGCATTAAATGAGGTGTTTGTCCCGATACTACAAAAACAGTTTCCTGAAATTGTTGATTTCTATTTGCCTCCGGAAGGTTGCTCGTATCGCATGGCGATAGTCACGATTAAAAAACAATATCCAGGTCATGCTAAGCGAGTAATGATGGGAGTTTGGTCCTTTCTCCGTCAATTTATGTATACGAAGTTTGTGATTGTCTGTGATGAAAGCGTTGATGCTCGAAATTGGTCGTCGGTCATTCAAGCGATGTGTGAGCATATGGATCCGGTTCGCGACAGTTTGATGATTGAAAATACCCCCATCGATTCGCTAGATTTTGCTTCGCCGGTGGTGGGATTGGGTTCTAAAATGGGCTTAGATGCTACTCGTAAATGGCCAGCAGAATCAGTCAGTGATAAACCCAATCCATCCAATACCTTTGCATCGTTAACAGAACAGGACATTACGGTCTTCAAAGAGCAGTATCCACAAGTGATCGATCTGTATTTGCCTGAAAGTGCTCACAATCAATTTGCGCTCGTGGCAATGGAAAAAGCCCAAGCTGGACAATCTCAACGGATACTTGAAGCGGTATGGCAGTTTTTATCTCAGTTTGCTCACGTTAAATTTGTGGTACTTTGTGATGATGATGTTAATGTTCGTGATTGGAATGATGTTATCTGGGCGATTACCACCCGTATGGATCCTGCACGTGATACGGTGAGCGATAAGAATCACAATACCTTTGTCAGTCAGTTAGGTTTCGATGCCACTAATAAATTTGCTGGAGAAGTCGAGCGTGAATGGGGGACTCCGATTAAGAAGGATCCTCAGTTAGTTGCTAAAGTCGATCAAATGTGGCCTTTGTTAAAGATCGATTAACCTATCGCCTGCGTATTTGTCAGGTCTGGTTATCAAACATTCATTATTTTTATCGGTGAAGTCAGTCATCACCTCAGCAAGGATGCCTACCAAGAAAAGGTCGCTGGGGTAAAAGGTTACTGGCTCAGTCTTTTTACGTCATATAGCACTTACTTTGGTTAAGTAAGGAAGAGGAAGTCATGACCATTCAATGTAAAGTGAAGTTGATTCAGCCTTTGGCCAATCATACCTATCAGATTTTACTGCAACCGACTACACCAGTTGCTTTTAAAGCCGGCCAGTACCTTATGGTGGTAATGGGTGAAAAAGATAAGCGGCCTTTCTCAATAGCCAGTAGTCCATGCCGTGATAATGGAGAGCTGGAACTTCATATTGGCGCTGCCGAACATAATGCTTACGCACAGGAAGTGGTGCAGGTTATGCAACAAGTACTTGAACAGCAAGGCGAAGTAACGATCGATGCGCCTCACGGAGAGGCATGGTTACAAGAAGATGCGCAACGACCATTACTCTTGATCGCAGGCGGCACAGGATTTAGTTATGTTCGCTCGATTTTAGATCGCTGTCTAGCACTGGGCAATATCACACCGATTTATCTTTATTGGGGAGCCAGAGATGAAGCGCAGCTCTATGCTTTGCAAGAGCTACAAACGATAACAGATCAATATGCCCATGTTCACTTTGTTCCTGTTGTTGAAAAAGCACCGGCAGAATGGTCAGGCAAAATTGGCAATGTATTACAAGCGGTGATGGCAGATTTTGACTCATTAGCAGAATTTGATATCTATATAGCAGGTAGATTTGATATGGCGGGTGCAGCGAGAGATCAATTTACCCAACATAAACAAGCAATCAGCGAGCGGATGTTCGCCGATGCTTATGCGTTTATATGAGAAAAGACATCGATTGATTAAAACGCGTACAGTGATGTTCAATAATTGGTCGCTTGTGCGTTTTTTAAAGATATTTTGATAAAAAGCACTTGCCAAGCCAAACGAACTCCCTATAATGCGCCCTCACTGACACGGCAGAC
>NZ_ACZO01000009.1 GCF_000176155.1 Vibrio metschnikovii CIP 69.14 | reverse complement strand
CCTCAACCAACACTGCCTGAAGCCTTGTGGCGCCTGCCGTGTCAGTGAGGTCGCATTATAGGGAGCCTGGTTAACTTGGCAAGTGCTTTTTTGCTTTTTTTGTTATTTTTAGCTTAAAAGGCTAATTATTGCTCAAAAAAGCCGTTTCTAGTACTATTCTTAGCTTATTTACTGCAATTTAAGCCTGTTAAGGATGGTTTGATGAGTTCTATCCGAAGTTATAAAGGGGTATTACCGACGCTAAATGAACGTGTCTATATAGATAACAGTTCTGTATTAGTTGGCGATATCACGATTGAGAATGATGCCAGCATTTGGCCTTTAGTCGTGGCACGTGGTGACGTCAACCATATCCGTATCGGTGCACGCACCAATATACAAGATGGTAGCGTTTTACACGTCACCCATAAAAATAACCACAATCCTAATGGTTATCCGTTACTGATCGGTAATGATGTCACCATTGGCCATAAAGTCATGCTGCACGGCTGCACCATTCACGATCGGGTTCTGGTGGGAATGGGCTCTATTATTCTTGATGGGGCAATCATTGAAAGTGACGTTATGATAGGTGCGGGTAGCTTAGTACCGCCCGGAAAAATCTTAGTCAGTGGCTATCTGTACGTAGGAAGCCCAGTGAAACAAGCCCGTAAGCTGACTGAAGGGGAGCAACAATTTTTACTGCAATCAGCAAGTAACTATGTACAAACCAAAAATGAGTACTTAGCTGAACAATCGCAAATCTAGCTATATCATTGCTCTAGATCTATTGACCTTTCGTTCGAGCCCTCCCATGAGGTGTTTACGGTTTTAGCACCTCAATCATACCTGCTGAAGTAAAACACTCTTCTTCAATTAGCTGCTCCGCTCGTTCTTCAATATCAAAACGCCACTCACTAAAAACCGTCAGTGCCTGCTGTGGAGTGGTCATCGTCACCCCAGACCAAGATTGCAGCTCAGATAGAGAAATAAAACAACGGATAAGCGCACCACTCTGCTGCGCGGAAAACTCAACCGCTTGCTGCTGCTCATTCCACTGTTGATCATCAGTAAATAAAATTGCTTGGTTCATACACCACCAGATAAATTTTTTCTTAATTCACGTAGCACTTGCTTAGTCCCTGGGCGTAACCCTCGCCATAACATAAAGCTTTCTGCTGCTTGTGCGACTAACATGCCTAGCCCGTCATAAACTGAATGGCATCCTTGTTCCTTAGCCCACTGATTAAACGCCGTTGGTTGCTTACTGTACATCATGTCGTAAGCAATGCTACGCGGGCTAAAAATAGTCTCAGATACCTTCGGTCGCTCTCCATCCAAGCTGGCTGAGGTCGAGTTAATGACAAGATCAAACGGCGTATACCGTTGACTCATTGGTTGGGCGATCACGGCGCCATAAACAGAAAACTGCTGTGCAAGACCTTCCGCTTTGGATAATGTCCGGTTAGTGATCACAATAAGCTCCGGCTGTTGATCCAATAGCGGCTTGATAACGCCTCGAGCAGCCCCACCCGCACCAATTAATAAAATCTTCGCCCCAGCCAACGGGACTTGATGCTGCAGCAAGTCTTGAACCAAACCTTCTCCATCGGTGTTATCACCGAGCACTTCTCCATCATCCAGTTTTTTCAGAGTGTTGACAGCACCAGCTAATTGCGCTCGCTCTGTTAAACGATCCGCCAGCTGAAAGGCCTGCTCTTTAAACGGTACGGTCACATTGCAACCTTTACCGCCGTGGGCAAAAAATTCGTTGATCGCCTGCTCAAAACCATCAATCGCTGCCATCTGTGCCGTGTAGTTCATGCTTTGATTGGTTTGACGTGCAAACAAGCCATGAATAAAGGGCGATTTACTGTGCCCAATGGGATTGCCAAAGACGGCATAACGATCGTGTTGATATTCCATGTCATTAACCTAAATTAACCAAAGTATCTTTTCAGACCCTATCACTGCGTTGATTTTCTGTCACCAATCGCGTGGTACTAAAAATTCCGCCAATTTAGCCTCTGGGCTATTCGGCTCTGGCTGGTAATTGTATTCCCAGCGCACTAACGGTGGCATCGACATCAGTATTGACTCGGTACGCCCTCCAGTTTGTAGCCCAAATAGCGTCCCTCGGTCATAGACTAAGTTAAATTCCACGTATCGACCACGGCGATATAACTGAAATTGCCGCTGCGCTTCACCATAGGCCGTCTCTTTACGTCGCGCAACAATCGGTAAGTAAGCTTCAGTGTATCCTTTACCAACCGCTTGCATATAGGCAAAACACTCAGCAAATGGCCATTGGTTTAAGTCGTCGAAAAAGAGCCCACCGACACCGCGAGTCTCGTTACGGTGCGGTAAAAAGAAGTAATCATCACACCAAGCCTTATGTTCAGCATAAACCTGATCACCAAAAGGAGAACACAAGGTTCGCGCTGTGGCATGCCATGCTTGCACATCCTCTAAAAATGGGTAAAACGGCGTTAAATCAAAGCCTCCACCAAACCACCAAATGGGCGTTTCTCCCTCTTTTTCAGCAATAAAAAAGCGCACATTGGCATGAGAGGTGGGTACAAAAGGGTTATGCGGATGCATCACTAACGACACACCCATCGCTTCAAAGCGCCGACCAGCTAACTCCGGACGGTGAGCGGTGGCGGATGCTGGCATTTGTTGACCAGTAACATGAGAAAAATTAACGCCACCTTGCTCAAATACCAAGCCGTCGGTCATTACTCGTGTTCGCCCACCGCCGCCCAAGCGTTCGCCCGGCTCACGATGCCAGATTTCTTCGACAAACTTGGCCTTGCCATCGGCCTGTTCTAATTGCTGGCAAATACTGTCTTGTAACTCAAGCAAAAACTGCTTTACCGCTTGCTTATCAATGTCTGGCATCGTCGATTTCCTTGCTTAACCTTGTCTTAAAATTTGACCCGTTTTCGCGTCACGAATTTCACTCGGTTTATTTCTACCACCAGTTTCACCGCGTAAAATAGCTGGCAGATGCTCACCCAGTTGCTGCTCAACTTGCTCAGTGGTCATACACGGCGGCAGCCCTGTTAAATTAGCACTGGTCGAGGTAAGCGGTTTACCGAACGCATTACATAACTGTTGTACCAGTGGATGATCGGTGACTCGCACCGCAATCGAGTCAAACTGACCGCTGACCCATGACGAGACTTTCTGACTAGCAGGCATCACCCATGTAACGGGTCCCGGCCAAGTCGCATGAATCGTCGCCAATTGTTCTGCGCTTAGTTGGCTTTCATCAATATACGGCAACAATTGCAGATAAGAGGCCGCAATCAAAATCAAGCCTTTTTCTACCGGTCGCTGTTTCAGCGTGAGTAGTTTTTCAATGGCTTGCGGGTTATCCGGATCGCATCCGACACCAAATACCCCTTCGGTTGGATAGGCAATAACATCACCATCACGTAATGCCTGTAAACAGAATTGAAAATTATCCACGATACCTTTCTCTTGTGACATTTAATCGACTCACTGAGTTTACAAATTCTGGCTGAAACAGGCTAAAGCTATTTAATGACAAATGGTATCTTTGGCAAAATAACCATGACGCAAACGTTTTCCTAAGAAAAAAATACTCGTATAATGCGCGCAAATAACCCATTCACCCTAATGTGATGATGTTTGAAGGAGTTGGAAATGAAAGTGGCGATTATTATGGGTTCGAAATCCGATTGGCCAACCATGAAGCTAGCCGCAGAGATGTTGGAGCAATTTGGGATCGATTATGAAACCAAGGTGGTGTCTGCTCACCGAACTCCTCAACTACTGGCTGATTATGCTAGCAGCGCTCAGCAACGAGGCATTAAAGTTATCATCGCCGGCGCCGGCGGTGCAGCGCATTTACCAGGCATGACCGCGGCGTTTACTAGCTTACCGGTACTCGGCGTACCAGTGCAGTCAAAAGCGCTGAATGGCATGGACTCATTACTCTCCATCGTGCAAATGCCAAAAGGCATTGCGGTCGGGACGCTGGCTATCGGTGAAGCGGGAGCCGCTAATGCTGGCTTATTAGCCGCACAAATCCTAGCCACACATGATCACCATATCATGGCAAAAATCGATGCCTTTCGTTTAGCGCAAACCGAAACCGTGCTCGCCAACCCCAATCCAGCAGAGGACTAATCACATGCAAGTTTTAGTCTTAGGGGCTGGCCAATTAGCTCGCATGATGGCGCTAGCAGGCACTCCGCTGAATATTGAGATCCATGCGTTTGATGTAACAACCGGTAATATCGTGCAGCCGATCACGGGGCAAGTCATCGGCCAAGGGCTAGCTCTGGCCATTGACCAAGCGGATGTGATTACCGCTGAATTTGAACATATTCCTGATGATGTACTTGAGCAATGTGCGCAAAGTGGCAAGCTGTTACCGAACCAAACGGCCATCAAAGCTGGTGGCAATCGGCAGCGTGAAAAAGTATTGCTTCAGCAAGCTGGCGTCAATAGTGCGCAATACGCCATCGTACACTCTCGTGACGATTTGCTCACTGCTATCGAAACCATTGGACTACCGATGGTATTAAAAAGCACTCTGGGTGGTTATGATGGCAAAGGTCAATGGCGTCTCAAACAAGCGCAAGATATTGATAACATTTGGCCCGAGCTACAAGACTGCTTAGCAAGCTCAGCGCAACAAACCATCATTGCAGAGCAATTTATCGCTTTTGATCGCGAAGTCTCGCTGATTGGCGCTAGAGGACAAGATGGCAGCATAGTGACCTATCCCCTGACGGAAAATGTGCACACCAATGGCGTGTTGAGTTTATCCACCTCGTTGGATGATCTCGCGCTACAACAACAGGCCGAAAGCATCTTTCGCGCGGTAGCTGAGCAATTAGACTATGTGGGCGTACTGGCTTTAGAATTTTTTGATATCAGCGGGCAGCTATTGGTCAATGAAATTGCTCCTCGAGTGCATAACTCCGGTCACTGGACACAACAAGGTGCCGAAACCTGTCAATTTGAAAACCATTTGCGCGCCGTATGCGGTTTACCATTGGGTAGCACGCAACTGATCCGCCCGACAGCGATGATTAACATCTTAGGCCTTGATAGCCTGCCGGACGCGTTGCTTGCGATGGAAGGGTGTCATGTCCATTGGTATGGCAAACAAAAACGCCCGGGGCGTAAAATGGGCCATATTAATATCAGTGCCGATTCACGCCTCAGCCAGCTATTGGATAAAGAGGATTTTCCTGCGCTGCACAAAGATGATTAAACGCTGACTCATCGCCTAAAACCACGCCAGCCACACATTAGGCTGGCGGTGGTGATAACAGCCCCTAATACCTTCAGCAGATCGATGACTGCTCAGCTTGCTGATAAGCCTTAGCGACTTCTTCGGCGATAATCTGAATACCTTTTTGCATTTCCTGATCATCTTGCACGTAGTTCATCCGTAGACATTGATGAGCATGTGACCAGTCTTGCTGCTGCCCAATAAAGAAATATTCACCAGGAACAACCAATACTCCTCGTGCTTTAAGACGCTGATACAGCGCCATAGTGCTGATCGGCAATTCATCAAACCACAGCCATAGGAAAATCGCCCCTTCAGGTTTGTGAATGCGAAAGCGCGGGTCAGGTATCGCCTGCTGAAGTAACTTCACCGCGGTTTGTGATTTTTGTTGATAAAATGGGCGAATAACTTCGTCACTCAAGCGCAGTAAATCCCCTCGTTCAATCATATGTTGAGCTATCGCGGGGCCAACACTGCCGGGGGCTAAACTAATAATGCCATTCATATTGGTTAAAGCTTGAGTCACCGTTTCATTGGCTATCACAATGCCGCAACGTACGCCTGGTAATCCAAGTTTGGATAAGCTCATGCATAAAATGGTATTGTCATTCCAAAACGGTTCAACCTGTTCAAAAATGATATTGGGGAATGGCACACCATAAGCATTATCTATGATCAACGGAATACCATTATCCCGCGCTAACTGATCGAGCTTATGGATCTCATCTTCGGTCAAGACATTACCCGTCGGGTTGGTGGGACGAGAGGCGCAGATCGCCGCGATGGAGGAATCGACCGTTAACTGGTTAAAGTCGACATGGTATTTGAATAACCCATCATCAAGCATTTCAATCTCGGGGCGATAAGAGATAAACAGATCGTCATCAATCCCTGCATCGCCATAACCAATGTATTCCGGAGCCAACGGCAGTAAAATCTTCTTATGCGATCCATTGGGCTGCTGACCGGCGAATAAGTTAAACAGATAGAAAAAACCACTTTGGCTACCATTGGTTAAGCTGATGTTTTTCTCACTAATTTCCCAGCCATAAGTCGTTTTTAGTAGCGCAGCGAGTGATTTAACGAAACGATCTTTGCCTTGTGGTCCATCGTAATTACTCAACGCAGCGATCAGCTCACCATTACTCAGCATCTCAGCGCTGGTTTGATGAAAATAGTCGATCATCGCTGGTATTGCGGCAGGATTTCCGCCACCGAGCATGATGGCTCCTGGTGTGCGCAGACCATCATTCAAATCATCCATTAATTGAGTAATACCGGAATACTGATTAAATTTTTCACCAAATTTTGAAAACTGCATTGCTGACTGCCTAATTCATGATTGTATTTGCTTGCTTAAAGGAGCATAAAACGATGCCATGCTCATCGATCAATCCTTGAACATACCGTAATGCTTTTACCTATCAAAGTACTATTTTTGAACACCTGAGTATTCAGTTGAAAAAAAGCCCAACTCATTAGAGTTGGGCTTCAATCACAAACCGTATGGTTTATTGCTAATCATTACTTTTGTAAAAGAGAAATGTCAGCAATTTGCAGGAATAAGTTACGTAAGTCGTTAAGCAAAGTTAAACGGTTTTGCTTTAGCGCTTCATCGTCAGCCATCACCATCACGTTATCAAAGAACGCATCAACAGGTTCACGTAGTGAGGCCAATTGACTCAGTGCTTGCTGATAATCACCTGACGCAAAGACTGGCTCAAGGGCTTCGCTCATCACCGCCACGTCTTGTCCCAAGGCTTTTTCTGCCGGCTCTTGCAGCAAGGCGAGATCAACCTCAGCAGGCAACTGACCAGCAAATTTCGCGAGAATATTCCCAACCCGTTTATTGGCCGCAGCCAACGCTTCTGCCGCCTCTAATTCACGGAAGTGCGACACGGCTTTTACGCGCTGATCGAAATCAGCCGGCTTGGTTGGACGACGCGCCAATACCGCTTGAATAACATCTACGCTAAAGCCTTCGTCTTGATACCAAGCGCGGAAACGACCCAGCATAAATTCAATCACATCGTGTTCAACCGCTTGATTAGTCAAACGATCACCAAATAAGGACTTAGCTTTCGCGACTAAATCCACTAAGTCAAGCTTGTAGCCGTATTCAACAATGATCCGCAGCACACCTAAAGAAGCGCGGCGCAAAGCAAAAGGATCAGAACCTTTTGGTGCTTGGCCGATCCCGAAAATACCAACGATGGTATCCAGTTTATCCGCCATTGCTAGCGCAGAAGAAACCCCATCAGTCGGCAACTGATCACCAGCAAAGCGCGGCATATACTGCTCGTTCATCGCCAATGCTACCGCTTCTGGCTCACCATCATGACGCGCATAATGCATACCCATTACGCCTTGAGTGTCGGTAAACTCAAACACCATTGAGGTCATTAAATCACATTTAGCGAGTAAGCCTGCACGTTTAGCTTGTGCAACGTCAGCGCCAATTTGCTCTGCAATATAACCGGCTAACTCCGTGATTCGGTCGGTTTTATCTTTAATTGTGCCCAATTTCTGCTGGAAAATCGCCGTTTCAAGCTGTGGTAAGCGATCAATCAGCTTACTCTTGAGATCGGTATTAAAGAAGAATTCAGCATCAGCCAAACGTGGACGTACCACCTTTTCGTTACCTTCGATAACGTGGCGTGGCTCTTTAGACTCAATGTTGGTAACAAAGATAAAGTTGGGTAAGAGTTGCTTATTAGCGTCATACACTGGGAAGTATTTTTGGTCACCTTTCATGGTGTACACCAACGCTTCCGACGGCACATTGAGGAATTTCTCTTCAAATTTAGCCGTTAAAACCACCGGCCATTCCACTAACGCGGTGACTTCTTCCACTAAATCGTCGTCAAGTTCCGCAATACCACCCACTTGTTGTGCCGCTTGCTGAGCTCCCGCGATGATCGTCGCTTTACGCGTCTCATAGTCGGCAATCACTTTACCGCGTTGCTCTAAAATGTCTGGATACTGCTGGGCGGAGTCGATGGTAAATTCTTTCTCACCCATAAAACGGTGACCACGAATGGTGCGTGCTGAAGCCACGCCTAAAATTTCGCCGTCGATCAACTCATCACCAAGCAGAATAGTCAAGGTTTTTACTGGACGAATAAATTGAGTCTCTTTATCGCCCCAGCGCATTGGCTTAGCGATAGGCAAGTTGGCCAATGCTTTGGCAGCCAGCTCAACGACAATCGCTTTCGCCGCTTGACCTTTCACTTCTTGTTTGAACAGCAACCACTCACCTTGCTCAGTTTTGAGGCGATCGGCTTGCTCAACGGTAATCCCATTACCACGCGCCCAACCTTGTGCTGCTTTAGTCGGGTTACCTTGTGCATCAAAAGCCACAGACACCGCAGGTCCACGTTTTTCTAGAACTTTATCCGCTTGCTTTTCGGCAAGATTAGCGACTTTCAGCGCCAAACGGCGCGGGGTCGCAAACCATTTTATGCCGTCATGAGTCAACTCTGCCGCGGCAAGTTCTGTACTAAAATTGGCGGCAAACGCTTCAGCTAAAGTGCGCAGCTGCTTTGGTGGTAACTCTTCTGTACCCAGTTCGATTAGAAATTCTTTGGCCATGTTATTTATCCTCACCCTTTTTACACATTGGGAAGCCTAGCGCTTCGCGAGAGGCGTAATACGCTTCAGCAACCGCTTTAGTGAGGTTGCGGATACGCAGGATATAACGTTGGCGCTCAGTCACCGAAATCGCCTTACGAGCGTCAAGCAGGTTAAATGCATGACCCGCTTTTAAAATCCGCTCATAGGCCGGTAATGGTAATGGTTTTTCGAGTTCAAGCAGATACTGGCACTCTTTCTCACACTGATCGAAGAAGGTGAACAGAAAATCCACATCCGCGTGTTCAAAGTTGTAGGTTGACTGCTCGACTTCATTTTGATGGAAAATATCGCCATAGGTTACTTTACCTAATGGACCATCTGTCCAGACTAAATCATAAACAGAATCAACACCCTGAATATACATCGCCAGACGTTCAATACCGTAAGTGATTTCCCCGGTTACTGGTTTGCACTCAAGACCACCAACTTGTTGGAAGTAAGTAAACTGGGTCACTTCCATACCGTTAAGCCATACTTCCCAGCCTAATCCCCATGCGCCTAAGGTTGGGTTTTCCCAGTTATCTTCGACGAAACGAATATCGTGAACCAGCGGGTCAACACCCAATACCTCAAGTGATCCAAGATACAGCTCTTGAATATTATCCGGTGATGGTTTGATGATGACTTGAAATTGATAGTAGTGCTGTAGGCGGTTCGGGTTTTCACCATAACGACCGTCGGTTGGACGACGAGAAGGTTGAACATACGCCGTGGCGATAGGCTCTGGGCCGATAGCTCGCAGGCATGTCATTGGGTGAGAGGTGCCTGCACCAACTTCCATATCTAATGGTTGAACAATGGTACAGCCTTGTTGGGCCCAATAATCCTGCAGCGCGAGGATCATACCCTGAAAGGTTTTGATATCGTATTTTTGCATAGTCAGGTTCGCGCGATTCTTCTGTTTGAATTGATAAGAAATAGCGAACAAGTATACCGAGATATTCGCTCAGCGAGTAGGGGTAATCTTGCTTAATTAATGGTCAAAAATCCCTTTTAGGGCAATTTACACCATGGATTGTGGCAAATTATCCCAAAAATAAGCCTTGAGGTCATTTGAGACTTGAGATTTTTTAACAGCCTGATTAGAATTGCGCCGTCTTTGGGGAGTAGCTTGCCGGTAAGAGGGTTTAATCTTAACGGTTCGTTCGTCAACATGATTGGTGCCAAATCACCATGGCGTCCGAGGCTAAAGTCATTTTAGCTGAGCAAGACCTTAGGCAAACAACGCGAACCGGGGTGGGGCGTGGCGTTTGTCTATGGTTATTATAATTATCCCGCCCCATTGAGCCTGTCGTGAGCGTATTAGCTATTTCAATTACTACCGTCGCCTTAGCTGAAATTGGCGACAAAACCCAAATAGCCACTTCCATCTTAGGTGCCCAATATGCCGACGCCTTATTGTGGGTCATTTTAGGCACCACGATTGGTATGCTGTTGGCTAATGTCCCTGTCGTAGTGATCGGTAAATTATCGGCCAATAAACTACCACTAGCCCTGATCCGAAAAATCACCGCGATTTTATTTGTCGGCTTAGCGATTGGCGCAGCGCTATTTTAAGACCCAACAACTGAGCTTTTTCGATAAAAATTGTTAGCACTGGATCACGCTCTTGATGAAAAGCGATTAAGAGCGTGATGTTCGCCATATTCGTATCACTATTGCCGTGCTAGGTTAAACCTATCGTGGTGCGGTAAGAGGGTTAATTATGCTGACACGCTATACAGGAATGACCGCCAAAAGTCAGAGCTACTTATTCACTTTTGGCTTTCTACTCACCTTATTAGGTATGACGTTAACCAATATGTGGCTGCCGATGGTCGCCGGAGCGATTATTATGGCTGCTCTGACTGTCGAAGCTTGGATCCGAGTCGCCTACATCATTCCAATGCATAACGAATTAAGGACTTTGCAGCAACAAGTCAATAAACTGCAAGCTGAAATCCGAGCGATTGAGTACCAAGAATAAACTTCATCCGCAATCAGCAGATATAATCAACATTCATGCTGGTTACTCTAGAGATGATAAGGTAAGGCGCATCATATTGCTGCCTTACTTTTATCGACTAAATTCCCATCCATCATCGTTGCCAAAGACTTCAAAACTAGACTAAACCTTTTTTGATCAAGTACTGGTAAGGCAACTGCTCAGTTTGCTGCGCCAACAGTTGATGATCCATAAAGCGGCAAAAACTGGGGATATCTCGAGTCGTGGAAGGATCATCCGCCATCACCAATAACACATCGCCAGCTTGCATGGTGCGAATGGTCTTTCGCACCATCATTACTGGTTCAGGGCAACGCAGTCCTTGTGCATCAAGGGAATGGGTCGCTAATGTTGAGTCAAATGTCATGCAAAAACCTAATCGAGTAGCAAAATAAGGCGTAGATAATACGGCTGGAGAAAAAATATTCAATAATCACTTGGCAAAATCAATCCTATCGACTACATTTATTAACATCAATTTAACCAATCATTAACACCAATCTCCGCTAATAACGCTTCAATTTTTCTTGGGCTTCCCCGCTGTATGGCGGGATTTTTTTTGCTATTTACCTAAGCGCAAAACTAAGACACAACAAATCGCTCAGCGTCTTAGTTTTGATTAATCACGGCTATCTTCTATTAGAGTTTAATCACTACTCGGCCAGTCACTTGGCCTTGCGTAATCGCCTGTGCAAATTCAGGCACCTGCTCAAGAGTGATCTCGTGGCACGCTTGCGCAAAATAACTGGCAGGTAAATATTGAGAGAGACTCTGCCATGCTGCGACACGTTTTTCTGGTGGGCAAGAGACGGAATCGACGCCTTGCAAGCGTACATTACGTAAAATAAATGGCATCACTGTCGTCGGTAAATCAAAGCCACCCGCTAAACCACACGCCGCAACGGTGCTATTGTAATCCATTTGCGCTAACACTTTGGCTAATACTTTGCTGCCTACGGTATCAATCGCCCCAGCCCAAAGCTGCTTTTCCAGAGGACGAGCGGGCTCTTCAAACTCAACCCGATCAATAATTCGACTGGCACCGAGTTTTTCGAGTAGTGGACCATTTTGTTCAACACGACCAGTGACCGCCGCAACTTTATAACCTAGATTAGCTAATAGTGTTACTGCAACAGAACCAACACCGCCACTGGCACCAGTAACGAGGATTTCACCTTGTTCAGGTTTAATGCCTGCATCTAACAGAGCTTGAACACAGAGCATAGCGGTAAAGCCCGCAGTGCCAATCATCATTGCTTGTTTACTGTCCAACCCAGAAGCTAACGGCACGAGCCAATCGGCTTGCAAACGAGCCTTTTGTGCCATACCGCCCCAATGATTTTCACCCACGCCCCATCCGGTTAACACCACTTGATCGCCGCTTTGGTAACGAGCATCCTTAGACTCAATCACTTTGCCCGCGAGATCTATCCCTGGAACCATAGGGAAGTTACGAATGATTTTACCTTTGCCGGTAATCGCCAAACCATCTTTATAATTGAGCGAGGAGTACTCCACGGCAACCAATACTTCTCCGGCGGGCAATTGAGTTTCATCGAGTGATTCGATGGTCGCGGTTGTGGCTTTTTCTTGCTGGTTGAGGATTAGCGCTTTAAACATTCGGATCTCCTTGCTGATAATTAACAATGCAGACGTGGTGCCGCAATCAATGAACTCACCATGACGACAATAAAAACATTAGCTTCAATTCAAATAGCCACAGTATACGTAAACCTCGGCAGTAATGATTGGGTGCATAGTTAGATTACCGATACCATGATCACAAAGCTATACCCAAACGACTTGAAGCTGCAGGTAGGCGGCAAGTGAGTGAATCCCCATGAGCATAGGCAAACGATGTGCTTGGGGTGAACGAATGTAGCCAGCACCGCTGCAGCTTCAAGTAGGAAGAGTATAATCGACAAAAAAATGCCAGTCATTGGACTGGCATGCTGAACTTTAACTCAGTTAAGAGAGAAAAAAATGATAAGCGGAATTATTGGTTTCATCTTTATATTGATAACCCAGCTCATAAAGATGAGCAGAAAAACGCGATAAGTCGCTCTCTTCCAGTTCAAAGCCACACAGTACCCGACCATAATCAGCGCCATGATTGCGATAATTAAATAAGCTAATATTCCAATGGGTGCCTAAGGTACTCAAAAATTTGAGTAATGCACCTGGGTATTCTGGAAACTCAAAGCTGTACAAGCGCTCTTTGAGCGGCTTCGAAGGTTTACCACCTATCATGTAACGCACATGTAGCTTAGCCATTTCATCGTCAGACAGATCAACCACCGGATAACCGCCTTGACGCAAATCATGGATAATATGCTGCAGCTCCTCTTGACCGCCCAACAAACGTACGCCAACAAAGATATTAGCCAGCTTGTCATCGTTATAGCGATAGTTGAACTCGGTGACCGCACGACCGCCGATAATATGGCAAAACTCAAAAAACGCGCCTTGCCGTTCAGGTATCGTCACCGCCAAAAGTCCTTCACGCTTTTCACCCAGCTCACAACGCTCAGAGACATAACGTAAACCATGAAAGTTAGTATTCGCACCCGATAACACCGTACCAAGCTGCTTATCCACTAACTGGTGCTGTTCAGCAAACTTCTTCAATCCAGCTAAGGCTAAGGCCCCTGAAGGCTCGGCAATCGCGCGCGTGTCTTCGAAGATATCTTTAACCGCCGAGCAGATTTCATCGCTTGATACCGTAATGTGGCCATCAATATATTGCTGACACAAACGGAAGGTTTCATCACCAATCCGCTTCACTGCCACACCATCGGCAAACATGCTGACTTGATCAAGTACCACAGGTTGACCGGCATCTAAAGCGGCTTTTAAACACGCTGAATCTTCTGGCTCGACGGCAATCACTTGAATATCAGGCATCAACTGCTTGATGAGTACCGCCACTCCTGCGGCTAACCCACCCCCACCCACCGGCAGGAAAATATAATCGAGATGACCGTTTTGCTGCAGCATCTCCATACCAATCGTTCCTTGACCTGCAATCACCAATGGGTGATCAAAAGGCGGCACAAAAGTATAGCCATGCTGAGCGGCTAATCGTTCCGCTTCTGCTTTCGCTTCATCAAAGTTATTGCCATGCAAAATCACCACGCCACCAAAGCCACGAACGGCTTCGACTTTAATATCTGGGGTGGTTTTGGGCATCACGATCGTGGTTTTAATGCCTAATTTAGTCCCAGATAACGCCATACCCTGCGCATGGTTACCCGCAGAGGCAGCAATTACCCCAGCGTGTTTTTGCTCATCGGATAAGCTCGATACCATATTATAAGCACCGCGCAATTTAAATGAGTGCACGGGTTGACGGTCTTCTCGTTTTAACTGCACACGGTTTTGAATACGCGCCGATAGGCGCGGCATTGCTTGTAGTGGCGTCACTAACGCCACATCATAGACCGGTGCACGCAAAATTTGCCGTAAATACTCCGCGCCCGTTTGCTTACTGGCACTCATCCGCTAGCCCTCGAGTTTCGATTTATCTCGCACCGCGCCTTTATCGGCACTGGTCGCCATACTCGCGTAAGCCTTGAGCGCTAAAGAGACTTCACGCTGGCGATTCACGGGCTTCCAGCCACACTTATCTTGCGCAGCTCGACGCTCAGCCAGCTCCGCTTCTGAAACCTGCAAGCTAATCGAACGATTCGGAATATCAATCGCGATCATATCACCGGTATTGACCAAACCAATCGTGCCCCCATTAGCAGCTTCAGGAGAGACATGGCCAATCGACAAGCCAGAAGTACCACCGGAAAAGCGGCCATCGGTCAATAACGCACAAGCCTTACCAAGCCCCATCGATTTAAGATAGGTGGTTGGGTAAAGCATCTCTTGCATGCCAGGGCCGCCTTTCGGACCTTCGTAGCGAATCACTACCACATCACCAGCTTTAACTTGGCCACCTAAAATACCTTCTACGGCAGTATCTTGGCTTTCAAACACAATCGCCGGACCAGTAAAGGTTAGATTATCTTCATCGACACCCGCGGTTTTCACAATACAACCGTCAAGGGCAATGTTGCCACGAAGCACCGCCAAACCACCATCTTGACTAAAGGCGTGGGCTTTACTGCGAATGCAACCTGAGGTGCGATCATCGTCTAATCGATCCCAACGGCAAGATTGTGAAAATGCTTTGGTGGTACGAATGCCAGCCGGACCGGCACGGAAAAAGTCGAGCACCGCTTGATCGTCAGTTTGCATGATGTCGTATTGCGCTAATTGCTGCTGCAAGGTCATCCCCAACACAGTATGGGTTTGATTATTGATCAATCCTGCGCGATCCAATTCGCCCAAAATCGCCATTACTCCTCCAGCGCGATGGACATCTTCCATGTGATATTTCTGAGTCGACGGTGCCACTTTACAGAGATGCGGCACTTGGCGTGACATACGATCAATATCCGTCATATCAAAATCAATCTCACCCTCTTGCGCCGCCGCTAAGAGGTGTAAAACCGTATTGGTAGAACCGCCCATGGCAATATCCAGCGCCATGGCATTTTCAAACGCCGCTTTATTGGCAATATTACGTGGCAACGCCGAGTGATCGTCTTGCTCGTAGTAACGCTTGGTCAGTTCGACAATCCGTTTACCCGCATTGATAAATAACGCTTCACGATCGGCATGAGTCGCCAGCATCGAACCATTACCAGGCTGTGAAAGCCCTAATGCTTCGGTTAAACAGTTCATTGAGTTGGCGGTAAACATCCCCGAACAAGAACCACAAGTCGGACAAGCCGAGCGCTCAATTTGCTGACTTTGCTCATCAGAAACCGTAGGATCGGCTCCTTGAATCATCGCATCGACCAAATCAAGCTTGATAATTTGATCGGACAATTTGGTTTTGCCCGCTTCCATCGGGCCGCCAGAGACAAAAATCACCGGAATATTTAAGCGCAGCGCCGCCATCATCATTCCCGGGGTTATTTTGTCACAGTTCGAGATACAGACCATGGCATCGGCACAGTGCGCATTAACCATGTACTCGACAGAGTCTGCAATCAGCTCGCGTGATGGCAGTGAATACAACATGCCGCCATGGCCCATGGCGATACCATCATCCACCGCGATGGTATTAAATTCTTTGGCGATGCCGCCGGCTTTTTCAATTTCACCCGCCACCAATTGCCCCATGTCTTTAAGATGCACATGGCCCGGTACAAACTGGGTAAACGAGTTGACCACCGCAATGATCGGCTTTCCAAAATCTTCTTCTTTAACCCCGGTCGCACGCCATAATGCGCGAGCGCCCGCCATATTACGACCATGAGTAGTGGTCGCTGAACGATACTTTGGCATTATCGGTTATCCCCTATGACTGCTTCTCTGAGTACACATAATCCAACCAACCCCACTTATCTTCTGTGGTACCGTTGAATAAGCCAAAGTACGCCTCTTGCATCACTTTGGTGATCGGTCCGCGCTTACCTTCACCAACCGTAATTTGATCGACACTGCGTACTGGCACAATTTCCGCTGCCGTTCCGGTCATGAAAATTTCATCCGCCAAATACAGCGCTTCACGGGCAATATTCACTTCACGCACTTCGTAGCCCATGTCTTTGGCAAGGGTCATGATCGAATCGCGGGTAATGCCAGGCAGAATGGAGCTGGTCGTTGGCGGAGTCAGCAGTACGCCATTTTTGATCACAAAGATATTTTCGCCTGCACCTTCAGATAAATAACCATCCACACTTAAGGCAATACCTTCGGCATAGCCATGACGACGCGCTTCACCGCCGACAAGCAGAGAGGATAAGTAGTTACCGCCCGCTTTAGCGGCGGTTGGAATGGTATTCGGCGCGGCGCGGTGCCAACTAGAAACCATCGCATCAACGCCATTTTCTAGTGCTTCATCGCCTAAATAAGCGCCCCAAGGGAAAGCCGCGATGATCAATTCCATTTCCGTATTCACTGGTGGACAAACGCCAAGGCCGACATTGCCCACAAAACCCAACGGGCGAATGTAAGCCGAATCAAGCTTATTAATCCGTAAGGTTTCGCGCGTTGCTTCCATGATTTCATCAATCGTGTAAGGAATTGGAAAGCGATAAATTTTTGCCGAATCTTTCAGACGCTGAGCATGCTCGCGATGACGGAAAACGATTGGGCCTTTTGGTGTGTTATAGCAACGCACGCCTTCAAATACCGAGGTACCGTAATGCATTGCGTGGGTCAGAACATGGACATTAGCGTTTGCCCATGGCACCATTTCACCGTTAAACCAAATGTAATCTGCTGTTTTTGTTGCCATTGCTTGCCTTCCTTATGCACAAATCTTTTGTTGTAAATTGTTGTTAGGGAGTTCATCGAGGTTTAAAGGGGTAACATCGACACTACGAATATCCCATAATTTTTCAATTTGGTTAACCAAAGTGCTGATCGGCCGATCACTGTCGACAATAATTTCAACACTGGCGACCTGACTAATATGGTTTTGGGTTGCCGCCACTTGTCTGATAGTAAAGCCGCGATGACGCACCACCCGCAGAACACGTTCTAATAGAACCGGTTTATCATCGGCTTTGATGTCTAATAAATATCTTTCCATTAGGTGTTCTCCAACATATCACTATTTGAGGCGCCGGGTGGTACCAACGGCCAAACATTTTCTTCTTCATCGATCAAAACATGCAATAAGTAAGCGGTTTTACTGGCAAGCATCTCTTGCAATGCCGGTTCCACTTGCTCTTTTTTGGTGATGGTCTTACCTGGGATACCGAAGGCTTGGGCCAGCATCACGAAGTCTGGGTTGTCATCCAAAATCGTTTCACTATGACGACCATCAAAAAACAGCGATTGCCATTGACGGACCATGCCTAAACGTTGGTTATCGAGCAACACCATTTTCACTGGGATTTGACGCCGCTTGAGTGTGCCGAGCTCCTGAACATTCATCATGAAAGAGCCATCACCAGAGATCAGGATAGATTGATCGTCTGGACGGGCAACCGCTGCGCCCATTGACGCAGGTAGTCCAAAACCCATCGTGCCAAGGCCAGCCGAAGTAATGAAGTTTTGTGGCGCTCGGGGCTGAATATGCTGCGCTGCCCACATTTGATGCTGACCGACATCCGTGGAAACCATCGCACTATCAGGCATCATATCGGAGAGTTGCTTCAGTAGCAGTGGCGCAAAAATCAGTTCACCGGGATGATCATAACGCCAAGTAAAATCGCAGCGTAAACTTTCACTGTAATCAGCCCATGATGAAATATCATGGTTTAACTCCAGTTGTGGAAGAATGCGATTAATATCGCCACGCAAAGCCGCATTGGCTCGGCGCAATTTATTAAATTCAGCGGCATCAATATCGATATGAATGACTTTCGCATGCGGTGCAAAAGTATCCAGCTTGCCAGTGACTCGGTCATCAAAACGCGCGCCAGCCACAATCAATAAATCACTCTCTTGAACAACTAAGTTGGCAGCTTTGGTACCATGCATACCCAACATACCCAGATAATGCGGGTCATGCCGTTCTATCGTACCGAGCCCTTTTAAGGTACTCACTGAAGGCATAGGATTTAAACGCAAGAACTCGCGCACCGTAGCAGTCGCTTTCGCCAATTGCACACCACCACCCACATACAACACCGGACGCTGACTGGCAGACAATAGCTGCTGCGCCGTGTGCAATTGCTCAGGGCAAGCTTCAGGCATCGCTGGTGGTGTGAACACAGGAAACTCTGAACTTGGCGCTTGGGCTAACTGAACATCTTTCGCGATATCAACGATAACCGGCCCCGGACGACCGGTTTTCGCCACCTCAAACGCTTCAGCCAGTGTCGCGGCCAATTCACCAATATCGGTCACCAGATAGCTGTGTTTGGTACAAGAGAGCGACATCCCTATCACATCCATCTCTTGGAAAGCATCCGTACCAATGTGGGAACTCGCCACTTGGCCTGTAATCGCCACTAAAGGAACTGAATCCAGAAATGCATCCGCAAGACCTGTGACTAAATTGGTCGCTCCAGGTCCCGAGGTTGCCATACAGACCGCCACGCTTTGGGTTGAGCGAGCCATACCAATCGCCGCCATCGCCGCCCCTTGCTCATGGCGACAAAGGATATGCTCCACTCCGCCATCATACAGTGCATCATAAATAGGCATGATGGCACCACCAGGGTAACCAAAAACGGTTTTGATGCCCTGTTGCTGTAAGGCGGCAACGACAAGTTGTGCTCCCGTCATTGTACCCCTCCTAAAGCGCGCCTTGCGCCATTAACGTTGTTGTGTTTGCACTTCATGTGCCGCTCCCATTCTTCCTGTCCATATCTGGTTGGATAATCACCGATCAGATTGCACGATGTCGTTAGATAGTTGAAAAAAAACCCCCGAACTTTTCAGTGCGGGGGTCTTTTTAAATTTGTGTGTTATTTTGCGCCCACAAGCCCCCGCGCCGTCATAATAATGACCACGATCAGCAGGTTAATTAGTGCGTTAATGCGAGCGTTAAAATTCATAATAATCGTTCTATATGTTGCCGTACTGAGTACGTAATTGTTTGCGGTTCTAGTGGTAACACACATATCTGTTACATGACAAGCAAAAACTGATTATTTTTTCACATTCTCTTAAGCTTATTTGTGCGTCTTCTATCGAAATATCACCATTTTTATCCTCAGAACGCTGATTCTTCGCACGTTTTTCAGGCACATTGCCAGTAGAAGTCAACCTAACGATAAAGGAAAAAAATGGGCCTTGCGATTATTCATAGCCGAGCCAGTATTGGCGTCCAAGCACCAGAAGTCACGGTGGAAGTGCACATCAGTAACGGCATGCCCGGCTTTACGTTAGTCGGCCTCCCCGAAACCACGGTGAAAGAATCCAAAGACCGAGTGCGCAGTGCGATCATTAACTCACGCTTCGAGTTTCCCGCTAAACGAATTACGGTTAACTTGGCACCTGCCGATCTCCCCAAAGAGGGAGGACGGTTTGATTTACCCATCGCACTAGGGATTTTAGCTGCGTCTGAACAAATTCCTCACACTCATTTAGCCGCTTATGAGTTTATTGGTGAGCTGGCATTGTCGGGAGAAATACGGCGCGTGAAGGGAGTTTTACCCGCGGCATTGGCAGCGAATCATGCTCAACGCAGTTTGGTCGTACCACAAGATAACGGCGATCAAGCGGCGTTAGTCGGTGAAAGCAACCATAAATCCGCACAAACCCTGTTAGAAGTTTGCGCAGATTTATGTGGTCAAAAAAACTTAACGCTCTTTCAAAGCGAACCGATTGTACAACCACCCGATCACTCTCGAGATCTACAAGATATTATTGGTCAACAACAAGGAAAACGAGCACTGGAAATTGCCGCAGCAGGGAATCATAACTTGCTATTTCTTGGCCCTCCGGGGACCGGGAAAACCATGCTCGCATCGCGGCTGTGTGATTTACTACCAGAAATGAGTGAAGAGGAAGCGATGGAAACCGCGTCGGTTGCCTCACTGACTCAACAAGAAATCAATCAATACAACTGGAAACGTCGACCCTTCCGGTCACCACACCACTCAAGCTCAATGGCGGCCTTAGTGGGCGGCGGTACGATTCCACGGCCAGGAGAAATCTCATTAGCCCATAACGGCCTATTGTTTCTCGACGAGATGCCTGAATTTGAACGAAAAGTACTTGATTCACTCCGTGAGCCCCTTGAGTCAGGAGAGATCATTATTTCTCGAGCACAAGGTAAAACTCGCTTTCCGGCACGCTTTCAACTGGTGGGCGCACTCAATCCCAGTCCTACCGGCTACTATGAAGGCAATCAAGCAAGGGTTAACCCGCAAGTGATCCTGCGCTATTTAAGTCGACTTTCTGGCCCTTTGCTAGACCGATTTGACATGTCGATTGAAATTCCCGCGCTACCCAAAGGGACACTATCTCAAGGCGGTGATCGAGGAGAAACAACGGAGGTGGTACGGCAACGAGTACAGATAGCGCGCCAGCGAATGCTGGCGCGCAGTGGTAAGGTTAACGGGCTGCTGCAAAGTCGTGAGATTGATATTTTTTGCCCATTAGCTCGTTCGGATGCAGAGTTCTTAGAAGCCGCATTGCATCGCTTGGGCTTATCCGTCCGCGCTTATCACCGGATCATTAAAGTGGCACGTACCATCGCAGATTTAGAGGGCGTAGCCGATATTCAGCGATCACATCTGGCGGAAGCACTCGGTTATCGTGCAATGGATAGGCTACTCAAACAATTAGTCGCGCAAGCCGTTTAACCTTCACACCATAATCAGAGAGCAATGGCTCAATGGCGCAGCCAACAACAGAAAAAAATCATGCATGGCTCTTCAGCAATGCATGATTCGGTTGACCAACGACAATGTGAGATGCCTGAAAAACTATTGCGTTAATAAATAATTACTGTGTTAACAAATAGTTCACTAGCTCAAAATACTCATCAACGGTTTTGATGCCCTGAGCTTGCACTAGGTAACGGTTGTTCACCACCACAGCAGGTACACCGGTTAAACCGCTATCTTGGAACTGTTTATCAAAACGACGCACCATCGAATCGACCGCAAAACCATTGAACGCAGCATCAAACTTTGCTCCGTCGATACCTTCATCGGTGAATATTTGACGTAACTCTTGATCGTTTTTCGGTGCTTTACGTTGATTATGAATACGATTAAACATCACTGGTAACATTTGCTCTTCAACGTTTAAAGCCAGCATCGTCGCGTACGCTTTACTCATTGATTTGCCCATATTACCGCCCATGAAGGAGACGTGATTTTTTTGTAATCGGACCTCTGCTGGCAACTGCTCTTTAAGCTGTTTAATGATCGGCTCAAACGAGTAGCAATGCGGGCAGTAAAACGAAAAGTATTCGCTGACACTAGGCTGGCTAGCCTTGGGTAAATCAAGCACTTTGTAGTGCACTCCCTCTTTAAACTGAGCGGCATGAGCCGAAAGGCTTAAGATTAGGGTTGCAACCAGTGCAAACAGCTTTTTCATGATTAAACTCCATTATTCCTTTGATGAGGCAAGTTACCAATTTGGCATCAGTGATAGAGAAGGTTCTTCTAAGGCAGATAACTGCTCTTTAAACGCAAGCACTTGACCTTCCCAATATTTTGGATCATTGAACCATGGGAAAGCGAGTGGAAACGCCGGATCATGCCAGCGTTTAGCCAACCAGGCCATATAATGCACCATGCGTAGACCGCGCAATGGCTCAATAAGTTTCAATTGCTGGGGATTAAAATCACAAAACTCTTGATAACCTTCCAGCAAAATATCCAACTGAACAAGCTTATCCTGCCGATCGCCACTGAGCAGCATCCATAAATCTTGCACCGCAGGTCCATTACGCGCGTCATCTAAATCGACAAACATTGGCCCATCTCGCCATAAAATATTGCCGGGATGGCAATCACCATGCAGGCGAATAGGGCTCTGTGTGGGTTGCCAATATTGTTCGATACGCTCTATTAACAAATTGAGATCATTAAAAAAAGCATTTTGTAAATGTGATGGAATAAACGAAGCTTGTTCTAAGACCCGTTTCGGTTGATATAAATACTCTTCTAAACCTAAGCTCGGGCGATGAATAAAGGTTTTACTGCCCCCTATTTTATGGATTCGCCCTAAAAAACGCCCCACCCACTCTAGCTGCTGCGGATTATCCACTTCAAACTGGCGTCCTCCCATGCTAGTAAACAGCGCAAAATAGTAACCTTGATAGTAATGTAAGCTGTTGCCATTGATCACTAAAGGGGGCGCTAATGGGATTTCTGCCGCGGCGAGTTCTAAAGCGAAATCGTGCTCCTCTTGGATTTGCTGCTCCGTCCAACGTTGTGGTCGATAGAACTTAACGACAAAACGTCGACTCTCTTCGTCAGTAAATTGATAGACTCGGTTTTCATAGCTATTGAGGGCTAAAAAACCTGATTCAGCACGCACGCCGATGCTTTCTAGTGCGTACCAAATTAAATCCGGTGTCAGTGCATCGAAATGAAAAGTCGCTTGCGTCATTGCATAAAGGAGATCATTACTGAGCCCCTTGCCATAGTGAGATCGTGTCAATCAGCTTATACCCAGGAAGAACCAAGGCATCGTTCGCTAATCCTTCGTTTATTCAGGCAAGATACCACGCGCACGTAGGATCGCCGTTTTAAAATCATCTTCGTAGTCTTTTTTAAGGCCTGGGATCACTTCATCTTTACTGCTATTACGCATTTTCAAATGATAAATCAGTACATCATCGGTTAACTCACTCAGATTACCTTGGTAACCAGCCTCTTGAGCTAATAATCCAATAAACTGGACCAAATTCAACTCAGACTGCTTGTGCCATTCTGGCTCTAATAAGGCTAATAACTCTTCAACACGATGGCATTTCATGCTCGTCTCCATATGGTTATGATGGTTTTTCACTAAAGGTAGCAAATTGCCTTCTGGCAAACAATCCAAAGGGGAAGGGTAAGCGAGTTAATCGGAGAGATAGCACCATCGGCGCAAGGTCAGTAGCCATGATGCCATCGATGAAAAAAACCGTGGCGAGCGACAAAAAAAGGGAGAGCAACAGACAAAAAAAGGGAGAGCAACAGACAAAAAAAAGCGCAGAAAATAAGCTGCGCTTTTTAACTTAAGCGGCCTGGACCACTTTTGTTTCATTCGATGCGATAAACGCACGTTGTTCGACAAGAGTCGGTGCAGACGCGATTTTTTTTGCAACCAATGCAGTAGTAAAACCACTACGACGGCGCATTGCACTACGGTTAGTGTGCGAAAACCTGACAGCTGTTGGGCGCATTAACTTACCTAACGGTCAGGCATATCCATTGCCAATGGTATAGCCTAAATAATTATGAGTTAATCTTTATCCAATGATGGCTAAAAAGTGGCTCATTCTGGCAGTGCCAATCCAAATAATTATTTAGGGATGACGATATGTTTGCATATCAATAATAGATTATCACCAACTCAACCATTGATCGATAGTTAACCAACATTTTTACTAACAAAAAACCAACTTACACGTGTACGCTTAATGTGCGATAATCGAATAATAAATACATTAATGGGTAAAGAGACCATGGCAACAGATACTTATCCTTATAAAGAAGAGATCGCCAACACCATCAGCCACGCGATTGGCCTATTGATGGGGATTATTGGTTTGATTCTATTGCTCAATAAGGCACTGGCTTATGAGGCCGATCCGCTAACCATTACCAGTATGGCTCTGTATGGTAGTAGCATGATTGTGCTGTTTCTTGCCTCTACCTTGTACCATGCGGTTTCTGATCAAAAAATCAAACAGGGGTTGAAAGTTTTTGACCACTGCGCGATTTATCTGTTGATCGCTGGCAGTTATACACCTTTTTTATTGGTCAGCTTACGTACGCCTTTAGCGATAGGTTTAATGGTGATCATTTGGTCGATTGCGCTGGCGGGGATCATCATGAAAATCGCGTTCATGCAGCGCTTTAAACGCTTTTCGCTGTTTAGCTATTTGAGCATGGGCTGGTTATCGTTGATCGTGATTTATCAACTAACCGCTAATTTACCTTTAGGGGGCTTATTGCTGTTGGCATTAGGCGGGTTGATTTATTCATTGGGCGTTATTTTTTATGTTGCTAAGCGCATCCCTTACCATCATGCGATTTGGCATGTGTTTGTTTTGGTCGGCTGCGCTTGCCACTTTTTAGCGATTTATTTTTATGTGCCAGCATCATAAACACACAGCGAAGGATAGACTCCTCTACCGTCGCCAAAAAGCGGGAAAAAATAGCACTAAAATCGTCAATATTTCCAATCGCCCCATCAGCATACCAATACTGAGCAGCCACTTCGCCGCATCGGGTAACGGGGCAAAATTGCCACTTGGGCCAATCACATTGCCCATACCTGGACCCACATTCGCGACGGCCGTGATCGCTCCAGAAATACTGGTTACGGCATCCAACCCCATCGCCGATAACGCACCAGCAAGCAAAATAATGGTAATAAAAAATGCCAAACCAAAGGCGACGACGGAACGCACAATATCTTCGTTAACCGGCCGTTGATTATAGCGCTGTACAAACACACCCGACGGATGAACCAGTTTCAGCATTTGTTTATTGAGCAAGGCAAAGCCGATTTGAAAACGAAAGACTTTTATCCCCCCAGAGGTGGATCCGGAGCACGCCCCTGAGACCATCAAAAAAGCGAATAACGTCGCAGGGAAGGCCCCCCACGCCGTAAAATCATCCAGTCCAAATCCTGTGGTGGTCACTACCGAGACAATATTGAACATCGCCACGCGCAGTGCATCTAATAACGAGTAGCCATTATGTATGGTTAGCCATAGCGCAATCACTAAACTGGTGATCATAAATAATAGGAAAAAGCCGCGTACTTGGGCATCTTGAATGACCGTTTGTAGGCTACGCTTACGAAGGGCGGCAATAAATAATAGGAAAGGCAACCCACCCAAAAACATAAACACGATCGCGACCCAGTGAGCCCCATGAGAAAAATGGTTCATTGAGCCATCAGAGGTTGAGTAACCACCGGTCGATAAAGTCGTGAACGCATGATTAATAGCATCAAACCATCCCATGCCCGTCAATAAGTAGCTGAGGATACACAGTCCGGTTAGCACCAAGTAAACCCCGACAATATTTTTCGCTACCGTTTTAGCGCGAGGGCTACTTTTATCAGACCAATCGGATGATTCAGTCTGGAACAGACGCATCCCGCCAACGTTAAGCATTGGCAATACTGCTACCGCCATGACGATAAAACCGACGCCGCCTAGCCATTGTAAAATGGAGCGCCAGAGTAGAATGCTCGGGGCCATAGAATCCAAGCCACTGAGCACCGTAGAACCCGTGGTAGTGAGACCTGACATGGTTTCAAAATAAGCGTCGGTAAAGCTGATGTGGTTGATGAACACAAACGGTAATGCCGCAAAGGCACTGGCAATCGTCCAAACCAAGCTGGTGATCAAAAACATATCTCGGGCATTCAGACGAAATACAGCGGAGCGGCCTATACTCAAACAAGCAAACGACGCAAGATGGGTGATCACTAGCGCTTGCGCAAAATCGATAAACCCTTCAGTGCCAGTAAAAAAGGCCACCAATGTCGGGACATACATAAATAGCGCTAGCTTTGACAGTACCAGCCCTACCACGAATAAAATCGGGCGTATATTCAACATAACGCCAAATACCTATAGTTACAGAAAGAATAGTTATAAAAAGAAGGGGCTTGGCTGGAATAAGCTTTCCACGTCAGGCACGTATTTTTTATCGACCAAGAACATCACCACGTGATCATCTTGTTCAATCACGGTGCGATCATGGGCAATCAGCACTTCTTCACCACGGACAATCGCTCCAATGGTCGTTCCCGGTGGCAAGCGTATTTCTCCCACCGTGCGTCCGACCACTTTAGAAGTAGTTTCATCACCGTGAGCAATCGCTTCAATCGCTTCTGCTGCGCCGCGCCGTAACGAAGAGACGTTGACAATGTCAGCACGACGCACATGGGTCAATAACGCCGAGATGGTCGCTTGTTGAGGCGAGATCGCCACATCAATTACCCCACCTTGCACTAAATCGACGTAAGCACCACGCTGAATCAACACCATGACTTTTTTCGCGCCCATGCGTTTTGCTAGCATGGCGGACATAATATTGGTTTCATCTTCGTTGGTTAGGGCAATAAACACATCGACTTGATCGATATTTTCTTCCGACAATAGCTCTTGATCCGCCGCATCGCCACAAAATACAATCGTGTTTTCGAGCTCTTCAGACAGTTGCTCCGCCCGTTGATAATTACGCTCGATAAGTTTCACGCTATAGGTATGTTCTAAACGTTTGGCTAGACTCGCGCCAATATTACCGCCACCAACAATCATGATCCGTCTATACGGTTTTTCTAACCGTTGTAGCTCACTCATGACTGCACGAATGTGGTTGCTCGCAGCGACGAAAAAAACTTCATCGTCAGCTTCAATGATCGTCGTACCTTGCGGTCGAATCGGTCTACCTTGTCTAAAAATCGCCGCCACACGAGTATCAATATGTGGCATATGCTCGCGTAATGCCGATAATGCATTGCCCACTAACGGGCCGCCATAATAGGCTTTTACCGCCACTAAGCTGACTTTTTCTTCGGCAAAACTGACTACCTGCAACGCACCGGGATACTGAACTAAACGCTCAATATAACTGGTTACCAGCTCTTCTGGAGCGATCAGATGATCAACAGGCACCGCGCCCGATTGAAACAGTGCCTCTTTTTCTAGTAGGTATTCTGGAGAACGAATCCGCGCCACTCGATTTGGGGTGTTAAATAAAGTAAACGCGACTTGGCAGGCAGCCATATTCGTTTCATCTGTATTGGTCACGGCCACTAACATATCGGCATCTTGTGCACCCGCTTCACGTAGCACACTCGGATGGCTAGCATGGCCATTAATCACTCGCAAATCGTATTTATCTTGTAATTCACGCAACCGTTCGGGATTACGGTCAACAACGGTAATATCATTATTTTCGCCGACCAAGTTTTCTGCTAGCGTGCCACCGACCTGCCCTGCCCCAAGAATGATGATTTTCATACCCTACTCTCTTGTCTTCACGTAATCCAACGGATGATAAAAATTAAGCGCTAATTGTATTAATTAACGCTCAACAGCCGCTAGCCTCTATCTATGACTAGGCTTGCTTGCGCAACACCGCATAGTAGAAGCCGTCCATGTCCTGCTCACCAGGCAAAATTTGTCTGCCCGGCTGCTCGGGATCAGAGTCGATCAGCTGTGCCTTAGGCGTTCGCGCCAAGAAAGCTTTGATTTGCTGGCTGTTTTCTTGCGGAGTAATTGAGCACGTTGCGTAGACTAAAGTGCCGCCGATTTTAAGTTGCTTCCACATCGCATCGAGAATTTCACTCTGTAGCTCAGCTAAAGCCTCAATATCACTGGCGCGGCGTAACCATTTAATATCCGGATGACGACGAATCACTCCCGTTGCCGAACAAGGCGCATCGAGCAAGATACGATCAAACTGCTCACCTTGCCACCACTCTTCTGGGTAGCGTGCATCGCCGCAAATCACATCCGCGCGCAGTTGCAGACGTTCTAAATTATCGTAGACTCGCTCCAAACGTGCCGCATCGCTGTCGATCGCCACTACTTCAGTATCTTGAGTATGCTCTAAAATATGCGCTGTTTTTCCGCCCGGTGCCGCGCAGCAATCTAAAATCAGCTCACCATCTTGCGGTTGTAAATAATCTATTGCTAACTGAGCGGCGGCATCTTGCACTGACACCCAACCACGATCAAAACCGGGCAATAAAGTAACATCACACGGACTCGCGAGCTTAATCGCGTCTGCCGCCTGTGGATGTACGGTGTATTCGATCTGCTCATTATCGAGCAGCGCAAGGTATGCTTCACGGCTATGATGCTGGCGATTAACCCGCAGCCACATCGGTGCTTTACTATTGTTGGCTTCAATGATGGTTTGCCATTGCTGAGGATAAGCCTCTTGCAGTAGTTTCAATAACCAACTTGGGTGCGCATATAATCCTGCATTATGGCTAACAGCAAAAGCATCAAGGGCTTCTTGATCGCGTAAATAGCTGCGCAGTACGGCATTTATCAGACCACTTAAACTTGGACCACGCAAAGTTTTGGTGGCTTCCACCGTTTCCGCCACTGCGGCATGGGAAGGAATACGCATATAGCTCAACTGATACAAACCGACTAAGATCAGATGATGAAAGACGCGCTTTTTACCTTTTAATGGATTATCCATTAACTGGCCGGCTATCGACTCTAAACGAGGCAAATAACGTAATGCCCCGTAGCAAATCTCTTGTAATAAAGCATGATCGCGGGGACGGATGGTTTTTTGCGCCGCAGGCAAAGCGTGTGACAGAGAGTGACCTTTATCGACCACTTGGAATAAAACATTGGCCGCAGCTGCGCGAACATTCATGAGTAATACCACATTAAAAAGAAAATCAATTAGGGCATCTCTGCCCTCGTAAAGGTTTAGCTAAGTTGGGTGCCCACCGCAAACCAACTGGCGCGAGCATTAAGAATATCTTGTACTGGCATGGCTTTTTTACCCGGCACTTGGATTTGCTCTAGCACTAACACACCACGGCCTGTCGCCACATAAATGCCCGATTTATCCGCTTGAATAATGGTACCGGGGGCATGAGTAGACTCGCGCTCATCGACACGGCTTTGCCAGACTTTAATCGTGTTATCAGCGACATCAAAATGACTGATCGGCCAAGGATTGAACGCTCGCACGCAGCGTTCAATAAACGCCGCCTCTTGTGTCCAATCGATTTTCGCTTCTTCTTTACTCAGCTTCTGGGCGTAATTTGCCAAAGCATCGTCTTGCTTTTCTGGGCTAAGTTGGCCTAAAGCTAATTTATCAAGGCAAGCAACCAAAGCCTGTGGGCCAAGCTCAGCTAATTTGTCATACATTGAAGCGCTGGTATCACTGGCTTCTATCGGTAAGCGAACGATACTCAGCATATCACCGGTATCTAAACCAACATCCATCTGCATGATGGTGACGCCAGTTTCACTGTCACCGGCCCAAATCGAGCGCTGAATCGGCGCTGCGCCACGCCAGCGAGGTAAAATTGAGCCATGAACATTAATACAACCCAATTTAGGGATATCAAGCACAGCTTTCGGTAATAACAAACTGTAAGCCACCACTACCATCACATCGGCATTAAGATCAGCCAAGGTCTGTTTTGCTTCGTCGCTTTTGAAATTCTCTGGCTGATACACAGGGATATTTTGCTCAAGCGCCATCTGTTTAACTGGGCTGGCGGTGAGTTTTTTACCGCGTCCGGCAGGTCGATCGGGCGGAGTATAAACCGCGATAACCTCATGCTCCGAAGACAACAACGCCGCCAAGTGACGGGCGGCGAAATCCGGAGTTCCTGCAAACACAATACGTAATGATTGGTTCACGCTGACCTCTCTATTGCATTAATTTCGTTTCTCGTTGAAACGCTTAATCTTTTCTAACTTCTCTTTGATACGCTTACGCTTTAATGGCGATAAGTAATCAACAAATAGCTTACCTTCTAAGTGGTCCAGCTCATGCTGAACGCAGATAGCCAATAAATCATCAGCCTCAAAGGTATACTCTTCGCCATCGCGATTAAGCGCTTTTACAGTCACCTCAGCAGCACGAGGCACTAAAGCTCGCGATCCAGGCACCGATAAGCAACCTTCTTCGATACCATCTTCACCGCGCTTTTCAATAATTTGCGGGTTAATTAGCACCATGGGTTGATCTCGGCTATCCGAAACATCAATCACCACAATACGTTGATGAATATCGACTTGAGTCGCAGCAAGCCCGATACCCTCTTCGTCGTACATGGTTTCTAGCATGTCATCAACGATTTTTTGGATCTCTGGCGTGACCTTTTCAACCGGCTTGGCAACGGTGCGAAGACGATCATCAGGGAATGTTAATACTTGTAATACAGACATATACACTCGAAAAATTGAACTGTGCCGAAACAGCTTAACGCTGGTTGGGTCAATTCTAGACATTTTATGACCTAAATGACAGCATCCTGCCATATTTCTCACAAACCTTTTCTCATTCATCCAGCAAGGAAGTCAGGTGATGACCGTATTAATGACTCAATATCGCTCTCTGTGGTTACGGTTTAGCGCACTAGGTTTAGCCATTGTCTGTTTATCCATCAATGCATTAGCCTCTCCTGCTCCGTTAAGCATCAAAGACTCAGCACCACGGACTTATACGGTTGTTAAAGGCGATACACTGTGGGATATTTCTGCCCTGTATTTAGATAGCCCTTGGTTATGGCCACGTCTGTGGCAAGCAAATCCTGAGATAAATAATCCGCATTTAATTTATCCTGGCGATCAACTGACATTAATCTGGCGCGACAGTCAACCGACATTAAGCCTCAAACCGATGATAAAACTCAGCCCACAAGCACGAGTACTCGAAAAACCGCCCCTCACAACGGTCGAAGAAGCGTTACTACTGCCTTACTTACTGGCTGATAGACTGATTCCCTCCCAAGAGTTAAACGACCAGTTACGCATTCTTGGCTCAAATCAAGGCAAGCAATACCTGAGTCAACCGGATGCGCTATACCTTGAAGGTCAACATGAGGCGCAACATTGGGGTATCTATCGTCCCATGAACGAGTTTCAACGCGCCAATCACTCTATGCGAGCCCTACGTCGCTTGGCGACCGCACATCAGGTTGAAAGCACTCCCTCAATGACAACCTTAGCCATTGATGAGCTCAATCAAGAGATCCGTGCAAACGATATCGCTTTGCCAGAAATCAGCTTGGAGTCATTACCATTAAGCACGACTTTTTTCCCTAACCCAGCACCACGTGATGCACGCCCTAGATTACTCGGCACGTTGGAAGGCAGTCAATATGCAGCGAAACACCATGTGGTGGTCATCGACCATGGACAACAAGAGGGTCTAGAACAAGGCAGTATGTTTGAACTTTATCAAGTCGGCCAAACGGTTTACCAAAAAGGAGAGCAATATAGCGATATAGCACAGCGTGCTAGCAAAGCAATTACGTTACCAGCGAAAAAAATCGGTACTCTCATGGTCATTCGTCCTTATCCCACCATGAGTCTAGCGCTGATCACCAGTAGCCAAGCCGCGATTGATAATCAGGTATTGATCCTACCTCCCGAAGTATCGGATACCGCGACATCGACGTTCAGCTCACTTCACCAATAGCACAGTGATGCCAACCGACCAACGCGATTTAGCCATGTGGCTCGCACTCAGTTTTACGCCTAAGTTAACCCAAAAAAACTTAAGCCGATTACTGAGTCGTGATGCATTGACTAACCTTGCGGGTTACACCGCCCAACAATGGTTGGCTCTGGGATTAACCGATCAACAAGTGGATTATCTACTTGGCCAAGCCAAGCAAGACATTGAACAGTGTTTGATGTGGCAACAACAAGCTGCACAGCGTCATATCATCCCTCTCTATGATGAAGTCAATTATCCTCCGTTATTGCGTGAAATTCCCTCTCCCCCCAAAGTACTGTTTGTTGAAGGACAACGGCACTGGTTAAAACAACCTCAAATCGCTATTGTCGGCAGTCGTAATGCGACGATTGATAATCAACACATCGCTCAACAATTTGCCGGTGAATTAGCCGCGCACGATATAGTGATCACCAGTGGACTGGCTTTAGGTATTGATGGTTATGCGCATGATGGGGCGCTGAAAGCTGGGGGAGCAACCCTCGCAGTATTGGGATCTGGACTAAATTGTATTTATCCCACACGGCATAAAACGCTTGCGGAGCGGATCAAAGATAATGGGGCATTAATTTCTGAGTTTCGGCCTAATACGCCACCGCGTGCCGAACATTTTCCACGACGCAATCGCATTATCAGTGGCTTATCTCTTGGGGTGTTGGTTGTAGAAGCCGCTGAAAAAAGTGGCTCATTAATCACCGCTCGCTATGCAATAGAGCAAGGGCGAGACGTTTTTGTGATTCCCGGCCCGATCACGAGTGCCAATAGCCAGGGCAGTAATCAGTTGATCCGTCAAGGTGCCTGTCTCGTACAGACTGTTGAGGATATTTTGGCAGAAGTAGAAAACCTGCTCAATTGGTGCAAAGATTCACCCTCTACCACACAAGGTGAACTTTTTTCTTGCCCAAATGATGAAGAACAATTGCCATTTCCCGAGCTGTTAGCTAACGTAGGAGTAGAAGCGACACCAGTTGATATTCTGGCACAACGGACCCATATCCCCGTGCAAGAAGTCATGATGCAGCTACTAGAGTTAGAGCTTTTAGGCCATGTTGTTGCCGTTTCCGGTGGCTATATTCGTAAGGGGAGAGGCAAGCTATGATGATGGATATTTTGATGTATCTATTTGAGACGTATATCCATAGCGATGCTGAATTGCAGGTGGATCAAGACGAGCTCGAAGATGAATTGTTAAGAGCAGGCTTTCATCAACCAGATATTTACAAAGCACTACATTGGCTCGAAGAGCTGGCAGCGTTGCAACAAACGGATGCTCACTCTGCCATCGCCACCAGCGCAACCACGTCGATGCGAATGTTTACCACCCAAGAAATGGAACGTTTGGACATCGAAGCACGTGGATTCTTACTGTTTTTAGAGCAAATAAAAGTATTAACCTCTGATACCAGAGAAATGGTTATTGATCGAGTCATGGGCTTAGAAACCAACGAATTCGAACTTGATGACCTAAAATGGATCATCTTAATGGTGCTGTTTAATGTTCCCGGCAATGAAAATGCCTATACCTTGATGGAAGAGCTACTGTACAGCAAAGAACAAGGTATTTTACATTAAGCCACTATGAGCAATTCGATCGATCCATCGTTATTTTCGGCTCACGAACAAGCCCTTAACCATCAGCCATGCCCCAAGTGTGGTGGAGCCTTACGGCTTCGCCGCGCTAAACTTGGCCCATTCTTAGGCTGTGAGCACTACCCCCACTGTGACTATATCAAACCCTTGCATCACAACGATGGACATATTGTCAAACCACTCGGTGTCGCTTGCCCAGAGTGTCAACATGAACTGGTGCTACGCCAAGGACGCTACGGCATGTTCATCGGTTGCAGCAATTATCCAATCTGTCACCATATCGAGTCACCAACCGCCAACACACCAAAAGAAGACCATACTAGTCACTTGGTTTGTCCAGAATGTCGCCAAGGCCATCTGATTGAACGTCAATCGCGGTTTGGAAAAACCTTTTATGCTTGTGATGCTTTCCCAAAATGTAAGTTCGCCGTCAATCAGCCGCCGGTAATAGGGCAATGCCAAGCTTGTGGCTTTCCGTTACTGGTAGAGAAAAAATTTGCCAGCGGCACTAAACACTTATGCGCGAATCGTAAATGCGCGCACGTTCAATCCGCCGACTAACTTACTTTACACGTTCAGGTTACTTCGCCACACGCTGAATGAATTCACTTAACCATTCCTCAACCGCATCTTCAGGCACAGGATGGTGCTGAATATCAATCGTTAAGCAATCTGCAATCGGTGTTGCGCCAATGTCTTCCAATAAATCATCAGCGTGTTTTCCCGCCGCACAAAAGGTGTCATAGCTTGAATCACCAATCGCAACCACCGCGTAAGACAACTGCTGAGTATTAGGGGGCGTTTGCTGAAGATCATTAATAAAAGGCTGAATATTATCAGGATAATCCCCAGCACCATGAGTTGAGGTTACAATAAGCCATGTGCCTTGCGCTGGAATATCCGCCAATACGGGCTGGTTATGAATCTGAGTATCAAGCCCCGCTTGCTGCAGTACATCGCTAATGTGATCGCCTACGTACTCAGCCCCACCCAAGGTACTTCCGGTAATAATATGAATCATGTGCATTACTCGATTAACTGATATAAAAAATGACGCCGCTAGCGTGATGAACTTCTCGCCTATATCTGTTGACGAACGGCCTTAATACAGCAACGTGACGTCAATCACTCAAGAAAACCGACAAATCTTTTCTTGAGATTGGCAACCAGCGACATAGACGTCTAGGATAATTATATTACACGTAAAACAATACACTCTGTAGCCAAAACCCAACAAAGTCATGATGATAATAAACACGCAAAGATCATTAGCTCGGAAAATATGAAAAAGCTATTTTATCGACTCATCTAAACCAGTAAAAAGAAGCGGATGCAATCAAAGCATAAGCTAAACCGTGAGGAGGCTCTTTTTGCAAAAACTTGAACGCATTTTGTATGTCGAAGACGATCCAGATATCCGCGAAATTGCCACCATTGCGCTAGTCGATGTTGGAGGCCTGACGGTAAAAGCTTGTGATTCAGGCGCACAAGCTTTACGGGACATTAACGACTTTGCCCCACAAATGCTGCTATTAGATGTCATGATGCCCGATATGGATGGGCCAGAAACACTACAGAGGCTGATCCAGCAGGGAGATGTCAATCAATCCATTGCTATTGTATTTATGACCGCGAAAGTCCACCCTGAGGAAATTGAACGTTATAAACAGCTTGGCGCGATAGAGGTCATTTCTAAACCTTTCGATCCAATGACACTGGCTGACGATATCATCAAAATTTGGGCATTATTTAATGAGTAACTCATCACCGCCGAGCTCGCTAACTACTCGCTTAGAAGCCTTAAAGCTTGCCTATTCAAAACGCCTCGATTCCGAACTGGAACAGCTTCGATTTCTCGCCAAACAGATAACCAGTAAGCCTAATGATACGGCCTATCTTGAACAGTTGCATTCAACGCTACATACCCTAGCTGGCTCGGCAGGCACCTTTGGTTTTAATCAACTGGGTCGACAAGCGCGATTATTTGAGCAACAAGTCCAACAAGAGCTGGCAAAAAAACATACCGACCGACAGCCCTTAGCTGTTCTCGAATGGGTCAAACAACTAGCGCTCATCGTTGATTCAGATACAGAACCCAAAACCGCGGTGAGTTTTTCGACACCTAACGCTGAGACGCTCATCGAAAAACCAAAGGTGTGGTTAATTGAACGCGATATCATCCTCGCCGAATACACCATGCAGCAACTAGAAAGCTTTGGCTTTCGTGTTAAGCACTTAAAAGATGCTGATGAACTTGAGCATCACACTTCTGAGTCGCCAGATTTACTTTTGATTGATCATAACGCAGGACAAACAGAAGCGCTCAAGTCCGATCCGGTCGCTTTTTGGCAGCAATATCTCAACGCCTTTTCCTGTCCACGACTATTTATGGGCGTCGAAGAAACCTTTACCGCTCGTTTGCGAGCGCTACGTAGTGGTGGACAAGCCTATTTTATTAAACCATTAGATATCATTAAACTTTCTTCTTATATTATTGAACTGACTAACACCGAGCAAACCGCTCCTGAACGCGTTCTACTGATTGAAGACAACCAAGGCCTAGCACAAGATTACCAAACCGCATTAGGCGAAGCGGGAATGGAAGTGATGGTACTCGAGCGACCAGAAACCTTGTTTGAAGCAATGAGTGAATTTAATCCTGAAATCGTGTTGATCAGTCTTGGGTTTCCTGATGTCTCGGGAGTAGAAATAGCCACTTTATTAAGACAGACCGACCGCTGGCGTCAATTGCCGATTATTTATCTTGCCCCTCATTCAACAACCCATCTACAAGCCGATCCGTTAATCACTGGTGCCGATGGATTATTAACTAAACCTATCGATATCACCCTGCTGATCAAACTGTGTCGAGCTCGAGTACAGCAACTCCGTGAACGAGAACAAGCACAAACTCAAGATGGATTAACTCAGCTATTAAAGCACGCCAGCATTAAAGAAGCGCTACATAATCAGTGGCTTATATCTCAAAGGCAAGCGCAAGGTTATTGTGTGGTTATGCTCGATATTGACCACTTTAAACGGGTTAACGATACCTATGGCCATTCGGTCGGTGATGTGGTTATTGCCACGACGGGAACTTTATTAAAACAACGCTTTCGCCGTACAGATAAGCTCGGTCGCTACGGAGGTGAGGAGTTTATGCTGATTCTTCTCCATTGTGATCTTCAGCAGGCAGAAAAAATGGTGAATGGCTTAAGACAGGATTTTTCAGCGATTCAATTTAGCGGTGGCCAGCAACAATTTTCCTGCACAATATCAGCAGGTATTGTCGATAGTCAGCAATTTCCTAACGATGACGCCGAAACGCTGCTCAACCGTGCCGATCAAGCGTTATATCTGGCCAAAAACCGGGGACGAAATCGAGTTTGCTTAGCAACGCCAGATACGAGCTCGAATGATTAAGGATGACTAATGCAAGTACCACCCCTTCCTGAGGAAGAAAGCGAACGTCAGAAAACACTGGATAAAACCGGCTTACTCAACAGTGGCTCCGAAGCTCGCTTTGATCGTATTACGCGTCTCGCGCAGCAGATTTTTTCTGTCCCGATCGCACTCATCTCTCTGGTTGACCGAGATCGTCAATGGTTTAAATCTCGTCAAGGGCTTGATGCACAGCAAACCCCAAGAGAGATTTCATTTTGTGGCCACGCTATTTTAAATAGTGAGATATTTGTGATTGAAAATGCACTGGTGGATCAACGATTTTGCGATAATCCCTTGGTCATGGGCGCTCCTGATATTCGTTTTTATGCTGGTGCTCCATTACACTCAACCAAAGGTTATCGGATTGGCACACTCTGTTTAATTGATAGCCAGCCGCAATCATTTTCAAGCAAGCAGCGTTCGATGCTCAAAGATTTGGCCGCCACCGTTGAAGCATTAATTCAAGCCGAGGAGCTCAGTAATGAGCGACTTGGTAAGTTAACCGCCCAACTTCCTGGCGTCGTCTATCAATTTCAACGCTTTGCTAGTGGTAAAATTACCTTCCCTTTTAGCTCACCACAAATTCTCGATCTCTATGGCATTACACCTGAACAAGCCGCGCAAGATGCTAGCCCAGCTTTTGAACGAATCCATCCTGACGATTTGCAAGCGATCAGTGACTCTATTGAGCATTCCGCGAATACTTTAGAATATTGGCAAGCGACTTATCGAGTCCGCTACCAAGGTCAAGATTACCGCTGGTTTGCTGGGCAAGCCAAGCCAGAAAGATTAAGCGATGGCAGTGTATTATGGCACGGCTATTTACACGATATCCACGAGCAAGAACAAGCGCGCCAAACCACCGAAAGAAATGAGGCGAGATTACGCAGTTTATTCGATTTCTCACCGATTGGTATCGCACTTAACGATTTCGAAACGGGCCAGTTTCTGGATCTGAATAACGCACTAATTGCCCCTACAGACTATACTCGCGAAGAGTTTATCGCCCTTAGCTATTGGGATATTACGCCTCAAGAATATCAATCTCTCGAAGAGCAAGCACTCGCCAACTTGAACACCACAGGACGCTACGGTCCGTTTGAAAAAGAATACATTCGTAAAGATGGCAGTCGCTATCCCGTTCGCTTACAAGGCATGTTAAGCAAAGAACAAGATGGTCGCACCGTGATTTGGTCATTAATTGAAGATATTACCGAGCGCCGTAAGCTTGATAAAATGAAAGACCAATTTATCTCAACGATCAGCCACGAACTTCGAACGCCGCTAACATCAATCAAAGGTTCACTCAATTTACTTGCCGGAGGAGCGGTTGGATCCATTTCTGATAAAGCACAAGCCCTATTAGTCACTGCTGAGCGTAATGCTCAACGCTTAACGACATTAATTAATGATTTGCTCGATATGGAAAAATTGGTTGCAGGCAAAATGCCGATGACCTTTTTAAAACAACCTCTTGGTCCTTTACTGGATGAAACCATCGATTCCTTAAGCAGTTATGCTCAGCAGCATAATGTTGTATTGCAATGCTCTGGAAGCTGGCCCGCCGTACAAGTCAACGTTGATGGGCAGCGTTTGATTCAAGCATTGAGTAACCTACTCTCAAATGCCATTAAATTTTCTCCACAAGGCGAAGCGATAACCATCAAGGTGCAACAACAGGATACCAATATCCACATTCTGGTACGCGATCGTGGTCAAGGTGTCGCGCCTGAATTTGAAGACCGACTATTTCAACGTTTTTCTCAAGCTGACAGTAGCGACACCCGCAAACTACCTGGAACCGGGCTTGGGCTCGCGATTACTCAGGAAATCTGTCAACAACTCGGAGGCAGTGTCATGTACCGACAACCTAACGGCCGCGGTGCCGAGTTTATTATTCAATTGCCGATAGGATGAAATGCATGCTACGAGTGCCATTAAGTCTGCGGATTATTCTCCTCGTGATCATCACCAGTACCGTATTGGTCTGTGGCTTGCTGATAACCGTCTATAAACTGATGATCAATGATTACCAAGCGTTAGTGATGGAGCGCGAGAGTGCCAAAATAGATCGCCTAGTGTCAGAGCTTGAACTCTCTCAACAACAACGCTTACTCGGATTAGAAGGCTTGGCGAGCCGTGTATTAAACCAAGAAGGGCAATTATACCCTCCATCGATACTACAAGCTTTACTGCAAAAGCCCTCTGTCGCTCGCCATCTGTTTCCTGATGGAATACTCATTTTTGATGCCCAGGCAACATTAATTGCCGAAAGTGATTATGTGCCTGGTCGCCTTGGAACCAACTATGCCGACAGACCACACTTTCAACGCGCCAAGCAGACTCAGCAACCCGTCATCTCAGAACCTATACTAGGTCGTCGAACTGGCCTGCCGTTAATTTCCTATATACATCCTTTGGTCACCAGCGAGGGAGAGATTTTAGGCTACCTTGGCGGCAGTTTAGATCTATCTAAAACACCGCTGCTCAATAAACAGGTAGCCACTAATGATTCCGCTAACTTAATCACCATCATTATTGATCCGACACATCGCTTATTTGTGTCAATGCAACAACCCTTTGATAAGCCTGAGCCTTTGCCTGCAGAAGGCGTCAATCCTTTGGTTGATGCTGCTGTATCTCTCAGTCCAGCAGGCACCTTAGTTAATTATCAACAACAGCGCTATCTACAGATCAATCGATCGCTACAAGAACTCGGCTGGGTCGTGTTACGCGCCATCCCTTACACCGAGGCAATGGCTCCCGCACAAACCTCTTTTCATCGCTTATTATTAATCACTCTCATCGCCACAAGCTGTATAGGATTAGCGGGGATCGGCTTGGCACACAGCATCACCAAACCGATTGAAAAAATGACTCGACGCATTGATCAAATGGCGGATAGTGGCCGCTTTGACGGTAACTTCCTAGAACAAGGAGGTCCTGAAGTTTGCGCATTAGCGAGGGCGATGAACCGCCTTGCGGAACAACGAAAAACGGCAGAAATTGCCTTATCTCAAGCCGAGCGCTTTTTAGCGACCGTATTAGATGCGGCCAGCGAGATTTCAATTATTGCGACCAACAAGCATGGGCTTATCACCGCGTTTAATACTGGTGCGGAACATTTACTTGGTTACAGCAAGCACGAGATGATTGGCAAACAGACCCCGGCGAGCTTACACCTTGAAGAGGAAGTCGCCGCACGTTCAGTAGAACTGACTGCACTCCTTGGTTATCCTGTTGAAGGTTTTAGAGTATTTGTTGATATTGCAGAACAAGAAAATCACGAGAAACGAGAGTGGACCTATGTGCACAAAAATGGCCGCCATATTCCGGTATCGCTGATCGTCACCACCATGCGTAATGAGGCTGGTGAAATAACCGGCTACCTTGGTATCGCAGAAGATATCACTGAATACAAACGTATGAATAAAATGAAAAGTGAGTTTATCTCAACCGTCAGCCATGAATTAAGAACCCCCCTTACCTCTATTTCTGGCGCGCTCGGTTTGATTATCGGTAGTCGTTTTGAAGAACTACCGGACAAAACTCAAAAACTACTCAAGACTGCCCATCGCAATAATCAACGTTTGTCCCATTTGATTAATGATTTACTCGATATTGAAAAAATTGCTGCCGGTAAACTGCATTTCGACATGCGCTTGCACGAGTTAACGCTATTGGTCGAACAAGCAATAGAAACCAACCAACACTATGGCAGCAGTCGCGATGTCTCAATCCGCTTAATCTGTGACGCGAACACAGTTTTGGTTCATGTCGATAGTCAACGTTTGCTGCAAGTGTTGGCTAATTTATTATCCAATGCGATTAAATTTTCATCCGATCATGGTCAAGTAATTGTTGAGGTCACTACCGATAACGGTAAAGCGATCGTCAGCGTTATTGACCAAGGCCCGGGCATTAACCAAGCGTTTCGTGAACGTATTTTCCAACGTTTTGCTCAAGCCGATTCCTCTGATACTCGAGCAAAAGAAGGCACAGGACTTGGACTAGCCATTTCACGTGAGCTGATTGAGCGCATGGGTGGACAAATTGATTTTGAATCTACGATGGGTAAAGGCTCGCGATTTTTCTTTGTATTGCCCTTAGTTTCACCACTATGTACGCTCAAATCTGATTCAAATAATGACGACACCCATCCGCCAACAGGACGTATTTTGGTGGTAGAAGATAATGTTGATGTGGCGAAACTGTTGGCCATCATGTTAAGCGATGCTGGGTATCAGGTTGATATCTGCTACAACGGCGCTGATGCACTGCAAGCCATACACAGCCGAACTTACGATCTGATTAGTTTAGATCTGATGCTTCCTGATATCAGCGGATTAGCGATCATCCGTCAACTTCGCCAGCAAACCACCACGGCCACCACGGCCACCATCCCGATTGTGGTTGTCTCTGCCACCATTGAGCAAGGACGCTTAGCGCTTAATGGTGATGGCGGTGGTATCGAGTGGCTCTCTAAACCCATTGATCAACAGCAACTGATTCATTTAGTCCAACAGCAGCTTTCCTTAACATCGCCCTATCAGCCACACGTGCTGCATGTTGAAGATGATTCTGACTTACATGAAGTCATTCGTGAGATGGCGGGAGATTCAGCACGTTTTGAACTTGCATCAACCCTTGCACAAGCTCGTCTAAAGCTACAACAAGCGTCTTTTGATGTCCTATTATTAGACCTTAACCTTCCTGACGGCTCTGGCTGGGAGCTACTTTCTGAGGCAAAGCTACTCCAACCTGAAATAAAAATCGTCATTCTTTCTGGCAAACCAGTCACTCAGCATCAGCATGATCAAGTTGAAGCTGTGTTACTCAAATCACGCTTATCGACCACAACCTTACTTGAAGGGATCCACTCTCGCATCAAAACCTATCGCTCTCAGCAAGAGGTGAACTAGCCAAAATGACGAAAAAAGCCCAAGCGGATCACGCGTGGGCTTTATTTCTCATGACAAGCAAAAATAGAGCGGATTATCCACTCTATTTGCCAATACAAAACGAAGAGAAAATGCGTCCAAGGAGATCATCAGAGCTGAACTCGCCGGTGATCTCATTTAAGTGCTGCTGAGCAATGCGTAACTCTTCGGCAAGAATCTCACCGGCCATGTAGCCTTCGAGTTGCTGTTGACCAATAGCTAAGTGTTCTGCGGCACGCTCTAACGCATCAAGATGGCGACGACGCGCCATAAAACCGCCCTCTTGATTACCGGTAAAGCCCATGCACTCTTTCAAATGCGTGCGTAGCGCTTCGACGCCTTGGCCGGTTTTGGCGGAAAGACGAATCAAAGTTGGTTGGCTAGCGTGACAGACACCCAGTGTTTCACCGGTTTGATCAACTTTATTACGGATCACCGTCATCCCCATTTGATCGGGTAGACGGTCAACAAAGTCCGGCCAAATATCCTTTGGATCGGTTGCTTCAGTCGTCGTGCCATCGACCATAAATAAAACGCGGTCAGCTTGTTTGATCTCTTCCCACGCACGCTCGATACCAATTTTTTCTACTTCATCAGAGGCATCACGTAAACCTGCGGTATCAATGATGTGCAGCGGCATACCATCAATATGAATGTGTTCACGCAATACATCACGCGTGGTACCAGCAATGTCGGTCACAATCGCCGAGTCTTTACCCGATAACGCATTTAACAGGCTCGATTTACCGGCATTAGGGCGACCGGCTATCACTACCTTCATCCCTTCACGCATAATCGCACCTTGGTTGGCTTCTTGACGAACCGCAGCCAGATTATCAATGATGGCTTGTAAATCAGCAGAAACTTTACCATCCGCCAGAAAATCAATTTCTTCTTCCGGGAAATCAATCGCCGCTTCAACGTAAATACGTAAATGTATCAGTGATTCAACTAGAGTATTAATTCGTTTAGAAAATTGTCCTTGCAGCGATTGAAGGGCGGATTTTGCCGCTTGTTCTGAACTGGCGTCAATTAAGTCCGCAATCGCTTCCGCTTGGGTTAAATCTAACTTATCGTTCAAAAACGCTCGCTCAGAAAACTCGCCAGGGCGCGCTGGACGAAGACCAGGAATCGCTAAGATACGCTTGATCAACATGTCCATTACCACGGGGCCGCCATGACCTTGTAGCTCAAGGACATCTTCACCGGTAAAGGAGTGAGGATTTGGGAAATACAGCGCGATGCCTTGGTCTAGTTCAGCGCCATCAGCATCTTTGAAAGGCAAATACTTCGCATAACGAGGCTTAAGGTCCATTCCGGTTACTTGCTTGGCCACGAAAGCGGCTTGTGGGCCAGAAACACGAATGATGCCAACGCCGCCTCGCCCAGGAGCGGTAGCTTGCGCGACAATGGTATCGGTGGTCATACTATTACCTACTTAACGATCGATGAGTGATTATTGTAATCAGCAGCGAACAAAAAGGCGACCAAAAGGTCGCCTTCATTAACTCAATCGCCTATTACTTAGAGTGCAAACCGCGCTTCTCTAGTGAACGGTAAATCAACGTTTGTTGAATTAACGTTACGATATTCGATACCAACCAGTAAAGCACTAAGCCTGATGGGAAGAACAGGAAGAAGAAGGTAAACATCACCGGCATGAAGGTCATGATCTTCTGCTGCATAGGGTCAGTAATGGTATTCGGACTCATTTTCTGAATCAGGAACATACTGGCACCCATCAGCAATGGCAAGATGTAGTATGGGTCTTGCGCTGATAAGTCATGAATCCAACCAAAGAATGGTGAATGACGCAGTTCAACCGACTCCATTAATGCCCAGTATAAAGCAATGAAGATCGGCATCTGTAGCAAGATAGGTAGACAGCCACCCAGAGGGTTGACTTTCTCTTTCTTGTACAATTCCATCATTTCTTGGCTCATACGCTGACGATCATCGCCAATACGCTCACGCATAGCTTGTAGCTTAGGCTGTAGCATACGCATTTTGGCCATTGACGTGTATTGCGCTTTGGTCAGTGGGTACATGGCACCACGAACGATAAAGGTCAAACAGATAATCGCCACACCCCAATTGCCGACAAAGCTCTGAATAAATGACAGCAAAGTATGCAGCGGCTTAGCAATAAACCATAACCAACCGTAGTCGACCACTAAGTCTAGATTAGGAGCGGTAGCGGCCATGTCATTTTGCAATTTAGGGCCAACCCATAAGGTCGCCGTAAACTGAGTCGCATCACCATCAGCAATAGTTTTGTTTGGCATGCGCACACCAATATCACCAACGTTACCAATCACACGAGAATACAGATTGGTACCAGGTTCATTGCGAGGAATCCATGCGCTAGCAAAGTAATGCTGGATCATCGCTGCCCACCCCTGACCATTCGGTAAAGGTAGTGACAAGTTACGATCTTGCATATCTTTGAAGCTGAATTTTTTATAACGTGTATCTTCGGTAGAGTAAGCGCCACCACGATAAGTCGGCATCGCTAAACTGCCGCCTGAATCAAGTAAGGTTTGACGCAAATGCGCATACATACCTAACGTCGCGTTATTACCAGAACGGTTGATCACATCAAACGTAACATCAACGGCATAATCACCACGTCTAACAATGAAGGTTTTCACGTACTCAATGCCATTCGCTTGATAGGTCATAGGAATACGCAGTTCCTGCTCACCATCTGCTAACGCAAAATGATCACCATCAACGTGATAAACCGGACGATGATTGCTACTCAAATCGATACCTTGCGGCCCAATCAAACCACTTTGAGCGATAAATAAGTGATTAGGGTCATTTCTTAACAAAGTAAATGGCGTCGATGAATTAAGTTCATCAGCGTACTGATTGAGCAAAGCATGAATAATATCCCCACCAACGGTATCAATTGACAGAGTCAAAACATCCGTGGTGACCGTCACGGTTTGTGCAGCAGCACGATGTTGCTCAGGAGCAGGATCAAATTCATCTGCAAATGAAGGTGCTGGGGCCGTGGTGCTGGTTTGAGCCTGCTCAATCACTTGTGGGGCTGGGTTCTTTGCTGCTTGCCATTGCTGGAAAAGTAAAAAAGAAACAAGCGCCAAAGCAATTAACAGGATATTACGTTGAGAATCCATCGTTATTTGTCTCTGTCTGGTTTTTTGACTGGTGGAATGGGGTCATATCCCCCTTCGTTCAAAGGGTGGCATTTTAATAGACGTTTGCCAGATAACCAACACCCTTTTATAAAACCGTGAGCTCTCAATGCTTCTATCGCATAATTTGAGCAAGTCGGCGTAAACCGGCAACGAGGGCCGATAAGCGGACTGATGATCCATTGGTAAAGTTTAACTAAACCAATAGTCAACCACGTGAAGGGCGAGATAGGCGATGCCATAACTTGTCGAATAAAGTAAACAGTTCTTCATTGCTTAAATCTTGCGCGGTTTTCTTCGCGATCACAACAAAATCTTTGTTAGCAAGTTTATGTTGATGGAGACGAAAACTTTCACGAGCAATACGTTTAAAGCGATTACGACCCACAGCCGTTTTAATTTGCTTCTTTGGGACAGCTAATCCTAAACGAGGATGAGAAAGGTTATTATCGCGAGCAATGATGGTAAAGTGAGGAGAGCCAGCACGATGCGCTTGCTGGAAGACTTTTTGATAATGCTCGGGAGTTAACAGACGTAACTCCCGATTGAACGCGTACGTATTCAAAATAATTCAGTGATTATTTTGACAGGCGCTTACGGCCTTTTGCACGACGTGCATTGATTACTTTACGACCGTTCGCAGTCGCCATGCGTGCACGGAAACCGTGGCTACGCTTGCGCTTTAGAACTGAAGGTTGAAAAGTGCGTTTAGACATTATTATTACCTTTACTGATCAGTAGTGTTAGGTTCTTAAGTTAACCCGGCGTGGGATATGTGTCTTCGTAAAGACGCCGACGCCTCTCAACAAAGAGGCGGAATTGTAATCACAGTCACAAAAAGTGTCAATGACTTGGGGTGGCGAAGTGTTACTCATTTTTCAATAAGTCATTTACCTCCCCATTCTTTCCGGTCGGGCGATTATACGGAGTATCAATGAAATCTCAAGGATCCTCGTTCGATCTTCACGCTTTTTTACTTAATCTGCCTTTTTCCACAGACTCAACGACGGATCAACATCTCATCTGATGCACATCTTATACCGGGTTAACCATAGCTTATTGGCGATTAATACAAAATAAGATAGTAAAAATCACTATTGGGGATAACTTAGCAAGATCTTAGTATATGTGGATCATAATGGGGGTAATTAGCTTGATCCCTGTGAGGATCTTCGTAAATATCCCCTGAACCTTGTGTATAACTTCGATCTTATTCAAGAGTTTATCGATCAATCACTGGCGATCTAAGTTATCAACAGGTAGAATCACCTTCTTTATTAGCCATTAATTTTAGAGTGAGGGAACCGTGTCATCTTCGCTTTGGTTGCAGTGTTTGCAACAGCTTCAAGAAGAGCTACCAGCCACAGAATTCAGTATGTGGGTTCGTCCGTTACAAGCGGAGCTCAATGACAATACTCTCACTTTGTTCGCCCCAAACCGCTTTGTGCTCGATTGGGTACGTGATAAATACATAAACAATATCAACAGGTTACTTAGAGAACATTGCGGGCATAATGCACCCAGCTTACGATTTGAAGTCGGCAGTCGACGAGTAATTGCGTCCGCTCCTGTCGCCCCAATCCGAACCGCAGCGGATGTTGCTGCCGAATCCTCTGCCCCAGCGCAATTAGCTCAGCGCAGACCGGTTCATAAAACATGGGATGACGATTCTGCCGCTAGCGATATCAATCATCGCTCTAATGTAAACCCGAAACATAAGTTTAATAATTTTGTTGAAGGTAAATCGAACCAACTCGGTCTTGCCGCCGCGCGTCAAGTGGCCGATAACCCAGGTGCAGCTTATAACCCATTGTTTTTATATGGGGGAACAGGCTTAGGTAAAACTCACCTATTGCACGCGGTTGGTAATGCGATTGTCGATAACAAACCCAATGCGAAAGTGGTCTACATGCACTCTGAGCGTTTTGTGCAAGATATGGTTAAAGCGCTGCAAAATAACGCCATTGAAGAATTTAAACGTTACTATCGTAGCGTCGATGCTTTATTGATCGATGACATTCAATTTTTTGCCAACAAAGAACGTTCTCAAGAAGAGTTTTTCCACACCTTCAACGCATTGCTTGAAGGTAATCAACAGATCATTTTAACATCGGATCGTTATCCCAAAGAGATCAACGGGGTAGAAGATCGTCTGAAGTCTCGTTTCGGGTGGGGATTAACCGTTGCGATTGAGCCTCCGGAATTAGAAACTCGCGTAGCCATATTAATGACCAAAGCGGAAGATCATCAAATTCATCTTCCTGATGAAGTGGCGTTCTTTATTGCTAAACGCTTACGTTCTAATGTGCGTGAATTGGAAGGAGCACTTAACCGAGTGATCGCCAATGCGAATTTTACCGGTCGACCGATCACGATTGATTTTGTTCGTGAAGCACTCCGTGATCTGCTTGCTTTACAAGAAAAGCTGGTCACGATTGATAACATTCAAAAAACCGTTGCTGAATACTACAAAATCAAAGTTGCTGATTTGTTATCTAAACGCCGCTCTCGTTCTGTGGCCCGTCCTCGCCAGCTAGCTATGGCGCTTTCGAAAGAGTTGACCAACCATAGCCTACCAGAAATTGGCGATGCATTTGGTGGTAGAGACCATACTACGGTGCTGCATGCTTGCCGAAAAATCGAACAATTGCGTGAAGAAAGTCACGACATAAAAGAAGATTATTCCAATTTAATTCGTACCCTTTCTTCATAAGTTTTTACGCTATATTGAACGCTTATTAGGTACCGTTTTATTCCATATCGTTAGGTTAAGATCTCACTATGAAATTTACCATTGAACGTAGTCACTTTATTAAACCCCTGCAACAGGTCTCCGGTACATTAGGTGGACGAGCTGCGTTACCCATTCTAAGTCATTTATTATTAAAGATTGAAGATAACCAACTCTCGATCACCGCAACCGACTTAGAAGTGGAATTGATCAGTCGAGTTACCTTGGAAGGGGACTTTGAAGCAGGCAGTATTACCGTTCCAGCGCGTAAATTTTTGGATATCTGTCGAGGTTTACCGGACAGTGCGGTGATCACCGTGCTGCTTGAAGGAGACCGCATTTCGATTCGCTCAGGTCGCAGCCGTTTTTCACTGGCAACCCTACCAGCCAATGACTTCCCAAATATTGAAGATTGGCAGAGCGATATCGATATTACTGTCACTCAAGCCGAATTACGGGGCCTGATTGAGAAAACTCAGTTTTCTATGGCTAACCAAGATGTGCGTTATTATCTGAATGGAATGATGTTTGAAATCGATGCTTCGACCTTACGTGCCGTAGCAACTGATGGCCATCGTATGGCTGTCGCTCAAACGACCGTCTCTCAAGCGTTGGCAAACAAACAAATTATCTTCCCTCGTAAAGGTATTTTAGAGCTTGTAAAATTGCTTGATGCGCCAGAACAACCGGTTGTGTTGCAAATTGGAGCGTCAAATCTACGTGCAGAAGTCAACCAATTTGTCTTTACATCTAAGCTCGTTGACGGCCGTTTCCCTGATTATCGCCGAGTTTTACCGCAAAATACTAATAAGACACTAATCACTGGCTGCGATGAATTACGCCAGGCTTTCTCACGCGCGGCGATTTTATCTAATGAAAAGTTTCGTGGCGTGCGGGTTAACCTTGCTGAAGGAACGATGCGCATTACCGCCAATAACCCAGAGCAAGAAGAAGCCGAAGAGATGCTCGATGTGAGCTTTACTGGTGAGGCAATTGAGATTGGTTTTAACGTCAGTTACGTGATTGATGTGCTCAATACCTTGCGCTGTGACCAAGTCCGCATCTCAATGTCAGATGCGAATGCCAGTGCATTAATCGAAAATGTTGAGGACGACAGTGCCATGTACGTGGTGATGCCAATCCGTCTTTAATTGACAGATAAAGAACATAGCATGCCATTAACGCGCTTAGTCGTTCAGCAGTTTCGTAACATTAAAGCCTGTGATATGACCCTGTCATCAGGCTTTAATTTTCTTATTGGTCCAAATGGCAGCGGTAAAACCAGTGTACTAGAAGCTATCTATTTATTGGGCCATGGTCGCTCATTTAAGAGCTCATTAACTGGAAGAGTGATCCAAAATGAGTGCTCAGAACTGTTTGTTCATGGCCGTTTTTTGAACTCGGATCAATTTGAGCTACCGATTGGCATTAATAAGCAGCGAGATGGCTCAACAGAGGTTAAAATAGGCGGTCAATCAGGACAAAAGTTAGCTCAGCTGGCGCAAGTCCTACCATTGCAGTTAATTCATCCTGAAGGATTTGAACTACTAACCGATGGACCGAAACAGCGTCGAGCCTTTATTGATTGGGGGGTTTTTCATTCTCAACCCGCTTTTTTTGATGCTTGGGGACGATTTAAACGCTTAAATAAACAGCGTAATGCGCTGCTTAAAACCGCCAAAAGCTATCGCGAGATCAGCTATTGGGATCAAGAATTAGCTCAGCTTGCCGAGCAGATAGATCAATGGCGGCAGATCTATGTCGAGCACATGAAAAAAGTGGCCGAAGCATTGTGCCAAAGCTTCTTACCCGAATTTTCGATCAGCTTAACCTACTATCGAGGTTGGGATAAACAAACGCCTTATAAAGAGATATTGCAAAACAACTTTGCCCGTGACCAATTGTTGGGTTACACCTTCAGCGGTCCAAACAAAGCGGATTTGAAAATAAAAGTGAATGGAACACCTGTAGAAGATGTTCTATCACGCGGCCAGCTTAAGTTGATGGTCTGCGCCCTGCGCGTAGCACAAGGTCAACATTTAACCGAGCTGACCGGGAAGCAATGCATTTATCTGATTGATGATTTTGCTTCCGAACTCGATAGCCAACGTCGTCAGCGTCTAGCAGACTGCTTAAAAGCGACGGGGGCTCAAGTTTTTGTAAGTTCTATTACTGAAAGCCAAGTCACCGACATGATCGAGCCGAATAGCAAGATGTTTCATGTCGAACATGGCACAATAGAGCAAGGATAACTACTGAGAGAGTCACTCATGTCGAATAATTACGATTCATCGAGTATTAAGGTACTGAAGGGTCTAGACGCGGTACGTAAGCGTCCAGGAATGTACATCGGCGACACCGATGATGGCACCGGTCTTCACCACATGGTTTTTGAGGTGGTGGATAACTCAATAGATGAAGCGTTAGCGGGTCACTGTAAAGATATCGTCGTGACAATTCATGAAGATAACTCGGTATCGGTCAGCGATGATGGCCGTGGTATCCCAACGGAATTACATACCGAAGAAAACGTCTCTGCTGCAGAAGTTATCATGACCGTATTGCACGCTGGGGGTAAGTTTGATGATAACTCCTACAAAGTATCCGGTGGCTTGCACGGCGTTGGGGTTTCTGTCGTCAACGCGTTGTCTGAAAAAGTTTTGTTAACCATCTATCGTGGTGGCAAAATTCACACTCAAACCTATCGTCATGGCGTACCTCAAGCCCCCTTAGCGGTGGTTGGTGATACCGAACGTACTGGTACTACACTGCGCTTTTGGCCGAGTGCCGAGACGTTTACCAACATTGAATTCCATTATGACATTCTAGCTAAACGCCTGCGTGAGCTGTCTTTTTTAAACTCAGGCGTCTCGATTCGTCTACAAGATGAGCGTGAAGCGGATAAACACGATCACTTTATGTATGAAGGGGGGATTCGAGCGTTCGTTACCCACCTCAATCGCAATAAAACGCCGATTCATGACAAAGTATTCCACTTCAATCATGACCGTGAAGATGGCACCAGCGTTGAAGTCGCAATGCAATGGAATGATGGTTTCCAAGAAAACATCTACTGCTTTACCAATAATATCCCACAGCGTGATGGCGGGACTCACTTAGCCGGATTCCGCGCTGCACTGACTCGAACGCTTAACACCTATATGGAAAAAGAAGGCTACAGCAAAAAAGCCAAAACCGCGACGTCTGGCGATGATGCTCGTGAAGGCTTAACAGCCGTCGTTTCTGTTAAAGTTCCAGATCCTAAGTTCTCCAGCCAAACCAAAGACAAATTGGTGTCTTCTGAAGTGAAGGCGGCGGTTGAGTCAGCGATGGGTGAAAAGCTCAATGAGTTTTTAGCAGAGCATCCTTCTGAAGCGAAAATGGTGTGTAGTAAAATTATTGATGCCGCTCGAGCTCGCGAAGCGGCACGTAAAGCGCGTGAAATGACGCGTCGTAAAGGCGCACTCGACCTTGCAGGTTTGCCAGGCAAACTTGCTGATTGCCAAGAGAAAGATCCAGCACTGTCTGAACTGTATATTGTCGAGGGAGATTCAGCGGGCGGCTCTGCAAAGCAGGGACGTAACCGTAAGAATCAAGCCATTTTGCCGCTCAAAGGTAAAATCCTTAACGTAGAAAAAGCTCGTTTTGATAAAATGCTCTCGTCACAAGAGGTTGCGACACTGATCACCGCACTGGGCTGTGGTATTGGCCGCGATGAATATAACCCAGACAAACTGCGTTATCATAATATCATTATCATGACCGATGCTGACGTCGATGGTTCGCACATCCGAACGCTATTATTGACCTTCTTCTATCGTCAAATGCCAGAATTGATCGAACGTGGCTACATCTATATTGCTCAGCCACCGCTGTATAAAGTCAAAAAAGGCAAACAAGAGCAGTACATCAAAGATGAAGATGCCATGACGCAATATCAAATTGCTTTAGCGCTCGATAATGCCTCTTTGCATGTGAATGCCGATGCGCCAGCGTTAGCGGGTGAACCACTAGAGAAACTGGTGCTGCAATACAATGCAGCGATGAAATTAGTGGAAAGAATGAGCCGCCGTTATCCACTGGCGATGCTCAATGAATTTACCTATATGCCACGTTTAACCGAGCAACAATGCCAAGATAGCAGTGCGGTAGAAGCATGGACCGAACGTTTGGTCACTCAATTGAACGCCAAAGAAGTCGGTGCAAGTCAGTATCACTTTGCGATTGAGCATAATCCAGAGCTCGGTGTTTATTCACCGAAAATTATCGTCCGTACCCATGGGGTTACGTACGATTACCTACTCAGTGTTGATCTGCTTAATTCTAAAGAATACAACCGATTGGCGGATCTTTTTGATTCGCTCGATGGGCTTCTAGAAGAGGGGGCATACATTCAACGTGGCGAGCGTACCCAAGTGGTTTCCAGTTTCACCGCCGCCCTTGACTGGCTCATTAAAGAATCACGTCGTGGTTTAGCAATCCAACGTTATAAAGGTTTGGGAGAAATGAACCCAGATCAACTTTGGGAAACCACCATGGATCCTGAGTCACGTCGCATGATGCAAGTCACCATTGAAGATGCCGTCGGTGCTGATGAGCTATTTACCACATTGATGGGCGATCAAGTAGAGCCTCGTCGTGCCTTTATTGAGAACAACGCATTAAGAGTAGCAAACTTAGACGTGTAGTTTTTCATAACATCGTGTTCTCTCACGCAGTGCTTCGGCACTGCGTTTTTGTTTATATAAACAGCAAAAATAACCATTTTATTCTCTTATTTCGATAAAACTGGCCTTTAGCCCTAGTATCAATCTTACCCTTACCATTTTCTGTTCTTTAATGACTAAAAACGCCATTTTCTCTGGTCGAGCGCTTTTGCTTTCTTTTTTTAACTCGCTATAGTCAACAGACTTCATGATATAGCCCAATAGTCACTAGCCGTGACAGGGAATCACATAACATTTGCAGGAGGAATAGTGATGGCATTTCTGGTTTAGACCGAGAGCAAACTTGCTCTCGGGAGACACTTAACGGCTGTCTTGTTATCAGGAGTGAGGAGAAATCACTATGCTTTACCGCTTTTATCGATCATGGCTACAAACGTTACGCATGTGGTGGCTAACCAGTGGGTTTATCACCTACCAATCCCCTTTGCTCCTCATTCAATTGTTCGAACGACAAGAGCAGCAAAATACCCCGCATTGCCCTCGCTCCACCAGCATTCGCTTAGGAGATACCGTACACCTATTGGATGTAGCCACCAATAGTCCTTTTAAAATCAAGCTGGTTGCAGATCATCGTTGTGATCATACCGTGGGCTATATTGCGATCGATTCCTACTTAGGAGCCGCACTGTTTGGCCGAACTGAGCAAGAAGTAATTAGTCTGCTACTGCTCGGACAACGACACTCTTTTGTTATCACCCAAGTTACCCGTCAGTCATACCAACCTCGACGTACATCTGTACCATGTGGTTGTTTACTTTGTCAGTAAATGAAGGAGATCTCACTCATGAGTAAAAAAGACCTGAAGAAACCTCAATTAAGCTTAAAAGAAAAGCGTAAATTGAAACAAGAAAAAGCCTCGGAAAACGGAGTAGAAAAAGCACGTAAAAGTCGCGGCAAGTAACGTTTTCTTAGCTAATTGATTATCCCTGAGCCTAATCATTCGATTAGGCTTTTTCAAAAAAAATCGATACGCGACTCTTGAAAGTCCAACGACCGACCTTATATAAAGTAGTGAAGAGGATGCCGCAAGGGCCTCAACTTGGATTGGCGTTACGCTCACTGAGGTAAGCCCGTCCATCAACATTAATCTTGATGAGCTTAGTTGTTAACAATAAGCCTCATCCTTAACGAAACTCGTTAAGACTATTGCTTACTAAGAGGATAGCATTATGAGAACTGTCGATTTTACTCCTTTATACCGCAACGCGATTGGCTTTGACCGTCTATTGAATATGATGGAAGCAAACAGTAACAAAAATACTCAAGGGGGTTATCCTCCTTATAATATCGAGCAACAAGAAGACAATAAATACCGTATCACAATGGCGGTTGCTGGCTTTGCAGAGCAAGAACTCGATATTACTCAACAAGAAAATACCTTAATTGTTCGCGGTGAGCGTCAGCAAGAAGACAACCGCAATTATATCTATCAAGGTATTGCTGAACGTAATTTTGAACGTAAATTCCAATTAGCGGACTACGTAAAAGTGATGGGAGCAGGGCTTGAAAACGGTTTATTGCATATCGACTTAGAACGAGAAATACCACAAGCTATGCAACCGCGTAAGATTGCTATTAATCAACATCTATTAGAAAATCAGTAATCCCTACTCTCAAAAACAACAAAAAAAGCGGCTTCGGCCGCTTTTTTTGTTTTTCACTCTTCATACCCATCACTTTTTATCCCTATTAACCTGGTTGACTCTCCAATCACCTGTGGATAAGTAAGTCTTTATACGGTGATTAACCTATAGTTATTCTTTTTAAACCGAAGATCTTTTTTATGCCTGTGCATAAAACCTTTTTTTGATCCCAGCTAATACGCGATTTGATCAGTGTCTGAACACATGATCTGATCGCTAACATGATCATGATCTTGTTGATCATTTCCCGCTTATCCACAGAGATCATCTTGCGTAATAATAGATCTAATAAAAGATCTTTCTATAGATCTTTCTTTATATTATTAAATAACGCGTGAAGTAAAAAACTCGAAAAGCGATTTTCTCTGCTTAGGAAAGAAGGTAGAATACGTCTCTTTTGTTTATCCCTATCTCAATAAATACCTGAGGTCGTTCATGCTTTATCACGAAACATTTGACGTCATTGTGGTTGGTGGCGGTCACGCAGGAACGGAAGCCGCACTCGCAGCCGCTCGTACAGGACAGCGTACGTTACTTCTGACTCATAATATCGATACTTTAGGCCAGATGTCCTGCAATCCCGCTATCGGCGGAATTGGTAAAGGCCACTTAGTCAAAGAAGTGGATGCGATGGGTGGTTTAATGGCACAAGCCATTGACCATGCAGGTATTCAATTTAGAACCTTAAATGCTTCTAAAGGTCCAGCGGTTCGTGCGACTCGAGCGCAGGCGGATCGTGCGCTTTATAAAGCTTATGTTCGTCATGCATTAGAAAATATGCCGAATTTAACCCTGTTTCAGCAAGCGGCCGACGACTTGATCGTTGAACAAGATCATGTGCGTGGTGTTGTCACGCAAATGGGCCTTAAGTTTCACGCTAAATCGGTGGTATTGACGGTAGGGACTTTCCTTGGTGGCAAGATCCACATAGGATTAGAAAACTTTTCAGGCGGTCGAGCTGGGGATCCTCCTTCGATCGCTTTGGCTCATCGTTTGCGTGAACTGCCATTCCGCGTCGATCGTTTAAAAACGGGAACCCCCCCACGAATTGATGCACGTAGTGTTGATTTCTCCCAGCTAGAAGCACAACACGGCGATAATCCAACACCCGTTTTTTCATTCATGGGCAAGCGTGAGCAACATCCACGTCAAATTCCTTGTTTTATTACCCACACCAATGAAAAAACCCATGATGTGATTCGTAATAACTTGGATCGTAGCCCGATGTATGCCGGAGTTATCGAAGGGATTGGTCCGCGTTATTGCCCATCCATTGAAGATAAAGTGATGCGCTTTTCAGATAAGAACAGCCACCAAATTTTTATTGAGCCTGAAGGACTAACAACAACCGAGCTCTACCCTAATGGTATCTCGACCAGTTTGCCGTTTGATGTCCAAGTACAAATTGTGCGCTCGATGCAGGGCTTCGAAAATGCGCATATTGTTCGACCTGGTTATGCGATTGAATATGACTTCTTTGACCCAAGAGATCTAAAACAGACTTACGAGACCAAGTTTATTAACGGCTTGTTCTTTGCTGGACAAATCAATGGTACCACCGGCTATGAAGAAGCGGCCGCTCAAGGCTTAATGGCAGGTTTAAATGCCAGCTTGTACAGTCAAGACAAAGAAGGCTGGAGTCCGCGCCGCGATCAAGCTTATATGGGCGTATTGATCGATGATCTTTCAACCATGGGCACCAAAGAACCTTATCGTATGTTCACTTCTCGCGCTGAATACCGTTTGTTGCTGCGCGAAGATAACGCCGATCTCCGTCTCACAGAAAAAGCTTATCAACTGGGTTTAGTTTGTGAACAGCGTTGGGCTCGTTTTAATCAAAAAGTCGAACATATGCAGCAAGAACGTCAGCGTTTAAAAGAAACTTGGATTAATCCAACGTCTACAGATGCTGAGGCGTTGAACGCATTATTGAAAACCCCTATTTCGCGAGAAGCGAATGGGGAAGATTTGTTGCGTCGTCCTGAAATGACCTATCAACAGGTGACGTCTATCGCGACGTTTTCTCCAGCGATTGAAGATAGTGAAGCGGCGGAACAAGTTGAGATTCAAGTTAAATACGAAGGTTATATTCAGCGTCAGCGAGATGAGATAGAAAAATCGCTGCGTCATGAACATACCAAGTTGCCAGCAGATTTGGATTATCAGCAAGTCAAAGGCTTATCGAATGAAGTTGTACTTAAATTAAACGCGGCGAAGCCAGAAACATTAGGGATTGCATCGCGTATATCAGGGATAACTCCTGCCGCAATCTCGATTTTATTAGTACACCTGAAAAAGCAAGGTCTCTTGAAAAAAGGAGAGGCTGCGTAATGAACCTATTACGAAGTAAACTCGATGCATTGATTGCACAAACGGATTTGGTCGTTTCCGATCAGCAGCGTGAGCAACTGGTCGGTTACGTAGAGTTACTCAATAAGTGGAATAAAGCGTATAATCTAACTTCTGTACGCGATCCACAGGAAATGTTGGTTAAGCATATTCTCGATAGTATTGTGGTCAGCCCATATTTACAGGGGAAACGCTTTATTGATGTAGGTACGGGGCCTGGATTGCCGGGGATTCCTTTGGCGATCATGAACCCTGATAGACAGTTTGTGTTACTCGATAGCTTAGGCAAGCGGATTCGATTTATTAAGCAAGTTTTGCATGAGCTGAGAATCGATAATGTCACCGCACTGCAAAGTCGAGTCGAAGAGTTTAAGCCAGAGCACGGTTTTGATGGCGTACTCAGTCGTGCCTTTGCTTCCATGTTAGATATGGTAGAGTGGTGTCATCACTTACCTTGTGCTAAACAGGGGGTGTTTTTAGCCTTAAAGGGGCAACGTCCGCAAGAAGAGCTAAACTCTCTTCCTGAATGGTGCAGTGTGATCGACATCAAAGCTTTGAAAGTTCCGGAGTTGGAAGGTGAGCGTCATCTTGTAATCTTATCGCGCAAGGGATAATAGCGAGGCATACCGTGGGCAAAATCGTAGCGATCGCCAACCAGAAAGGTGGCGTAGGTAAAACAACAACGTGCATTAATTTAGCGGCTTCAATGGCGGCCACAAAACGTAAAGTTTTGGTGGTTGATCTTGACCCGCAAGGCAACGCAACGATGGCCAGTGGCGTGGATAAATACCAAGTCGATGCCACCGCTTATGAATTACTTGTCGAAGAAGCACCATTTGAACAAGTGGTGTGTAGAAAAACGTCGGGTTACTATGATTTGATTGCCGCGAATGGAGATGTCACCGCGGCCGAAATTAAGCTGATGGAAGTGTTTGCTCGAGAAGTACGTTTGAAAAATGCGTTGGCATTAGTTCGCGATAACTATGATTTCATCTTTATTGATTGCCCCCCTTCTTTAAACCTACTTACAATCAATGCGATGGCTGCCGCCGATTCGGTGTTGGTGCCCATGCAGTGTGAGTATTTTGCGTTAGAAGGGTTAACGGCTTTGATGGACACCATCAGTAAACTTGCCGCCGTCGTCAATGAGAATCTAAAGATCGAAGGATTATTACGAACCATGTATGATCCACGTAATCGACTCGCGAATGAAGTGTCTGATCAACTGAAAAAGCATTTTGGCAATAAAGTGTATCGCACGGTTATTCCACGTAACGTTCGGCTCGCTGAAGCCCCAAGTCATGGTAAACCAGCCATGTATTATGATAAGCATTCCGCGGGTTCTAAAGCTTACCTCGCTTTAGCGGGCGAAATGCTGCGTCGCGAAGAAATCCCTGCATAATACCGAAAAGGAACGCTCCGAGATGTCGAAACGTGGTTTAGGAAAAGGCTTAGATGCTTTACTGGCAACCAGCTCTATGGCGAGGGAAAAGCAACAAACCGCTTCACACAGCCAAGCGATGTCAACCGATGGCGAGTTAATCGAGTTATCGATTACTAGCCTGAAACCAGGCATTTATCAGCCTCGTAAGGATATGTCATCAGAAGCGCTGGAAGAGCTTGCTCTTTCTATTCAGTCACAAGGTATTATTCAACCTATCGTGGTTAGGCCGCTTGAGTTTGGTGGTTTTGAGATCATCGCGGGTGAGCGCCGTTGGCGTGCCGCTAAGCAGGCGGGTTTAAAACAAGTGCCTTGCTTGATCAAGCGGGTCGATGATCGTGCCGCGATCGCCATGGCGTTGATCGAAAATATCCAGCGTGAAGATCTGAATGCGATCGAAGAAGCTCAGGCACTAGAACGATTACAAGATGAGTTTAAGTTAACCCATCAGCAAGTGGCGGATGTGATCGGCAAATCGCGCACCACAGTAAGTAACTTACTGCGTTTAAATCAGTTGGATGATGCCGTTAAGCGTCTCGTTGAAAGTAAACAACTGGAAATGGGCCATGCTCGTAGCCTACTGGTTTTACCTATAGAGCAACAGCAGCCTTGTGCACAAGTAATGGTCGACAAGCAACTAACGGTACGTCAGGCTGAATCTTTAGTTAAACGTTGGTCTAGTGAGGCTCCTGCAGCTCCTGTTTCACCCGTCTTAGCGACGGAGGTTGAGCAGCAATTATCTGCACTTGCTGAACGGTTACAAAAAAAGATGGCGGTAAAGTTACAAGTCAATGGCAAAGGGCGTTTAACCATTGATTTTACAAATCAAGAACAATTGATCGAGCTATTGAAACAATTAGATACGATTGCATCATGAAAATCGGTCATAGAATATATTTTCTGCGGCTTGGCTCACCCGCTTTCAGTTGAGTTTTTACGATACCTATATATAATTTCGAAGCTTTTTTCACCGAGTTGCAATGTTTTATTAACGTACTGTAACTTGGCGAATAATACAGAAAACAGGTGCTTTTGATGTTTATAGCAACACAGAGTCAGCAAGCTAAGGCGGCATTTCGAGTTGTTCACCTTCAGCTGGTTTTTTTGTTGCTGATCGGAGGCATTACGTATATGTACTGGGGACCCGATGAAGCGCGTTTTATCTTAAAAGGTGGAGCGATTGCCCTCATCGGTAACTATGTCTATACACTGTTTGCCTTTCTCCCAAAACCAGATGCTGACGGTACTGTTATGCTCGGGTTTATTATGATGGGGTGGGCTTTAAAGCTGGTGTTAACCGTTATCATGTTTGTGCTGATTTTTAATCTCACTGATGTGCATCATCCTGGTGCCATGATGTCAGGTTATAAACTGACCATCTTGATGTTTTGGTTTGCACCTATACTACTTACCGCAAAAAATGGGAACCACCATGGCTGATACTCCGAAGGAATATATTCAGCACCACCTCACAAGCGCTCAAGTTTGTTTGGTTGATGGTAACATCACCACAAACTATGGCTGTGCGGATGCTGGATTTTGGACGTTAAACTGGGATGCGTTATTGTTCTCAGTGGGTCTAGGCGTGCTGTTTTTGTGGTTGTTTTATCGTGTTGGGAAAAATGCAACCACGGGAGTTCCTGGTAAATGGCAATGCTTTGTTGAAATGCTCGTTGAGCAGGTTGACGGCTTAGTCAAAGGAACTTTTCATGGCAAGGATAAGTTGGTCGCACCATTAGCATTAACCATTTTCGTCTGGATTTTCTTGATGAACTTAATGGACTTAGTGCCAGTGGATTATGTCCCTACAGCAATGACATTGGCTGGTGTCGAATATTTCAAGATTCTCCCTACGGTTAACTTGAATATCACCTTGGCAATGGCTATTGGGGTCATGATATTGGTAATTGCTTATTACATCAAATACCAAGGATTTAAGGGGTTTGTTAAGGCATTTACCCTACATCCAATTAACCATTGGGCGTTGATTCCTTTCAACTTAGTTCTTGAGACGGTGTCATTTTTGGCAAAACCGGTATCCCTTTCGCTACGTCTGTACGGTAACATGTACGCGGGTGAGCTGATCTTTGTTTTGATCGCAATCACTTACGGTGCTGGTTTCGTACTCGGTGGCTTAGGCGTTGTCGCGCATGTCATTTGGGCCATCTTCCATGTACTGGTTATTACTCTGCAAGCCTTTATTTTTATGATGTTGACGATAGTTTATCTCAGCATGGCAAGTAATGACTCTCATTAAACTCTTAATTTAAACAACCCAAGAAAACTGGAGACTTTTATTATGGAAACTTATTTCGTTGTTGCTCTACTACTAGGTATGTGTGCTCTAGCGACTGCTTTTGGCTTTGCTATCCTTGGTGGTAAATTCCTTGAATCTGTTGCTCGTCAACCAGAAATGGCCCCTGTACTACAAACTAACATGTTTATTATTGCTGGTCTGCTTGATGCGGTACCTATGATTGGTGTTGGTATCTCTATGTACATGCTGTTTGCATAACTTGTCCTTTTTGTGTCACCCAAACGCACAGATGATTGGGTAAACAGAAGCAAAATAAAGGAGAGTTAGTGTGAATATCAATGCAACTCTGTTGGGCCAAACCATCGCATTTTTAATCTTTGTTTGGTTCTGCATGAAGTATGTATGGCCTCCTTTGATGAGTGCCATAGAAGAGCGTCAGAAAACGATCGCTGATGGTTTAGCTTCTGCTGAGCGTGCTGATAAAGCCCTTAATCTGGCTAAAAGCAATGCTGCAGACCAGCTTAAAATTGCTAAAAAAGAGGCGCTAGTCATTATTGAGCAAGCGAACAAACGCAAAGCTCAAATTTTAGACGAAGCTCGTCAAGAAGCAGCGCACGAGCGTGAGCATATCTTGGCTCAAGGCCAAGCAGAACTAGAAGCGCAAATTTTGCGAGCTCGTAATGAGCTGCAAAAAGAAGTGTCTACTCTTGCTTTACTTGCCGCTGAGAAGATTGTTCAACGAACTGTCGATAAGGCAGCTAACCAAGACATACTTGATAGTATTTCTGCGAAGCTATAAAGGAGTGCATTTGTATGTCGGATTTGACAACGATTGCTCGTCCATACGCTAAGGCTGCATTCAGTTATGCCAGTGAACACAGTATGGTTGAACAGTGGTCAGCTATGCTCGAATTGGCAAAAACAATGTCGTTGGTACCTGAATTATCATCGGCCGCTTTTAGCTTACAATCGCAACAATTGTTGCAGGTGTATGCTGATGTAGCGGGTGAGCAGTTTGATCAACCCATGCTGAATTTTTTATTGGTGTTGATGGAAAATCGTCGCATAGCGGCGCTCGGTGATATATGTCAGCAGTTTCAAAAGTTTGCTACGGAATCTTCTGGTACTAAGGAAGTTGAAGTAGTGAGCTCTTATGAGTTAAGCGATGAACAGGTTGAAACTTTAACCAGTAACTTAGAAAAACGCTATGACTGTAAAGTAAAGCTGAATTGCCAAATTGACAGCAATCTTATTGGCGGAGCCGTTATTCGAGTAGAGGATAATATCCTTGACAGCTCGTTACTGGGTCGTATTAATCGTCTGAAAGACGTGATGAAGTCTTAATTAGGGGAATTGGAGCAATGCAACTTAATTCCACGGAAATCAGCGAAATCATCAGAAAGCGAATTGAAGGTTTCAACGTTGTTTCTGATGCTCGCAATGAAGGTACTATCGTATCAGTAAGCGATGGTATCATCCGTATTCACGGCCTAGCGGACGTGATGCAAGGTGAAATGATTGAACTGCCGGGCGGCAATTTTGCTCTCGCACTTAACCTTGAACGTGATTCGGTAGGTGCTGTTGTCATGGGCCCTTACACTGATCTCAGTGAGGGTATGAAAGTGACCAGTACTGGGCGTATTCTTGAAGTCCCAGTAGGTCCAGAGCTTTTGGGTCGAGTGGTGAACACTTTAGGTGTGCCAATTGATGGTAAAGGTCCGATTGACGCAAAATTAACTTCTCCAGTAGAAGTGATTGCCCCTGGGGTTATTGATCGTAAATCGGTCGATCAGCCTGTACAAACGGGTTATAAATCTGTTGATGCGATGATTCCTATCGGTCGTGGTCAGCGTGAGCTGATTATCGGTGACCGTCAGACGGGTAAAACCGCTTTGGCGATTGATGCGATCATTAACCAGAAAGATTCAGGTATCTATTCTATCTACGTAGCGATTGGCCAAAAAGCGTCAACCATTGCTAACGTTGTACGTAAATTGGAAGAGCATGGTGCATTGAAAAACACCATCGTTGTGGTCGCTTCTGCTTCTGAATCAGCAGCACTACAATATCTAGCGCCTTATTCTGGCTGTGCCATGGGTGAATACTTCCGTGACCGTGGTGAAGATGCACTGATTGTTTATGATGACTTATCAAAGCAAGCGGTGGCGTATCGTCAAATCTCGCTATTGTTGCGTCGTCCACCGGGTCGTGAAGCTTTCCCTGGTGACGTTTTTTACCTCCACTCTCGTCTCTTAGAGCGTGCGGCTCGTGTGAGTGAAGTGTATGTAGAACGTTTCACTAACGGTGAAGTGAAAGGTAAAACCGGTTCTTTAACGGCATTACCGATCATTGAAACCCAAGCAGGTGACGTTTCTGCTTTCGTACCAACCAACGTAATTTCGATTACCGATGGTCAGATCTTCCTACAAACTGAGTTATTTAATGCTGGGGTTCGTCCTGCGGTTGATCCAGGTATCTCTGTTTCTCGGGTAGGTGGTGCTGCACAGACAAAAATCATCAAAAAGCTTTCTGGTGGTATCCGTACTGCTCTGGCGGCTTATCGTGAACTTGCGGCATTTGCTCAGTTTGCTTCTGATCTGGATGAGGCGACGAAACGTCAGCTTAACCATGGTCAAAAAGTGACTGAATTGATGAAGCAAAAGCAGTATGCACCAATGTCAGTTTTTGATCAGGCGTTGGTTATTTTTGCTGCTGAGCGCGGTTACTTAAGCGATGTCGAATTGAATAAAGTGTTGGATTTTGAATCTGCACTTCTGTCGTATGCTCATTCTCAATATGCCGATTTAAAAACGGAAATTGACAAGACGGGTGCTTACAACGATGAAATTGAAGCTAAGTTGAAAAAGTTAGTGGAAGATTTTAAAGCAACTCAGACTTGGTAATTACAAGCCACATTGTAATTAACGGAGAGTAACGATGGCCAATACAAAAGAGATTCGCAGTAAGATTGGGAGTGTCAAAAGCACTCAAAAAATTACTAAAGCAATGGAAATGGTTGCGGCTTCTAAAATGCGTCGAACTCAAGATGCGATGGAAGGGCCTCGTCCATATTCAAAAACAATTCGTAAAGTCATTGGTCATTTAGCAAACGGTACTTTGGAGTTTACTCATCCTTACTTAGAAGAACGTGAAGCTAAACGTGTTGGGTATATCGTCGTATCCACCGATCGCGGTTTGTGTGGTGGTTTAAACATCAATATGTTTAAAAAAGCCGTTGCGCATATGAATGAATATTCTAGCCGTGGCACTGCGATTGAAATAGCGATGATTGGAAGTAAAGGTAGTTCTTATTTCCGAGGCATAGGGGCAAAAATTGTCGCTCAGAAAACCGGTATCGGTGATGAGCCACAATTAGATGATTTGATCGGTTCTATCAGCGTTATGCTGACTAAGTACAAAGAAGGTGAAATCGATCGTTTGTTCCTAGTGTACAACGAGTTTGTTAACTCGATGACTCAACAACCAAAGATGGAACAATTGTTACCTTTGCCGAAAACGCAAGAAGATGATTCAGGTCGCAAGCATGCTTGGAGTTACATGTTTGAGTCTGATCAGAATAAACTACTGAATACTTTGATGACTCGTTATATCGAAGCACAAGTATATCAATCCGTAGTGGAAAACTTAGCGTGTGAAATGTCTGCCCGAATGGTTGCGATGAGAGCAGCATCGGATAACGCAGGTAATCTGATTGATGATTTACAACTGGTGTATAACAAGGCTCGCCAAGCAGCCATCACCCAAGAATTGTCAGAGATTGTTAGCGGCGCAGCAGCGGTTTAACAAAGGTAATTAACAGACTAGAGGATTAACGATGGCTACAGGTAAGATCGTACAGATCATCGGTGCGGTAGTCGACGTAGAGTTTCCACAGAGCTCAGTGCCTAGCGTTTATGATGCACTTAACGTTCAAGACTCAAAAGAGCGTCTTGTTCTTGAGGTTCAACAACAGTTAGGCGGTGGTATCATTCGCTGTATTGTAATGGGCAGCTCAGATGGTTTACGTCGTGGAATGACAGTTGAAAATACTGGCGGTCCAATATCAGTACCAGTAGGGATTAAAACCCTTGGTCGTATCATGAACGTACTCGGTGATGCGATTGACGAGCGCGGAGAAATTGGTGCAGAAGAGACTTACTCTATTCACCGTTTAGCGCCAAGCTATGAAGAGCAATCTAACTCGACAGAGCTACTTGAAACTGGTGTAAAAGTAATTGATTTGATTTGTCCGTTCGCTAAAGGCGGTAAAATCGGTCTCTTTGGTGGTGCAGGTGTAGGTAAGACCGTTAACATGATGGAGCTTATCAATAACATCGCACTACAACACTCAGGTCTTTCAGTATTTGCTGGGGTGGGAGAGCGTACTCGTGAGGGTAACGATTTCTACCATGAAATGCAGGAAGCAGGTGTTGTTAACATCGAAAAACCAGAAGAATCAAAAGTAGCGATGGTTTATGGCCAGATGAACGAGCCACCAGGTAACCGTCTACGTGTTGCTTTGACTGGCTTGACCATGGCGGAGAAATTCCGTGATGAAGGTCGTGACGTATTGCTGTTTATTGATAACATCTACCGCTATACCCTTGCGGGAACAGAGGTATCGGCACTGCTTGGTCGTATGCCTTCTGCGGTAGGTTATCAGCCAACGCTTGCTGAAGAGATGGGGGTTCTGCAAGAGCGTATCACGTCAACGAAGACGGGTTCTATCACTTCAGTACAAGCGGTTTATGTACCTGCGGATGACTTAACTGACCCATCACCAGCGACGACGTTTGCTCACTTGGATGCAACGGTAGTACTTAACCGTAACATCGCTGCAATGGGTCTTTACCCAGCGATTGACCCGCTTGATTCAACGTCTCGTCAGTTGGATCCTTTGGTGGTTGGCCAAGAGCATTACGATGTTGCTCGTGGTGTTCAGTCAACGCTACAGCGCTATAAAGAACTCAAAGACATCATTGCGATTTTGGGTATGGACGAGTTGTCTGAATCTGATAAGCAAGTGGTTGCTCGCGCGCGTAAGATTGAGCGTTTCTTAACTCAACCTTATCACGTAGCGGAAGTCTTTACTGGTGACCCAGGTGTTTACGTATCGCTGAAAGAGACGTTGCGTGGCTTTAAAGGTTTATTAGCTGGCGATTATGATGACATTCCAGAGCAAGCGTTCATGTACTGCGGTACGATTGATGATGCACTTGAGAATGCCAAGAAGCTATAACGCTCAAATCTCCAAGGAGGCTTTATGACAGCATCAGTAACCTTTAACTTAGATGTAGTCAGTGCTGAAAAGCGGATTTTTTCCGGTTGGGCGCGGTCTATTCAAGTCTCGGGTGAAAGCGGAGATTTAGGCGTTTTAGCAGGACACGTCCCTTTACTGACTTATATCAGACCGGGGATGGTGCGTATTGTGACCATTAAAGGTAAAGAAGAAATTATTTACCTTTCTGGTGGCATACTCGAAGTTCAACCGAATGATGTAACGATTTTAGCAGATACTGCGATTCGTGCTGAAGAGCTTGATGAAGCAAAAGCGGCTGAAGCGAAACGCTCAGCAGAAGAGTTGCTAAATGACAATCATGGTGATGTGAACTTTGCGCAGGCATCGAGTGAACTGGCTAAAGCGATTGCTCAGTTACGAGTCATTGATCTAATAAGAAAGCGTCGCTGATCTCTTTTCAGTACGTAATCATAAAAGGCGACCTTCTGGTCGCCTTTTTGTTGGTTTTTTATCAAAAACTTGCACTAGAAAATTAACACGTCTCGTGTTACCCGCTAAAATGCGAGCCATATTTTATATAACGTCATAGGTATCCGATGAAATTTAGCGCTGTGATCCTTGCTGCAGGCAAAGGCACCCGTATGCACTCCCATATTCCTAAAGTGCTGCACACTTTGGCAGGAAAGCCCATGGTCAAACATGTGATTAGCACCTGCCATAATCTTGGAGCACACAATATCCATTTGGTGTATGGGCATGGTGGAGAGCAAATGCAACACGTTCTGGCCGATGAGCCCGTTAACTGGGTTTTGCAAGCAGAGCAACTCGGCACTGGACACGCGGTGGATCAGGCGTCGGATCAGTTTAGAGACGATGAAAAAATCTTGGTTTTGTATGGTGATGTTCCATTGATCTCTGAGCAGACCATAGAAAGTTTACTTGAAGCTCAACCAACAGGTGGTATTGCGCTGTTGACGGTGGTTCTCGATAACCCAACGGGCTATGGACGTATTGTCCGTAAGAACGGCCCAGTAGTGGCGATTGTTGAGCAGAAAGATGCCAGCGAAGAGCAAAAACAAATTAAAGAGATCAACACGGGTGTTATGGTTGCCACCGGTGGAGATTTAAAACGCTGGTTAAAAGGGCTTAATAAGAATAACGCTCAGGGTGAGTATTATTTAACGGATGTGATTGCCGCTGCTCATGATGAAGGGCGTGCGGTTGAAGCGGTGCATCCAGTCAGTTCAATTGAAGTGGAAGGTGTCAATGATCGCATTCAACTTGCTCGTTTAGAGCGTGCTTTCCAAGCTCGCCAAGCTAATAAGTTGCTTGAGCAAGGCGTGATGTTGCGCGATCCTGCACGATTTGATCTGCGCGGTGAGTTGCAATGTGGGGTTGATGTCGAAATTGATGTTAATGTCGTGATCGAAGGTCAGGTATCGATAGGCAATAACGTTGTGATTGGTGCCGGTTCCATCCTTATTGATTGTGAGATTGATGATAATACAGTAATTCGTCCCTATAGCATTATTGAAGGTGCAACGGTCGGTGAAGATTGTACCGTCGGTCCATTCAGCCGTTTACGCCCCGGCGCTGAACTGCGTGATGATGCCCATGTCGGTAACTTTGTCGAGATGAAAAATGCTCGCTTGGGTGAAGGCTCAAAGGCCAATCATCTTACTTACCTAGGGGATGCCGAGGTTGGGCAGCGGGTTAATATTGGGGCAGGGGTAATTACTTGTAATTACGATGGGGCTAATAAACATAAAACGATTATTGGCAATGACGTATTTATCGGTTCAGATAGCCAATTGATTGCACCGGTTACGATAGCGGATGGAGCAACGGTTGGTGCGGGAACCACGCTGACTAAGCCTGTGGCCGCTGGTGAGTTAGTGATTACTCGCGCTAAAGAAAAGAAAATTTCTGGGTGGTCACGGCCTGTGAAAAAATAAACCGTGTTCTAAACACCATCGCCCGCATCATGCGGGCGATGGTGTTTTTGCACTTCGTTTACGTCGCTATTTATCGCGCACAACGCGAGAGTTATCCGGCGTGGTAAACTGTTGGCTTAAGTGTCGGTTAGCAATGATGTATCCGACCCAAAGACCAAACATACAAATAATAATTGCGACGCCAGTAACCACTTGAGCTTGACTTGCTAATGTAGCGACTAAAGCGCTGGCTAAACTTGCGGCACAAATTTGCAGGCTATTTTGCATACCCGCGGCAGTGGCTGGGCTATGTTTTGCGCTCGATAGTGCACGATTAACCACTATTGGGTAAAGTGCACCATTCGCTACAGCGATCAAACAGAAAGGCGCTAAGATTGGCCAAATAGAGGTGAGTGTCCACTGCGATGCAACAAATATCAGTACCGATGATAAGGTAAATAGGGCGAGTAGTTGCTTAAGGACTTTCTCATCCCCATATTTGTTGACCGATTTTTTACCAATATAACCCCCAACCATGAACGCGATGGTTTGTGGGATAAAGCTCATCCCAATGTCTTTGGCTTCATAACCTAGCTGTGCCATGATTTCTGGCATTCCGGTTAAATAGGCAAAAAAAGCCGCAGAAGCACAAGCAAACATCATCACATTACCGATATAAGCCCGACTTTGAAAAAGATATTTGATATCTTCGGCAATCGATGTTGTTTTCGGATCACCTTTGACGTTGTCTTGCAAACCCGTACAGATGACCAGAGCAATCCCCATCAGAGTGAGCGTAAAGAAAATACTATGCCAGCCGAAGGTATTGGCGAGCAGCACTCCCAATTGTGGTGCCAGCGCAGGGGATAGTGCGACTAACGGCATAATCGTTGCGAAAAGTTGTTGGCTAACTTGACTAGGGTAACGTTTAATCACCATCGCTTGCCAGATAACCGCTGGTGCACAAACCCCAATCGCTTGGACAAAGCGTAAACTCAGCAATTGCCATACTTCTTCGCTATAAGCTAAGCCGCAAGAGGCAATGGTAAAAATCACCAGTCCGACAATTAAGGTATTGCGATGCCCAAACTTATCGGAGGCCAAGCCCCATAAGAGTTGACCGATCGCCATGCCCATTAAAAATACCGTCAAAGACAGGGCGATCTGCTCTGGACCTGTCGCAAAATCATGTTCCATGATTTTAAAGGCAGGTAAATACATATCGGTAGCAATAAAGCCGAGCATCGATAGCGCTGATAAGTAAAACAGTTGTAAAGGTGAGACTTTCATTTTTATTCCTATCAAAAAAATTAATTCATTTTTTCTTGTTATTTGCTATTGATAGCTATGTTCTCTATGGTTATTTATTGTATTGATTATTTTGTATTAAATGAAACGCGAAATTTATTGGTTATCGTTCAAAAAAATTGATTGGTGGGTTGGCTATGTTCTCTAAATCATCTCTGGAAATGCTTGATACCGTTGCCAGGTTAGGCAGTTTTACTGCGGCAGCAGAGGTATTGCATAAAGTTCCTTCGGCGATCAGCTATGGGGTTCGTCAAGTCGAAACGGAGTTGGGGGTGATTTTATTTCGTCGTTTACCGCGCAAAGTGGAATTAACCAGTGCTGGTGAGCTCTTTATGGTCGAGGCTCGTCATCTATTGCGGCAAATGGAGGAGATCAAATCACAAACCAGAAGAGCAGCACACGGATGGCAAAAAACCCTTAAATTGACGCTAGATAATGTCGTCAAGCTTGATTGCATCAAACCTATGGTTGAAAATTTTTATCAAACGTTTGAATTTGCCGAACTACAAATCAACATGGAAGTGTTTAATGGATCGTGGGAAGCCATCTCTCAAGGTCGAGCAGATATTGTGATTGGGGCGACCTCAGCAATACCCGTTGGTGGAGATTTTGAAGTCCGTGATATGGGATTATTAGATTGGGTCTTTGTTCTTTCTCCCGATCATCCTTGTGCGCATATCGATATATTAACCGAAGAACTGGTGAGCCAATATCCTGCGATTTGTTTAGATGATACTTCCAGTCTATTACCTAAGCGCCATACAGGACATTACCCCAAGCAGCGACGCCTTTTACTACCAAATTGGTATAGTGCGAAAGAGTGTTTAAAAAAAGGATTAGGGGTGGGTTTTATGCCCAGTCATATGGCTCAACCTTTGCTGTCTTCTGGTCAGTTAATTGCTAAAGATCTCCCTGATAATAAGCCATTAAGTCAATGTTGCTTAGTGTGGCGTAAAGATGAGAACCATCAATTAATCGAATGGATGGTAGATTATTTAGGTGATAGTGATCAGTTACATCGCGATTGGCTAAAAACCGACGCCTAAAAGAGAAGAGCCAGTTTAACTGGCTCTTTAAATATGAATCAACGTGTTATGGGCGTTCAAAAATCGTTGCTATACCTTGACCTAAGCCAATACACATCGTAGCCAGACCATATTTAGCGTCTTTCGCTTCCATGAGGTTGATCAATGTCGTGGAAATTCGGGTTCCTGAGCAGCCTAAAGGATGGCCTAAAGCAATTGCACCACCGTTTAAGTTGACTTTCTCATCAACTACATCCATCAAACCAAGATCTTTCGCACAAGGCAGAGATTGAGCGGCAAAGGCTTCATTTAACTCGACGAGATCGATATCAGCCATCGTGAGTCCGGCGCGTTGCAGTGCTTTTTGGGTCGCGGGTACTGGTCCATAACCCATAATCGATGGGTCGCAACCGGCAATCGCCATTGATTTTACTTTAGCGCGAATGGTCAGTCCTAAGGCTTTAGCTTTGGCTTCACTCATGATCAGCATAGCCGATGCGCCATCAGAAAGAGCAGATGAAGAGCCAGCAGTCACAGTTCCATTGGCGGGATCAAAAACTGGACGCAGTTCTGCTAAACCTTCAACCGTCGTTTCTGGGCGGATGACTTCATCATAATCTAGCGTAAATAAGCTTCCATCTGCGCTATGACCTTCGGTCGGTAAAATCTCATTTTTAAAACGGCCTTCGACGGTTGCGGCTTGAGCGCGTTGATGAGAACGAGCCGCGAAAGCATCTTGTTGCTCACGGCTTATGCCATGCAGCTTGCCAAGCATTTCTGCGGTTAAGCCCATCATACCGGCGGCTTTGGCTACGTTCTTTGATAAACCAGGGTGGAAGTCAACACCATGATTCATCGGTACATGACCCATATGCTCAACACCACCAACCAAACAGATCTCCGCATCACCAACCATAATTGCTCGTGCTGCGTCGTGTAAAGCTTGCATCGATGAACCGCATAAACGGTTGACGGTAACCGCGCCAATATCTATCGGTAGGCCAGCAAGTAAGGCGGCATTACGAGCGACATTAAACCCTTGTTCTAAGGTTTGTTGTACACAGCCCCAATAAATGTCTTCGATCTCTTGCGGATTGACTTGTGGGTTACGAGCCAATATTCCCTTCATCAGATGAGCCGAGAGATCTTCAGCGCGCTGGTGGCGAAATGCTCCGCCTTTCGAACGTCCCATTGGCGTACGAAGGCAATCAACAATCACTACAGTATTCATTTTGTTATTCCTTTTCCAAATCACTGTTTATAAAGAAGCCGGAGCAGGGATGGGGTAAAAGCGCTGCCCTTTTTCTGCCATATCCAGTAACAGTTGTGGTAGGTGATACATCGCGCCTAAATGCTGATGCTGTCTGGCCATCGCAATGTATTGCTCTAAACCGATGGTATCGAGGTAGCGGAAAACCCCACCACGGAATGGAGGGAATCCTAAACCGTAGACCAAGGCCATATCGGCTTCTTGAGGAGAAGCAATAATTCCCTCTTCTAGACATAGCACGACTTCGTTGATCATCGGAATCATCATTCGTTCAATGATCGTTTGAGCTTCAAAAGGCTGTGGGTTGGCACAGACGTCAGCAAGAAGAGATAAAATTTCATCCGAGAAGTTTTTCTTCGGTTTGCCTTTTTTATCTATCGAGTAGCTATAGAAGCCATGACCATTTTTTTGGCCATATTTATTGGCTTCATAAAGAACATCGATCGCATCACGGCCTTGTTTACCCATTCGTTCAGGAAAACCTTCTGCCATGACCGCTTGTGCGTGATGGGCGGTATCAAGACCAACCACGTCGAGTAAATACGCGGGTCCCATTGGCCAGCCAAACTGACGTTCCATAACTTTATCGATTTGGGTGAAATCAGCACCATCACGTAATAGCAAGCTGAAACCACCGAAGTAAGGGAACAGAACACGGTTAACGAAAAAGCCCGGACAATCATTAACGACAATTGGCGATTTACCCATTTTGGCCGCATAAGCGACAACGCGATTAATGGTATCGTCAGAGGTTTTCTCGCCACGAATGATTTCAACTAATGGCATACGATGCACAGGATTGAAAAAATGCATACCACAGAAGTTTTCTGGGCGTTTCAGTGATTTGGCGAGCAAATTAATCGGAATAGTTGACGTATTGGACGTAATGATCGTGTTATCCGAAACTTGGCTTTCAACTTCACTCAATACCGCTGCTTTAACTTTAGGATTTTCGACTACTGCTTCAACAATCACATCGGCCTGTTCTATACCCGCATAATGTAAGCTTGGGGTGATGGAAGCAAGAATGCCCGCCATTTTGAAGCCATCAATTTTACCGCGTTCTAGTTGCTTATTGAGTAGTTTAGAAGCCTCGGTCATGCCTAGGTCGAGTGAAGGCTGAGCGATATCTTTCATCAAGACTGGCACACCTTTACTGGCAGATTGGTAAGCGATACCGCCTCCCATAATGCCGGCGCCCAATACAGCTGCACGTTGGGTGTCTTGGCTGGCTGATTTAGCCGATTGTTTCGCTAATCCTTTAATGTGTTGATCATTTAAAAAGAGACCCACTAACGCTTGAGCTTCGGTTGATTTCGCCAATTTGATGAAGTGCTGGCGTTCAATATCCAGTGCTTCATCGCGTGAGCTACGCGCGGCTTGTTCAATGGTGACTACTGCGGTCATTGGCGCGGGATAATGTTTACCAGCGACTTGAGCAACAACACCTTTTGCCATGGTAAAGCTCATCATGCTTTCCATTTTGCTTAAGGTTAACGGTGACGTTTTTTGTTGGCGTCGTCCTACCCAGTCAATTTTCTCATTAATCGCTTGAGTGATGGTATTGAGTGCGGATTCAAGTAGCTTATCGCTGTCGACAATCGCATCAAGTAAGCCTAACTTAAGCGCTTCCTCAGCTCGGCAGGCTTTACCTTGAGTGATGATTTCCATTGCGCTGTCGGCGCCAATTAAGCGAGGTAGACGGACGGTTCCACCAAATCCGGGCATGATCCCGAGCTTGGTTTCTGGTAGTCCAATGCTGGTTGTCTTATCGCCGATTCTAAAGTCAGTAGCAAGTACACACTCACAGCCACCACCTAAAGTGAAACCTGTTAAGGCAGATAAGGTTGGGACTGGTAGGTCTTCTAATTTGTTAAAGATAGTGTTAGCAAACACTAACCACTGATCAAGCTCAGCATCAGGCATCGCAAATAAACCTAAAAACTCAGTAATATCAGCACCGACGATAAAAGCAGGTTTATTTGAAGTCAGGATCAGTCCTTTTAATCCAGAGTGCTGGTGTAAAGCATCTAGAGCTTCATTAAGTGCGGTAAGGGTTGCTAGATCAAGTTTATTGACGGATTCAGGAGAGCAAAAGTTCAGCTCTGCGATACCATCTTGCAATTCCTTTACCTGTAGGGTTTTGGCTTGGTAAATCATTGTCTATCTCCGTGACATACAATCCGGCGATTGCGTGTGAGAGTGTTGTGGTATTAATGTTCTGGTTTGACCAGTTTTTTCAGTTTGAACGGGAGATAGATTAATTTCAATACATTTTTTAAACAAGTGTTTAACATTGTGCGCTTGTTACCAATCCGAGCCGACTTTTGTTACGTTCGTGATACACTAAGTCACCTTTTTACGATCGACTATTGAGTTATGAACGTTCAGTCTTATCCTATTCCAGCAGAGGCCTGCTTGTTTGAGGAAGAGATAAAAAAAAGCCGCTTTCTCACTTATCTTACTCATACCTCTGGAGTTGAAGAAGCTAAGGCATTTATTGCTTCTATTAAGCAACAGCATCCCGATGCGCGACATCATTGCTCAGCATTTATCGCAGGACGGCCTGAAAACTCAACGTTATGGGGCTTTAGTGATGATGGTGAACCTTCTGGTACGGCGGGTAAGCCGATGCTTGCACAATTATCAGGTTCTGGAATTGGAGAAATTACCGCTGTCGTCACACGTTATTATGGTGGTATTTTGCTTGGTACAGGAGGGTTAGTAAAAGCCTACGGTGGCGGGGTACAGCAAGCGCTTAAGCAGCTTCAAATAAATGAGAAAAAAATCACCACAAAAGTATTGCTAACGTTAGACTACAGTTTTATTGCCTTAGCTCAATCGATCATGAATGAGTATGAAGCCAAACAGGTTGAAGCTCAGTACCATGATAATGTGCAGATTATCATGGAGTTACCTTGGGGTAACCTGAATGATTTTACACAAAATATTATTAACAAGAGTGGTGCTAAAATTCTTGTTACTCACATAGAACATACTTAGGAAGTCAGAAGCAGAGCTTCGTCATTTTTTATGCAATTTCGTTCAATTATTCGAATCGTCGGGCTATTGCTCGCTTTGTTTAGTGTGTCTATGCTGATACCTGCTTCTGTTGCCTTAATCTATGGTGATGGTGCCGGGGTGCCTTTTGTCTCTACTTTTTTCGTGCTTTTTATTTTAGGGAGCTTGCTATGGCTGCCTAATCGCCACCATCGCCATGAGTTAAAAGCACGAGATGGATTTTTGATTGTTGTTTTATTCTGGACCGTTATTGGTAGTGCTGGAGCACTGCCGTTTTTATTAGCGGACAACCCAAATGTGTCTGTAACCGATGCCTTTTTTGAATCGTTCTCTGCCTTAACGACCACGGGAGCAACGGTGATTGTTGGCCTTGACGATTTGCCTAAAGCGATTCTTTTTTATCGTCAGTTTTTACAATGGTTTGGTGGAATGGGGATCATCGTTCTCGCTGTGGCTATCTTACCAGTGTTGGGGATTGGGGGAATGCAGCTCTATCGTGCAGAAATTCCTGGCCCAGTTAAAGACAATAAAGTTACCCCCCGAATAGCTGAAACGGCGAAAGCCTTATGGTATATCTATTTAAGCCTAACTATTGCTTGCGCGGCAGCGTATTGGTTTGCTGGTATGACGCTGTTTGATGCAATATGTCATAGCTTCTCAACCATTGCGATTGGTGGTTTTTCAACCCATGATGCGAGTATCGGATACTTTGACAGTTATGCGATTAATCTGATCACCGTAATTTTCTTACTCATTTCTGCTTGTAACTTTACTCTTCACTATGCCGCCTTTGCTACAGGAGGCGTTCATCCTAAATATTATTGGGCTGATAGGGAATTTCGAGCTTTTATCCTGATCCAAGTGATTTTATTTATCATCTGTTTTCTGGTCATTCTTAAGCATCATAGTTATGACTCGCTATACCATGCTTTTGATCAAACGCTGTTTCAAACGGTTTCTATATCCACTACCGCTGGCTTTACGACGACGGGTTTTTCTGAGTGGCCGCTCTTTTTACCGGTTTTATTATTATTTTCTTCTTTTATCGGTGGCTGCGCTGGTTCGACAGGCGGCGGGATGAAAGTGATCCGAGTGTTCTTATTAACATTACAAGGTGCACGTGAAATGAAGCGTTTGGTGCACCCAAGGGCTATTTATCCGATCAAGTTAGGTGATAGCGCTCTACCACAACGGGTTGTTGATGCCGTTTGGGGTTTTTTTTCTGCGTACGCTTTAGTATTTGTGGTCTGTATGTTGGCGTTAATCTTTACTGGAATCGATGAATTAACCGCCTTTTCTGCGGTAGCCGCGACGTTAAATAATCTTGGTCCAGGACTTGGCGAGGTTGCGTCTCATTTTGCGGATATTAACGATGCGGCTAAATGGATTCTGATCGTATCTATGCTATTTGGTCGACTAGAGATATTCACATTACTTATTTTACTCACGCCTACTTTTTGGCGTAGCTAAGGGGATTTCGTGAAAATATTGATGTTATATTCGTCCCGTGAAGGACAAACTAAGAAAATCATCCAGTTTATCGCTAATAAGCTTGTTGGTAGCCAATGTGAGATTCAGGACTTACAAGACTACACTGCAGAAGACTTATCAACTTACGATAAAGTTCTTATTGGCGCATCCATTCGTTATGGTCGATTGAATCCTCAGCTTTATTCATTCATAGCAGCGAACCAGAGTTATTTACAGCAAAACAAGTGCGCTTTTTTTTGCGTTAATCTTACGGCTCGCAAAGAACAACAAGGTAAAGATACTCCTGAAGGGAGTGTTTATATTCAAACCTTCTTAAAAAAATCGCCTTGGAAGCCGAGTTTGATCGGTGTTTTTGCTGGTGCTTTATATTATCCGCGTTATGGTCTGTTCGATAAGATGATGATTCGCTTTATTATGAGTTTAACTGGTGGAGAAACGGATACTACGAAAGAGGTGGAGTACACAAATTGGCAAAAGGTGACTAATTTCGCTAATCAGTTTAATCAGATGTAACGAAATATGGTTGGTTTTGTTCTGTTTGCTTTGTTTTTGTACGCTTGTTTATTGATTGGCAAAAAAGTTCAAAAAAGTGCTTGCCAATGTGATGTTGATCTCTATAATGCCGCCTCGCTGACAAGGTAAAGCTTAAATTATTAAGCCAGTCAGTAAGTTGTTTTAAAAAGGTTTTTACCTTGAAAAGATAAATGAAAAAAGTGTTTGACACGAAAGTTTATCTCGCTAAAATAGCTGCCTCTTCCGAGTTGACTAAGTTAACTAGGAAGCGTTCTTTAACAATTTAAACCAATCAATCTGTGTGGGCACTCGTTGATGATAATCAAAATGCTTAGCAATAAGCACTTCGGTTTCAATGAACTGAGTGACCAATTGATAGGGCTTTTAGCACTATCGGCACAGTCAATTCATTATCGTTCTGTTGGAACGATAATAGCTTTGAATTACGCTTCTATTTATAGGAGCTAGGTAATTTAGAGTCAGTATTCATTGAGCCAAAAAGAACTTAAATTGAAGAGTTTGATCATGGCTCAGATTGAACGCTGGCGGCAGGCCTAACACATGCAAGTCGAGCGGTAACAGGAAGGAAGCTTGCTTTCTTTGCTGACGAGCGGCGGACGGGTGAGTAATGCCTGGGAAATTGCCCTGATGTGGGGGATAACCATTGGAAACGATGGCTAATACCGCATGATGCCCTTGTTTATAATGAACAGGGACCAAAGAGGGGGACCTTCGGGCCTCTCGCGTCAGGATATGCCCAGGTGGGATTAGCTAGTTGGTGAGGTAATGGCTCACCAAGGCGACGATCCCTAGCTGGTCTGAGAGGATGATCAGCCACACTGGAACTGAGACACGGTCCAGACTCCTACGGGAGGCAGCAGTGGGGAATATTGCACAATGGGCGCAAGCCTGATGCAGCCATGCCGCGTGTATGAAGAAGGCCTTCGGGTTGTAAAGTACTTTCAGTCGTGAGGAAGGGGGTATCGTTAATAGCGGTATTCTTTGACGTTAGCGACAGAAGAAGCACCGGCTAACTCCGTGCCAGCAGCCGCGGTAATACGGAGGGTGCGAGCGTTAATCGGAATTACTGGGCGTAAAGCGCATGCAGGTGGTTTGTTAAGTCAGATGTGAAAGCCCGGGGCTCAACCTCGGAGTTGCATTTGAAACTGGCAGGCTAGAGTACTGTAGAGGGGGGTAGAATTTCAGGTGTAGCGGTGAAATGCGTAGAGATCTGAAGGAATACCGGTGGCGAAGGCGGCCCCCTGGACAGATACTGACACTCAGATGCGAAAGCGTGGGGAGCAAACAGGATTAGATACCCTGGTAGTCCACGCTGTAAACGATGTCTACTTGGAGGTTGTGGCCTTGAGCCGTGGCTTTCGGAGCTAACGCGTTAAGTAGACCGCCTGGGGAGTACGGTCGCAAGATTAAAACTCAAATGAATTGACGGGGGCCCGCACAAGCGGTGGAGCATGTGGTTTAATTCGATGCAACGCGAAGAACCTTACCTACTCTTGACATCTACAGGATCCTGCGGAGACGCGGGAGTGCCTTCGGGAACTGTAAGACAGGTGCTGCATGGCTGTCGTCAGCTCGTGTTGTGAAATGTTGGGTTAAGTCCCGCAACGAGCGCAACCCTTATCCTTGTTTGCCAGCGAGTAATGTCGGGAACTCCAGGGAGACTGCCGGTGATAAACCGGAGGAAGGTGGGGACGACGTCAAGTCATCATGGCCCTTACGAGTAGGGCTACACACGTGCTACAATGGCGCATACAGAGGGCGGCGAGCTAGCGATAGTGAGCGAATCCCAAAAAGTGCGTCGTAGTCCGGATTGGAGTCTGCAACTCGACTCCATGAAGTCGGAATCGCTAGTAATCGTGGATCAGAATGCCACGGTGAATACGTTCCCGGGCCTTGTACACACCGCCCGTCACACCATGGGAGTGGGCTGCAAAAGAAGCAGGTAGTTTAACCTTCGGGAGGACGCTTGCCACTTTGTGGTTCATGACTGGGGTGAAGTCGTAACAAGGTAGCGCTAGGGGAACCTGGCGCTGGATCACCTCCTTACGTAAAGATTGTGCATTGATGAGTGTTCACACAGATTGAATTGGTTTAGTTAGTAAAGAGAGTATCTTAGTGTCCCGTTCGTCTAGAGGCCTAGGACACCGCCCTTTCACGGCGGTAACAGGGGTTCGACTCCCCTACGGGATACCACTTCTTTAATGAAGAAAATTGGGTCGTTAGCTCAGTTGGTAGAGCAGTTGACTTTTAATCAATTGGTCGCAGGTTCGAATCCTGCACGACCCACCATTCCCTCCACGGGAAGTAAAATAATGTGGGCGATTAGCTCAGTTGGGAGAGCACCTGCCTTACAAGCAGGGGGTCACTGGTTCGAACCCGGTATCGCCCACCACTCTCTAAATGTTCTTGGATAACAATATCCAGCCGCGCAAGTTTACTTAGGTGGCTGAGTTATTGACGCTGAGAATCGTTAGAAAGTGTGAAAAACACTTTGCTCTTTAACAATTTGGAAAGCTGACAAAGTAACTTATCTTCATTGATGGGTTACTTGTAAAGTTCTCAATCTTTATCTTTTGATAAAGACCAAAAATACACATTCAAGTGTGCTTGGTGAAAAACATCTTCGGATGCTTTTCAAAATTGAGTCCGGCAAAATCTGTCTCGCACTCATGTAAATTAAACGCGAGACAACTTGGTCGCTTGTTTGTTTTCACTTTCGTGAAAGCAAGAAGCCAAAGACCCTTTGGGGTTGTATGGTTAAGTGACTAAGCGTACACGGTGGATGCCTAGGCAGTCAGAGGCGATGAAGGACGTATTAACTTGCGATAAGCGTAGATGAGGCAGTAAAAGCCACTCGAGTCTACGATTTCCGAATGGGGAAACCCAAGTGCATAAGCACTTATCGCTGCGTGAATACATAGCGCAGCGAGGCAAACCGGGGGAACTGAAACATCTAAGTACCCCGAGGAGAAGAAATCAACCGAGATTCCGAAAGTAGCGGCGAGCGAAATTGGATTAGCCCTTAAGCTTTATTGGTGTCAGGCGAAGTGCTCTGGAAAGGCACGCGATACCGGGTGATAGCCCCGTAGCCGTTAACGCCAGTAAAGTGAAATCGAGTAGGGCGGGACACGTGATATCCTGTCTGAATATGGGGGGACCATCCTCCAAGGCTAAATACTCCTGACTGACCGATAGTGAACCAGTACCGTGAGGGAAAGGCGAAAAGAACCCCTGTGAGGGGAGTGAAATAGAACCTGAAACCGTGTACGTACAAGCAGTAGGAGCCTCTTTAATGGGGTGACTGCGTACCTTTTGTATAATGGGTCAGCGACTTATATTCAGTGGCAAGGTTAACCAAATAGGGGAGCCGTAGGGAAACCGAGTCTTAACTGGGCGTTCAGTCTCTGGATATAGACCCGAAACCGGGTGATCTAGCCATGGGCAGGTTGAAGGTTGAGTAACATCAACTGGAGGACCGAACCGACTAATGTTGAAAAATTAGCGGATGACTTGTGGCTAGGGGTGAAAGGCCAATCAAACTCGGAGATAGCTGGTTCTCCCCGAAAGCTATTTAGGTAGCGCCTCGGACGAATACTACTGGGGGTAGAGCACTGTTAAGGCTAGGGGGTCATCCCGACTTACCAACCCTTTGCAAACTCCGAATACCAGTAAGTACTATCCGGGAGACACACGGCGGGTGCTAACGTCCGTCGTGAAGAGGGAAACAACCCAGACCGCCAGCTAAGGTCCCAAAGTATTGCTAAGTGGGAAACGATGTGGGAAGGCTTAGACAGCTAGGATGTTGGCTTAGAAGCAGCCATCATTTAAAGAAAGCGTAATAGCTCACTAGTC
>NZ_ACZO01000010.1 GCF_000176155.1 Vibrio metschnikovii CIP 69.14 | reverse complement strand
CCCTTGTAGTTTTGATGTTCTAACGTTGGCCCCTAATCGGGGTTGCGGACAGTGCCTGGTGGGTAGTTTGACTGGGGCGGTCTCCTCCCAAAGAGTAACGGAGGAGCACGAAGGTGGGCTAATCACGGTTGGACATCGTGAGGTTAGTGCAATGGCATAAGCCCGCTTAACTGCGAGAATGACGGTTCGAGCAGGTGCGAAAGCAGGTCATAGTGATCCGGTGGTTCTGAATGGAAGGGCCATCGCTCAACGGATAAAAGGTACTCCGGGGATAACAGGCTGATACCGCCCAAGAGTTCATATCGACGGCGGTGTTTGGCACCTCGATGTCGGCTCATCACATCCTGGGGCTGAAGTCGGTCCCAAGGGTATGGCTGTTCGCCATTTAAAGTGGTACGCGAGCTGGGTTTAGAACGTCGTGAGACAGTTCGGTCCCTATCTGCCGTGGGCGTTGGAGAATTGAAGGGGGCTGCTCCTAGTACGAGAGGACCGGAGTGGACGAACCTCTGGTGTTCGGGTTGTCACGCCAGTGGCATTGCCCGGTAGCTAAGTTCGGAATTGATAAGCGCTGAAAGCATCTAAGCGCGAAGCGAGCCCTGAGATGAGTTCTCCCTGGCACTATAAGTGTCCTAAAGGGTTGTTCGAGACTAGAACGTTGATAGGCAGGGTGTGTAAGCGCTGTGAGGCGTTGAGCTAACCTGTACTAATTGCCCGTGAGGCTTAACCATACAACACCCAAGGGGTTTTGGTGGACTCAAAGAAGTGCATTGAATGTGTAGAGAATGAAAAACAGCTTTCCGAATTAACCAAATTTGCTTGGCGACCATAGCGTTTTGGACCCACCTGACTCCATGCCGAACTCAGAAGTGAAACGAAACAGCGTCGATGGTAGTGTGGGGTCTCCCCATGTGAGAGTAGAACATCGCCAGGCTTTAATACTTGTGTTTAGACCTAAGGTCTGAAGACAGAAACTCAATAAAGCAGCCAATCAGACTTTATCGAGTAACAAGACAATGTGGAGCGGTAGTTCAGTTGGTTAGAATACCGGCCTGTCACGCCGGGGGTCGCGGGTTCGAGTCCCGTCCGCTCCGCCACTGATAAAGGATCCCTAGCAGCAATGCTGGGGATTTTTTGTATCGGGTAAATTTATAAAAAGTTTTGGTCTGTGTGAAGAGAGTAGAATGGATCCATTGGATCTTTTCTTTGGCTATCTGTTGGAGTACAGAATACCGAGATTGCTGTATGAGGATTGTGTTAAAATGATTCATCAGTAATAAAAAACCGATAGTGAATCACTATCGGCTTCTTTCTGCTATTTTCTTTAAAGAATTTGCTTTAATACTCGGTCAGCTTTAACACGCGTAATTCTTTTCATTAGTCGTTGTACGACATCAGGATAACTATCGAGCTTCTCAATTTGTTTGTAGGTACAGACTAATTGCGTATGCTGTAAAATGTTATCCATCTCTTTACTAAATTTATCAACGAGATGTCCGTGTTTATCTTGGATAAGTAACGCGTTCTCTAAATCGAGTTTCCATGCTCTTGGGTTAAGATTATTGCCTGTGATCAGCATATAACGTTTATCTATCCAGATGCCTTTTAGGTGGAAACTGTTGTCACCATCTTTCCATAAGTGAATGGATAGTTTTCGACTAGCGATATTGGCTTCATTAATCTTTGCAAAGCGACGTAGATTGAGTTCATAGAGATAAGGTAAACCGCCAATGGTTTTGAAATCTTGTGAAGGCGCTATATAGAAATCATTCGCAGTTTTGTCTCCAACAATAATATGAACGGTGACTCCTCGTTTAATCGCTTTTTTTACTTCTTTTGCCACAGAAGGCGGAAAATTAAAATAGGGTGTACAGATATAGATTTCTTGTTCAGCCTGAGCAAGTAGGTCAATCACAGTCTGGTTTAGATGATTTCGACGCTTACCAATACCAACAAGTGGAGTCACACCGACTTGATCGGCATTAATCGCTTGTGCTGAAAAGTCGTAGCTCGCTTCCGTAAGCGTTGCACGAAACTGGCGAATATCGGTTTTGATCTCTTTTGTTTTGGGCCTATCTGTGCAAGATAATTCATTCACGGCCGGATGAGCCAATAATGTATGTTGAATGAAGTTAACCATAGTGTCAGCGAGAAGTTGATTATCTAAGGTATGATAGCGATCAAAGCGGTAACGTTCTTGATAGTGCAGGTAAACGTTATTAATACTCGCTCCGCTATAGATCACTTGGTCATCGATGATAAAGCCTTTGAGATGAAGCACGCCAAAGACTTCTCTTCCGCGAACCGGGAATGCCATGTACAGGGATAGCATGTTGATAACGCTGTTTAAAGTCACAATACAGTGTTGCATTCCCTGCAGAGGCCTCAGCACCGATTAACCCGCGCTGAGCTCGATGCCAATCGACACAAATGTGAATATCTAATCCTGGATTACGCTGTTTAGCGTTATAAAGCTCAGTGAGTATTTCGCGTCCGGCATCGTCGTTTTCTAGGTATAAAGCCACGATATAGATGCGTTTACTGGCTAGACGAATAGACTCAATAAGATGAGTACGAAACTCTTGAGCTGACAGCAATACATCAAACTTATTAGGATCTTGCGCAATAGTGGGCAGTTGTTCGACTGTATTTCTACGAGCAATCATAGTGATGCTTTACCTTACGTATGTGCAAAATTGCGAGCAGGGTATATTACCAAAATAACGTGAATGATAGCTAGAAAAGAGCTCTATTCTTAACATAAGTCATCTTTATACATCATCGGAATAAGAGATTTACCACTCGCTTGGTAGCGAGTAAGCAGTGTTCGCAATTCTGCAGGAAGCTGGTCTGGACGCTGAGTATAAAAATTACCAAGTGTATAAAAGGATGTCAGATGCGGATAAGCAAAACAATAGTCATTGTGTTTCAGTATGTTTTTTTTGCAGTAGAGCAATAATGCTTGCCCAATCCCTTTTGAACGCTCATCACTCACCACGGCCATACCAGTCAATAATCGATAATCAGCAATTGAGCGAAAACGAACAACGGCTTTGATATGGTGGTTTTCATAAGCCGCGATGATCAGCTCATCACTTTTCGGTTTAGCTGATGGATAGTGCTGTTTATACAAACGTTTAATCAGGGGTAGCTTTAGCGTCTCAACGTGCTCAAAGTGAAGAATTGGTATTTGCATCTGTCTTATCAAAGTATCTGTTGTAGAATAGCATGAGTTTTATTTAGGCAAAGAGTCTCATGCAACTACATCATAATGCAAATCTTAAGTCTTATCATACTTTCGGTCTTGATCAGACTTGCCAATATTTAGCGGTAATTGAATCTGTCGATGATCTGATTGTACTGCATCAATCTGATGAGTGGGCTGATCGGCCGAAATTGATGTTAGGTAAGGGAAGCAATGTGTTATTTACCGAGCCTTACCAAGGCTTGGTGATGGTCAATCGCCTGTTAGGTATTGAGCATAGACAAGATGCTGACTTTCACTACTTACATGTTGCCGGCGGAGAAGATTGGCCAAGTTTAGTCGAATGGTCTATTCAGCAAGGTTTACCAGGATTAGAAAACTTAGCCTTGATCCCGGGCTGTGCTGGTTCTGCACCTATTCAAAATATTGGTGCTTATGGCATAGAATTTAAGGCGGTTTGTCATTATGTCGATTACTTGTGCTTAGAGAGTTTCACTATTAAAAGATTAAGCGTTTCTGACTGTCAATTCGGTTATCGTGACTCTATTTTCAAACAAGATTTATGTGGTAAAGCGCTTGTAGTCGCAGTAGGACTGCGCCTAAGTAAGGATTGGAAACCTCTTTTGTCTTACGGACCATTGCAAGCTTTGCCCATCGACTTGTACGGCGGAGGATATCTATTACACCGTTTGTCAGGTGAGAAAAGATAAACTGCCAGATCCAGTAGTATTCGGTAATGCGGGCAGTTTTTTTAAAAACCCAGTGGTTGATCAAGCCGTGTTTGAAACTTTAAAAAAGCAGTGTCCAAATCTGGTCGCTTATCCTACAGAGCAAGGTGTTAAATTAGCGGCAGGTTGGCTAATTGAACAAGCAGGATTAAAGGGATATACGTTCGGTGGAGCACAAGTGCACCCCAAACAAGCCTTAGTCATCATCAATAAGAACAATGCAACGGCACGAGATATTATTGGTTTAGCAAAGCAAATTTGTAAGACGGTATACGATAAGTTTAAAGTCCCTCTTGAGCATGAAGTGCGCTTTATTGGTTCAGTCTCAGAAACTCACTTATCAGCGTTAATAGAGACGAAATAATGAAAGATCACAGTGTTAAGTTACGCTTATTAAAGATGCTCTCTGATGGACATTTTCACTCTGGTGAGGCACTGGGAGAATTGCTTGGCATGTCGCGAGCAGCCATCAGTAAACATATTCAAGGTATTCAACAATGGGGAATGGATATTCATCGGGTGCAAGGCAAAGGTTATCAGCTTGCTCGACCGCTGATGATGTTGGATGAGCATCGTATTCGTTCTCAAGTAACTAACCCTGTTGAATTGCATCCTATTATTGATTCAACCAATCAATATTTATTAGATAATTCGCACATGATCTCCTCTGGAACGGTTTGTATCGCTGAATATCAAAATAAGGGTCGTGGTCGCCGGGGGCGGCATTGGGTCTCGCCTTTTGGTTCTAACCTTTATTTCTCCATGTACTGGCGTTTAGATGCGGGTATGGCTGCCGCGATGGGCTTAAGCCTCGTCATTGGAGTTGCGATAGTAGAAGCACTTGAGGAAATGGGCCTTAATGGGATTAAATTGAAATGGCCGAATGATCTTTATTATCAAGACCGTAAATTAGCAGGAATTCTGGTTGAAATGTCGGGGCAAGCGGGCGGAGCGGCTCACTTAGTGATCGGTATCGGTATGAACCTGATTATGCAAGATGAAAATATAGCTATTGATCAGCCTTGGACCAGTTTGTCACAAGTGCTTGGTCAAGAGGATATCGATCGCAACCAATTGGTGATTAAACTTATACAAGCTCTAAATCGATCACTGGAGAACTATGAACAGCACGGCATGCAAGAGTTTGTTGAGCGTTGGAATCGGTTGGATAACTTTTTAGGTCGTCGAGTTCACCTCATCATTGGACCGAATAAAATTACTGGAATTGAGCGAGGTATTGATCAGAGTGGTGGTGTTTTACTTGAAACGCCTGAAGGAATAAAAAGTTATCTTGGTGGTGAAATTTCTTTACGCAAAGGTGATGACGAATAAGTTATTGCCTTTGAACGACCGATTAATGATGAAAAGCTTCTGCCATAATAACTTGACATTAGAGTAGAAAATGACTTTTTAAAGTTGTGCTGTTTAAGCTTCACTAGATCAAGTCATTTTCAATTCAACCAGAGTATCGCATTGTCTGATTTACTTGCGTAACAGTACTTCTTCAACACTATGGCAAAGCCCTTTCCTTAAAATTAATTGAGCTCGCTCTTTGGTGGGTAAAATGTTTTCTTGGAGATTTTTACCATTGATTGAGTTCCATATATGTTGCGCTTTGGCTTTCGCTTCTTGCTCAGTCAACTGTGTATAGTGATTGAAGTATGATTCTGGCTTTTTAAAGGCCCCATGACGAAACTTCATAAAGCGATCGATATACCATTTTTCAATTAATTCAGCATCGGCATCAACATAGATAGAAAAATCTAAAAAATCAGAGATGAAGACCCGATGTGGATCATGAGGGTAATCCATGCCACTTTGTAATACATTTAACCCTTCAATAATTAAAACGTCTGGCCGATCGACAATTTTCTGTTGAGAAGTGATATCGTAGGTTAAATGCGAGTAAATGGGCGCAGTAACATGAGGTTGTCCTGCTTTTACATCAGAGACAAACTGCACCAAGCGTCGAATATCGTATGATTCTGGAAAGCCTTTTTTATGCATGATATTCCGTTCATGCAAGATTCTATTAGGGTACAGAAAACCATCAGTAGTGATTAACTCAACTTTAGGATGATTATCCCAACGAGAGAGCAATGCTCTCAATAAGCGTGCTGTCGTACTTTTACCTACCGCTACACTACCTGCAATACCGATAATAAATGGCGGAGCTTTCTCTGCATGACCTAAAAATTGGTTGAGAACGGTATTACGACTTTGTCTGGCCGCAACATACAAATTTAATAACCTTGCCAAAGGAAGATAAATTTCTACCGCTTCTTTCATCGTTAGGCTTTCATTAATACCTTGTAATTCTTGCAGATCATGTTCTGACAGAGTCATAGTGACTGAGTTACGTAACTCAGCCCATTGGTGACGAGCAAAAGACAAATATGGGCTCATAAAAGGTTCAGTTGTAGTATTAGAAGAAGCAGGCAACATACAATATGCTACTGAGATTGCAAATCAGAAACGCACGAGAATTGGCGATTAAGCAAAAAAATGAATAAAAAAACAGCGAATAAGCTCAGGCCGAATAAAAAATGCTTTTTTTTGCCGATTAGACTTGCAAGCGCTGAGATCATTCAATAGAATGCGCCCCACTTATGCCGACTTAGCTCAGTAGGTAGAGCAACTGACTTGTAATCAGTAGGTCACCAGTTCGATTCCGGTAGTCGGCACCATCTTCTTTAATCGGAAGATAAAAATTTGGAGGGGTTCCCGAGTGGCCAAAGGGAGCAGACTGTAAATCTGCCGGCTCCGCCTTCGATGGTTCGAATCCGTCCCCCTCCACCATATTGTAAAGGAAATAGCTCACAGAGTTACGTGTTGCGGGCATCGTATAATGGCTATTACCTCAGCCTTCCAAGCTGATGATGCGGGTTCGATTCCCGCTGCCCGCTCCACTCATTTTAGAGTGCTGATATAGCTCAGGTGGTAGAGCGCATCCTTGGTAAGGATGAGGTCGGCAGTTCGAGTCTGCCTATCAGCACCAGCTCTAAGCAAAGATTTCCTTTTACTATATAATTATTACCGAACTTTTTTTGGTTGCGTGGTCATAAACAAAGCCACATACATCCGTACCTAGAGGGACAACTCATGTCTAAAGCAAAATTTGAACGTACGAAACCGCACGTAAACGTTGGTACTATCGGCCACGTTGACCACGGTAAAACCACTCTAACAGCAGCTATCTGTACTGTACTTGCAAAAGTATACGGCGGTGAAGCGAAAGACTTCGCGTCAATCGACAATGCTCCAGAAGAGCGTGAGCGCGGTATTACTATTTCTACTTCACACGTAGAATACCAAACTCCATCACGTCACTACGCACACGTAGACTGCCCAGGACACGCTGACTATGTTAAAAACATGATCACAGGTGCTGCGCAAATGGACGGTGGTATCCTAGTTGTTGCTGCGACAGATGGCCCAATGCCACAAACTCGTGAGCACATCCTACTAGGCCGTCAGGTTGGTATCCCTTACATCGTTGTATTCATGAACAAATGTGACATGGTAGATGATGAAGAGTTGTTAGAACTTGTAGAGATGGAAGTTCGTGAACTTCTTTCTGAGTACGATTTCCCAGGCGACGACCTACCAGTAATTCAAGGTTCAGCACTAGGTGCATTGAACGGTGAAGAGCAGTGGGAAGCGAAGATTGTAGAACTAGCAGAAGCGCTAGATTCATACATTCCAGAGCCTGAGCGTGCAGTAGACCAAGCATTCCTAATGCCAATCGAAGACGTATTCTCAATTCAAGGTCGTGGTACCGTAGTAACAGGTCGTATCGAGCGTGGTATTCTACGTGTAGGTGACGAAGTTGCCATCGTTGGTATCAAAGATACAACGACTACTACTTGTACAGGTGTAGAGATGTTCCGTAAGCTGCTTGACGAAGGTCGTGCAGGTGAGAACGTAGGTGCACTACTACGTGGTACTAAGCGTGATGACGTAGAACGTGGTCAAGTACTAGCGAAGCCTGGTTCAATCACTCCACACACGAAGTTTGAATCAGAAGTATACGTACTGTCAAAAGATGAAGGTGGCCGTCATACTCCATTCTTCAAAGGCTACCGTCCACAGTTCTACTTCCGTACAACGGACGTAACTGGTGACATTTCTCTACCAGAAGGCGTAGAGATGGTAATGCCAGGCGACAACATCAAGATGGTTGTAGAGCTAATTGCACCAATCGCGATGGACGAAGGTCTACGTTTTGCTATTCGTGAAGGTGGCCGTACAGTAGGCGCTGGTGTTGTAGCTAAAGTTATCGCTTAATCACAGTTTCTGTGAAGAATGATTTGACTATCCAGTAGCAAAAAGGGCATCATTTGATGCCCTTTTTCTACACAGTTAGTCACTTTGTTTGTTTTATCATCAAGCGCTAGCATGAAATTTAGGGGCCGAGACTATTTCTTGGTCAAAATCAGTATATCAGCCGTGTAGCTGATGAAATGGATTTGCCCTGCAACAGCGGGGCTGTTGTCGTCTATAGTAAGACTTGTGACAGGTTGGTTTATGAAAGCTAATAATGCTGAAACTCCTGATAGCTCAAATGCGCTAGATACGTTGAAGTGGGTCATTACCTTCGTATTGTTGGCCGCTGCTGTTGTAGGTAATTACCTGTATGGTGAGTGGTCTGTAGTCGCACGTGCTGCAGGTGTCATTGTGTTAATTGCCGGCGCTCTTGGCGTTGCGGCAACCACAGTAAAAGGTCAAGCTGCGATTGTTTTTGCACGCGAATCTCGGATGGAGGTTCGTAAAGTGGTGTGGCCTACGCGTCAAGAAACCATGCAAACAACATTAATCGTGTTAGCTGTAAGTATTGTAATGGCTTTAGCACTTTGGGGCATTGATGGAATTATGGTTCGTCTAGTGTCTTTTGTGACTGGAGTATAGAGGGTTTAATACATGAGTGAAGCTCCAAAAAAACGCTGGTATGTCGTTCAAGCCTTTTCTGGGTTTGAAGGTCGTGTCGCTCAATCACTTCGTGAGCATATAAAAATGCATGCGATGGAAGAGCACTTTGGTGAAGTGCTGGTTCCAACGGAAGAAGTGGTGGAGATGCGCGCAGGCCAACGTCGCAAGAGCGAGCGTAAATTCTTCCCAGGTTACGTGCTGGTACAAATGGTTATGAATGATGAGTCATGGCATTTGGTACGTAGTGTTCCTCGTGTAATGGGCTTCATTGGTGGCACTTCGGATAGACCAGCACCAATTACTGATAAAGAAGCCGATGCGATCTTGAACCGTTTAGAAAAAGCGAGTGAAGCTCCACGTCCGAAAACGATGTTTGAGGTCGGTGAAGTGGTCCGTGTTACAGAAGGTCCATTTGCTGATTTCAATGGTACGGTAGAAGAGACCGATTACGATAAAAGTCGCCTGAAAGTGTCTGTCTCTATCTTTGGTCGTGCAACGCCAGTTGAACTCGAATTTGGTCAAGTAGAAAAACTTGACTAAAATAGCATCTATTTAAGTCTTGTGAAAAGCGTGAGATAAGATTATAATTTCGCGCCTTTTTACGGGCATTATGTAAAACTGGGGAGCTGATAAATATATTAGCGTTTGCACCCAATCATTAGGAAATATCATGGCTAAGAAAGTTGAAGCTTATATCAAGTTGCAAGTTGCAGCTGGTATGGCAAACCCAAGTCCACCAGTTGGTCCTGCTCTAGGTCAAAAAGGTGTTAACATCATGGAATTCTGTAAAGCGTTCAACGCAAAAACAGAATCAATGGAGAAAGGTCTACCAACTCCAGTTGTTATCACTGTATACAGCGACCGTTCTTTTACGTTCATCACTAAGACTCCTCCTGCAGCAGTTCTACTTAAGAAAGCGGCTGGCCTTAAGTCTGGTTCTGGTCGTCCAAACACTGAAAAAGTGGGTACGATCACTGACGCACAAATCCAAGAAATCGCAGAACTAAAAGCTGCTGATATGACTGGTGCTGATATTGAAGCGATGAAACGTTCTATTGCGGGTACTGCTCGTTCAATGGGCCTAGTGGTAGAGGGTTAAGATCATGGCAAAATTAACTAAGCGCATGCGTACAATTCGTGAAAAAGTTGACGCAACAAAAGAATACGAAATCAACGAAGCAGTTGCTCTTCTTAAAGAACTAGCGACAGCTAAATTTGTTGAATCTGTAGATGTTGCTGTGAACCTCGGTATCGATGCTCGTAAATCTGACCAAAACGTACGTGGTGCAACTGTACTACCACACGGTACTGGTCGTGACGTTCGCGTTGCAGTATTCACTCAAGGTGCTAATGCTGAAGCGGCTAAAGCTGCTGGTGCAGACCTAGTGGGTATGGAAGATCTTGCTGAGCAAGTGAAAAAAGGTGAAATGAACTTCGACGTTGTGATTGCTTCTCCAGATGCAATGCGTGTTGTTGGTCAATTGGGTACCATTCTTGGTCCTCGTGGTCTAATGCCAAACCCGAAAGTTGGTACTGTAACTCCTAACGTTGCTGAAGCAGTGAAAAATGCGAAAGCAGGCCAGGTTCGTTACCGTAATGACAAGAACGGTATTATCCACAGCACTATCGGCAAAGTGACTTTCGAAGCTAACCAACTGCAAGAGAACTTAGAAGCTCTGCTTGTTGCGCTTAAGAAAGCAAAACCATCATCAGCGAAAGGTACTTACGTGAAGAAAGTAAGCATCTCTACGACGATGGGTGCAGGTGTTGCTGTTGATCAGTTAACGCTGAACACTAAAATATAATTCCTTTGCTTAGGCGCGAAATTTATGTATAATTTTGCGCCTAATATTTGTGGTTGGGGCTGAACTTTGGTTCTTTGAACTATGACACAGTCTCCGTCCAAGACCGTAGGCGTTATCAATTCGATAACTTAATAAAACCTACGTAGATGGTGCCCGAACTGACAGAAAGCTCTTATTTTTATAAGTTACCTTTCTTCTGGGACTGCACCTAATAATCTCTCACTGTTGTGATAATAGTGAGTGGTGTAACGACAACCAGGAGCAATCCAAGATGGCTTTAAATCTTCAAGACAAAAAAGCAATTGTTGCTGAAGTCAACGAAGCGGCCAGTGGTGCACTTTCTGCAGTTGTTGCTGACTCTCGTGGCGTTCAAGTAGGCGCGATGACTTCTCTACGTAAACAAGCGCGTGAAGCGGGTGTTTACCTGAGAGTTGTTCGTAATACTCTAGCACGTCGCGCTGTAGAAGGCACAGCTTACGAATGTCTGAAAGACGTATTCGTAGGTCCTACTTTGATCGGATTCTCTAACGAGCACCCAGGTGCTGCAGCGCGTCTTTTTAAAGACTTCGCTAAAGAGAACAAAGCATTTGAGATCAAAGCAGCTGCATTTGAAGGCGTAATTACTGACGCTGAAGTACTAGCGACACTACCAACTTACGACGAAGCAATTGCACGACTAATGATGTGCATGAAAGAAGCTTCTGCTGGCAAGCTGGCGCGTACTATCGCTGCTATCCGCGATCAAAAAGAAGCTGAAGCGGCTTAATTGCCTTGCTTTTTATTGGTTGCTAAATAAACTTATTGTTGACTTAAAAGAGAATTGTTATGTCTATTACTAACGAGCAAATCCTAGACGCTATTGCAGAAATGTCTGTAATGCAAGTTGTTGAACTTATCTCTGCTATGGAAGAGAAGTTCGGTGTTTCTGCTGCAGCTGCAGTAGTTTCTGGCGGCGCTGCTGCTGCTGAAGTTGAAGAGCAAACTGAATTCGACGTAATTCTAACTGCTGCTGGCGCAAACAAAGTTGCTGTAATCAAAGCAGTACGTGGCGCAACTGGTCTTGGCCTAAAAGAAGCTAAAGCACTAGTTGACGGCGCTCCAGCACCTCTAAAAGAAGGCATCGACAAAGCTGAAGCTGACGCTCTTAAAGCTCAGCTAGAAGAAGCTGGTGCAACTGTTGAAGTTAAGTAATTATTACTTAATTCCTTAGCCGAAAGGCTAATGGCTGGTGGTTTATTGACCACCAGCCTTTTTGCGCTGTAGGGTATGGGCGAATTTTCCCGCTGTTTAAGCGTTCCATATTCTTGCAAAAAGCATCTAAATCATAACGATATGAGATGCCACTACAGTAAACAGCGATTTAGTCACTGTCCTACCCCTTTTAATAAAGGCGGACAGTTTGGGTCACTTATCAGCGAGCTGAGGAACCCCATGGTTTACTCTTATACCGAGAAAAAGCGCATCCGTAAGGACTTTGGTACTCGTCCACAAGTATTGGACATTCCATACCTGCTATCGATCCAGCTTGATTCGTTCGAAAAATTTATCGAACAGGATCCAGAAGGGCAATACGGTCTTGAAGCTGCTTTTCGTTCTGTATTTCCAATCCAGAGCTACAACGGCAATTCAGAGCTGCAATACGTTAGCTACCGTCTTGGTGAGCCAGTTTTTGACGTTAAAGAATGTCAAATCCGTGGTGTAACTTATTCTAAACCTCTACGCGTAAAATTACGCCTAGTGATCTTTGACAAAGACGCGCCGGCAGGCACGGTTAAAGATATTAAAGAACAAGAAGTCTACATGGGTGAAATTCCACTCATGACAGATAATGGTACCTTTGTCATTAATGGTACTGAGCGGGTTATCGTATCCCAGCTGCACCGAAGCCCAGGCGTGTTCTTCGACAGCGATAAGGGTAAAACCCACTCTTCTGGTAAAGTGCTTTATAACGCACGCGTGATCCCTTACCGTGGTTCATGGCTCGACTTTGAGTTCGATCCTAAAGATAACCTATACGTACGTATTGACCGTCGTCGTAAGCTGCCTGCGTCAATTATTTTGCGTGCGCTAGGTAAAACCACAGAACAAGTTCTAGACACCTTCTTTGACAAAGTTAAGTTTGAAGTCAAAGACCAAACTCTGATGATGGAGTTGGTGCCTGAGCGTTTACGTGGTGAAACGGCAACGTTTGATATTGAATCTAATGGTAAGGTTTATGTCGAAAAAGGTCGTCGTGTCACTGCGCGTCATATTCGTCAGCTTGAAAAAGATGAAGTCAGTTTTATTGAAGTTCCTGTTGATTATATTGTCGGCAAGATTTCAGCCAAAGACTACATCAATGAAGCGACGGGTGAAGTGATCCTTGCCGCTAACCAAGAAGTTACTTTGGAAGTACTCGCTCATTTTATCTCAAGCGGGTTACAAAAAGCTGGAAGTTCTCTTTACGAACGATCTTGATAACGGTCCGTTCATGTCTGAAACACTACGTGTTGACAGTACCTCTGACCGAATTTCGGCGTTAGTTGAAATCTACCGCATGATGCGCCCTGGCGAGCCGCCAACGAAAGAAGCGGCTGAAGCGCTATTCGAAAGTTTATTCTTCTCTCCTGAGCGTTATGACTTATCAACCGTAGGTCGTATGAAGTTCAATAGTTCTATTGAGCGTACAGACGCAGAAGAGCAAGGCACACTCGATGAAACTGATATCATCGAAGTGATGAAAAAGCTAATCGCGATTCGTAACGGTAAAGGGGAGGTTGATGATATCGACCATCTTGGTAACCGTCGTATTCGTAGTGTTGGCGAAATGGCAGAAAACCAATTCCGTGTTGGTCTAGTCCGTGTTGAACGCGCAGTAAAAGAGCGTCTAAGCTTAGGCGATCTCGATAACGTGATGCCACAAGACTTGATCAATGCCAAACCAATTTCTGCTGCAGTAAAAGAATTCTTTGGTTCTTCACAACTGTCTCAGTTTATGGATCAGAACAACCCGCTATCAGAAGTCACGCATAAGCGTCGTATTTCTGCTTTAGGTCCGGGTGGTTTGACTCGTGAACGTGCTGGTTTCGAAGTTCGTGACGTACACGTAACCCACTATGGTCGTTTATGTCCAATCGAAACACCAGAAGGTCCAAACATCGGTCTAATCAACTCTTTGTCTGCTTTTGCTCGTTGTAATGAATATGGCTTCCTTGAAACACCATACCGTCGAGTTGTCGATGGCGTTGTGACTGATGAAGTTGATTATTTATCAGCGATTGAAGAAGGCCAATTTGTTATTGCTCAGGCGAACGCCAAGCTTACTGATGATAGCCGTTTTGCTGATGAACTGATCACTGCTCGTCAGAAAGGTGAATCAGGTCTTCACCCGCGTGAACATGTTGATTACATGGACGTTGCGACTAACCAAGTGGTATCGATAGCTGCATCTTTGATTCCGTTCCTAGAACACGATGATGCGAACCGTGCTTTGATGGGTGCAAACATGCAACGTCAAGCAGTACCGACACTACGTGCTGAAAAGCCATTTGTTGGTACGGGTATTGAGCGCAATGTAGCTGTTGACTCTGGTGTAACTGTGGTTGCGAATCGTGGCGGTGTTATCCAGTCGGTTGATGCATCTCGTATCGTGGTTAAGGTTAATGAAGAAGAGTTAATTCCTGGCGAAGCTGGTATTGATATCTATAACTTAACCAAATATACCCGTTCGAACCAAAACACCTGTATTAACCAGCGTCCTTGTGTGATGCCTGGTGAACCTGTGGGTCGTGGTGATGTATTGGCAGATGGTCCATCTACTGATTTAGGTGAGCTAGCACTAGGCCAGAACATGCGTATCGCGTTCATGCCTTGGAACGGTTATAACTTCGAAGACTCAATCTTAGTTTCAGAGCGCGTTGTTCAAGATGACCGCTTTACCACCATCCACATTCAAGAACTGTCTTGTGTGGCTCGTGATACTAAGCTTGGTGCCGAAGAGATCACGGCGGATATTCCCAACGTTGGTGAAGCGGCATTATCTAAACTTGATGAGTCAGGTATCGTTTATATCGGTGCAGAAGTTAAGGGTGGCGACATCCTTGTCGGTAAAGTAACACCAAAAGGTGAAACTCAGCTCACTCCAGAAGAGAAGCTATTACGTGCTATCTTCGGTGAGAAAGCTTCTGACGTTAAAGATACCTCATTACGCGTTCCAAATTCAGTGGCTGGTACGGTTATTGACGTACAAGTTTTCACTCGCGATGGTGTAGAGAAAGACAAGCGTGCGCTTGAAATTGAGCACATGCAGCTGAAAGAAGCTAAAAAAGACCTAACTGAAGAGTTCCAGATTCTTGAAGGTGGTCTATTAGCACGTGTTCGTTCTGTACTTGTTGCTGGTGGTTACTCGGACGCGAAGCTTGATTCTATTGAGCGCAAGAAATGGTTAGAGCAAACCTTGGAAGACGAGGAGCTACAAAACCAACTTGAACAGCTTGCTGAGCAGTGGGATGAGCTAAAAGCTGACTTTGATAAGAAGTTTGAAACCAAGCGTCGTAAGATCACTCAAGGTGATGATTTAGCACCTGGCGTTCTTAAGATCGTAAAAGTTTACTTAGCGGTTAAGCGTCGCATCCAGCCGGGTGATAAGATGGCGGGTCGTCATGGTAACAAAGGTGTTATCTCGAAGATCAACCCTGTGGAAGACATGCCGTATGATGAGAATGGTCAGCCAGTCGATATCGTACTGAACCCACTAGGTGTACCATCGCGGATGAACATCGGTCAGATCTTAGAAGTTCACTTAGGTCTCGCGGCCAAAGGTATCGGCGATAAGATCAACCAGATGATCAAGGAACAACAAGAGCTAGCGAAGCTGCGTGAGTTCCTACAAAAGGTTTACGACCTTGGCGAGACTCGTCAGTCGGTTGACATCGCGGCTTTATCTGATGATGAAGTGCGTACTTTAGCCAATAACCTACGCAATGGCTTAACGGTTGCGACTCCAGTCTTTGATGGTGCGAATGAAGCGTCTATTAAAGAGATGTTGCAATTGGCCGACCTACCGACTTCTGGACAGTTAACTCTGTTTGATGGTCGTACGGGAGATGCCTTTGAGCGTCCGGTTACGGTTGGTTATATGTACATGCTGAAATTGAACCACTTAGTGGATGATAAGATGCATGCCCGTTCAACTGGTTCTTATAGCTTGGTTACTCAGCAACCTCTGGGTGGTAAAGCACAGTTCGGTGGTCAGCGTTTTGGTGAGATGGAAGTGTGGGCACTAGAAGCCTACGGTGCCGCTTACACGTTACAAGAAATGCTTACCGTTAAGTCAGATGACGTTAACGGCCGTACGAAGATGTATAAGAACATTGTAGACGGTAACCACGCGATGGAACCTGGTATGCCTGAATCGTTCAACGTATTGTTGAAAGAGATTCGCTCGCTAGGTATCAACATCGAGCTAGAAGACGAAGAGTAAACCTTAAGGTTCCCCTTTGGGGGACCTAACTGGTTTTCTGGTAGGAAGGCGCTCGCTACATTAAGCCGCGGGCCCTTTTAACTCCTTACAGGAGCTGATTGTGAAAGACTTATTAAACTTTCTAAAAGCACAGCATAAGACCGAAGAATTTGATGCAATCAAAATCGGTCTATCTTCTCCAGATATGATCCGTTCATGGTCATTTGGTGAAGTGAAAAAACCTGAGACCATCAACTATCGTACGTTCAAACCTGAGCGTGATGGTCTTTTCTGTGCGCGTATTTTTGGTCCGGTAAAAGACTACGAGTGTCTTTGTGGCAAATATAAGCGTCTGAAACACCGTGGTGTGATTTGTGAGAAGTGTGGCGTTGAAGTAACCCAGACTAAAGTTCGTCGTGACCGTATGGGCCACATCGAGCTGGCTTCACCTGTGGCACACATTTGGTTCTTAAAATCACTACCGTCTCGTATCGGTTTGCTGATGGATATGCCATTACGTGATATCGAACGTGTTCTTTACTTCGAAATGTACGTGGTGACTGAGCCAGGCATGACTGATCTTGAAAGAGGACAAATGCTCACAGAAGAAGAGTATTTGGATCGTCTTGAAGAGTGGGGTGATGAATTTACCGCTAAAATGGGCGCAGAAGCAATTAAAGATCTTTTGTCTTCAATGGATCTACAGGTTGAAACTGAGCAAATGCGTGAAGAGTTAGAAACGACTAACTCTGAAACCAAGCGTAAGAAATTGACCAAACGTTTGAAATTGGTTGAAGCGTTCCTCTCTTCAGGTAACAAACCTGAATGGATGATCCTGACAGTCTTGCCAGTACTGCCGCCAGATCTTCGCCCTCTCGTTCCACTAGATGGCGGACGTTTTGCTACGTCGGATCTGAACGATCTGTATCGTCGCGTGATCAACCGTAACAACCGTTTGAAGCGTCTACTTGAGCTTGCTGCACCAGATATCATCGTACGTAACGAAAAACGTATGTTACAAGAGTCGGTGGATGCACTATTAGATAACGGTCGTCGTGGTCGTGCTATTACTGGTTCTAACAAGCGTCCTCTGAAATCTCTTGCTGATATGATCAAGGGTAAACAAGGTCGTTTCCGTCAGAACCTACTGGGTAAACGTGTAGACTACTCTGGCCGTTCGGTTATTACCGTTGGTCCATACTTACGTCTACATCAGTGTGGTCTTCCTAAGAAGATGGCACTTGAACTATTTAAGCCATTTATTTATAGCAAACTTGAAACTCGTGGCCTAGCAACGACGATTAAAGCGGCTAAAAAGATGGTTGAGCGTGAAGAAGCCGTCGTTTGGGATATCTTGGATGAAGTGATCCGTGAACACCCAGTGCTACTCAACCGTGCACCAACACTGCACCGTTTGGGTATTCAAGCGTTTGAGCCCGTTCTTATTGAAGGTAAAGCGATTCAGTTGCATCCACTCGTGTGTGCGGCGTATAACGCGGACTTCGATGGTGACCAAATGGCGGTACACGTGCCTTTAACTCTAGAAGCACAGCTTGAAGCGCGTACGCTGATGATGTCGACGAACAACATTCTGTCGCCAGCATCGGGCGATCCGATCATCGTTCCTTCTCAGGACGTTGTATTGGGTCTGTATTACATGACTCGTGAAAAGATCAATGCGAAAGGTGAAGGTATGTACCTTGCTGGCCCTGAAGAGGCTGAAAAGGCATATCGCACTAAGAACGCGGAACTGCATGCGCGAGTTAAAGTACGTATTACCGAAACGGTCGTTGATGAAGATGGTCACAGCACTACTAACACCCAATTGGTCGATACAACGATTGGTCGTGCCATGTTGTGGCAGATCGTACCGACAGGCTTGCCTTATAGCATCGTCAACCAAAAGTTAGGTAAAAAGCAAATTTCTAACTTGCTCAACGAAGCGTATCGTAAGCTTGGTCTGAAAGACACGGTTATTTTTGCTGACCAAATCATGTACACCGGTTTTGCTTATGCGGCATTGTCTGGCGTATCGGTAGGTATCGATGACATGGTTGTTCCTGCGGCTAAATACACGGAAATTGCTGATGCAGAAGAAGAAGTGCGCGAAATTCAAGAGCAGTTCCAATCTGGTCTAGTGACAGCCGGTGAGCGCTATAACAAAGTGATCGATATTTGGGCGTCAACCAATGATCGCGTTGCGAAAGCAATGATGGAAAACCTCTCTTCTGAGTTAGTCATTAACCGTGATGGTGAGGAAGAGCGTCAAGAGTCTTTCAACAGCATTTACATGATGGCCGACTCAGGCGCACGTGGTTCTGCGGCTCAGATTCGTCAGTTAGCGGGTATGCGTGGTTTGATGGCTCGTCCAGATGGTTCGATCATTGAAACGCCAATCACCGCAAACTTTAAAGAAGGTCTGAACGTACTTCAGTACTTTATCTCAACCCACGGTGCGCGTAAGGGTCTAGCCGATACCGCATTGAAAACGGCAAACTCAGGTTATCTGACTCGTCGTTTGGTTGACGTAGCACAGGACGTAGTGGTTACTGAACACGACTGTGGCACCCATGAAGGCGTTGATATGATGCCTCATATCGAGGGTGGTGACGTTAAAGTTGCTCTGACTGAGTTAGCGCTTGGACGTGTTGTTGCAGAAGATATTATTAAGCCTGGTACTGAAGAAGTCTTGATTCCACGTAATACCTTACTGGATGAAAAATGGTGTCAGATCATTAATGATAACTCGGTTGACCGTATCCGCGTTCGTTCGGTAGTAACCTGTGATGCTGACTTTGGTTGTTGTGCATTGTGTTATGGCCGTGACTTGGCTCGTGGTCACTTGGTTAACCAAGGTGAAGCTGTCGGCGTTATTGCGGCTCAATCTATCGGTGAGCCAGGTACACAGTTAACGATGCGTACTTTCCACATCGGTGGTGCAGCATCAACAGCCGCTGCAGAGAACAGTATTCAAGCGAAGAATAAAGGTTCTGTGAAGCTGCATAACGCTAAATTCGTAATCAACAAAGATCGTAAACTGGTGATCACTTCGCGTGCATCAGAGATGACGATTATTGATGAATTTGGTCGTACCAAAGAGAAGCACAAACTGCCTTACGGTTCGTTATTAAGCAAAGCCGATGGCGATGCTGTTGACGCCGGTGAAGTTATTGCTAACTGGGAAGCGCACACACTACCTATCATCACTGAAGTGGCTGGTCGTATCCAGTTCGTGGATATGATTGATGGTGTAACCGTTTCTCGTCAAACTGATGATCTAACGGGTCTGTCTTCAAGTGAAGTTACCGATGCCGCCGCTCGTCCAGCCGCAGGTAAAGATATGCGTCCTGCGATTAAACTGGTTGATGCGAAAGGTAAAGATGTATTGATTCCTGGTACTGATATGCCAGCGCAATATTTCTTACCTGGTAAGGCGATTGTGAACATCGAAGATGGCGCAGAAGTGAACATCGGTGACACGTTAGCACGTATTCCACAAAAATCTGGCGGTAACCGAGATATCACCGGTGGTCTACCACGCGTAGCTGACTTGTTTGAAGCGCGTAAGCCGAAAGAGCCTGCGATTCTTGCTGAGCATACGGGTACTGTTTCATTCGGTAAAGAGACTAAAGGTAAGCGTCGTCTACTGATCACTCGCGATAGCGGTGATGTGTATGAAGAGATGATTCCTAAGCATCGTCAGCTCAACGTGTTTGAAGGTGAGCGCATTGAACGTGGTGATGTCATTGCTGATGGCCCAGAGTCACCGCATGATATTCTGCGTCTACGTGGTATCCACGCCGTGACTTCATACATTGCTAACGAAGTTCAGGAAGTTTACCGTCTGCAAGGCGTTAAGATAAACGATAAGCATATTGAAACGATTGTTCGTCAGATGCTACGTAAGTGTACCATCACCCATTCAGGTGATTCGGAATTCTTACCTGGTGAGCAAATTGAGTACGCTCAAGTTAAGATTGCTAACCGTTTATTGGAAGCTGATGGTAAAGAACCTGCTCGTTTCGAACGCGAACTATTAGGTATTACCAAAGCCTCTCTGGCAACCGAATCGTTTATTTCAGCAGCGTCGTTCCAAGAAACAACGCGCGTACTGACTGAAGCAGCGGTATCGGGTAAACGTGATGATTTACGTGGTCTGAAAGAGAACGTAATCGTTGGTCGTTTGATCCCTGCCGGTACCGGTTTTGCGTATCACCAAGATCGCCAAGCGAAGCGTCTAGCTCAAAAAGAAGGTACGTCAGCGGAACAAGCGACGGACAATCTTGCTGCGCTATTGAATGCTGGCTTTTCATCGGACGAGTAATCGTATCGCATGATCAAAAAAGGCACCTTCGGGTGCCTTTTTTTAACTCATTTTTCAGGTCAATTATGTTGCGCTGCTTTCACTCAATTTACTTAGATGAAAAGCGAAAGCTCACGCTTGCTTATGCGCCTGGTGGGATAGCAAGGCTGTCTGCTATTAATTGAATCAGGTAATCTTCAGACGCAAACCGCGACTCAAGTACTTCACCAACCATCGATAAATCATTATCGAGATTATCTAAATCATCGTCATCAGCCACAGTGGCATAGTTATCCGCAAAATCTAATAAGGCATCATTCGTTTGGACTATTTTTCCATAGGTTTGGTTGATCTCATCCGTTGCTTTAAAACCAGTCGCTTGCCATTTTTGCATGACCATATCATAAATTTTAAAATGGCCTTCGGAGATATAATCAACCAGCTCTTGGCTAAAGCGGTGCAACGCTTTAGGCGCTGGTAACTCATTCAGTGAAGATTCGGGGGTTAAAGGCTGTAGTGCTGCAAGCTTGCAGTACTCAACGATCAGGTGTTGACGGTTATCCAACCAGTGATCGATAACTTCACTGGATCCGCCCCACTGCTCTTGTGTTTTCTTTAATTTATTTAGCATGACCATGCCCTCATGATCTCATCATCTTACCGATGATTTTCCTTGCACACCCATTGTAGTGTTGTACTACAACCTGTTGTCCTAACGAGAATTTATAGGTTTGAAAATCAAATGACTACAAACTCTGGTATGAATTTAGATTGCCAGTAAAATGGTTGAACTGCAAGCAATCAGGAGTGAGTATGTTAGAAAACAGTGACGCAAAAGCCGCTTATTGGTGTGTTGTTTCAGGAAGTGAGATCTGGACCATTGATGGGAGTATCCCTTTTGGTTGTGCGCAGCAATGGCGATTGCCGATTGAGTATGCGGTATTGATTGGTGAGCATAACCAAGCCCCCGTTTATTGGATAAATGCTCAAGAGATAGCTGATGAGTTACCAATGGTGAATTTGCGGACGCTATTATCGATGGATTCGGCGCTATTTTTGCTAGCCAGCAAAGCGGTTCAATATGGGCATATGAGTCAAACTCAGCGTTTTTGTTCACAATGTGGTGGGCGTAATCGGCTCAATCATCATCAGTTAGCGATGCAATGTCAGGAGTGTCGCACTTTACATTATCCTCGTATTTTTCCGTGCATTATTGTCGCGGTTCGCAAAGATGATCAGATTTTACTTGCTCAGCATCCTCGTCATCGCGGTGGTATGTATACGGTGATTGCTGGTTTTTTAGAGGTAGGAGAAACCCTTGAGCAATGTGTCGCGCGTGAAGTACAAGAAGAAACGGGGATTATTATCGACAATATTCGCTATGTGGGCAGTCAACCTTGGGCGTTTCCTTCCAGTATGATGATGGGTTTTTTAGCCGATTATGCGGAAGGTGAGTTAAACCCCGATTATTCAGAACTGACCGATGCGCAGTGGTTTAGTGAACTTCATTTACCTGAGCTTGCTCCACACGGAACGATAGCACGAGCTTTAATCGAACAAACCTTGACCGACATACGAGTCGAGAATGATAAGATCGACAGTCGTTCTTTTTAGAAAAAACACTCATAAAAAAACCCTCCGCAAGGGAGGGGGTAAGTAAGATGTGGTTATGAGATGCTAGACATTAAATGTCTAGCTATTATTATCGTTTTCGCTAGCGAATAAATTTGTAACAGTTAATGCTTTTGCACGCAATTTAAGCATTGATTTAAAAGTTAATAACTTGATCTCGGTTGCAAAGCACTCTGCGATGCTTGGTCAATCAATGTTAGAATGAGCGATTGATTACCGCTTGATAGAAAAATGGGAAAAGACCATGACTGAATTAAAAAATGACCGCTATTTGCGTGCATTACTCAAGCAACCTGTCGATTGCACGCCAGTATGGATGATGCGTCAAGCGGGACGCTATCTACCAGAATACCGAGCGACACGTGCACAAGCGGGCGATTTTATGTCGTTATGCAAAAATGCCGAGCTGGCTTCTGAAGTTACCTTGCAGCCGCTGCGCCGTTTTTCACTCGATGCTGCAATTTTGTTTTCCGATATTTTAACCATTCCTGATGCCATGGGCTTAGGCTTGTATTTTGAAGCTGGTGAAGGGCCAAAGTTCGAGCGTCCCATCACTTGTAAAGCGGATGTGGATAAAATTGGTTTACCTGATCCAGAAGGCGAGCTGCAATATGTCATGAATGCAGTGCGCCAAATTCGTAAAGATTTGCAGGGTGAGGTGCCTTTGATTGGTTTTTCTGGCAGCCCTTGGACGTTGGCAACCTATATGGTCGAAGGCGGAAGTTCAAAAGCGTTCACCAAGATCAAAAAGATGATGTATGCCGAACCTGCTTTATTGCATCGGTTACTCGATAAATTGGCAAACAGTGTCATTGAGTATTTGAATGCACAGATTAAAGCTGGAGCGCAATCAGTGATGGTCTTCGATACTTGGGGAGGCGTATTAACGCCAAGAGATTATCAGTCGTTTTCGCTGCATTACATGCATAAAATTGTTGATGGATTGATCCGTGAGCACGAAGGCAGACGAGTCCCTGTTACATTATTTACCAAAAATGGTGGTATGTGGCTTGAGTCGATTGCGGCTACGGGGTGTGATGCGATTGGACTCGATTGGACCATTAATATTGCTGATGCTAAAGCACGAGTGGGTGATAAAGTTGCGCTGCAAGGCAATATGGATCCTTCCATGCTTTATGCGAGTCCTCAGCGAATTCGTCAAGAGGTAGCAAGTATTCTTGAGGGTTTTGGTACCGGTAGTGGGCATGTGTTTAACTTAGGCCATGGTATCCATTTAGACGTTCCACCTGAGAATGCTGGAGTGTTTGTCGATGCGGTTCATGAACTTTCGACCCCTTATCACCGATAAAAAGGTTCAGTATTGAGTCCGCTTTCCTTTGAATAGCGAAGAGGTGGGCCTGTCTGCCTCTTTATCTTGTTTGGTATATACTGAGATAAATTCACCACTAAAGATTATGGTTCGACAATGAAAACCCGAGAGCGAATAATTCATGCCGCATTAGCTTTGTTTAATGAACATGGTGAAAGACCGATCACCACAAACCATATTGCGGCTCATATCGAAATTAGCCCCGGTAATCTCTATTATCATTTTCGTAATAAACAAGAGATCGTGCGTGAAATTTTTGCTTGGTACTCGGCAGAACTTATCGAGCGTTTTAGCCCTTGGCAGGGCCAATATGAGAGTTTAACGCTGCTGAAACATTATCTGGATTCTATTTTTAATTTGATGTGGAAATATCGATTTTTCTACGCCAATTTGCCAGAAATTTTGCAACGCGATCCTGAGCTGCATCAATCGTATATTCAAGTTCAAGATAAGCTCCAAGTGAACTTGATTAATATTATGCAAGTGTTTATCGATATGCAGCTGCTGGTGATTGATGAGCAAGAGATGAAAAAGCTAGTGACAACGTTGCATTTGATCGCTTCAAGCTGGTTGGCGTATCAGTCTGCGATGTCGGCTAACGCGTCCATTACCGAGCGTGTTATTCATCAGGGGATGCTACAAATTATTTCGGTGATGAAACCCAATGCTACCCCTCAAGGTTTAGAACAATTACAATTGTTAGAAGAAGGTGTCAGAGCCATGCATGCCAGCACTATCAATGGCTAGAATGCGTTGACTTTTCAATGGTTGCCATGCGATTACGGCTGTTATAGCGATGCTGAGTAATAAGTTTGGAGATATAACGTTTTTATCTTACTCATCATAGACCGATTTAGATAAAGTGTACTTATGTCCGCTAAATACCCCTGTGAATAACCATGCACTATGATGTTTTTAATGGTGATGCTGATGGCATCATCGCGCTATTACAACTGCGCTTAGCCGAGCCTATCGAAAGTCAGCTAGTGACTGGCGTAAAGCGTGACATACAGTTACTGAAAAAACTAACGGTTAATCCTGGTGATTCTGTGACTGTACTGGATATTTCGATGGCGAAAAATGTCTTTGATTTACAGCGCCTTCTCTCCGAGGGAGCAAGCATTTTTTATGCTGATCATCATCAGTCCGGTGATGTTCCTTACCACGCTAATTTAACCGCTCACATTGATTTAAACGCCAATATTTGTACGGGTTTGATCATTGATCGATTACTGGCGGGCCGTTTTCATCATTGGGCGATTGCCGCTGCTTATGGCGATAATTTGATCGCAACCGCGAATCAACTGGCATTACAAGCTGGATTGACGACATTTCAAGCCGAGCAGTTGCAGTCAATCGGCACTTTGCTCAATTACAATGGCTATGGGCAACAATTGGAAGATCTGCACTTTCATCCCGCAGAACTGCTGCGAAGTTTATTGAACTATCCTTGTCCTTTTATGCTTATTGATGATCATCATTCCCCTTATCATCGTCTCAAGCGGGCTTATCAGCAAGACATGGCGCAAGCACAAAGCCTAGAAGCATATTACCAAAGTCGGGAATTACGCGTGTTTGTGTTACCCAATCAATCGGCCTCACATCGAGTCAGTGGCGTCTTTGGTAATCTGCTAGCTAATCAACAACCGAGCCAAGCTCACTTGGTGCTCACTGAAGCCGACAGTGAAAGCTATACTGTGTCGTTGCGTGCTCCTTTAGCGAATAAACATGGCGCAGGCGCTATTTGTGCTCAGTTTGTTAGCGGTGGTGGGCGAGAAGCGGCGGGAGGAGTAAATCGTCTAGCCAAATCGCAATTGAGCCAACTGATAGAGAGGGTCGAAACTTATTATCGATATTAATCGTCGTCGATAGCGCTGGTGAGACTTATCGTGTCAGCCATTGGCGTGGGTTTTCTGCTCGGCTATTACGACGTATTTCAAAGTACAAAGCGGGGCGAGATTGCCCACCAGTATCACCGGCTAAGGCAAGCGTGTCACCTGCGACGACCTTATCGCCCTCTTTTTTCATGAGTGATTGGTTATAACCGTATAAGGTCATATCACCTTTGCCGTGGTCAAGTAAAATCACTAATCCATAGCCACGTAAATACTCCGCAAATACGACCGTTCCCGGATAGACGGCTTTGACGGCTTGCCCATAATTGGCGCTGATCACCATGCCTTTCCAATCGACTTGACCAGTTTGTTTCTCTCCAAACTGGTGCAATACGTTACCTTGCAGTGGCCAGGGTAGCTTACCTCTTTGCTGGGCGAGTCCATCCATTGGCACCGCATTACGCTTCGCTGCTTTGGCGATTTCAGCTTTCAAGCGAGTTTCATTGCGTTGCAGTTCGGCAAGATAAACTTGATCGCCCGAGATACTTTGTTGAATGGTATTGACGGTTTTACGCCGCTCCGCTTGAGTGCTGGCGAGCTTATCACGCTTATCGGTTTGTTGTTGCAATAGGGCGGTGATTTGATCACGCTCACGCTGCAGTTGCTTTTCACTTTCGTTGAGCGCTTGATGGGTTGTTTGTAAACGGCGTAAGGTTTCCGTACGCGCTTTGGCCAAATGTTGATAATACTGACTAATTCTGTCTTGTTCGACGCCACTTTTGAGGAGATCGCCGCTGGCCAGTGCTCGCTGAGTCACATAGTACGTCTGTAACAGTTGCGTGAGTTTTTCGGTCTGTTGTTGGCGCTGCTGTTCTAATTCAAGTCGGTTTTTTTGAATATTGGCGAGATTGTCATTAGCAGTCACGACATCACGTTGGGTATTTTTAATTTGATTTTCTAGCTGAGAGATAGACAACTCTTGTTGTCTAAGTGAACGCTGTAATTGATCCAGTTCTTTTTGTCGTTGGCTCAGTGATTGCTGTTGACGAGAGATTTCGTTTTTGACGCCAGAAAGCTCTTGTTGCGAAGCGGCATAAGCAGCACCTGATGAGGTGGTAATCGCTAAGCAGACCGCCAATAATCGCACAGTAAGTTTTAGAATAGACAACGTCATGTTTAGGCAATCATCACCATTAAAATTGTTGAATGCCCAGTATACTCAAAGTCACGTGTCAGGCGAGTAGCATAATGTAAACTTTGTGCGGTTTTTTGTCATACTGCTCATTTGTCGTTAAGGATCGGCGTTTAGCGAGATGATTTCGGTTGAAACTGTTTCACACTGCGCTTTTGGGCACTCCGTCGATTGGCTTGTTTATCTCGTGGTTGACGTTTTGGCATAGTGGTGGCTGGTTGATCAGTGACGGGAAAATCGGCCAACGTTTGCAAAACAAGAGGGCGCTGAGTCAGTTGACGAATGGCATCGAGGATCGCGTTTTCATTATGACAAACTAAAGAGAGAGCGAGACCCGTTTGCCCAGCTCGTGCGGTTCGCCCAACGCGGTGAATATACACTGCCGGGCTTGGCGGTAAATCAAAATTGATGACCACAGGAAGCTGTTCAATATGAATACCTCTTGCCAATAAATCGGTTGCGATTAGCACTTCAATTTTCTGCTGTTTAAATTGAGTTAAGATTTGCTCACGCTCGGTTTGATCTTTATTGCCATGGAGTGCGGCAACACGAATTCCTGCTTTAAGGAGTTTTTTGGCCAGTGCGTCTGCATTATCTCGAGCGCTAATAAAGACCAAGACTTGAGACCAATGATGTTGCTTAAGTAAATGAATCAAGACTTGTGCTTTGCTGCCTTTATTGACCAAGTACAACTGTTCTTCGATCTCTGGCACCGTTTGATTCGGCGGATTAGCGCTGATCTTAATGGGATCGTTTAACGGCTGGAGGGCTTTTTCTTCAAGCTCGGGAAGTAAGGTTGCAGAAAATAGCAGGGTTTGTTTTTTCGCGGGTAAATGGGCCATGATCCGCTGAACATCTGGCCAAAACCCCATCTCTAATAGCCGGTCAGCCTCATCCAGTACCAGATGTTGTAGCGATGATAAGTTTATGATCTGTTGCTCAATAAGATCCAATAATCGCCCTGGCGTAGCAACGATGAGCTGAGGATTTTGCGCTAATTGATCCTGTTGCCATTGCTGGTCAACCCCTCCACAAACTGGACACACATCGATGTGCATCGGTTTGGCGATTAAGCCAAGCGCTTGGCTGACTTGGGTTGCCAGTTCACGCGTCGGTACGATGATCAAGGTTTGAATGTGTGGTGTCATCGGGAGTGTTTTTTGTAATAGCGGTAAACCATAAGCGAAGGTTTTACCGCTGCCAGTTTGAGCGAGAGCGAGCAGATCACGACCAGATAAAATCACAGGAATCGCCAACTGTTGGATTGTGGTTGGAGTATGTAACTCAGCGGGTAGTGCACTAAGTAGAGAAGAAGCTAAGTTAAGCTCAGAAAAGGTCATAAATACATCATGGATGAGGGAAGCGGTGGTCTGAGTCTAAAGCTATTCATCGTTGGCGACAACTAACGATGAATAGCGATGCTAAATAAGAAACCGTTAAGTAAAATCCATCGATAAAAAAAATCCCCTTAAATGGTGAATTTAAGGGGATCCATGCTTTAAAAATCGTATGCTAGGAACAAGCGTTATGAATAAAGCACTTTACCTGACATCTCAGCAGGAATTTCCATGTCAGTCAGCGCTAACATGGTTGGTGCGAGATCCGACAGTTTACCGCCTTCTTGTAGAGTAATTGATTTATTACCGACATAAATCAGCGGTACTGGTAAACTGGTGTGAGCCGTATGTACGCCACCGGTTTCAGGGTTAATCATCATTTCAGCGTTACCGTGGTCTGCGGTGATGAGTAACTGACCATCGACTTCTTTAATCGCTTCAACTACTCGGCCAATACATTCATCGACCGCTTCACAAGCTTTAACCGCGGCTTCATAAACACCAGTATGGCCGACCATATCACCATTTGGATAGTTACAAACGATCGCATCGTATTGACCAGATTTAATCGCTGCAACCAATTTATCGGTGAGTTCTTTGGAGCTCATTTCTGGTTGAAGATCGTAAGTCGCGACTTTTGGAGAGGCCACTAGCTGGCGCTCTTCACCAGGAAACTCGTTTTCTGCGCCACCGTTAAAGAAGAAGGTCACGTGGGCGTACTTCTCTGTTTCTGAAATACGCAGCTGAGTTTTGCCCGCTTTAGAAAGCCATTCACCATAAGTGTTTTCTAGCGATGCTGGTGGGAAAGCGGTCGCTAGTGGAATATCGGCTGCATACTGAGTTAGCATAACGAAATTGACATTAGGGAACACTTGACGAGTGAAACCATCAAAATCGGCGACAAACGTGCGGGTTATTTCACGAGCACGGTCAGCACGATAGTTTAAAAATAGTACCGCATCACCATCTTGCATGGCTGCTGATTCTTGATCTGCGCTACGAATTTCTGTGGCTTTGACGAACTCATCGTTTTCTTCACGCGCATAAGCGGCATTAAGGCCAGCAACGGCAGAGTCATAGGTGAACTCTGCTTTAGCTTGAGTTAATAAGTCATAAGCTTGCTGAACGCGATCCCAGTTATTATCACGGTCCATGGCATAATAACGACCGATAAGAGAAGCGATGCGTCCTTTACCAAGTTTGCTAAATAGGTCTTGGAAACGTGCCAGTGAGCCCTCAGCACTGCGTGGTGGGGTATCACGTCCGTCAAGGAAGCAGTGTAGGTAAATTTTCTCTGCGCCACGAGCAGCGGCTAGCTCTACTGCCGCATAGATATGATCTTCGTGAGAGTGCACACCACCTGGCGACATCAATCCCATGAGATGAACCGCTTTGCCTTCGGCTACCGCTTTATCAATCGCATTCACAATCGCTTCATTATGCTGGAATTCACCATCTGCGATTGATTTAGTAATGCGGGTTAAATCTTGATAAACAATCCGTCCTGCACCGATGTTAGTATGGCCAACTTCAGAGTTTCCCATTTGACCGTCAGGTAGACCCACATCCATGCCAGAAGCAGAAATAAGAGTATGAGGATGATTTTCCATCAACGCATCAAGTACTGGTGTGTGCGCATTGTTGATCGCGTTGCTGGTGTTATCTTCACGGTAGCCCCAACCGTCAAGAATCACTAGAGCCATAGGCTTCTTAGCAGACATAATTATAACCTCGTCAAATTCATGGTAATGAGAAATAAAAAACTAGCGTAATTTTACTACACTTTCTCCGCTTTGCAGTAGGTTAAGATCAATGATTCTGCCTATCAATCCCAAGAATGTTGTCTATGGATCAATATTCATTGTTTTTGCTTCTCTCTACGGCAATCGATTGATGTTACGCTCTCATTAAGTTAACGCCCAAGTGGCCAAATACACAATACATAATCCTACTAGTCCAAGAATTAAACCGGTTTTAGCCATATCTTTACTTTCAATTAAGCCTGTGGAGTAAGCTAATGAGTTAGGCGGTGTTGAGACTGGAAGGATCATGCCTAAAGAAGCGGAGAACGCGACCACGACCAATAACCCTTGTAGGCCACCAATCTCCGTTAAACTGGACATCGAGACACCAATAGCGGCAGCAATTGGCATTAATAAGTTTGCTGTTGCCGTATTGGACATGAAGTTCGCCATTAGCCAGCAGACCATCGATAGCGAAATGACGATGAACATCGGTGATAAGCTTTCATAGTCAATGGCATGGGCTAAGGCAACGGCAAGTCCGGTATGCTCTAATCCAATACCGATCGCAATCCCCCCAGCCACTAACCAAAGTACATCCCAATTAATTTGCTTGAGTTCCTCTTTGCCCATAATGCCTGTTAACGTAAATACAGCTAGTGGAATGATCGAGACCACATAAGTATTCATGCCATGCAGAGCGGTACTCATCCACAATAAAATCGTCGTTGCAAAAGTGATGTAGACGACGATTGCTCGCCAAGAGCGTTGAAATGTTCCCTGCAATTTTAGCGTCATTTGTTGTTGTGATGAGGGAAATAAATACTGCAATAAAAACCAAGCAATGGTTAATTGAACAATCACAAATGGTAGACCCATCATCATCCAAGATAGAAAGTCTATGCTGTTCTCTCCCGTTAAATACTGTAAAGCAATCGCATTCGGTGGCGTACCAATCGGCGTCGCGATGCCTCCTGTATTCGCAGCAATCGGAATGGATAGCACCAAAGCTTTAATGCCTAGCTCCCCTTTCGGCGCAGAGGCGACAATGGGTCCAAGTAGAGCCAACATCATTACTGTCGTAGCCGTATTTGACATGAACATTGAGAATACGGAGGTGATGAGCATCAATCCAAGCATAATAAATTTAGGTTGATGACCAAACGGGCGCAGTAATACACGTGCTAAGTTGTTATCCAGTTGATATTTTGACGCCGCGATCGCTAAGGCGAATCCACCCATAAACAGAATAATGATCGGTGAAGAGAAGGCACCAAGAATGTCAGTGTAAGGGATTAAATGCCCGACTTCATGTTGTTCAATTGGGGAGCGGAACCAATGTAACCCCTTGTCTGAAATCATAATTAATAATAGAGCGATGATCAGAATAGAAGTGGCAAAAACGGGTACCGGTTCTAAGACCCAGAGTAGAGCCGCGAGTAAAAAAATAGCCAGCAAGCGATGCTGAACGAGCGTCAATTCATCAATAGGAATGGTGTCTATGGGGAGTAAGAGTACACCGACAGGAATCAAAAAACAGATCGCAAGCCGAGTCAGTAACCCGGTCGATAACGTTGACATAAGAGCGTCCTTTGCAAAAATATCCGAATGTCATCTAGGGTAAAGCATTGCTATGAAAAGATCGTAATAGGGAATGGAAAATTGTTAGCTTAGACACAGTTAATCAGTGGAAAGCTCGGCTTAGAGCAAACATAGTCGCCACTTTTAGTGATAAAAAATGGCGACTATGTTTCATTTAACGCGTTGGAAATAAGGAGGAACTTGATTAGGCTTTGTGGGCGTAAGCAGAACCGAGCAGGGTTGGCGTATTTAACTGCATGCTACTATCAAAACGAATCTGTTGTTTCGCAAATAGATTGATAACGGTTGACCCCAACTTAAATCGACCCATTTCTTGGCCTTTTTTCAATCGAATAGCATTGATACCTTCTGCTGGATAATCCCAACGATACACGGTATTACCACGCGGTGGAGTCATGGTTCCTGCCCATACCATCTCGATACTGCCAACAATGGTTGCACCGACCAGTACTTGAGCCAGTGGGCCAAATTCGGTATCAAAAATACAGACAACTCGTTCGTTACGGGCAAACAAATTGGGCACATTCTCTGCGGTCAGCGGGTTAACAGAAAATAGATCGCCAGGCACATAGATCATTTGTCGTAATGTACCATCACATGGCATATGCACTCGGTGATAATCTCGTGGTGATAGGTAGAGAGTGGCAAACTCACCATCACGAAACTCTTCAGCCAGTTTAGCATCACCCCCAAGCAGTGCTTGAGCAGAATAATGATGGCCTTTTGCTTGAATCAGTTGGCCGTCAGTTATTGGGCCGAATTGACTGACGCAAGCGTCGGCTGGATGAACGAGTGTCGCTTCGTCATCGACAACGGGGCGTAGGCCAGGCTTTAACTCACGGACAAAAAATTCGTTAAATGTCGCAAAGTGTTTTGGATCGGAATGTAACGCTTCACTCATGTTGACATTGTATTGTTTAATAAACCAGCGAATGATGGCGGTGGTTAGACTACCTGCCTTCGCTGACGCGAGTTTACCGACTAAACGGGTTAAAGCATGTTGTGGCAGCCAATATTGCAGCCTAACTTTAAATTTATCCATCGTATGTTATTTCCAATCTATCATCTTTATTTTGGCGCGAAATGGTACTGAAAAATAATCCGCGTGTCATCAGACTCTGTTCGTCTGTGAGTATTTATTGTTGGTCTGATTTTTTATTGCGAGAATATTGTCGATTGGCTTTATTTTCCGACATGCTCTCAATAATACGGTGATAGTTATCAAAGCGTTGTGCGCTGATTTTACCGTTTTCGACGGCTTCTCTCAGTAAGCAACCCGGGTCATCACCATGTTTACAGTCACGAAATTTACATCCCCCTAAATAGGGACGAAATTCTACATAGGCTTTGGTTACTTCCTCTGCGGCTAAGTGCCATAAACCAAACTCACGAATACCCGGAGAGTCAATCAAATCGCCACCGGATGGGATGTGGTATAAGCGAGCTGCGGTAGTCGTATGCTGTCCAAGTCCTGAGTTCTCAGAGATTTTACCCTCTTCAGCAATGATGCCGAGTTGAGGCATCAACGCATTGACTAAGCTTGATTTTCCTACTCCGGATTGACCGACAAAGATATTAATCTTATGACTTAACTTACTCTCTAATAACGCGATATTTTCGCCACTTTCTTTACTGACAAAAATGACGTCATAGCCAATTTCTTGGTAAGCGGCCAATTGCTGTTGATAATCCATCCGCTGTGCTTCGCTGAGTAAATCGACTTTATTAAGAACGATGACAGGAGCGATAGATAGTGTTTCTGCAGCAATTAAGTAACGATCGATGATATTCAGCGATAATTCAGGTAAGACAGAAGAGACAATGATCATTTGCTCAACATTAGCGGCGACGGGTTTTAAACCATCGTAATAATCTGGACGAGTCAGAACTGAGCTGCGAGGCTCTACTGCTTCGACCACGCCTGAAATTCCAGCAAGAGTTTCTACGCCAGGCCGCCAAATGACCTGATCGCCACACACCAAACTTTCGATTCCGCGACGTAAATTGCATCGATGGACGATCTTTGTCTCGGGGTCTTCTATATCGGCATGTTGACCAAATCGTGTGATCACTAGACCGGACTTGGCATTTTCCAGCATCGATTCGTCCCACTGTACGGAGTCTTCTTGTTTTAACTTACGGTGCTGGTTATTTCTAACTCGGCGCACTTGGCCTTTAGTGAGTTTTTTCTTCTTTGTCACGTTTTTTCACTTTAAGTTTTTTAACTTAGAACGATGCCTAACTCAATTTATCACTGTGCGCTGCACGGCGGTATCGTGGTTAGGGGAATTTAGGTTATAGTACCTTTTTTATTGGCAAACCCCTATAGGCACTTAATTATATGTCTTTTAGTGATCAAAACTTGATTTGGATTGATCTGGAGATGACCGGGTTAGACCCTGATGTCCATAAGATCATTGAAATAGCAACCATTGTTACCGATAGTCAACTGAATGTATTGGCAGAAGGACCGGTGTTAGCTATTCATCAATCCGAAACCGAGTTACAAAAAATGGATGAGTGGTGTACTCGTACCCATACCCATAGTGGGCTAGTGGACCGAGTGCGCCGCAGTTCGATCAATGAAGTTCAAGCGATAGAACAGACGATTGATTTCTTACAACACTGGGTTCCTGCTGGTGCTTCACCGATTTGTGGAAATAGCGTTGGTCAAGATCGACGTTTTCTTTACCGGCATATGCCAGACTTAGAAGTGTATTTTCATTATCGTTGTATTGATGTGAGCACTATCAAGGAACTGACTCGTCGTTGGCAGCCTGAGATTGCTGCGGGATTCAGTAAACAAGGAACTCATCTTGCCTTAGATGATATTCGAGAATCTATCGCCGAGCTTAAATTTTATCGTTCTCACGTTTTCAAAATTTAATAATCCTAACTATCGAGCGGTGAAGGGCGGTATGGTTGACCGCTTTTCTTTAATTGAATGGTTGTAATTTCGTCTGGATCTGTGTGTTTTTTGTTTAAGTGGTTTTTTTTATCGTCATACGAAAAGAAAAATGATTTTTTTTGCTTTAACTACTTGCATCACAAAAAAATGCACTTATAATTCGCAGCCCTGAACAGCACAAAACGTTGTTGATGCGACACTAGCTCAGTTGGTAGAGCGCAACCTTGCCAAGGTTGAGGTCACGAGTTCGAACCTCGTGTGTCGCTCCAGATTTGCTTTTATTGCTGATGGCGATAAAACAATAAAGTTACAAAGCCTACATCGTGCTTAACGGTGAGTAATACGGACGCGGGGTGGAGCAGCCTGGTAGCTCGTCGGGCTCATAACCCGAAGGTCGTCGGTTCAAATCCGGCCCCCGCAACCAAACAGATAGCCTTTATCGTGCTTAACGGTGAAATGCGACACTAGCTCAGTTGGTAGAGCGCAACCTTGCCAAGGTTGAGGTCACGAGTTCGAACCTCGTGTGTCGCTCCAGATTCAAGCTTTCATTGCTCTTAGTAATGAGATGCGACACTCGCTCAGTTAATAGAGCGCAACCTTGCCAAGGTTGAGGTCACGCCTTTTTGTTTAAAGAAAGTGAACCTCGTGTATCGCTGCAGTTTCAAGCTGACATCGTGCTTAACGATGAGCAATACGGACGCGGGGTGGAGCAGCCTGGTAGCTCGTCGGGCTCATAACCCGAAGGTCGTCGGTTCAAATCCGGCCCCCGCAACCAAATAGATAGCCTTTATCGTGCTTAACGGTGAAATGCGACACTAGCTCAGTTGGTAGAGCGCAACCTTGCCAAGGTTGAGGTCACGAGTTCGAACCTCGTGTGTCGCTCCAGATTCAAGCTTTCATTGCGCTTAGTAATGAGATGCGACACTCGCTCAGTTAATAGAGCGCAACCTTGCCAAGGTTGAGGTCACGCCTCTTTGTTTAAAGAAAGTGAACCTCGTGTGTCGCTCCAGATTTGCTTTTATTGCTGATGGCGATAAACAATAAAGTTACAAAGCCTACATCGTGCTAAACGGTGAGTAATACGGACGCGGGGTGGAGCAGCCTGGTAGCTCGTCGGGCTCATAACCCGAAGGTCGTCGGTTCAAATCCGGCCCCCGCAACCAAACAGATAGCCTTTATCGTGCTTAACGGTGAAATGCGACACTAGCTCAGTTGGTAGAGCGCAACCTTGCCAAGGTTGAGGTCACGAGTTCGAACCTCGTGTGTCGCTCCAGTTTCAAGCCTACATCGTGCTTAACGATGAGCAATACGGACGCGGGGTGGAGCAGCCTGGTAGCTCGTCGGGCTCATAACCCGAAGGTCGTCGGTTCAAATCCGGCCCCCGCAACCAATTTAAAAACAAAAGACTACGCTATTGCGTGGTTTTTTCTGTCTATTCTGAAAAATTGACACCATGTCAATGCTCTTTATCATGCTGTGAAGCATAATCCCATCAAGAAAAGCATCTTATTTTCTGCCAAGAAAGTTTGGCCAGAAATCGTATTAGATACATGACTAAAAACGGAGTCTACCGCTGACGTAGTCAGGCTTTGTTTTATCCATGCACAGAGTTATCCACATTTTAAATTTGTGGATAACTTGGTGCATAACGTGTTTTTAGCTTGAAGATAGAGGCTTGTTCAGACGATCTTTTTGCTGATGGGGAATAATGTGAGAGTGATGGTTTTTTATTAAGTTGATGATTTTAAGTGGTATTTTTATTTATTTCCTGTGGTGTAAGAGCCGCGAGAACGATCATTAACTGTATTTTCTTTGATCCTTATCATTTCCTACTAATGTGATTAACTTTTTTGAAGTTTAGCAAACGCTGTCTCATTTAATATTTTTTCCACACCTAAGAATTTGCGAAGTGCATCAAAGAATGTACATCAATGATGTTGCGTTATTTCATACTCACGCATCTCTCGGCAAGCCTTTTTCAATAATTCTAATTAGTCTTTGCTGTTTATTCGTAATGCTAGCCAACTGCTCTCTCTGTTGTGTTAATGCCCATTCAATATGCTCATCTAATAGTTCACTTTCTCCTGTTTTTTGCTCTAAGGCATCGATGATTCTTTGTGAATAGGGCGCATTACCCATTGCAATAATCAAATTGCGTTGCCATTGTTGATGACCAATACGGCGTATGGCAGAACCTTGCATATGGTGTAAAAAGGTTTTCTCATCCCATGAAAATAAAGCAACAAGATCGGCATTATTCAACACATCTCGTCGATGGAAGTCGTCTTCTTGGGTAAGATCAGCAAAACGGTTCCAAGGGCAGACGAGTTGGCAGTCATCACAACCATAGATACGATTACCGATTGCAGTTCGAAATTCTTCTGGGATCACCCCTGAATACTCAATCGTTAAATAAGAGATACAGCGCCGTGCATCGACAACCCCTTCTTCGACAATCGCACCAGTCGGGCATGAGGTCATACATGCTCGACACTGTCCGCATTGATTTTCTGAAGGTGTATCGACTGGCAGAGGAATATCAACAAGCAGTTCGCCTAAAAAGAACCATGATCCTGCCTCTTTATCGAGAATTAAAGAATGTTTTCCCGTCCAGCCAAGCCCAGCTTTTTGTGCCAGAGGCCTTTCTAAAATAGGTGCAGAATCAACAAAAGGACGATAACCCAATTGACCGACTTCTTGCTCGATTTTATCAGCTAATTTTTTGAGTTGATTACGAACCAATTTATGGTAATCGCGTCCAAGTGCATAGCGACTAATATAAGCTTGGGTTGGATCTGATAAATTCGCGGCAAATTGCGCTTGTGGTGGAAGGTAGTTGATGCGGACACTGATCACTCGAAGTGTACCCGGTAAAAGTTCTGCTGGGCGAGCACGTAACATACCATGGCGAGCCATCCACTCCATCTCACCGTGATACCCTGCATCTAACCATGCTTGTAAAGCTGCTTCATGCTGACTTAAATCGACGTCGCAGATCCCTGCTTTGTCAAAGCCGAGTTCTTTTGCCCATCGTTTGATTTGTTCGGCTAGTAAATGAAGGTCCATTATCAGTATTGGTCATGGTCATTGGGCGGCGGATCTTAACGGATCTCATTCGATTGATCCAGCCAGTGAGTGGCTAGTTGTATCGATATTAGATTTGATATGAAGATTTTTCTGTTTACTTACAGAACAGAGCTTGTCTCTTAAAACTAACCCAGTTTACTATTCGTTCTCTTTTTATTTTTATATAGTGCTAGCTAGACGCTTTAGAGATCCGATTCATGAGCATAAAAACCTTTACTTTAAAAGATGAACAACAGACGGTAATGCTAGGAATGCGCTTAGCTCAATTATGTTCCCAGCAGACGACACTTTATCTTTACGGTGATTTAGGCGCAGGGAAAACTACCTTAAGTCGCGGTTTCATTCGAGCGTTAGGCCATGAAGGAAATGTGAAAAGCCCAACTTATACTTTAGTTGAGCCTTATCAATTAGCGGATTGGCAGGTTTATCATTTTGATCTTTACCGATTGGCGGATCCTGAAGAGCTCGAGTTTATGGGAATTCGTGACTATTTTACCGATGATGCTATTTGCTTGGTGGAGTGGCCTGAAAAAGGCCAAGGTTTATTGCCAACACCAGATTTAACAATATTGCTTCGCTACGATGGTGAACAACGTCGAGCGAGTGTGAGCGCAAATAGCGAGTATGGATGCACCTTATTGAGTCAGTTGGAGTTATGTTGAGCATTAATTACGGTCGTTTTTTGCGTTATTGGTGGCTATTGGTCACATTATTATCTGGTATCAGTAGCGTTCAGGCTAATGTATTAGAAGGGGTTAGAGTTTGGCCTTCACCTGATGCCACTCGCGTAGTGATCGATTTAAAGTCTGAAGCGGACTTTAGTTATTTCACGCTAAGCAGCCCAGAACGTTTGGTGGTCGATCTAAAACAGACTTCATTAGCCGCCGCTTTGCCAGTGACGGTCTCTGATAGTGCGATATTGAAACGGATTCGCGCTAGTACACCACCAGAAAAAACAACTTTTCGTTTAGTACTTGAATTAGCCAATAAGTCGACACCCAATATTTTTAAATTGCCTCCCACACCAGGTGGGCAATATGGTCATCGTTTGGTGATTGATTTACCTCATTCACCCGCTCCTGCAGCGGCGACGTCGAGTACGCTCGCTCGTTCGCCCAATGTAGTGAGCCGCGATGCGTCTCAGTTAGTCGGTACTGCAGATATTATTATTGCTATCGATGCGGGACATGGTGGTGAAGACCCTGGTTCTATTGGTCCAACTCGTAAATTTGAAAAAGATGCCACATTAAGCGTTTCTAAAAAATTGGCGGATCAAATTAATGCGGTTCCGGGTATGAAAGCCGTATTGACACGAACCGGTGACTATTACGTAAGCTTGAATAATCGGACTGAAATTGCTCGTCGTAATCGCGCTCATCTACTAGTTTCTGTTCATGCGGATGCTTTCCATAGCCCACAGCCAAGAGGGGCTTCAGTTTTTGTGCTTAATACTCGGCGGGCCAACACTGAAATTGCGCGTTGGGTTGAAAATCATGAGCAGCAATCGGAGTTACTCGGAGGTGCCGGTGAAGTTTTGGCGCGGACGAATAACGACCGTAATGTCAGCCAAACATTATTAGATTTACAGTTTAGCCACTCGCAAAAAGAAGGCCATAAAGTGGCGACTAACCTTTTACAAGAGCTAGGCAAAGTCGCTCACTTACATAAAGCGGAGCCTGTGAATGCCAGTCTGGCAGTATTGAAGTCGCCCGATATTCCTTCAGTATTAGTAGAGATTGGTTTTATCTCTAACCCTATCGAAGAGCGATTGATTTTTCAACGTAGCCATCAAGATAAGCTCGCACGAGCGATGGGCAAAGCGTTAGTGCAATACTTTGAGGAAAATCCTCCAGAAGGAACCTTGTTTGCTAACCGAGGTAAAACTCAGCAACATCAAGTACAACGAGGTGAGTCGTTATCCGTGATTGCCCAAAAATATGGAGCGACCGTTTCTGGGATCATGCAAGCGAATAAATTAAAAGATTCTCGCTTAACGGTGGGGCAGCGATTAACCATTCCCGGGGGAGAACGTGGTCCTATTCCGGTACCGGTGGTCAATAATCCAGTGGAAACCGAAACCATTACCCATGTGGTTAAATCGGGAGAGTTTTTAGGCCGTTTAGCGGCGAATTATAAAGTTTCAATTGATGCGATACGCCGAGAAAATAACCTTAAGTCTGATACGTTATTTGTTGGTCAAAAGCTTAATATTACGGTGAGCTTAAAAGATAAACCTTTGCGTAAACACACGGTGCAGAGCGGTGAGTTTCTTGGTCGGATCGCCAATCAGTACAATGTAACGGTACAAAGTATTCGTGAGGCTAATCAATTGCGCTCAGATCAATTGGCGGTAGGCCAAGTACTGATCATTCCCAACCGATAAGATAGGCAGGTTATGACGATTCGTATTCTACCCGCCCGTTTAGCAAACCAAATTGCCGCGGGTGAGGTGGTGGAAAGGCCGGCTTCAGTAGTAAAAGAGCTGGTAGAAAATAGCTTGGATTCAGGGGCCACACGGATTGAAATTGATATTGAGAAAGGTGGCGCTAAGTTAATTCGTGTTCGCGATAACGGTTCTGGGATCAATAAGGATGAGCTTGGCTTGGCGTTAAGTCGTCATGCGACATCGAAAATACAAACACTGGACGATCTCGAAGCGATCATCAGCCTAGGATTTCGTGGGGAAGCGTTAGCCAGTATTAGCTCGGTTTCTCGCTTAACCATCACTTCACGTCCTGCTACTCAAGAAGAAGCATGGTCGGCGTACAGTGAAGGGCGCGATATGGCTGTCAAACTGCAGCCTAGTGCCCATCCGATAGGGACCACGGTTGAAGTTTTGGATCTGTTTTTCAATACACCGGCAAGACGCAAATTTTTACGTACAGAAAAAACAGAGTTTACCCATATTGATGAACTCTTAAAGCGTATTGCGTTGAGCCGTTTTGATGTCAGTTTGACGCTGCGCCATAATGGGAAAATTATCCGTCAGTACCGTGCCGCGAGCAGTGAACGGCAAGAAGAAAATCGTTTGGCTGCGGTATGTGGTGCGTCTTTTGTTAAGCATATGCTGAAAATAGAGTTAGCCCATCAAGGGTTAAGATTGCATGGCTGGATAACAACGCCACAAGGCGCTCGTCAGCAAAGTGATTTGCAATATTGTTATGTAAACGGACGTATGATGCGTGACAAGCTGATCAATCATGCGATTCGACAAAGTTATGAGAGTAGTTTAAGGCCAGATCAATGTGCAACCTATGTACTGTTCATTGAACTGGATCCTCATTTGGTTGATGTCAATGTACATCCTGCGAAACATGAAGTTCGTTTTCATCAAGCTCGCTTAGTGCATGATTTTATTTATCAAGCACTAAGCGACGCTCTTGCTGATAGTGAATATATTGAAACTCCTGAGCTTAACCAAGCTGCTTTCTCTGCTCCTGTTCCGACACATATGTCGAATGAGCGGTCAACGGATCCTGATCAGCCAGCTCGCAATCTGAGTGATAAAGACGGTTATTCTCGTCAGTATTTAACGACAGAACGTCCATTGCAAGCGGTCATTCAAGAAGCAAAAGCCTCTCACTCATGGAACCGTCCGACGACGGCTAAGCCACGATCGTCTGCGCCAGTTATGGCTGAGCAAAGTCAAGCTTATCAACAGTTAATGAAAGTGAGTGAAGCGCCAGTTTCAATAGATAATCGTTTATCAACCACTGAAAAATCGTCAACGCTGTCACTGATAGTGACTAAATTAGGTAAAGCCATCGCTGTCGTTGATGGACAATATCTGCTGATGACTACGGATCAAGGATGTGTCTTACTGGCGCTAACGAAAGCAGTTGAGTGGAGAGTTCGTGGTCAATTAAATAGTCAAGAAGAGCCATTAAAGAGTCAGCCGTTATTGGTCCCTTTGAGTGTAAAAGTGTCTAACGAGGAGATCCGTGGTTTCGAATTATACCGCGAGTTGCTCGAACGTTTAGGGATTCATCTGGTGACTCGTTCTCATCAGACGGTGATGGTGATGGGGGTTCCTCAGCCATTAAGACAGCAAAATCTACAGCTTTTGATTCCGGATCTGTTATCTTACCTTGCTTTACATGGCGCTTCAGGAGTGTTGACTTTAAATGTCGACAATATCGTCACGTGGCTTAGCCAGCGCGTCTTGATAGAAAAAAACGACTACACTTTATCAGAAGCCATTCAATTAATTGCCGAGCTTGAGCAATTATGGTCAGGTAAACTGCCATTACATGATGGCCACTTTATTCAACCTGTCGATTTTTCGGCAACCATTGCAGCATTAAATTAATGACCAAACCACTACCATTAGCTTTATTTTTAATGGGCCCAACCGCCTCCGGTAAAACCGATTTAGCCATTTGTTTACGTCAGAAATATCCTGTCGAAATCATCAGTGTTGATTCAGCATTGATCTATAAAGGAATGGATGTTGGCACAGCAAAGCCTGATGCCAAAGAGTTGGCTTTGGCTCCCCATCGATTGATTGATATCTTAGATCCGAGTGAAGCTTACTCAGTTGCAGATTTTCGACAAGATGCGCTACGAGAAATGCAGACCATTGTTAGTGAGGGAAGAATCCCGTTACTGGTTGGTGGGACCATGCTTTATTATAAAGCCTTGTTAGATGGTTTATCGCCTTTACCTGCCGCCAATCCAGCGGTTCGTCAGCAAATCGAGTCGCAAGCTCAAGAGCAAGGTTGGGCGGCTCTGCATGCCCAACTGCAACAAATTGATCCAATTTCAGCGGCAAGAATTCATCCAAATGATCCACAAAGATTGTCGAGAGCATTGGAAGTTTATAAAATTTCAGGTAAAACTCTTACTGAACTGACACAAACGAAAGGAGAATCAATCCCTTTTCGAGTCAAACAGTTTGCCATCGCGCCCATGGATAGGGCTGAGCTCCACCGTCGAATTGAACTCCGCTTCGAGAAGATGGTCAAATCAGGTTTTGAAGAAGAAGTTAAAGCGCTCTATGATCGTAATGATCTTCATCCTGATCTACCTTCAATACGTTGTGTCGGTTATCGACAGATGTGGGATTACTTTGACGGAAATAGCACGCTTGATGAGGCTATTTATCGTGGTATTTGTGCCACCCGTCAGTTAGCCAAGCGTCAGCTCACCTGGTTACGCAGCTGGGATGAGTTAACTTGGTTGGATAGTGAGAACATTGAACGCGCGGTAGAAACTCTTGCAAATGCCATAGCATCTGATTGAGTAAGCTGTGTATAATGTGATCGCTTTTGCGTGATGTACCCTGTAAAGGAACCGTCACTTGTTGTTCAATATTATGTTGATAGATCAGTGATATAGGGTGTTTTTATCGTTTAGCTCAGATGTAAAGGCCGCACCAACTTATGTGCACCACTAGCTAAATAACTACAACAAAATACAAATAAGGAAAATAAAATGGCTAAGGGGCAATCTCTACAAGACCCATTCTTAAATGCACTACGCCGCGAGCGTATTCCAGTTTCTATCTATTTAGTAAACGGCATTAAGTTACAAGGTCAAATTGAATCGTTTGATCAATTCGTGATCTTGTTAAAAAACACCGTAAATCAGATGGTTTATAAGCATGCTATCTCTACCGTTGTACCTGCTCGCCCGGTTAGCCATCACACTGGTGATCGACCTGCAGGTGAGCGTGGCACAGAGAAATCCGACGATTAATTATTTGACGTCATATTATCATTCATTAAGGAGTTGAACGCTTGTTTGACCGTTATGAAGCCGGTGAGCGAGCGGTACTTGTTCATATCAACTTTACGCAAAAGGGTGAGTGGGAAAATCTCAAAGAGTGCGAAATGCTGGTCTCTTCTGCTGGAGTATCAACTCTGCAGATAGTGACTGGTAGCCGCCAATCTCCTCACCCTAAATATTTCGTTGGAGAGGGCAAAGCTCAAGAGATTGCTCAAGCTGTGCAATCAACTGAAGCCGACGTGGTGATTTTTAATCATTCCCTTTCTCCTGCTCAAGAGCGAAATTTAGAACAACTTTGCCAATGTCGAGTGATTGATAGAACCGGTCTTATTCTGGATATCTTTGCTCAGCGAGCTCGTACTCACGAAGGGAAGTTGCAAGTTGAATTAGCTCAGTTGCGTCATATTTCGACCCGTTTAGTTCGAGGTTGGACCCACTTAGAAAGACAAAAAGGTGGGATTGGCTTACGTGGGCCAGGAGAAACTCAGTTAGAAACTGACCGACGTTTATTGCGTGAGCGAATTAAAGCGATCCTACGCCGTTTAGAGAAAGTGGCAAAACAGCGTGAACAAGGACGCCGAGCGAGAAACCGTGCAGAAATTCCAACGATTTCACTGGTTGGTTATACCAATGCAGGTAAATCGACTCTGTTTAACCAAATTACCTCCGCTGGAGTGTACGCTGCGGATCAACTGTTCGCTACGTTAGACCCGACGCTACGAAAGATCGAACTACTGGATGTAGGGCCAGCTATTTTGGCCGATACGGTAGGGTTCATTCGTCATTTACCCCACGATTTAGTGGCGGCATTCAAAGCAACGTTACAAGAAACTCAGCAAGCTGACATTTTGTTACATGTTGTGGATGCCAGTGACGACCGCTTTCGTGAGAATATCCAAGCGGTTGATGATGTTCTACTAGAGATTGACGCACATGAAGTGCCAAGTTTACTGGTTATGAACAAAATCGATAATCTAGAAGGCCAATATCCTCGTATAGAAAGAGATGATGAAGGTGTTCCTAGAGCTGTTTGGGTATCGGCGATGGATGGGCTGGGGATGGATCAGTTGTTTACTGCGCTGACCGAACGTCTGGCCAGTAACATCGTCCAATATTGTTTACGCGTTCCTCCTGAACATCAAGGTCGAATTCGGAGCACTTTCTTCCAAATGAACTGCATTGAAAAGGAAGAGTATGATCCAGAGGGCAATCTGCTAATATCAGTTCGTATGCAACAAGTGGATTGGTCTAGACTAGAGAAAAGAGAAGAGGCAGTTTTACGTGACTTTATCGTCACTTAAAGGACTGCTAGAGTATAACGTCATATCAAATGATGGAGCTTTCTAATGGCGTGGAATGAGCCCGGAAATAACAACGGCAACAACGGCCGCGATAATGACCCTTGGGGAAATAATAATCGCGGTAACAAAGGTGGTCGTGATCAAGGTCCGCCAGATTTAGACGAAGTGTTTAATAAACTGAGTCAGAAGCTGGGCGGAAAGTTTGGTAAAGGGGGCAATGGGCCTTCGTTTGCTGGTGGTGGAGCAATGGGTTTTGGCGTTATCGCCGTGCTTGCTGTTGCCATTTGGTTTTTCTCAGGCTTCTATACAATTGGAGAAGCCGAACGAGGCGTTGTCTTAAGACTAGGTCAATACGATCGTGTAGTTAATCCTGGTTTGAATTGGCGCCCTCGTTTTATTGATGAAGTAACGCCTGTCAATATTCAAGCGATTCGTTCGTTGAGCGCTTCTGGTATCATGTTGACCAAAGATGAAAACGTCGTCAACGTGGCGATGGATGTTCAATATCGTATCGTTGACCCATACAAGTATTTGTATCGAGTTGTTAATCCCGATGATAGTTTGCATCAAGCCACCGATTCAGCGCTACGTGCGGTGATTGGTGACTCACTGATGGATAGTATCTTAACGGTAGGTCGTCAACAAATTCGTCAAAGTACTCAACAAACACTCAACCAAATCATCGATGATTATGATATGGGTCTATTAGTGGTTGGCGTTAACTTCCAGTCATCACGTCCACCAGAGCAGGTTAAAGATGCTTTTGATGACGCGATTGCTGCTCGAGAAGATGAAGAGCGTTTCATTCGTGAAGCTGAGGCGTACATGAATGAGATTTTACCTCAAGCCACAGGTCGTGCTGAACGTGTTAAACGAGAAGCATTAGGTTACAGCGAGCGAATCATTAATGAAGCATTTGGTCAGGTTGCTCAATTTGAGAAACTGTTACCTGAGTATCAAGCCGCTCCAGAAGTAACGCGCAATCGTATGTATCTCGATACAATGGAACAAGTGTATACCAACAGTTCGAAGATTTTGATTGACTCAGAATCGAGTGGTAACTTGCTCTACTTGCCGATTGATAAACTTGCAGGTCAAGAAGGGGCTAGCCAGTCTCGTCAGACTCGCTCATTATCATTGCAAGATGAAGCTGGACTGCAGTCACAACGTAATGACCCAAGCAGTAATACGCCTCCTCGCTCAACTAATACTCGTCAAGGGAGAAACTAAACATGCGTAAGTTAATGATCCCGGTCATTGTCGTCTTTTTAGCATTGCTCTTGATGTCGATGTTTGTGGTTCCAGAAGGTGAGCGAGGCATTGTCATTCGTTTTGGACGAGTGATTCAAGACGACAATGAAATGTCTAAAATCTATGAACCAGGCTTGCATTTTAAAATGCCTATTTTTGATCGAGTACACACACTGAATGCTCGTATTCAAACCATGGATGGACGTTCAGACCGTTTTGTAACCTCTGAGCAAAAAGACGTTATTATCGATACCTACGTTAAGTGGCGAATTGAAGATTTTGGCCAATTCTACTTAGCGACGGGGGGAGGTAATATTTTTACCGCACAAGCTCTCCTTGAACGTCGGGTTACGGACGTATTAAGGGCAGAGATCGGTTCTCGAGACATCAAACAAATTGTTTCTGGTCCGCGCAATGAAGCGGTACTTCCTGATAGTCCTGATGATGAGATTGTCACCACTGAAGCCGCGAGACAAGCTTTAGAAGTCGATGGCCAACGCGATCAGATCATGGCGAATGTTCTGAAAGATACTCGAGTCAATGCAAGCAAAGACTTGGGTGTTTATGTGGTTGATTTCAGAATGAAGAAGATTAACCTTCCAGATGAAATCAGTGAGTCGATTTATCGTCGTATGCGTGCTGAGCGTGAAGCGGTTGCTCGTCGTCACCGTTCACAAGGCCGTGAAAGAGCAGAAGTTATTCGTGCTCAGGCGGATCTTGAAGTGGCAACTATTTTAGCTGAAGCAGACAGAACTGCGCGAATTACTCGTGGTCAAGCCGATGCAACATCAGCCAAAGTGTATGCTGACGCTTATAGCAAAGATCCTGAGTTCTTTAGCTTCTTGCGTTCTTTGCAAGCGTATGAAAACTCATTTAGCCAGAAAAGTGATATCTTAGTCTTGGATCCAAAGAGTGACTTCTTCCAATACATGAATAGCGCTAAAGGTTCATCAGCAAAATAATGGCTAGACGCCTATTCTAAGCGGTTTAATACCATTATAGAGATGATAACAAACTGATTATTAGAATATTATTCAGAAAGGCTCCTAAGGAGCCTTTCTTTTTTAGTAAGGTAGAACATGACTACATCATTATGGATTGCGATAGGATTATTGCTTATCGCTGAAGGCTTAGGGCCGCTGATTGCTCCTCAAGGGTGGCGGACTATGATGCAGCAACTCGCACAGCAAGAAGACAATCAATTACGGCGAATAGGGGGATGTTTAGTCGTAATAGGGGCGGTGATCGTTTATGTCTTCATGCTTTGAGTGACGGTTTTTGAGTTATTCCAGGTTATTAATAGTGTGGTGGTGGCGTTTCATTGGCTGGATCCGCTAAGTTTGATGTATCCATATTTTTCATTTTCCCGACCACATATTTCATCTGATCTTGCATTTTATTAATTAATAGCTGCTGTTGGGTTAGAGCAGCATTAAGTTCGTCAATGGTTTGTTCTTGAAAAGCGAGTTTACACTCTAAATCATCAATTCGTTGTTGTAGTTGTTGTTCGGTAGCGTTTTGTATGATCATGGATTGAACTCCCATTCTTGAGCGATTCCCGCAGAGGTGCCAGAAATAACGCTGGATTGTGGATTAAAAACCGCATCATACACCACCGCTCTTGGCGGGCGCGCATCTTTTTGTGGTTGAGCTTCGAAGCGAGCTAATTTTTTACCGTGATCAGTAGACCATACTTCGATGCGACTAGATGGCGTCCCAGTGAGTAGATAGCGCCCATCATCTGAAAATCGTGCGCTAGAGAAAATAAGCTGTCTAGAAAGACTACGTAGTTTGGCTTGTTTTTCACCCGTTTGTAAATTCCAAATAATCGATTGATTACCACCATCAGAAGTGAAAGCTAACTGACCATCACGCTGTAAAGCAACCCGGTTAACCCGCTGTTCATGTTCAAAGGTGTAGATAATCTGTCCACTCTGGGTATCCCATAGATAAGCGGTATAATCATTTCCGCCAGTTAAGGCATAACGACCGTTGGGGGATAAAGCGACAGAATTGACTTTTTCCTGGTGAGCAAGGAACTCAAGCCGTCGTCCAGTGACTAAATCAACGTAAATGGCTTTACCGTTGGATACACCCAGCAACACTTGTTGCCCATCGTTACTCAGAGCGACATCCATGATTAAACCATCAGAAATGGACCATAGCCCTTGAGCTTGGGTCCAGCTTAAGTCCCATACGGCAAAATTGATTTGTGTGGCAGTAATCGCATAACGGCCATTATCAGTAATACGAATGTACGAGACAGGGTTGGCTTCTGGGTCTTGTGCGCCTAGCTCTGCTAGAATTTGACGTTGTGCTAAATCCCATAAGACCAGTTGGTGCTCTTGGGAATAAATTAATGCAAAGCGTCCGTCGCGGCTTAAGCCAAATCCGGTCGAGCCATTGGGTTCTAAAACCCAGCGGTCAGTCTCTTGATTAAAGAAGAAACAGCCATTTAACAGAAAAATGACAACCGTCGGTACTATGAAATGAGAAATTATCCGCAGCACAATTAATTATCCGTTGAGTAGTAAAGACAATTACGAAACATACCGTTATATTGGTACAACATACTATTGTGCACCAGTTTAATTCGTCGGTTTGTGCTCAATAACAGAAAGGTTTACCTACAAAGTTGGAGAATTGAATGAAATCGTTTTTTAAAGTGTCATTGCTTGCCGCTACGGTTGCGCTAGCTGCTGGTTGTCAGAAAGAAGAGACAACGGCTACCCCAAATGCCTCTGTTGCCGTGCAAAGTGTCACTTTTAAGTCAGAGGATGATAAAGCGGCTTACGCGATTGGTGTTTCTTTTGCTAATTATTTAACCAGCAGTATCGAAAAGCCTAATGAAATTGGTATTGATCTTAATAAAGACATGGTGCTAAGAGGTATCGAACATGTTTTTGCTGGTGCAGCGCAAATGGATGAACAGCAGACTCGTGAAGCATTAGAAGCGTTGGATAAACGTGTTGCTGCGTCAATGCAAGCACAAGCGGCTGAAAAAGCCGCTACCAACAAGCAAGCTGGAGATGCATTCCGTGCTGAGTTTGAGAAGCAAGAAGGCGTCAAAAAAACCGAATCTGGACTGCTTTATCAAGTCTTAACTGAAGCGCAAGGCGAGTCGCCAAAAGAGACCGATACGGTACAAGTGCATTACAAAGGCACATTGACCGATGGTACTCAGTTTGATAGCTCTTACGATCGTGGTGAGCCCGCTACCTTCCCGCTAAACCGCGTGATCCCTGGTTGGACAGAAGGCGTGCAATTGATGCAAGTTGGTTCTAAATATAAGTTCGTTATTCCACCAGAATTGGCCTATGGCGAGCAAGATACGCCAACCATTCCTGCAAACTCTACTCTAGTTTTTGAAGTTGAGCTGTTGAAAGTAGAAAATGGCGATGCAGCGCAATAAATAAGGGATAGCGATTCATCCTTTATTAAAAGTATCAAAGGCCTGAAGATTCAGGCCTTTTTTTATAAGTAAAACCAACTTTTTTAACCAATTTTTTTATCATCCCTTGTCAAATGGTAAAAGTACTGATGCTTTGCTAGGGAGATATTCATCGTATAATTTGTTCTAAGTCACTGCATCGTAAGATAGCCTAGTCTAGGTTTAAAATTTTCTGATAAACTTACATCAATTTGTTGATTTTACGTTCTAAGGTCTAGGTACAGTGACAACGACAGAAAGCATTAACGCCGATATGCTCATGGATATGGAATTTGTGCATGTAAAGCCATTTACTGAGCACGATAAAGTGATTTTACGTTCCTATGAAGCGATGGTGGATGGTTTAGCGAGTTTAATTGGCCCCTTTTGTGAAATTGTTTTGCACTCGTTAGAAGATCTGAATACTTCGGCGATAAAAATTGCCAATGGTGAGAATACAGGTCGTCAAGTAGGGTCGCCGATCACGGATTTAGCGTTAAAAATGCTGCGTGATATTGAAGGCTCCGAACGCAACTTTTCTCGCTCGTATTTCACCAGAGCGAAAGGTGGAGTATTAATGAAATCCATTACGGTCGCCATTCGTAATGGAGAGCATCGAGTGATTGGTTTGTTATGCATTAACGTCAATCTTGATGCGCCTTTTTCACAGGTGTTGCACTCTTTTATGCCGACACCAGAAGCTCAAGAGGCTGCAGCTCCGGTTAATTTTGCCAGTGATGTGGTCGAGTTGGTTGATCAAACTGTTGAACGGACTATTGAAGAGATTAATGCCGATAAATCAGTCTCAAACAATACTAAAAATCGTCAGATTGTCATGGCGTTGTATGATAAAGGTATTTTTGATATTAAAGATGCGATTAATCGTGTTGCTGAACGATTAAATATCTCCAAACATACGGTTTATTTGTATATCCGCCAACGTAAAACCGAGGATGAGTGATTGTGAGTCAGTCAAGCACACCATTGACCTATGCTCTATTGGTAACGGGTCCAGCTTATGGAACTCAGTCTGCTCGTAATGCTTATCTTTTTGCTCAATCGGTGCTCGAGAAAGGCCATAGTATTAAGCGTATTTTCTTCTATCAAGAAGGTGTGCTGAATGGGTCGGGTTTAACCTTGCCTGCTAACGATGAATTTGATCTTGTGAAAGCATGGCAAACCATGGCGACGAAGCATCAAATTCGATTAGAAACTTGCGTTGCTGCAGCGTTACGACGTGGTATTGTTAGCCAAAGCGAAGCCGAACAGCATCAATTATCAACATCGAGTTTGGCGATGGGAGTGACACAAGCAGGGCTGGGAGCGCTGGCAGAAGCGCTATTAACTGAGGATAGAGTGGTACAATTTTGAAGAAAATCGCCTTTGTTTTTCATTCTCCTCCTCACGCCACCAGTGCTGGACGAGAGGGACTCGATGCCGTGCTCGCAGCATCGGCTTACAGTGATGATTTAGCTGTCTTTTTTGTCGGTGAAGGGGTTTTACAATTGGTCTCTGGGCAAGATCCTAAGGCGATTTTAAGCCGAGACTACATTAGCACATTCAAACTGCTCGATTTGTATGAGATTGAATCGTGTTATGTCTGTGAACAAAGCCTTGCCGAATGGGGGATAACCAGTGAAGCATTACTTATTAATGTCTCCCCACTTTCTCCTCAAGCCATTGGGGCAATGTGGCAATCTTTTGATCACATTGTGACTTTTTAATACCACAGGATAGGCGTGTGCTGCATATTATTAAACATCCTCAACAGCTAAAATTAGTTCGTCGTTATTTTCAAGCTCATGATAGCCTATTGCTGGTTGAAAATGCCGTTTATCTTACTAACCCAAACAGCCCTTATTTCACCGATTTACAGACCATTAAGTCGGTCTATGCACTGCGTGAGGATCTTTCCGCTCGTGGTTGGTTAGAAATGTGTTCAGGTTCTATTGAGCAAGTCACGATGAATGATTTTGTTGAAATGACAGTAAATGAAGATAAATCAATAAGTTGGTCTTAATTTTTATCGAGTGTCCGTAAAAGTATCCACCGCGCTGATGTTGGTGGATAAAAAAGATCTGTATATTTCTTGACACACCTCTCACTGCTGCATAGAATTTTGCGTCCCTATTTGTGCAAATCACAATCAGGGCTAGATTTTTCATAAAGCTTACGTTAAGTAAATTCAGGAGCTAGCTAATGGCAACTATTAACCAGTTGGTACGCAAGCCACGTGTGAAGCAAGTTGCAAAAAACAACGTGCCTGCACTCGAAGCGTGCCCACAAAAACGTGGTGTATGTACTCGCGTATATACTACTACACCAAAGAAACCTAACTCAGCACTACGTAAAGTATGTCGTGTTCGTCTAACCAATGGTTACGAAGTGACTTCATACATCGGCGGTGAAGGTCACAACCTACAAGAGCACAGCGTTGTTCTTATCCGTGGCGGTCGTGTAAAAGACCTTCCGGGTGTTCGTTACCACACTGTTCGTGGTGCGCTTGACTGTTCAGGCGTTAACGACCGTAAACAAGGTCGTTCTAAGTACGGTGTGAAGCGTCCTAAGTCTTAATGGATTCCGTTAAGTAAGGCCAAACACTAAATTAATTTGTTATTTTGAAAAAACTGTATAGTTTTGGAAAAAACCTGAAGAAGACAACGGAGAATATTCCATGCCACGTCGTCGCGTTATTGGTCAGCGTAAGATCCTTCCAGATCCAAAGTTCAAATCTGAACTGCTGGCAAAATTCGTTAACATCCTTATGGTTGACGGTAAAAAATCTACTGCAGAGAAAATTGTTTACACTGCACTAGACACTATGGCTGAGAAATCTGGTAAAGATCACTTGGCTGTTTTTGAACAAGCTCTTGAAAACGTACGTCCAGCGGTAGAAGTTAAATCTCGCCGTGTGGGTGGTTCAACTTACCAAGTGCCAGTAGAAGTACGTCCGGTTCGCCGTAACGCACTTGCTATGCGTTGGTTGGTTGAAGCTGCGCGTAAGCGTGGTGAAAAATCTATGGCTGGTCGCTTAGCTGCAGAAATGCTAGATGCGTCAGAAAACAAAGGTACTGCTGTTAAGAAACGTGAAGACGTTCACCGTATGGCAGAAGCGAACAAAGCCTTCGCTCATTACCGCTGGTAATACCTTCTGTGCTGCGAGGTCCTCTCGCAGCACATTTCTATTTTCTAAGGTTTCCCTTAGTAAGAGGATACAATCGTGGCTCGTAAAACTCCTATTGAGCGCTACCGTAATATCGGTATCTGTGCTCACGTAGATGCAGGAAAAACAACCACTACTGAGCGTATTCTGTTCTATACCGGCCTTTCTCACAAACTTGGCGAAGTTCACGATGGTGCTGCCACCATGGACTGGATGGAGCAGGAGCAGGAACGTGGTATTACTATTACCTCTGCTGCAACAACTGCCTTCTGGCGTGGTATGGATGCACAATTCCAAGATCATCGCATTAACATCATTGATACCCCTGGACACGTTGACTTCACCATCGAAGTAGAGCGTTCGCTGCGTGTACTTGATGGAGCTGTGGTTGTCTTTTGTGGTTCATCTGGTGTTGAACCTCAGTCTGAAACAGTGTGGCGTCAAGCAGATAAATACCATGTTCCTCGCATTGTGTTTGTTAATAAGATGGACCGTACTGGCGCAGACTTCCTACGCGTAGTAGATCAAATTAAACATCGTCTTGGTGCAACTCCCGTTCCTATCCAATTAAATATTGGTGCAGAAGAGGATTTTAGAGGTGTCATCGACCTTATCAAGATGAAAGCCATCAACTGGAATGAAGCCGATCAAGGCATGAGCTTTACTTATGAAGCGATTCCGGATGATATGCTAGAGCTGGCTGAAGAGTGGCACAACAACTTAGTTGAAGTCGCTGCGGAAGCGAGCGAAGAATTGATGGATAAATACCTTGAAGATGGCGTACTTACTGAAGCTGAAATCAAACAAGCGCTACGTCAGCGCACGCTGAACAACGAAATCGTTCTTGCCACTTGTGGTAGCGCGTTTAAAAATAAAGGTGTGCAAGCTGTTTTGGATGCGGTAGTTGAATTTTTGCCATCACCAGTAGAAGTACCGGCGATCAAAGGTATTGATGAGAACGAGAATGAAGTTGAGCGTCACGCCGACGATAATGAACCGTTTTCTGCTTTAGCATTTAAAATTGCTACCGACCCATTTGTTGGTACTTTGACGTTTATTCGTGTCTATTCTGGAGTGGTTAACTCTGGTGATGCGGTTTATAACTCAGTCAAACAAAAGAAAGAGCGTTTTGGGCGCATTGTACAAATGCATGCTAATAAACGTGAAGAAATTAAAGAAGTTCGTGCTGGCGATATCGCCGCCGCTATTGGCTTGAAAGATGTCACTACCGGTGACACGCTCTGTCATCAAGATCATAAAGTGATTCTTGAACGCATGGAGTTTCCTGAGCCTGTTATCCAAATCGCGGTTGAGCCTCGCTCAAAAGCGGATCAGGAACGAATGGGGATTGCGCTAGGTAAATTAGCGGCTGAAGACCCGTCATTCCGAGTCGAAACGGATAAGGAAACAGGACAAACGCTAATTTCTGGTATGGGCGAGCTTCACTTAGACATCATCGTTGACCGTATGAAACGTGAGTTCAGCGTTGATTGCAACGTGGGTAAACCTCAGGTTGCGTATCGTGAAACCATTCGTGGTCAAGCGGAAGTTGAAGGCAAGTTTGTTCGCCAGTCTGGTGGCCGTGGTCAATACGGTCACGTATGGTTGAAAGTTGAACCTGCAGAGTTAGGACAAGGCTTTGTCTTTGTTGACGCCATCGTGGGCGGTGCAATTCCTAAAGAGTTCATCAACCCGGTAGCGAAAGGGATCGAGGAACAAATGAACAACGGTGTGTTAGCGGGATATCCTATTTTGGATGTTAAAGCGACACTCTTCGACGGTTCATTCCACGATGTCGACTCAAGTGAAATGGCGTTTAAAATCGCCGGCTCAATGGCATTCAAGAAGGGCGCGCTAGAAGCAAACCCAGTCATTCTTGAACCGCTAATGAAAGTTGAAATAACCACACCTGAAGATTGGATGGGTGATGTAGTCGGCGATTTAAATCGTCGTCGTGGCATCATTGAAGGCATGGATGATGGCAATGCTGGCCTCAAAATTATCCGTGCTCGAGTTCCACTCTCAGAGATGTTTGGTTACGCAACAGATCTACGTTCTGCGACCCAAGGCCGTGCTTCTTACTCAATGGAGTTTGCTGAGTACGCCGAGGTGCCGAAAAATGTTGCCGATGCAATCATTGCTGAACGTGGGTAGTTGTTATTTGATTAATAACGAATCTATTGCGCTAACGAGCGTTGGCGCATAAAATAGCAATTTCTGGCGCGCTTTGAGTGCACTTGACTTAAGGCGAATCATAACTAGGAAGGAACACGATCG
>NZ_ACZO01000011.1 GCF_000176155.1 Vibrio metschnikovii CIP 69.14 | reverse complement strand
CTTTATTGGTGTCAGGCGAAGTGCTCTGGAAAGGCACGCGATACCGGGTGATAGCCCCGTAGCCGTTAACGCCAGTAAAGTGAAATCGAGTAGGGCGGGACACGTGATATCCTGTCTGAATATGGGGGGACCATCCTCCAAGGCTAAATACTCCTGACTGACCGATAGTGAACCAGTACCGTGAGGGAAAGGCGAAAAGAACCCCTGTGAGGGGAGTGAAATAGAACCTGAAACCGTGTACGTACAAGCAGTAGGAGCCTCTTTAATGGGGTGACTGCGTACCTTTTGTATAATGGGTCAGCGACTTATATTCAGTGGCAAGGTTAACCAAATAGGGGAGCCGTAGGGAAACCGAGTCTTAACTGGGCGTTCAGTCTCTGGATATAGACCCGAAACCGGGTGATCTAGCCATGGGCAGGTTGAAGGTTGAGTAACATCAACTGGAGGACCGAACCGACTAATGTTGAAAAATTAGCGGATGACTTGTGGCTAGGGGTGAAAGGCCAATCAAACTCGGAGATAGCTGGTTCTCCCCGAAAGCTATTTAGGTAGCGCCTCGGACGAATACTACTGGGGGTAGAGCACTGTTAAGGCTAGGGGGTCATCCCGACTTACCAACCCTTTGCAAACTCCGAATACCAGTAAGTACTATCCGGGAGACACACGGCGGGTGCTAACGTCCGTCGTGAAGAGGGAAACAACCCAGACCGCCAGCTAAGGTCCCAAAGTATTGCTAAGTGGGAAACGATGTGGGAAGGCTTAGACAGCTAGGATGTTGGCTTAGAAGCAGCCATCATTTAAAGAAAGCGTAATAGCTCACTAGTCGAGTCGGCCTGCGCGGAAGATGTAACGGGGCTAAGCAATACACCGAAGCTGCGGCAATGCGATTTATCGTATTGGGTAGGGGAGCGTTCTGTAAGCCGTTGAAGGTGAACTGTAAGGTTTGCTGGAGGTATCAGAAGTGCGAATGCTGACATGAGTAACGACAAGGGGGGTGAAAAACCTCCCCGCCGGAAGACCAAGGGTTCCTGTCCAACGTTAATCGGGGCAGGGTAAGTCGACCCCTAAGGCGAGGCCGAAAGGCGTAGTCGATGGGAAACGGGTTAATATTCCCGTACTTCTTATGAATGCGATGGGGGGACGGAGAAGGCTAGGTGGGCCAGGCGACGGTTGTCCAGGTTCAAGTGCGTAGGCTAAGAGACTAGGTAAATCCGGTTTCTTGTTAGGCTGAGACACGACGTCGAGCTGCTACGGCAGTGAAGTCATTGATGCCCTGCTTCCAGGAAAAGCCTCTAAGCTTCAGTTCATAAGAAATCGTACCCCAAACCGACACAGGTGGTCGGGTAGAGAATACCAAGGCGCTTGAGAGAACTCGGGTGAAGGAACTAGGCAAAATGGTACCGTAACTTCGGGAGAAGGTACGCTCTTGACGGTGAAGTCCCTTGCGGATGGAGCTATTGAGAGTCGCAGATACCAGGTGGCTGCAACTGTTTATTAAAAACACAGCACTGTGCAAAATCGCAAGATGACGTATACGGTGTGACGCCTGCCCGGTGCCGGAAGGTTAATTGATGGGGTTAGACGCAAGTCGAAGCTCTTGATCGAAGCCCCGGTAAACGGCGGCCGTAACTATAACGGTCCTAAGGTAGCGAAATTCCTTGTCGGGTAAGTTCGGACCTGCACGAATGGCGTAATGATGGACACGCTGTCTCCACCCGAGACTCAGTGAAATTGAAATCGCTGTGAAGATGCAGTGTACCCGCGGCTAGACGGAAAGACCCCGTGAACCTTTACTACAGCTTGGCACTGAACATTGAACCTACATGTGTAGGATAGGTGGGAGACTTTGAAGCGCAGACGCTAGTTTGCGTGGAGTCAACCTTGAAATACCACCCTTGTAGTTTTGATGTTCTAACGTTGGCCCCTAATCGGGGTTGCGGACAGTGCCTGGTGGGTAGTTTGACTGGGGCGGTCTCCTCCCAAAGAGTAACGGAGGAGCACGAAGGTGGGCTAATCACGGTTGGACATCGTGAGGTTAGTGCAATGGCATAAGCCCGCTTAACTGCGAGAATGACGGTTCGAGCAGGTGCGAAAGCAGGTCATAGTGATCCGGTGGTTCTGAATGGAAGGGCCATCGCTCAACGGATAAAAGGTACTCCGGGGATAACAGGCTGATACCGCCCAAGAGTTCATATCGACGGCGGTGTTTGGCACCTCGATGTCGGCTCATCACATCCTGGGGCTGAAGTCGGTCCCAAGGGTATGGCTGTTCGCCATTTAAAGTGGTACGCGAGCTGGGTTTAGAACGTCGTGAGACAGTTCGGTCCCTATCTGCCGTGGGCGTTGGAGAATTGAAGGGGGCTGCTCCTAGTACGAGAGGACCGGAGTGGACGAACCTCTGGTGTTCGGGTTG